>DASP01000005.1 GCA_002503825.1 Methanoregulaceae archaeon UBA467
ATACCAAGATCTTCAGCACATAAGGGATGAAAATTACCTAGATGAGAGTCTCATCCTCACAGGCAGACAACCCTATGAAAAAATCCCTGAATTCATTGCTGCGAGTGATATCTGCATTTTACCAGCGGATCCTGATGAAAAAATTATGCAGGATATTGTCCCCATTAAAATGTATGAATATATGGCAGTAGGAAAGCCGGTTATCGCAACGAAGTTATATGGACTTATGAAGGAATTCGGTGAAGGTAATGGGGTGATCTATTCAGAATCCCCTCAAACAGTTTTAAATGATGCAATAAAACTGATTCACGACAGAACGTTTGATCTAGAGGGAAAAAAAGCAATAAAATATATTGAGCATTACAGCTGGAAAAATATAACAGATAGATTTGAAGAATTGTTAAAGAGTATAATATGAGATTATGTATAATATCATGGCCTTTGAATAATTCCTTATCCGGACAGGTATTTTTATCAGATGTCATTAAAATTTTCTCTAAAATAACAGAGAAATTAATGGTTATTTCCCAATTAGAGGGTTCAGATTTAATTCGTGATTATCCAAATGTGAATATTATAAATTTATCTAAAAAAAATAAAAAGAATTCTCTTTATTTTAAAATTTTAAATGATTTTTTTTATCAAATCGCGGTTTCCCTAATTATTTTTAAAAACCGAAATAAATTGGACGGAGTATGGTTTTACGGAAGTGCAACACTTATAATTCCTGTAATTTGTACAAAAATACTGAAAAAACCAATATATTTTAATATTTTAGGAATTGAATCGATACGCCTTTCGAATTGTTATCATGGTTTTTTTTCATTAATGATTAGTTATTTCCTTCGAATAATTGAACAGGCAATATATAAAATGGCTGATAAAATAATCCTTGAATCTGGAAGCCTAGTTGCATTCGGACATTTGGAGAGATATTCACAAAAAATAATAAAAAAAGGAGCCCGTTTTATTGATACCATCCAATTTGATATCTTTAAACAATACCACGAGCGTGATACCGTTATAGGATATATTGGGAGGCTTTCAGAAGAAAAAGGAGTATTGCAGTTGTTTGATGCAATTTCGTTGCTCCAGGATATCGATGACGGAATGAGGGATCTTGATTTTCTAATTTGCGGGGATGGCCCGTTATTAACTCACTTACAGGAGAAAAAATCTTCGCTCATCAATGAAAAAAACATCCGATTTACCGGTTGGATCGATCATAGTGATTTACCAAAGATATTGAATTCATTAAAAATACTAGTATTACCATCATTTTCTGAGGGGCTTCCAACAATAATACTTGAAGCAATGGCCTGCGGTACTCCCGTATTAGCAACGGCAGTCGGTGGAATTCCAGACATTATACAAAATGAAGTAAACGGTTTTTTGATACATAATAATTCACCCGAATCAATAGAAAAAGGAATTATTACCGTTTTGTCATATAATGACATTTCATCTGTTATCTATTCGGGCCGGGATCTTATTGAAAAAGAATACGGCTATGAAAGAAGCCTTAAAAGATTTCAAGAGATTATTAAATAAAAACTGAAATTTATTTCCATTTTGATTCATCCAAGTATAGGGGGAGTAATCTATTCAGTTCAATTTTTATTGCGTCTTTATCTTTCTATATCTATCATGCTTTCAATGAGTTTCACTAATCGTGCAGTCGATTTTCCATCCTGCAAAAAAGCACAGTCATATATGAATTTATCTCTGCATTCATCAAAGGATGAATGATATTTGGTATCGTATAATAGTCGATCTACGGAGTTAGCTAATTGTGTGGGATGATCAATCCCGATTGCGGCCCCTGATTTTACATAGGGGATATTTTTTGTGGGTACCTTAAAATCCACTGATATTACAGGTTTTTTTATAAGCATCGCCTCAAGAGCAGTAGTACAAACATGAGTTAAAAGTACATCGCAGCAAAAGAGCAGTTCATGAATATTTTCTTTAATAAATAATTTACATTTGCCATTTAATTTGTTATTTCTCAATATATCCTCGTAGACTTGTTTCTTCTCTCTCGGATGGATTTTTATTATTAAAGAGTACTCTGGAGTTCTAGATAATGCATTAGATATCGAAATGATAAAGAATTCCCGCTCCTGTTCAGACCACATTCTGGATTCGACAAGAGGTTGGGTTGTCATTAAGATAATTTTTTTATCAGGATCCAGACCGAATTTTTTGCATAGTGCTGACCTGTCAAAATTCATAGAGGATTGAACAAAATCGTCCCAGCGAGGCTGTCCTGTAATGAAAATTTTTGATTCGGGAATATTTCTTGCGACCAACATTCCTTTTGTATAATCGCCCATAACAGCAATTTTTGAATAAACACCGTCACCCCATCTGGTTGACTCACCATTGAGTATTTCCTTTATCCTTTGGACTATCCTTTGAACCCGGATACTCCAGTTGTTGCCATAGTTTAAGATTGAAAAAATAAAGCGTGCATCTCGTGTTATTGCACTTAGTTTTTCAAATATGGTTTTTGCCTGTTTCTGCTCAACGGGGCAATATGGCGGGTCGAGCCAAAAAATAAACGCATCCTGAATTACAAGCCCAGGGATTGAATTTTTTTCTGCAATTTGCATTAATAGTTTTATTATTGGCTCCATCGCATCCTGGGAATTCACGATCAGACTCGGATTCTCTTTCATTAATGCCCTTTCAAGATACTTTTTTTCTATTTTTTCAATTGGAAAATATTCATAACTTTCGCGTTGTAATATGGGTTCAACTAGATAATTGGGGTAACGTTTGGCATATATTTTGTCTAGAATAAAAAATTTTACTTTTATTTTATTATTTGGAAGTTGCTTCGCAATTCTGACAAATATCTCTGCCTGGATGGAATTTACAGGAATAAAAAGGACGTTTTTCATCAGGATCAGTTAAATAGCATTTCAGCATTTCTATTTAAGAAGATTTTGATAGATTTCCATATATTTTTCACTTACAGAATCCCAACTCCACTGTTTTGCATAAGCCTTAATTAGGTCATTATCCCATTTTTTATTCATGGCTTCCTGTATGGCATCTTTCACCGAGGAAATTGTATGATCTTTTATCAGTTGCACACAAAGAGGGTTGTAAATTTCCTGAATTCCCTGAAGATCTTCAAATGCGATAATAGGTATTCCTGCCGCTAGAGCTTCTAATGAAACAAGTGCCAGACCTTCGCTTGTTGAAGGCAGAATAAATAGATTAGAAATTAAGTAGAGTGCGTTTAAGTCAGCGTCTGATATCTGGCCCGTGAACGTACATATTGAGATTAAGTCTTTTTTAATACAGAAATCCTCCAGTATGGATCTTTCCGGCCCATCCCCGATAATAACATAATGAAGGGCATCCTGTTGAGATTTTTCCATTTCTGCCAGAGCTTCCAATACGACTATGTGATTCTTTCTTTTGATAAGAGTACCAACTTGGATTAAAATCAGTTTATCCTGAGGCATCCCATACTTTGTTCGGACCATGGATATATCCTGATTGTTTAAAACAAATCTATCAAAATCAACGCCGTTCTGAATTATTATCGGCTCGATATTGATCTTAAAAGAATTCTTAATCAGATACGAAACACCTGATGAGACCGTAATAATTGGAATTTTGGCTTCAACCAAATTTATCATTTCTTTTTCTTCAAAATTTTTATTATAGTGTAAAATAATATTCATATCAGGGGCTGATATTGCATGAATTGTTACACACAATGGGACTTTCTTGTCTCTCGTGACTTCTATAAACGGTAGAATATCCAGATAAAGTCCATGAATATTAATAACATCTGGTTTTAAATCGTCAATTATCTGTGCAAATAATGCCCTATGATAAGTATCCTTAATAAAATATAAGAAACCAGTGACGGAAAACGGGCTGCAATACGGTTTAATGGCAAAGAAAGAACGTTTAAAATATTTTATCATAATGAATATTATAAAAGGTGATATCTTTTTTGAGACTAACGTAAATGATCTCTTTTCATCCTTTTTCTTAACATAAAACGGGGTGAAAACAGGAATAAGATATGTTGATACTTTTTTTCCAGTTGCTTCTGCTATTGATAGTACGGCGTTTGTATATCCGTTGATTACTTGTAAATTTCCCCCAACAATTAAAATTTTCAATAATAATAACTATTCTTCTTACGTAATAAAAAATATCCTCCACTTCCTATAATAGAAGTAACTCAAATATCTTATTTGAATTTCGTGATTAAAACGTAAATTTTGGGAGATATTAGTTATTATTTTCTTAATCAATTTTTTTTTGAGCGAGCTTACAACGGCATATTGCAATCAATTCACGATCAATGGGAAAATACTGTTTTCCAGCATTCAATTTTTGTGTGCTTGATTCAAACTTCCCGGTTTCAATTAATTCTATTGCTCTAACATTTGAATCTACTAATATATCCAGAATTCTTTTTTTCACATCATTATAAGAAAATTTTCCGGACTCTAATAGGGTTGTAAAAAGGATTTTTCCCGTATCAATTCCTTCATCAATGAAATAAGTTGTTGCGCCAATTGGATCTCCATTCAAAATTGTATATTCTATTGGATTCATACCACGATATTTTGGAAGAATTCCTGGATGCGTATTAATAATTCCAATTCTGGGGATAACAATGATATTTTTTCTAATAATTGATCCATTTGATGAACAGATTATTAAGTCGGGTCCAATGTTTTTTAACCAGGATTCAGTTTTTTTACTATTTACATTTTGTACATATTTTTCATATAAGGGATACGAGATTGACAATTTATCCGTAGTTTCATATTCCTCACTATTTTCAGTTTGTTGTGGGTTATCATTAAATTTATTAAAGTGTAAATAATAAGCCAGTTTTAATATAAAACCAGGGTTATGAAAAAGCAAATTGGCATAGAACCTATTGATTTTAATCCCGATAGTATCCTGCTGTGAATTTTTTCTTATCAAGTATGCAATCTCTTTTGGAGAATATGGAATTTTAATCGGCTGAAGGAGATAAAAAGTGTGTTGAGGGAATATAGTTAGTTTATTCAACAATTTTATCGTTGCCGGATGATTTTTCAGCCCGATTATTACAATCTTCATAGTAATTCTCCTCGTTCTTTTTTCATTATGAGTGATTCTTCCAATAAAGAATCGATAAAAAATTTCACTGAATGATTTGTAAACCGAAATGGTGATGAAAAGCCCCATATCGGATGGCTTCCTTTGATTCCCCCACGGATCCCTTTATTATTCGAATGTAAATTCTGAATACTTTTTATATCTTTATTAAGTTTTATACCCGCATTCAAATAGCGATAATCTCTTGTGATTTCAAATAATTTTAACCAGCATAATGCAATCTGGGCGCATCCTGATAAATGCATAAATTTTACTTTAGATTCCCAGTTTTCGTTGAAACTTGCCGGTATAAATCCTTTATCCTGATAATAAATTGATTTAAATCCGCGTATATGATATAACTTCAATAAAGTGTCGGCCGTCCTTTGTGCGATGCTCAAATAATTGGATTCAATATTTAATCTTTTTAAGATGACATAAGCTTCAATATACGCTTCAACGGTATATCCAATCCCATGTGTCCATGGGTCCCGGTTTATGAGATGTGAACATTCTAAAAAGAATCCGTTTTCTTTCTGTAATTCACTCGCCCAATCAAATACTTTGATTGCAGAGTAAAGATAATCAGGATTTGGTACAATTTGATACAGTTCCAGTAATCTCCATCCAATATAGACATCGTATGAACGGGGTTTATTTTGATGAGATAAATTCCAATAACCTTCCGTTTCCTGGGTTTTTATAAGCCAATCCCCAGATTTTATGCTTGCATCAAGATATTTATTGTCATGAGTCTTTTTATAGAGACTCAGGAGACCTGCAATAATTTGGGCAGTTTCAAAAGCGCTCTCCCTTTGAATTATCATATTTTTATGAAGGAGGTTTTTCTTTTCGGCGTGTAGTCCTTCATAATATGATCCATTATCGTTTTGTATCGATAGTAACCAATCTCCGATCCAAATGCTTCTTTGAATTATTTCATCATTCATCTCAGATTCGGGAAAAACGTTCAGATAATTAATTAGAGAATATATAATATAGCCACTTGTTTCTGGATATGGATTCGACCAGCCCCACGTAAAACAATAATCTGCCGGAATTCCACCGGTTTTTAAGCTATCTTGCGCATTAAAAATCCATTGAATTGCTCCATTAATGTGTATTTGATTATCAAAAATTGACTGTCTATCATCAAAGAGATCATTAACAACCGCTTTTATATGAGAGAGATGATTCCACCTCCCGGTAACGAGATGGAATAATACTGCTATCCTTGGGTGGTAACTATAAAGTTCATAAATAAAACCACCGGTTGTATCGGAGCTCATATTATAATAATTGATTTTCAAGATTTTATATTTTCTACAAAAAATATTATTAACGGATTAAAAGCATATTTAACTTAAAAGAATATTCCAATTTACTGATGTATTCCCATTTATTCCAGAAAATGATTGATGGAGAATATCACACGAACGAAGAAATAACGAAACCCAAGAATATATATAAAGAAGTCCGACATTTGAATAAAAAATTCACGGAAAAATGAACAAAACACTCCAGATTAATAGAATTAAGAAAATTCTGTCTATTATTGCAATCAGTTTTGTTCTACTTGAGTTGTTAATAATACTAGTATCCAATCAAGCCAACGGGTATGAAATATCGATTTATACTGCGTATCCACCCTATTTCTGGCTATTAATAATTATTTCGCTGAGTTTTCCATTTATTTCGATGTTTCTTTATTCTTTCATTTCAAAAACAACGGATAATGAGGTTAATCTATTCCCCCAACTGGTCACAGCGTCAATTACCCTCCTGATTTTATTATTATTACCATTTTTTCGCGGATATTTATTTTATCAATCGGGGGATACTTTTTCACATCTAGGATATATTAAAGATATTTTAGCAGGAACAATTTCAGGAGGGGATATTTATCCTCTTTTTCATATTTGGTTATCAATTCTGGATAAGTTCACCGGGTATAACGTTAATATGGTTAGTCTATTAATACTCCCGTTTTTTGTCCAATTATTCATTCTTTTTTTGTATATACTTGTAAAAACACTTAATTTTTCAAAAATTGAGATCTATTATATAGTAATCTTTGCTTTAATCCCAATATTAGGAATGGAAATGACCAGAGAATACATTTTTCTTTCCTTTGAAGCTTTTTGCTTTTTACCCCTGATATTTTTCATTTTTTTTAAGAATTCCAAGGGCAAAAAACAAATATCAAATTATGTAGTATTGATCATTTTATTAATAATAATGCCATTTTTCCATCTTGAAACAACATTGTTTTTGATAATATTATTTACCGGGATGTATATAGTTTATATTACAATTAATAATAACAAATTTAGACATTATATTGCAAATTCAAATCAAACTCGCTTCAATTCGCTGTTTCCGATTCTTTTACTGATTATTGCCTTTTTTTTATGGATAACACATCTTGATTTTTTCAGAAATTTCACTTTGGCATATTCTCACGCATTATTTACAGGTTTAGGAGAAACTACAGTGAAAATAACCACAGATGCACTAAGTTTCACCTCTCTGAATTATAATGAAATTATATGGCTTATCGTCAAAACGTGGGGAGTAATTGTTGCATTTTTTATAGTCGCATCCGTTATCTCGCTAATAGTAATATTGAAAATTTCCTTTTATATAAAAGATAAAGTAACTATAGTTCTTTTTTCTTCTCTTTTCCTTCTCCTCGACTTGATTTTAGGATTGTTATTTTTCAAAGACTGGGTCCAAGGAATATCGTTACGATTCGCTAAATATGGAGTTTTTATTGGAATAATCATTGTCGGTTATTATTGCGCAAGAGTGTTCTTCACAAAGAAAACGATTATAAAAATCTGTATTCTGTGCTTATTTTTATTGTTTGTTTCATTTGCAGTAATGAATACATTTCCGTCTCCCTGGGTAAACTATGTTAACAGGCAAATCCCTCAATCATCATATTCAGGTTCAACCTTCTTTATAGCAAATTATGATCAGCAATATCCAGTATATGAGCTGCAAACACGATTGTGGAATTATTATGAAATAATATATGGAATTGAAAAATTTAGACAGCAACAAATATTTGTTGAAGGGACAATGTTGGAACCACCTGATCATTTTGAATATTTAGTTAACGGCATTCTTGGTGACACTATTACGCGGGATAGTTACCTCATTTTTAATAAAATGGCAAAAATCTATTATCCCTCAATTTACCCTCAGTATCCAAACATATGGAAATTTTCACCGTCTGATTTTTCTAGACTGGAGTATGACTCATCAATTGATCACATTTACTCCAATTCTGACATCGAGTGTTATTTTATAAATAAAAAATGAGATGATACGTCGCTTCATCTCTCCATTAATAGCTTTTTCCAGATGAATTCCCTTTAAATTCCTACGTATTCATTTCATCTTTTTCAGAACATATGTAAAAGTTCTGCTACTTAAAAATCCACGTTCATAGCTGGTTCCAATTTTTCCCAAATCTCTGTAGGATCTTAATATTTCAAATTGCATTTTTGAAAAGGCATTTTCGAGGAATTTTGCATTAATAGCTTGGGGATGCAGGGGAGTAATAAATTTATGTGAATCAACAGATATTAGTAATTCACCTCCAGTTTTTAAATATCTATGACAATTCTCTAGGATTTTTCTCGGCTTAAAGGTGTGATCTAGAACATTGATGCACATTAAAAAGCAAGCGCAGTTCTCCAGTTCTGGTATCAATTCCTCAGCAGGTTTTGAGTAATACTGGGTTGCAGTATTAATATCACTCCAAGGAACATTTTTGATATAATCGTCTGCGAGGGGATCAATCGCAACAATTTTACCATGTTTAAAGAATTTACTTCTTAATTTCGATCCACATCCAAGGTCAATAACAATTTCATCTTTAAAATCTTCCGGGGAGTACCCAAAATAATCCATCAAATAGGTTGTCTGATCCAAAAAATCTTGAGTATTTCTCCAGTCATTGCTCTTGTGAAATTCCAATTCATTCTTTTGTGACCACAGCTTCCATAATATTTTTTTTATCATTAGAAAACCTCAAAATACCTTTGCCAAGTTTTTCTATCTAATTAATATTTTTATTTATTGACGGGCATCCAATTTACCAGATTTAGTTCTATACATTCTTGTTTCTCTAATTACCCTAATAAGAGCATATAGTTTAGCCCCATATACACTAACATCTATTAGTAATCCTCATACAATAGTAATTTAATTGCAATAATTACTAGTTAACATCTGGTTGAGGTGTTTTTAATATTGTTTAGTGGGAAACTGGATAAATGGATAATCGATTACTTTCAAAATCCACTATTTAAGAATTCATATTATATACTTTTTAATAGCATATTGACAGCTTCGCTGGGTTTTATTTTTTGGATTATCGTATCTCGACTTTATTCTACGGTGAATATAGGATATAGTGTTGCATTAATTTCATTAATTGGTATTGTGACACAGATTGCGCGATTTGGGGTTGATGTTTCGATTATAAGGTTTTTTAACTATGTGAATGATGCCACCAAGCTTATAAATACCTGTTTTTCGTTTATAGGGTTATCTACGCTCATAATCGGCATTATTTTTCTTTTTTTTATTAAGATTTTCATCATTAAACTGGACGTAGTGATAGATTCGTATGTATATATTTTAGGTTTTTTATTTTTTTCACTGGGATCCGGATTATTACTGATACAAACAAATATATTTATCGCGAGCAGGAATTCTAAATATCTTTTATATCAAAGTATAATTGCCAGTGGAATGAGCATTCTATTGGCAATTATTTTTAGTTTATTTCTCATGCCTATAGGCGTGTTTTATTCATGGGGTCTATCAATGTTTTTTGCATTTCTTGTTTGCCTTATAATTTTTTTAAAAAAGATAATTCCAGATTATAAACCTTTATTTAGAATTCAATGGGGTTTAATGAAAGAGATATTCCCCTATTCTTTTGGTAATTATTTTGTTAATCTTATTAGCGCACTTCCTCCGCTCCTTTTCCCTTTGATTATTGTCGCATACTTAATGCCCGAGGATAGTGCATACTTCTACATTTCATTCAGTATAGCAAATATCATGTTTATGATTCCAGGTGCAATTTCAACTTCATTATTCGCAGAGGGATCTCATAATGAAAAATCATTTGGGATAAATATTAAAAATGCAATAAAGAACACTTACTTCCTGCTGATTCCAACTATAATCTTAGTTATACTCTTTGGAAATCAAATTTTATTGCTCTTTGGAAAGAATTATTCTGTTAATGGACATGTACTGCTTTCTCTTCTCGCAATATCCAGCTTATTTCTCTCACTGAATTCCTTTTATTACACATATCTTCGCATTCAATTCAAAATTAAAGAGTTGCTTTCCCTGACAATATTTTCCTCAATAAGTATTCTGATAATATCTTTGATATTGCTGTATTTCTTCAGTATTGGTATATCTTCAGTGGGATTGGCATATATTATTGTTAATTTGATTATTGCAATGTATGTGGTGATCAGTTGGAAAAAATACATATTTTTGATAAAATAATTTTTTACATAATTACCAAATTTTTAATAAAAAATTTTCATTATTTGTTTGTGCCCACATATTCCCATTTCAAGGGGGTCCCTCGAGGTATATCACATGACGCAATCCTTCCTAACACAACTTCATAATATCTCGGATGCAATCCATATCCTGGCCTGATAGAACGCACATTTTCCTCTGTGAACCTCTCTCCTTCTCTAATTTCATCCACAACAAAAAGGGACCTTCTGAAAACCCGACTAGCTACCTCTGATTCTGTCACACCATATGTAACTTGACCCAATGCCTTTTCTGTTAAACGCACAGCCTCAACCATCGTTTTAAATTCATGCGGTTCAAGAGAGAATGCACTGTCAGGACCGGTTTCAGATCGTGAGAGTGTGAAATGTTTTTCTACAATGCAAGCGCCAAGTGCCACGGCGGCTATCGGCACTGCAATCCCCAAGGTATGATCTGATATTCCAACAGGGGCACCGAATGCTTGGGATAAGTGGGGGATACTATTAAGATTTGCTTCCTCCGGGGAGGATGGGTATGCACTTGTACATTTTAATAGCGCAAATTGCGTGCAACCGTTTTCCTTAATAGTCTGCACAGCTTCATCAATCTCAGATAGCGTAGCCATTCCCGTTGAAAGGATAATAGGTTTTCCAGTTCTGGCAATTCGTCTAAGTAAAGATATATCAACAATTTCGAATGATGCAACCTTATAGGCAGGGACGTCCATCCGTTCTAAAAAATCTACTGAAGAGGAATCAAAAGGGGTCGAAAAGAAATTCAGCCCTATCTTTTTTGCAAACTGTTGTAGATCCGGCTGCCATTCCCATGGGGTATATGCTTCCTGATAGAGGTTATAAAGAGTCTTATCATTCCATGATGTTCCTTTTATCCGAAAAAAATCGTTATTACAGTCGATTGTAAGGGTATTCGGGGTGTAAGTTTGTAGTTTAACTGCATCAGCACCAGATTCTTTTACAGCTTTAATAATTGTTTTTGCCTTTTCAAAATTTTTATTATGATTCGCTGATATTTCCGCGATAATATATACCTTTGATTCCTTTCCTATTCTCCGATTATTTATTTCTAGGAAATTTTTCATTTATTACCACCACTTTTAGTTCATATCTGACACTCAATAAGTTAAAACTAATAACAGCCTTTAACAATTCTCCAAACCGGATATTAGTTTAAACTTTTTATTTCTAATATTCATTTTTTCTCTCTTTTCAAGTGTAAAGCAATTTGTTTTTTTATAACCTTCTCTCCTTGAGGAATAAATCCACTTTCAATAAAAGTTCTTTTTGATTTAATATTTTCAGGCTTAATGTAAGCATCGAATGAATTAATATAGCTTATATTAGATAATTGATCAATTCCCTTTGTTATTAGTATTGAACCATAACCCCTACCCCGGTATTGCCCATTAATACTAATACTAGTTTCAGCTTGATCACCCTCGATATCAAATCTAACCTGACCAATAGGATTGTTATTTTCATCTATACCAATAAAAAGAAAAGAGTATGGATTATTCATTTTTTCTCGGAACCATTGTTTATGACTTTCGAGAGAAATATATTCAGGAAAAAATGATGCTTCCCGAACTTCAGGATCATTCACTAATTCCCACAAAAAAATACAATCAGATTCTGTTACCCTGCGTAAATCTATCGAGAGAGAGTTCATCGTATAGATTACACGCTTAATTCCCAATCCATCCACAATAGATCTTCCTTTAGAAGCTAATTTTTTTCTAATATACGGAGAGTTTAGAACATAATTAATTACTTCAATAATTCTTTCAACCTTAATTTTTTCATACCAACCAAGATTAATTGCAAAATCATAACCGGCCGCATTTTCGGCAACAATAACCTGATTTTCAGCAAGTACAATAAGGATACAGGGCATTTCCATAAATGCAAGTTCCCAATATGTACTCCCTCCCGCTGTAATAGCAATATCTGCCCAAACCATTAGTTCAGGCATATTCTGAACATTTCGTGCGATCTTGATATTGAGATCCATACTCGCATTCTTTAATGATTCATAATGAGGATTACTTGCACCCACAATAACAACTGTTTCTAATCTACTGGTTTTAATTCGTTTTAGTGCCTCGATGACGTTCCTTGTTACATTATCAGGATCGCTTCCACCCATTGTAACTAATATTTTCCTGGCGACATCTGGAATTTCGCGGTTCCAGTCACCCCATTCCAGATACTCTTGCCTTATAAGAGCATACTTTGGCCCTAAAAGCAAGATGGTATCAGGGTCGCATTTATACGATAACTTTTCAGCACCCAGATTCTGATTGATGATGATATTAGCATGATACATTGGGAGGTGCGCCATATCATCAATTATTAATAATCTGAACCCTGCATTTCGGATTGCTAATTGATATTCAGAACAAAAATGATATCCATCCACAACCATCCATCTTGCCCCAATTTGTTTAGCCAATGTAATAGTTACAGATATATCTCTGCAACTTCCTGCATCAGCATCTATATGAGTTATACACATACCTTCTTCGACAAGCCTGGCTTCAAGTTCAGGGTTATGAGTTGCAAGTATAAAATAGCACAAATGTCCCTTTTTTTTCCATACCTGCGCTAATGCAAAGCAACGCATTAAATGACCGGTGCCAATATTGGTACTGGCATCGGTGCGAAAGACTACATGTAAACCCATGTTAATGTGTTCACCTCAGTTCAATCGTTTAAACCCTGCATGACAGACGGGTCCTTCGAGAAGGGTGTCGACGGAACGTCCGGATTCACACTCTCTGATAATCTCGAAGATGGGATCCAGCTCCTCAAAGTACTCATCAACTATCTCAGAAGTATGCTCAGTGCAGACATAGACCGAAGTGGCAGCCAAAAAACCCTTTTTAAGCATCTCCTGTGTAATCAGGGTCTTATATTTAAGCATCTCCGGGTGTGGAAAGCTGAAACAGATCAATGCTGGCAGACCGTTAATATTGATCGATATGTCATATTTACTGGCAAGCGCCTGCCAACGTCTCCCTATTTCACGTCCAGTTTCTGTAATCCGTTCCCATGACCTCTCCCGCTCCATCACTTCAAGAGTTTTTAAGGCGGCAGTGGGGCCGATACGCTCAGTCCAGAATGTACTACTGATGAAAGTGCTCTGAGTCGCCTCCATAAACTCACGACGACCGATTATTGCGGAAATTGCATATCCATTACCAAGAGCCTTGCCAAAGACGGCCATATCAGGTTCGACACCATAATACTTGTGCAGTCCTCCAAAGGTCTGCCGGAAGCCGGAGGTGCATTCATCGAAGATAAGCACGATATTGCGATCCGTTGCCAACTGGCGTACATCCTCAAGATAACCCTTATCTGGTTCGGTGTTACGTGAGACTTCCATCTTAATTACACCGATATCGTGATGACATACTAATGCCTCTAGCTCAGAATAATTATTATAGGTGAATGGCAGGACAGTACCTTTCAGGTTCCGTGGTACACCCTTTGGTTCAAGACCTGGCAAGAGGTGGCCATCGAGAATCTGATCATCACATAAGTTGGCTGCAAGGTACCAGTCGTGCCAGCCATGATAACCACAGAAGGCGACTTTATCGCGACCGGAAGCAGCGCGGGCAATCCGGATGGCGATTGCATTTGCTTCACCGCCGGTTCGTGCAAACCTTACCATTTCAGCCCAAGGATGCAGATCAATCAGCCGTTCTGCCAAGTATACCTCTTCAGGACAGTTGAAAGTGGACATATTTCCAGCGGTCACGGTGCGACAAACAGCTTCATCCACTTCGGGATGCCCGTAGCCCAGAATGTTCGTTCCGATGCCCATGATGGACATATCGATGTACTCTTTACCATCGAGATCCCAAACCCGACAGCCTTTAGCCTTGCTGAAGTAGGCTGGCCACCGGTCTGGCAGAAACATCTCCGGCCGCTTGGAGAGGAGCATGTTGCCACCGGGAATCACCCGCTTGGCACGTTTCCAAAGTTTCTGACCGGTGCCAAGGGAAATTCCTTCGTTTCTGATCAGATACCGATTGACGGAGAACCACTCCGGATGTTCGTGTTGCAAAGCAAGCACTTCTAGCCAAGAAAAATCACGGCGAGGGTGAAAATGCTTGAATATCTTCTGAACAACCGCAAAGTCTTCCGGTTCATCCACAGTCCAACGATTTCCGGAACAATTGATTTCGCTGACGACGTTAGCTCGAGTGAACTGTCCGGATTCACGAATAAATGGCGTTACATGCTCCCGGTGGCGAGTCTCTTCTGTCTGGATCCAAGCGGCCTCTAATGCCTTGAATGTAAATACCTCCACATCTAGCCCGTCAGGGTAGGTCTGAGGCATCGTGTTTGTCGCGTAATCTACATTCATCTTCTGGAACCGGATAATAACAGCATCTACGAGATCGGGATCAATCAGTGGGCAGTCCCCAGTTATGCGCACCACTACATTAGCTCCAGCAATCTTTGCCGCCTTATAGAAACGGTCGAGCACATCCTCTTCGCTGCCCTGATATATTTCATAGCCTAATGACTTTACATATCTGACCAATGGTTCATTCCGGGGATCTATTGAGGTGGCTAGTACGATTAGGTCAATGTATTTAGACTTCGATAACCTGTTTAGAAGTAGACCTATCATCGGAATACCGCAAATCGGTCGCATGACCTTGTTCGGAAAGCGAATCGAGCCCATGCGTGCCTGAACAATAGCAACTGTTTTTATTGTCATAGAGTATCCCACCTGGATGGATTGATGAGATCCATGTCTTTGGCGATAAGATCGTGTGGCGGTGTGGGCACACGAATTTCTGCGGCGCTGATGATTTCTTGCAACTGCTCCGTGTTGTCAACACCGATTACAACGCGGTTAATCTCATTGTGCGATAATACAAAACCCAGGCAAGCCTGGACCGGTGTCAACTTCTCTTCTTTCAGCCAGCGATGCCATAACTCCCAAAGTGGCTGCCAACGGATAAATTTTTCTGGTCGTTTTTCTACTTCCATCAGCAACAATCCCTGTAGAAATACGGAGCGGACATGGATCTCAATACCTTTCTGTTGCATCCGTTTCATCCAGCCGGAGGTCTTAAGTCTGCGATCTAATACATTGAACGGTGCTTGTACCAGATCCAATTGGAAATGGGGTAAAAGAAGATCAAGTTCTTGCGGTTTGTATATGGAAATACCTATCTTTTCAACGATACCCTGATCCTTGAGCTCAACCATCGCTCCATATAATTCGACACCCCAAGGTTCTAGTAACTGCTGAGGGTTGTGCAACAGTAACCCATAGAGGCGCTCTTTCTTAAGCCGCTCCAATGAACAGGTAACAGCCTCATATACCCACTTCCTCACATTTGTGCATGTTTGAGGTAATTCTGGCAGCTTAGAAACCACATTCCAGTTGTCTACACCGATCTCCCCTAACCGCTGCTCGCTCTGCCCATATACATTTGCAGTATCCAGCGTACCGATCCCTGCTGCCCAAGCTTGCTCGAGAAGGTGAACCCCTTCATCATAGCTGATTTGTCCTGAGGTATTGGCCACCCCATATGAGAGTCCGATCTGAGCTGTCCCAAGGGCAAGACGAAGGACAGACAGGTGATTTCGAACCATTTTTAGGCTATTTGAGATATTTTTGTCAGAGATACCATCTTGAATTATACGGAAGCCTGCTTTGAAATAAGCTCGGATTGCAGACTTATTTTCGCGGTCAACACCAAGATATATTTTTGTGATTGAGCGGTTCTGATACAACCAGAGTGCACAGGCATTTATAACCTCTACAGCCACTCCTCGACCACGCCAATCAGAATCTCCGATTAAAACACCCATTGTTGAAGTACAATTAATTTTGTCAATTGGTTCAAATTTAATATTACCAATATGAAGGCCATTTTCCTTTAAAAATATACCAAAAAATATTACATCCACATCATTCATTCTTTTTTTGACATACCGTCGTAATGAATCAATGTTATATTTTGAGCTGGTCGTCACAATAAATCGATTTGATTTTTCATCTTGTAACCAACCTAAATACCGATATGTAACGTCATTTACTGTCAACGGACGAAGGAAAAACCTCTGTGTTTCTATGAATGGGTTACACATTTCAATGAACCCTACCATACGATTAAAACATTGTCATGATATTTTCGGTTATATCTCCCTAAACACTCACCAATAATCATTCTTGGGCATTCCTTGAGATTTCTTAGACCGGGGATAACTATAATTTTCATAGAACCTCCTGCAATGCATAGATGACCTGATCCTGTTCCTCTTGTTTCATATTAGAATACAGCGGCAAAGTGACAGCTTCCTCTGCGTACCTCTCCGCATCTGGGAACTGCCCCTGCTTAAACCCAAGATTACGATAGTACGGCTGGAGATGGACGGGCATATAGTGCAGATTGACGCCAATGCCTTGCTTCCGGAGTTCTCCAAAGACTTGCTGATGTGTCTTCTTGATTTCATCCAGCTTGAGGCGTACCACATACAGGTGAAACGCAGAGCGATTATCAGATTGAACCGTTGGCAATTGCAAGGGCTGCCCTTGCAATGTTTTATTATATCGGTCTGCTAAAATATTTCGGCGATTTACAAATAATTCCAGTCTCTTCAGTTGGGTGATGCCTAATGCTGCTTGAATATCAGTCATACGGTAATTAAACCCAAGCATCTGTTGTTCGTAGTACCAAGGACCTATAGCCTTGCGTGAAAAATGATTCTTCTCTCGTGTGATGCCGTGGTTTCGTAACAAGATCATCCGACGGGCAAGTTCATCATCATTCGTCATTGCCATCCCACCTTCAGCGGTTGTGATGATTTTCACTGGATGAAAACTGAAGATGGTTATATCTGACCAACGACAGCTCCCTACTGGCTCCCCTCTACGAGTGGCACCGATCGAATGTGATGCATCTTCCAGTACTCTAACATTATACTCATCCGCAAGTGTTCGTATCTCTTCCTGCTCTGTCGGCTGTCCGGCAAAATGTACAGGTACTAATACTTTAGGTAAACAATTTCTTTTCTGTGCCCGGATAAGCTTCTCCCTTAACCGCTTGACACTCATATTCCAAGTAAGTGGATCGATATCAACAAAATCGATATTTGCCCCACAATACCGGCCACAGTTAGCCGAGGCGACAAAAGTATTTGGCACCGTCCAGAGGAGATCCCCCGGCTCAAGTCCAAGGGCAATACATGCAATGTGCAGGGCTGATGTCCCACTATTAACTGCAACACCATATCTGGCACCAACTTTTACCGCCACATCATCCTCAAAATGAGGCACGACAGGCCCTTGGGTGATGAAATCGGAACGCAGGACATCGACGACGGCATCGATGTCTGCCTGATTAATATCCTGTCGTCCGTATGGAATCATTAAATACCCGCAATATGATTAATATATTTGATCTCATCTATTGTAAGAAAGTGAGGATTGCGTCCGGAGTGATACTCAAAACCTTGTTCCACGGGTCTGCCAATTTCACCAATCTTGTTGATACTGAAATCTGACGGAAAATAGAACTGAATGGTCGGACGGATCACATAGTGATCATCAAATTCTAAAGTAAGATGAGAGTCATCACTTGGACACATAACCTCATGCAGCTTCTCACCTGGCCGGATACCAATAATTGAATATGGCAGAGCGGGAGCCATAGCTTTTGCTAAATCTAAAATTTTAACCGAAGGAATCTTTGGCACAAAGAGCTCACCCCCCTGCATCCTTTCGAAGTTCTTTAGAACGAAATCCACACCCTGCTGGAGGGTGATCCAGAAACGGGTCATCCGCTCATCGGTAATTGGAAGGTGATCAGCTCCCTGATCGATGAGTTTTCTGAAGAAAGGGACAACCGAACCGCGTGAACCGACCACATTGCCGTACCGTACGACAGAGAAGCGTGTAGGCTCACCCCCTGCAATATTATTTGCCGCAATAAAAAGTTTGTCTGAGGCAAGTTTACTTGCCCCATACAGATTGATCGGGTTAGCTGCCTTATCAGTAGATAGAGCGATCACTTTATGCACTTTATTTGCCAGCGCCGCATGTAGAACATTCTCGGCTCCATATACATTTGTCTTGATGCACTCCATGGGGTTATATTCAGCCGCTGGCACTTGCTTTAATGCCGCTGCGTGAATCACATAATCTACCCCCTTCATGGCCATTATCAGACGGTCACGATCCCGAACATCCCCGATAAAGTAACGCATGCAATTTTGATTGAACTGTTGTGCCATTTCAAACTGCTTGAGCTCATCACGAGAATAGATGATAACCTTTTTTGGTTTAAAGTGCTCCAGAATCGTTTTTACAAACTGCTTGCCAAATGATCCGGTACCGCCAGTGATGAGGATGGATTTGTCATCAATCATTAATTCGCTCCTTTATTAGGTCTATTTTAATAATTCTATCTCCTATTACTGGATTGTATGCATTAGTCGATACATTCATCCATCTAATAATACTTACCCTCATCTCAATCAGATCTCTATGATATATCTCTCAACAACCCTGCCCCCATTTGACAACGTATATCAAAGGAATATCACTATATTATTGTCGAGTCTTATTAATCATCAAACAATTCTTACAGTTATTATTATTTACCTTTCAAATTTAGAATAGTATAAATTTATGCCATGAAATTGACATTTTTGACCTCCCTGATGAACCATCTATTAATAATCAGACAATCCCACAGACAGAAAGACTTCTCAGATCTCACAATGGGCACTTTTTTTCAATCATGGTCACCTCCCCTTCGTTAAAATACCCCGTTCAAACCATTATTTCCAAAAAAGGCCATTTTACCCCATAATCTCTCAAATTCCCACCCAATTCATAAATTACACCAATAATCAGCCATTTTGTCAAAAAGAGCCCCATTAATCACATTCAACAGTATTACCAGTGAAAAAGATACAATAATGAGTTCTAACCCGTTCAAAAGAATAAACCCCGCTCAAAACTCCATCAAAAAGCCCGTATTATCCCCTGATTCCATTCACCATGTGTGCACACAACAACCCGGGTCAAAACCAGCTGCCAAATCCCCCACAACAACCTTATCCCCCCCACCCGCCAATCCACACATTGATCACCTTGCCCCCAAAGCATCTCACAATACTCACCCTCATAGCAACACTCATTATAATAGCCACCCCGCATCCGCCGTGGTCATCACCCAGCAGCCCGATTCAATCGCAAACAGCCAGCAGATGACCATCACCATCCGCGACCTCCCCGACAACTCCACCTTCTCCCTCCTCATCGAGGCCTCGTTCCCTGTCCAGCCCAACTCTGACTTCCGGTTCCAGATGAGCCGGTTCGTGATGCCCTTCACGCTCACACAAAGCTCGGTGTCGGCAACCCTGACGGGAACATCGCAGAACCGCCTCGAAGTCATGAAGGGAGACACGATTGTCGCCGTCTCGGGGAAATCCGTGGACGGACGGTTCACGACCACGAAGAGCTATGTCATTACACCGGGGACCTATGACTACTTCCGGCTGAGCGGGACATCGCTCCCGGACGGGAGAAGCATTTCAGCACAGCTCCAGGTGATGGGGGAAAAGACCGGTCCCGATAACTCTGAGCTGACCTTTGTCGTGGAAGGGGTCCCGGACGGCACCATAAAGATCGCAGCACTCGTCGACCATTTCCTGGTCCTTGAAAAAACCGTCATCGTCGGGTCCGGCGGGTCTGCTCCGGCATCTTATCCTGCATCTTCAGGTACACAAAGCGTCCAGCCGGCCGGACAGGAAAGGACCTTTACCTCGGCAGACGGCCTGGTCAGGATCATCACCACCGGCACGGACTACGTGGGACTGATGAAAACATCAGCAGGACCCGCACCCTCCGGCATGAACATCGTGAGCGGTCCGTACACGATGGTCCCGCAGAATATCACGTTTGTGAAGCCGGCAACGCTGGTCTTCTCAATCCCTGGCGGAGTCCCTGTTCAGGAACTCGTCCTCATGGAAGAGCGGGACGGGGCCTGGAGTGATACCACCTTCTCAATAATCAACAACACCGTCACAAGCTCAATCAGTAAAGCCGGGACGTATGCACTGTTCGCACCCGTGCATCCTGCCGGTACCTCAACGGAAGCCATTCCGGAAAGTACCTACTTCTCTCCAACTCCGGCGACAACAACTCAGCCGACACCGACAAAGGCAGGGCTGGAACTCTCGATTATAGCGGGGGGATTGCTCGTGCTGTTTGTTATCGGACGTAAAAGAAAACAGCACTGAATGCTTCCCCCATCCTTTTTTATAAGATCCTGCCCGGCTAATCATCGTCATTTCACCAGGTCTCAGTCGCTTCATTGTTTATGCCCTGCTACTGACCATTTTGAGATTCCCCTGCCTGACGACCGGTGTCAGGGATGCTGAAGTAGTCCACAGGAGCGGGGGATACCGTCTTATTCAGGCAGCTAAAAAACGTTTGAGGAGATGCGGGCTTCATCCCACTCATGCAGGGGACGGTGCGGGACACTACCCGGGAGAACGCATATCACCATGAATCGGGCCGGGTTGTAATGGATTCGCATTTCAGACCTGTATCAGATCATCAAGGTCAAGGATCTCATACCCCTCCTCCCGGAGCTCCTCTTTTCCCTCGATTGTTCTGGCTACGAGCAGGAATCGTTCCTCCGTGTACCGGGCATGGCGGACCTGCGATGATTTCTTCTTCAGGGAAGCCAGGATCTTTCGCGATTCGTTGCGGGTCAGGACCCCCCATTTGCACTCGCCGAAGAGAATGGCTGCAGAACGGTCATCGTATCCAATGATATCGATCTCCTCCTCCCCGTACCACCATCGCCCAATCCTGTAACCGGGAAACAGCTTCGGGATGACTTCCTGCCGTATAAATACCTCAAACTGGCGACCAAAGTATGGTTCAAAATCGGCATTGGGAGTCGGGACTACATTGAGCTCGATAGACTGCCGGTTGGGGATGACGAAGTTATACCAGAAGTCGAAAAGCCGGTCTTTGATACGATAGACTCCTTTTTTTGTATTCACAAGGAGGGGAAGCTCCCGCTCGATGATCCCGAGACGTGTCATGCTTTCGAGATACGGATACAGGTGACGCGAATCAAGTCCGCAAAACTGAGCGATTGGTCCCGGGGAGGTATGACCATATGCGACAGCCTGCAGGATTGACTGGTATATCTTCAGCTCCCGAAACTCCTGAGAGAGGATGAAGTATGGTTCCCGGTAGAAGTACCCGTAGCGGTCAAAAAATTCGCGGGTAATAAAATCAGAAAATGACCGGTAGTCCCCGGCCTTCAGCAGATATTCAGGAACACCCCCGATGGTAAGATAGATCCTGAGTGCCTCGACGGGGGGGACAGAAAGGAACTTCCGTGCATCTGAGAACCGGAGCGCCTCAAGGAGCATATCACGTGTTCTTCTTCCATAGAGTGGGGATGTTGAGGAGAGTGCAAGATCGCTCATGAGCCCAGGCATCGACCCGCAGAGGAGAATGCACCAGGAAGAACCTGCGAGGTCTGTATCCCAGGACTTCTGCAGGGCAGAAAGGATCGTGGTATCATTCCTGGCAAGGTAGGTGAATTCATCGATGACAAGGTATCCCCTGTCGGCAGGAGGATGTCGGGCAATGTACGTGAAGAGCTGCTCCCAGGAGCTGATATCCAGAGATGCAAGGAGCGAATCGTTGAGGAATGTTGCGCAGGCTGCCTGTAGTTGACGCATCTGTAGTGACGGGGATGTATCCTCGGCGAAATACAGGACACCAGGTTTGTCTTTCGTGAACTCCCCGATGAGCCGGGTCTTTCCGATTCTCCTCCGGCCATAGAGGATAATCAACCGGCCGCCGGATTTCTCCCACTCCTCCTCAAGGATTTTGATCTCATGCTCCCGGTCGACAAATTCCCTAATCATGATTAGTACTAATCTGGACTAGGGGTATAAGTAATTTCTTCAGGAACTGGCCGGGACCATTGAAGTTGTCCGGTGAGAGATGCACATCATCGGACAGGGACATCCGGGTTTTTTAGCGATATGAAAATCTCTTCAGCAGACATTCCAAAATGTCTGGTCATAACCCCCGGCGTGGACTACGTGGGGCTGATGAAAACATCGGCAGGAGACGCACCTCCGGGCATGAAACTAGTGAGCGGCCCGTACACGATGGTCCCGCAGAATATCACGTTTGTTGAGCCGGCAACGCTGGTCTTTTCAGTTCCCGGCGGAGTCCCTGTCCAGGAACTCGTCCTCATGGAATTCCGGGACGGGACCTGGACCGATACCACGTTCTCAATAATCAACAACACGGTCACTACATCGATCGACAAAGCCAGGATTTTCGCCCTCTTTGCACCGGTGCATCCTGCCGGTACCTCAACCGAGGCCATTCCGGAAAGCACCTACATCTCTCCAACTCCGGCGACAACAACTCAGCCGACACCGACAAAGGCCGGGCTGGAACTCTCAATAATAGGTAGTGGATTCCTGGGGTTGATGATCATTGGAACCCGGAGAAAACACCCCTGACTATTGTTCCTCCGTTTACCATGTGTCACGACGAGCAGCCTCCCCCCATCCGCCGTCGTCATCAAACGGCAGGCAGATACCATTGCACACGACCTGGCAGATGACCATCACGATCACACCGGACACCGGCATTACGGATGTGCCGTATTTTCATAATCAGCCAGCCGCTGATGGTGATTATGTATTGAAAGAACGCAAACTGTGCAGACGCTATTGATAGCGATTCCTCCCTGAGTAACTCGTTTTCTATCTGGTAAACCATATCATTAAAAATGCTTCGGATAATATCTCGTTTATCATGAAGGGGAATGAATATCACAAATAAGTTCATATAGAAACAACAGACAAACGAATCAAAATGCACCCCGGTGCAATGTATGTGACACGTCATGACAGATGCCTGGCCAAAAAGCACGATACTTGATGAAATCATAAGGCGTATTGTAAAGGTTGCCGCTCCCGAACGGATCATACTCTTTGGTTCAGCTGCACGGGGCGGTATGCATGAAAACAGCGACATCGATCTTCTCATCATCAAGCCTGGGACCTATAATCCAAGGGTAATAGCAGCAGATATCCATTTAAGCCTCTATGGAATAGATCAGGCGGTGGACCTGGTGATTGTCACACCCGAACAGGTCGAGTACTATAAAAATTCCCCCTCAATGGTTGTGTATCCTGCACTTCGTGAAGGCCGGGTTATATATCATGCCAGATCGGTTCCCGCCTGATTCTCCCGAAGAATGGATGAACAGGGCCCGGAGCAGCCTTGCCCTTGCGAAAAATGCGTCTCCGGATATTTATTTTGAAGATCTCTGTTATCAGGCACAACAAGCCGCAGAAAAAGCAATTAAAGCAATATTCATTTCAGAAAAAATAACATTTCCGTATATTCATGACATTACTGCACTTCTCACCCGTCTGGAGCACGGTGGAATTA
Source organism: Methanoregulaceae archaeon UBA467 (assembly GCA_002503825.1). Taxonomy (GTDB): domain Archaea; phylum Halobacteriota; class Methanomicrobia; order Methanomicrobiales; family Methanospirillaceae; genus UBA467. The sequence goes on from DASP01000005.1 coordinate 24,175, forward strand.
CCGTGCCAGGGGAGATCAGAAAAGCAGCTGTCCTTTCTATCTATGCATCCCAGACACGATATCCCGGAATTGAACCGCCCCTGACTGAAGAAGAATATAAAAATGCAATCTGTACAGCTGAATCTGTGATAGTCTGGGCTGAAAAGATAATAAAGTCGGGATAGAGCGTTTTTTTACACACTTATTTTGTCAGGTGCTTTCCCTGGCGGAGTCCCTGTTCAGGAACTCGTCCTCATGGAATTCCGGGACGGGACCTGGACTGGTACCACCTTCCTGGCTGTGAATAACACCGTCACGAGCTCAATCAGTAAAGCCGGGATCTATGCCCTCTTTGAACTCGTGCATCCTGCCGGTACGTCAACAGAAACCATCCCGGAAAGTACCTACATCTCCTCCACGGCAGTGACAACAACTCAGCCGACACCGACAAAGGCCGGGCTGAAACTCTCGATTATAGGTAGTGGATTGCTCGTGCTGTTTGTTATCGGACGGAAAAGAAAACAGCGCTGATTCCCCTTGTAAACCCGTTCAGCACCGGCCACTGCGATTATCACGATAAGGCTGAACCTCCTCGGCGATGAATGTGCCGTTTATTCGGGATCAGGCCGCTGAAGACGACGCTGAAGAAGGTGAGTGGCGAATGTCCGGTGATCACGGAAGAGATGATCGACAGGGTGTACGCGGTGTTGATGTGTCAACCCTGAAACCTCATGGTCAATATGGCGGGAAAATCAGACGAATCAACTAAATAATCAAAACAAAGCCATTTACCATTGCCACGCCCTGCTGCGTTAACCGTGTCAGCTTTGTTGTTCGTGTGAGGGTGTGCATGGGCAGAGGGATTATATCCTATGGGGCCCTATAGTATTCTATAATGGCTACTTCCATTCAACTTCAACCAGGAACCAAGGCCCGTCTCGACGAGCTGAAGGACCACCCCCGGGAGACATATGACGATGTAGTCAATCGGCTTATCCAATGTGCCATTGATGACGAGCCATTGAGCGAAGAGGCGTTGGCAGACATGGCGGCAGCACTGGATGACATTAAATTCGGCAGAACTTACACCCATGAGCAGGTTAAACAGGAACTCGGTATCCTCTGAAGGAAACCCATGTTCCAGATTGAGTACTCCTCCGCCGCATTGCGGAACCTGAAACACATTCAAAAAGAAGATAGTGTCCGGATCATATCTGCCCTGGAAGAACTCGCCGGCGAACCGGACCCGATCAGGCACGTGAAGAAACTCCGGGGTTTGCCGTTCTATTCCCTTCGTATCGGTAATTACCGCGCAGTCCTCGCGTTCAGGCGGGGGGTACTAGTGATCTTTGTTATCGACATAGACAGACGGAATACCGTATACAGGCGTCTAAAATGAGAATGTGCAGTTGACTACAGCCGGCCGTACTTTTTATGCGCTTGTTCGATGGGGAGAATTTCGTGAACCCTGACAATTTTGTTCTCAAGATCAATGCTATAAAAGGCGGTGTAGGTATGAGCAATATGGAGCCGGAATATTTCCCTGCCGGCCCGCAAGACAAGTTTTTTCTTATCCCCGCCACTGCCGGGAACCGGGTTCTCACCAGGACCGCAAAGTGCGTTTTTGATAATCCGCCGGGATTTTTCAGGTAAATGAGCGAGATACACCTCGGCCGTATTCCGGACCTTTACCTCAAAATTCACTCTCTAATCACCGGTAGGGAGACATACTCAGAATCAGGGCAACTCTCCCATATCTTTACATCTTCCTCAAGGCGGGCTTTTTTCACCCGTTCTATCATATCTTCAAGAAGATCGTCATATGTCTGGCCTGCTCCCTTCATCTCCCCAAGCTTTTTCCAAACCGTTTCGGACACGGGAATCCGCTTGACCGCTGGCATGATTATACTATTATCATTGTAAATACTATAAATCTTTACAACACTCTTAAAATACCAGCACAGGAACTCATCCTTATGGAATACCGGAAACGGGGCCTGGGCTGATACAACCTTCCCGGTTATGAACCACATCATAACTAGTTCGATCAACAAAACCGGGCTTTTCGCCATATTTGCACCGGTGTATCCGGAGATCACCTTCCGGGTGCATATGGCCACAGGTGTGACAGGCTTTATCGTAAAACAGGCAAAACGGAAGTCTTTATTGTTCATCCCTGTGGTAAAGAGCCAGGAAAACCAGGAGGTCTTTTTTCCTGTCGTAGCAATAAGAGTGCCTGTAGGGAGATACATACACTTCCCTCGTATGCTTCCGGCTGTACCGTGTTTTCGGGATTATTGAACGGTCCTGATGATCTGTGCCTTTAATCGTTCCTTCATCCGTGCGTCCCTGATCGTTCTTTTAAAAGGACGTCCCGTATGCAACGGTCACCATGATTCCAGGTCATCGATGAAATCAGCGCTCGTTGTACATTTCCCTTTTTCAAATTCGGGAACTGCACGTTCTGTCATCTCTGCAAAGAGAATATCCTCTTTTAACGCCGGTTCAAGATCTTTCAGTGGTTTGAGTATAAACCGATTACCCTCCCTCATGACGAGGAGCTGTTCACCCTCCGAAAGACCTCTCCTTATTGATGCCGGAATAACAATCTGCCCTTTTGAACTCATTCGTATAATGCCTATGTCCATGAATAATAAGTAAGATGTGTCTTACATTATTCTATATGAGTGTTTACGTGAAGGATCTCCCGGGTTTATTACCGGTAGCTTCCGGACCCCACGTCCATGTCCCGGTAGTATCCGGGGTTCAAAGTCCATAGAAGAGCACGTCTGATATACCCCGCGTTGCCGAGTCAGCTGGTTTCCGGCAGGAAGAAAAAGATGGGCATTATCGAAACAATCCTTCGATCATCCCGGATTGGGAGAAGGTTTCGTTCCGGGGATCTTCACTATCCTATATAGGTCAGATTGAGAAATCTGACAGAGAAGGGAAACCGCCACAGACATCCACATATGATAGACGCTGCCGCCTCCGAAGGGAGCTTGCCCCGGCAGCAGTTCACTGAACCGTAACAAACCTGCAGGTGAAGAACACAGGTTTTAGTCCACCAACATCAAAACAGCGGGGAGACCTTTTTGGTATCAGGGTCATGGCGGTAGTTTTTATACAATACGGGCCATTGATAGTACCGGCAAATTGTCAAAGTGATTTACAATTAGTCCAATACGGTGTGGAGAGAGCCGCTATGATCAAACGAGATGCAGAGGAGAAACTGAAAAGACTTGCAGAAGGGTTTCCTGCGGTGTCTGTCATCGGCCCCCGGCAATCAGGAAAGACAACACTTGTCAGATCGGTATTTCCCGACAAACCATATGTACTCCTGGAAGACCCCGATACCCGTGCCTTCGCAGAGGAAGACCCACGGAGCTTTCTGGCACAGTTTGAGGGGACCGGTGCAATTCTTGATGAAGTGCAGAGAGTCCCGGAACTCTTTTCATACCTGCAGGGTGTATTGGACAGGTACAACCGGCCCGGACAATTTATTCTTACCGGCTGCATGAATTTTCTGCTCATGGAGAGTATCTCCCAGTCTCTTGCCGGTCGTGTCGGGATCATCAGGTTGTTGCCCCTCTCGATGAGGGAGCTTTTCCGCGAGGGTATGGCAGTCAGGCCATACGAAGAGTATCTCTACACCGGCTTCTTTCCCCGCCTGTATAGTACTGCACTTTCGCCTGAGGATTTTTATTCATCGTATATTCAAACGTATATCGAACGTGATCTTCGCCAGTTGAAACAAGTGCAGAGCCTCTCGACATTTCAGACGTTCATGAAGATGTGCGCCTTTCGAAACGGGCAGATAGTGAATTATTCTTCTCTGGCCCACGATTGTGGGATTACGCATAATACGGTAAAAGAGTGGTTGTCACTCCTCGAAACATCATGTATCATCGTTCTCATCAGGCCTCATCATAAAAACTTCAATAAACGACTGGTAAAGATGCCAAAACTCTACTTCACCGATCCCGGGCTTGCCGTGCATCTGGCTGGAATAAAGAGCCTGGAAAATCTCTGCTTCCATCCATTGAAAGGGGGTCTCTTTGAATCGCTGATTGTTACCGAATTCCTTAAATACCGGTTCAATCAGGCAAAAGAGGCCAATCTGTTCTTCTGGCGGGATCAACACGGGCATGAGATAGACTGTATCATCGAATACAGGGGAAAAGACCTGATCCCTGTTGAGATGAAGGCAGGGAGGACTGCGAATAAAGATTACTTCAAAGAGATTGCGTACTGGAATACATTATCAGGGAACACGCCGGACCGGTCATTCGTGGTGTATGGAGGGGATCAGTCACAACAGCGCACAGGGGGTCGTCTGATCGGCTATGCACATCTGGACCCGGTTCTTGAGTATCTTGTGTGAGGTGCCGGAGTGAATCGGGATATTCTTACCATTAAAAAATGAGATCCGGGCAGAGCAGTCAAAACAATCATCAATTGCCACAATAAACCCCGCTCAAAACTCCATCAAAAAGCCCGTATTATCCCCCGATTCCATTCACCCTGTGTTAACACCGTAAACCCAGCTCAAAAACAGCTGCCAAAACCCCTCCACAACAACCTTATCCCCCCACCCACCAATCCACACATTGATCACCATGCTCCCAAAGCATCTCGTAATAATCCTCCTCACCCTCGCTCTGAGTCTCCCCGCATCCGCCGTCGTCATCACCCAGCAGCCAGATTCACTTTCAAACGGCCAGCAGATGACAATAACGGTCGCCCTCCGGCGGCGGTGAAATCAGAGCAGGAGGCGAAACGGCCACACCCGGGGACCGTTGACGTTACCCGGATGGAACGGATCACCGTGGACATCGGCAAGTGCCCGGTCTGAGATCTTGAGAATGCAGTGTGGGTGGACCGGGATCACGGTGTGCGGTTGTGTGAGCACTTTCACCAGCGAGTGACAAGGGTAGGTGGATGCAGGAAGGGGGTTCCCGGATGATCTGGCAGGACGCATTGATCCCGGGAGGGCCCGGGTTCCTCTCGCTAGCGTTCATCCCAACGGTCACCGCTGTCATTCATCGCCGGGCAACCATCCCTTTTTCGACCTCGTATACCACTGCCGTGGTCCTGACAGTTATTGCCAGCTGTTACGCGACATTGGAGCTGTTCAGAGGGACAGCAGGTACAATGGTAACCGGAATGAAGTGGGGGGTTATCTGCATGATGGGGATGAGGCGGGAACAGGGGATGTCAGACCAGTCCCTGATTTTTTTTTGCGTTCATGATTCTGTTGTTTTCATCGCTGGTAATCACCAGAACAATCGATGCGGCCTAGTGCGAACAGGTACCGATGAGGTGTGGGATACCGCGTGTGTTTCCTTCGCTCCGCATCCGGTTTATAGGGCCTGCCAGATCTGATGGGCTTAAACCGACGTTTTCACCTGCGCTGTCCTCTATCAGAGTGGATCCGAGCGGATAGAGAAGGCGTTCGTCGGGATAGGGACGGTGCAGCTGGTGCCGGGGAAATGATCGAGGTATGAAACTGTTGACTCATCACCGCGCCTTCTTCCCGCCCGGTTTCCTGCGGTAGGTTGCATGGATAAGATTCATCCATATCAGTGCGCCTTTTGTCTCCTTCCAGACCCGTAGGCCGTCAATCACATAAACCACAGCCTCGTTATCATCGCCGATACCCATGAAAACAGGAAGGCGTACCGGAACTCTCTTCTTCCCAAGGAGATAAAGCGGCACAAACCGGTTCTGCTCAAATGCCGCAACAAGGCACGCGTCCGCCTCCGGGGTCCGGCCTTCCTGCCGGAATTTCATGAGCGCACCGGTATAGAACCAGACCGCGGAATATTCATCCGGATACTCATCGAGCAGTTTTCCGAGTGCCTCCATGTTCCCTTCTTCCAGCAGACAGCCGGCCAGTTCATGCCGGACCCCCTGGTTGTCGCCGGGATTGAGCCGGAGCAGCTCCTGCATGTGGGCAATCGCCTCAACCCGTTTTCCCTCATGGTACAGAAGATGGGCAAGATCGAACCGGGCCCGCATATAGGGACGGGTCTCAAGGATCCCCCAGAAATTGCCGGCCTCTTCCTCAAACATCTGCGGCCCCAGCGCCCGCTCACCAGCCCGGACCCCTTCCTGAAGTAAACGTATTGCCTCTGCACTATCGGCTGCGGCTTCTTCAGCAAGGAGCACGTATGCATCCGCACAGTCCTTTGAGACTGCCAGTGCTTTGTACGCAAGATCAATCCGCTCTTTTCCCTTCGCACCCCAGGCATCGTACATGATGTCCTGCGCTTTCTCACGCGATGTCGTGCCGGTCTTCTGTTTTTCGGAAAAATCCCCGGCAGCAAGCTTTGTCTGAAGAGCCGCATTCGCATCCCCGATGCTCTCGAAATCTCTTCCCTCAAGTGCTTGCCGGACTGCAGCTAATACCCATTCATTTGACCGCATATCGGGAACCGGAGGGAGATCCTTTCCGGCCTTACCCTTTCCTCTTTTCCCTGAAGGGTTCTTCACAACCGCACTCTCCTCATAACCGGAAAGTTTTCCAACTGGATAACCGTTGTCATATGGTTGCGACCAGTACCATGTCCCGGGGTCCGGCAGGAGACCTGCCTGCGGTCCTGGACATTTTTTTGGTCAGGAGGATGCAGGCAGGATACCGTGACAGGGCCGCTTCAGTCTCAGCCTCTTTTTGTTCCCTGCACATCAGCTGAACTATTCCGGCAATTCTGCCTGATAGATCTTCTTCTTCTCAAGCACATCAAGCATGCCGATAAACTTCTTCTTCCGGGCATGTGTACTGCGCATCCCTTTCATGTAAGGGGCCCATTCGCCGGTTCTGCCCTGGCCATCCATCAGAGCACGGATCTTTTTTACGTATATGATGGCCTGCTCATACCCTTTTGGTGTGGCGGTCATTGCCTCCCGTTCTGCACGCTCCATCCAGTAGCGGAGTGCCCGGTCCGGGAACCGCTCTGCCACCGCATCCCATAGCTTGTCCTCAGGATAGGCAGACCCCCATTGGCGTGTCGTATCATTCCGGCACCGGTCAAACCACATGACTGCCTCTTCCGGTTGCCGGTCTGTTAACGCCTTTTCGATCAGGATACTATAGAATGGCCCGGGCCGGACCCTCCGGGATCCAGGATCAAGAAAACCGGATGCGGGAAGCACCTTGAAGATATACCACCGGCGGGCCCTGTCCTCCTCCATGACCGCGTGACTGCCGCCAGAGACAAGATAGTGCATGACCGTTTCCTTTACCGTGTCCCGGACGCCTGCATTCTCTGCTGCCGCCATAAGCCGGATGAATGAAAGATAGGACGGATCACATACGAACTCTTCAGCCCGCAGGCCGGCAACGGCGAGGTGTTTGCCTTCCTTCTGCCACATCTCCCGCTGGATGTCCTGCAGCATCCCTGAAGTACCGGGACACGAGGTTTTCAGCGCAAGAAATCCCCTGCGGATCCATGCAGCAGCCTCATCATTCTGCCCGGCTGCACGCAGGCGCCGGACCAGCCTGAGATAATCGCCGGTCACTGCAGTCTCATCAATATAGAGCGCTGTTGCCTCATCTTCACGGCCGGCTTTATCCAGTGCATCCCCGATCCAGCTGGTGAACCTGTCGCGCCGGTTGAGGGCAGTATAGTCCTGACTCCCCGGCGGGACCTGATACGTTCCAAGCTCAGCGAGCAGACAATCTGCAACCCGGCTCCAGTCGGCTGCCGGCCAGTCCCCGTCAGTGAAGGTACGTGCATCAGCGCACAGGTCAAAATCATCATCAAGCATTGCATGTATAGCAAAGAGCAGCCGTTCGGAGACAGGACGGGTGGATCTCCTGAGTGCGGCAAAGACAAGGTCCAGGCAGGAGGCAATCTCCCCGCTGACCTCGCCGGTCCGGTCATCGCCCTTTTCAAGCTGTTCTATGCCCTGCCTGATAAGAACCCTCCCGGCTTCGACAACCATGTCGGCCTGGTCCATGGCAAGAAGCATCTCCATCCGCTTCCGGACCGGGGAATAATCAGGGACCTGTGAATTGTCTGACCAGTCATCGCTCCAGGCCTCTTCTTCTGTGATGATCCCGATATCGGCAAGCAGCGCCTCAAAGATCGGGCGCGGGTCTTCTTCAGCCACCGATTTCCTGTCAGCAATCTCCTGCCCGACTTCCGGGAACCATTCTATAAGTTCTTCAATAAGTTCCAGCAGTTCCTTTTTATTCATTGCCTGAAGGTAATGCCGCAGCGGGCCGGCAGATCTCCAGGTATCTCCAGGACCGGTATCCGGAAGCGGGGATCCGGGCAACTGCAGTCTGTTGCATGTGACATCCCGGTATTGTGCAGGGAATGCCTCTGGCCAGAGGTCCGGCAGTGCGATCCGCGGGTCATCCGATGCCAGGGGGGGAACCGGAACATCCTTCTCGCGAAGGGCGATGTATTCCAGGATCACGGCAACGGCATGTTTGCAGGACTCCCCCACCGGGCAGGTGCATGCCGAGACGAGACCGTTCCGGTTTGTGACCGCCGTAACATACAGTTCTGAACCGGCAACCCGGGCGACAAGCGTGCCATCATGGCTGCGTGCAAGGGAGCTCACCCTCCGGTTGCGCTGGTACTCTTTCCCCCGCAAGAGGGTCTTTGCCCCGGCCCAGGCCTCCAGCGTTGCCCAGTCAAGCTCAAGGAACAGATCGGTTGTTTCCTTATCGGTCATAAGATATTCACACCATTGAACCTGTCGGGGATCGAACTTGTCATACGCCACACGACATATCCGGTTCTATCACCAGAGTGGAGGTCTGTCTATCAGGCATTTTCTGTTATTATTGAAATTAATTTCGTATTGAGAGCAGGATACCGGAACATGGCCTTCATCAGGATAGAAAAATGGAGAAACAGCCTCATGATATGAGCGAAGGGAGGAGAAAGCACCGGACATCAGGAGGTGCGGACCGACGACGGGAGCGGGCATGGTGTGATGACAAAAATCTATGATTGACCTTTTTCGGTGAGATTAGATTGTTCATCCTTGTGGTAAAGAGCCAGGAAAACCAGGAGGTCTTTTTTCCCGGTCGTTGCAAAATAAGAGAGCCGGTAGGGAGATATATACACTTCCCTCGTATGCTTCCGGCTGTAACGCATCGGTTTACCGATTTCGGGATTATTGACAATCCTGATGATCTGTGCCTTTAATCGTTCCTTCATTGTTGCGTCCCTGATCGTTCTCTATCGTTCTTTCGAAGGACGCCCCGTATGCAACGGTCACCATGATTTCAGATCATCGATGAAATCAGCGCCATTCTTTGTTTTAAATCTCCCCTTTTCAAATTCGAGAACTGCACGTTCTGTCTTCTCTGCAAATAGAATATCTTCTTTTAACGCCGGTTCAAGATCTTCAAGTGGTTTGAGTATAAAACGGTCACCCTCCCTGATGACAAGGAGCTGTTCACCCTCCGAAATATCTCTCCTCATTGATGCCGGAATAACAATCTGCCCTTTTGAACTCATTCTTATAATGCCAATGTCCATTCGTAATCAGTAAGATATATCTTACGTTATTCTATACGAGTATTTGTGTGAAGGAGCTCCCCGGGTCGTTACTCGTAGCTTCCGGACCCCACGTCCATGTCCCGGTAGTATCCGGGGTTCAAAGATTCATAGAAGAATCCCTCCGACATCCCCGGGTCAAAACCAGCTGCCAAATCCCCCACAACAACCTTATCCCCCCCACCCGCCAATCCACACATTGATCACCTTGCCCCCAAAGCATCTCACAATACTCACCCTCATAGCAACACTCATTATAATAGCCACCCCGCATCCGCCGTGGTCATCACCCAGCAGCCCGATTCAATCGCAAACGGCCAGCAGATGACCATCACCATCCGCGACCTGCCGGACAACGCCACCTTCTCCCTCCTCATCGAGGCCACCTTCCCTGTCCAGCCCAGCTCTGAGTTCCAGTTCCAGATGAGCCGGTTCGTGATGCCCTTCACGCTCACAAAAAGCCCGGTGTCGGCAACCCTCACGGGAACATCGCAGAACCGGCTCGAAGTGATGAAGGGTGACACGATCGTCGCCGTCTCGGGGAGTTCCGTGGATGGCCGGTTCACGACCACGAAAAGCTACGTCATTACGCCGGGGACGTATGACTACTTCCGGCTGAGCGGGACATCGCTCCCGGACGGGAAAAGCATTTCAGCACAGCTCCAGGTGATGGGGGAAAAGACCGGTCCCGATGACTCGGAGCTGACCTTTGTCGTGGAAGGGGTCCCGGACGGCACCATGAAGATCGCCGTACTGGTGAATAACGGGCAGGTCACGTTTTAACACCAGGATTAAAAATTGGAGATCATGGACATCGGTTACATAGTTCCAATACTTTAAATATTTACCATGTTTACAATATGTATCATGAGTCTCACTAAAAGGATACCGGTAACCGAGCAGGTATGGAAGGAACTCGCCGAAATGCGATCCGCCGGACAGACATATGACGACCTCCTTGCCGAGATGATCGAACTGCGGAAGAAAAGGCGGCTCCTGGAAGATATCTGTCATTCGATGCAGGAAGATGACTTTGTTCCGTTGTCGGAGATAAAATTGTGAAGTTCCGGGTCATTGTCAAACAGAAGTCTGTGGAAGCCATCAATGAACTGCCGGTAAAGACCAGACGAATCATTCACAATGCCCTGGCGACGCTCGAAGAAAATCCCCACCCCGGAAGCGGTGGCGATAAAGAGAGACTCCGTCTCGATGAGGACGTCGATATATACGGACTCCATATAGGGAGGAGCTATACCGCCTTTTATACTATTGATAGTCAGGACCAGATTGTCCGGGTGCACGAGGTTATGACGATTGAACAGGCCCATAAAAAATATGGCAGGATGTAAATCCCATCGCGGTCCCGGCTTCCATTATCTAAGAGATTTCCTGATGAAAAATTTCTCGCATAACCGTAAGCAGGCACATTTGATCCTATACTATCAGAAGAAGTAACGTAAACTACCACAACTATTTTTCCCATCAAAACCCACCCACAACAACCTTATCCCTACACCCGCCAACCCACACATTGATCACCATGCCACCAAAGGATCTCACAATACTCACCCTCATAGCAACACTCATTATAATAGCCCTCCCCGCATCCGCAGTCGTCATCACCCAGCAGCCGGACACCATCGCAAACGGCCAGCTGATGACCATCACGATCCGCGACCTGCCCGACAACGCCACATTCTCGCTCCTCATCGAGGCCTCGTTTCCTGTCCAGCCCAACTCCGACTTCCAGTTCCAGATGAGCCAGTTCGTGATGCCCTTCACGCTCACGAAAAGCTCGGTGTCGGCAACCCTGACGGGAACGTCGCAGAACCGGCTCGAAGTGATGAAGGGTGACACGATCGTTGCCGTCTCGGGGAAATCCGTGGACGGACGGTTCACGACCACGAAGAGCTACGTCATCACGCCCGGGACCTATGACTACTTCCGCCTGAGCGGGACCTCCCTTCCGGACGGTAAAAGCATATCAGCACAACTCCAGGTGACCGGGGTAAAGACCGGTCCTGATAACTCGGAACTGACCTTTATCGTGGAAGGGGTCCCGGACGGAGCGATTACAATCGCAGCACTGGTGGATAACCGGCAGGTCCTTGAAAAAACCGTCATCGTCGGGTCCGGCGGATCTGCTCCGCCATCGTCTCCCGCACCCGCAGGTACAACCGCAATCCAGCCAGCCGGACAACAGAAGACCTTCACCTCGGCAGACGGCCTGGTTTCAATTATTACGACCGGCACGGACTACGTGGGACTGCTGAAAACCTCGGCAGGAGATGCTCCAGCAGGCATGAAGATAGTAAGTGGCCCCTATACGATGGTCCCGCAGAATATCACGTTTACCAGGGAAGCAACGCTGATCTTTTCAGTTCCTGGCGGAGTGCCTGTGCAGGAACTCGTCCTCATGGAATTCCTGGACGGGGCCTGGAGTGATACCACGTTCTCAATAATCAACAACACCATCACCACCTCGATCAACAGGCCCGGTATTTTCGCTCTCTTTGCACCGGTGCATCCTGTAATAACATCGACGGAAGCCATTCCCGAAAGCACGTACATCTCTACAACTCCGGCGACAACAACTCAGCCGACCCCGACAAAGGCCGGGCTGGAACTCTCAATAATAGGCAGTGGATTGCTTGTGCTGTGTATTATTGGACAGAAAAGAAAACAGCTCTGAACAGCCTTCACCCCGCCCTTTTTTATAAGAACCGGCCTCATGCGATTATCCCCCTCATTCCGGAGATAACGGCAGACAGGGTGTCGTTCACCCTGGAAAAGAGGTATGTATCCCGATGACCCGGCCGGAATAAAAGCTCCAGGTACTCCTTCCTGATCCCCTGGGCAGATACCGATACATAATCACTATCAGACGAATCTCCATTACCGGAGAATTTTTTTTTCTCAATTGCCGGACAGGGTTGATAAAATGTGTAGAAAAGTGAGGATTATTCACCAGATGTATCACTTATCCCTGAAAAGTTTCAGGAGCTGAACTTTAAGGACAGGTAGTTCTTCATGAATGCTTATCCATACCAGGTTCCAGTCAACATGAAAATATCGATGAGTGATGATATTTCTCATACCGGCAATCCCGCTCCAGTCGATATCCTGATGCCTATCGATGAATTCAGGTGGGAGATTTTTCGAGGCGTCTCCTATCACCTGGATATTTCGAAGTATTGCATCCTTTGTCCTCTCATCGTGTAACAGCTGTTCAAGGGAGAGAGAATGTGTATATTCCTCAATTTTTTCAATTGACTGTAGTATGTCATACAGAAGCAGACTTTCAGAGCGTCGTTCAGACATATACGACCTCTTTGAGGACCTGTTCACGGATGAGAGGATGGAGACCCTCCGGGGTAACAAGATCCACCTCAAGCCCGAGACGATCCGAAATAAGGTTCCCTAAGTGCACAAACGCCATCATACCTATTGGCTGATCGAATTCCACCACGATATCGATATCACTCATATCAGTCTGTTTTTCTTTGGAATAAGAGCCAAAGATACCGATTTTCCGGACATGGTACTGTGTATGAAGATCATCCATCATACTCTGCAACAGAGCCACGATCTCGGCTTTTTTCTTCATTTCCCTATCGGTATATAGGGGGTACTGTTATATTATGAATTCTATACTTTTCACTGTTCCCGGAAATGGATATTCCTGACGTATCTTCTTCTTCTTCTCCCGGCATAGAAATCGTGAGCGGCCCGTACACGATGGTCCCGCAGAACATCACGTTTATTCGGCCGGCAACGCTGGCCTTCTCCATTCCGGCCGGAGTCCCTGTTCAGGAACTCGTCCTCATGGAAGAGCGGGACGGGGCCTGGAGTGATACCACATTCTCAATAATCAACAACACCATCACCACGTCGATCAACAGGCCCGGAATTTTCGCACTCTTTGCACCGGTGCATCCTGTAATAACATCGACGGCGGCCATTCCCGAAAGTACCTACATCTCTCCAACTCCGGCGACAACAACTCAGCCGACCCCGACAAAGGCCGGGCTGGAACTCTCATTACTAGCCGGGGGATTGCTCGTGCTGGGTATGACTGGATGGAAAAGAAAACAGCGATGAATAGAAAAATACACTTTTTCCTTTCTTTTATCAGAAAAAGAGATCCATCTTCGCTGCCATTTCAGACAGAAAATGGCCACCATATTTACCAGCAGATTACCAGGATCCATATGCACTCCTATAGTCACACTATTAATATAACCCAAAATACCAGTTCCACGGGTTATCTGCAGCACCTCCGGAGAACTAAAAGCATATAAGAACCCTTAACCATGGTATGTACAGGAAGGCGGTTCTGATTCAGGGTATATCAGACGAACTCATGACTGCGACAGGAATCGGTCCTGTTATCGGAGAACTTCGCAACCAGGAAAATATCATTGCAGTTATCCTGTTCGGCTCAGTTGCACGTGGAAACGCAGGAACGCTCTCAGATATCGACCTCTGTATTGTCACCTCGCGGGAAATTTCCGAATCAGAAAAACATGACCTCCTAAGTTATGGTTCCCGGAAGATCGACGTAAGTCTGTTTTATGATCTGCCGTTAACCATCCGGTTCAGGGTACTACGTGAGGGAAAGTTACTCTTCTGCAGGGATTCGCTCACTTTTCATCGTATCGTCACAAAAACAGTCAGGCAATATCTCGACAGTGCATCGCTTATTCGTAAACACAGTCTGCATGCCATAAGAGTCCCCCTGTGATACCATGAGAGAGAACGACACCTATGATATCGAACGGGTGGGACAGATCTGTTCTGATATCCGGAGGTACCTGAAGGACTTACAAGAACTCAAAATTGTACAGGTGAGCGATCTTGAAGATAAACGCAATTTTTATGCAGTTTCCATGGTCCTCTTTTCATTACTGAACCGCATCATCGATCTTGGCAGCGAAATGGCAATTGCCCTTGACCTGGGAATACCTGCAACATACCGTGAAATCTTTGTCCTTCTCCAGAAAAACGGGATAATCGATGAAAATTGTGCAAAATAGATGAGCCGGCTGGTTACCTACCGGAACCTCCTGTCACATGAGTACCAGCAAATTACGAGGGAACAGGTCTTTGAACTAACACGGAAAGCCGGAACGATAAAAAAATTCGCAGTTCTGGTCCAGGAGAAAACCGGGGAAAGATCCTGACTTCCCCGCACTCACCTCCTACCCTTATCCCTCCCTCAGAACCGGTACATTCAATTGTTGCCACAGGAAATACCACATCACGTATGTTTGCCATCATCCTCGGTACCCGTCCCGAGATCATCAAGATGTCCCCGATTATCAGGGAGTGCGAATCCCGGTCAATACCATACTTCACCATCCATACCGGCCAGCACTACTCGTACGAAATGGACCGGATCTTCTTTTCCGACCTTGAACTTCCAGAGCCCGGATACAACCTCGATGCCGGTTCCGGGCTGCACGGTGAACAGACGGCAAAGATTCTTTCCGGTGTGGAAAAAATCCTGCTCGATAAAAAGCCCGACGTCGTGCTGGTCCAGGGTGATACCAATACCGTCATGGCCGGGGCACTCGCCGCTGCAAAGCTGCACATCCCGGTTGCCCACGTCGAGGCCGGGCTGCGTTCCTTTGACCGACGGATGCCCGAGGAGATAAACCGCATCATCGCAGACCACATCTCAGAGTTCCTCTTTGCCCCGACAGAGACCGCCCGGAAGTACCTGAAACGTGAAGGCATCCCTGACGAAAAGATCCATGTCACCGGAAATACCGTCGTGGATGCCGTCTTCCAGGACCTGGAGATCGCACAGAAAAAGAGGGAAATATCCCCCGGCCTGGAAGGGCTGGAGAAGGGGAACTATATCGTCGTCACCGCCCACCGGGCCGAGAACGTGGACGTAAAAGAGCACCTGCAGGGCATCCTGGAAGGGTTGGAAGGAGTACACAACGAAACAGGGATGCAGGTGGTATTCCCGGTCCATCCCCGAACAGAGAAGATGATGAGAGAGTTCGGGCTCACCGCAGAAGGAGTCAGGTTCGTAAAACCTGTCGGGTACCTCGAATTCCTCAGGCTCGAGGCCGGTGCACGTCTGGTCCTGACCGATTCGGGCGGCCTGCAGGAAGAGGCCTGCATCCTCGGCGTCCCCTGCGTCACCCTCCGTGAAAATACCGAACGGCCCGAGACCATCGACGCCGGGTCAAACGTCCTTGCAGGGACCAGTACAACAACCATCATTGAGAAGAGCAGGATGATGCTTACAAAAAAGCCGGACTGGAAAAACCCCTTCGGCGACGGCCATGCAGGAAAATACATGGTCGATATCCTTGTAGAGAACGGCCTCTCATGAAGAGATCATCCCGCACCCTTTTTTACCAGAACTTCCCGAAGAGTCCTTTTACATTCCATATACCGGGAAACGACAGGTTGCTTCCCGTCATCCCCGGAGACGCCAGGTTTTTGCGGGGAAAGAGTGAGCCGGAACCCGGCACCTGTGAACCGGCCGGGTTCTCCCCGGTGAAGAGCGGGGTTGCATGCTGCTCCTCCGGAACGGTTTCATTCTCCTTATTAACCGGCAGAGCTGGCACCGGAGTCAGATTTGGAATAGTGGCATTTTCCCGGGTACCGGGAAGAACAATTCCGGGCTCCATCACGACCGGGTAATACCACAGGTACCGCCCGTTTGATACGGCTGCAAGGGCGGACCCGTCACCTGATAACTTCACCCGCGAGATGTCCCCGTTCGGGAAGCAGCTGACGTGGGTATTCCAGAGGAGAGATCCACTTTTATTAAAGATATTGAGGTCCCCGTTGCTGGTGCCGGCTGCAAGGAGCCCGTCTCCTGATAACGAGAGGCTTCCCACCCCTCCACCGGTCGAGAAAAACCATTCGAGGTCGCCTGAACGGGAATATCCCCTGATATCCCCGTCCACGGTCCCTGCATACACGGAGGACCCATCCCCTGCAATTTCGAGATCCCCGATCCGGGAGATGTCCTTTGACCACATCCGTGTCCCGTTCTTTGCATAGAATGCGAGCAGCCCGTGGTTGCCTTCGCCGCCGGCGGTTGCGATACAGGTCCCGTCCCCTGACAGCCTGACCTGCCGGACGGGTTCATTAT
The DNA here is from genome assembly GCA_002503825.1 of Methanoregulaceae archaeon UBA467. Lineage (GTDB taxonomy): Archaea > Halobacteriota > Methanomicrobia > Methanomicrobiales > Methanospirillaceae > UBA467. The sequence continues at coordinate 40,795 of DASP01000005.1, forward strand.
CGGCGTACGTGGTGGTATACGTATACGAGCGTGAAAACGCCTTCTTCGCACGGTTGCTGACGGTTACATATTTTACCTGCGGGTTCCGTTCATCGTTTGCGTACGCAACATATCCTCCGTCGGACGAGAGGGACAGGTCGGAGATGACGTTCATCTTCGGATAATCATTGAACCGGGCGACTTCACCGCCGTTTTTGTCAAGCACGATGACGTTTCCCTGCCGGTCGCCGATAGCAATCCTGTTTCCGGACAAGCCCATGGCGCTGACCCAGCCTGAATTGAAGAACCATTCCTGGGATCCGTTCCCGGAAAAAAGCCGCAATTCTCCCTTGTTCTGTTCAAGCCCCTCCCTTGAGACCACAAGGAATGCACTTCCGTTCCCGATACATCCTGTCAACACCGAACCCCGGTTCGTTGTCTCCCAGAGCAGCGTTCCGTTCCGGTCATAGACGAGTGCCCGGCCCGTGTTGGTGCCCACGATGACCCGCGAGCCGTCATCAGAAATGGAAAGGTCGGAAATCCCGGGAATCGTGGCGTTCCAGCCCGGCATTACCGCCCCCGTACAAGGTACGGCGATACATGCGATAATTACCAGTATGCCAAAAAGAAGCCTTTTCCCCCGGATTTTCATCAAGGATTATTATTGCACGACCCATAAAAAATTACCGGGTCTGATCAGGAATGACGACCGGAACGTTGAGCTGACTGGTTTTCTTATGGAACAACACCGGTTTCAGTTTCAGACCGCGAAAATTTGGAAATAAAGGTTTGTTCCCTGATTCAGAACAGAATAAAAGAGAACAGGGATAAGGTTTTCTTCCATCCCTGCGAGCCGTATAATTTTACCACCTCATCCCCGAAACTCCCCCGTCTCTTTTAGTCCCTGCTCCAGCCCGTAGACCGGTTCATACCCGAATGCCTTTCCCGCTTTTGTTATATCTGCCGCCGAGTACTTCACCTCTCCCGGCCGTCCGGGTGCATATTCCGGAGCTCCTGAAAACCCGGACAAGCCATTCATGGTCTTTGCAAGGGTATTGACACTTGTCTCCTTTCCGCTGCCTATATTAAAAATACCTGTGGCCGTGCTCTCCATTGCCTTTATATTCGCCTGCACAACGTCTTTTACATAGACAAAGTCCCGCGTCTGTTCGCCGTCGCCAAATATCAGCGGGGGTTCCCCGAGAGAAAGCCTGAGGAAGAACTTCGGGATAACCGCAGCATAGTCCGAGTGCGGGTCCTGCCTGGGACCATATACATTGAAGTACCGGAGTGCCACCGTGTCCATACCATACAGCCGGGTAAAAAGATTACAATAATATTCACCGGTAAGCTTGGCGACGGCATACGGCGAGAGCGGGTCGACGGCCGAGTCCTCGCGCCTGGGCGTCCCGGGGATATTCCCGAATACGGCGGCAGATGATGCAAAGACCACTTTTTTCACCCCGGCATCCCGTGCCGCCAGCAGGACGTTCAGTGTTCCGGTGCTGTTTATATCGTGGTTTGCGATCGGGTGCATGATTGATTTTGGTACTGATACGAATGCAGCCTCATGAAAGACCCCGTCAGCTCCCATGAACGTCTCCATGAGAAAGGCAAAATCCGTGATGGTCTCCTGTATAAACTTCACATTTTTCTTTGTATCCAGCAATGCCCCGATATGCTCTTTCTTTCCCGACGAGAGGTTATCGATGATGACTACCTCGTGTCCCTTTCCGGCAAGCGCCTCGCAGAGATGCGATCCGATAAAACCTGCCCCGCCGGTGACGATATACTTCATATAGACGACTCCTTTACAGTAAGACTCCTGCTGTGTAAAAGAATATTTCTCCTGATCATTGTGTCAGGTTGCGTCATAGGGATCACACACTGTCCGTAAATGCGGATTTTCATTTGATGATTCTTCTACGAAACCACACTTTATTTTAATATTCATGAGACTGTTGAACCTCTTTAACCGCACTCCTTGTTCTGACACTCCCGGGGCTGATGCCTTGGCCGTTGAGGCGTCCTCATCCTGCATTTAGGCCACTATTCTTTTTCAGGATAATTTCTGGAGAATCAAAATGAACCCTGCCCAGAGGATATCGTATGGGGGAGGGCCAGTGAGGGGGTTTACCCCCTCCTGTCTTTACCAGTATTATGGGTTGAACCAGACATCACTCCTCATTACCCTGTTCCGCCGTATATGTGCGTCCCCATAGTGCGATAGGAACCGTACTCCTTTCCGGGAGAGATCCTGTAAAATCCCGATAGCCCTGCCCACCGACTATCCTGCCGCAGGGAGGGGTGAGAAAACCCCCTGTCAAAGAAACGCAGTTGACCATTTTTTTTTATCGCACACAGCTGTCCCGCCCATTCTCATATTACCTGGTTTTCGCATGATCGGACGATTACTCGCCCACACCTTCCAATTCCAAAAAAACATCCGCAATAATCAGCATCTCCATCAAAATTCGCCATCCGTGCAAGACTGCCACGTACAGATCAATACCGGTCCGCCCTGAAAAATGAAACAAAAGATAGGTTAAATACTCCCGGACACCCAGTCTCACTCGTTTAAAGGAGGAATCATAGCGAATGGCAGTGGGAGAATTATGCAGGACTGAGGTAATAACGGCGGCCCCCGGGGTCAGTGCTGCAGAACTGGCACGCCTGATGACAGATGCAAATGTCGGCAGTGTCATCATCACCACCGATGATGACCGGCCGGTCGGTATCGTCACTGACCGCGACCTTGTCGTGCGGGTGCTTGCAGAACACCGTGACCCGAAGTCCACCATCGTAGAGGATATCATGACCACCGAACTCGTGCTTCTCGAAGAGGGCACCGGCCTCTACGATGCGGTCCGTTGTGCCCGTGACGAAGGAGTCAGGAGACTCCCGGTCGTCGACTCCGACGGCAGACTGACCGGGATCATCACCGTCGACGACATTGTACGCCTGCTCGTCAGGGAGATGAGTTGTGTGACCGATATCATGCTGGAATCGTCACCCGAACTCTGAATAATCATAACCCCTCCCCTATTTTCAATGCGCAATCGTTCCTCTGCCTGTGATATGATAGTGTTCAGGAGGTATCTCCCGTTCAGTGTCATGACACACCCCTGAACATATGCTGGTCTTATACGTTTCCTCCCGGACGATCAAAGCCTTTTCCTGCCAGCGAAGGAAGCCGCGACCGGTACTTCCGGTACCCGGATGTGTCAACGGTTTACAGCCGGGCCCGTTTCGCTTCCATTCACGGGCACCACCCCTTCCGAAGATTGATCAGGGTTGAACGACATTCTCTTTCAATGGTCTCCCCATCCGATATCCGGATTGCCGCAGAACGGATCAAAGGACGGGTCATCCGTACTCCGCTGGTATATTCACCCACGTTTTCGGAAACCACAGGGTATGAAGTGTACTTAAAGCTGGAAACCATGCAGAAGGCAGGGTCGTTCAAGGTCAGGGGTGCTACAAATAAAATTCTCTCTGAACAGGGTTCAATCAGGCCGGCAGGGGTGATCGCTGCATCAGCAGGGAATCATGCCCAGGGGGTGGCGGTCGCAGCCCGGACCGCAGGGGTCCCGGCGACCATCATCATGCCCGAATGGGTCTCGCTCTCGAAACAGGAGGCATCCGTCGGGTACGGCGCCCGCGTCATCCTGAAAGGCCAAAGCCTCGAGGAGAGTATCGTGTACGCCATGAAAATGGCTGAAGCGGAGGATATGACATTTATCCATCCCTATGACGACGATGCCGTCATCGCAGGGCAGGGAACGATAGGCCTTGAGATCCTGGAGGACCTTCCGGGCGTCGACCTTATCGTCGTCCCGGTGGGGGGCGGGGGTCTTATCGCAGGGATCGCCGTTGCCGTCCATGCCATCCGGCCCGAGGTCCGCATCACCGGCGTACAGGCGGCAGCATGCCCGTCTGCACCGGCCGCGAGAAGGGAGGGGACGCCCGTGACCGTGGACGCCCTGCCCACCATTGCAGACGGGATACGGGTAAAACGGACCGGGACACGTGCATTTCCCGTCATCGAAGACCATGTAAAGGATCTGGTCCTTGTCGACGAGGACGAGATGGTCAGTGCCATACTCCAGCTCCTTGAACGAAAAAAAGTACTGGCAGAAGGCGCCGGGGTTGCGGGTCTTGCCGCACTCCTTTCGGGAAAGACATCTGCCGCCCCGGGCAGCCGTGTCGTCGTGGTGGTCAGCGGGGGAAACGTGGATACGTTCCTCCTCGAACGGATACTCAGGCAGGGCCTGTTTGACAGTTCACGGATGATGCAGTTTTCGGTATTCCTCGAAGACAGCCCGAAATCTCTTCCTGACTTCATCGGGGTCATCACCGCAGAAGATGCGGTCATTACCGGCATCGACCAGGCCCGCAGCGGCCCCGGGATCCCCCTCAGCCTCGTGCGGATAACCGTTGAAGTGGAGATCAGGGGTCCGTCTCACCAGGCAGCGCTTCTCTCTGCGCTCCGGGAGGCGGGCTACGATATCGCTCACGGATCTGCCTGCCCTGCGGGTCGATCCTGACCGTTCCCACGTGAAGCGAGGCGATACGCGCTCTATCAAACGGCGGGGCCCTGATCGTGAGGGCCGGGGTGAAGAGATCGAGGCTCTCGATGATCCCGAGTGTGATCACCATCATGTCCGCATCGCATAACGCACAGATGAGGTTCTTCCAGTCATCTTCCCTGAACGTCTCGGGAAGCCTGCCGTGCACTCCCAGCCCCTCAAGCGGTATCACAGACCGGGTTGAACCTGCAAAATACTCAATGAAGCGTTTTTCCCTGTAAATCCTCCGCCAGCCCCGTTTCCGGGTAACGGTCCTCTTCGATGCCTCAAACCGCTGTATGGATATCCCCGGCGTGCGGGAAAAATTTACAAGGATCCCTTCAAGCTCGTTTCCGGACTGGATCGCAAATATATGGTCGGGCCTGATGATATCGATCATCCGCACGTGAAATTCCTGGGCTGCGGGATCGAGCACGTACCCGGGCGAGTCTATCACGGTGAATGCAACACCCCTGTCCCGGCAAATGTCAAGGAGCCGGGCAGATCCGACCAGCAGTTCAAGAATATGCCCGGCAGGAGAGGTTGCCCCGACAAACCTGAGCCTGACACAGTCAGGCACATCTTTCCCCCGGGTATACACCCCGAGCCCGACCGTTGTCGGCGGTCCGATGCTCGACTGTCCCGTGTCACAGTCAAGGTATGCGGTCACTGCCCGGCTGGAGAGCGTGGACCGGAGGTACCGGCAGAACGTGCTTTTCCCCTGGTCGGTTGCACCGATGACATAGATGACTCCCCTGCCTGATTCCAGCAGCCGTTCCGCAGTTTCCTCCCATTCCGGAGTCACGTCGATCGAGTGTGCCACGTACAGATAGGTGGTCTTTCCCTGATATAGAGAGTTCGATTTCCTGTTGAAGAGAGTGTGTTCATGCAGTCCCGGCAGCGAAAAGCTCCCCTTCCCGAAAGTCATGGAATAATTCCCTGCACGGGAATATGTGGTACTACATCCCGGGATGCACACTCCTGGGATTTGCAATACCGGACCAGTCCATAATTACGAGAGGATCAGTTAATGGCAGTTCCTGAAGCAAATCCCCGAAAAGGTGAAAATTCTGTTCAAGGGCGGATATTATCTTAAAACCGGGTTCTCCCTGTTTTTGTATATGTGGAATAAAGAGACCTGTTCTGAATAAAAGAGACAATCTGCCACCACGTCCGCTGCCGGGGCGCCCTTCGGCGTCACTGCCTTATCTGACATGCAGGGGTATTACCGCATCCTTCAAGCTCCCCCTGTCCGGCCCCCGAAGGTGCCGGCATATTATGGCGAAGGGCCTGGAAGGTTCGCGTCTGAACTATACGCATCGTCCCGGTATGGACCGTACAGGGGGCGTATTTTTGATATCCCTGCACCACAAGTCCTGCATATCAGCCGCAGCCGACTGCGCCACGGACTTTGACCAGGGTAAGGATATTCTTTCCGTCCCGGTACTCATAGAAAAGGTCGTCTGTTACACTCCTGATGAGATGGACGCCGAGTCCGCCTATCTTCCGGTGGTCGATATCGGCATCGAGGACCGGGGGAGTTACTTCGAGCGGGTTGAAGGGCTTCCCTGCATCTTCGATGGTGACGGTCAGTTCATCGTCCCGGATGCAGGACTCGATATCGATCGTGCCGGACCGATCCGCGTACCCGTAGAGTATGATATTGCTGCATGCCTCGTCCACGGCAAGCCCGATCTCGAACTGGTCTTTTTCACCGACCCCTGCGCCTGCCAGCGTCTCTTCAAGCCACCCGGCTATCTGTGGAAGATTTTCTATGTCTGCCTTTGTCGAAAAATGAAAGCACGTCTTCATTCCGGTTCCACCTTCAGCGCAATCATCGTGACGTCATCGAACTGTGGTGCACCGCCGGCATGGGAAAATACTGCCGCACGGATTTTTTCCAGGATCTCCTGCGACCCTGAATCCCTGTTCGCTTTGCAGACCTGCAGCAGCTGCTCTTCACCAAACTGCCTGTCCCGGCTGTCGACCGCCTCAGTCACGCCGTCGGTATAAAAGATCATACAATCCCCGTCAGCGAGGTCGACCGTCTCTTCACCGTAGTCCATCCCTTCCATTGCTCCAAGCGCTATACCGGTCGGGTTCAGGTACCCGACACTGCCATCCTTCCGGAGGAGAAGTGGTGGGTTATGCCCGGCATTTACATAGGTCATGCTCTTCTTTTCCATATCAATGATTCCAAAGAAGAGTGTGACAAACATCCCTGACCGTGCGTCCTCTGCAATCATGGCATTTGCATCCCGTATCGTCCCGCTGACCCTGCGGTGCCAAGGGGCCTGCGCACGTATAACGGTCCGGGAAAAGGCCATGAAAAGCGCTGCGGGGACACCCTTTCCCGATACATCCGCGATGACCACCCCTACCCTGCCACCGGGCAGCTGAATAATGTCATAAAAATCGCCGCCCACTTCCTTTGCAGGGATACTCAGTGCAGCCAGGTTAAAACCCGGGAAACGCGGGATATGGTCAGGCAGAAAACTGGTCTGGATATCGCGTGCGATCTGGAGTTCGGCGTTTTTTCTCTCCAGTTCCGAGTGGAAACTGTCCCTCTGCGCCTGCGTTTCCTTCTCCCTGATCAGGTTCGTCACGATAAATGCAAAAACGAACATCCCTGCCGCATTGGCAAAGATCATCGGAAATGCAACCGTTGAAACGACTACTACCGCCTGGGAGAAGGGCGTGCTCAGCATGAGGGCGAGGAGCATGTGGAGCCCCTCAATTCCAACTGCAAATATTACCGCAATCTGAATACTGACAAATTTACGATTGTTCAGCAGGTACACGAGGCCCGCGAGAAGCCCTGCAAGAACGGTTGCGGTAGTACATGCGACGAGAGTAAACCCGCCCATCGTCATACGGTACCCTGCACCGATGAGACCTGCTCCAAGACCCACGACCGGACCGCAGGTCAGCCCGCCTACCATGGGGCCGAGGTCCCGGATGTTGATCTGCGCACCGAGAACGGATATGCCGCTTTCAGAGCCGTAAATTGAGACGATTCCGAAGATAAGGATAAGTATCAGTTGATTTTTCCATGAAAAAATACCTGCAAGGGTCTCGGTGAAAAACCGGGTGCGGGTAATCAGGTAGGCAATGACCACTACCACGCACATCATCTGGAAGAGCACAATGGAGGTTGATACAAGGTTTGTTTCCATGGGATGTCTTTATTGAGACCCGGTATACCGGATACCGGCCGGAAACGGCAGGAGGACGTGGAAAAAATCCGGTCCTGACCTGCCATTCCAGGAGATATTCCTGTTCCGCATTCGTTCCAATGACATTTTCGTCACATTTTTTTGGACTGTGTCCCGGCACATCAATAATACCTGTTCATTCCAGCCAGGCTGTAATGAGGTATTCGAGCCATACTCAGGGGGCTGTTTACTCGTTGAACCGGCTGCCCGGCAGGGTCACAGGGGGCACCGGTGTTTCTGAGGCGAAGATACGGACTGTCAGTTCCGGGCCCTGTAACTCACGAAGTCCCGGTTACTGCAGGACGTTTCTCCCTGCAACTCACTACTGCAGGTTTTGATCCTGAAAGATAATGAGGGTATGGAAAAACCTGTGCAGGCCGGCTGACCTGGTCATTGACTGGACGATCTGTTCGAAAGCCATTCCAGTGCGTCATTTTCCCGTTCATAGAACCTGAATATGGTATCGAACCCGGCAATCTTCAGAATTTTCATGACCTGCGGCTGAAGGCATGAAAGATGGAGCGAACCCCCGTTCACCCGCATTTTCTTCTGGGATGCAAGGAAGAGCCGCAGTCCTTCACTATTGATATAATCAAGTTTCGAACATTGAAGAAGAATAGTCCGGTACCCGCCTTCTATCAGCTCATCAAGTGCAGAACAGGCCTTCGGAGTGGTACGATCGTCCAGCCGCCCGGAAATGTCCACAATCCGGATATCCCGGAATGAGCGATAATCCAGCTGGAGATCCTTATCCATGCTGTCTCATTTGCCGATACATCCATATCAGTGTATTGCCGCCGGGAGCGGGTCCGATCGGCAATCCGGGTGCCGGCCCCGGGGTGCTAAAACGTCATAATATGGATAAATCGAAAGTATTTTTGATAAATAACCCCGTATTTCTGATTTCGTCGCCTGATTTTCATCATACCTTTTTTATCTTAGCCAGGGGATGTCAGCCCCAGGGGACTGAAACCTGACTCAGGGATACTACAGGAAGTGAAATTGGCTACCCTTTATCCATATAGCATCATACGGTTTATGAGCGTTTTGTGCCATTCCTGTCGATATGAAACAGGACGTCTTTAACAGGTAAAATAAGAAAGGAATGGATGTATTCCGGTTTTTATATCGTTCGAACCCGGCGTGGCAAATACACTCGCCCAAAACGACCGGCTGACAATCACAACGGGTGAATTGCACTGCGATGATGCCGCATTAGCAGGATTTCAACCCGGAAGTTGTCAGGCTGAGGAGTGCAGCATGAATTGAACAGAGAATATGACTGAAGAACGGGAGAGTTGAACCCGCTCGCGGTACCACCCCGGAACGGGATAACCTGTGGGATGAATCGATGTGCATCCCTGTTGTTTTTACAAAAGAATTTAGCAGGACCCATATCGTAGTGTGGGGACCCTGCAACGGCCAGGGCGTCTGCCTCAGGTGTGCCGGGACCAGGAATGCAGTAAAAGAGGGAGTAATTTCGAAATAATATGATTGGATCAGGGTTGCACCCCCACTGCCACCCGTGAAGGGAGGGGTTAGGCCGGGTGCACCCGGCGTATCGATAATTTCTGAAGAGCACCGGGCACCGGTTCTGTCGCATCACAGTGACGTCACACCCGCAGGGGATCCGCTACAGGAGTTAGGGGATAAAAAATGCAGTCAAAAACAGACGAATCCCGATTTAAGCTCACAGGGTTGGATTGAAAGTTCTTTTTCGTCTCACACTGCTGCAGAATAATTCGTGAGCAGATATAACCTGAATCTCATTTATTTTCTCCCTGGAACGGGCAGAGCGCGTATCGCAATAAGGGGAACGGGCGCCGCTACGGCCAGGGGCATCGGCCGCCGGATGCCGGCGAAAAGGAGAACTGTCCGGGCAGAATTAATCACGTTGTATTCTGTCGATGTGAACATTCAAGCTGAACCTGAAATTACTGAACAGTATACCCCTCAGCCAGGCTCAGGTACCACGCCGGGAAAGTCTCCCCTGAAATCAGGGATATTCCTTCTGCCGCCTCTTCAGTGGCGCCTCTACGTGGTTGTCGGAGAGCGGGAAAAATTCCTGGTACACCCTTTTTCGTTCATCGAGGTCGGTATGCAGATAAATTTCGGTGGTCTTGATCGAGGTATGACCAAGGTTCTCCTGCACCACGCGAAGGTTCTTTGACCTCCGGTAGAGCTCGCTCGCATAACTGTGGCGGATTTTATGCGGGGTAATACCATCAGGAGCGTATTTCTTGAAGATATGCTGGACTGCCCGGGGAGAGATGTGATGGCCCTGCTGACCAAGGAAAAGCGGCCCCTCGATACGGTTCAGGATGAATGAATCCATCTCGGAAAGCGTATCCGGGTCAACAAAAACAATCCTTATCTTGCCGCCTTTTCCCCTTACACGTATGGTTTCATCTTCGAAATCGATGTCCTCGATATTGATGTTGCAGAGTTCCGATACCCGCACACCGGTTGCATAGATGGCGCGGACGATAAGCCGGTCCCGTTCATCCTCGATAGAGTCGATCAGGCGGATTACCTGGCTGTGTTTGAGATAGCGAAGCTCCTGGTCCTTTATCTTCGGGCGTTCGACACCCGGCATCGGGTTTGCGGTTACTGCCCCCTGGCTTGAGAGAAAACGGTAAAATGAACTCAAGGTGGAGATAATCCTGTGCATCGTCGTTGGCTTGTACGTCCTTTGCGAGGACATGAACGAGAGATAGTCGCTGATCATCAGGGGTGTCACTTCGACGTCCGTGTCAAGCCGCGAGTTGGTCATATCGTCCCAGTAGGTTGAGAAGCGTGACGGTTCGACATTCCGCCGGATCCAGACATAGAACCCGAAGTGTTTCACCACCTGATCGTAGCTCTGGATGGTCCGGGACGAATAATTGCGCATTCGGAGGTAATGACGGTAGCGATTCAGCCACTCTGAAAAATAACCTCCCTCCATGTTCTATTCTTTATTCTATCAAATAATTAAACTTTTGCGCAGAATACACATTTGACGACAAATGCTCAGTCCCCTTGATCATTTCAGGATGACCCGGGATTTTTCAGTCTCACGCATCCAGGTACCCCTTTCGACGCACCCTACCCGGGAGGGGAGAGAAGATTTGAGAAGAATCGCATCAAAATGGGTTCTGAAAATAACGATTTTAAGAGCCTTTTATCCTGCCGGGTACGGGCTTTTTCCTGGAGGGGCATACTATCCGTCGTGAAAAGACAAAACGGACTTTTAAAGGCCTTTATCTCCGGTATACGTCTTTTATCATGCTTCCCGCATTATCCGGGTACAAGATCCGGGTCTGGCCAGGAGTGCGGTTCACCGGCAGATACCATTTGCCGGGCTGTATCGAAATTGAATCCGGTATGGCCCCCTGAACCTGACCGGCATCGTTACGAAGTGCGGTCCGGGCTACATTGCAGGGGGGTATAAGGCGGGCCTGTGTACCGCATGACCCGACCCAGCCCCCTGTATTCTCCGGTGGTCGCGATCGCCCAAAAAAAGCCTGTTAAAAGATCCGTTTACACTATGACCGTTCTCACACTACACAACTGGTTTATCGATATATGTATTTCAACGGAGCGCGCTATGAGACTTCCAGGATCACGGAAGAGCCTGAAAAAGGAGGGCAGGTAAATATCAACCGGACTTTTTCATACCGGCATAAAAAAATAGCCGCCTCGCTGTTTTGTATGGGTTTATAGATACTCAGATCGTTAAGGAAGTTCTGATTAGTCACTAAATCGCCGCCGTTCAATCATATAACCCGTTCGACATGATGTATCTCAATATGTTGTACTCTTCGTTGGGGACCGCAATCGTCGCCCCGGATTCGTTAGGCAGAGCCTTCGCGCTCTATTCGGGGGCGGCGAAGTTCATCGTTTCGGGAGTGTTGGAAGGCCAGGTATCCCCGCATATCACGTGTAAATGAGAATATTTTAGCCCGCACGTAATAGCAAAGAGCCAAAAAATAAAACCCTATAACGGAATCCGGCTCCGTTGGATCCTCTTATCCCGTACCCGGAATAAAATATGCCAAAAAAAGTTCTGATCGGCCGGGTAATTCTTCCCGGTTCCCCTGCCAGCCCTGTTTTTTTAAACTTTGATGAAGAACCGGCTGATTTCGGTAATCTCAAAGATGCAGAACAACGCACCGGTCCCGGTAATCTGACGTGGAATTGAACATAAATGTACGAATAAATCCCTGTAACATCCCCTCACTTCTGAGGTCGTGGAGGTGTTGAACCGCAATATCCTGGAAAACGGAAGACGCGGATTGGTTTAATCCCCCCTCCCGCCTTTAAAAAAAATAATCCAGGGAGTTTTCCCGGTTCAATCTGATAACTATGGATCATTTTCGTTGGGAATGAAACGGCCTTAAAAACGCCATTATCCAGGAACTGACTATTTTCAGGATTTTAATCCGGTCTTTTCAATCCTGTGAATATCCAAAAAACGGCACGAATAATCGTGCCGTGAAAATAGGCGGGATACCTGTTTTCCAGGTACCCCGGGATACTATCATCCCGGCAGATATACCAGGTATGCTGAGGTCTGTATCATTTCAGGTGGCATCAGACACAGACACCTGTTATGTCAACAGAGATAAATAAAAAAAATAGCCGGGCGGAGTGAAAGTAAATCCGATTGCCGTTTCATTTATTCAGCCGAGACCAGGAAACGACTCTCATGATCCCTGGTCTGCCTTTAATAACAATGCCTGTTTCAGGAACGGCATTGTGCCCTTCTTCTCCCGTTAAGCGATGCGGAAAAGATGCCGGAAAAGCTTACTTATCCGGTCGTGCCGGTTTGGATCTGCTTTCAGCAGACAGGGGATACGATTGTTCAACCTCGTAATGTCTCTCAGGTATCCCCTGGAATTCGCGGCGAAAACTACGTTTTCGTCTGTACTTTACCATGGCACGCCTGGTTCCCAAGGCCCCGTCAGTCATATTGAATGAATTTTAAGCGATACAATTCATGTGTCCCATTAAAATGAAGTGAATCATTTTTTTAGCCGGACCACGCGTAAATACCGTTATTTTGGGAGTGTATGAAACGACTGAAAAACCCGGCGGGGTCCTTACTGGTGGACGATACCTGGAAAAGCACAGGAATCCTGAATTATACTCTTTTTTACGACAGGCTTCTTTTCAGCAGGCCATGTGGTTCCCGCCTTTATTTACGAAACGGCGTGCTTTTTCAACTGCTGTTTTGAGCGGTTTCCAGCAGCAGTTGCAAAAATTGCTCCTGCATGGAAGCCATCTGCACGCGGATGCCGGCAGCTCAAAGGAGGTCCTGTCTTTTCCGGCAGCGGCAATTTTTTGCCTGTCGACGTTTGTAGCGGAAACAGACGCGCTTTCCGTGCAGAGAATATCTGTTTCAACCAACCATTTTATTTTCAGGGGACCAGGCTTCGTTTTTTACATAGAAGGTCCGAACGGTTCCAGCCAGGCAACCGACAGGGTGTCGGAGCCGCCGGTAACAATAATATCAGACCGAAATTGTCCCGGAACAGGCTATGGCTGCATCAACATACACCGAACGGTTGATTCTGTCTGCCATTTTGGCTGAAACTCCGGTTATTATCATTCCGCCAATAGTTGTGACCGGCCAGAATAACCCTTTCTCGTCATTTTCAACTAACGACGCCTATATCTTTCCGATATGAACCGTCAGGGTGCAGTTATGGTCTCCCTTGGGTGCCGGCGGAAAAACCCGGGGGTTATGTACCCGTAAGAGCAGAAACTGATCAGTCCCAACACCTACCGCCCGTCTGCCGTCATGCGTGTAAAACATGGTTTTCCGGGGTCTGGTCTATCCCGGGATTCTGTAGACATATTGCCACTATTTAAACGCAAACGCCCCTTGCCTGTGTATTTATTCACAATTACCATTCTGCCGGTTGCCCGGTTATTATTTACCTGCTTTTCGATTCCAGGCCCGTTGTCAGACCTGCGAAATCACGCTCTGCCGGCAATCCTCCTGACGGCCGGTATCATTACGGAATTACAGGTCCGAAGATTTCGAATGAAAATGGTGGAACAACCCACACTATAAGGAGATTTTGAATGGACATTTTCATGGTTCCGGAATGAACCTTACTGGTTCATGTCCGTTTCAACAATGCCTGAAATACAGAAAAATACGGGATAATCTGCCCTGGAATTATACTGCAATGATACCGATGATATGAGTAAATAAGGCTGGCTTGTCAGGATACATCGAAATTTATTCATATTTCGCTGCACCTTTCCCGTCAGCACTCCCGTGGCGTATGCCCAAATGATCGTATGTGTTGCATATCCCAATAGGACAGGGTGCGGTATCAGCGATTTTGCATAAAAGACTTCACATCAGGCCCTTCCTGCGCTCTGGCAGTATTGATAAATTATTGGTACGAGGAATTAAAAAATCTTTAAAATGGGCTTTGTTGACAGCCTTATTTTGATAAAACCTGTTTGATCTGTTTCTCTGGCAGGAGGGGTTCTCACCCCTCCCCGCCCCACCCTGCTACAGGATGGTCGGCAGGCAGGGTTGATTGGGATGCGGTTATTTTTTTTAAAGAACTACGCACGGTCCCTGTCGCAATGAGGGGACGCACGCATACGGCGGGGTATCAGCCCCGGGGGTGTCACGATGAGAAGTGCGGCGAAAGTGGAAATACCGAGTGAGCGGGAGGATGTCAACAGAACCTTAAAATAAAGTAATCCGGCTTATCTGGGAGGATAATCGAAATTCTCACCTGCCTGTCAGGTATGATATCCCGACAAAAAAAGACACCCTGCAGACTTTTCAGGTCGCACAACCGGACAGCCCACCTTCTATTACAGACTTCATTCATGATCAGCCTGCTATTACTGAGGAGACTCGCATTTTAAGGTCATTATTGACTTCTTCAGGCTTCGATCTGCATGCACTGCCGGAGTGCAGGCACTCACATTTTTCCTGGAACGCTGATAATTAATTTTTAAAAAATATCTATTAAAATCATTTATTTGAGTAAATATTGTACAATTGACACTATTCCAGTGGAAATAACGCACCTGCCGAAGAGCCGCCATAAACCATATGATGCTATATACAAGCGGGGTGCCATTGTACGCCTGCACTGCCCTCATATGGCATTTTCCGCCAGGAATCATGACATTTTCAGGTAAAGGCAGGGCATTATGAATACTGTCAAAAAAATTTAATCGCCATATATGCCTTAATTTCAATAATAAGCACATTTTAACCCCGGTTTTGCAAAAAGTAAACCACTCGTGATAAACACCAAGGTTTTTCTGGATAAAGAAAATAGTAATTACAAGTCAATTTCACGAAAAACCATCTCATATCAATACTTTACATGTCCGTAATTCAGGGTGACAGATGATCACGGTCCTCTTTGTAGACGACGAACCAGCACTCCTTGATGTATCCCGCATTTTTCTTGAAAGAGGCGGCGAGCTCAAGGTAGATACCTGTAATTCTGTCAGTGAGGCCTTTGAACTCCTGAAGGACCGTTCCTATGATGCCATTGTTTCCGATTATGAAATGCCCTCCATAAATGGCATCGAATTTCTAAAACGCCTTCGTGTGATGGGAGACCCGACGCCCTTCATCATATTTACCGGAAAGGGCAGGGAACATGTTGTTATTGAAGCACTGAACAGCGGCGCTGATTTCTATCTCCAGAAAGGCGGCGATCCGCGATCCCAGTTCACCGAACTGATCCATAAAATAAAACAGGCAGTCCAGCGCAGGAAAGCTGAAATCTCCCTCCGGATAACCCAGAGTTCGGTTGACCACGCCACCGACTGTATTTTCTGGATCGACAGGGCAGGACGGATTACATATGCAAACGAGACCGCAGCAGGAGCCCTTGGTTACACGAGGGAGGATATACTGCTCCTGACGGTCTGTGATATAGATATGCGGTGCGACCGTGATGAATGGAGAAAACTGTTTCAACACCTTAAATGCGACTATTCACACCGTTTTGAATCGGTCTTCAAAAAAAAGGACGGATCTTCTCTCCCTGTCGAGGTCGCCTGCGTCTACCACGAGTTCCAGCAGAAACCCCTGATTTTTGCCTATTGTCGTGATATCAGTGTACAGAAACACGATGAAGGATCCCTGAGAACATCTGAACAGAGGTACAGGGAACTGGCAGATTCACTGCCGCAGATTGTCCTTGAGATGACCGGGAGCGGCATGATTACGTTTGCGAACGCGGCAGCTGTTTCGATATCCGGGTATACACATGAGGATATGGAATCCGGTTTAAACGCGCTGTCCCTGGTCTCACCCGAATACCGCGGGAACACGACGAAGGCTTTTTCGCTCGTCCTTTCAGGGCATGAAATCGAAGGAGAACGACTGGATATGATTCGAAAAGACGGCACGCTCCTTCCGGCCAGGATATTTGCCTCACCTGTTTTTCAGCCTGGCAACAAAGAAGCCGCAGGCGTGCGGGCGCTTATGATTACAGGGAGTCTGTCACCCGGACACGAAAACAACGGGATAATAGAAGACGATCCCTGCCATCCTGCAGGGACACTTTTCATGGACACGTATATCCGGGGATGCGACAGCGCGTTCTGCACGATCCTCGGCTCGAAAAAAGACCGGATCATCAACCATTCGGTTAAAAAAATCTCACCGGTATTCCAGCCTGACAGGTCTCACTCAGGAGACACATTTCCTGATCGGCTTGAACAGGCATTAAAAGACGATAATGAATTTCCATGGCGCTGGAAAAAAAATAACCGGACCTGCATCGATACCATGGTATCCGTAAAAAAACTTGACACGGAAACCGGGTATGTATACGTCCTGAAGGTACGTCCCGTATAATCCCTTTTCCTTTAAATCCTGCTCTTTTACAGCCGCACGGTCTGCCCCGATCTGCCGGCCCGGATCGTCCCGGATATCTCACGCACACTCATCCGGAGGGTTTCCCCGGCCACACTCACAATCACGGTTCACCGGAAAACCCGGATTTTAAGACTGAAAATATTCCCTGCCTGGCGGATCACAGCCTGCAGGGCGTCCGGAACTACACCCCAAAAATAAAAACACTATCATATACTATTCAACCCTAACCAGTTTGAGAGCAATGGGTGACAACTTCGGCCAGGAAGAGATCAATAAATATAAAAAATTCAAGAAGGTCGACGGCGCCACATACCGGAAGGTGAACCAGTTCCTCAGGAAGCGCACCTATATCACCGCACGCGAATGGGCCATCGCAAGGCTCTGCACTGATTTCCGTACAAAAGGCGGCGCTGAAATGACATTCATCGGCCAGCACCTTCCGGAACTGGTCCCGTTCATGCAGGAACCATATACGCCGCAGGCGGTAAACCAGGCACGCAACTCATTCAAGAAGAAAGTGTACAAATCGGGGGCGACATTTTTTTACGGCGCGATGTGCGGTTTTTTTACCACGGAGGAGCTTGATGACCTCCTGTTCGAGGCCAGCGAAGTGGCCCGCTTCCTCCTCGAGGTGGAACGCTCATCCCTCGATATCGACGAAGAGATCGATATTGAAGACCGTATCACCGAGGTGATGAGAAGCGTCGGCGAAGCCGCACGGACTATTCTCCGCACCAGGGTCAGGGAAGATGACCAGGACGATGACGAGATGACTGAAATCACGGGTGACCTTCAGCCGGAGACTGGTGACCCATGAGGATCATTCATATTGCCGGTCTCTCGGGTTCGGGGAAAACAACGTTTATACGTTCCCTTATCCCAGAACTCTCGAAACTGGGCCCTGTCGCGGCGGTGAAGCATATCGGTCACCATACGTGGTCGCTTGAGGCTGGAAAGGACACCACCTCCTACCTTCATGCCGGAGCCTGCCAGTCGGTTGGAATTGACCGGGAAAAAACTGTTTCCGTGACGAATGAGACCGATCTTGGCAGAGCCCTGCAGATGCTCTGCGACATGGGTACCAGGTATGCCGTCGTGGAAGGCTTCAAGTCAAAACCATTTCCAAAGGTGGTGATCGGTACTCTGCCGGAAGCTTCCGGTGTAGTCCTCAAAAACCCTGAAATCAGTGATGTCACTGCGTCTCTCAGTTCCTTCATGGAGTATTACACCCTCGGCGGGATGATCAGGGAGATGCAGGCGGAGAACGCGTATGCTTCCGGTGGCGTTTTTACAGGCGTGTGTGCCGCAATCACGGGTGTCCGTGAAACACCCGGTTCCGGCGCTGAAAAATATCGCATATTCCTCGAAAATGTCCTGAACCGGGCAGCTGACGAGGGGGAGATCTTTGCCGGGCGCGGTTATTTCGGACCTGACCTCCCCGGAGGACCTGACGAAGTGATTCGAATCGCAGTCCATGCACCCTCACTGCACAGGGGGACCGCACTCGTACATACCATAGCGCAGCAGTTTTCGGAAGAACTTGAAAAGAACGGGAAAAAAATAGCCGGAGAAGGGATATGACACAGATAAAAATGGAAAAACGACTTTTTGGAACAAACGGTGTCAGGGGAGTTGTTGGAAAGGACATGACCCCGGCCCTCGCCCTTTCGATTGGAATGGCGCTGGGATCGATGAGAAAGGGAAAAATCGCAGTAGGAATGGACACACGGACGTCAGGTCCTGCACTGGCAGGCGCAGTGAAGGCAGGTCTCCTTGCAACCGGGTGCGACGTGGTCGACTGCGGGATCCTTCCAACTCCCGCACTTCAGTACCTGGTGAAGCACCACTTCGATGGCGGGGCCGTGATCACGGCATCGCATAACCCGCCGGAATATAACGGCGTTAAGATCATCGAGGCCGACGGGACAGAGATGGGTGATGCCGAGACTATTGCCCTTGAAGAGCGGATTTTTTCACAAAAATTTGACGCTGCGGACTGGCAGGGTGTCGGACGAGAGGTTGCCGCCCCTGCCATGGTAGATGAATACGTCGATTCCATTGTTGCAGCATTTCCCCCCGGCACCGGTAATGGTATGACGGTTATTGTCGATCCAGGCTGCGGGGCTGCCGCTATGACCACGCCCCGGATCCTCACCCGCCTTGGGTGCAGGGTCATGTCAATCAATGCCCAGATTGACGGGACCTTCCCGGGCAGGCTCCCGGAACCCTCGGTTGAAGGGCTTAAAGGACTTACCGGTCTCGTCCTCTCGAGCGGCGCTGCATTCGGCGTGGCCCATGACGGCGATGCCGACAGGGCCGTCTTCATCGATGATAAAGGGAGATATATCGAAGAGAACCAGGAATTCGGCCTTATTGAGCAGTATGTCTGCTCATCCCGGAAAGGGGCGGTCGTCACACCGGTCAGCTCTTCACGCCTCATTGAGGCTATTGCAGAAAAATACGGGTGCCATGTCGTTTACACGCCGGTCGGGAGTATTTATGTCGCCCGGACCATGATCGGACTGCTCGAAAAGGGCGAGGCGGTTTCGTTCGGCGGCGAAGGAAACGGCGGGCTCATCTACCCGGATCACCAGTTCTGCAGGGATGGCGGAATGACCGCTGCCATGATGGTCGCAATCCTCTCACGCACGGGAGAGCCGCTCTCCACCCTCGTTGACAGACTTCCCGCGTTCCACATGATCAAGGACAAGGTCGGGGTCGCAGACCCTGCTGCACTCCTCGTGCAGATGAAACAGGCATTCTCCTCCGACAGGCTTGATCTGACCGACGGGGTCCGCATTAACAGGGGAGGGACCTGGGCCCTGATCCGGCCGTCAGGAACTGAGCCCCTCGTCAGGGTAATGGTCGAATCTGAGAGAAAAGAAGATGCTGATGCCCTTTATCAGGACATAATGCGTCGAATCAAATCCTGATTTTTTTTTTTTATCCGCACTCCTTCCGGCATTCATTTTTATCCTGCACAGCCGGTATGCCGGAGCCCTTTTAATAACCTTAATTTAAGGATTAAATTGCATTTATTGCGATATTTTCACAATGACCGCCACCGGTAACCAGTGCCGGCCCCGGGTACCATAAACCATATGATGCGATATGCTAAGGACGGAGAATGGAATACCGATATACACCAGGATTTATTACGGGAGGTGCAACGCGGTCTTCTGCTCAACAGCGTCCCAAAAAGGAAAACTAAATAACAGACTATCTGATACTTGTCACTCAGGGATGAAAGTGCAGATGCGAGGGTCCCTGCATGAATGTTTTTCCAGCCACAATCACGGAGTGGCCCGCCAGTGAAGACAATTGAGATCAGGGTCTCGGGCAAAGTTCAGAAAGTCGGGTTCCGTAACTGTGTCAAACGGATTGCATCACGGTTAAACGTGAAAGGAGAAGTGATGAACCTCTCTGACGGGACTGTACGGGCAGTGGCTACCGGAGACGAGATCGTCCTTGAAAAATTTCTCTCCATGATCTACGGGTGCCCCAGGGCCATAATCCGTGATATTGAAGTCCGTGAAATACAATTTTCCGGTTTTCCGGACTTTTCGGTCCGCAGGGCAGCGTAAGTCCTGACCGGCCACTTACCTGACCATGTAAAAATCAGCGCCGTCACGCAGGGCATCCCGGAAGACGACGACCTGCGTGTCGATTTTTTCCTGGTCGATTGAATTATGGAAGAGCTGTGTGAGCCGTCGCATCAGGTCGTCAGAAAGGATACACCTGCTTGATCCGCATTCGAAATCGTCTTTTGTAATCCCGTCCGCGATCAGCGATATAATGACCTTGTCTATCATGAGGGATTTAAACGGCTCCATCATGTCGTACACGAGGCCTTTTGGCCCCTGAAACAGGAACCCGTGATCAGGGTCCAGATGTGCGCCGATAATCGCCATTCCGGTGTTCCCGAAAAGCATTCCATACCCGTAGGCCATCATTGTATTGATGACATCCTGGTACGGCCGGGATGTCCGGCGCCGGAAGCCGAGCTCGGGTGGAAAGATCCGTGAGAGAATCTCGTAATACATGTCTGATAAAAGCCGGTGCATCCGACGGATCTCATCGATTTTTATCAGGTATTCAAGCTCGGACAGGCCGTTCCTGAGGATCTCCAGCTCTCCTTCGTAAAAGAGCTGTTTTCCGCGCTCCTGTTCGAACTGTTCGATGAACAGAAGTTTTGAGAGAAGTGATCCGCGGGCAAAGGCCATTGCATAATTATGCCCGAACGCTGCATGCTGCGCCTGCTGTATACCCTGGTCTCCGGTGGCACCGAAGGGTCTTAAAAAACCAACCGGCTCTCCGTCAGCCTCAAAAAACGATATAAAGATCCCTGCACGGAGCAGGTGTGCCACTGCCGCGGTATGAAGGGTATGTCCGCCCATCACAAGGAGATGGTTGAACCTGCCAAGCGGGATCTCCTGTACATGTGCGTCTTTCTGAATGATGACGGTCTTTGCGGTGGCCTTGATATGAGCGCCAAAACCGCTTACACTGAACCATGGAACCTGCACGAGACTTCTTCCTGTGATAACCACACCGGATCGGCGGGTGACTGCTCTATTACAATTCTCTATCCTGTTACATCAATACATTGTTTTTGAAAGTATCTCTTCCCGGGTCACTGCCACCCGGCAGGTATCGCAGTAATGCAGACACACCATGCTATAATATGACATAGTTTTTTGTTTCAGGCACCCTTACATTATTCCTGTTTAATGTTGACAGGGCACCCCCCGATTAGAGAAGAGGATATCGTCATGGACTCATACACGCGAGAACTACGAGCATGCAGAGGGAGCAGTGCCACATGGCCGGCTCTGCTCGGCCGGAGCACAGTGAGTGCATATGTACTGGAATAAGACCATAGAGACATTATCGCCCGCAGATCTTGCAGACCTGCAGTTAAAACGCCTGAAAACAACACTCGCACAGGTCATGAAGGTCGGGTTCTACCAGAAAAAATTCAGGGACGAAGGGGTCAGATTAGAAGATGTAAAGACCCTTGCCGATGTCTCAAAATTGCCATTTACGCGGAAACAGGACCTGCGGAACGGTTACCCGTTTGGCTTTTTTGCCGTCCCGTTAAACCAGGTGGTCCGCATCCACACGACCTCAGGGACCACCGGAAAACCGACCGTGGTGGGCTATACCAGGGCGGACCTGGACACCTGGTCCGAACTCATCGCGAGGAACATGACCATGGTCGGCCTGACAAAAGACGACGTATTCCAGAACATGGTCAATTACGGCATGTTCACCGGCGGTCTCGGGTTCCATTACGGTGCGGAGAAGATCGGGATGACGGTCATCCCCAGTGCAACGGGTAATACGAAACGCCAGATCGAGATGATACAGGACTTCGGAGTCACCGCGATCCATTGCACCCCGAGCTACGCGATGCACCTCGCTGAGGTGGCCGAGGAGATGGATGCATCGCTGGACACCCTGAAGACCGGATTATTCGGCGCTGAACCATGGTCAGACTCGATGAGAGCCGAGCTCGAACGAAAACTCGGTGTCACAGCCTACGATTCCTACGGGCTCTCCGAGCTCTTCGGCCCGGGTGTTGCATTCGAGTGCCCTGAGCGTGACGGCCTCCATATCTGGCACGACTGTTATCTCGTGGAGATCATAGACCCGGTCAGCGGCGACGTCCTCGGCGATGGCGAACGTGGTGAACTCGTAGTGACGCCGCTCATGAAAGAGGCCATGCCCCTCGTCAGGTACCGGACCGGCGACGTAACCATGACAATTGAAGACGGGTGCCTCTGCGGACGAGCCAAAAAGATCGCACGTATCACCGGGCGGAGTGATGATATGCTTGTAATAAGGGGTATCAACGTATTCCCCTCCCAGATTGAGCATGTTCTTCTTAAAATTCCTGAAGTCGGGAATCAGTTTATGGTCTATGTAGACAGAGTCAATCACCTTGATGAAATGACAATAGACGTTGAGATCGATAAGGGCCATTTCAGCGGGGAATTGCATGACCTGGCCCGTATCCAGAAAAAAGTCATGAAGCAGCTGCGTGACGCGCTCGAACTGCGCACCACGGTCAACATCGTGGAGCCGGGGTCGCTGCCGCGGTTTGAGGGGAAGGCAAAACGGGTCGTAGACCGGCGGGGGTCGATGTAATGCGGTGCTGGGATCCCAGGATGGAGACGATGCCAAAAGAGGAGATCCGGGAGATGCAATACAAGCTCCTCAAGACGCTGGTCTACCGCCTCTACAGTTTCTCGCCATTCTACCACGACAGGATGAAGGCCCAGTCGGTCCACCCTGACGATATCAGGTCTCTTGAAGATATCAGGAAACTCCCGTTCATGTATAAACGGGACCTGAGGGACAATTACCCGGACCGGATCTTTACCGCAACGCAGGAAGACCTTGTTCGCTACCATGTCTCGTCAGGGACCACCGGGAAACCGACGGTTGTCGGGTACACACAGAATGACCTGAATAACTGGACAACCTCCCTTGCACGGGCCCTGACCTCGTGCGGGCTCGGGCGGGGCGATGTCATGCAGGTCAGTTACGGCTACGGTCTCTTTACCGGTGGCCTCGGGCTCCACTACGGCGCAGAGCGAATCGGTGCAACGGTCCTTCCCACCAGTGTCGGCAACACCGAACGCCAGATTGAACTGATGCAGGACCTGCATGCAACCGCGATTGCCTGTACTCCGTCCTACCTCCTTCACATCGGTGAGGTGGCAGAGAAGATGGGGATCAGCATCGGGAAAGACACCGACCTCAGGATAGGCATACTCGGTGCAGAACCATGGTCAGAGACCATGAGGGACCGTATCCAGGACTGGCTCGGGATAAAGGCGTATGATATCTACGGGACAAGCGAGCTTTCAGGACCCATGTTCTGCGAGTGCAGCGAACAGAACGGGTTCCATGTCTGGGGCGACCTTGCATATGTTGAGATCCTTGACCCGGAGACGGGTGAATCGCTTGGACCGGGGGAAAAAGGGGAGATGGTCCTGACCATGCTTCAGAAAGAGGCGCTCCCCATGATCCGCTACCGGATCGGGGATATCACTTCGTTCGAGGACGAGGTGTGCCCCTGTGGCCGCACTCACACGCGTGTCAGGAGGATATCAGGGCGTGTCGATGATATGCTCATTATCCGGGGTATCAACGTTTTCCCCTCGCAGATCGAGTATGCCCTGATGGAGATCCCTGAGGTTGGCCAGCATTTCCAGATTGTCGTTGACAGGAAGGGTGCCCTCGACGAAATGCTCGTCAGGGTTGAGGTAAGCCCTGATGCATTCTCAGATAAAATCACAGAATTAATGAAGATCAGCAAGAATGTTGAACACAAACTACGCAATACCTTAAACGTAGGTGTCAAAGTGGAACTCGTTGAACCGGGATCACTCCCGCGGTTCGAGGGAAAGGCAAAACGAGTCGTTGACAGGAGGACATTATGACGGAAACCCGCAATTACATCATCAAGCAGATATCGGTATTTTCAGAAAACCGGCCGGGAAGGCTTGCTGCGATCGCCCATGCACTGGAAGAGGAAAAGATCAACATTCTCGCGTTCAGCATCGCCGAGGCAAACGGGTTCGGCGTCGTGCGGGCGCTCGTCGACCACCCGAAAAAGGCCTATGACAAACTGACCTCAATTGGGTTCAATGTTGCATTTACCGATGTGATTGCGGTAAAAATGCGCGACGAACCGGGCGGCCTCTACGAAATAGCAAAGATCCTTGGCGATGCGAAGATCAACATCGAATACTCGTACGCGTACAGCGGTAAAGAGGGCGCAGTCCTTATCCTTCGTGTGGACAATGCCCCTGCCGCAATTACCGGCATCCTCACCGGTGGCGGAACCCTCATTGAGACTTCAGTCTTTCACTGAATCACTACTTTTTTTCCCACTTTATCAGTTCAGTTACGCTCGAGAGCGTACTTCCCCGGTTTATCTCTTCCCTGACCCGTTCCTCGTTCTTTTTCACTTCGATCGACCTCCTCGCAATCTCGTATGCACGTTCACGCGGTATGACGACCACTCCGCTCTCGTCGCCGGCGATCCAGTCCCCGGGCCTGACCTGCTGACCGCCGCAGAGGATCTCAGTATTAATCTCGCCGAACCCCTTTGGTTCACCTGCGTTCGGGACGATTGCGCGTGCGAAAACCGGGAATTTCAGCTTCCTGATATCGTCCACGTCGCGGACGCTGCCGTCGATGACGACCCCTGCAAGCCCTTTTGTCATAGCGCTGATCGTGGCGAGTTCGCCCCACGTCGCAATATGGGTGGCACCCTCGTTGTTGATGACGAGCACGTCGCCTTTTTCAGCCACGTCAATTGCTTCCACTGGTTTTGCCCAGTCTCCTGCAAATGACTGCACCGTCACTGCCTTTCCTGTCATCTTCACGTTGCCGCAGATCGAAACGATGCCTGACATGGCCCCTTTCCGGTGCATGGCATCAGAGATATTCGGGGTCGAGGTCAAAAGGAGCATCTCCATGATCTCACCTGTCATGGAACGGGGTTGTACAGCGGCTGCTGATGGCCGGTCCATGCTGGTCCTGACACTGCGTGACGAAGCGGTTACATCAGCCGATTTCGTGATTGAACCTCCCACGATGATAATCCCGGCACCATTCTCCACGGCCTGCGCAGCGGTCACCGCGTTTAAGCCTCCTGCGGCGGCAACCGGGATGCTGACTGCCCCGGCCAGGGATGAAAGAAGGGCGAGAGAGTCCTTTCCGATCATCTGCTGGTCTATTCCGACATGGGCGTTTATTATATGCACACCGAGGTGTTCCAGTTCCTTTGATCGCTGCACCGGATCGGCCACGTTGATCAGGTCGGCCATCAGTTTCACGCCAAAGACCGACGCCGCGCTCACCGCTTCCGCGATGACTGAATCGTCTGCATCGGCAAGGATACAGACAACGCTGGCCCCGGCTTTTGCTGCCATTTCGACCTCAAGTGCACCCGTATCGGCGACCTTCATGTCGGCAACCACAGGATGGGACGGGAATTCCGCGTGGAGCGATCGGACTGCCTCCATGCCCTCGCTCTTGATGAGGGGGGTCCCGGCCTCGATCCAGTCCGCGCCTCCGGCTACTGCCTCGCGGGCGATCTGGACCGCTCGTTTCAGTTCAAGAAGGTCAAGTGCTACCTGAAGGATCGGTTTCTGCATGCTACAGGGATGTGAAAACAATTCTCTTAAGTCTTTTCTGGTTCTGTCCTGCCATCGTATAAAACAAGACCGCGGGTATTTCCACCTGCACCCCTGAAAAGAGCCGGTTTTTCATACACCCCTTTCCGCCATTCCATTCAAAAGGCAATGTGCAGGGTTTTTTTAAACCAATTCGCGGCTTGCCGGAGTTATATTTAATTCCCCCAGCACAGACATAGTACGAACCAATGGATATCCTCTCCATCATCCTGATCATCGCAGGGCTCTGTCTCTTTGAGACCATCAGCAGTATTGATAATGCCATTATCAATGCCGAGGTCCTCTCGACGATGTCTGCATGGGCGCGGAAGTGGTTCCTTGTCTGGGGACTCGTCATTGCAGTAGTTGTCGTGAGAGGTATTCTGCCGTGGATGATCGTCTGGATGGCAACACCGTCCCTCGGGCCGATAGAGGCATTCACGGCTACCTTTTCAAATGATCCCGCAGTGATCGAGGCGATAAGCCTTTCCGCCCCGGTGCTGCTCATGGGCGGGGGCACATTCCTTATATTCCTCTTTTTACACTGGATATTTCTTGAAGAGAAGAACTACGGTCTTTTTGGCGAGCGTTATATCGCGTCCAAGGGAGTCTGGTTTTTTGCTGCAGTCTCGATCCTGCTCATGCTCCTGGTCTGGTTTGCCCTGCAGGTAAACCCGCTGGTGGCGTTTGGTGCGGTGGTCGGTTCGACTGCCTTTTTCATCGTACACGGGTTCCGCCAGAACGCCGAGGAGCAGGAACGAAAAATGCTCGGGGGCAACCTCACCGATATCAGCAAACTCTTCTATCTCGAGGTTATTGACGCCACCTTCTCGGTCGACGGCGTCCTTGGTGCATTTGCCTTCACGCTCTCGGTCCCGCTCATCCTTATCGGAAACGGTGTCGGCGCACTGGTCGTCAGGGAGATGACGGTTCGGAATATCGATACGATTAAAAAATATCTGTTCCTGAAAAACGGGGCCATGTATTCGATCCTGTTCCTCGGCACCATCATGATAGTGGACAGTTTCGGGTTCCACATTCCGACATGGCTCTCTCCCATTGTAACGTTCGGGGTTGTCGGGTTCTTCCTGTTCAAGTCCAAGCGGGCCCTGACACAGTCTGGGGCAGCCTGATCTTCCCAATGCAAATATCAACGCAGGGTGTTTTGATTTTTTTTGTTGAAATCGTCATTTGGATAAAACCGGTCCTGTCATCATCCGGCAGGTTTTCTCCCCACGAATCCCTTTTTTTACAGTAAACCACGTATTTTCTGGTTTTATCAGGGCCCTCAATTTTTTCAGGGAATCCCGGGTAAAAAATAGTCAATTTTTTTCACCCCCGATATGGCCCCGGGAGTACTCTTCCGGCGTCCGGACATCAAGGATAACGCATCCGGATTCTTCCCCGATTACATTTCAGGAACTTCCGGGGAGTACGTCCGGCAGGTTCTATTATCCTCACCGGCCGGCACGGGCTGGCCGCCTGCATACAGTTCTTGCCGACCCTTCCTGCTCAACCGACATTTATTTCCTTCTTTCCTGACCAGAGGCCATGAAGGTTACAGTACTCAAGGGCATGGATGACCCCGCTCTTTGAAAACTTTACCTTCAGGGTAATGTCCGGGTCTGTTGTCGGGGCATTGAATGACACCTTTGCCAGAACGACCGGGTTGAACGCCCGTCCTTCCTCGTAAAAATATACTTCCAGCCACCGTATGGAATGTTCGACCGTGTTCGGGTGGGGACCGACGCTCACTTTGATCGTCACTCCTTCGTCTGCCTTTACTTTATCAGGCGCTTCTATCTTCGGGGTATGTCCCTCTCTCTTGCCGAGCGCCTCTCCGGCGGCGTTGTCAAACGTGTTTATCAGGACACCGAGATCTTTTTTCTCCATCGTTTCATTCACCTTAATTTGTGAGAGAGGACAGGGAAAAATAAATAATTTTTCATCCCGGGAGAGAGACGATCTTTCCCCGAAATATCGGTACAACGGTGTGGATCCACCCGGAAAAACCCCCTGTCCCGCCAGGGGATACCAAGGTGTCCTTCGCGGCCATACCTGATATTCTGTCATCATCGATCGGTCTGTCCGGGGCGACTCGGATGAATCTGCCGGCAAACAGGCATGCCGTCCGCCGGGATACCCGGTAATGTCCGGTTAAATTGAAGAATACGGAAAAAAGGTGAAATTCTAATTTATTCTTCTGAATACGTATCCTGGAAGGTGATATCATCGAGTTTTTTCTTCGGTTCAAGGGTAATATCAGCCGGGTATCCGGCAGGGATAAGAGATACGAGGGTATAATTGTCCGGTACCTGGAGCAGCGTCCTGACGGCCTCGACATACTCTTTTTTCTCCCCCGTGACCCAGCAGGACCCGATGCCATAGGCCTGAAGGGCGATAATCAAGTTTTCTGTCGCCGCACAGCAGTCTTCCAGATAATATTTGGCAGTTTTATCCCCGAATACTGCAATACAAAGCGGGGCATCTGCGATGAATTTCCCTTTATCGGTCAGGTCCGCAATTTTTTTTCGCAGTTCCGCCGATTTGATGACTCCAAAAAGCCACGGCTGTTCATTTTTCGCCGTCGGAGCGAGATGCCCGCATTCCAGAACATCCCTGATGATGAGATCCGTCACCGGGTCGGGCTTATATTTCCTTATACTGTGACGGCTCTTGAGAATTGTGGTACCAAGGTTCATGACATGTGCTTGGTTTTCCCACTGAAAAAAACTTTCTTGACGATCGTTCCGGAAAACTCATCCCGTCCCCTGATATACAGGAGCGCCTGTTTTCCATTTAAAAGGCGCCGGTCGGTCCCACGCTCTCCTGCAGGTCTGCCAGTTGTTCGTAGCGCCATACCTCGTGACCACCTGGTGAAAACATGCCGTGACCAATGACATTCCAGTAAGTGCGGCACGTGGGGGAATCCGGAAGGAAAAACCGGAATTACGCCTGAAAAAATCAATAAACCCAGCTATACCCGCAAAACGCAAAAAAAATTATCTGCGTCCCGGCCGCACCGCGTACACCACGAACACGGCGGCCATAATTGTGATGATGCTCTCAAAACCCGGTGCTGCAGTCGGGGTAGGGGTTGTGGGAACCGGAATGGTCTCCGTCACCGTTTCTGTCATCGTTGTGGTTACCGGAGGCTGTGTAACTGTCGTCGGGGGAGTCGTTTCAGGAATGGTCACCCCGGTTGTCGCCTGCGTCGTGGGTTTTGTCGTTATAAGCGGGTTCACGCTCTGGACAAGAAATGTCTGCTCTTCGGACACCGTCTTTCCGACCCGGTCGTAATTATCTTTCATATCATTTGCATTGCATTCGGCCCACACACGGTATGTTCCCCGTGCATAATCCGAACTGCCGGTGAACCATATCCCGCCGGTCAGGAAGGGGGTCCTGTCAACCGGGATGTTCTTTAAGCGGTAACTGCCAAACGACGAGTATTCAATTCCGCCGGGTCCCATCACCCTGATCGTTATCGGTGCACCTGAAACACCGGGACGGTTTGACATGACGTACATATTGGTATCGATACGGAATCCTGCCGCATCCCCGAGCGGGATCCAGTTGGCGGTCGGGGATATCGTAAAGTCAAGGGATGTATCCATGACCTTGAGGTCGAGAGTGGGGTCCTGGATATAAAATGCAAGCGTTTTACCAGGGAGGGTGAACCACGGTCCGGTCTTTGACGAGAACATCGCAGACGATGCATAGAAATCCTGTGCATCGGCGATCGATACCGTGGCAGACGGGACGTTGGTAACCTGCCCGTCCGGCCCGAACCATGCAATCTGGGAGCCGGTTGTCACTCCCGTCGCCGTAATATCCAGTCCCTGTTCACCGATGAATACGGTTCCGGACTGTGGAATAGTGTTCAGTGCCCCCATTGCAGGGTATGCTGCCATAATACATACCGCAAGTATTACTGCCGATATTGACCCTCTCAGCATTTTTTTCACCAGACTCACATCATCCTAAATCTGTATAAACTATTCGCCGGAGTCAGTAAATGACTGCCCGGGCCTGGTTGCCGGTAATACATCCGTTTTGCCCGGGAGTAATTATTAAAAGCCCCATGTTATGTCTCATTCCGATTTTTAAGATATTTATTCCGGAATATGAACAGACACACCTCATCCTGATTTCCCGGGCTCTTAACGCTCTTTTTTTATCGCAGAAATGATTCCTTTTCAGCAGCACACCCGATTCTGACACTCCACACGGTCATAGTATTTCGTGATTACTCCCTCTCTGGCAGCACACCCGATTCTGACTCTCCCGGGGCTGATGACCCGCCGTCGATGCGTCCCTGCAATGCGACAGGGACCGTACTCATTGCTCTTCAGAAGTTACAGCAAAAACGGGTGCACCCTGCCCGGCGGTAATCCTTCGCGGGGAGGGACCGGGGGGTGCAGCCTCTCCTGCACACCTTCCGGAAAAATTGGGTTATATTCAGAGTCCCTGCAGGGCAAGCCACATGTTCGAAAGACCCTGCGATATGAGGGTTGCCGGATCGATCCCGAGTGCCGGGAATATGAAGAAGAAATACGCAATGGTCCCGAGCGTACTCCCGAGATTTGCAAGTGCCGCAACCATCACGACCCTGAAAAGCGGGATCTTCATCATTGCCGAGAAGCTGTCGGCCTCGAAAATTTTCCTGAAATCCGAAGGTGCCGGTTTCCGAATCTTCGCCTCGACAAGCGCTGCAAACCATCCTGCAGCGATAAGCGGGTTCAGCGCGGTCATCCATGAGACACAAAACCCGGTTGCCGCAGAGAGCGGATGGCCACGTGCCGCGAGCGTAAAGGCTGCAGTAAGGATGCCATGGAAGATCACCCAGTATATCAGTGCTGAAATGAGCACATCGATGCCCACCCCTGAAAAAGCAATCACGATGAGGAAGAACGCGAAGAGGGCAGTGACGATCCCGCCAAAAATGAGACCCCAGCGCCTCTGCTTAACATCGGCGACGAGGGACGGGAGAGGCGGCAGCGTTTCAGGGGCGGCAAGAAACCGCTCCACGCCCTGAACGTGACCAGCTCCCATGACCGCAACGACCCGCACATTCTGCTGCCGGAGCTGCACGAGGTTATGGGCAAGAAATGCATCGCGCTCATCGATGAGTGCACGGGCACCGTTTGGAGAAAATTTGCGGAACTCCTCCATCGCGAGCGTGATCATGTCCTGTTTTTTCAGCTCCTCGACATCGATCTTCTGATCGTCCACACTTGCAACCGAGGCGGCAAGGGCATAAAACATCTTGAATTTCTCGATGATCGAGAGACCCCGCCAGAACCTGTGCAGGGTTATCCTGATATCCCTGTCGATAAGTGCGACCCTGATACCACGTGATTCAGCCTCATCGATCGCGGCCTTCATCTCTGCACCGGGTTCGACGCCCACATCGAGGCCGATCTTCCGCTGCAGGTAGGCAAGGACCCATTGCACCAGAAGCTGGGTAAAATTCTTCGCCTCGAGGACTTCTGTCACCGACGGGTCGGCCGCCTGTCGCTTAAGCGCCGAATACCTGCCCGGGTCCAGCTCTACCGCAACCACATCCGGGTTGAATTCCCGGATTGCAACCAGTACGTCCTCAATACTTTCTTTTGAAACATGGGCTGTCCCGACGATCTTCAGTTCACCCATTCCTGCACCTTTATTCCTTCCCCGTCAATGACTACCTTTCCATGGGGGATACTGACTTTTTTCATTATTTCACGGACCCTTTCCTCTTCTTCGGTCTCTGCCTGCTGCCGCGTTACAAGTTCCCATGCAAGCATTTCTGCCTCTTCCCGCGTTAATTCCTGCCCGATACCCTTACAGGGAAAAACGAGCAGTTCTTCGCCGTCAAGCATGAACGGGTACGTGCGGCATATCCACGGACGGACCGGGTACAGGGTGCACCGCAGGCCGTCCAGAAATGCACATGTCCTGTCTTTCCTTTTTATACACCATTCAAAGGTAAATAACGTCCCGTCGTCCTTCTCAAAAAATTCGGGATATGGTTCGGCGACCTCGTCCCAGCAAAGGCCTGTCGCATCCATGATCCTCCTGATTTCAGGGGGACTCGCAATGACCAGGTCGGAATCCGGCGAGACCTGCCTGCAGCACTCTCCGCAGCGGCTGCATTGAAACCCGATCTTCTGCAATTTTTCGGTAAGACTGCGGACCCGTCGATCACTGTCACTACAGCCCTGATTCATCCCCGCCCCCATAGCATCAGAGCCCGTGTTCCCGTGTAATGCGATCGAAATTTTCGTATACCCTCTTCCCTTCCACCGTATGGCTCACTTCAGGGTGCCACTGGAGACCGTAGATGTGCTTTCCCGGGTCTGCGATGGCTTCATTATTACAGACCGATGATCGGGCCAGCCTTGCGAATCCGTCGGGAATTACCTCTACCTCGTCGGCATGGGACGCCCAGACCTGGAGTGTCGGAGGATACCCTGCAAGGATATCGTCATGCTCGGTGATCTCCACGTCAATTGGCCCATACCCGCCTGAACGGCCCGGCCTGACGGTCCCCCCGAACGTCGTGGCAATGATGTGCAGGCCAAGGCATATCCCAAGTACCGGGAGGCCGAGCGACAGATAGAGCGGGGCGTTTCCCGCCCTGTCGAGAGTCGGTCCGCCACCAAGGATTACGCCCCTGCACCCTGTGGCAATCTCTTCAGGGGGTGTGGTATTCGGGACCATCTTCACCCCGATATCCATGTCCCGGAGCATTCTCTGGATCAGGTGGTTGAACTGTCCGTAATTATTGACCACGTAAATGGGGAGCATTTTGTACTTTTTTGTTGTAAAAAATTAATATCCTTTTCAGCTGTACGCACGAACCGTGTCAAAAATTTTCTTTCTGATCTCTTCGGGGCGGTATCCCATCAGGAACGAGAGGTACATGGCACCACCGGCGCCCATCCCCTCCTTGACCTCGCCGATGCAGTAGCGGGCGAGACCGGAATGTCCGATCCCGCCAAAATCCGGGTCGATGTAGGTGACGTCCGCACCTATCTCGTCGCAGACCCGGGAAAAGTTGGCAGACGGATCATCACGGACATAACAGGTCGTGGCAATCGCCGGTACAGGAATTCCCGACACTTTTACGATTGCTGCCACCGCCAGCATCTGTGTGCCTCCGGCAAGCACAAGGTACCCCGGATATGATGAGGCGATCCCTGCCGCGACGGGCATCATCGGGTCCCCGCATATACGCACCATATCGAGGACATTTTCGGGTTTTGCAGCAGAAATACGTGCTGATACGTCATCCCAGATCTTTTCCTTGATGTCGACGGGGTTATTGACAAAACTGCTGCTGACCTGTGCATGGTATCCAAGGCCACGCAGTACGCACAGTGCAGTCGTTGTTCCGCCCGGTACGCATTCGCCAAGCACCAGTGCATCCGAGATCCCCCCGAGGAGCCTGCCGGCATACCGGCCCTTGCGGTACAGTTCAGCTGCGGCGGGGACCGCATCGGTGGTTCGCGGGTCATTGCCAGGTTCGCCATAGACATCAAGACAGGGCACGGTCGGACGGTGTTTGAGCCCGGCATTGATAAACAGGGGGTTAATGCCGGTAAGTTCGGTCATGGCCCGGGTAATGGAGGCTGGTGTGGGACATCCTGTAGGGGTGTCGGGGCGGGCCGGCATGCTGGTAATTGATCCCCGGACTATCAGTTCGGAGTCCAGCACCGGCGTCAGGAGCGTTTTTTCAGGAGACGGCCCGGCACCTGACACCCCGGGAACGGTTGAAAGCATCGTGTTTGCAAGTATACTGCAGAATATTGGATTTTTTGGGAATATCCCGGGAATCTTCGAAACGAAGGCCATATCACTCTGCTACAGGATTCGTTTTCTACGATGAAAATGGCTCCGGCACATTTTCTCCGGGCATGGCGTTTTCTGGTTTGCAGTTCGTCAGGAGCGTTTTTTATCGCCGCAAAGATACAGTGACGGACGGATAGACAACTCTAATAAGGCATTCGGGGTGAACACATAGTAATATGTTCGAAATTGAACAGCGGCTGGAGGAGAAGGGCGTCACAATGGACGAAATAGTGTCAGCCGCGATGGAGCTTTATGTACCCCACGGCATGGGGGAGGCTGATGCACGCGGGTGTATACGGGACAAGATAACACATTATCTCAAAGATCCAAACATTTCATCGCTTCTTCTCGGGGCTATCCTTCTTGAGGATGAGCTATACGTAAAGAGAAAAGACTCCGAAATTGCGGATGACCCGGTGTTCCTGCTAAGTGACGAGATCATCGGAATGGCAATCGCCGAATGCATCGGGGGCACCTATGCCCGTTTCGAATTCACCCGGTATGACCAGAAAAAGCCAGGCATATTAAAGACGCTCGGACCGTTTCTGGACGATGCGGTTGCGGGACTGATTGCCGGCTGTACCTCGCGCCTCTATAGCGAATGCTGCTGAAATCCTTTATCTCCCTTCTCCAGTTCACCACCGTGCTGCCACTTGGGAAACCGGTGGACTTTGAATATTTTGCCCGCCGTTCATACCTCTACCCGCTTGCCGGGTATGTCACCGGCGGTATTGCCGCCCTTTGCATATTCTGGATATCAAATCCTCTTGTTGCCGCGGCGATCGCCCTCGCGGTCCTGCTTTTTATCTCGGGATGCAACCACTTCGACGGTCTCCTCGATTTCGGAGACGGAATCATGGCGCACGGGAGCAGGGAAAAACGCATCCGTGCACTCACCGACCGCCAGATCGGGGCCGGCGGTGTAGCATTTGGCATCACATTTATCCTTCTGTCATTCGCAGCCCTCTCATCCTCGCTGGTGCCGGCGGCCTGTATCCTTGTTGCAGAGGTGGGAGGAAAATTTGCGATGGCATTTCTTACCGCGTCGGGCGCACCGTTTAAGGAGGGGATCCACTCCTATCTCTACCAGCACTCGAAATGGTACTTTCCCCTTTTATCTGCGCTGTTTGTCATTCCACTGGCATTTCTTCCACTCGGCATGGTCCCACTCGCTGCCGCAGCACTTGTCATGGTCCTGTGCCCGGTCATCATACTCTACGGGGCACGTGCGCTGTTCGGGGGGGTGAACGGGGATGTGGCAGGAGCGGCAAACGAGATTACGCGCTCACTAATCCTTTTGGCACTGGTTCTCGCCTGACCTGTTCCACACCTATTAAGACCAGAAAACTGCACTTATTCTGTGATGATCAGGGACATGGGAGTGCATATGAAAGGCGGGGTCATCACCGAGAGGGATGCAGAGTACTGCACCATCCGGACCCGGATACCTGCCGGTATCATCTCGGTTGACCAGCTGCGGGGGATCGCAGATATCGCTGAAAAATACGGGATAGCAGACATCCACCTCACGACGAGGCAGACCATCGAGATTCCCCACATGGATCCGGCTCGTCTTGACTCGATATCAGGGGACCTTGCCGGGAACAACACCCCGATCGGTTCTGAACGGGACGAAGTAGTCAATATCATCTCCTGTCCCGGGAAAGAGCGCTGTGTGTTCGCCAATATCGATACGATATCCCTTGCAAAGACGCTTGACGGGAAGGTGTTCGGGAAGGAGATGCCGGTAAAGATGAGGATTTCCATCTCAGGGTGCCCGAATGCATGTACAAGCCCGATGCTGAACGAAATCGGCATTATCGGCCGTATCGAACCGCTCCGCGCAGAAGGTACCTGCACCGGCTGCGGCACATGTGTGGAGTATTGCAAGGAATCCGCAATCACCATCAAGCGGGGAAACTCGGTCATTGACCCGGCAAAGTGCGTCCAGTGCGGGACGTGTGTCCGCTCCTGCCCGTTTGACCTCCTGAAATCTTCAGGTGAGCATTATCTTATCATGGTGGGCGGCCGCAGGGGGCGCCACCCGAAACTCGGCCGGGAGCTCATTACTGTTACGACTCCCGAAGCTGCCATATCCGTCGTCCAGGCCGTCATCAACTGGGTCTACAGGCGTGCATGGAGCGGGCGGCTCCTCTCCGAGCAGATGGATGAACTCCGGTTCGAAAAATTCAGGGATGAGATACGGGAGCAGGTACCTGTGTCCGCGATGGTCGAAAAAAAGGCGGAAGCGGGACTTTAAAGTTGATAGCGGGTCCGGAACCCCTCGTTATCATCATCATCACATTCGATGGCGTTTCCATCCCTCACGAGCGAATTAAACTGCATTGCTGCATTCATCAGGGCCTCGTCGGATGCCGCACCCCTTGATATTTCATCATAGGCGCGCTCCTGCGGCGGGGGATAGACGCGGGAGCCCACCTTTACTCCTTTGCAATGGACGCAATAGGCACACGCACGGTAAACAGATACGGTTCCTGTTGCACAGTCGACATTCGCGCGATCCTTCTTTTCATCTCGTTGTATCGGCAGGGTCTTCATGGTCGGTGAGGTATATTTTAATCCATCAGTTATGATAGTGTCGGTTTTTGGCATTATTCTATAAAATCAGGCCAAATTATGCTCATCGAAATGATTAATATAGATCCGTTTCCAATAAGTTATACTCGCATAAATAGGCTGTAGCTGACAGTCTGGTATTTATCGGAGGATTGATATGGCAACAGACAAGCCCCACATGAATCTAGCGGTCATTGGTCACATCGACCACGGAAAGTCTACGACAGTCGGACGGCTGATGTTCGAGACAGGAACCGTACCCGCTCACATTATCGAAGGTTACAGAAAGGAAGCAGAATCAAAGGGCAAGGCAACCTTTGAATTCGCCTGGGTTATGGACAATCTCAAGGAAGAACGTGAGAGAGGTATCACAATCGATATCGCGCACAAGCGTTTCGACACTCCCAAGTTCTACTTCACGGTTGTAGACTGTCCCGGACACAGAGACTTCGTCAAGAACATGATCACCGGTGCATCACAGGCTGATGCAGCAATCCTTGTGGTCGCTGCACCCGATGGTGTAATGGAACAGACCAAGGAGCACGTCTTCCTGGCAAGGACACTCGGTATCAACCAGCTCATCATCGCGATCAACAAGATGGACATGGTCAAGTACGACCAGAAGCGGTTCGAGGAAGTCAAAAAGGACCTTTCCCAGCTGCTCCAGATGGTCGGGTACAAGCCGGCCGAGACCCTCTTTATCCCGATGAGCTCAATCCAGGGCGTAAACATCAAGAGCAAGAGCCCGGAGACCCCGTGGTACACCGGCCCGACGCTTCTCGAGTCCCTTGACACCTTAAAAGAGCCTGAAAAACCAGTCGACAAGCCATTCCGGCTCCCAATCCAGGATGTTTACAGCATCAGCGGTATCGGTACCGTTCCGGTAGGCCGTGTTGAGACAGGTGTCATGAAGAAGGGTATGAAAGTATCATTCATGCCTGCAAACAAGGAAGGAGAAATCAAGTCCATTGAGATGCACCACGAAGAGATCCCCCAGGCCTTACCCGGCGACAACGTCGGTTTCAACGTGCGTGGCCTTGGAAAGGGAGATATCCGCCGTGGAGATGTCTGTGGTCCGGCAGAAGCACCCCCGACTGTTGCAGACGAATTCACTGCACAGATCGTCGTGCTCCAGCACCCGAGTGCAATCACCGTCGGGTATACCCCGGTATTCCACTGCCACACCACCCAGACTGCATGCACCTTTGTCGAGCTGAAATCGAAGCTCGACCCGAGGACCGGTCAGGTCAAGGAAGCAAACCCGACCTTCATCAAGTCCGGAGATGCTGCAATCGTCCAGCTCAAGCCGACAAAACCAATGGTCATTGAGAATGTGAAGGAGCTCCCGCAGCTCGGCAGATTCGCTATTCGTGATATGGGAACAACCATCGCAGCCGGCATGTGCATTGCAGTTCAGCCGAAGCAGATGAGATAAATTATATAACAATATATTTTTGGGTGAGTACGCATGCAAAAAGCCAGAATACGCCTGACAGGCACTGACTTCAAGAAAGTAGAAATGGTCTGTGATCGAATTCGTGAGATAGCAGAGCGCACGGGTGTAAATATGGCTGGTCCGATTCCACTCCCTACAAAGCGTCTGATTGTCCCTATCCGGAAGAGCCCTGACGGGGAAGGAACTGCAACCTGGGATCGGTGGCAGATGCGGGTGCACAAGAGGCTTATCGATATCGATGCGGATGAGCGTGCACTCAGGCAGCTTATGCGTACGCAGGTTCCGAAAGATATCGGAATTGAGATAGTTCTCGAGAGTTGAGGGAGCGGTCTTGACCGCTGGATTTTTTTCTGAAATCCGGAAACGGGTCTCATTCGAGACCTTGTTTATACTTGTTTTTATTATTACACTGATACTCAGGTTCGCGGTACTCGACCTGAAATTATTCCACCATGATGAAGCCATCCACGCGTGGTTTTCCTACGAACTGGTAACAAAGGGAGTCTACTCGTATGACCCGATGTACCACGGGCCGTTTCTCTATTATATAACGGCGGGTATGTTCTACCTCTTCGGGCAGTCGGATCTTGTCGCACGGCTCATGCCTGCGCTCTTCGGGGCACTGCTCGTCCCGCTTGTCTATGTCATTTACCGTCTCGGGTACCTTGATAAGACACAGGCACTCATCGCTGCATTATTTATCGCGCTGTCTCCTGACCTCGTGTATTTTTCACGCTTTCTCAGGCATGACGTCTTCCAGCTCTTCTTTACCCTGCTGATCCTCGTTGCCCTGCTCTGTTATCTTAACAAGGGACAACTCCGTTATGCACTCCTCGCAGGACTTGCTGTCGGTGGCGGGATGACCCTGAAGGAGGATATGCCGATTTTCCTCATAATCGTGGCGACTTTTGCCCTTTATCTTCTCATCAGGAGACACGTGCACCTGCCGAAAACATGGAAGCGTGACCTTATTCTCGGGCTCGTGGTCGCAGTCGGCATAATGGCTTTATTCTACTCGTCATTCGGAATACATCCGGAGGTCCTCGAGACCGGATGGATAAAGGCCTATACCCACTGGGTGGCGATGCATGGCCAGTGCAGGATATGCGGACCATGGTTCTTCTATATCCTTCTCTTCCTCCTCTACGAGGTCCCGGTATTTGTCATGGCAATCTTTGGCATCATACAGTTTGCCGACCGGCACAACCCGTTCCCTGGCCTGACAGGCAGGATAAAGGGGTTGTTCGGGGAAAAGACAGAAAGACCGCTTATATTTGAAATTCCTGATACGTTTGAACGAACTGCTGCGGAACGCCGTCTCGTTCCATGGAATAAAAAAGAGCTCTTCTTCCTCTTCTGCATATACTGGATGCTTGCATCCCTGGCGGCATATGCGTATATCGGGGAGAAAGTGCCGTGGCTCATCATCCACCAGCTGCTCCCCATGATCTTTGTTGCGGTATACCTGATGACCCCGCGAAAGACATGGGTTGCACTTGCAGCATGCATTTTCCTGATCATCATGACCTGGCACGTGGCGTTTGTCCCTGCCGATGTGAACGAGCCTATCGTCCAGGTACAGAACTCCGAGGACATGCGGGACGTCATGAAAATAATCGATAATTCAAGTATCGTTGTCATTGCATCAAAGGACTACTGGCCCCTTCCGTGGTATTACCGAGGTGATGCCTGGAATAAAATGAGGTTTTACGGGCAGATCGTCGATACCAGTACTATCTACCAGATTAACCCGGACATGGTCATTACCCATGACCAGGAGAGTTACCCTGATCTTCCCGGGTATGACAAGAAGACGTACAAGCTCAGCTACTGGTTCTCAATTTACGATAACGAAGACCGGATCCCGGAGTATTATTTCAAACGCGACGGTAAGCTGGGAAGCCTCAATATCGATGTCTTCACCAGGAATACGACATATT
Source organism: Methanoregulaceae archaeon UBA467 (assembly GCA_002503825.1). Lineage (GTDB taxonomy): Archaea > Halobacteriota > Methanomicrobia > Methanomicrobiales > Methanospirillaceae > UBA467. Next base: position 80,423 of record DASP01000005.1, read on the forward strand.
CCGGGTAATATTTCTTCTCTTTTTTAATAGAAATCTGGATATTTTATAGAATATTTCCGCACTCAAAATTCAGACACTCCCGGGGCTGATGCCCCGCTGTTGGGGCGTCCCCATAATACGATAGGAACCGTGCTCCTTTCCAGGATAATTTCTGGAGAATTAAAATAAACCCTGGCCAGAGGATATCCTTCGCGGAGGGCAGGGAGGGGTGAGAACCCCTCCCGTCAGAGAAGCAGATTTTCTTAATGATTCAGACCACACCCCCATTCTGGTACTCCCGGGGCTGATCCCCTGGCTGTTCTGGCGCCCCAAAAAGCGATAAGGACCGTCCACCTCCCTTAAGGAATCACAGAAATCATGTAATACCCTGCCCAGAGGATATCCTTCGCGGGGTGGGCCAGGGATGGGTGAGAACCCCTCCAGTCTTCAAATCAGGTACCAATTCAATTCATACACACTCATTTCCCGGTTATCTGGAACGATTTGAACCGCTATATTGACCGAAATTTAGCTTCTGCAACAGAATGCGGTGAATATCAGAATAAATACCAAAGCGACTAAATCAGTTAAAAAAAGAAAGGAAAGTTACCAATTACCCGAGCTCGTCCCAGCGGGTCCGCCTGCGGTAAAGGATAATCCCCACCGCTGCAACAATAACAAGGACAATGATAACTGCAATATAGACGATCACTCCGCCGACTGCGCCGGTCACGACGGTAAGCGGATTTGAATCAACATCTTTTTTCAGGGCTTCTGCATCGGCAAGGGCTTCGTCCCCCTTGCTCTGCGCTTCCAGGGCCTTCTGGACTGATTCGCTGTATTTCCCTTCGCTTTGCAGGTCACGGGCGTCCACCATGATGCCGGCAGCGATCTCCCGCTTGGTTATAATCGGGCCCAGACGGGGGTCCGATTCCAGGCTCTTGTTGACCTTGAAGTAGGTGATCAGTGCATCGGTCTGCTCGATGGGAATATTTGCCCTGTTTATGGCAGCCTGGCTCTGGGCCTGCTGGACAAGCACATTCGCTTCGGAGATCAGCGTTTTGGCATTGTTCACATAGGTCTGGGCGGTGGAGTAATCAGAAGTTTTTTCTGCATTCTGCAACGCGGTACTGGCCTGGTTATACTTTGCCTCCGCGGTACTCACGTCAACTCCCTGTGCGGTGAGATCATCAAGGGTCTTTCGCAGCGAATTCAGGTCAGCTGCAGCACTGCTGATGACACCCTGGATCTCCTGAGGGTTGAGGACCTTCGCAGTCTTGACGATTTCAGTACCTGGCACAACAATACCCCTGCTGTTCAGCTCCCTGACCCTTACCACAGTTTTTTCTTCTGATTGTGTCACTACAGGAGCAGTTCCTTCAAGGTTTACCCTCATGGAGAGCTCACGACTCGAGGGATACGAAAGTTCCCAGCCGTTCATGTTGACATTCGGTCCGATTTCGACCGGGCGCGGGTTTTCTACTCCGTCCTGTACAAGCACAAACGACCATTTCGGATTGTCGAGTTCAGTCGAGAGCTGCAGGGTATTTTCACTCGTAAAAGTCGTGCCTCCCGATGCCACAAAGTCTATGATAAAACTCGAGGTTACCTTTGTCTGTCCTGATATCAGGTCCCCGCTCGGATTGATCGCCATGTTCTGGACCGCAATAGTTGCCGATACCATCTGGATGCAACAAAACATGATGGCAAGAATGCCAATAATTTTAGTTATACCTTTCATGTCCCTTCACTCAAATAATCGTTCGATATCTTCCTCAAACATGGATGGTTTTAGTTCCTGTGAAGAGCGGATCACGTCTTCCTTGGTCTCCCTGGCAATTCCCAGGAGTTCCCTGATCCTCGGGGCGTTGGTAACTGTCGCCAGCATCACTACCGCAGCGATATATTCGCTGTTTACAGGGTAATCGCCACCACGCACTTCCACACCTGCGATATTCTCCTCAACCCAGCTCTTTGCCTTCTCGATCCCTTTACGGTCAAGTTCATCAGGCGGTCCTGCAACAAGGACGAGGGCCCGTTCAGCAGTAGAATAGTCGCAAGGAAGTGTGAGACGTCCGAGCATCGCCCTGCGCACGAGCGAAATAATCTTTGCAGTCCGGTCTTCGCCAAGGAGGACTTCTTCCGTTGCTTCCTTTTTCCTGAGGGAACCTTTAATCCCCCCGATGAAAGAACCAACTGAAGATTTTGACCGGCGGCTCGATACCTCGGTGATTGCATACCCGACCGTGCTGATCCCGCCACCCCTCAGGGTGTTGATGATCTCGCTCGAATCGACCACCATCTCACCGACACCTGCCCTGCCGACTTCCCCGGCCCTGAACAGCACGCCGAACCTGCGGACAATTTCATCGTTGAGACGTGTAAATGCGCTTTTTACACTTTCCCCTTCATTTTTCCAGGCACTGTTGTCAAAAATAAAGGTGTTGTCGGCTTCCTTAACAAGGGTCGCAAGACTTCGTGCAGCATTATAGGAATAGAGACGGCCTTCCTCAGGTGCAGGAAGGATTCCGAGCACATAGACCGGTTCGCGATAGATCTTTTTTAAATGGCGTGCAAGAACCGGAGATCCGCCGGATCCTGTTCCCCCACCGAGGCCGGCAACAATCATAAATGCATCGACATCATGGGTTCCACGCTTGTCGATGGCACTGATAATGCTGTCAACCTCGTCAAAAGTGATCTTTGCACCCGAAGCATTGTCGGTTCCGACTCCATGCCCTTTCACGACGGTCTGGCCGATGAGGATACGATCTTTCATCTCGATGTTCTTCAGGCCCATGAGGTCTGTCCTGGCGGTATTTACCACAATACCACGAAAACTCTGTGCGCCAAGCTTTTTGTCCTGTTCGATGAACATATCGACAATTTTTCCTCCTGCCTGGCCAAATCCGATGAAAAATATCCTCATGCGTTGAACACCAACCGCCCGGTTTTCGAAAGATGATATGTAATTATCTTCTTAGAAAGTTTTCTCCGAGAGTACATATACTTTCTTATAAATAACCCTTTATGAAAGCCCGGATATCCGGTGTACGCCTGATGCGGAGCCTTTTTCATCCCCGTTTTCATACTAATATAGGAAGGCCAGGGGAATGAAGATATGTATACTCGGCGGCGGGCTCACCGGGCTCGCTGCGGCATACCGGCTGTCAGAACGACACGATATAGACCTTTTTGAAAAAAGGAACCATCTTGGGGGGTGTCTTTCTTCATACAATATTAACGGGCACTGGATTGAACAGTACTACCACCACTGTTTCGCAGGTGATACGGAACTTCTTTCACTTTTCAAGGAGCTGAACATATCGGACCGGCTTGAATGGTTACGCGGGTCAACCGGCTATTATGCAGACAATACGCTCTACCCGCTCACCTCACCTCTCGAAATACTCCGTTACCCGTTCCTCTCGCTCGCCGATAAGGCCCGGCTGGCCCTTTTCACGCTTCGGGCAAAAAAAGTCGATACCGGTTCGCTCGATTCGGTTCCGGCCCGGGACTACATTATACAGAACCTCGGTGAGAAGATTTATGCTTCATTTTTCGAGCCGCTTCTCAGGGGCAAATTCGGGGACCAGCGTGACCGCGTATCCGCTGCATGGCTGATCAGCAGGGTCTCGATACGGTCCAACCGCGGTCTTTCAGGGGAACGCCTGGGGTACCTTAACGGAGGCTTCCAGGTACTTATTGATGCGCTGGATGAGAAAATTGCCCGGTCCTGTATAGTCCGGCTCAATACCCCTGCTGAATCGGTTGTGAAGACGAGTGACGGATGGAGGGTGAACGGATTGTTATACGACACTGTACTCTCGACCATCCCCCCGCAGAACCTCGGGCTGATCGGCGGCCCGCAGGTTGCTCCCGTGCCATACCAGGGTGCCGCCTGCATGACGCTCGGGATTGACCGGGATGTAACGAACGGAATCTACTGGGTGAATATGAAAGATAACGCTCCGTACGGGGCGGTGATATCCCATACCAATTTCGTCCCACTCGAGCGCTATGGAGAACATATTGTATATCTTGCTTCCTACTTTACAGGAAAGCTTCCCGATTCGATTGACGTGCAGATGCTCGACGACTTCCGCCGCAGGTTCGGCGTTCCGGATTCGGCCATCCACTGGCATCGCCTGAGTGTCGATCCCTTTGCCGGGCCGGTATATACGACAGGGTTCCGCTCACGCATCCCGGCATACCAGCAGGAAGGGCTCTACATGGCAGGAATGTTCTCATCGCCGAATTATCCCGAGAGGAGCATGGAGGGATCGATCAGGGCAGGGTTTGAGGTCGCAGACCTTATCGGGATGCAGGAGGGCAAGAGTGGGGAACACTGAGGTCAGTGCCGTTATACCGGTGTATAATGACAGGAAAGCGCTCGGAAGAGCTCTGCCTGAATCAATCGCCGCGCTTGAGTCAGTGACACCCGCTTTTGAACTGATTGTTGCCGAAGACGGAAGCACGGACGGAAGTTATGAATTTGTGCGGGAGTATGCAGAAAAAGATCCCCGTGTACGTCTTTTGCACCGCGACGAGCGGCAGGGGAGGGGAACTGCCCTTAACAGGGCCTTCCGGGAATCTCTCGGCAGCATCGTGTGTTATTACGATGTCGACCTTGCCACCGATTTGCGCCACCTCCCTGAGCTGGTTGCCGCCATCCGGGAAGGGTATGATATCTCCACCGGTTCACGTCTCCTGCCGTCAAGCGACATCACCCGGAGCGGGGGACGGGAGATCGCCAGTCGCGGGTACAATTTTTTAGTCAGGGTCATTCTCAGCAGCCGTCTTTACGACCACCAGTGCGGCTTCAAGGCCTTCAGACGCGAACGACTTCTCGCCCTTATACCACTTATCAAAGACGGGCACTGGTTCTGGGACACCGAAGTCCTTGTACGGGCACAGCGGGCAGGATACAGGGTTTTCGAGTTCCCGGTGCACTGGACTGAAGGCAAGGGGACGACAGTCCGTAAAAATGATGTGATCTCGATGGGGCGGGCAATTTTACGCCTGTGGTGGCAGTTGCATGTTAAAAAAGATTAGCGCCATCGTCATCCCGACCCTCATTGCGATCGGGATAATCGCATTCATGCTGTACCGGGTGTGGGATGACCTCCTTGTCGCACTTGAACACATTGTCTGGCTCTACCTGCTCTTTGCCACCGTCGTATGCCTCGGTGCGTGGTTCCTCCGCGGGTTCCGGTACCAGGTCATCCTGAAAGGAATCGGGTACCAGACCGGCCTGTGGTTCTCCACCGCCTGTATTTTTGTCAGCCAGACCGCAAATCTTGTCATTCCAGCCCGCCTTGGCGACCTGGTCAGGGTTTTTATCCTGAAGCACGAGTACGGGGCAACGATATCAGAGGGGATTTCATCCCTGGTTGTCGAACGCGTCTTTGATATCATCATGATCGCGGTCCTCGGTGCACTCTCGCTTCCATTCGTGCTGAATGTCCCGGGATGGTTTTACACGGTGATCATCCTCCCCCTGGTGGCCGGAGCGGTATTTTTTGGAATGCTCCTCTTTATCGGGAGATTTTCCTCGCAAAACAAGTATATCCGGATAATCCTCACGATGTGCGAACAGATAAGAAATGCGTCCCTGACGGTCCGTTCGCTTTTTGTCCTTTCGACGACCTCGCTTCTCATCTGGATCATGGACATCGTCGTGTGCTTCTTTGTCGTCCTGATGTTCCAGCAGTCGATCCCGATTGCAGTGATCGTCCTTGCAATCGTTATCGGCAACCTTGTAAAGGCGGTGCCAATCACACCCGGAGGGGTAGGGACCTACGAGATTGCGCTTGCCCTGACATTTTCACTCGCCGGGGTCAGTCCGGCGGTGGCAACGCTTATTGCAGTGATCGACCACCTGATAAAGAACCTGATCACGCTCGCGGGCGGTATTGTCTCGATCTACTACTTTGGCGGGTGGGTCATCGAAGCGATGAAATCAGCGTTTAACCGGAAGATGGAAGGAGGAAACGATCCTGGGGCTTGAATCGGAGATAATTGCTGTCCTCAGCTGGCTTCTGGTGATCCTGTTCCTGCAGATCTCCATATGGCCATACTTAAAGGAGACATTCCGGAAGTTCTCATACCCTGTCTCCCTTGCAGGCGGGGTGCTCCTTTTCACGATCTTTTCGTGGTACTGTGGAATCGCAGGAGTACCCGTCTACCTCGCACTCCTCCCGTTTGGGGCGCTCTGCGCACGGGCTGTTGCAGCGGGCAGGTATTCATGGAAGGATTACAAGGAGCAATGGCCATGGATCGCCGTATTTATGGTGTTTTTCCTCTTTATGCTGGAGGTCCGGTTCGTCAACCCGAGCATTTCGTACGCCGAGAAATTCATGGACCACGCATTCCTGGCATCGATTATCCGTACACCGGTGATCCCGCCGCTTGATCCATGGTTCCTCGGCGGTACCCTTGACGTCTATTATTACCTCGGGTACTGGATATTCGGCACCCTGGCGCTTGTCACCGGCGTCCCGTCAAATATTGCGTTTAACCTTGCACTCCCGACAGTCCTCGGCCTTTCGGCAGTCATGATGTTTGCACTGGCACACCTGCTGACAAAGCGGTTCCGCTGGCTCCCGCTGCTTACCTTCCTCGTCGTCAACCCCTCGTTTGTGTACCAGGTGCTTCAGGGAAAGTCGTTAGGGTCAGTACTCTGGGACAGCACGCGGACCATTCCGAACACGATCAACGAGTACCCGATCTTTTCATTCCTGTGGGGGGACGTCCACCCGCACGTCATCGGTATCTTCAACCAGGTTTTTCTCATCTTCCTGCTGGTCTATGCATGGGACCGCTGGACATCGGCGTCTGCACGGGAAAAATGGATAATCGCAGGCCTTTGTGCGGTCAGCCTCGGCGCCATGCCCCTGATAAACACGTGGGACGTGCTTGTCTATGCACCGGTCACCATTCTCTTCGGGCTCATCATCTGGTACCGCAGCACCTGCAGTTCCATGGGACGGGTTGACGACTGCAGCATATCTGCATGGATTCGCCGGATCATCACCAGCTCACGCTCGTTTCTCTCCGGGGCATTCCGCACACCGTTGCCTGGCCCTGCATCACTTCCCGGCCGGTTCATATCCCTGCACTGGGGATTTCTGGTCCTTGTGCCGATCCTGTCAGTCCTTTTTTACCTGCCGTTTTATTTCCAGATGAATACTGCAGGAGTACAGGGTGTCGGGATTGTCCACACGCCGACCGCACCGTTCGATTTCCTTCTTGTACACGGGCTGTTCCTCTTGATTTTTGTCCTGTACCTTGCAAAGGACATCAGGAAGCGCCCGTACCTCCTTCTTATCTCTGTCCCGTTTGCCCTTGCAGGATATGCCGCTGCCGCAATTGCCGTGATACCGCTGGTATATCTCATTGCACGCCGGAAGATGACCCCTGCTGAGCTCCTTGCAGTCCTCGGCCTCACCATCATCATCCTGTGCGAATTTTTTTACCTGAAGGATAACATGGGAGAGACATATTACCGGATGAACACGCTCTTCAAGTTCTATATCGGGGCATGGCTCCTGATGGGGGCGTCATCGTTCTCCATGCTCGCACAGATGACAGGCACAAGGCTGCCTGAAGGCTGGATTTCACGGAAAAAATCTGCGATAATTGCGGTAACTGCCGTTTTAGTCCTCCTTTCGGTGCCGATCCTTGTGCCTCTCGACTCCCCGTACCGGGGCGCGACCCTCGACGGCCTTGCATACCTTAAGACGGCCCATCCCGGTGATGCTGAAGCGGTTGCCTATCTCCGCGCACTTCCGGGAACGGTTGGCATCGTTGAGGCTGAAGGTGGGGATTACACCTACTATTCAAGGATATCTTCATCTACCGGTCACCAGGCCGTCATCGGCATGCCGTTCCACGAGTATATGTGGCGGACCGATACCACCGGGTGGTACGGGGAGAGGATCAATGATATCAGGGCTATGTACGAGGAACCCCTGCAGACCAGGACCCTGATGGAAAAATACAATGCCAGCCTCATTTATGTCGGAGATTCGGAACGGGAACGCTATGTCGTGAGGGTGTCGGAATCAGGGCTGCCCGTCCTGTATGATCATGGCGGCGTGCAGATATACCTCCGCGAATGACGGGAAACGACCGGATTGCGATATCTGCGCGGTTCAGAAAAAAGGAACATCACAAACCTTTATTGCCGTACCTGCCATAATAATATGGCTACATCGTCGTCACTGACTGATGAGTTATGAGGGAGACGCTACTCCTGAATGAGGTGAGTTATGGCAAAGTCTTACGTAAAATTCGAAGTTTCTGAGGAAATTCAGAACAAGGCGCTTGAAGCGCTCGAGATCGCACGGGACACAGGAAAGATCAAGAAGGGATCGAACGAGGCGACAAAAGCCATCGAGAGAAGTATTGCAGGGCTGGTGCTTATCGGCGGAGATGTCGAGCCTGAAGAGATCGTTATGCACCTCGCTCCGCTCTGCGAAGAGAAAAAGATCCCGTACATATTCATCAATAAACAAAACGACATCGGCGCCGCAAGCGGACTTGATGTGGGTTCAACTGCTGCTGCAATCGTCAAACCAGGCAAAGCAAAAGATATGCTTGACGAGATTGTAAAACAGATCGCAGACCTGAGAGCGTGAGGCAATCATGGCAGATGACGCAGTGCCGGCAGAAGTTATCGAAGTCATCGGTTCCACCGGTATGCACGGTGAAGCGATGCAGGTAAAATGCCGGATTCTTGATGGGAACAACAAGGGGAGAATTATCACCCGCAATACCGTCGGGCCAATCCGTGAAGGGGATGTCCTGATGCTTCTTGAGACCGAACGGGAAGCAAAGAAGCTTTCCAGAAGGTGATTGGATATGGTCGAAATAAGGAACTGTAGTTTTTGCGGAGATGCAATCGAACCCGGTACCGGCAAGATGTTTGTCAGGAAAGACGGGTCGATATACTATTTCTGCAGCACCAAGTGTCAGAACAATTTCAGACTCGGCCGTGCAGCCCGGCGCGTCCCGTGGACACAGGCCGGACGCAAGGCACTCGGAAAGGAGTGAGCCCGGATGGACCGCACCTTTGTAATGGTTAAGCCTGACGGTGTGGCCCGCGGGCTTATCGGGGAAATTGTCTCACGTTTTGAGGCAAAAGGGCTGAAACTCGTCGCTGCACGCTTTGAGAAGCTTCCTGACAAGAGGGTCATGGAGCAGTACCGTGAGCACCTGGAAAAGCCGTTTTTCCCGTCACTCCAGCACTACATCACCAGCGGGCCATGTTTCCTGATGGTGTGGGAAGGAAAGTCGGTCGTTCCGGTTGTACGCCTTTTGGTCGGCGCCACGAACCCGGCCGAGGCCGCACCCGGGACCATCAGGGGCGATTATGCCCTTGATATCGGCAGAAATGTGATTCATGCCTCGGATTCACCCGCAAGTGCAGAGCGTGAGATTTCAATCCACTTCTCTGCAGATGAACCTGTTTCATACAAGCGGGTGGATGAACCGGTTCTCTACGAGTAGAGAAACCGGTCCGGGTCATTTATTTTTGCCTGCCCGCTGTTTTGTATATGTGTATTGAAACTCAGATCTTTATGGAAGTACTGAGTAGTCACAGAATCCCCGCCGGGGCGCCCTTCGGGGGCGGCGACGTTCATCGTTTGGGTGTGTCCGAAGGCCGGGTATCTCCATGTATCACGCATGAATGAAAATGATTTAGTCCACAAATAATAGCCAGGAGCCTTTTTTTCTCTTTTTGAGTTTGGCAGGACCCCCATTTCTACCAAATTCCTGACGAAATATTGATACGAGCTCTTTAAAAATGCGGCTGGTATGAAAAAGTCCGGAAAATATTCGCCTGCCCTTCTTTTTCATGCTCATCTATGAGCCGGAGTCTCATGGCACGCTTTATTGAAACCCTTCCGGTGCTCTCACTATTCCTCTTTCGCCGCACTCCACTTCGGGACACTCCCGGGGCCGATGCCCCGCCGTAGGTGTGTGCCCCCATACTGCAATAGGGACCGTGGCTCAGGCGCTTCTGGAAAAACAAGGCTTTATCAAAACAGTTCCCGTTATTTGAGTAATTCCAGACGAATTATTGACAGCCGGGGCTGTCGTTTCGCTCTGTAACCGCGGTCCTTCTCCCACACTTCACGAACGGCCGGATACTCCCGCCTAAATACAGCCAGTATCATCCTTACCAGGCACTTTGATGCGGGTGTGGAAACGGGAAAAAACACCTGAATAATGCCTCATTCATTGTTAGGGACGCGATAAATCCTATTCCCGCATTCCACGACGATCCGGTCGATACACTCCATGATGCTATACACTAGCGGACCAGGCTTTTGACACCGGGATTACGTTCCGGTACCCTGAGATAACGATGAAACCCAGACTGCCATGTCAGGAAAACCTTCTGCCAGATAATCCCGGTCCCATTTATCTGTTCATCCACTGCATCAACAGGTCCCGGAATCACGGTCCATGCAGGTTTAACCGTATATCGCGGGTGGTTACGGGTAAATATACAATTATCTGCGCTAAAAGTACTTTTGAAAGCCCTGATGCGCTCTGTTTTATTTTAAATGTCCATTTGATCCACCAGTCACGGCCAGAACGCTCTTATTTTATGAGGTACTAACTCTCGGTCATGGTCGGGGATCTCATCAGTTTCAGCCTGCTTGCCTTTTCATCGGTGCTGATCGTTATCAATCCCCTCGCTGCAACCCTTATATTTTTCTCGCTCACCTCAGAGGAGGATTCAGCCCGCAGGCATATTATCGCCAGGGATGCCTGCAGGTATGCCCTGGTCATTCTCCTTGTCTTTGCCATCGTCGGCGGTGTCATCCTGCAGCTCTTCGGGATCACGGTGGATGCATTCAGGATCGGCGGCGGGATCCTCCTCTTCGGCATCGGTATGGAGATGGTCTATGCAAAGACTTCACGTACAAAACTGACTGCTACCGAGAAGTACGAGAGCATGGATGCAGAGGACATTACCGTCACCCCGCTTGCCATACCAATGATTGCAGGTCCCGGGGCGATTACAACCGTCATTGTGCTGATGAACGAATCAGTGGGGATCGTCGTCCAGATGGCGGTGATAATCTCATCGATTCTTATTACCATAATGCTCACTTACATGATGATGGTGAGATCCGAGGCCATTGTCAGCCGTATAGGCCAGAGGGAGTTCCGGGTCATCAACCGCCTGATGGGAATGCTGCTTATTGCCATTGCCGTGCAGTTCGTAATAAACGGGCTCAAAATGGCATTCCCGATTCTGGGCGGGTAGTGACCTGAAGATCCGGCAGGGCCGGCCGATCGAAACAATGGTATGGTATCCGCACACCAAAGATGCTGATGGTACTCATCTGCAGCGCCCAGGTTTCCCCAATATGGGAAGATCCGGAAAAGACCATTACACATTCCGAACTTTTCGTCAGGCAGGCTTCGGAGGCAGGAGCAGAACTGGTCTGCTTTCCCGAGCAGTTTGCAACCGGCTGGGACCCGCTTTCGGGCAGGCATATCCAGGACCGGAACGGTCCCGTGGTCCGGGCGCTGCGCCGTTATGCAATGGATTACGGCCTTGCAGTCCTCGGGTCGTTCCGTGAAGCTTCTTATCCGCACCCCAGGAATACGTGCATAGTATTTGACAAACTGGGACGGGAGCTCGCACACTATTCCAAGTGCCACCTCTTTACGCCGGGCCGGGAAGACCAGGCGTATTCTGCAGGTGACACGCTCGGACTGTTTGAACTGGCAGGTGCCAGGTTTGGTATCGCGATCTGCTATGACCTGCGGTTTTCTCCGCTCTTTTCCGCCTATGCCCGTGCCGGAGCAGAAGCTGTCGTTGTTCCTGCGGCATGGCCGGCATCACGACGTTCCCACTGGGACCTTTTCATCCGTTCCCGTGCTGCCGAACACCAGTTATACGTCGCAGGGATCAACACAGCCGGCCAGACACCCGTCGACACCTACCGCGGCGGCTCGATGACCGCGGATCCAACAGGCGAGGTTATTGCCAGCCTCGGCGAAGGCGAAGGCCTCCTCGTATCCGACATACAGCCACAGATGGTTTCAGACGCCCGAAGGGCATTGCCCGTGCGAAAGGACCGGCGGCCCGGACTGTATCACCGCCTCAATACCCCTGCCGGAAAAGAGATATCATCCGGCGGGCCGGCTGACCCCGGAGTATAATACCATTCTCCTTTCCGACCGCCTAATCCAACCTGTCCGGCGACATGCATTGCTATATTTACCCGTAAAAACCAAATTCTATACATGTACCATCTCGTGTGCGTCCATTGTGGAGCGAAATTTCCACCCGGCGAGATTATCTATAACTGCTCAAGGTGCGGCCATCTTCTTGCAGTCCAATATGACCTCGATTCAATATCAGCAGACCGTAGTGAGTGGAACAAGCGTCCCCTTTCGGTATGGAGATACCGCGAGATCCTTCCGGTTACCATCGAACCGGTGACCATGCAGGAAGGTGGGACTCCCCTCTACCATTTAAAGAGGCTCGGGCAGGAGATGGGAATAAAAGAGCTCTATGCCAAGCACGAGGGAATGAATCCTTCAGGGTCATTCAAGGACCGGGGAATGACCGTCGGGGTAAGCATGGCACTGCAGCTGAAGATGACCAGTGTCGCATGCGCAAGTACGGGGAATACATCTGCGAGCCTTGCGGTCTATGCAGCAAAGGCAGGAATCCCGGCGGTTGTCCTGCTGCCGGCCGGCAAGGTTGCAATGGGTAAAGTTGCACAGGCACTGATGCACGGGGCACGCGTCATATCAATACGTGGCAATTTTGACCGGGCGCTTGAGATGGTCCACGAGTTGTGCATCTCGCACGGGCTCTACCTTCTCAACTCGGTCAACCCGTTCAGGCTCGAGGGGCAGAAGACCATCGGGTTTGAGGCAATTGATCAGCTCGGGTGCGTACCTGACAGGATTGTCCTTCCGGTCGGGAATGCCGGCAATATCTCTGCAGTCCATAAGGGCCTGCTCGAACTTGAAGCGCTTGGCTTTATCGACCGCCTCCCGATGATGACCGGCATCCAGGCATCAGGGTCAGACCCGGTTGTCAGGGCGATCCATGACGGCCTGCCTGAAGTGATCCCTGAGAAGAACCCTGAGACCATTGCAACCGCTATCCGGATCGGTGCGCCGGTGAATGCCGAAAAGGCCCTGACTGCCATCCGTGCGACAGGCGGAACTGCCGCATCGGTGACAGACGACGAGATCCTGCAGATGCAACGCGATCTTGCAAGAAAAGAAGGCATCGGTGTCGAACCCGCCTCGGCGGCATCTGTCGCAGGTGTTCGGAAACTCGTTGAACTGGGCGAAATCGACCGTGACGAACGCATCGTATGCGTGGTGACCGGTCACCTGCTGAAAGATCCGGAAACAGTGATCAGGCAATGCGATCCACCCTTCGAGATAGATGCAGATGTGCAGTCATTGCTCTCTGCATTGCATCTCTGATACTGGCCATGCCCGTCACAGGGCTCATGGCAAACTACTGGATTTCCCAAAACGGCACCGCCTACCGGGGGGTAATAGAACTGCGGGACGCGGACAGGTACGATTTCTTCGAAACGGGAGTGCTTGGTGAACGGATACCGGTAAACCCGGAAAATGTAAAGTTATCAGGGAGCTGTTCACCCTGCACATTCAACTGGAGCGGGACCTCAACAATCCTTTTTCCGAATGGGAATTACACACTCTCGTATAATGCCCCGATCCGGGAGAACCACTTTACCGCCCAGTTTGAGGAGCCCTACCAGGTCTGGATCGAGCTCCAGCAGGGCATCGACATACGCAATCCGCTCCTCGGGGCGATGAACCCAGGCGCAGAGGTCAGGGAAGGCGTGAACGATTCGGTTATTATCAGGTGGAATTCAACGCGGCAGGTCGATATCAGGTATTACGACAAGGCACGGGAGGACCTGCTGTACCTTTTTGCCAATTTCTGGATCGTTATTGCGGTGGTAATGCTCCTCCCATTCCTGCTGACACGAAGAAGAAAAATAAAGTAGGTTAATATCACCACACCCCGGAGTCTGCCGTTGTTTTACTCAGGGCAGCGGCGCACTCCTTTTCATTTCTGAGCCGGCATGAAAAAGTCAGGTTAATATTTTCCTGCCCTCCTTTTTCATGCCCATCTGTGGTGCCTGGAAGGCTCATAGCGCGCTCTGTTGAAACGGACCTGAACCAGTAAGGTTCACTCCGGAACCATGAAAATGTCCATTCAAAATCTCGTTATATTGGGAATTATTTCCCCATTTTCATTCGAAATCCTCATCTCGATAACCCCTGTTCGATCCGTTTCTCTGACAGTAGGGGTTGCACCACTCCCTGCCCCGCCCCGCTGCGGGATGGTCTGTCGGCAGGGTTGATCGGGATCCGGTTATTTTTAAAAGAACGAAGCACGGGCCCGGTCGCATTGCGGGGGCGCACACATATCATCATTTGGGCATCAGCCCCGGGAATGTCGCGATTAAAAATGCGGCGAAAGAGGAATAGCGAGAGCGCGGGGAAGGTTTCAACAGAGCCTGGTTTTGATAACCACATGGTTCCCTGAAACCGGGAACCGGGTTATCCCGAATGTGTGCTGCTGATGACCCGGTCAAGAAGTTCCTTCATTTCCTGTATCTTATAGGGTTTTGGCATGACGGCGACAAACCCGTACTTCCGGTAATCGGAAATGACGGGATCCGACGAAAGTCCGCTGGATACGATGCCCTTAACACTGGGATCTATTGATTTAAGAGCTGTTATCGTCTCGAGTCCCCCGGGGCCGCCCTTTATGGTGAGGTCAATGATGACTGCATCGAACCGGCCGCCGGTATCTTTCGTCTTTTTATAGAGGTCGACCGCTTCATTGCCGTCAGAGGCGAGACCGACGGAGTACCCGAGGTATTGGAGTATATCATGCGCAATTTCACGAATCCCCTCCTCGTCATCCATCACAAGAACATTTCCCTTCCAGGATTTGTCATCATTGTTCATGCCATATGCCCCACATTCTGTTGATATATATTATAAAATGACGGCGATAAAGTTGTTCCGGCATTCATGAGTTCAGAGAATTTCAGCCTGCAGGATATTTGCCACTAACCCGTCTGAAATAAAAAAAGAGGGTGAGGATTACCGGGTTTGATTATGTGGTCAGTCCTTTTTCAGTTTGATATCAATGCCGTATTTTTCTGCATTGCGGTCTGCGATAGCCTGGATTTTTGCAATTTCCGTGTCATTTCTCACGGGCCTGAACAGGTGCCTGAACCTCTTCTGGGTCTTTAAGTATTCCTCGACCGGCTTTCGGACGACTTTTTTGACCTTCGTTACTTCACCCTGTTCCATTTCATAATTTACCCACAGGCCGGTTTCAACTGCCAGTTTTCCGATTTCCATTGTTTTTTCTGCTTCAAATCCCCATCCGGTGCAGCATGGGGCGTGGATCTGGATATAACAGGGCCCGGGGGTGTCGAGTGCTTTTTTCACTTTTTTCCTGATATCGGCCGGGTACGCGATGGTCGCGGTTGCCACGTACGGTGCACCGTGTGCTGCAAGGATCTTCGGCATATCCTTCTTTGGCAGCGGGTTGCCAGTTGCACATTTACCAGCAGGACTTGTCGTTGTGCTGGCATCGTAGGGTGTCGCCCCTGAACGCTGGATGCCGGTGTTCATGTAGGCTTCATTGTCATAGCAGATATAGGTGAAATCGTGTCCGCGTTCAAATGCTCCGCTGATACATATCATCCCGATATCAAATGTTGCACCATCACCGCCGATCGCGATCACCTTCTCCTTTCTCCCCTGCTTTTTGAGGGCCGCCACAATCCCCGAAGCCACTGCCGAGTTATTCTCAAAGAGCGAGTGTATCCATGGCACTTTCCATGCCGTTTCAGGGTAAGGTGTCGAGAACACTTCCATGCAGCCGGTCGATGAGACTACGATGGTATCCTCACCTGCGGCGTCGAGAATCAGGCGTGACACGAGCGCTGCGCCACAGCCTCCACAGGCGCGGTGGCCGCAATCGAAGAGATCACAGGTCTGGCCTGCCATTAGAGCACCTCCGTCCGGAGTCCATAGAATAAATCACCAATTCCAGCCTCTGCATTTGATACCACTTCCCTGATATCCTTTCTGCGCACGTCCCTTCCGCCGAGTGCTATGATATAATCGAGCACCGGTACCTGGGAGCCGTATAGTGCATCTTTTATTTCGAGTGCAACTGCACCCTTTGCACCGAGAGAGATATTTTTGTCGAGCACTGCAACTCTTGATACTCCTGACAGTGCTGATTTCACCTCTGCCGACGGGAATGGCCGGAACGTCCTGATCTTTAACAGGCCGACTTTTTTCCCTGCGTCCCTCATCTCGTCGATGGCGTCTTTTACCGTGCCGCAGATGGAGCCCATGGCGACGATTGCCGTATCGGCATCGTCAAGCCTGTATTCCTCGACCGGTGACCGGTAATCACGTCCGAACATCTCGAAGAATTCCTTCCCTGCCTTTTCAAAGACAGCAGCGGACCGTTTCATGGCCTGGTCTATCTCGTACCTGAACTCGAGGTAATAATCGGGTGTTGCATACATTCCGAAACTGATCGGGTCCCTGCAGTCCAGTTTCTGGTACGGTTTGAAGGCGGGGAGATACCTGTCTGCCTGCTCCTGCGTGATCATGTCGACAGGCTCGTAGGTATGGGAGAGGATAAATCCGTCAAAGCAGACAAATGCCGGGAGCAGGATATTGTGGTCCTCGGCGACTTTGTATGCGATGTAGTGGAGGTCGGTCGCCTCCTGGTTGTCCTCGGCATAATACTGGAGCCAGCCCGAATCACGAAGCGATATCGAATCCTGCTGGTCGTTCCAGATGCTTAACGGCGCACCGAGCGAACGGTTCACGATGGACATAACGATCGGCAGCCTCATCCCGGCGACATTATAGCAGACTTCAAACATCAGTGCGAGGCCCTGCGAGGTTGTCGCCGAATAGACGCGTGAGCCTGCAGCACTTGCTCCAAGACATGCTGAAAGTGCAGAAAATTCGCTTTCCACCGTGATGTACTCGCAGTCGAGACTGCAGTCGGCGACCATGTCTGCCAGCGCCTCCACGATGTGAGTCTGCGGGGTAATCGGGTAGGCTGCAATGACCTCTGGCCGGCACTGTTTGACCGCTTCTGCCACGGCATGGGACCCTTCCATAATTTCCATCATGTTATTTCTCCTCCTGTTTCATCGTGATCGCATCTGACGGGCACTCTTCGGCACAGATCCCGCATCCCTTGCAGTAGTCATAATCAGGAACGGGAAGTCCCTCTTCATCGTCCCTGATGCACCCCTCAGGACAGATGGTGGAACATAACCCGCACCGTGAACACTTCTCATGGTCGAATTCGGGTTTGAACACCCTCCAGGAACCGGTTTTATTATCCCGCGCCTTTCCCGGCCGTGCAGAACAACCGACACCAAGCGCCATATCAGGACGCCTCCCTGACCATTGCATATGCTTTCCGGGCTGCATTGACATTTTTGTCTGCCATATCACCGTGGAAGCGGTGCCTGAGTGCATTTTCAAGCGCCTTGATCTCAATCTCACCGCTTGCTGCTGCGAATGCTCCCATCAGCGTCGTATTCGTAATTGGAACGCCAAGGACTTCAAGCGCGATTGAGGTCGCATCGATCGTGATCACCCTGACGCCTTCGGGAACAGGGAAGTTCATTTCCTTTTCGGTATTGACTATCACGATCCCTCCGGCTTTGACTCCCTGGAATACGTTGACGTCGCGGATCAGGGTGCTGTCCTGCACGATGATATAATCAGGTTCGTAGACCTGGCTTCGCAGGCGAATTTTTTTGTTATCGAACCGTACAAACGCCTGTACGGGTGCACCCCTGCGCTCAACGCCAAATGCAGGAAAAGCCTGTGCATAGACACCACCTTCAAAAGCAGCGACTGCAATAAGTTCGGCAGCAGTGACCGACCCCTGCCCGCCTCTGCCATGAATACGTAACTCTTTCAAAGAAATCCCTGTAGTAATTTTACATGATTAATAAATATAAATTTACATTTCGACGCTGAGTCCCAGGATCTCGTGTCGCCCCGAGAAGACTTCCCGTGCAATCCGTGCGATACCGCGGGACGCACACCACTCGTCGTATATGGCAACGTCTCTTCCCAGCAGCGACCGGACCTCGGGGCCGATAACAGGTGCGAGCGATCCTGCAAGTGCCACCCGTGCACCAGGGTTGAGGAGGAGAAGTGCCGCGCACTCCATGGCCGAGAAGAGTGCCACGGTCCGCGCCTGCTCGGGTCCGGGCATGGTATACCTGACGCCTGCATGCAGGAACGCTTCATTTGCAGTCGATGACCCGCGGTCAATCCTGCGTATCGCGTCCACGTCGAGGGCCCCGTGCTCCATCCCGGGTGCAAAGATGCACGCATCGAGCGCCCCGAAAAGTTTCCCGTCTTTGATAAGGATTGTCACCGTGTTTGAACTCGCGTCCGAGACCACCACGTCGCCACCAAGGTCGTGGCAGACCTCGAAGGCAATCCCCACTTTTTCCGGGCTTGCCTGGTGCGAATATGCCTTGAACCTGGCATCCGTGGGAGAACCGCGGTGAATCCCGGGGATCACAACCGCGGGTATCCCGCTCTCAAGGATCTGGTCAAAAACCCTGGTCCCGCCACCCGTATGTTTCCCGGCCCCTTCCCTGCTCACCAGTCCCCGGTTGATGACACGGCTTACAGGGGTGATGCTGCTGAAATTGTCGCCCATTGAATAGGTAAGGGCAATCCCCTCGATTTCATCAAGCGGACAGAGCCGCCCGAGGTCCTGGTAGCAGAAGTGAACGGCATCAGACCGCGGTATTTTGAACTGGTCGCGATCGGATGCGAACCTCATCGATGTCGTACCGTGATCAATCCCGATGAACATAGCTGTTATCCTTTAGCATGGGATACATATTAGGTTATGATGTTCAGTGTCGTGACCGGAGGAGCGGGATTTATTGGTTCGCACCTCGTGGATGCCCTCGTGGCACAGGGAGACCGGGTGCTGGTCATCGATTCCCTGGCCAGCGGAAGCAGGGCGAACCTTGCAGGACACCTCGAAAAGAATGTGGAACTGGTCAGGGCTGACCTTCTCGATGACGGGTGGCAGCAGTCACTCAAAGAGGCCGACCGGGTCTATCACCTTGCCGCCGACCCTGATGTCAGGCAGAGTTCAATCACGCCTGATTCACAGATACGCAACAATATCATCGCAACCCAGAGGGTCCTCGAGGCCATGCGCCATTCCGGTGTAAAACAGGTCGTCTTTACCTCCACATCGACGGTGTACGGCGAGGCGTCCGTCATCCCGACGCCGGAGTATTACACCCCGATGGAGCCCGTCTCGATCTACGGTGCCAGCAAGCTGGCCTGTGAAGCACTCATATCTGCGTACTGCCACAGTTTCGGGATGCAGGCATGGGTCTACCGCTTCGCCAACATCATCGGGGAGCGGAGCGGTCATGGTGTCCTGTACGATTTTATTGCAAAACTCAGGCAGGACCCGCATACCCTTGAGATACTTGGCGACGGCAGGCAGAGCAAGTCCTATCTCGATGTGAAGGAGTGCGTAAAAGCCATGCTCTATGCCGCCGGGCATTCGGATGAAAGATATAACGTGTTTAATATCGGGTCAGAAGACTGGGTCGATGTAAAAACCATCGCCGATACGGTTGTCGGTGAGATGGGCCTGCCTGACGTCAGGTACCACTTTACCGGCGGAGAACGGGGGTGGGTCGGGGATGTTCCCAAAATGCAGCTCTCTGTTGACAAGCTCAAATCGCTCGGCTGGGCTCCCGGCGTCGGGTCCCGGGAGAGTATCCGCATGGCCGTAAGGTCAATGCTCGGGTGAGCCATGGACCTGATTTCTGCACTTACCGTCGTGCTGCTCGGTGCAACACCATTCCTGGAGGCCAGGTATGCGATTCCGCTGGCGATCCTGTATGGTTTTCCGGCACCCGTCGCATTTTTCCTCGGCATACTCGGAAATATCCTCGTGATTATCCCGCTGCTCCTCCTGCTGGAACCGGTATCAACCTGGCTTTCCGCACGGTCGCTCACCATGAGGAAATTTTTCGGCTGGCTCTTCCAGAGGACCAGGAGACACGACCACTATATCCGCCGCTTTGGTCCGCCTGCACTCTTCCTCTTCGTGGCAATTCCGATACCTGTTACCGGGACGTGGACCGGTTGTGCTGCAGCATTCGTATTCGGCGTCCGGTTCAGGCATGCGTTTCCGGCGATTGCTGCCGGGGCAATCGTTGCGGCACTGATAACCACGCTTCCGACGTTAAGTCTCCTTGATCTTTTCGGAGGGGTATGATGAAGTACCTGGTTATTCTCGGGGACGGTATGGCTGACGAGCCCCTTGACGAGCTTGAGGGGAAGACCCCGCTTGAATATGCCCACACCCCGTCCATGGACCGTATTGCCCGGGAGGGTTCGATGGGCATGGTGCAGACCATCCCGGATGGATATGAGCCGGGAAGCGATATTGCAAACCTTTCGGTCCTCGGGTACGACCCCCAGCTGTACTATACCGGCAGGGGTCCGCTCGAGGCCATGAGCATGGGTATATCGCTTGGAGAGAACGACATCGCCTACCGGTGCAACCTGGTCTGCATCAGGGATGGGATCATGGAGGATTTTTCAGCCGGCCATATCTCGAGCGGTGAAGGAGCGCGGCTCCTTGCATCACTGCAGGGAAAGGTAAAGGGGGCTGAATTCCATCCCGGTATCAGCTACCGTAACCTCCTGGTCGTCAGCAATGGCAAAGGGTCGGTCACCGTTCCGCCGCATGACATCGTCGGCCAGCCGGTCCTTCCCTATCTCCCGCAGGATGGTGATGCCCCGCTGCTCCTGTCATGCATGGAGCAGAGCCGGATCGAATTTCCGGACCACCCGGTCAACCGCGAGCGGAATGCCGCAGGGAAAGTTCCTGCAACAGAGGTCTGGCCGTGGAGCGGAGGAAAAAAGCCCGCACTTCCTGATTTTTCAAAGAAGTTCGGGAGATCGGGGGGCATGATCTCTGCCGTCGACCTGCTGAACGGGATCGCTCGGTGCGCAGGCATGGAGGTGATACGCGTCCCGGGCGCGACCGGCTATCTTGACACCGATTACCAGGCAAAGGCCCGCTATGCCCTTCTTGCCCTGGAACACCTCGACTTTGTGTATGTGCATGTCGAAGCCCCGGACGAGGCAGGTCACCTCGGAAGCATCACTGAAAAAGTCAGGGCCATCGAGAAGGTCGACGAGATGATCGGCACTATCATGAAAGAATTTGCCGGGACCATCGCCGTGCTGCCCGATCACCCGACCCCCGTCAGGCTTAAGACCCACACCCGTGACCCGGTGCCATTCGCGGTGCTCGGGAAAGGGACGGACGACGCGACCTCTTTTTCAGAGAAAGAGGGAAGAAAAGGCAGATTCGGCCTGATCAGGGCCACGGAATTACTCCCGCTGGTCTTTCGGTGAATGTCACGGCATCAGTCCCATGCATCATCACAAGGATCAGTGGGGGTAACTATCATCATCTGCGCGCATTCACCAGCGGATACTATTATTTATTTTTAAGATAATTATTTTTTATGCCTTATCGGATCATCGACGCCGGCGCATACCTGAACAATCAGGTAAAGGCCGGGACCATCTCCCGGGAGGATGCCGATCTTATTCATGACTTCTGCGAAGAGCGGAAAGCCACGAAGCAAGTATCTGAGGCAACCGCCCTGGTAACCTCGAAAGGACTTACACAGTTTGCCCTTCATCTGGCACCCTTCAAGGAATGTACCTCGCAGGATATAATTAAGGCGATCAATGCAACCGATAAGAAATGGTCCCAAAATACACGGCGCCTGCGGGTGTTCTATCTGAAAACCTTTGCACAATGGCTTGTCAATGAGGGGTATAATTCAAAGATTGACATTAAGAAGATTGATTCCATCAAGACACCCAAGGCCAACAAAGCCACGAAAACAGCCTCACAGATGATCTCCGAAGAAAAGATCGATGAGATGATCAAGTCCTGTAAAAATCAACGTGACAGGGCTCTTATATCGTTCATGTATGAGGGTGCACTCCGGCCTATTGAAGTCCGGCAGGCTAAATGGTCGCAGGTCACTTTCGATGAATACGGGGCAATATTCAACACTGCAGGTAAGACGGGGCAGCCTCGCCGGATCCGGCTGTTGGTTTACGCTCCTTATCTCGCAGCATGGCAACAGAGCTATCCCGGGGATCCGGAGGGTGACGCGCTGGTATTTGTCACAAGAAAGGGGGGGATGATTTCCCGCCAGCTCTTCGATGATATCATCAGCCATGCAGCAAAGGCCGCCGGTCTGAATGGGGTGTTCCCGTATATCCTGCGTCACAGTCGGATCACTTCAATGGTCAACCAGGAGATCCCCGAGAGCATCATCAAGCTGCAGGCATGGGGGCATATAGCCACGCCTATGATGGCAACTTACACCCACCTTACAGACGGTGCGGTTGATGATGTGATGTTGGCCCGGGCTGGTGTAAAGAAACGAGGGAGGCCCAAGGGACCAAGCATCAAGCCTATCCAGTGTCCGCACTGCAATCATGTAAATCTGCCAGGGGTCCGGCATTGTAACCTATGCGGGCGGTCGCTGACAGAAGAGGCAGCCGCAACGCAGGATACACTCATCGATCTCATGCGGAAGCTGGCAAAGGAGCACCCGGAAGAGGTCATGGAAGCGCTTAAAAAACTATAATAAACTATAATTATTCATTTTTCGATTTTATTGGCACTCCTACAATTGTAAGAAGTTTCTGGTATACCAGAACGGAAGTTTATATAAAATTAGCGCCCGAATATATTCAATGTATAGACATATTCTAAAAAACGGGAGCCGAAATGTCATTACATCCGTAAGCATTCCGGAACACCTTCACCAATTCGCCCGTGGACATCACATTTCTCTTTCGGGTACTTTAAAGCGCTCACTTGAACTCGAATTGTCGAAAGCAGAGAGCGGAGTGGCATTATGACCGCTGAAGCTGATTTCCGGGGGAATGGACAGTGAGTGAAGCTTGCCGGCCTCTCACGCCATCCCCATCTTCTTTGTGTTCGGTTGGGAATAAACCCCTTCCTCGGGTAACACATGAAGATATCACGCATCTTCCCCCGCTGGAACGCGTCCTTGCTCAGCACTTCCATGAGAAGTTCCCGGGAAAATATTTTACTATAGTCGGTGGGGGTCCGTAAAATGGAGAACCCCGGTGGAGCAACCGGGGTGATGAAGGATAGCAAAGTTAGGGCAGCTTCCTTAAGTTATTCTTTATCTCCTCAAGTGGCAATAAATGATTCCCCTTCTTATGAATATTGGGTGAGCATGTCCCGGCTCCAGCATATCGTTGGCGTCGTAAAATCCCGCGGGGTGGAAAATGCAGATGAATGGCAGCGCCTTGCTCGGATCTGCAAATTGGTATCTCGGCGGAAAAAGTCCTTTTTGTATCGGGAATTCCGGCCATTATTCTCACAGCCAAGCATGGAATACCTTTTCGGCCGTGATTTTTACCCCTTGCCGTGGGAGATCGTCCGATGAACGGAACCGAGGCCCCCCCATCAGGGCAGCCATTCAATCTTTCTGATGCCATGCGGTGTGATAATCTCACCACGTCAGATGAGGCGGCAGCAGCAACGGTCCGGGAGATTGAGAGCATAGAGCGGGAAGCGGATCGGATCCTCCGGGAAGGTGAGCCCTTTGATTTTTTCTGCAGGACCTTTTCCCTGGACCATGAGGGAGATCGTACCGCTGCCCGCTGCATGGCCATGGTGTTCGCCTCCTCCTCTGTCGCGAATGGTGACGGGTTGCATTGCTATCTTTCCGGGTCCTCCGGGAGAGGGAAATCTCATGCAGCCGAAACAATGTTCAGACAGCTCCCGGATGAATACCGGTATGATCGCGCCTTCTCTGATAAATATCTCTTCTATGCGGGGAATTCGGCGGAATCCGGCCTAAAGCCTGGTGTGGTAATACTCCTCGATGATCAGACCTTAAGCGAGGCGGTGGAGGAGGTCTTCAAAGTAGCCGTCTCGAAGTTTTCCGATGGCGTGGTCTACGGAACAGTATTCTCTCAAAAACCCGTCACGCTGAAGATGCCGCCCCGGATCGCCTGGGTCCTCCTGAAGGTCGATGACCCGGGAGACGACCAGGCAATGAACCGGTTGATTCAGGCTCGCATTCAGGAGACGGAAGAGAAGGTCCGGGACAGTGCGAAAAAGATCCAGGAGAAGTACCGGAACCTTGAGAGAAGGAATATCGGATGCGACCGCCGGGAGATCCGGATCTGCCGGGCCATGTGGACCCGGATAAAAAGTGAGTGCGTGGCTGTGGAAGTCCCATGCGCCGGCCATGTAATCTTTGCAGATTTTGAGAACCTGCGAAACCATGAGTTATTTTTCAATCTCATCATGGCTCATGCGGTCATCCACCGGAGGCAGCGGGAGGAGATCGGACGAACCGAGGACGATATCCCCATAATCCAGGCGATCGAGGCGGATTATAAAGAGGCGAAACTGATCTTTGAATCCCTTCATTCATTCGGCGGGCAGCAACACAATACCCTGACCAATGAGGACCGGGTGATCAAATCCCTGATCGACCTGGATCTAGTGGATGGGATCTTCACCGTTCGGCAGGTTGCAGAATCGATCAAGCTCTCCCATAAGACTGTCCACCGGGCGATCAACGGGAGGGAAAGTTCGGGGAAGTCACGGGGAAGTATGGGGGGATTGCTGGAGAAGTGCCCCTATATCCAGAGTGCCGGGAAACGTGGCCGGTATGAACTGGAGACGGGTGTAGAATACATCAGAGGAGAGGGAAGGAATAGCGAGATAATTAGAAAAGAATCTTTTAACGAGATTATTTATAAGGTAGATATTCCCGGGCTGAAGGACTGGAAAAACCAGGAAGAGCCGGTAAAACTTACCCCTGGGTTCAAGTGGGAGGGACGGTCATAATGCCCAACTTCCCCATACTTCCCCGCCATTTCCCCAACCTTGTGGGGAGGTTGAATCTCGAAGAGAATCGCCCCATTTCCCTTAATACTATTATAAAAAATATATTTTATTATAATATACCCATAAGGAGGGGAAGAGAGACATGCTCTCCCTTTTCCCGGTCTCTCTCTGTCATTCCCCCAAATAGTGGGAAAGTGGGAAAGTTGAAATTATTAAACCTCATTTCAGGCCATTTCTTTGATTCTGAGGGATTCTCTGGCTTAAATCGGTTGGGGAAGTTGTTTTCACAGATAACCCGGATATCCCGCCCACCTTTATCAGTGTTCCCACCTCGTCCACCGACCCCGGCACCCTTCGGGGGATCACCATGAGTGAACTTCCAAAAACCCGGGAGGGGGCGATCGCTCTCCTTCGAAAATTAGGATGGAATACCAACGAACTGTCACCAGACGAACGGCAAGCCATCAGGAAATTATACGGTCTTGAGCCGGTCCCACTCCCGCCCGGTGCCCGATACATCGACCGGGAGAAGAAACCTGATCAGGATACGGAAGGGGGCGATACCTGATGCCTCAACCCTGCAGCATATG
The DNA here is from genome assembly GCA_002503825.1 of Methanoregulaceae archaeon UBA467. Classification (GTDB taxonomy): domain Archaea; phylum Halobacteriota; class Methanomicrobia; order Methanomicrobiales; family Methanospirillaceae; genus UBA467. Next base: position 106,031 of record DASP01000005.1, read on the forward strand.
CACTCACCCGGACCTGACCACAATCAACCGGGAACTATCAAATGGTACCTCTTTGCGAAACATAGCGCGACAGTACGGAGTCTCGAAGGATGCGCTCTCCCGCCATAAAAAACACGTTTCTGTGACTCTTCGGGATATAACCCAGGCTGTGCAAAACTCACCAGAACCGCGACAAAGCGCGACACTCCAGGACCAACTCCTGACTCTCATTACCAAGGCTCACACACTCACCGAGGCTGCAGAAGCGGCGGGCGATCTTCGTACCGCACTGCAGGGCGTACGAGAGGTCCGGGGATGCCTGGACCTGCTAGGAAAGGTTGTGGGTGACCTGCCAACCGGCACCATGATCGGGATCTGCGTCTCCCCGGAGTGGACCGCCATCCGCACCGCTATCCTTCACGCCCTGGAACCCTACCCGCAGGCCCGGCAGGCAGTGGTGGAAGCACTGGATCAAATCCCAAGCTTTACCCCGGCGCCCGTCCAGGTGGGAACCTTCACGAGTAAACCCAGGTCCGGATCCAGACCCACACGACTATCAGATCTGATGAGAGGTGAAGGCACAGAATGATACCGAAAGTAATACCCGATATTGAAAACGTAACACAAACCGCATACCCTATCACTCCGGCCACGATCGAGAAATCAGGAACGGCCCCGATTGAGAAAATAACGCCATATAAGACAATTGCGCAGAATAAATATTCTCTGACAAACACCCTGAAAACGCAGGATGCAAAGCGCGATCTTATTTTTGCGCTCGATCCGGTCTCATTTGCCGCGCACGTTGTAGATTTTGATCTTGATACCTGGCAGGTCCGGGCCCTCAGGTCACCCGCAAAGCGGCAGATATTCAACTGTACCCGGCAGGCGGGGAAGTCAACCACGGCAGCAATCAAGGCGCTCCACCGTGCGATCTACTTCCCACGGTCTCTCGTGCTCCTGGTCTCACCCTCCCTCAGGCAGTCTTCGGAGCTCTTCCGGAAGGTCACCGACCTGACCGATCACCTTCCCACATCTCCCCGCCTGACAGAGGATAACCGGCTCAGTCTCACCATGCAGAACGGGAGCCGGATCGTTTCACTGCCGGGGAAAGAAGAGACGATCCGGGGCTATTCAGGCGCCTCCCTCATAATTGAGGATGAGGCCTCCCGGGTCCCTGACGATCTGTACCGTGCGGTCCGGCCTATGCTGGCAGTCTCCCGGGGGCAACTTATCCTTATGAGCACGCCATTCGGGAAACGGGGCCATTTTCATGACGAATGGACGAACGAGGAGCCCGCATGGGAACGGATCATGATCCCTGCATCAGCCTGTCCGCGTATCACCCCGGAGTTCCTGGAAGAGGAACGGCGATCTATGGGGGATTGGTGGTACCGGCAGGAATACGAGTGTCAGTTCGTGCAGACGGTCGATACGGTCTTCGATTATGAAATGGTGATGTCTGCGGTATCGGATGAAGTAAAACCGCTTTTTGCAGGAGTTGAAAAATGAAGTATTATGTAGGCTTGGATCTAGGACAGGCACAGGACTATACCGCCTTATCTGTTATCGAAAAGGCATCCGGACCCGATACCGCACCGCCCCGCACGGAATACCGTGTACGGCACCTGCAGCGGTTCAAGCTGGGGACGCCATACCCGGATATCGTAACTCGGGTATACGAGATGATCGTAAAACTGCCGGATTCTGTTTTGACGGTTGATCATACCGGCGTTGGCCGGCCGGTCGTGGACCTCTTCCGGGCGTCCGGTCTGAATCCGATAGCGGTTACCATTACCGGCGGGGATACCGTGAACCATGAAGCCGGGCTTTGGCGTGTACCGAAACGGGACCTCGTAGGCGTGTTAACGGTCGCATTCCAGAACGGCACCCTGAAGATAGCAGAGGCCCTCCCGGATGCCAAAACCCTCATTGACGAGCTATTGAACTTCAAAGTGAAAATCAACGTGAAAACGGCTCACGACTCGTATGAAGCATGGCGCGAAGGGGTCCATGATGATCTGGTCCTCTCAGTTGCCATGGCAGTATGGGCGGCGCAATTCTACCGGCCACGGGTCATCTGGCAGATCGAGGATGATTACCGTGTTTAACTGCGTGCTGCCTGGCAACAGGGGGATCGATTGATGGCTGAACTACCAGTAGAGATCAAGGAAATTATGGCCCGGCCGACGTCGGATCGATTCAATATGATTCTCAAAGTCGGTTTTTCAGCACTCGAGGAGAAGGACCTCCCCCTTGCAAAGGCAGCAGCAGATCACATTATCGGCAGAGCCGAACCTGCCAGCGGCGATCTGGTCAGGGGATTGTTCCTTTGCTCCTCTATCCACGAAGCAGAGGGCGATACGAAGAAGAGCACGGCCGTAATGCAAAGAATCTGCCGGGGGGAGTTTTGAGGGCGATGATGTATTATTTCCACAGCCGGGGGTTGGCTTGCGATGCCTGATCCCTGCCGGGAATATGCGGAGCTCAGCAGCCGGGTGTCGGACCCTTCCTCCGATATCCGGTTATTCAGTCATGCACTAGACCCCGTTCGATTTCCAGAGAACCCGGTAAGGAGGATCTTCTCCTCCCTACCGTCATGATTATTAAAAAAAATTCATTAGAGAGGTTGAAAAAAATGCCAGAAACAATGTCAGAAACGAAATCCGAGACAGCAGTACAGAAAGATGAAAATGGGATTGACATTATCAACGGACGATTCGACTCATTTTTTTTCGTCGACACCACGAAAAATTTCTTTGCACGGTTTCGCAGGCTGGTTAACGTCAACGAAACCCTGTATGCAGAGGTCGATCATGGCATGGCCAGTAACGATCCGGACCGGAAGATCAGGTATGTGCGGCTGATTGAATTTACCGCCCTGAAAAAATGCAAACCTGGTGACGATCTCCACTGCCGGTGGCTTCTCCGTAAACCGGTTGTTCTCGCTCACCAGACCTGCAGCCGGGGCCGCCGGCTTTCAGAGAAAGAATGGAGAGAGATCTCCTCCGCGCCGGGAGCACTTGCCCCTCCCAATTACCCACTCATGTATAGCAGGCTCGTGGAGGCCTGAAGACTATGAGCGATGGACCGGCGACTAAAAAGGCGAGGGAAGCTCTCCGCGATACCTATCTTGAAAACGGTATGAACATGGAGCAGGCCGATCGTCTTGCGGGATTTAGTACCTCTCAAACGGATGAGAGCACTATTGAGGATATCCCGGCATCAAAAACCATCACCGAAGACGGAACACCAACAGAGCGGGGCTTTCTCAGGGAGACGATGCTCGGTGGAGGCGTGAGGTATACGGAGTAAATACCGGGAGTTGAACGATGAAGAACGAAGAAAACGATACAATCAAGGCCCTGCGTGTCTATTCGGAGGTCCAAACGGCTGCGATCCTCGCCTATTCCCGGAGATTCAGCAATTTGCCACTCCCACTTGTAATCGGGCTCGTAAGCCAGGATGCAGGGGCCTTCTACCAAAGAAAGAGCATGGAGATCATCGAAAAGATGATAGAAGATCTTGACCTCTGTCAGGTATTCGAAGAGCTGGGCCGGATACTTGCCAATCGCATTGGAAGTGAAGATGATTATCAAAAAATCCGGGAAAACGTAAAGGTAATCATCGCGGGTGAGATCAATGGCTGAAGGAATACAGGCAGGACCGACGGTATACTGGCTTTGCGAGATGAGGGGAACACTATCCCAGGATGTAGCCAAGGCCGAAACCAGAATGAACGACCTTGATGTCTCCACGAGAAGGGCTGATGGTGCGTTACAGGGATTCCACGGAATCACGAGGAAAAACTCAGAGGAAATAAGCAAGATGGGGATCGGTCTTGCCGCCACTGGCGGGGCCGTGTTCCTTGCCGGTCAACTCGCCGGGAATGCCGGTGAGGAGTTCAAAGGGCTGTCGAATGTCCTTAGTACCGCCTCTGTAGGTATGATGGCGGTTGCAGGAATAACCCAGACCGTCACGCCGATCATGCGGGCAGCTGCGATCGTGATCCATGGGAGTGTAGTCGCCTCGGTCGTGGATTTCATCAAGGTCGCACCGGTCCATGTTGCCGCTACAAATATAATGAATACCGCAACCCTTGACCTGGCTGCAACAGAGGGGGCCCTGGCGGCTGCAGGATATGCGGTCAGCCCGTCCCTTATCGCTGCAGCTCGATCCATGGAAGGCGCTGCAGTCTCCGGAGCTGCGATGGCAGAAACAAACCTGTTTGCAGCAAGTAGCATGGAAATCGTAGCACTTGCCGGGTATAACATCAACCCCTCCATGATAGCCGCTGCTGAGGGAATGACAGTCGCGACCGGTGCGACCCTTGGTCTTGCCTCTGCAATGCGGGTCCTCCTGGCCGCATCAGTGATCGGCGCAGTAGTGACAGGGGCTTACCTGGTATACGAAGCGTTCAATGCACAGTCCCGGGCTGCAAAGGAACTGGACAACCAGATCAAGACTCTCAGGGATGATACCGACGCCCTGAAATACGTTCAGCAGATTTTCTCTGACAAGCTCCAGGACTCCAATAAGAAGGCCAATGACCTGAAGACTGCTATGGATAAATACGACGACGCGATCAAGAACGTAAACCGGGACCTTGAACGGTCGAAAGATATCCAGAACGATCTCACAAATAACAGCCTTGACCTTGAGCAGGCCCTTCTTAGTCAGAAGGACGCACAGCAGGAACTACAGGATGCCCGTGAGATCGGTGAGCAGGATGATGTCACCCGGGCGGATCTCAAACTCAGGCAGATCAACCAGAGGGTCAAAGAACTGAAAGAACAGGGAACGGACCTTACCAGTGAGCAGGCGAGCTTGATGACTTCCGAGGATGCCGTAAAGTTTGAAAAAGATAAAGCGACTGCTGGAGCTGAATATAATAAAGTTCTCCTGGATAGGGCCCTCCTCTTAGGCCAGGAAGCCAATGCCCAGAAACGGCTTCAGACCATGGACCTGACAGTAAAGCTCCTCGAATGGCAAAAAGAAGGGTATGCACCTCCGGCCGAGACACTCTCCGCCATGCAGAAGGTCCCATGGATGGCAGAAGCGCTCGGGAATATCTCCCCGACTGTCTCAAATCCATTCGATATCGTGAAGGCTGCCGGGCATGCGATGACACCCGTTTTCGGACCTGGAGCATTTGCTGCATATGCGGTCCAGACAAGCCAATATCCCACATCGCCCAATCCCCTTTTCAGGAATGCAGGATCAGGAGGGAACACCTACATCTTTCAGGTGCCGGATGCCGATACCGCCCGAACACTCGCGAGGAAGATCGCAGAGGACAACAACGATCAGGCCAATGCCCTGCTCGGGGGTGGATAGGGGGGTTGATTACGTTCACCCCTTTATCCAAGCGAAGATATCCCCGTAAACGGGACACCTGTAAGGTTGTGACGACCACGCAGGTATCATGTTAATAACAGTAGCTGCATGGTCGTGCTAACTCTCTTCCAAGTTTCCACTGGAAATACCACCTATTATCAATCTAGCATAAAATCAGTCTTTTAGACTCAAACTGTAGCCCGTTCCACTGGAAACCGGGATGTGTAGAATCTTGTTCTCAAATCATGCCCCGATTACTAAAATAATGGCATACTGCAACTTTGCGCAGAATAACAAATTCTGCGACAAATAATATCATATACATATCCTACATTATACAAATATCCTACATTAATCATACATAGACATACATTTTTATACATGAATGGCGTATTGATCGTTTGGCGATACCAGGGAAACAAGGTGCGCCAGGAAAAAACCATGACAAGAGAAACCATCAATGTCCTGGAAGGGCTAGAAGGGATTCAGGTTCTCGTTCGTCACGGGTCCGGAACCTGCGACCGATGTGTAAAGGATGCTGAAAAAATCAATGTCTGCCAGGCACCCGACGGGGAATATTACTATCTTTGCGATCATTGTGTTGCCGATATCTGGTCCCGGGCGAATGCATGACAACAGAAAGCACAATTAAGGATGTTGCTGATAAATCTTGTATAATGGTTGACAAGATTTACACTGTCGATGAGACGGCAGACCTCCTTAAGATCAAGCCCCGGACGGTACGGGAGTGGATCCGGACCGGGAAGCTCAAATCTTTTAAGATTGGGGGTCTAGTACGCGTTCACGATGACGATCTGCAGGCATTCATTGACCGGTCACGGAAAGGAACAGGGAAAAAGTGAGGTGAAAACAATGGAAGAAAAACAACGGACAATCCATCAGAAAGCGCTGGATATGATGCAGGACCCAATCGCGAAGATGGTTTGGGAGAAGTGGATCGCAGAGGGAAAGGCTAAGGTAATCACAGGTGACCAGAACTCCGACCCGGGTGTTGACGTTGTGGTTACATTTGACCAGGATGAACCGGAAGAATACCCGATGACGGAAGCCTATATAGAGCGTGAGAAAAGCATGGTAAGAGAGGTCCTTCTCGATCTACTCAAAAATGATAAAGAGTTCAGAGCATTATTCATAAGAAACCGGCAATCGGCATAATTACGGTTTGGGCGTGATTTCATCCCAATTCAAAAATAACTCTTTTTCCTGCTATTTTCAAGGCACGACACCGGACGATCTGCAGGGTGCCGGTATAATCCTCTGTTGATTCATGCCATCTATTACCCCATATCGTTTTTTAACCTGTATGGCCCTCATTGAATCATGGAAAATGTCTGTGATATATGCGGTTTTCAGAACCACCCCAAAGCTCGTTATTGCGGGAAATGCGGGGTTGATCTGACAGAAGAACCAACACCCGCGGAGAGCGAGCGCCATAAACCTACTAATCATGTATTCAAGTGGTGCGAGGTTTATTCGGTATTGACTACGGATAATAGACCATTTATCGCCTTTTTCAATTTGCTAGTGAACATTTCGACAGGAAATTGTGATATTGAATTTTGTGGATGCCCGGTTTGTCGTTCTGCATATTACGAAATTGAAACGGTGAGGATAAACGCGAAGGAGAATAAAACGCTTAAGCCCTCTAGTCGGGAAATTGTAAGCAAATTTTATAAAGAAGATATCGCAGGAATGAGACTAGATCTTCCTGGATTTATCAAATACAAGATCCAAAAAAAATAGATCAAATATCATATTTACGGAACTTTTTATCAAAAAAAGCGCGTTGTTGCATCGCGAGACTATGGATAATCCTAGAAAAAATTTCTGATAATCCTTAAAATATTAAATTAATTATTTTCCATCAATTCAACTTTAGTAATGAATGATAAAAGATAACCAACAATGGTTCCTAAAAGGAAAACCATTGCACTACTATCAAGTTTTCCTAGTATTGTTAATTGGAATGTTACCAACACAATCAAAGCGATAATTACAAAAACTGCGATAATCCGAATACCGGAATAAAGTAAACCTCCTTTATGCGCTTCGGTCCACTTAGTTATTAAAGAGTCAAGAATTTCCTTTATATTTCCAAAAAAAATATTTGAACCTTCTGGATTTTGTATTGCCTCTGTCCAAAAGGATTTTTTTCCTTGCCCCCATGCTGCCCAATATTGGAGCGACTGATATTCACTTTGTTTAATCGTTATATCTTCATCGTTTGCTTGTTCATTGGGATTTTCGTTCATATGTTATGATGGAATATTGATGATAAATATTCTACGGGGTAATCGTAGTTTCACTTTCACCCTCCCTTTGGCATGAGCAATTCAACATGCATATCCGATCTCCCCTCTCGTGGATATTGATCGACGTGGTCCCCGGTGCCCGGCGTGCGGGAGTCTCCTGGTGTGGCCGTGCCCCTGGTCCCCGTATACATGGGAATGCCGGTATCATTTATGCAGAGCGGTTTTCATAAAAGGAGAGAATAGACTGGACGATCTGTAGGGTGCCTGGATGATACCCGCCGATTCAACTCATACCCCTTTATACTCTCACCCTGATAATCTCTTTATTGCCCTCTATTACCCCGGTGTGGGGTCATGGAGGGATGGCTTGGAGCATTATCAAGCATAAGAGCCGGGGACCATTTTTAACCCCCCATTACACCCCCGGCTTGTTAAGAACTGCGTGAAGTTTGATCAGAGATCACATATACTCAAATAAATCTGAATTAACTGTATCATCAACTACAATCTTCTTCAAATCACGCATTAAGGGAATCGTGCCATTCCCTTTTCCAAAGGCCTCGAAGTTCCCGTGTTTCCTGTAAAAATCTAGAATTTTATCGTCTTTTTTCGAATCAAGAATGACGACACGGCACCCAATATACCTATAGAGATTAAGAGCAACAGCAAAAGCGACGGTCAACATATGTTTTCCAACACCTCTGTTTTGGTAGTCTGCACATGTTGCTATCTGAGCTATTTTCATAGCTGGATATGTTTTAGGCTGAAAACCCCAATGTCCTGGCGGATCTTCAACTTCAGATGCTCTTATGCAACCTGCAGCTAATGAAAAAAATCCAACTAAATTTCCCTGATAAAAAACTAAATACGTTGTTGCTAACCGGTTTTTTTGATATTCTTTAGCATCGCTATGCAAAAAATCATCAATCTCAGGATCGCCACATGAAAAAGAGGTTAAATCTTCATCGGTTAAAATTTTAAAAGATAGGTCGTTAAAAGGGATTTTCATACAAAGAGCCTATCAATGCGTTTCGACAGCTCCATTGCCTCCCGCATCAAATCACGCCCTTCTGGGGTAGAATGCCCATGTGCACTTTCCATATATTCGTGAAAAGCACGCGCATCCTCCCCTTGTAATGTCACCTCAAACTCAATCGGTTTTGCCACTCCTCTCTCCCCCTGGTGTTATTCTGTTGAATTCTGCAGAATTCTGTAGAATTATGTTTGGTATATACGTTGTAGTCTAATATACATTTCGTAGATACGGAAATAAAATAGTAGTATCTGCCAATTGAACCACATGGGGTAACTATCATCATCTGCCGGTTCACCCTCGGGAGAAATTACCTCTCCTCTGAGCAGGATCGTTCCATAGCTTTGTCTCCGAAAGGGAGATGAATGTTTCCCACCCTGCATGTCCCGGCAGATATCCTGTTTTTCCTGATAACCGACGACAGGCGATACCGGACCTGCAACCAAGTGGTTCTGCCTCCGCCGTGAGCTTCTCCATGCGGATTCTCCTAAAAATCCCCTATAGGGAGTTTTTCGTACCAATGGCCTGCAGAAAAGGGATATAAGCCGGATATCGCGCTTAAAAAAATTAGTTTTTCCTTCGGCAGGGGTACTACGGCAGCCATGGCATAAACCATATCAGAACAGGCGAAGAATAAGATCTGCATGGGTACCCGCAGGAATCTGACGGTCGGGGTCACCGTTAACCTTGAGCATTACGAGAACCTCCGTCTTGAAGTCAGCGGCGAGGTCGGGGATGACAGAGAAGCCGATGAACTTGTCATGTTCCTCGACAACCTGCTTGGTAAAATGGGAAGAGGGGATCCTGCGACCGCTGACAAAGTGGACAGTTACCGGAGCAGGGTTTTTTCATTCGCTACCGGTATTCCGGCAGAAGAGGCCCCAGAGGGCTGTCACAATGCCGTATGTTCCCTTCCGGCGGATATACTGGAGGACATCGCATCCGGTGCTGCAGGCACTCCTGAAACCGGGGAGGCCGGAGAAAAGGCGACGGCCGCCCATACGGCAGATGTCCCCCGGCATGCCGCTCCGGACACTGCAGAGCCCGTACCTGCGTCTGCCACGGCCGGTGCAGCAGAGCAGGCAGGGGTTTTATCCTGCGAAGAATGCGGAACGCCTGTGACCGCCGCCCAATCAAAGATGAGTACGCTCTTCACGTCACGCACCCTCTGCAAAGAGTGCATGAAAAAACCATAATAACCAAAGGAAACGGTGATAATATGTATTATTCAGGGATGTGGTGCCAGAGATGAAAAAAAGCCTGCTGATGTGGGACGAGACCCTGTTCAGGGACCCCGAAGTCTTTGAGATCGATTATGTCCCGGAACAGTTCAATCACCGTGAATCGCAGATGCGGGAACTGGCGTTTCAGATCAGGCCGGGACTGAGGGGAGGGCGCCCGCTTAATACAATATGCAGGGGACTTCCGGGTACCGGAAAGACGACGAGCGTCCGGAAACTCTTTGAAGAGATCGAGGAAACGACAAAAAAACTGGTTCCCATCTATATCAACTGCCAGATAGACAATACAAAGTTCGCCATATTCTCGCAGATTTACCGTAAATTATCGGGTCATCTTCCCCCGGCCTCGGGCACCTCATTCAAACAGGTGTTCGATGCCATTGCACGGATGCTCCAGAAAGAAGAAGTCGTCCTGCTCGTCGCCCTTGATGATGCAAACTACCTGATGTACGAGAACGAGATGAACAAGGTCCTCTACACGCTGCTCCGTTCTCATGAGGCCTATCCCGGCACACGGATTGGGGTGATCGTCATTATCAGCGACCTTGACGTGGATATGACGCGGCAGGTAGACGCACGCGTCTCGTCGGTCTTCCGCCCGTCTGATATCTACTTCCCGCCCTACAGCGAGGATGAGGTGAGGACCATCATGAAGGAACGCGTGATGCAGGGGTTGTTCCACGGCTGCTTAAACGAGGAGATGTTTGACCTCGTCGTCGGGCAGACCCTGAAAAGCGGAGATCTGAGGGTCGGGATCGATCTTCTCAAACGTGCGGCCCTCAATGCGGAAAAACAGGCACGACGCGTGATTGAACGGGAAGATATCTGTGGCGCATACACAATTTCGCGATACCTTCACCTCCAGTATTCTGTCCGGACCTTAAAAGACGAGGAGAAGAACCTGTTGAAAATCCTTGCAGAATTGAGTATGAAGGAATCAGAGATGAATGCAGGGGAAGTCTTCAAGTCGGTGAAGGAGGGGACAGGGCTTGGATATACCCGTTTTTACGAGATGGTCAAAAAGTTTGATGGCATGCGCCTGATCAACCTCCAGTACCGCGACGGGAAGGGAAGAACCCGCGTAATCAGTCTCCGTTATGATCCCGCAAAAATTATCGAATACCTCTCGTAGGGTATTTATTTAACAATCATTTGACAAATCTTATCTAATCCGCAACCATGTTTTATGGTAAAGGGGGTAGTTCATGTGCTCAGCGTAAATGAATTAGCACTCGAAATTTTTGAAAACCTGGCTGAATATGCAGAAGAATTCAATGCTGCCTACCACGAGCTGGATAATGGCGCACGTATAGTGGACTGTGGAGTGAGTACCCGTGGCGGTTATGCTGCAGGGAGGGCATTTACAGAGATCTGTATGGGTGGTCTCGGTGAGGTCAACTTCAGGATGGGTCATATCAGGGAATTTCCCGTACCATTCATTGATGTCTTTACCGATTTCCCTTCAATCTCGTGTCTCGGTGCCCAGAAAGCGGGATGGACGGTTAAACACAACAACTACTTTGCAATGGGGAGCGGCCCTGCCCGGGCGCTCTCGCTCAAGCCGAAGCATACCTACGAAGTGATCGATTACGAGGACGACTTTGACTCTGCAGTGATTGCCCTTGAGTCAGACCACCTTCCGAACGGCGAGGTAATGGCAAAGATCGCAGAGGACTGCCAGATCGATGTTGCAAACGTCTGCGCTGTCGTGGCACCAACGGCATCCATCGTCGGATCAATTCAGGTGGCAGGACGCTGTGTCGAAACCGCCATCTACAAACTGAACGAACTCGGGTTTGACACCCGCAAGATTACTGCCGGTTTCGGGACGGCACCAATTCCACCGGTCAAAAAAGATGCCACAAAAGCGATGGGGACCACAAATGACGCAACCATCTACCACGGCAGGATTATGCTGACCATGAAAGCCCCCGAGATCAAGGACTACCTTGAAAAGATACCGAGCAATAAATCCAAAGGCTATGGAAAGCCGTTCTATGAGATCTTCAAGGAAGCAGAATTTGACTTCTACAAGATCGATACATCACTCTTCTCCCCGGCAGAAGTTATCATCAACGAGCTTACCGAGGGGGTCATGTACCACTGCGGTACCGTGAACCCTGATGTAACCCTGAAATCGTTCGGGCTGATGTAAAAATACCGGATCTTCTTTTTTCTTTCAGACCCGTGATATACATATCCTGGCCTTTCCGGAGGGGTTTTCATTCCCGGACTACAGTCTGACGCATGGGATACCGACTATAAAACCCGAGGATCGCGATGGGGCGGGGCCCCTCCCGATCTCCCGCTGCTTTTTCCAGGTGCACGTGTCCTCGAACTGGGATGTGGCGACGGAAAAACACTCTCGGCTGCAGTGACACGCCCGTGGATACTCACGGCGGTGGATTTTTCAGGAGAGGCGATCAGGCTCTGTTCCCGCCGTGTCACCTGCTCCACCCTCCGTTTCGTCATTGCCAATGCCGTATGCCTTCCCTTCCGTGAAAGCACCTTTGATGCCGTGATCATGTTTCACGTTGCCGGGCACGCACTGTCAGCGGAACGGCACAGGATTGTCGACGAAGCCATAAGAGTCGTCTGCCCCGGGGGGTCTGTCTTTTTCCGCGAATTTTCACGGCAGGACATGCGGGCCGGTAAAGGGGATGAGACAGAGCCCGATACATTCATGAGGGGTGACGGCACCACAACCCATTACTTTGACAGGGACGAGACAAGATCGCTCTTTTCCCCGATGATCGAAGAGTGGTACCATGTGCATACATGGTCGATGAGAATCCGCGGAAGAGACCTGCCGAGAGCAGAAATCCAGGCAGAGTTCAGAAAAAAAGACCTTTGACATCCTGGTCTGTTGAAACCCTTCCCGCCCTCTCACTGTGTCTCTTTCGCTGCACTCCTCATCGCGACACTCCCGGGGCTGATGCCGGAATGATCGTATGTGTGCGCCCCTGCGGTGCGAACGGGACCGTGCATAGTATTTTTTAAAAATAACGGAATACCAGGAAATCCTGCCTGCAGACATCCCGCAGCGGGGCGGGGCAGGAAGAGGTGCAACCCATCCCGTCAGAGAAACGGATTGAACATGATTTATCGAAATGAGGATTTAAACAACGCAATAAAACTCCGATTTGTTATCCGGGGTCAGGTCGGGGGGACCCGGGTCTTCTGCCTGCTGGCGTGGATGTCACGCAGGCATCGATGTATGACTGCCGCGAGAATCGGGATATCAACAATTTTAATACCCTCACGGTTGAAATAAATGGGTCGTACCGGGCTCGTGGTCTAGTCGGTTATGACGTCGCCCTTACACGGCGGAGGTCGCCGGTTCGAATCCGGCCGGGCCCATCGTTTCTTTTCACGATTTCTTCACAAAACAGGTACTGGCCTGGATTCATCCTTCACTTAATCGTTGTCCGCGAGGTGCGGCAGGATCCCCTGACCGGCGCTGCGCAACACCGGATTTACTGCGTGGTGTCCTGTCCGGTAACCATTTCATGAAATTGCAGAGAATATTGCCTGGAAGAGTAATATTTTATTAAACCGTCTAAAATTTAAATTTAAAGAGTTTAAAAGGTTATAATTTCGTTAATAGTATATGCGTCTGACGATTACCATATGAAGGGCTATGCGACTCGCGCATGAGAAAAAAGCCACAAAAACGGCGCTGAATGAGTGTGGTTTATATACCAGAAAGAGTCAAACAAATTTGTGGTGCACCGGTTCCACAGGCGACGCCTGCCCGAATAAGCACTATACAATCAAGGTGGCATCAATATAGGCAGTACTCCAGGCAAAGTATGACGGGGCGGTTCCCGGTACACCAAATTCAGATAATCTATTCTGCTAAAAAATGTATCGGATCGTATCCGGGAAGGTACTGTCCATGACCTTCTTCTGACAAAAATTTGTGCCCAGATTGAGAAATTAAATAATATTATATGACTAATTCGTTATCCGGCTGCCGAGCATGCAGGGGGAGTGGGCACACCCATCCGGTCGATGAGAAATGACCGCCGTCAGGATCTCCTTAACTAAAAAAAGTTCAGAGTTCAGGCCTTAGCTTTTCGGCACTATCTCTGCAAGGCGGATTGTAAATACCAGCTCTTTTCCTGCAAGCGGATGATTTTCATCCACCGTTATGGTGGTTTCGGTGATATTTGAAAATTTAAGATATCCAACCGAGCCGTCGCTCCTCTGGTATTCAAAGGCAGGATCCATCCCGGGATAACTCACCTCACGGATCATCCCTGCATTCTCAAGGGCCTGCACGTTTGCGATCACTGCTGCACTGTCAAGATCGTTGATAAACTCAGGTTTGACCAGGCCGTATGCCTGTTCTGCGGGAATCGTCACGGTCCTTGACTGCCCTGCTTCCAGCCCGATAACTGCATTGTTAAAACCCGGAATTACCTGGCCGCTGCCGATAGTGAATTCGAGCGGGGTCTTGTTTTCATTGGTCTCAAAGACCGTGCCATCAGGAAAACCTACCGCGTAGAAAACCCTGACCGTGTCTCCGGTTTTTGCTGTTGCCTGGGTCGAGGTGCACCCTGCAATCACAAGGGTCAGCACCATCGCAGCAACCAGGCATGTAACGGGAATCCACCAGGACTTTCCCTTGTCTGATAATACTGGCGTGCGTTCTTCCATATGCACAGTATTTCGATTTTCTCCTTCATAACCTCTCTCTTCCGCGTTGTCAGCCACCGAAGCCGGGCCCTCGACCGTGACCTGTTCAACTCGTAAAGCAGGTATAATCATCTGATTGCCGGGTTGTGCGGTTCATACACCCTGATCCCGGAAAAAACCGGATTATCGTCATTATTGTCCGTACTGGGCCCATAACTGGCCGCACTATGAGAAAACTGCCTTTTCTATACTGTTTAACAGGAGATATTTCACGGAGGGGGTAGTATTGAACCACTTATATAGCAAAAGTGACCAATTTATGTTGTTTGATATGACTGATGAAGGGTACAGGGAAGCCGAGGTCAGCGGCAAAAAAGTAAAGTGGGACCCGGAACAGATGAGGAGAATTCAGGAGCACCCCTGTTTTTCAGAGAAGGCCTGCCATGCATTCGGCAGGTGTCACCTCCCTGTTGCACCGAAATGCAATATCCAGTGCAATTACTGCATCCGGGATTTTGACTGTGTCAACGAGAGCAGGCCGGGTGTCACGACCAAGGTGCTTTCTCCTGACGAGTCAGTGGCGATGGTACGGAGGGCGCTCGAAAAGTTCCCGTACATCAAGGTCATCGGGATTGCGGGCCCGGGTGAGCCGCTTGCAAACGACGAGACAATTGAGACGCTGAGGCGCCTTCACGAAGAGTTCCCGAACGTGATAAAATGCCTCAGTACCAACGGCCTCATGCTCCCTGATAAAATCGATTTATTGCAAAAATATGACGTGGGTAATATCACGGTCACACTCAACGCCATCGACCCTGAGATCGGGGCAAAGATAGTCCAGTTCGTCGATTACAAGGGGAAGCGTTACACGGGTCTGGAGGCTGCGAAGGTGCTGCTCGGGAACCAGCTGAAAGGGATTGAGATGGCGATCGAGCGAAACATGATCGTAAAGATCAACACCGTGTACATCCCGGGCATCAACGAGGACCATATCCCTGAGATTGCCAGAAAAGTCGGTGAGATGGGAGTCTATACCTTCAATGTGATCCCGCTTATCGCACAGTATAAATTTGCCGACATCACCCCGCCGACCCCGGAGATGAAACGAAAAATGCAGGACGAATGCAGTAAATATGTCAAACAGATGCGGCACTGCCAGCGTTGCAGGTCAGACGCCATCGGCAGGCTCGGCCACGACGTGCAGTCCTGTCTTTATAAAGAATAACCTTTTTTTCCCGGCCCCCGTGTTTTTTCCGGCACACCATTCAACACTCAAAAAACAGGTATTTATTATCCGGCCTTTATACTCTGCTCCAGGTTTTTTATCCGGGCGGTATCAGTATCAAGCCAGATAATGTCAAGCGATGCCTCGTCCAGGACCACTCCCGACCTGTCGTCTTCCAGCAACAGGGTGACCGTCACAGGGGGTTTTTCCCTGCCGGCTTCTGACGGGTCATAGGTCCAGTACAATGTCCTGCTGTCGGTGACCACCTCATTTCCCATCGGGATCACGATATATTCCGGGGGATCCCAGTCAAGAAAATACCCGTAATTTGTTTTCCAGTGGTAACGAAGAGAGAAATAGTCCCCAGAGTAGTCCGGCTGAACCCGTATGCCTGGTACTGATGAGAGGTGGGGAGAGTAGTCGATATCATCTCCCGTAAGGGTTAGCTTTCCGGGAGCTCCTCCGCCGACCCCGCCCGGAGACCGGACGAAGAATAAAATAATTACCGCGACCACGCAAATGATCGCGACTGCCAGCGCAGCCCCGATATATCGGTTATCCCTGCTTTCCGGCATATCGATCCGTCCTGGTCAGAAGGTATGGCAGTATATAAAAATAAAACATGGATATGGAGGGTGGCAGGGCTTATGATGCAGATCCTTTCACCCCTGCATGCAAGGGGGGTACTGACCCTATTGCCGGACCATGACCCCTGCAAGACTGTCCATGCGGCTGATGATATCGGTCAGTGTATCCGGGACACCGGTGGTTTCAGTATTGATCGTGTGCCCGCGGTAGGTAACCTGGTAGTAGAAATAATCAGCCCCGGCAGCCGGTGCCGGATAGGAGCTGTTCAACCCGGTAAAATGTGCATTTGTGAATGCCAGTTCAAGTTCATGCAGTTTTTCTGCATCCAGAGTAAAACCGCCCGTGTGATCGTTCGTGGAATAGATCACATCGCCGTTCTCAAAGACCACGATGTGATCGCTGACCCCGGCTATACCACCCGTTCTTGTATAATCCACCATCACGGCAGGGGGGTTGACTGGTTTTTGCGGCATCGCGGGTTCCGATGTGCATCCTGCACACAAAAGTGCAATGAAGAGCAGGATGACGAGTCCGCCAAGAGAGATTACACTCTTTTTTTCTTTGTTTATGCGTTCTGAAACCATAGTATCCGAATAGCCTTATGTTTTCATGCTTCCGGACCGGGCATTTCTGCCCCTCCGGATTTCTGCATTCTTATATCGCTTCTTCCGATGCCCCTCTGAAATCGCTTCTTTAAAGTCTAACTTCATTTTAATTGAATATATGATTATCTATCCCCCGGGTTCCGTAAATGAAAAAAGAAGTGAGAATACTACTGATACGATATATCACTAAATTTCAAGTATATCACCTTTTTCAGGTTTTGCACTTTTTTTCACAGGTATCACATCTTCTATGGCAGATAGCAGAACGGAAAGCTTCTCATTTGAAAACACTTCCTGGAATGCTTTCAATTCGGCCAGACCCATGATCATGATGCCTTTCTTTTTTATCCCCGCCCCTTTCTCGTTGACCGGGTTGATCTCGACTGCCAGCGATGCGGGCCGTGTTTTGGTCCTTGGAAGTCTGATCAGGGAGACGCCCGGGACAGAGGTCTCTTTCCGTTCCCAGTCATCACCGGTCTCAAGAAATGATTTGAGGTTATCTTTCATGTCCATGAGAAGTGATATGATCCCCTGTTTAAAATGCTATGGTGTGCGGAACGAAAGAGAAAGGGCACCGGAGGAGATGGTGACCACGGGAATGCACAGACAGGGTGAAACCTCCCATAATACCCCGAAAAGGAAGACCGGGACTATCCCGGCTGAACCAGGCCTGCGCTGGTCCCCTGACGTGTTCGAATTCTATTATGGCCGCTTTTCTGGAAATTCATGCTATGCACGCCTGGACGGTGAAAAGGTCCTTTTCGAGCAGACCTGCGGCGGGAATTTTTCTTCCGGAACGAGGGAGATCACTCCTTCAGAAGATGAGTGGAGGGTCTTTTTCGAAACCATTTCAGTGATCGGATGTGCGAAATGGCACCCGGAGTATATTTCACCACACGGGTGCTGCGGGGCCACGTACTGGCACATCAGTATAAAATATCAGGATTATCTGGTCAGTTCAAGGGGAGAGGACGCATTTCCAGGTACACCCGGGCAGTCCCCTTCAGGTGAATTCAAGGCGTTTCTAGCTGCATTCCACAGGTTTATTGCCGCGGGACCCGGTGCGGAAACATAAGGTGCCGCATCCAAGATGTCTTTATGCCAGTCCTACAGACACACTACCCGCATATATCATGCCGGATCTGTTACTCCCTCACGGCCAGCCTTTTGACCTTGACCGCACACTTGGGTGCGGACAGGTGTTCCGCTGGGAAAAAACGGGACAATGGTGGTCAGGAATTGTCGGGAGAAATGTTATACGCATCCGCCAGGACGGCAGGACCCTGACCTGGCACGGTGCAGAAGAGGACTTTATACGCGATTATTTCCAGGTGGACCTCGATCTGGTCCCGATCATCGAATCTATCGACCACGACCCGCTGATCCATGCTGCACTGATGCGGTGTGAAGGGCTGCGGGTTATCAGGCAGCCTGCCTGGGAATGCCTTGCATCATATATCTGTGCGACGTATGCCAATATACCGGGTATCAGGAAGAAAATATCACTCCTTTCGCAGTCATTCGGGGAACGTGTCCGTAGTGAGGGCGAATGGTACTCTGCCTTCCCTTCTGCAGAAACACTGGCAGAAGCGGCGCTGTGTGATGTGAAAGACTGCCGGCTGGGATACAGGGCGCCGTTTATCTGCGAGACCGCCCGGACCATTGCCGCAGATCCGGGCTGGGAGTCAGGAATTGCACACCTGCCCTATACAGATGCCAGGAAAGAACTGCTACGGCTGAAGGGAGTCGGGAAAAAAGTGGCCGATTGTGTTCTGCTCTTTGCCTTCAGGAAATTCGAGGCATTTCCGGTGGACGTATGGATCATGAGGATCATGCGCCAGTCATACCCGGAACGCAGTCTGCCTGAAAATTACGATATAATTGCCCGCAACGGCCGGGAACTGTTCGGGCCCTATGCCGGCTACGCACAGGAATACCTGTTCTGTGACCGTGCCGCAATTACAGAAAAATAAAGGGCCCGGTCTGAACAGCCAGGGGGGGGAGATATCCGCTTTTCAGGTCCCGATGTCCCAGCTTTCCATGTAGGTCTTCTGGTACTCAGTCAGCTCGTCGATAGTAAGACCGAGGGATGCCAGTTTTGTCCTTGCCACTTCGAGGTCGATTGCCTCCGGGACATCGAAGACGCCTCCCTCCAGTTCCCTGCCATGCAGTGCGATATATTCGGCACAGAGCGCCTGCAGGGCAAAACTTAAGTCCATGACCTCGACAGGGTGTCCCATCCCTTTCGGGATAGCCAGGTTGACCAGGCGGCCCTCGGCAAGCACGTGGATCTCTTTTCCGCCAATTGCATAGGAGTCTATGCCGTCGCGGCGTATTATGGAGGCTGCATGCGTTTCAAGCCATGCAACATCGATTTCTACGTTAAAGTGACCTGCATTCGAGAGAATCGCGCCATTTTTCATCGCAGCGAAATGCTCTTCCCGTATGACAGATGTGTTCCCGGTCGTTGTGATGAAAATATCGCCGGTTTTCGCTGCATCTGCCATGTTCATCACCATGTAGCCGTCCATATGCGCTTCAAGCGCCCTCCGCGGGTCTGTTTCCGTGACGACGACCTTTGCACCGAGACCGTGGACCTTCTTTGCGAGTCCGCGGCCGCAGAACCCGTAGCCGGCGATGACAAAATATTTACCGGCGATCAGCACGTTCGTGGTCACCATGATCGCGGTGAGTGCACTCTCCCCGGTCCCGTGAACGTTATCAAAGAACCGTTTCATCGGTGTGTCATTGACGGCGATCACCGGGAAGGTGAGTTTCCCGTCACGTGCCATTGCCCTGAGACGATGGATCCCGGTTGTCGTCTCTTCACAGCCGCCGATGACCCCGGGCAGGAGTTCCCGCCTCTTCGTATGCAGGTGATGGATCAGGTCCATGCCATCGTCGATGGTGACCCCGGGGCGGGCGTCAAGGACCATATCGATGGCCTTGTAATATTCCCCGACTGATGCCCCCCGCCTGGCATAACAGGAGACCCCGTCCATGAGGTTCAGTGCCTCTGCAACGTCGTCCTGCGTGCTGAGCGGGTTGCAGCCGGTGATAAAGACCTCGGCACCTCCTTCTGCAAGCGTATGGACAAGATTTGCAGTCTTTGCCTCTACATGCAGCGCCATTCCGATGCGCATTCCCTGAAAGGGTTTTTCGCGGACGAACCGTTCCCGTATGGTGGCGAGCACAGGCATGTACTGCCGTGCCCATTCTATCTTTTTCTCTCCTGAATTCATGTGACCTCCTCTCCGGCGGAGTGCCGTTTCGCCCGGGCCCTCCGCCCTCCCCGTGTTCCGGATATACCCATACTATCGCTCCTGAAATTACTTAATAAACTCCATCTTTTCAGTTCCCGGCCGTTATGCCAAACTATGATATCTTCACTCTCCAAAACTGTGTACATGGTTCTTACACGTCGGATCATCCCCTGTCTTGATCTCAAGGACGGAAGGGTTGTCAAGGGGACGCATTTCCTGGAGTTACGTGACGCAGGTGACCCGGTGGAGCTTGCAGAGCGTTACAATGAACAGGGCGCAGACGAGGTGGTGTTCCTCGACATCACCGCATCAAAGGAGCAGCGCGGGGCTATCATCGATGTGATCAAGCGTGCCGCAGACAAGCTCTTTCTGCCCCTGACCGTCGGCGGCGGCATACGCACCGTCGATGACATATCACAGATCCTGCGTGCCGGCGCCGACAAGGTAAGCATCAATACGAGTGCGGTGCAGGACCCGGGCCTTATCAGCCGTGGCGCAGAGCATTTCGGGACGCAGTGCATCGTTGTCGCAATGGATGTACGCCGGAATTACGAGAGTTCGCCTGATTCAACCCCGGTACTGCTACCTGACGGGTCCACCTGCTGGTACGAGGTCGTGATCTACGGCGGCAGCAAACCGACACGCATCGACGCAATAAAATGGGCAAAAGAGGCAGAAGACAGGGGTGCCGGAGAGATACTGCTCACGAGCATGGAGACCGACGGGACAAAGAACGGGTTTGATATCTCCATCACCGCCGCCATATCAGACCATGTGGGAATACCGGTCATCGCCAGCGGCGGCGTGGGAACTTTTTCACATTTCTATGACGGATTCGTGAACGGCAGGGCAGATGCATGCCTCGCCGCAAGTGTCTTCCATTACGGCGAGTGCACCGTTCGCGAGGTCAAGGAGTATCTTGCCGGCCGGGGTATCCCGGTACGGCTCTGAGGTCGAGCTCGACCGCTGCAACCGGGTGTTCGAGATCGAAGGCATTGAGGACCGCCGGGTGAATCTCGCCAAATGTCCCGATGACGGTCCCGTTGCAGACAATTTCCCCTCTTCTTCCCTCGATATATGCCCCGTCCCCTGAAACCTGAACAGTATACGGGATTGATAGTTCACGGCAGAGTGCGTCGGCTGTTGCATAGGCCTCTGAAAAATCCGCACCCGGGTGCATGCCGGCACACGCTGTTTTCTGGAAGGTTTCGAGATTTTCAATGACATCCCCGACCGCGAAAATCCGCTGGGGGAGCTCCCTGTGGCGGTTTGTCTGGCACGTCTCAAGCAGGAGCGGGAGGATCGAGGTCCTCACGTGGGTATGATCCTCGGTGATGGGCGAGAGGACTTTTAACGCAGACCCGGAAGGAGGGCGCTGCATGTTCGTATACTGGACACGTTCACTGGTGAGCGTAAAGGGAAGTACCTCGATAAATCCCATTCCCGCCATGATCTCCCGGGTTATTCCCCCGATGATCTGTACCGGGTGCGCCCTTCCGATGGCGAAGGTGGACGATATGCATGCGTCGACGTTCTCGTACCCGTAGGCGATCGCCACATCTTCAAAGATATCCCAGTCGTGCAGGATGTCGGCACGGTAACACGGGACATCCACCCGTATCATCCCGTCTCCTGCCGGTTCCGCACCGTAGCGCATCTTTTTAAGCGTCTCTGACATCTCAACCGGCGTAAGACCGATACCGAGCAGGTCACTGCATTCTTTTACACTGACCAGCCGTTCGGTCGGCTCGAGAGTCGGGATGCTTTTCCCGCCAATATCCACGCACTCGATTGAGGCTCCCGTCTCGGCCAGTGCGGTACAGATGATATTTACCGCAGTCATCACCGCTTTTTCGTCTGTTCCGGTGGTATCAAGCAGGATATTTTTCGTGGAGGTCGTCACACGGGTGAGCTCCCCGTTGATGATAGGCGGGAATGACAGGACCCTGTCCCGTGCATCGACAATGAGCGGGAAATACGGGAATGTATCGACAATATGGGCATACGCCTTCCCCTTGGGATGCTCTGCCAATATCTCTTCCATGGTCATTTCTCGGTCGTAGTCAAGCGGGACAAATGACCTGTCCCTTGGCGCTGCGATATACCGGAACGGCCCGGTGACCGCGTCCATGTCATGGACCCCGATCGCCACCTTGCTCCTGCCCCTGCCGACTGCCCAGTGCAGGGCCTCCTGAAGGCTCATCAGGCTCTGGATCGATTCTTCATCAAAGGAGACGTTCCTGATGACGGCAGATCCCAGGTACGGCCGGATCGATGCAAGGCCGGGATCGATCGAAAACGAGGTCCCTGACGGAGTGACACGATAGCGGGGAAGACCGGTTTCAATGCCGAGAAAACCCCGCATGGCCCTTGCCGCACCTTCAACCGAGAAGAGGTCGGGCCTCGACGGGAAGAATTCCACGTCAACGTGGTCCTCTTCTGTCCGCTCGATGTCCGACCCGATCATGGGGAGCCGGGAGATAATCGTCTGGCGGTCAGTACCGACCAGTTTCTCGAGGTACCGGTACGAAAGCGAGATGACTGCCATCAGCGGCCACCCCCGCACGAGAGTTCGCCGGGACGCCAGGCCGGGGTCTCCCGGATCCACTCGATATCGCTTCGGTAGAGCATCCGCAGGTCTTTTAATCCCATCTGCAGCATTGCAATCCTGCTGACCCCCAGTCCCCAGGCAAGGACAGGATATTCAATGCCCCACGGGGCGGTCACTTCCTGCCGGAAAATGCCTGCCCCGCCCATTTCAACCCAGCCAAGGCCTTCGACGTATACCTCGGGCTCGACGCTCGGCTCGGTATAGGGGAAGTACCCGGGCCGGAAACGGACCTCTTCGAATCCCATCCTTTTATAAAATTCCTTCAGGAACCCGAGGAGGTGGCGGAATGTGACGCCTTCATCCATTACGATTCCTTCGAGCTGCTCGAATTCGGGCAGGTGGGTGGGGTCTATCGCTTCCCTGCGGTACACCCTGTTGATACAGAATGCCTTTACCGGCGGCGTTTTGTTGGCGGCGAGGTGCTGTATCGAAAGACAGGTGGTGTGGGTCCGGAGCACGCACTGCTCTGCCTTTTCCCTGCTCCAGCGCCCTCCCCAGCCGGTCGAGGTCGTTGTCCCGCCGTGCTCGTGCATGTCCCGCACCTTCTCAAATCCCTGCGGTACAGCAATCTTCTCACCAAGGTAGAAGGTGTCCTGCATCTCGCGGGCAGGGTGGTCCTGCGGCTGGAAAAGGGCGTCGAAATTCCAGAATGCGCTCTGGACCAGGCCGCCGTAGATCTCGGTGAATCCCATTTCAAGGAGGATCTGACGCATCTCATCGATAAGGCGCTGGTAGGGATGCACTTTTCCGGGTACGATCTTCTTCGGAAGTTTTTTTACATCGTATCTCCGGAGAGGGATGCTTTTCCATTCCCCGCTCAGGATCTGGTCTCGGGTAAGCGTGCCTGCCTCCTCCCTGAGATCAAGTCCCCGCGATGCCATCTCTTCACCGGCGCTGGTAACGGCGAGCGAGTAGGTGACGGTCTCATCGCAGGTGACAAGCCCCCTCTTTCGGAGTTCCTCCACTCCCTCTCCGCTGCCTGACAGGTCCTGCAGGGCCCGCTCGTCAGGCCCGGGCTCATCATTTCCGGTTTTTATCACAATGCCGTCCCTGATGGCAACCCAGCCTTTTTTTCTCATCTGGCCGATGGCGATCTTCGCGAGCGGGTGACGGTTGAGTTCTGCCATGGGAACTGATTCCGTAAAGGAGTTCAGAAGCTGCCGCTCAGGCAGACCCTGCCCGGCATACCCGGTCCCTTCGGGAGTCAGGTGGTGCCGGGTGGTCACGACCCGCTCCACTGTCGCAAGCCCGCGGTCCTCCAGCAGGTGTCCCCACTGGATCACCGATTCCTCCTTTGTCCCGAGTTTTTCAGCAAGTAATGCCGGTCCTGCCGATTTCAGCGGGGCAAGAACGGCCAGCAGCTTCTTTTCGTTCAATGTCAGTTCCATTCTCTACATCTCCACCATGTGCGCCGTCTCATCCATCTTCTCACGGAATTCCTTTAAATAGGCAAGAACCCGCTCTGCGGTCTCTTTCTTGCACTGCCCGCACATCATCTCCCCCTGCATGCACTTCCTCCTGATCTCCTCGAGCCGGGCATCATCTTCCACCATGTGAAAGAGGTTGAGCATGAAAAGCGAACATTGTGATGGGTCGCCACCCATCGCCTTCTGCTCGGCAAGGGTCGTCCGCCCGCCAGTAAGGGCTGACATGACCTTCTTTTTCACTACCTCGTCCGTTTCGGAGAAGCCTATCGTGCTTTCAGGGATGCTGCTTGACATTTTGCCTCCGAGAAGCCCGGGGATGAACCGGTGATAGGTGGACGACGGTGTAAAAAATGCATACCCGCCATGAGCACGCTCGATCGTGCGGACTTCTGCGCTCACATCGCCGCACGGGATCCCGGTGATATCGACATGCCCTTCATACCTGCGTGACCCCGGGAACCTGCGGTGGATGTCATCGAGCGCTGATGCCGGGGCGTTCTTCGAACGGACACTGATATAATTGCCCCGGTCTTCCACGGTGAACATCCGCAGTTTGTGAGCGATACCACGGGTGAGGCGGATGTGGGGGTCCTGGTCAATCCCGACCGGAACGATGGTTGGTGCAGGGGTGCTGTCCACCTGCGGGTAGAGGATGTCGGCTACCTGTGTAATGACGCTTATTGCAT
This sequence comes from Methanoregulaceae archaeon UBA467, assembly GCA_002503825.1. Lineage (GTDB taxonomy): Archaea > Halobacteriota > Methanomicrobia > Methanomicrobiales > Methanospirillaceae > UBA467. Next base: position 130,940 of record DASP01000005.1, read on the forward strand.
GTGCGAGATCGGTATCCTGCAAAAACCCGTATATTGCCTGCAGCTCTGAAAAATTGACCTTTGTCGACGACTCAAATGCAAGGTTTTTCAGGGTCTCGTTCCTGCTCTGGAAGTAGGTCTTCCCGGAAAAACCAAGCGCATAAAGACAGTTGAGATATTCCTTTCCGAATTCGTCGCATTTCTGCCACGAAATATCCCGCACTGCATGTGCTTCCCTGTCGGCGATAGTGATATACCCGGATCCGCCCTGCTGCACATGCCAGACCACCTCCTTCATGACCATCAGGTGACCGAGATGGGGGTGACCGCTCGGCATGAACCCGGTCAGGACGTGAAAAGGCTGTGAATTCCTGATTGCCATCGCAATCTGGCGGTAGTCCCGGTGGCCGAGGACTATTCCCCGCCTCATAAAATACGGCACTTCGGGGAGCAGCGATATGACGGAGCTGACAGGCTCGATGCCGAATTCCTGAAAAATCTTATCGATGTCGATATTCTCCTGGCTCGACCAGGGGTTTATTTCCTGATTCATGATGGTTCCACTTACAGTTTTATCCGGGCAAATTCGACGTACGAAATTCCTTTGTTATGTTCACAGCCAAACAACATCTTCTTTTTCACGCTGTGTGCAAGCCGGACCGATCGCGATATGGTACTCATTGGCAGTGATACTCCCGAAGAAAGGGCATGTACCAGCATCTCCGAGTGCACTTTCAGCCCTGAATATACCCTGAAGTGATGGCCGAATTTATACCCGGTTCTTGGAATGTAACCTTTTTGCCTGAGATCCTCATAGACCATGATCTTTTCTGCCAGCTCATGATCCGTGCCGGTAATGAGTTCCCGGTACTCGTCGGCACCGGCCTTCTTTCCATCATGCATGAGCGTGAGGCTCCCGTTATGCATGAGGTAAATTATCTCCAGCGGGGAGAAGACAAGGCGTTCCGAGTCAAGGCGCATACCAAACGTCTTTAAGGCGTCTGAGTCTCCGGGAGAAGCATGGACAATTGCCGACCGTCCGGCGAGCATACCGGATATCGTGCCTGAGCAGGGAACTGTCCCGGTCTCAGGAAGAGGCTGGATTTTTATTTCGTAATACGTCAGTTCGTTTTCATCGTCGACCACGGCGAGGACGTGCTGTTTTCTCATATTCGAGGATGCGGTCACCTCGCGTATCAGGACTTCAAAATCGATCAGGTCACGTTCGGAGAGAACCCTGATCATATACTGCGACTGGCCGCTGCCAGGTCGCTGACCCCGGCGAAAAACGCGGAAGTCATGCGGGCCGGTCTGGACTGCATATCCCCGCTCCCTGATATCGCGGTAGACCAGGAAACTCCTTATAAAGTGTGGATTGCCGGCAAAGTGCGCAACAAGGCGTTCAAAATCAAACCCTGGTATCTCAATTTTATTCCGGTGCACCAGGTATGCCGCTTCCTCGGGAGAGAGGCGCAGTCCGCCTTTCTCAGGCCTCCCGTACCCGCTCTGGTCGTACAGGGTTTTGCCGTCCGGACCAAGCCTGACCCACGTCCCGTCAAATGTGGCCTTCACAGAATAATATTGGTCATCTGCCGTAATAATAGAATCCTGACCCTGCCAGACCTCCTTCGATCGACCGCCGGATTGCCTGCCTGATCCTGCCGTTTTTCACCGGTAACCCGTATCAGGCAACAGGGTTATGCCGGGCCATAGTGCCGCCTCACCGCAACCAGGAGTGATCCGGAATCACAAAGATCATCCTTAAAGAACATCAGTAAATGATGACATGTGAGAATTAACCGGCATAAAGCCACTATTTTCAGACTTGAGAATAGCAAAACCGTATGCGAGCCCGATACTCCCGGCCCCCTCAGAAAATACTTATGTAATACTTTTGTAGTACAAATCGCATTCGCCTGTTTTTTCATTCGAAGACCTTATCACCGGTGAGTTTCCAACCTTTTAAATGCGAACAATATCGCCGGATTTTTTGTTTTCCGGCATGTTACGGCCGGAATGTATCTCATTGCCCCCGGCCGGTTTTGCAGGTGGTCCTGATGAAGTTGAATTTATCCGGATTTTTGAGCTGTTCCGTTGCGAATGGTCCTGGAAGGCGTGCAGTGGTGTGGGTACAGGGTTGTCCGACCAGGTGCCACGGGTGTTTCAATACCGCGACATGGGCGTTCAGGCCTGAATATAGTACCGGGACTGCCGAACTTGCCGACCATATCTGTGCAATGGATGATATCGACGGCGTTACCTTCTCAGGCGGTGAACCGTTCTGCCAGGCACGTGCACTGGCGGAGCTGGGAGAACGCCTCTCGTCCGAAGGGTTGTCGATTCTCACCTTTACAGGATTTTCTTACGCGACGCTGCAAAAGAAAGACCGTACCTCCTGGAATTCGCTCCTCTCGGTGACCGATCTTCTCGTTGCCGGACCATATATTTCTGAACGTGCATGCTGCCACCCGCTTCTTGCGTCATCCAATCAGCAGCTGATCTGGCCAAACGGCGAGAGAAATATCAGGATTACTGATCTCACTCCCGACGGCGCCGTTGCGGAATTCGTCGTCTATCCTGACGGCCGCATCATCTCAACAGGGTTCCCGTCCGAACGCCTTATGCAGGGGATATGCCGGGAACTACACCGGTGCGGAGGGGCGTAAGATGTCACATTTCAGCCGCCTGAAAACACGCTTTAAAAACCGTGAAATTTTGCTTCAATGCCTGCAGGAGATGGGCTACGAGACACTCGAGCATACGGCGGTCCGGGGGTACGAGGGGATGCACGAGGTGGATATTGCCGTAAAGACCGGGAAAGAGTATGGGATCGGCTTTATCCGCACGGAAGAAGGCACGTACGACATGGTGGCGGACTGGTGGAGTGTAAAAGGGTCCGACAAAAAAATCGCCGGTCGAATCGGTAAAAGAATGGCCGGCATCCAGCGGGAATATGCCGTGAAGACCGTGCTTGAGCAGACCGGTAAAGAGGGATATTCACTGATGGAAAAGCAGGAGCAGGAAGACGGCAGTGTCCGTATCGTCGTCCGGAGGTGGGCCTGACATGAACAGCGAGCCCGACCGCGAGTTGCATGACCAGATCAACATCTGCCTGAGGGCCAGGATTACACTCATGATTATCGTCAGCCCTGAGGAAGAGCGGGCGCTCAGGATTGTGAAGGAGGTCTGCGAACAGTGGAACCCCCCCCGGCAGTGCATCGCATGGGACATCGTGGAGGGTTTTTCCGTCATCACCGGCAACAGCCAGTTCTCTGCACAGTCCCGTGATCCGCTTGCAGCCCTTGACGAGATGAATAAATCCGATGACAACGCGGTCATCGTACTCAAGGACTTTCATGATTTCTGGCAGAATTCTGCAATAAAAAGAAAAATCAGGAACTATTCCCAGAAATTCAGGTATTCCCGGAGGAGCATGGTGATCATCACCCCCTCCCTCAAGGTCCCGGCCGAGTTGCAGGACGATTCGGTACTGCTCCATGTCCCGCCGCCTTCTGCAGGCGAACTCTGCAGGGAGCTCGACTCTCTCATCCAGAGCAGCGGTGTCCAGAACGCCCTTACCCCGCCCGGGAAGGAGAAGCTGATCCAGGCGGCACTCGGGATGTCCCTGAACCAGGCGAGACGTTCTTTCTCAAAGGCCATTGTCCGCCACGGCCGGCTTGATGACAGGGACATCGATGACATCGTCGCAGAAAAAAAGACCATACTCGCACAGAACGAGGCACTCGAGTTTTACAGCGGCATAGAAACGCCTGACAATGTCGGGGGTCTCCCGGCGCTGAAGGAGTGGCTTCGCCTGCGTGAACGGGCATTTACCAGGGAGGCCCGTGATTACGGTCTTCCGGCCCCGAAGGGAATCGCTCTCATCGGCATCCCCGGGACGGGAAAGAGCCTTACGGCAAAGATGATTGCCGGCCTCTGGCGCCTTCCCCTGCTGAGGCTCGATGTCGGGGCGCTTTTTGGCAGTTTTGTCGGCGAGTCCGAAGAGAGGACCCGCCGTTCGCTTGCCCTTGCAGAGACCATCTCTCCCTGCATCCTGTGGATTGACGAGATGGAAAAGGCATTTGCATTTGGTGAAGGCGATTCGGGAACCGGGCAGCGTGTGTTTGCAAGCCTTCTCACGTGGATGCAGGACAAGACCGCACCCTGTTTCGTCGTGGCGACTGCCAATAATATCTCGGCGCTCCCTCCCGAGCTCCTCAGGAAGGGCAGGTTCGACGAGATATTTTTCCTGGACCTTCCCACTCCGTCCGAACGGCGTGAAATTTTCCGTGTGCATCTGAAAAAGCGAAAGTGCATCCCTGAAGAGTTCGATCTTGACATGCTCGCGTCATGTTCGGAGGGATACGTCGGGGCAGAGATCGAACAGACCGTCATTGATGCGATGTACAGGGCATTCAATCAGGATATGCGGAAGGTGACGACCGATGACGTGCAGAGTGCCCTCCGGGCCCAGGTCCCCCTTTCCATATCACAGAAGGAGACCGTGCAGGCCTTACGGAACTGGCTGAACGAGGGAAGGGCCGTTTCTGCCTCCCACGGTTCAAAGAAAGAGGAACAGGCACCCCGGATCCGTCTTGACCCGCTGGAGACTGCAGAGGATGACTCTACAGGCGAAATGCCCGGGACACAGTAACGGGAGCCGGAACGGCGTATGTTCCTTTCTCCGGAACGTGCTCCGGACCCGTTCAGTGAACCGGCTTGCCGCATCTGCACGCCATGGCGATCCCGGCCCGGTGAAAGAACTTGCAGAGGCTCTCGTTCACACCCCTGACCGTGCAACCCGGAAAACGGTCGCAAGTGCCCTTTCCTCTCTTTCACACCCCGGATGCATCGATTCGTTCTGCAGGTATATCATGGAGCACGATGCCCCTGAATTGCAGGAAATAGCTCTCCGGTCTGGTTTTCTGCCGTCAGACCCTGCTGACCGCGCCCTGTTCCGGTTCATAACCGGACAGTGCACTACACCGGAAAATACCGACGCTGATTCCCGCCTTCACCTCCTCACGGGGTTGTTTCGGGATACCCCCTGGAATATCAGGGAGCGGGTCTTTTCTGCCGCATTGCAGCAGGGCATGAGCGCCGATCTCCTGTCGGTCATGCGTTCAGATTCAACTGCGTCCACTTTATGGTCTTCCGGCCAGTGGAGCCGTCTTGCCGACGTACTGTCCGCAGAAGGGAGAACCGACGATCTCGTGAGAGTCGTGCAGAACGCCCCTCTTCCTGTTTCTGTGAAAACTGCAGCTGCGCTCGATGCCGGGAACCCGCCCCTTCCCGCCGCCCTGATGCGGGGGATACGCTCGTTGCATGGCTGTATACCGCCTGCATGGACCTGGCCTGAACCCGGTCCCCTTCTTTACCGGTCCCTGGCCGGCCCGGGTTCGATGATTGGTATATTTGCTGTCTCTCCGGACGGGCGCTGCCTGGCCGCAGGCGGATATGACGGTTCGGTGAACTTCTGGCGACTACCTGAATGCAGGCTTGTTCATACGTCTGAAGAGCCGCGGAACATCAGTTCAATGGCGTTCTCAAACGAGGGTTCGGTTCTCGCATGCGGGTGCACCGATGGAACCATCAGGCTGGTCGTACATGGAACGGGCACCTCTTACCCCACGTCTGCCGGCCATAACGGCGCTGTTCGTTCGCTGTTGTTCCTTCCCGGAGACAGGGTATTTCTGAGCGGCGGTGATGACGGCCGGATACTGCTCTGGAACACGGAAGACGGAACACCCGCCGGTGAGCAGGCTGCGTCGGGATCTGCCGTGAACGTCCTTGCTCTCTCGCCTGACGGGATGACCCTTGCTACGGGCGGGACGGGGCCCGGCCTCTGTGCATGGCAGGTTGACGGGGCAGGGATCACTCTCATCAGGAAGATCCGGACGGGTCAGGTACAACGAATGGAATGGTCCGTTGACGGTACCCTGCTTACAACCTGCGACGAAAACGGAGATATCAGGTCCCTGGCCATGCCTTCCGGTGAATATACCGGGTCACCCGCATTCCCTGAAAAGACGGAACGCGTGACTGCAGTCTCACGGGGTGCAACCCGTGCCGCATCTGGCGACCATGATGGTGCGGTACGTATAGCCCGTCTTCCCGCCGGGGACCTTATCTCCTCGTTCCGGGTGGGACGGGGTGCAATCACCTCGCTTTGTTTTTCCCCGGATGCATCAGTCATCGTCTGCGGTAGCCGCGATGGTTCGCTGTCGTTTCGTAATGCTGACTCAGGTGAGGCCCTCAAAGACTTCAGGGCACATAAGGGCTGGGTGAGGTCGGTTGCGGTCACTCCCGGTGGCACCGCGGTTGTCAGTGCCGGGTGGGATGACACCCTCGCGTTCCATGGTCTCCCTGACGGGCGGCGACTCGGACTGCTCAGGTCTCATCCGGCATCTGTCAGGTGTATCTCCCTGTCGGGAAACGGGGATATCCTTGCCTGCGGAACAGGCGAAGGAACCCTTGGCATATGGAATCTCCCTTCCCGGCATCCACCCCGGCGTTTTCCGGCATATGCAGACAGCGTGCAGTGTATTGCCGTTTCTCCTGACGGATCTCTGGTTGCGTGCGGCGGGAAAGACGGCACCCTGAACCTGTGGTCTTTTCCGGCATGTAACCTTGAGATGCACCTCAACGGGCATTCCGGGAGTGTGCATGCCGCAGTTTTTTCACCAGACGGTACGGTGCTGGCAACGGGGGGATGGGACGGAAAGGTCATTCTCCGGAGAATTCCCGGCGGTGAAAATACCGCAGTGCTCGAAGGCCATCAGAGCGCAATTACCGGGCTTGCATTCACTCCGGACGGCTCAGTCCTTGCCAGTTCTTCACATGACAGGACCGTCCGCCTGTGGGACACGGAAAAAATGTCTCTCAGGCATGTTCTCACCGGCCACCGGCATATCGTACACTGTGTTGCAGCAGGAAACGACGGCCGGACCCTCGCCAGCGGCAGCCGGGACCGGACGGTCAGGCTGTGGAGTCTCCCGGACGGCGCATGCATGCACGTCCTTTCCGGGCATACAGGTGCCGTTACCCACCTCGCCTTCCGTCCTGACTGTTCAATGCTTGCGAGTGCAGGAAAAGACCACACGGTTACGCTCTGGAGTCTTCCTGGCGGCGAACAGATACACACGCGGGGAGGGCACCCGGGAATAATTTCAGGGCTCGCGATAACGGCCGATGGAAAGCACCTGCTTTCCGGGAGCCACGATGGTTCGTTACGCATGTGGAACCTCCCGTGGACAAAACCGCTCTGCCGCAGCAGCCCTGACGACCTCGTGTACCTCCGGGAGATCCACACGGGCGATCCCGAACCCGGGGCCGTCGCCATGCAGTGGTCATTCCTGGAAAAAGTTCTCATGGCCGGGCTGCGGACCTCTGTTGAGTGCTGCAGCGGGGGCGTTTCCCCGGGCGACCACGATATTGAAATTGCAGGCAGCGGGTAAGTCGTGAGGGCACTGGTATGAAACAGACATTTGCAATTGATTTTGGTTCTGATACAACCGTTATTGCAGAAAAACCAGGCATCAGGGACGATGTACTGGCACGGGAGTTATCCGTATACGCCTCTCACGTCTCCCGGTCTGAACACGATGACCCGGCCCCCTCGTGCGTTTCTGTTCCAACGCTGGCGCATTATACGGCGGACGGGGATATCCTCATCGGCGAAGAGGTGATCAGGGCCGGGCGTTCCGGTCACCCCTCGACAATGCACGGTATGAAACACTATATTCTCGTGGGAAGTCCGGCTTCAGCAATGATAAACGGGACCACGTGCCGCTACTGCGATGCCGGTACCGGCTTTCTCTCGAAACTTGCAGGGGTGCTTGCCGGGAAGGCCGGGCCGGACCAGCTTGAACTTGTATTCACGGTCCCCTCCGGTTCTTCAGGGCTCTTTGAGGAGCACGTTTCGGCAATGCTCCTCTCGTGCGGGATAAGGAATTACAGGTTCTGCGATGAAATCCTTGCTGCATTGTATGCATCGGGCTTTCCACTGTCAGTCGGATCCCTCTTCCTTTTTTATGACCATGGTGGGGATGCACTCAGGGTGTCGGTGGTTATTATCGACGATGATGCACGTGTTCCCGGAGGGCTCTGCTGCCGTGTAGTCGGCTTCGCGAGCGATAGTACGGCAGGAAAGGCAGTCGATATGCTCCTGGCAGAGGCCGTACTGGAAGAAAATGGAATGTCTGCCAATGATGCCCGGCACGCCGGCGTTTTCGACGATCTACAATACAGTTGTGCGAGGATCAAAGAGACACTATCCGCAGAGAGCCCGGTGGAATATACCATTGATTTTGCCGGAAGTTCCATTTCAGGGCGGATAACAGGGGAAGACCTGGAACGACTCCTCTGGCCCGCGGGATTTTTCAAAGGGGTGGAAACCACCGTCAGGCGGGCACTGGACCACGCATTTTCACGCGGGTATCCGGAATCCGCGATCCGGGGGGTGGTTATGGCAGGAGGGTGCAGCAGCATACCCTGCATCAGGAGATGGATGGCCGGCAGTTTCGGAGAGGAACGGGTATTCTGCTCATCACCTGCCTTTACCATCGCCCGCGGGGCGCTGCGGGTCTCATCAGATACCACATTTTCTGACTCTGTCAGGCATGATTATGCCATACGGAGCTGGAACAGCGCCCGGGGAGAATACGATTACCATGCACTTGTCAGGAGAGGTACCCGTATTCCTGGCAGCGGACCGGTCGCACGCCTCCAGATCAGGGCAACGTACGACGGCCAGACCGAACTTGGTCTCGTGGTCTATCAGGTCAGGCGTGGTCCGGACGGCACAGACGGCACCCGGCGGGAGATCGTGCACGAGATGTCAGGATCGGTAAAACTCCTTGAACTGCCGCCCGAACCTGGGGATCATGTGGAGTACCGGCCGGTAAATGAAAAAGAGCCGGTTTTTATAAGGGCAAATCCCCCTGCAGTCGCGGGTGAAACCCGCTTTGATGTCAGTTTCGCAATTGACGGCGGGGGATACCTGAGGATGACCGCCCGGGACAGAAAAACAGGGCGGATCGTGAATTCAGATTCACCGGTTGTCAGGCTGAAATAAAAAAACCAGAATGGATGATTTGTATGGAAATGCAGGAGATCGAGATACTCATCAATGCGGATGGCGATGTGATCATACACGTAAACGGGGTGCATGGAGAAAAATGCACTGAACTAACTGCGGCCCTTGAAGAAGCCCTTGGAACCGTGGAATCCCGCCAGTATACAGGGGATTATTACCAGGCCGATCTCAGGGTCTGCCACGGGGACACGATCCGGACCGAGGAATAGCCGGCACTGTGCCGGTGCAGGAAAAGGAGTGAAAATCCATTCGCCGGATGATTAAGGATAACTCTCATAAAAAATCTGGCGTGGATGCTGCGTCCTCAGTGTCCGGCCCAGGTATGAGGAGTGCCCTTGCCGCTGCAAAAAAAGAGCCCTGTAGAAACACTCACCTCCCATCAGAATTCCTGATAAACTATTAATACGAGGATTTCTACAACGTTAAAAAAATATTACACCCGGTGAGCTGCTTTTTGCCGGAATCCGGCTACATTCCATCAATTACCTTATATCCGGGGATATTCAATTCATAAAATGGTCGAAATGAAGGTCGTCGCTTTCCAGCATGCCGGAAATGAGCCGATGGGACTCCTCGAGATAATATTACAGGAAAAAAAGGTATGTTACGAATATGTCAGGCCCGGGGAAGGAGACCGTGTATCGGCCCGGGATGCAACCCACCTCGTATTCCTCGGCGGACCGATGAGTGTGAACGACACCCTGGAACACCCGTATTTACAGGAAGAGAAAGACCTCATCAACGCATGGGTCAGACAGGGCAGGCCGGTGCTCGGGGTGTGCCTTGGTGCGCAGCTCATTGCCGGTGCATTCGGGGCGCCGGTTTTCCCGTGCCTGCAGGAAACAGGATGGAGAGAGATAAAACAGGCAGGACAGGGCGTTGCACCGGGCATTCCTGATACCTTCATGGCATTTCAGCTTCACGGTGAGACCTTTGAAATCCCGGAGGGAGGGACGCGGCTCTTCACCGGTTCTGTAGTGAAAAACCAGGGATTCCGCATTAAGAACGCAACTGCACTGCAGTTCCACCTGGAAACAGATGCGGCGATCATCGATGACTGGACCGCTGACCTGCCGGAAAAAGAGAGAGAAGGTATCGCTCCCGACACCTCACGTTACCTTGCCGGGAGCAACAGGATCTTCCGGCGTATCGCATCGGATTTTCTGTCGTAATGTTCCGTTTCAGGACCCTGCAAGTTCCCGCACGACCGCAATATTTCCCGCATCGTCCCGGCGTTCATCCACCGGCGTTTCGCATATGAGCGGGCGGGCGCGGAAGACCTCGTTTTTGAGGATATGCGCAAACCCGTTCCGCCCGATATATCCAAGCCCGATATGCTCGTGGCGGTCCAGTCCTGAGCCAAGGTCACCTTTTGTGTCATTCAGGTGCACCACCTTCAGCATGTCAAGACCAATAATATCATTGAACCGTTCCAGTACATCCCGGATCGCATCTTCAGTTCTCAGGTCGTAACCGGCGGCAAACGCATGACAGGTATCAAAACAGACCCCTGTTTTCTCAGGCAGTTCTATTCCGTCTATTACAGCCCTGATATCTTCGAACGTGCTCCCGACACCGTTCTTCTCGCCGGCGGTATTTTCGAGGAGGAGCATGACATCGCCCTCTGCGGTATCGAGTGCACGGTTGACTGCGGCAATAACCCGTGCCCTCCCTTCTTCGATACCCGCACCGGGGTGGTGACCGAGGTGGGTGACAAGGTACGGGATGCCGAGCACCCTGCACCTTTCAAGCTCGGTCATGAGGGTCTCTACCGATTTTTCGTACAGGTCATCCTTTGGGGTGGCAGGGTTTGGCAGATACGGCATATGGTCAACCACGGGCCGGATATCCGTTCTGTCAAGCGCCCGGCGGAACGCTGACACATCTTCCTCTGCCAGGGGTTTGCAGGCCCACCCGCGGGGATTCCTGGAAAAGATCTGAAACGTATCGCATCCTGCCTTTTCTGCCCTGCCAACCGACTGTGCAATCGACCCTGCAATTGAAACATGCACTCCTACCCGAACCATAAAAAACCAGACTCCTATCCTCAATCGTCATAAAAGACCATTAATGATTATCATGGTCGTTTCAAAAAACAGGATTTCAGGAGAGTACGCAATGGTTATTTTTTTAACTTCGGGTATCGTCTGAATTTAAATACCGCACAGGATGAGTGAGATGTGGCGACCGGGGAATTCCCGGTTACCCGATGCTCCGTTCGTGAACGAAACGGACGTTCGCCAAATGCAGGAACAGAACGATGAATATACAAAATCCATCCCCGGATATGCGAAAATGCATGTCCGGTGTCAGCCAGCCAGTACGATACGATTCCACATCCCGGTCAGAGAAAGGATACCGGCGGACGCGGCACACGTCCAGCCGGATTACATATACTTTTTATGAACCGGCCTGATAAAAAAAGCACAGACATCACCTTTCAATTAGTATCATCCCGGACACGGGAAATCTCCTCATCTTACACATCAGGCATATAAAAATAATAACCGGCCGCGTGACTGCCCGGCCTGCCCCTGCAGGCTCATGGGCACGTGACCGGTTCAGATACCTTTTTTTCACGGTTCTGCAGTTCCCTGATCAGTTCATCGCCGAATTGTAGTGTTCCGGCCGTCCCGCCGAGGTCCTTTGTTTTCACCCCTCTTTTCAGCACCTGCATAATTGCCGTTTCGATGCAGTCCGCGTGGTACCGGTCACCGGCGTGGGCAAGCAGCAGTGCCGCACTCCTGACGGCCGCAACAGGGTTTGCAGTATTGGTCCCTGCGATGTCCGGGGCACTCCCGTGAACAGGTTCAAAGAGGGCATGTCTCTCCCCGATGTTTGCGCTCGGTATGAGACCGAGACCGCCGACAAGATACGCCGAAACGTCTGAAAGGATATCCCCGAATACATTGGTGGTGACGATGACATCGTACCGTTGCGGACGGAGAAGGACATCCAGACAGAGTGCATCGATATAGCATTCCTTCCACGCGACCCCTGCACGTTCTGCCTGTTCTATACAGATATCCCTGAAAAAAATATCGGATTTAAGGATATTTGCCTTGTGGCCGATGGTCAGCTCCTTCCTGGATTTTGCAAGTGACGATGCAAATGAGGCGATACGTTCGCACCCTTTCCGGGTAAGACAACGCATGGTGCATGCGCTGTCCGCCGTAATCGTTTCCACGCCCGAATAGAGCCCCTCAGTGTTTTCCCTGACAACAACGATATCGAATCCTTCACCATTCACGGGCCTGACATTGGCAAAGAGGTCAAGTTCTTTCCGGATCCGCACTATCACGCTCTTGTAGTCGGGCGAGGGCGGGGTCGTCACGGCTCCGAACAATACCGCGTCTGCTGATTTAAGGGCGTCAATATCATCGAAGGTTATTGCCTCCCCGGTCCTTTTCCATTTGCCGTACCCGATCTCAACCGGAAAAAAGTCGAAGTCAGGCCTCAGTTCAGCAAGTACGCGCTTTGCCACGGGTATGACTTCACGGCCAATCCCGTCACCTTCAGCTACGGCTATTAACATGTTCCCCTCCACTCTGCGACAAGGTCGCGGACAGCCTGATAGATCCTGCAGGGTTCTGCTCCCCAGTGTACCACCGCCCCATGTTTTTCATTCCAGGTGCCAGTCCCTTCACGCTCTTTCCGGCAGCACCGTGCGATAAACGGCTCCTCTGCCACCATGTTAAGCGGGCAGATGTCATGAAGCGTAAAATCGTTCCCGTAACATTCACGGTAGATCTGTGACGCGGTCAGGCACCCGGCCACGGTCTCTCCTCCAAGCATGAGATCTGCATCGAGCGTGCGCGGGAACCCTGACGCCCTGCAGGGATACACATCAGCCGTGACCTGCGAAACGTCACGCAGGGTATGCTCAAAGACGATGTCGAGATCGCCGAAGAGCCCGGCCTCCTCGAGTTCACGGATACAGGCTGAAAGGGACGGGCGCGGGGGAGTGACATCGTAGACATACACCCTGAGAAACCCTGAAAGGTCCGGGTCGAGGACAAACGTCATATGCTCGTCAAGCCCGGTAAAGAGGGTGCACCGGCAGCCGGTTCCCGATGCAAGTTCCACGAGACGGGCCCTGTTGTGGATCTGGACCCTGACCGGGTACTTGTATACCTCTTCTGCCGGGACGAGGACCCTGCACGAGGTCACGTCCCGCATCATGCCGGCAGATCCCTGATCTGTCTCCACTTCAAGGATCTCGGGGCCTGCAGCAGTATCGTGGATAAGGTACCGGGAGAGGAAATAGACCCTGTCCCCGCAGGGGCGTGTCGATGCGTGTCCTACCACCTTACATTCCTTCGGAAAGATCATCCCTTCACCTTCCAGAGGCCGACAAGCCCGCCTGCATTGAGTATTTCAAGCATCCGTGGCGAGAGAGGGCGTGTCCGGTACTGTTTTCCCGACACTTCAACGATCCCTGCTTCAAGGTCCGCCGATACAAGGTCTCCGTCATGGCAGCTCACTTCGCATTCCGCGAGGGGCAGCCCGATATTTATCGCATTTCTGTAAAATATCCTGGCAAACGATGGTGCAACGATGCACCGGACGCCGGCTTCCTTCAGTGCGACAGGGGCCTGCTCCCTTGACGACCCGCAGCCGAAATTACTGCCGGCAACGATGACTGCTCCCTCCAGTCGCGGTGCGAGGGTGGGGTCGAGGTCTTCAAGGACGTGTTCTGACCAGATCCGCCTGTCCTTTGTCCTGAGGTACCTGCCTGCGATGATGATATCGGTATCAATATCGGGTCCGATGCAGACGGCCTTCCCTTCGATTTTCATAAGGCATTCCCCGGTTCTGTAAGGACTCCCCGTAACGCACTTTCTGCTGCAGTGGCAACCGATGCGAGGTATATCTGTCCGCCTACACCCATCCGGTTCCTGAAGTTCCTGTTCGCGGTGGAGAGGCAGATCTCCCCTTCGCCGATGACCCCCATGTGCATTCCGATACACGGGCCGCACCCCGGTGGCAGCAGGGTACACCCCGCCTCAAGGAGATCTGCAGCAACCCCGGAATTTACCGCGGATTTCAGGACTTCCCGGGAGGCGGGGGCGATTATAGTCCGCACCGATACCTTCCTTCCCTTTACGATTGCAGCAAACCGTGCAAGGTCCTCGTATCTCCCGTTTGTGCATGTTCCGACAAATACCTGATCGAGAGGCAGGCCTTCAAGGTCTGCCACCGGCCTGACACTGTCTACCCGCGGCGGTTCGGCTACGACCGGGACAATATCCCCGAGATCGATCCCGATTGTACGCTCATACCTGCAGTCCTGCTGCTCCTGTACTGTTCCGGTCCTGCCATTGGCGGCGAGGTATGCACAGGTGACCTGATCGGCATAAAATAAGCCGGTTTTCGCCCCTGTTTCCACGGCAAGGTTGCAGAACGTCATACGTTCATCCATGGAGAGGCGCCCTGCACCAGCACCTGTAAACTCCAGGGCACGGTAGGTGGCACCGTCCATACCGAGCCGCCCGACATAGGTGAGCGCCGCGTCCTTGGCTTCCGCAGGGCCACGGAGACGCCCGCTTAAGTTCACTTCAATCGTTTCCGGAACACGAAACCAGGTCTCTCCCGATGCCCAGACTGCTGCCATGTCGGTTGCACCGACCCCGGTGGCAAAAGCCCCGAATGCCCCGAGCGTGCAGGTGTGCGAGTCTGCACCGACTACTACCTCACCGGGAAGAACCACGTCCTCGCCCATCACCTGGTGGCATATTCCCCCGCCGATATCGGAGAAGAAGAGACCCCGGTCAAGGGCAAATTCCCGTAGTTCCGCCTGCAGCGTCGCCGTCGTCGAGTTGTTTGACGGAGTGATGTGGTCAAAAATGACATATGTCTGACCAGGATTCTCGATATGATCTGATATCTTTTCAAATGCCTCCAGGGTCAGGACGCCAGTCCCGTCATGCACGTATGCCCGGTCCACCTTCCGGTCAACAAATTCCCCTTCACATGCACGTAGTATCTGCTCTGAAAGAGTGCTCATGGCCGCTTCTCCTTCTGCGCATGGCGGATCAGGGCAGTGAGAGTTTCAGGGGTGATCCCGCACTTGCTCTCGCCAAGCTCCTTGACCTCGTCGAGCACCTGGCATATCTGCTGCTCATCGAGTGAATACCCGAGCGTGGCGACCACGTGCTCGAGTGCTTTCTTTCCGGTATGCTTCCCGAGGATGAACTTTCTCTCACTTCCGACCATTTCGGGCAGGAAATACTCGTACGTGGTGGGGTCTTCGAGTATGGCTGCAATATGGATGCCGCTCTCGTGGGAGAATGCATGTTCACCGACCACCGGTTTTGTTTTTTCCATAACGATGCCTGAATAGTCCTCAACCATTCGCGAGAGGGCCTGGAGGTGGGTGAGGTCGTACCTGTCGATGCCGGCCTTCATCCGGAGCGCCACAAGCACCTCTTCCAGTGCAGCATTCCCTGCCCGTTCGCCGATACCGTTCACCGTCGTATGCAGCTGGAAGGCCCCTGCTTCTGCCGCCGTGATAGTGTTTGCCGATGCAAAGCCCATGTCGTTGTGGCAGTGGGCACAGAGTGGTATCGATACGGTCTCCACAAGTCCGGTCATGATACGGTACATTTCCATCGGGACGAGTGCCCCGACAGTATCTGCAAAACTTACGAGATCCGCGCCATGCTCCTCGCCACGGGTGTATACCTCCTTTAAAAATGTTATTTCAGTGCGGGATGCGTCCTCTGCAGCAAACCTCACCTCGAGCCCGTGGTCTTTCGCATAGTCGACCATCAGAAGTGCATCGGAAAGGACCTCTTCACGGGGTTTTTTATACTTATGCCTGATATGCAGGTCGGACGTTGCAATAAAGATACTTACCATGTCCACCCCGCAGCTGATCGCCGCCTCGACATCTGCTTTCCTTGCCCGGGCAAGGCAGCAGATCCGTGCATCAAGACCCATTGCCGCAATTGCTGAAACACAGCCTTTTTCGTATGGCGAGACCACGGGAAAGCCTGCTTCGATTACATCGATTCCGATCCGGTCAAGCATCGAGGCAATGTTCTGCTTCTCATCACAGGTGAACGATACACCGGGTGTCTGTTCACCGTCCCGTAATGTAACATCACAGATCTCAATATTCCACGGTTTCATGATATCTCTCCTCCGGGCATCGTCCGGTAATGACTAGTGTGAGCGGAGTCGTCTGGGAACCGAGAAGTCCCCTGATCTTTTCTGTTTCATCTGCACGGCAGACGACAGGCGAGGCGAAGGACAGGTAGGGGTCTATATCATAGGCTGCCTGTCCGCCGGTCATCCCCATGCATTCGTTCTTCAATACGATACAGAGCAGCGGAATTTTCTTATGATACACTTCAATAAGCGCAGGGAGGGCACTATGGAGCAGTGCGTAGTCGCCGGTGACGGCGATGCCGGTGCTTCGTGCGGCAACACCTATGGCCGACCCGAGACCATAGCTCGCGATGCCGGTCTGAAAGGGCGGGTTTATGCTCAGGAGCGAACACCCGGCATCTGCAATGACCTCCATTCCGAGCTCCTTCATCATGCGGAACAGCGGAAGGAACGGGCATCCTTTGCAGAACGTCCGGTAATACCCTCTCCTTTCCATTGTTTCCGGGACTGCCGTCCCTTTCGGCGGCCCGGAGCAGCGGTGCCCGGCAAGAAAAGGACGGCCCTCCTCGAAGGTAAGGGAAAGGTCAGCACTTCGTGCAGGTGGCGGATAGACCGTGACGACGTGTGAATCGCCCGGGCACGCCCCGGTGCCGACCATCCCCCCGCTGAGGGTATTCAGATGAGATGCGTCAGACCAGTCAAACATTCCGGCAAAGAGCTGCTCTGCCCGTTCACCCCTTCCCCGCATGGTAAGGGCCCTGTCGGCCAGCTGGCCGTACGTGTTTTTCCGTTCCGGCATTGTATGACCGCTTGGAGCGTCCAGCAGGGCGGGTGTGACCCTGACAATGGCTATCCGGGAGAACTGTTCCGAGGCCTCGAATGCATATTCAATCGAGGCGATGCAGTGCTCCGGGTCCGGCTCAAGGACCGGGACCATCGCAAGTTCACCATAATACCGGGAGTCCTGTGAATTCTGTGATCCTGCAGCAGCCGGGTCGTCGCCTGCTATAATGACAACCCCGGCACGGAGCCCCTGCGTCGTGGCCTGTACGAGCGGGTCGGCACAGGCGTTCAACCCGACGTTCTTCATAAGAACTGCTGCTCTCCGGCCTGAGAGCGAGTCCCCGAGTGCGAACTCGAGCGAGACCTTCTCGTTGATAACCGTCCCGGCACCGAGTTTTTCTGCCATGCCGGTCAGCGGATATCCCGGGACGGCATACCAGCAGTCTGCATATGCCCGCAGTGCACCGACAATTGCATCTTCACAGTTCATATCGCGTCATCCCTCCCGGGAACGAGGTCACAGCCGGTGCAGGCGCTGCACATGGTCAGCGCTCCGGCCGGGTCCAGTCCCTCCTCCAGGAGCACCCGGGAATGCATCCGGAATATCCTGATGAGCCGTGATGCGGAGGGGCGCTTTCGCCCTTTCAGTTCCCCCGAGGGAGATAACGGCCGTAATACAGGGATAATCCCCTTCGATGCAAGTTCCCGGACGCAGCACTCCAGTTCTTCATCGGTCTCGCCAAGGCCTATGATGATATTGGAAAAGACTTTTCCCTTCCCGAAAAGCGCTGCCGACTGCACCAGTTCATCCATAATCAGTTCACGGTCGGTCCCGGGGCACATTACTGAAAAGATGCGGCCGGTTGCCGCTTCAAGGTTAAATTTTACTTCAGAGACTCCCAGTTCGTGCAGCCGGGCGGCCGTCCTTCCGGTGGGATAAATCGAGACCCCGACAGGAATATCGAATTTTTTTAACGCTTTTACAACACTGATGACATACTCTTCCTCTTCCTCCGGGTCTGATAAGACACCGCTCGTGAGGGAAATGGCATTGATACAATCGATATTGTCCCTGATCATCCCCTCGATCTCCTGGACGGTCTTCCTTTTGCCCTCGTGCAGGGGCACTTCGCAGTATTTGCAATGGTAGATGCATCCCCCGGACACCGTGATGTATGCCTGGCCAGGACAGTGGAGCGGGGCCGGTTCGAGCTTTCCCGGGAGGGTTATCCCGTCAGTGGACAATACGGCAACCCCGGAACCTTTATGCTCGATTGTCACCGGGGCAGACTCGTCCACCGTCAGCCTGACCCGCCTGCCACCTGTTGAAAAAAAGACCGATCCCGGACCCCCTGCGCCGGGCCCGGCTGTCGAACGGGACAGGATGCCGGTGACCGGTTCCCCGGTGAGCCGTGCGTTCCCGGCTGACAGGAGCAGTGCCTTTATTTCTGCCCATTGCACAGCGTAAGTGCCTCCTCGTAGGAAGTATAGAACGGGAGTGCGGCAACTGCACCGATGATCCCGCGGCCGTTCATGATAATTTCAAGATCCGGGTCGTCGATACGCCTGAGATCGTCCCGCGACACCTCTCCCCGTTTCACACGTCTTCCGAAATCAAGCAGGGATGAGGGATCAAAACCACGATAGACTGCCATTCCGGTATCATCAGAAAGAGTGTACTTTTCAAGCAGTCCTGCAAACCTGGAGACGAGTGCTGAAGGGTCAGAGCTCGCAAATTCACAGACGATGCTGACACAGTTCTTGGTCCGGTAGGGTACCGGGAAGAGCTGGACGATGGTATGGGACAGGTAGACCGAGTCGTTGTCTTCCACCGCCCGGGAGATATTATGGGCAAGCGTCCAGGTCGCCCCCTCATCAGGGGTATCGGTATCATCGATGCCGATCAGTACCCGCTGTCGCCGGGGGAGCCAGATTGTGGACCCTGCACGTTTTCCGCCGCCTGACGGGTCGTTTTTACAGCGTGTTACGCCACCGGCAGATGACCTGCAGCCCGATGCCCCGACACCACCTCCGCCGATGCCGACGTACGATATCTCGATCTCATCTTCCGTGACAGCGGCACCGCAGATACCTGCAGGGAACCGGGACCCTTCCAGCGCAAGATCTGTTTTCCCGGGGGTGCAGTGGTACCTCATAGTGCCTGCGACATTCCTGACCGAGGTCACCACCGGGCTCTTCGCATAGTGGTATTTCGACCACATCGCACCCCCTGTGCAGTCAAAGAACTCGATGAGCTCGATACACTTCCCTTCACGGTCCGCAACTGCCGCTATCCGTGGATATGCTATGAGGTACGGATCAGTGATGCTCTCCATACAGACCTGCCGCCTCAATCCCTTTATTTGCCCAGAGTACTGCTCCAAGCGCACCGATACGCCCCTTTCTCCCGGTGCTGTCGATATAGGTGATACCGAGATCTGCCGCTGCCGATTCGGCCTCTTCGATAGTCATAATGTCGGTCTTGACCCTTTTTTCGGCTTCAGATCCCTCCCGGAGCCGTATCCCCCGGAAAAAGGCAATCCCGGTATCCTCCGAGAATGTCCGTTCTTCAACAAATGACCTGACATACTCAAGCAGGGGTCCGGCAGCATCAGGCCTGACTGCAAAATTAATGGCTGAAGAGACACAGTTGGTGGTCTTTTTCGGCACTTCGGGGTTGAGCTGGACGAGACGCATATTCAAGTACTCAACTCCCGGAATCCGGCAGTTTTCAGCACATTTCAGTGCAAGAACCCATGTCGCCCCCTCCTGTTTCGTATCGGTATCATCGATTCCGATGGTTATCTTTTCGTATTTCGGAGAGACGATCCTTACCCGGTTGACCCGTGCACCTCCGACGGTGAGGTCATCTTCCGAAGGGTACTCCGACCTGATAACCCCGGGTGCCTGTGGCAGGCAGGCTGCAACACCCACGCCGGCCCCGGCAATCCCGGCCCACGAGGTTATTACCTCATTACCATGTACTTCCACGCCTTCCAGCGCCTGCCCGCCGATATCGCGGGATGCTGCTCCGAAGCTGACCGGAAAAGACCCGATCCTGGCCTTCATGGACATCGTGGTACCCTCCACGGTGCAACTGATCGTTGCTCCCCCGGCCCTCATCCGGTTCATGGCGTCCCACTCGATCGGACCCCGGGCATGGCACCGTTCGATCAGTTCCGCAATCCCTGCCTTCTCATCCGTCATGACCAGCAGTTTACCACAAAAAAGCGGCCCAAACCGTTTTTTTACCATATCGGGAGTATGGGATATCATATTTTGTCACCGAAAATTCCGTTAACAGAATAATCGGCGATAAGTATATTTAAGAATGATCGTTCCTGCTGCAGGAACCAAAAAAAGTTTAGAGTATCTTATGCAGTTCAAATTTATATGGTCCGAGACTGCCGCCAAAGTTCCCTGCACTGATAAATTTCACGCCGGGGACCGTCACTGCGGCCCTGATGCCAGCAGCCATTGCCTCGGAAACACATTCCTCGTCGAGGCCGTCTATGACGATCTCGTAGGCTGCATTGACGCCTGCCGGTATCTTGCTGTCAGGCACTTTGTCACGCAGGGTGGGGCAGTACTTCTCGTTCGTGCTTGCCGGCATGAACTTGTACTTGTTTGAGCCCACCTTTGAACCACTGGCGACTATTCCTCCCGGGAAACTGGTGATAACGCCACAGACACCGGCAATCGCATCAACGGCTGCCTGTGCGCCCATGAGGGCGGCCATCTGGTTTTCACCCATGACAAAGAAATTGCCTCCTGCAACACCTTTTATAATGCCGAATTCTTCTTCGCCGACATACTCGCCCTGCATGACAGGTATGACCCAGCACTTGCGTCCTCCGACTTCCTTCTGGTATTCGTACCCGTCCCCGAAGAAGTGCAGCTTGATAGGCAGCTTCTCCTGCGCATCCGGCAGCCCGTCAAAGACTGACGTTGTCGCTGCGGTAAGGACGCATTCTGCAAGACGCTCGACAATCTGCTCTTTCAGTTTCTTTTTACCTGCACAGATCAGGATGCTGACCCCGGGTCTTCCGTCAGGGGTTTCTTCGCATGAAAGCACTGCCTCGATTCCGGCTTCACACGGGCAGCCGATTGCTGACGTTGCAAACCCGGTCGCCTCGGTTGCTGCCCTGTAGGCCCATTCTTCAGTGACTGCGGTGATGATTACCCTGGAAATCCATGTGGGAAATGCCTCTGCATAGGTGTCTTCAATTGTTACTCCGTTTATCTCCATGCAATTACCTCTTTTACAAAAGAGTACCATGAAGGAGCTAGAATAAAGTTTCTTTTTACCTCCTCCGCAATGAATATCCTGCCAGGCCTTTTCGGTTTCTGATACATCTGACATGACATGAAAGAGTTGCTATATAGTACTTGGGCGGGCACGGGTATCCGTCCGGCAGGTATCGTTGTACCCGGGCATTTCAATCTTCAATTCTGTGCGCTCCTGCCGAAAAAAAGAAATTACCGCGTTCCTGTTTACTGGGTTATAATAGTAACCACCACAGGTTGTCAATGCTAACATTTCTTGTTTACAATGTGCTTCATATGGCACTTCCTGATCGCAGTAAAATACGGGCTTTTATTTGTTCTTTTTTTTAATTTAATGAATTATTAATTAAATATAATTTACATGATTACGGGAAAATCCGCCCGATACGGGGTTAATTCAGAAGAGTTTATCTACATTAGTTAACTATTCTTTTTTAGTCGATTTTTAATCGATCTAAAGCTGGTGCGTGAAAAAAAATGGCATTTGCAGTGCACGTTAACATGGAACGTTGTACCGGCTGCAATAATTGTGTGGTCGCATGCCCCGTCGATGCACTTGAGTTATATACCCTCGATCCCGTGACAAACGAAAAGATCTACAGGGTACGACATGGCAAGGCCATGGTTCTTGACTTCAAGTCTGAACTCTGCGCAGGGTGCGGAGTCTGTGTCGAGGCTTGCCCGCACAATGTTATACGGCTGGAAGGACGTGGGTCTGTGCCCTCAGAGGCAAAAGTATGATGACTAATTTATTTCAGGAGTGAAGTGAGGTTACCGCATGACAATGTTTCCAAAATTCTCCAAGAAGCGGGATGGCGTAAACGTCATCGGAGAGCAGAAACTCCTCCAGCAGGTTTCAAATCTTATACTGAATTCGGAAGTTTGTACCGGATGTGGTATCTGTGCTGAAGCCTGCCCGGAAGAGGCAATTGTTCTCGGACTGGTTGGTGCGACGAGGCGTGGGGCTGTTGAATACGCAGCTCCTGTTGACATAGACGAAGTGAAGTGTTCCTATTGTGGCGTCTGTGTCGTGATGTGCCCGTTCAATGCCCTGACTCTCAAGGTAGATGGTGAAGAGCGCCTCCCGATCGTTGAAAAGGACGGCTTCCCGCTATATGATATGGTTGCAGAAATCGATGATGAGAAATGCGTCAGGTGTACTATTTGTGATGAAGTATGCCCAAGGGATGCAATCATCCGCGATGTACCCGAATACGAGGGAGCTGCCGAGACTGGCAAAGAACGCCAGAATGCACTGAAGAGCAAGACCACGTTCAAGGTCGACGATGAAAAATGCACGCTCTGTGGAATCTGCGGGGCAGTCTGTCCTGCAATCACCGTGAAGCACAAGGCATTCACTGCAGAATCGGGCAAGGTGGAAGGCGAGGTTATCTGGGATGAAACCCGTTGCGACGCCTGCAAGGTCTGCGTCGAGCTCTGTCCCGAGGAGTGCATCACCGTCGAGCGTGAAGTAGAGACCAAGAAGATGGACGGCAAGGTCGACATTGACAAGGACATGTGCTGCACGTGCACATGGTGCTCTGTCAACTGCCCGACCGAGGCGATAAAGGTAGAGAAGATCTTTGAGGGAGAAATCGAGTTCTTCCCCGAGAAATGCCCTGGAGGATGCTCCACGTGCGTTGAGGTCTGTCCTGCAAATGCAATCTACCTCCCGTCAGCAGTACCGGCAAGCCAGATGAAGGGAAAGATTGAGCCTACTATTGCAGTCAATAAGGATTTCTGCATCCTGTGCGGTGCATGTGTCAATGCATGCCCCGGCGAGGACATTATCAGGCTCAGCCGTACCGGCATCCGGGTGAAAGGCACAGAGACCGACCTGTTCAGGAAGATAAAAGAGAAGATGTGCACTCCGAGAACCTCCAGGGTAAAAGAGGACACGGAAGGAAGTGTGCAGCTGAAAATGATGGAGAAGGCGTGAGGGATCCGACATGGCAAGAACAAAAGGTTATCCAGCACCATTAGAGGAAAAACTCAAAGACACCCGTCTTTACAGCGATGAAGAGAACCCCCAGTTCACAAAGACTGTGGAAAAAATCTCAATGACCATCCCCCACATGTGCTACCAGTGCGGTACCTGTACTGCATCCTGCCCGTCTGCACCCCGCAGCTCGTACAGGATCAGGAAATTTGTACGCCGTGCACTCCTGGGGCTCGAGATGGAAGCCCTCAATGACCCGGACCTCTGGCTCTGTACAACCTGTTACAGCTGCACAGACCGCTGCCCGCGTGATATCGCCCCTACTGATGTCATCATGGCCATGAGGAACCTTGCATTCAAGAGGGATATCGTCCCGGTCAACTTCTTAAAGACTGTGACGGCCATTTACAGCTCAGGTCACGGTGTCCCGAACAACGATGTAAATCGTGCAGCACGTGAGAAACTCGGCCTCCCGAGAGACCCGCCGACCACGCACGGTTACCCCGAGTTCATAAAGGGCATCCAGTACATCCTCGACTACTACGAACTCAAGAAAAATGCAGACAGGATTATCAAAGAGAGAGAAGGGTGATTAAGAATGCACGAATACGCTTTTTACCTCGGATGCATTGCACCGAACCGTTACCCCGGATCAGAGTCTGCATCCTACAGGACTGCCGAAAAACTCGGCATCAAGCTGCTTGACCTTAAGGGAGCAAGCTGCTGCCCTGCACCCGGTGCATTCGGTTCAATCGACCTCAATATCTGGTACGCAATGGCTGCCAGGAACCTGGTCCTTGCAGAACAGATGAAGAAGGATATCGCACTGATCTGCAACGGATGCTACAAGTCAATCTGGGAAGTCAACCACAAGCTCAAGCACAACGACGAACTCCGCGATGGCGTCAACGAAGTGCTCAAGGGCATCGATATGGAATTTAAGGGGACCATTGACGTCTTCCACCTCGCAGAACTCTTCTACGACCCCGAGATTTGCGGTGTCAAGAAGATCCGCGACAGTGTGACCGTACCTCTTACAGGGACGAGGATCGCAGTCCACTACGGCTGTCACCTGATGAAGCCCAAGAAGGAGCGTCATTTCGGGACCACTGAAGCCCCTACCTGGATCGAAGAAATGGTCGCTGCACTCGGTGCGGAACCGGTTGAATACCGCAACAAGATGCTCTGCTGTGGTGCCGGCGGCGGTGTCCGCGGGTACGATATCGTGCACTCGCTCGATATCACCAACGAAAAGATGATCGCCCTGCAGGAAGCAAAGGTGGATGCACTTACAGAAGTCTGTCCGTTCTGTCAGCTGCAGTTTGACCGTGGTCAGATCGAAATTCAGGAGAAATTCGGTGTAACCTACAACCTGCCGGTACTGCATTATTGTGAACTGCTCGGACTCGCCCAGGGTATGAGCCCGCAGGAGCTCGCGCTTGACCTCCATGGAATCAGCTGTGAGCCATTCCTGCAGAAGGTCCTGTGACGGAGGAATACAAGATGGCAGAAACCAAGAAAACCAAAAAAGAAACCGCTGCAAAGAAGGAAGTCAAAAAGCAGGCTGCACCGGTAAAAATAAAGGAAAAACAGCAGCCCCGCATTGGTGTATTTGCCTGTCACTGCGGTACCAACATTGCCGGTTCGATCGATATCGAGGCTCTTCAGGCAGCCGCAGCAAAAATCCCGAACGTGGCATACGTGGACAATTACCAGTACATGTGCTCCACACCGGGCCAGAAGAAGATCGAGGATGCAATCAAGGAACACAACCTGACCGGCATCGTCGTCGCCGCCTGTTCCCCGCGTCTGCATGAGCCGACATTCCGTACCGCCACGAAGGAGGGCGGATTAAACCCGTTCCGGTTTGAGATGGCAAACATCCGTGAACAGAACGCATGGGTGCACATGCACGACCACGAAGGTGCAACCGAAAAGGCAATAGACGCCGTCCGTATCGCAGTCGCCAAGGCAGCACTGTTAGAAGACCTCATTCCGAAGAAGGTCCCAGTGGAAAAGGCCGCGATGGTTGTCGGAGCAGGTATCGCCGGTATGCAGGCAGCCCTTGACCTTGCAAACGCAGGGATCAAGACTTACCTTATCGAGAAGGAACCGAGCATCGGTGGCCGCATGTCACAGCTCGACAAGACCTTCCCGACACTCGACTGTTCACAGTGTATTCTTACACCAAAGATGGTGGATGTCGGCAGGAACGAGAATATCGATCTTATGACCTATTCCGAAGTTGACGCGGTCGAAGGATACATCGGTAACTTTGACGTGACCATCAGGAAGAAGGCACGCGGAGTCCTCACGCCCAAGGAAGCAGAGGGCAGGGGCCTCGTCGGCGGCGGGTGCAACGGTTGCGGTGACTGTGAGGCGGTATGCCCGGTTATCAAGCCGAACCTGTTCGAAGTGAACATGAAGCCCCGCAAGGCAATTTATATCAACCACCCGCAGGTTGTCCCCCTGATCTATACCATTGACTTCGACTCCTGTGTCAAGTGCGGCCTTTGTGTCACTGCATGTGGTGACAAGAAGGCAATCGACCTCGAGATGGAAGATGAGCTTATCAAGGTAAAAGTCGGGACGGCAATCCTTGCAACAGGGTACGACCTCTTCCCCATCGAGAAGAAAGACGAATGGGGATACAACAAGTACGAAAACGTCGTCACCAGCCTGGAATTCGAACGCCTCATCTGTGCGTCAGGTCCGACCGGCGGGCACCTTGTGCGCCCGAGCGACGGCGTAACCCCGAAGAAGGTCGCATTCCTCCTCTGTTCAGGTTCAAGAGACAACACCGGTGTCGGCAAACCCTACTGTTCAAGGTTCTGCTGCATGTATTCAATCAAGCATGCACACCAGATCATTGAAAAGATCCCCGGTGTAAAGCCATACCTCTTCTACATGGATATCAGGGCCTTTGGTAAGGCGTACGAAGAGTTCTACTACCGTATCCAGGACGAGGGAGCCAGGTTCATCCGCGGACGTGTGGCAAACATCCTTGAAGACCCGGTCACAAAGAACCTCACCGTCATGGCTGACGACACACTCCTTGACCGGCCGATGAAGCTCGATGTGGACATGGTCGTCCTCGCGACGGCAGTCCAGCCGACAACCGGTGTCGACACGGTCCGCAAGATGTTTGGCGTCTCAAATTCGATGGACGGCTGGATGCTCGAAGCCCACCCGAAGCTGAACCCGTGCGGAACAACCACTGCAGGCGTCTATCTTGCAGGGGTGTGCCAGGGACCGAAGGATATTCCTGACACTGTTGCGCAGGCTGAAGGAGCCGCCTCTGCAGCAAGTATCCCGATCCACATGGGTGCAGTGGAGCTTGAGCCCTACTTTGCCATGTGTATCGAGGAGAAGTGTGCAGGATGCGGCATGTGTGTGAACCTCTGTCCGTATTCCGCCCTCGCTCTCGTCGAGAAGGACGGGCGGAAGGTCATGCAGGTCACAGAAGCAAAGTGTAAGGGCTGCGGTACCTGCGGAGGGTTCTGTCCGGGTGGTGCCATCTGGATGCAACACTTTGCCACACCTCAGATCGTGGCGCAGATAGATGCGTTCCTCCTTGGAGGTGAGCAATAATGGCAGATGAATGGCAGCCGAAGATCATCGGTATCATCTGCAACTGGTGTTCCTATGCCGGTGCTGACCTCGCCGGAAGCGCACGTACCCAGTACCCCCCTGACATCAGGATTGTCAGGGTCATGTGTACCGGTCGTGTAGACACGCTCTTTATCCTCAAGGCATTCACCGACGGCGCAGACGGCGTCCTTGTTTCAGGATGCCACTTTGGTGACTGCCACTATCTTGAGGGCAATTATAAGGGTGCAAAGAGGTTGTTCCTCTTAAAGAGCCTGCTCAAAAACATCGGACTCGAGGACAAGAGGCTTCGCATGACCTTTGTCTCTGCATCAGAAGGTGCAAAGTGGGCAAAAGTCGTTGAGGACGTTGTGAAGACTGTCAAAGAAGCAGGTCCAAGCCCGATTGCGAACAGATAAACGGGGGCTTATACGTTGACCAAAATAGCATTGAACCTGATTTCCGGCCGCACGATCCAGCAGGGCGTGGCGATGGAAGGCGGAAAGGAGAAAGACGCCTACCGTAAGGCCTGCGGGATCATTGAGATGGATCCGTCCGATCTCAAGAAACTCGGTGCATGGCGCAATACAAATGTAAAAGTGACAAGCCCGCATGGCAGTGTCATTGTAAAGGCAGTTGAGGCCACCCAGGGACCACACCCTGGCCTTGGCTACATTCCGATGGGACCCTGGGCTAACTCGGTTACTGATCCGAATACCTACTCCACGGGTATGCCGACATTCAAGGGAGTTCCGATCGAAGTCGAGATCGCCATGAACGAGCCGGTCCTGAGTTCCATAGAACTCGTACAGAAAAAGTGCAGGGGTGAAATCTGATGACAAAGTCGGTTACTGATGTAATCTGTCCCTTCTGCGGGACTCTCTGCGATGATCTCGAGGTCGTTGTCTCTGACGACGGCAAGACTATCGTCGACGTCTATAACGCCTGTGCAATCGGTGCAGAAAAGTTCATGCATGCACAGGCCTCCGGCCGCGTCACCCGCCCCCGGATGCAGCAGCCGGACGGGAGCTACAAGGAAGTCTCCTATGACGAGGCTGTTGAATATACCGCCCAGATGCTGGCAAAATCAAAAAAGCCGCTGATGTATGGATGGAGTTCCACCAGCTGCGAGGCGCAGAGCGTCGGGCATGAAATTGCAGAACAAGTCGGTGCAATCGTTGACAACACCGCAACGGTGTGCCACGGGACGACCCTCCTTGCAGTACAGGATGTCGGTATCCCGAGCTGCACCCTTGGTGAAGTGAAGAACCGTGCTGACCGTATCATCTTCTGGGGATGCAACCCCTGTCATGCGCACCCGCGCCACATGTCCCGTTACTCGATATTCCCGCGTGGGTTCTTCACAAACAAGGGACACAAGAACCGTAAGATGATCGTCGTCGATCCCCGTAACACCGATACTGCGAAGATGGCAGACATCCACTTCCAGATCGAGCAGGGACGTGACTACGAGCTTCTCAGCGCACTCCGCGTGGCACTCCGGAAAGAGGTCCTCCCCGACACCGTCGCCGGAGTTCCCAAGGAGAAGATCTACGAAGCTGCAGAACTGCTGACCAGCGGACGCTTCGGAATCATCTTCTTCGGCATGGGTGTCACCCAGACACTTTCCAAGAACCACAACATCGACGAGGCCATCATGCTCACGAAGGACTTGAACGAGTTCACAAAGTTCAGCATCATGGCAATGCGGGGACATTACAACGTCACCGGATCGGGCCAGGTACTTGGCTGGCAGTTCGGATACCCGTTCTGTGTCGATCTTTCACGAGGGTTTGCCCGCTACAACCCGGGAGAAACAAGCTCGAACGACCTCCTCAGGAGAGGCGAAGTCGACGCCGTGTTCGTCCTTGGAAGCGACCCCGGTGCACATTTCCCGATCTCGTCGGTGAAGAAGATATCGGAACTGCCCTCTGTCGCAGTCGACCCCCACATCACGCCAACGACCGAAGTCGCAAAACTTCACGTACCAGTGGCATTCGTCGGCGTTGAAGTGGGAGGGAACTGCTATCGTATGGATAATGTCCCGATTGACGCACGAAAGGTGGTCGACCCGCCGGAAGGCGTCCTTACCGATGAAGAATTCCTCACACGGGTTAATAAACGCGTCAAAGAACTGATGGAGGCTTAAATTATGTCAGAATACCTCATCAAGAACGGATTTGTTTTTGACCCCGTGCAGGGAATCAAGGGCGACAAGGCAGACATCGCAGTAAAAGACGGCAAGATCGTCAAGAGCAGCGAAATCTCCTCAAAGGCAAAGACCATCGATGCCAAGGGCAAGTCGGTCATGGCCGGTGCGGTCGAGATCCATGCACACATCGCAGGCCCGAAAGTCAATGAGGGGAGGAATTACCGGCCGGAAGAAAAGCTCTTCGGGTATACCCCGAAAAAGACGGGAAGCCGCATGGCCGGCGGGTTCTCGATCCCGACGACATTCAAGACCGGTTACGAGTACGCCCGTATGGGATACACAACAGCCATGGAGGCAGCAATGCCCCCGCTGTATGCCCGGCATGTCCACGAGGAGATCAAGGACACACCCATCATCGACGAAGGCGCCTACCCCGTGTTCGGCAACAACTGGTTTGTCCTTGAATACCTGAAAAACAAGGAGATTGAGAATGTCGCGGCCTATATCGCATGGCTCCTTACAGAAACAAAGGGATACGCGGTAAAGATCGTGAACCCCGGCGGTACAGAGGCATGGGGATGGGGACTGAACTGTATCTCCATTCACGATCCGGTACCCTATTTCGACGTCACTCCTGCCCAGATAGTTCAGGGCCTCCTCGAGGCAAACGAGTATCTCGGACTCCCGCATTCCATCCATGTTCACACCAACAACCTTGGAAACCCGGGTAACTACGAGACCACCCTTGATACCTTCAAATTAGCAGAAGGATACAAGGCAAAGAACAAGTTCGGCCGGGAACAGGTCCTGCACCACACGCATGTCCAGTTCCACTCCTATGGCGGTGACAACTGGGGCAACTTCGAGTCAAAGTCAAAGGAGATCATGGAGTACGTGAACAAGCACGACAACATCACCATTGACCTCGGGCAGGTCACCCTTGACGAGACCACCACCATGACCGCCGACGGTCCGTTCGAGCACCACCTCACCGAGCTCAACCACCTGAAGTGGGCAAATGTCGATGTCGAACTTGAGACCGCAGCAGGTATTGTCCCCTACATCTACAGTCCGAACATCAAGGTCTGTGGAATACAGTGGGCAATCGGACTCGAACTCGCACTCCTCGCAAAGGACCCGATGCGGACCTTCATCACCACCGACCACCCGAACGCGGGACCGTTCACACGCTACCCGCGGGTCATGAAGTGGCTGATGAGCGAGAAGGCACGAAAAGATCAGATTGATGCCTTCAAGTACAGCGATAAGGTTGTCGCGGCGACACACCTGGCATCACTCGACCGTGAACTGACCATGTACGAACTCGCCCAGATGACCAGGGCCGGCCCGGCAAAGGCACTCGGCCTTGCACACCTCTATGGCGGACTGAAACCCGGCATGGATGCTGATATTGCCATCTACGATCTGAATCCAGAGAAACCGGCGACACCGGACGAGATCGAGGCAGCATTCTCACGGGCACGGTACGTCATGAAATCAGGCACTCCTGTCGTGGTCGACGGTGAGATCGTAAGCCACGGGAACAAGCGCACGCTCTGGGTCAATGCCAAGGTCAACGAGAACCCGCAGGTCGTCCGTGATATCAAGGACAAGTTCCTCAGGTATTACAGCGTGAACCAGGCGAACTACAAGGTGGCTAATCACTTTGTTCCAAACCCGTACATCATCGAGGTTGATGCTACACAGTGAGGTGACAGGAAATGGAAACGGTAACACTCACCATAAAAAGCCAGCCTGTACTCTTCCTTGAGGCAGACAACATCACTCCTGACGTATTTGCAGGCAAGTCAGCCGCAGATATTGCCAGCCTTCATGCATACGAGGGCCGTGATCAGATCACCCTCGGAAAATATTTCGATGTCGCAGGAAAGGCAGGGGCAACAGCTGCTGACACAAAGATCGTGGTCAAGGGCGATGTCAGCCGGGTCAAGTATATCGGCATGAAAATGTCAGCCGGTGAAATCCTTGTTGAGAAGAGCGCCGACATGTATGTCGGGGGCTGGATGCAGGGCGGAAAGCTCACCGTTAAAGGAAACGTGGATGCATTTGCAGGCCTCGGGATGCAGAACGGAGAACTCATCATCGAAGGGAATGCAGGCAACTACCTCGGTGCTGCCTACCGCGGCGACTGGCGTGGCATGCAGGCCGGAGTTATACGTGTCAAGGGCAACGCAGGCAGTGATATCGGTACATTCATGAACGGCGGCACTATCATCGTCGAGGGGAATGTCGATGTCCATGTCGGAACACACGCCGAAGGCGGTAAGATCATTGTAAAAGGCAATGGCAAGAGCAAGATTGGCGGCCAGATGGTAGAGGGGGAAATCTACGTCTTTGGCACAATCGATGTCATGATGCCGGGTTACAAGTACATAGAAGACGTCGATCTCGAGGTTGACGGCGTAAAAGGGAAATTTGCCCTTTACCACGGAGATCTCGGGGAACGTCACCCCAAGAGAAAAGGTCAGATTGTGTACGGAAAGCTGTACCAGAAGATCTAATCATTTTTTATTGTAGAAGCGCACCAGTTTTTCACACTATTATTATATATCCAATATAATTTTTGCTACTATTTTTTGAATTCGTCATACGGTGTAAATCGCCGAAACTAAAAATATATGTAATATTTGAATATTCTCCCTATTTGATTTATTATTTTAATATTTTTATATTAATACCCCTCGAATATAAATCGCAATACTTATATCAAGAGATACAGTATAGTTGTTTGTCCCGTGAGGGGACGTGCAGTAGTGACCAACATCTACCATCAGTGTACTTAACAGTGCGTACACTATCGTTCAGTTATCGTAATGTACTTCAGTTAAAACAAGATTTTAAGAGGAATATTATGGCAAAATACAAAGATACAATTGACCTCTATGATGATGAGGGCAAGCTGCTCAAGAGCGGCGTAACGCTTGAGAAGGTCAGCCCGCTGGTCAACAAGGGCGCATTAAAGATCATCGACCTGACAAAGAGGACTGTCGCAGTCAACCTTTCAGGTATCGACAATGCAATCAAGACCGGTGCAATGGGCGGAAAGAACCAGCAGATCCTGGGCCGTGCAATCAAGTGCGACTGTGTAAAGGACTGTGACGCACTTTCAGCCAAGATCAAGGAGATGGTCAGCGTTACCGACGGTGACGACACGAAGATCACCAAGGTCGGCGGCGGAAAGATGCTCCTTGTGGAAGTTCCAAGCTCACGCCTGAATGCAGCAGCAACCTACGACGCAGCAAGCACTGCAGTTGCAGCAGCAACCACCTATGCACTCATCGACCAGTACAAGGTCGGCATGTTCGACGGCGCATATGTCAAGTCCGCAGTCTGGGGCGCATACCCGCAGACCATGGACATGCAGGGCGGAAACGTGGTCTCCATTCTTTCCATCCCGCAGAACAACGAAGGTCTCGGATACGCACTCCGTAACGTCCCTGCAAACCATGTTGCAATGATGACCCACCGGAATGCAATCCAGTCGGCAGCTCTCTCCGCAACCTTTGAACAGGCCGGAGAATTCGAGATGGGTGCCGCAATCGGACCATTCGAGCGTGCACAGCTCCTGCTCTACGCATACCAGGGCCTGAATGCAAACAACATCGTCTACGACCTCGTCAAGAAGAACGGCAAGACCGGTACCATCGGTACTGTTGTCCAGAGCCTCGTCGAGCGTGCACTTGAGGACAAGGTCATCAAGGCAGGCAAGAAGGGCAAATCAGGCTATGTCTTCTACGAGACCAAGGACCCTATGCTCTGGAACGGATACGCAGCAGCCGGAACCCTTGCAGCAACCATGGTGAACTGTGGTGCAGGACGTTTCGCACAGGCAGTTTCTGCAACCCTGCTCTACTTCAACGACCTGCTTGAGCACGAGACCGGCCTGCCCGGTTGTGACTACGGCCGTGTAATGGGTGTCGCAGTCGGATTCTCCTTCTTCAGCCACTCGATCTACGGTGGCGGCGGTCCCGGTGTCTTCAACGGTAACCACGTTGTGACCCGTCACGCAGCAGGTGTCGGTATGCCCTGTATCTGTGCAGCCTGTTCAGTTGATGCAGGTACCCAGATGTTCGGACCCGAAGCAACCTCCAAGGTCTATCAGGACACCTTCGGACAGCTCGACGAGTTCAAGAAGCCGATGCAGGCAATTGCAAAGTCTGTATAAACAGCTGAGATACGAATGACTGATGCCATATATCCTCAGATCAGGATTGTCCCGGAACGGCTCCTCAACCCGGACAGGGTCGAGAAGCTCATGAACCTGATTGCCACTACTGAAGGGGTACGGCGTATCCTGTTAAACGGACAACGCCTCCCCGCAACCGTCCCTTATGGCCCTGCACGGGGTATGGAAAACCCACACCCTATGCGAAAGACCATAAAGGTAGGTGACCAGGAGCTGGAACTTCAGGTCCATGTAGGCACAATATTGCTGGAGCTGGAAAACCGCGACCCGCTGCCTGCTATTCGTGCAGCATGTGACGAAGTTTTTGCTGAATTGTCCTATTCGATTAAGGAAGGACGTTTCATGAAGAGCGAACCGTCACTCGCAGATTACGCAAAATACGGTCCTGATGCAGATAAGGATATTATCGGAATGGCCGATCCAAAGAGTAAATCCGGACCTGTCATCCTGCAGGGACTTAAATAATTATGCCAATGGGAAGAGTTACCCAGGTTGTCGACTGCCGCGAGGCAATGGGCATGGGAAAGGGAGGTGGAATAGCCCAGAGGGGCACCATCTCGGAATGCCGCTATCCGGATGTCATCGTAGTAGGGATGTCTCCGGGAAGACGTCATGTCACCAAACCCGTGTGCGATATAACCTCCGCACTCCGTCAGCAGGGTATCGAGTACAGCATCAGCACACTCGTGCTGAACGCGGGCAGCGGGGTGCCACCCGACGCCCAGAATATCGGCGGTGCTGTACTCGGGGCATACTTTGGCATTAATGAAAAAGAGATCCGGCAGATAGAGAAACACAAAATTGCCATTCTCCATCACGGGAATGTACGTTCCCACGTGGTGCACAAGGTCAGGTATATCCTCCAGGCCTGTGATGTGAAGGCAGTCGTTGTTTCGCAGGCACCTGTTGATTTTGAGGATTTTGCAAAGGAAGGGGTGAAAACCTCCCTTGTGATGCCTCCCGAGGATAAAATAAAAACAAGAGGGACCGTGATGGCTATCGTTTCCGGTGTCACACGGGGCCAGACTCCCACCAGGGAGAAGATGGCTGAAGTTATTCACGCAGTGATGAAAATAATCAAAACCTAGGAGTGAAAAAAATGGCTTACAAACCACAGTATGGACCTGGTACATCCATTGTTGCCGAAAACAGGCGCAAGTACATGGACCCGGCCCACAAGCTGGAAAAGATCCGTGACGTCACGGATGAAGACCTCGTACTGATCATGGGCCACCGTGCCCCGGGATCGGCATACCCGACCGCCCACCCGCCACTTGCAGAGCAGCAGGAACCCGCCTGCCCTGTCCGCAAGATGGTCACCCCGACCGACGGCGCAAAGGCCGGCGACCGTGTCAGGTACATCCAGTTTGCAGACTCGATGTTCAACGCACCGTCCCAGCCGTACGAGAGGACCTACCTCGAGGCATACAGATTCCGTGGAATTGACCCTGGAACACTTTCCGGCCGTCAGATCATCGAGTGCCGCGAGAGAGACCTCGAGAAATACGCAAAAGACCTCGTCAACACCGAACTCTTTGACCCGGCCCGCTGCGGTATCCGCGGTGCAACCGTGCACGGACACTCACTGAGACTCGCAGAAGACGGCATGATGTTCGATATGCTCCAGCGCTGCATACTCGACAAGAAGGCCGGCGTTGTCAAGTACGTCAAGAACCAGATCGGCGAGCCCCTCGACAAGGAAGTCAAGGTCGGCAAGCCCATGGACGAGAAGTGGCTCAAGGCACACACCACGATCTTCCACTCGCTCGTCGGTGTTCCGTTCCGTGACGACAAGGAGTATGTAGAATACACCCAGCGTATCCACTCGCTGAGGACCAAATATGGCTTCATGCCAACGGAGTGATTAAGATGGCAAAAATTGAGAGATCACAGAAACTCTTCCTGAAGGCACTGAAGGAGAAGTTCGCAGAGGACCCACAGTCAGAAAAGACCGTCTTTGCACGCGAAGGCCTGAAGCAGTCCGCGCGTAAGAAGGAGTTCATCGAAGCAGGTAAGAAGATGGAGATGTCCCGTGGGATCAGCATGTACGACCCCGTACGCTGCCACCTTGGTGGTATCCCGCTCGGTCAGCGCCAGCTGATGACCTACGAAGTCTCCGGGACCGGCGTCTTTGTAGAGGGCGACGACCTTCACTTCGTCAACAACGCTGCAATGCAGCAGATGTGGGACGATATCAGGAGGACCATCATCGTCAACATGGACCTTGCACACCAGACCCTGCAGAAGCGTCTCGGCAAGGAAGTTACCCCTGAGACCATCAACGAGTACCTCCACGTGCTGAACCACGCAATGCCCGGTGCAGCCGTCGTTCAGGAACACATGGTCGAGACCCACCCAGGCCTCGTCGACGACTGTTACTGTAAGGTCTTTACCGGTGACGACGAGATGGCAGACGACCTCGAGCCCCAGTTCGTCCTGAACATCGACAAGCTCTTCCCGGCAAAGCAGGCAGCAGCCATGAAGGCAGCAGTCGGCAAGTCCCTGTGGCAGGCTGTCCACATCCCGACCATCGTCTCAAGGACCTGCGACGGAGGAACCACCTCACGCTGGTCTGCAATGCAGCTCGGCATGTCCTTCATCGGCGCCTACCGCATGTGCGCCGGAGAAGCAGCAGTCGCTGACCTTGCATTCGCCGCAAAGCACGCCGGTGTCATCCAGATGGCCGATATCCTGCCAGCCCGCCGTGCCCGTGGCCCGAACGAACCCGGTGGTATCAAGTTCGGTAACTTTGCCGACATGATCCAGACCGACAGGAAGTACCCGAACGACCCCGCACGGTGTTCACTTGAGATTGTAGGTGCCGGAACCATGCTGTTCGACCAGATCTGGCTCGGATCCTACATGTCCGGTGGTGTCGGGTTCACCCAGTATGCAACCGCAGCATACACCGACAACATCCTCGATGAGTACACCTACTACGGTATGGACTACATCAAGGACAAGTACAAAGTCAACTGGCAGAACCCCTCAGAGAAGGACCGCGTCAAGCCAACCCAGGAGATCGTCAACGACATTGCAACCGAGGTCACCCTCAATGCAATGGAGCAGTACGAGCAGTTCCCGACCCTCATGGAGGACCACTTCGGCGGTTCCCAGCGTGCCGGTGTCATTGCCGCTGCATCCGGTCTTTCCGTCGGTATTGCAACCGGTAACTCCAACGCCGGTCTGAACGGATGGTACCTGTCCATGCTCCTGCACAAGGAAGGCTGGTCACGTCTCGGATTCTTCGGATACGACCTGCAGGACCAGTGCGGTTCAACCAACTCACTGTCTGTCCGGCCCGACGAGGGTGCAGTCGGAGAACTCCGTGGACCCAACTACCCCAACTACGCAATGAACGTGGGTCACCAGGGAGAATACGCCGCAATTGTCGGTTCCGCTCACCTTGGCCGTGGAGATGCATGGTCACTCTCACCGCTGATCAAGATCTGTTTCTCCGACCCCTCGCTCAAGTTCGACTTTGCCGAACCACGCCGCGAGTTCGCAAAGGGTGCAATCCGCGAGTTCATGCCCGCCGGAGAGCGCTCACTGATCATACCCGCACGGTAAGATCAACCCACATTTTTTTTTATAAAAAAAACGGTGCTGTATAATCCTTTTTCCGGATATACGTTCTCTCCCCGCAAACATCATACCGACAGGAGGGGCTGTTGCCCCTCCTTTGCACCTCCCCTTTCCATTAAAAATGAAAAAAAATCAATTTTTTTCGGTGACGACCCCTCCCGATAACTTCTGTTTTTATCATTATCCGGAATCCGGAGCGGATCCGGCAATTTTTGGTTTCCGGCCTGGTTATCCCGGAAAATCATATATTCAGGTCCGGAATGTGATGTATTCATAATTTCAACTGTCAGAAAAAGGGCCCTGTTGACATCCTTCCCGTTCCCTCACTATTCTTCTTTCGCCGCACTCCTCATTGCGACACTCCCGGGGCTGATACCCGTGATCGTATGGATGCGTCGCCATAATGCGACAGGGATCGTTCCTCGTTCTTTTTAAAAATAACAGGATCCCAATCACCCCTGCCTGCAGACCCTCCTGTATCGGGGGGGCGGGCAGGGATACAACCCCTCCTGTCAGAGAAACGGGTTGAACAGGTTTTATCAGATTGAGGATTTCGAATGAAAATGGTGGAACAACTCACAATATAAGGAGATTCTGAATTGACATTTTCATGGTTCCGGAGTGAACCTTACTGGTTCATGTCCGTTTCAGCAGGGCCGAAAAAACAACAACTGATACTGCCGGGAACCTGGATGACGATAATTTCAGTTTATAACTCCGGTCATGTGTATTTCCAACCATTTATCATTGAACGGAACACAATGTGCATTCAGACAAGTCTGTTATAGCGTTCTGATGGCCATGCATGTCACAATTATTTCACCCGGGATTTATACGTACGGTGCAATGCTCATCGGCGGGATTATCCGGGAAGCAGGATATCGCGTCAGTATCCGCCGGGACTTAAAAGCAGCACCCGCCGACACTGTATTTTTAAGCCTGTATTCCACCCAGCACCTTCTTGACCCCGGAATCAGGGAATTTGTAAAAAACCATATTGAAAAAGGCGGGGCATGTTACGCCGGCGGGCCGGTCTCAGCATATCCTGAAATGGTGCTCGGAGAACTTGGATGCAGCGGTGTCGTGCTGGGGGAGGGGGAAAAAACCGTTTTACAACTCCTCTCAGGATCAATTACAGAGCTGGAAAGGGGTGTCGCCTATAAAGACAAAAAAGAGGCGGTCATTCTACCGGTATCAGAACCTGTTTCAGTTGAAAAGCGGCCTCTCCCCCTGATTCCTGACGATATCGGCACTCAGAACATCAGGGGTGCAAACGTCTATATCGAAACCCACCGGGGCTGTCTCGGGGCATGCACCTTCTGCCAGGTGCCACGCTTTTTCGGTCATGCAATCCGGAGCAGGGATATTGAAGACATCCTGCAGGAAGTACGGGCATTTAAA
This sequence comes from Methanoregulaceae archaeon UBA467, assembly GCA_002503825.1. GTDB lineage: Archaea > Halobacteriota > Methanomicrobia > Methanomicrobiales > Methanospirillaceae > UBA467. The sequence goes on from DASP01000005.1 coordinate 169,071, forward strand.
AAGAAGGGAGTAAGCCGGATTTCTATCAGCGGGGGAACAGGATCACTATACCGCTCGATCGGAAACCAGTTGAATCCCTCCGCCTTTATCGATCTCCTTGCCGGAATATCCGAAATTGTCGGGAAAAATAATCTCTCTGCCCCTGATATCCGGGCTGACTGCATTACCGGGGATATTCTTGAAGCCATCCGGACGTATACAATCGGGTGGATCTTTTTTGGAATCGAGTCCGGATCCGACCGGGTACTCAACCTGATGGGAAAGGGAATCAAAATATCGCGTGTTTCCGATGCCGTCGCAGAATGCCGCGATCACGGGCTCCATGTCGCCGGAAGTTTCATTGTCGGGTATCCCACCGAATCCGATGATGATTATACCCTGACAAAAGACTTTATTTCAAAAGAATCGCTTGATGACGTCTTTATCAGCATTGCAGAACCTATACCCGGGACACCCCTTGCACGCATGGTACTGAAGACACCTGATGAGAAAAATCCGGCCTTCATGCCGACAACCGGGGAATATCGCCCGCTTGGCCTGACCGTCGGCGAAGCACGGTGTTTCGATCTCATGCAGCATGCCGACATGTACAAGCCGGGTCTCCATGTCATCACGGACCAGATCTACGATGCCTATCTTACAGAGGCAAAAAAACAGGGGGATGACATCAGGGCAGTTACCGGTCTGCTCCACCGGTACTATGGAACCCCGGGGTGAAGATTCATATCATTCATCATGTTAAGTTAAATAATTTCTTTTAAAAAAATATGCCTGAAATTGTGTGGTTCACTTTAATACAAATTTTTTTTATTTAACGCAATCTGACACGCATAAAAACTGACAACGTGTGCTTATTTGCCCATTTAATCTCTTAAAATCGGTTTATAAGCAAAAATTTCGAAACATTTAACTCATCTATAATCAACTGTTAGATGAACCACAAAGGGTTTGTACTCGATGTGAGTGGCAATGCATGATGAACACTCTCGTGCACAATTCAGCACGCAGGGAGGAGGCTAAATGGAAAGTATTGTATTTGGCATTGGAATAACTGCATTGGCAGGAGCTCTTGCCACAGTTGCCGGTGCTGCGGAAGATACTGAATCAAACATCGGATCACAGGGTGACCCGAACTCTCAGGTTCAGCTCGCTCCGCAGATGGGTTATATTCATCGCATTTTCAATAAGGCAGTTGCTGGTGAACCACCGGCCTATGGTCTCTGGATCGCACTCGGTGCAGGGATCGCTTGGGCTTTTATGGCTATGCAGATCAATCCGATACTTGCAATCGTCCTTGGATGCGGTCTCGCCACATTTATTCAGGGCGTGTACGCAACGACCGCATATCTGGGAAGAACAGCAAGTCTCGCGAAATTTGGACAGCCAGTCTATGTTGACATACTGAAGTCAGTAACGACGGTTACAATGGCACACGCATTTGTGGCTATATTCACCACAGTTACAATGTGCCATCTGATCAACGCGGCACTGGGACACCCGTTCCCGCTGCCACTGCTTGGTCTGATATGGGGTATCGCACTCGGAGCAGCCGGATCCGCAACCGGAAACCCGTTCTATGGAAAGGAACGCCAGTACCAGTCACAGAAGTTTGGTGCAGGCGTACCGATCGCAGCATCGGGTAATATTGTAAGGTATGCCGAAGCTGGTGAGAGAAACTCACTCGACAACGGATGGTACACCGCCAAGCTGGGCGGCCCTGCATCAGGTGTCTGTTTCGGTCTTATCGTGTTCCTCGAACTCTGGCGTACGGTTCTCTTTGAGCCTGTAGCAGCCGGATGGGGCGCAATTGTTGTCGGAATTATCATGATCCTTGTCTTTGCAGTCATCGACCGCTACATAGAAGTCTGGGCAAGGAAGACCTACGGACCATACACAACCCCCGAAAAGGAGGCATCTTCATGAGCGCTATCGGTGCAAAACCTGCAGGCGGTGCAGGGCTGGACACGACCTCAGCGCTCGTCGGCATTATTATTCTTATCGTCATTCTCGGCGCAATGTACATGCTCGGCTCTTCCGTTGCATTAATGGCCCTCATCGGGGTCATCATCGGCGGAATTCTGATCGGGTTTGGTGTACACTTTGTGCCGGTTGGCGGTGCACCTGCCGCAATGGGGCAGGCTCCAGGTATCGCAACAGGTGTTGCAATGCTGGCAGCCGGTGCCGGTCTCGCCGGACTCTTTGGTGGTGCATGGGCTGCAGAGCAGGGGCTCGCAGTTGCAGTTATCACCGGTGGAATTGGCGGAGGCCTGATGATGGCCATCACCTGTTTCATGGTCAATTTCATCTACGTATTCGGTATGGGTATCCCCGCAGCGTCAGGGAAGGTATTAAAGGACCCCATCACAGGGGACTCCCAGCCTGAGTTCAAGTCACAGGGAACAGAAGGTCACGGTCTGCCGTTCATCTCATATGTCGGCGGCGTGATTGGCGGCATATTCGGTGGAGCCGGCGGTACGCTTATCTATATCATGCTCCTCGATGTGTACAAGGAATCCCTTCCGGAAATGTTCGGTGCACAGGCAGCTCAGGTACTCCCGATAGCGATTACACTCGCAGGACTCTTTGCAATTGGTATATTCCTGGTGAACGCAGTGCTTGCTGCCTACAACATCACCGGTACCATCGAGGGACCGCATGACCCGAAGTTCAAGCGTTTCCCCCGTGATATTATCGCATCCGCAGTCGCATCCGCTGTCTGCGGTATTGTGGCAATCCTGCTTGTGGCGATGTGAGGTGTGTTAAATGTCAGTAAAAATTGAAGTAATTGAAGGCGGTATGCCCCATACCAACATCATGATTGGCGGGCTCGTCGTCTCTGTTATCTGTATTTATCTCACCTACCTGAACGTACTTACAGGTACACAGTTATTTGCGTTCTTTGGAGGACTTGGTGCAATTGCAGCAATCGTCTGGGGAAGCCATACAATCAAGCACCTGTGCAGTTATGGTATCGGTACCGGTGTTCCCTCGGCAGGTATGATGGCATTCGGCTCCGGTCTTATCGCAATGCTCTTTGCAACCAGATACGGAGTTGCAGCACCTATTGTTGCCATAATTCTCGCAGCAGTGATCGGTGCAATCCTCGGGTATGTCGCAAACAACATCCTGAGCATGCACATCCCGGTCATGATCCAGTCACTCGTTGAAATGGCAGTTATCGGGGCACTCACGCTGATGGGATTTGCAGCAATGATGACCGGTTCATTTGAACTCTCATCAATGACTGTAGGACAGGTCACGATCCTCGGGCTCTCACTGCCCAGCTACCAGGCATCACTGCTTGGCGGAGCGCTTCTCGCAACCGTCTTCATGCTTGGCGGAATAGCAATCCAGCACCCGTTCAACGCCTGCCTTGGCCCGAACTGGACCCAGGACAGGATGCTGATGCTCGCTGCTGAATGCGGGTTCCTTTCGATGATCCCGGCAGCAGTCATGTCAATGGCACTTGTCAGCATGCCGGCAGCGCTCATTTCACTTATCGTGTCATTAGTTGGCTGGTACTACACGTATGCCAATTATATCGTCCTTTCAAAGCGCGATGCCGCTGAATGGCTCGATGCAAAACCGATTCCGGAACTGGAGGGACACTGATATGTTCATTCTGGTACTTCCCGAATTCGGACTGGTTGCAGACCCGATGGTGGGTATTGTTACCTCGGCAGGCGAGTCGCTGGCACCGGTTCTTGAGAAAGTCGCGGAACTTGAAGCAGTATCAAACGATATTGTGAATATGCTCTCCGGACAGGGCAATTATCTCGCTTCCTTCCCGAACAGGGAGAAAGCGCTGGTTGTTGCCGGCAGTATGAACGCATTCTGGTATGGAATGGCAGTCGGTCTCGTGATCGCAGGGGTCTTTGTATTCCATCTGATATGAGGTGAGAAAAATGGCAGAAAAGAAATCACCAGCAAGCGGATGGCCGATTGTTCAGGGAGACTTCCACTCAGGGGACGCAAACAGCCCGGTTGCAGTCGTAACCATGGGTTCCCACCTTGACGAGAAGGGCATCTGCGACGGCGGGGCCGCAATCTGCGGGTCATGCAAGACTGAAAACCTCGGTCTTGAGAAGGTCATTGCAAATATCATCTCAAACCCGAACATCCGCTTTATGCTGCTTTGTGGTACTGAAGTGAAAGGCCACCTCAGTGGTCAGACACTTGCAGCACTCCACAAGGGCGGTGTCAAGGACGGAAGGGTTGTCGGAGCTGAAGGAGCTATCCCGTTCATTGAAAACCTCTCCGCTGACGCTATCACACGCTTCCAGGAGCAGGTTGAAGTCGTCAATATCATGGAGTCCGAGGATCTCGGAGCCATCACGGCAAAAATCAATGAGCTCAAAGGCAGGGACCCCGGTGCATTCGGCGCCGACCCAATGGTCATTGAGGTCAAAGAAGCCGGTGGCGCTGAAGAGTCCACAGGAGAAGTCAGGCCTCTCTCCGGAGAACTTGCACTCGTCCATGCCCGTATGAAAATTATCGAGAAGATGGTCACTGACATCGGATACCGCGACAAATTTGCCTCAGGTGTCTATTCAGGCAAGATAGAAGGCTTAATGATTGGTCTGATCGTGTCATTTGCCCTTCTCGGATTCATGTTGATGGGGTGAAGAGGAGATGGCAGAAGAAGAATCAAAGGCAGCAGGTCCGATCAGGATGGTTGCTATTGAAAACATGGTGGAGAATATCCGCTACAAGGCACAGATCTTGGCCAGAACAAACAAGCTCGAATCAGGTATCATGGATTCCGGTATTGTCGGATTCTCTGCCGGGCTTATCATTGTTCTGCTCCTGATTGTAGTGCCTGTAGTAGTCATGTGAGGTGGAAAAAATGGCAGAAAAGAAATCACCAGCAAGCGGGTGGCCGATTGTCCAGGGAGACTTCCACTCAGGTGACGCAAACAGCCCGGTTGCAGTCGTAACCATGGGTTCCCACCTCGACGAGAAGGGTATCTGTGATGGCGGGGCCGCAATCTGCGGGTCATGCAAGACTGAAAACCTCGGTCTTGAAAAAGTCATTGCAAATATCATCTCCAACCCGAACATCCGCTTTATGCTGCTCTGCGGTACTGAAGTGAAAGGCCACCTCAGTGGTCAGACACTTGCAGCACTCCACGCAGGCGGTGTCAAGGACGGAAGGGTTGTCGGTGCAGAAGGTGCCATCCCGTTCATTGAGAATCTTAATGCTGACGCTATCAAACGCTTCCAGGAGCAGGTTGAAGTCGTCAATATCATGGAGTCCGAGGATCTCGGCACTATCACGGCAAAAATCAATGAGCTCAAGGGCAGGGACCCGGGTGCATTCGGCGCCGATCCAATGGTCATTGAGGTCAAAGAAGCCGGTGGCGTAGAAGTAGCCGCAGCAGGCGTAAACCCACAGTTCCTCGAGATCGAGAAGAGACTCGATAAGATCGAGAAACAGATTGAGTTTGCGGATGCAGAGATCGCCCAGCGCGTGGGCAGAAAAATCGGTCGGGATATCGGAATACTCTACGGGCTTGTAGCAGGGTTGACAGTATTTGTCATGCTGCTTGTCCTGCTCCCGAAATTAAATGTATTAGTGTAAGGAGGTGTGAAAAAATATGTTCAGATTCGAAAAAGAACAGAAAGTCTGGGACTTCAATGGCACCAAGATCGGAGGGCAGCCAGGTGAATACCCAACCGTGCTTGGCGCATCTATCTTCTATAACAAGCACGAGGTAGTGCTTGACGACCACACAGGTAAAATCGATAAACCAGTAGCAGAGGCACTCTGGAACCGCTGTCAGGAACTTTCAGACCTGACAGGTATTCCCCATTTCATCCAGATCATCGCTGAGTTCCCTGAAGCATTTGAAAGCTATTTCAACTGGTTCGACAGCATCGACAACAAGACTGCATTCCTGATGGACTCGTCAGTTCCTACCTCTCTGGCACATGCCTGCAAGTATGTCACTGAAGTGGGTCTCGCAGACCGTGCAATCTACAACTCAATCAACGGGTCTATCCCGCCGGAGAACATCGAGGCAATTGCACAGAGCGATGTGAGTGCAGCCATAGTGCTGGCATTCAACCCAGCCGATCCCTCGGTGGTCGGAAGAGAGAAAGTACTGACGGAAGGCGGTGTCGCCGGACAGACCATGGGTATGCTGGAGATCGCAGAAAAGTGCGGAATTACCCGCCCGATTCTCGACACGGCTGCAACACCTCTCGGCCTCGGCTCAGGTGGATCATACCGTGAAATCCTCGCCTGCAAGGCGATCCACGGTTACCCGACGGGTGGTGCATACCACAACATGACTGTTTCATGGACCTGGCTTAAGCGCTGGAAGGGAACGAAAAAGAACCCCTCGGCACTGGCAGCAGGATACGAGGGCAAGGATGCACTCCTCAAGCAGATGACTCACCACTATCTCGGTGGCATGGAAGGTATCAAGCAGGCAGCATGGTCAGCACCCGATATCGGCTGCAACATGATCGCAAGCACGCTTGGCGCCGACCTCATCATGTACGGCCCTATCGAGAACGTCGAGGCGATGATAACAGCACAGGCATATACCGATATAACCGTTCTGGAAGCAACACGAATGCTCGGAATCGATGTGTGTGCTGAAACCCACCCGATATTCAAACTCATCTAATTTTTTTTTTGCTTCCGTTCAGACGGAATACACTCGTTCTGCCGATATCCTGCCAGATTACAGTGTGATTAGTTCTTCCCGGGCAGTATCCCGTATGCTGGCACTCCCGAAGCAAATGCCGGCCGTTTTGACGTCATCATAGTACGAAAGGGACTGTGCTCATTGTTTTTAGGTAAATGAAGGCCCTTTTGAAATCCTTCGCGTTCTCTCATCTGATGATACACTGATGAGATGGTAACTGTGCCCACCATCATATCTCCAGACACAAAAGAAACCCTAGAGATGTCCTGCCTCCTGACTACCCTGATAACTGCATGTCATGAATGGTCACACATTCCATGCAGGAACCCCCCCCTGTGATCCATTCCCGGCAACTGTAAAAACCAAATAACGGCCTCAGCCAGTCCACGTATCCACACGAAAACATACAAATGTGATTAAAGTATTGCTGCGGTCAAATATGTGGTTTAAAAGGTGCTGGCGTTCGTTTCATGGCTTTCACAACAGTTCCCTCCAGTTCAGTAAGTGCAAACCCGTATCGCATCCTGACCGACTCTGGCAGGTCCTTTACATCAGCAGGGACAAAACCGAATTCCGCGTAAAAATCAACGAGTTCAGGGGTAGAATAAAGATAAAGTACCGTTTCAGGGAAGGATTTGATGAGTGTCCCTATAACCCGGTATGAATACCCCTTTTTCCTGAACTCCTCCAGGGTAAATACTCCGTCAATCTCGGATGCATCCTCACGGGTAGTACATCGTGCAACAGAAACGAGCATATCATCCAGAAACAAGCCAAAAATCCGCTCTTTTTTTGTATCTGCGCGCTGCTGCCGGTAATTACGCCATATCTCTTCGGCAAGGTGAAATTCACGGGGGCTCAGTTCACGTGAGGTAACGAGGGGTTCAACCCGGGAATATTTTACTAGAACCGGTTTCTTTGCTTTTTTCACAACCTCGGTTGCGGTACTTCCAATCGGAACATTATGAAGGTAATCGCAGGCACCGTGCCGTGAAACAAGGATGATCGATACATTTTCTTTCAACGCAAAATCGCAGATTTCCTGTACCGGATTGCCGAAGCGCAACATAATTTTAATGCTTAATTTCCCGTTGTCAAGCATCCTCCCGTAGTTCTGAAGTTTCCTGTACGAGGTCCGCATGATATTTTCCAGTTCTTTTTGATCCCCGGCCTCACTTATGACATGCAGGAGCAGCACCTCCTGTACACCGTCGATCTCTGCTATCCTCCTGAGAGACTCTTCAGAGGGCCGTGAAAAATCAACGGGACATAGTACCTTTTCAAAGATCTCCTGCCCGGACTGCCCCGTACTGTTACCAGAACGTTCTTTTTCCATGGGCAGGGCGTCATAGCGAGTGATGAGTACGTCGCAGGATGCCTCGTTCAGGACATTTTCAGAGACCGATCCGAGCAGGATCTCATGCATTATCCCTTTTCCCCGGGCCCCTATCAGGATCAGTTCCACTCCTTCTTTTTTTGCACTGTCAAGGATACAGGTCGCAATATCGTCTTCATCTGCATCCATGACAACATCCCTTACTTCAATGGAACGCTCCTCCAGATAGATACGGTTTTTCTGTAGAAGCCTTTGAACCCGTTCAAGGGCACTTTCACGTTCAGGTCCTGACATCCAGGCCGGGTTATCGGGCCGTTCTTTTTCCCGGATATGGACAAGGATTACCTCGGTTACACCGGGAATTTTAGCGACAAATTCCACTGTTTTTTCTGAATAGCCTGAAAAATCCGTGGGGAGTAGAATTTTCTCAAACATACCGGCCCGTTCCCTTTCCCTGCACTGATTATTGGCATCCATCTATTAAAATAAAACTCTTCATCCAGACATCAGGTGAAAAAAGACCGCAAACCAGTCCCTTGTTATTATAAACCGTATGATGATATACAGTAAGTGTGCCCGAACTGGAGAGGATAACCTGATGAAACGGCAGACCGCGGGTCCGGTTTCAACGAAGCCTGTGTTGACGGGGCCTGGTCATTCCCGCATTATCCAGTCAGACACAATCCCGATCCGGAAGGGGTCCTGCCGGTATATTCCCTGACAGGTAAGATCCGGAACAATACGGCCTTTCAAAACGAACATTACAGGTTATATGAAGATATGATGCCGGTAAAAAGAGAATCTGGTCGACCGGCACTAAAAAAAATTAAAGATTGAGCGGTTCAAAGCCCTGTTTAAAGACCTTGCCGTACGATTTGCTGATCTTTGGATCAAGCGCACATACCGGACAGGTATAATCATCAGGCAGCTCCTCGAACGGTGTACCCGCCGGGATACCACGATGAGGCTCCCCCCTTTTCTGGTCATATACGTAGCCGCATACTGAACAGATATATTTTGTCGGGACCCACTCATCGAACCCTCCCTTTCCAATTCTTCCTTTTCCCTGCATACCACAAATCGGGCAGACATAGGTGTCAGGGAGGTCGTCAAATTCTGTTCCCTCGGGAATTCCATTGTGGGGTTCCCCCCTGAGAGGGGAGTAGATATACCCGCATATAACACATTTGTATCGTTTTACTGCTGTCAAGGACACATCCTCCGGTGAAAAGATGATAGCCAGTTGACACCTTAAAGATTTGTCACACGGAACCGGTCGCTCACCCTGATTGTGTGACGCTCCGTGATACCAATATTTAAGTGTCCCCCATTTCATACCTCCCATCCGGTATACATGAGACCTTCACGCGGGGTACTGCTTGTTGCAGTCCTTGTTGCAATAGTGCTTGCAGTCTATATTATCGACCTTACCGGCTTACCGGTACCGGCAGGAGGCGGAAATGAAATAAAAACGCTGGCTCCTGCTGAAGTGAGGGAGTACGAAGGGGTGCGGCTCTCTTCTGTCTCCGGCTTTCGTGAAAATTCAATCAAAGGACCACAATATATTGATCCCGGAACATACCGGCTGGATGTTCAGGGACTTGTCACTGGTCCCGGGACGTACACGTACGATGAACTGCTCGAAAAATATCCGCATTATCAGAAAGTGGTAACCCTTTACTGTGTTGAAGGATGGGATGTTACAATCCTCTGGGAAGGCATCCTGGTTCGTGATATCCTGAAGGATGCCGGAGTACGGCCTGGCGCTGATACTATCATATTCCGGGCACAGGACGGGTACTCGACTTCATTTCCCCTCTCATATATCACGGACAATGATATCCTGATGGCCTGCCGGATGAATAATGTGACGCTCCCTGCAGAGCGGGGATACCCGTTCCAGCTCGTGGCAGAGGACAAATGGGGATATAAGTGGATAAAGTGGATTACGGCAATCGAATTGTCGGATAACCCTTCGTATAAAGGGTACTGGGAGTCACGTGGGTTTTCAAATACCGGAAATACCGGAGAAGGATTTTTCTTATGACCTCCTCGGGATCGTCCCGGTCCGAAAAGGCTAAAACCGGCATTCCCAGGCCGGGACAGGTCAACAGGTTCATCTCGCTCTGCCTCCTTGCCGTCGCGCTCCTGCTCCTCCTTACCGGGTTTGGAATAACCGAACCGGGTATAATAACCCCCATTACCGGCGGACTGCTTCAGAAAAGCACTGCATTAAAGATACATACCCTGCTCTGGGGACCGTTTCTAATCCTGCTCATCATCCATGTATGGCGGTCTGCCCTGGTGCCCAGGAGCTGGAAGTAATCTCAGGGGCACTCCGGGGAGAACCTATAAATCTTTCAGATTCATATTTTCGTCAATGGAAAAGGGTTCATTCTTCAATGATCGTATCGAACGTCTTCCACGGGCTGATCTGGACGCCCTCATTGACGAGCGGGTGCGTTATACCGTAAAATACGCCTTTGAAAATTCCCCGTTTTATAAAAAATGGTTCAGTGACCACCAGATCAACCCGGATACGATACGTGAGCACGAAGACCTCATCGAACTGCCGCTCGTATCCGGCGGGGTCATTCGTACACACCAGCCGCCGGCTACTGAACATTTTCTATTTAAAAGTGCAGACTGGAAAGATATTTTTACCATCCATGAGACCAGCGGGACGTCCGGGGTTCCGAAAAGCTTTTTCCTGACATGGGAAGACTGGGCGAGATATGCCGAAAAGTATGCCCGCATCTTCATGTCACAGGGATTTGGCAGCGGCGACAGGGTCGTTATATGTGCAAGTTACGGAATGAATATCGGGGCAAATACCATGACACTTGCTGCCCGGGATGTCGGAATGTCAATCATCCCGACCGGCAAATGCAATTTCCCCCACCGCATTCTCGCCAGTTATCAGCCGACCGGCATCGTCGGCAGTGTCTTTAAACTGGTACATCTTGCACGGAGGCTTTCAAATGAGGACATATCTCCACGCGAATCTTCGGTGGAACGCCTCATCATCGGGGGTGAGAGCTTTGCTGAAGAATCACGGGATTATCTTTCCGAACTCTGGGACCGGCCGGTGTTCAATACATACGGAAGCACTGAAGGTACCATGTGCGGTGAATGTGTGCAGCACACCGGCCTTCATGTGCCTGAAGATATGGTTCATCTTGATGTCTATGATCCTGGCATGGACAGGTTCGTCGCAGACGGGGAATGTGGCAGGGCAGTCCTTACAACGCTCCTTCCTGTCGGGGGAAAATCAGGCACCCTCCTCCTGAACTATGACACAGAGGATACCACCGTTGTCCTTTCACGCGATCCCTGCCCCTGCGGGAGGACACATATGCGGATATTTACTCCACAGAGAGAGTCAGAAACAGTCTGGATTCTTGGAACGCCTGTGAACAGGGTGGATATAGAACGAGGTGTGTTCCAGCGGCCGAATATGGAATACCTTACCGGAGAATACGAGGCATTTGTCTACGGTCAGGATGACGAGGACGAGGTGATATTGCGGGTGAGCATGGAATGCCACGATCCGGAAGAGACTGATCAGCACCTGGTTATGGAACAATTCCTTGAATCATTCTTTCGCAATAAACCGTTGCTTGCCGACGCATACGGTGAAAATTTTGAGGTGACGTTTTATTTTACCCCGCCGGGAGCGCTTGAACTCTATCGTCTGAAAGGCCGGCCGAAAAGGCTTGTTGACAGAAGGGAGTAGTACTCCCTGATATCCCTCTGCAGGGGGATAATTCCAAAAAGGGACATTTTATAACTATTAAAACAGACATTATATTGCTTCTCGATATGTCACCTGGTTTTTTTCGTTTTGCCGGACACCCCCAGAATCTGGCATCAACCCCCCTATCTATCAGGTGATCTCTGTCGGGAGCACCCCATATTACTCTCATTCTGATTGGTTTTACCGCTGAAGGTACATGTACACGTTTTTAAAGAACAGTAATGTGTTACTAGCAGCTTCCCGGTTCGATTCTGGCGATGGAGTATCCACTATGAAAGTGGGGTTTATAATACGGCCATATCCGGAATATTTTCAGCATACAAAGACTGACCGGCTGCTTTATCCGGTTTCACAACCAAACTATGGATAACTTTACCATGCAGGACATTCTTCCGTCTCTCATTTATTCATTCTCTGCACTTTTCGTCATTCTCGACCCGTTATTGAGCGTCCCGATATTTACATCAATGACCAGAGGGCAGTCGTCTGCAGATATCGCAAAACAGGCCCTCATCGCCGTAGCTGTGGCTGGATTCCTGATGTATACATTTCTCCTGTTTAATTTCCTTATTTTTGATGTTCTCGGTATCAACCTCCCGAGTTTCCAGGTTGCAGGCGGGATCCTGCTCTTTATCCTCGGCATGCAGATGTCACTAGGCATTGACATTGGGAAATCAAAAGACCACTCAAATACGGTCGCAGGAGTAGTGATTGGGACTCCCCTTCTCTGCGGACCCGGTGCAATAACCACGGTTCTCCTGCTCTCAAAGGATTATGGGATTCTTATCCCGGCACTGGCAATTGCCCTTTCCCTTCTGGCTACATGGATTATTCTTAAATTTTCTTCACAGATCCAGAAGGTTCTCGGGGATTGCGTAACAGATATCATGGCCAAGGTTCTCGGGATGCTTGTTGCGGCGATTGCAGTAAAAATCATTGCAGACGGGATAATCGGGCTGATATAACACTCATTTTCTCTGCAGTGCTGACCTGGTTTCCCGGCATTGTATCCCTCGTTTACGATTACCCGGCCGGTTGTTTTAAAACGTACTGCTGAAAACGACGCAGATGTCCGGGCACTTTTTTTTCCTTCCGGCGCTTATCTGGTAGTATGGCAGAACACGATCCGGAACAGATGCAGCAGGAACTTACTGATGCTGCAAAAAACTGGCTGGCCATGGATGGACTGTGGTTCCTGGCCGTCGAGGAGAGGTTTGGGATGGACGCAGCCCTCGCCTGTGATAAACTCGTATGGCAACAGTTCGCGCCGTCGGAAGCCCGGAGGATTATGAAACGGTGCGGGATCCCGGGTGATGGCGGTCTTGATGCACTTGAAATCGCTCTCAAAAACCGTATATACAGGTTTATCAATCCCCAGTCCATTGCGCGCCCGGACGATTACACCCTTATCCTGTCCGTTACGGCCTGCCATGTCCAGACTTCCAGGGCACGGAAAAATTTACCGCCGTTTCATTGTAAAGAGATCGGGATGACCGAATATTCGCTCTTTGCCCGGACCATCGATCCACGTATCAGGGCAGGATGCATCACCTCTCCACCAGAATCATCCGGCGGAGACTGTGCATGTTCGTGGAAATTTACCCTTGAACCAGTTTAACAGGAACATCACAAAAAACCAGGGTTTTTTTTTCGTTCACTCTGCCGGATCTCTCCCTGCAGGCATCACTTCACAGACAGATCCCGGGATAATCCGGTAAAACCCGGGCTCCCCTTCCTTCGACACAAGAAGGCTGCCGTAACCGTACCGGAAAGAGCAGGATATACATGTCATAATTAAGAAAATTGTGATGAAAAAAATATCAGGACGCCCTGCATTCACTCCTGTTTTCCGGTTACAACACAACTTCAAGGTCAGACTTTTTTGAATACCATACCTCGACCATGTGATGAGGATGGTATCGTTGTTTTGCTTCCCTTAAGCCTTTCACGCCCATATCACTCTCGCGGTTGATAAATTCAAATCTCCCGGTGAGAAGTGCTGCGGTTTCCGCGTTGATAGCCTTATAAATCCCTTCACAATCGGGAAGTCCCTTTTCAAAATGCACGAGAGCCGTCGACTCATTAAGGGGTTCATACAACGCTATCGCCCCGATATTTTCAGGCACCCTGATCATTGTTCCGGAAAGCCCGAGATCCCTGAAATGATCAACCGCATAGAAAACCGCCTCTTTTTCGTGTTCAAGGAACGGTTCGGATTCACAATGTTTCCATTCGCACCATTTTATCAGAAATTCTTTTATTTCAGAAATATTTTCCGGCTGTACCTGTTCAATGACCGGTGAGCATTTTTTCCTGAAATTGTTGAGGTGCCTCCTGATAGTCAGGTAATTTTTACCGGGAAGCGTTGCGAGATCAACTGTCCGGTATACATATTCAAAATAGTCCCTGTCAGGATAGAGCGGGAGTTCAGGATATTCGGCTTCGATCCATGCTTTTGTCGAGGAGTCCACAAGAACAAGGGGGGCATCATCTCCCTCGCTGACGGCAAGATGCATCACCTCTTCGAGTAATTCCGGGTTTCGCGGCCCGATAGGCGGCCGGAATTTGGTATTGCCGTCGATGGTACTTGAAAGGATGATATTTCCACCGACCCGCGCAAATTCATAATGCGCAAAGTGGTTCCAGCAGACCATGTTGGTGAACGTGTTGTCACTATGTTCCTGCGGGTATTTTTTATAGTGCGCGGTAAAAAAATCCCGGTTCTCAAGTGTTACCGGGCTGAAATCTGATTTATTGATCATTTTTTACTGTCTCCGTCATACAACATCGGGATATATCCTTCCATACGGGAAAAGCCGGCCGGAAGATAAAATTCCTCTGTTCCCGGTTCTGCGATAAGGCTTATCCAGTATACGCTCTGTGACAGGCAGTATTCCACAAGGCAGGTAAGAATTTTTCTCCCGACACCTCGTCCACGGAATTCCTGCATCACGACGAGATCCTGGATATAGGCGTCCGAAATCCCGTCAGAGATGACACGTCCCATGCCTATCGCAGAACCGGTCTTATCTTCGACTGCCACTGCAAAAGCGAAACTTGACCTGATAAGGGCAGGCAGTTCCGACGGGTCATACCCCGGTTTCCACCAGCCGCCTTCGCGGTAGAGCGTCACAATTTCATCAGAGTCCCAGGACCTGACCACCTCTATCCTGATTGTCGTGGAGCCTTCCATCTATCCCTCGTTCCCTTCCATGCCGGATAAAACGATGTTCGTACTATCGGCCGGCCATATATAATAACACTCTGAACCGATAAACATGTGATATTCACTTTTTACCCCGTGAATGCTCTTTGAATGTTATTTGTTGAAACCCTTCCGGTACTCTCACTATTTCTCTTTCGCCGCACTCCACTTCGGGACACTCCCGGGGCCGATGTCCCGCCGTATGTGTGCACCCCCCCCATACTGCGATAAGGACCGTGCTCAGGTTCTTATGAAAAATCGTAATGTCCCGGTCAACCCCTGCCCGCAGGACATCCCGGGGGTGGGACAGGGAGGGGTGAAACCCCTCCTGTCAGAAAAATAGATCGAACATGATATCGAAATTAAACATTATAACAAAGCCCTTTAAATGTTATTTGGATTTTATTGCTGCTGAATATTTCCAATTCCATATATGCCTGCAGAAGCTCCAACCTTTGGCATCATGACAGAGACGGGCGAAACAGACATTCGCACCGCACCAGCACTACGATTTCAACCTGCTGCAGGTTCCCTGTTTATCAAAAAATTATTGCGTACTATATGGAGACGAAACCCCCCTTCGTTCAGAACCGGCAGCACACAATAATTACTATCATTATATCTGCCAAAAGCTAAACTGGTACCACTATAAAATCAGGCAGCTGGCCCATGAAACTTTTAAAAGAGATACTCATTGTCGAAGATGACGAAATTATTGCGAATCTCATCGAGTTTATCCTTAAAAAACGGGATTATATTGTCTGCGGCAAGGCCGGCACCGGAGAAGAGGCAATCCATCTTGTCGCGGAACATCTGCCGGATCTTGTTCTTATGGACATCAATTTAAATGGTGCCATCGACGGTATCGATGCAGCCCGCTACATTTTTTCACTCTTTAATACGCCGGTCATTTTCCTTTCTGGACAGAACACCGGCGAAACCCTCCAAAGAGTCCAGTCAGCCGAATCGTACGGGTTTCTGACCAAGCCGTTTAAAGAGACCGAGATGATGGTAAATATTGAAATTGCTCTTCATAATCATGCAATGATGAAAAAAGTCTCTGATATTGATGAAAAACCGATGAAGAAGATAATGACCGTGCTTGATGGCGTGATTATAACGGATAAACGTGGCAGGATCCTCTTTGTGAACCCGTATGCTGAACACCTCCTGAATATCCCGCGAAAACAGGTAATCCTCAAACCTTTGAGCAGGCTTATGATCCTTTCAGACCTCCGCACAGGTGAGAAACTTGCCGACCCTGTTGACGGGGTTATCAGGGAAAGTATGGCGATCGGCATGGAACACAATGTTTCCATGCAGACCGCAGGTGGCCTCAGAAAGAATATAACAATTCGTGCAACCCCATTAAACGACAGGAATAATGAAATGATTGGCGTTTTTGTGCGTATTCATGAAAAAAGCCATACCGAACGAAAAATATCAGAGTAGACCTTCCTGATATTCTTCTTCTGCAAGTTCGTTTTACCAATCAGTTGTAGTTGAGTTCCAGCCCGACACCGACCTCGGACACCGGCAATGCCAGTGAAAGTGCAATCTTTGAGCCCAGGTCTGTACAATGACACGGATGAAGGGCTGCCGGTTGTTTTCGCGCCAGGTAGTCTGCCGTTCCCTGCATCTGTTCCCGCGGCGGGTTAATCAGATGCAGTCCGCCGATTATATCGCGGATACGTTCGTCCCCGCATACCTCTGCTGCCTGCTCACAGATATTGCAGATGCCTGAATGCGAACATCCGGTTATGATTACCAGTCCTTCCCGGCCGGTATAGACAAGGGCGCTGTCGTCGGAAATGGTATCCGCCCTGTTAATCCCGTTTTCCAGTATAACCTGATTTCCAGGAGGCACGCCCTCGTATTCAAACCTTCTTTTAATCTCTCCGAGAAAAACCAGGTTATCGGTCAGCCAGAACGGGCCGGTTGTCAGGTTGAGGTGAAATATCCGGGAGAGAGTGGTTTCATCAATAATCGAACCGATCTCTTTGAGGGGTGGTGCGGACCGCGAGTGAAACGCACCAGGGTGAGCTACGATAACCGGGTCCGAATGAGGACGGCCTTCAATCTGAGCTTCGGTATGTCGCATGATGAAAGAATGAAGGCCCCAGCTGTGATCAAGATGTCCGTGAGAGAGGACGATATAATCGGCTTTGAGAACCGGGATGCCCATTTTATCAGCATTTGTTCCAAATATTCCTGAATAGCCCAGGTCGAATAGGACACGCGTCGAGCCGTCCTCTATAAATGCCGAAAAACCCGGTTCAGCCAGGAAATACCTGTCAGTTATCGTATTATTATCGACGAGAACGGTGAGCTTCATATTTTTCCCTTCAATGCTTTTTTTCGTCCACGTTTCCGGGGACAGCCATGTTAAATATGCTGTTCAGACAGAGTGGCATCTGACGATCAGGCGGTTAACGGGAGCCTTGCCGATCCGGAGAGGTGGATATATATAGAGAGAGTGGGGAGAAACTATCATAAGATAATGCCGGATGAATATGACGTGGAGTTTCATGGCGACCTCCACGGACCCCGGATATCTTACAATCAGGGTGGCAAATAAATGATAACGTGGAAAATGTGCCGGTGGCTAGCGCCAGCCTTATGTATAGTAATGTTTTTTATAATTTCAGGCGCTGCAGGAGAGGAATTATGTCCATTTTCAGATGAGCAGGGGATTGGCTATATTTCACCGTTTGATGATTCAGGAGATGCATCAAACCCATCTCCTTTCCCGGATGATGATCCTGCCGCGGCTAACCCTTCGCCTTTCCCGGACGATGACCCGGCTTCACAGTCCACGCCTTGTCCTTTCCCGGCTGATGATCCTGCCGCGGCTAACCCTTCCCCATTTACTGACGAGCCTGTTTCATCCATGCAGATATGTCCCTTCCCGATGGAGTTCATTCCTTATTCAGGAGACAGTGCAGTACTCATGGCATCATCCCCTGATATGCCGGCTGATCCGAATGGGGACGGACTGTATGAAGACCTGAATGGAAACGGACGGGCCGACTTTAATGATGTCATCCTCTATTTCAACGCGATGGAATGGATTGCCCAAAACCAGCCGGTTGAGGCATTTGATTATAACGGAAACGGAAGAATAGATTTTGGTGACCTGATTTTACTGACCGGATCTCTCTAAACAGTTATTTTTTTTATATCGCTCATTAAAACAGGTTCAATGTGATATTCCAGCTGACCTTATGCATGATTCCCTGTCGGTTCATGATAGCACAACCCCTGTAACCGTGCAGCGGGCGTGTTGCGGGTCCTGACCCGTCGCTGACTGCATTGCATATTTATAATGAAGACTGCAGGTGTTTTTCCGGGAATCCGGACAGGCACACCTCATCAGATCCGGATATTAATAAAAAAGCCGGACATCACTTCCGGTCTTACAGGTACAACCAAAAACAGCGGTCTATTTTTTTATAAGGCTGATTGCCATGTCAACAAGAGCACCGAGCTCTTCCACGCTCCAGCGTTCCGTGTTTAACACAATATGATACAATGAAAGATCCCTGATATCAATTCCGTAATACATGCGGTACCTGATTGCTTCACTCATCTCGCGCTCTTCTGTAAGCCTTTTTGCCTTTTCAAGGTTCTCGATGGTATCACGCGAGAGGATCCTTTCGACACGACACCCAAGTGGCGCAGAGAGCCAGATCTTGAGCTCTGCCTGTTCAACAAACCACCCAGATAAACGGCCCTCAACGATTATATCGTCACGCGACAGTGCGATCTCTTTCTGGCGCGCGTCGATCATCCGGTCGATTTCCTGGTTTTTTTCTGCAAATTTTCCAAATTCAGCCAGGTCCATCCCGTGTTCCTGTGCCATCTGGCGGAATACTTCTCCGGCAGAAATAAGTCCGAAATTGTGTTTTTCTGAAAGATATCTGGCAAGTGAGGTCGTCCCGCTTCCGGGAAGCCCACTCACCGTGATACGCATCAGATACCCCCGATGTTTAAGGATTTCCTGACCACCTGGCTTAATGTAAGTGAGCAGATCATGTACCAGAGGATCCATGCCGGAACAGGCCCGAGTACCATGTCAGAGAGGAAGTGGGTCCCGAAAAATGGCATGGTAATCGTGGCTTCCACCGTATTAAGACGAAAGAGAAGCCAGAAAAAGATAGGCACAGACAGGACGAGGATATATGCCATCGGTTTGAACTGGTTCTGCGACATCTCGAGCTGCTCTTTCATCATCTTATCTTTTCTGGCATCCAGTTTCTTGATCTTCTTCTCGTCCTGCGAGAGCTGCGCTTCACGGAACTCCTTCTGGAAGACCTTCATACGGGCCTGGACCTCCTGCATCTTCTCGTAATCAATGGTATATTTCTGGATAATGGAGGAATAAAGAGCCGTTATTGTTGACAGTATGACAATCAGTATAAAAAACGGGACTTCGCCCACAAGCGGCCCGAAAACAATATCTATCGCACTACCTACCCCGTCACGGATTGCCGGGATACTGTATGCAACCATCATCAGCATTGCGACGACCAGTGCGATGTATCCTCCATATTTTTTTGTATCCATAATTCACCTGAGAACCGCTGCCATCTCTTCTGTCGCTTTATCGAGCAGATGATCTGCATTGACAACAATTTTAATCGTACATCCGGTCAGCATCGCATATGCTGCCGCTATTGATCTGTTAAACTGCTGGTGCTCGGCTATCGCCCTCGCACCTTCCATGTCCCTGGAACGTGTATCATCACCAAGCCTGCGAAGCAGGATCTGGTCATCATCGGTCTCTACCAGAACAATGGTGTCGGGTATAAGTTCTTTGAGCACCCATTCGGGAAGTCCTGCAAGATACCCTTTCGGTGTCTTGACTGATGCATGAGTATCGATAAGGATGTTCCCTTCTTCACGGGCCAGTGCCTGTGCTGCAAGTTTCTGCAGCCTCTTCTGGAGGTCCTTATCGAGTTTTCTCATCTCATCGCGGTCTTTTACCATTCCTTCCTTCTGCGCGATCTCAAACATATAGCTGCCGAAATTAAGGGATTTATAGATAATCCCTTCGTCGGAGAGGCGCTGAAGCGCCCCTGTAACAACCGTCGTCTTACCGACGCCCGGCACCCCGGTGATGATAACTTTCCTTCCGGTCATGTTCACTCCTTTCCAAAGAATGTCCGCATGAACGGGTACATCTCCATTATCTGCTGACTTGCGATCTCCTCGTAGAGACGATATGTGATACTCACTGTCAGCAGAAGACCGGTCCCGCTCACCGCGCCAATCACACCAAAGAGGTTGGCAATGACACTGAGCAGCCCGATGAACACACCACCGATTACGGTGACGCGTGGGATATACCGGTCGAGATACTTCTCCAGTACCTGCGGGTTACGACGATAGCCGGGAATGGACATGCCGCTGTTCTGGATCTGGCGGGCGACGTCCTTGGAATCGAGACCTGCGGTCTTGATCCAGAAGAGTGCAAATACTGCACCCCCGACTACCATGAAGACAATATCGATGCCCATCCGTAATAGGACCTCCCACGGGGCATGCCCGAGATCGGTTACCCACCACATCCAGTCAGACGGGCCGTTTATCGGTGCCAGATAATACATCAGGCCTGAAACAGGAGTCTGTCCGTCAAAGGTCCCGAATATCGTTATTCCAACATTATTCAGGAACAGCCCAATCATCTGGATATTTGCCTGCAGCACACGGACGAGAATCATCGGCAACACACTGGCATAGATAAGTTTAACCGGGAACCGTGCCCTGGCGCCTCTCACCTGAGCGTGTGCGAGCGGGATCTCGATACGGGTGGACTCGACATAGACGATGATGAGAAAGATTGCAATCGTCGTTATGAATGCAAGCATATCCGTGCCGAAATACTGCAGATAATTGGCCCCGTCAAGACCGATGGCCACCAGCCTCGGGAAAAACCCGATCGGGTAAGGGTCACTGACAGGGGTCCAGTTAATAAACCCGTTGATCAGCGCCTGGGAAATACCTGCAATAATGAAGAGTCCCACTCCCGACCCTATACCCCATTTGGTCACCACTTCATCCATGAAGAAGATCAGGACACCCCCGATACATATCTGCAGGAAGATTATGAAAGAGACCGCAAACAGGTTTCCGCCAAAGAATGCCTGGGCTATTACGGGGTCGGGGCGTAGGAACCCTCCGACGAGGTTCGGTGCCGCTTCGACAATGATCATTACGAAGATGAGGAGTTTCTGCAGGCCCATGTACATGACCTGTCCACGTGCTTCGGACGTATCGATTCGCAGGATGTCCGCACCTTTCAGGAGCTGGAGCACGATCGATGCGGTGACTATCGGCCCGATACCGAGTTGAACCAGCGAACCGCTCGCACCTGCGAGAAGCGCCCGCCAGTAAAGGAAGATATCCATCGAATTCGGATCAAGTCCGAATAACGGGATATTGGTCAGTACGAAATAGAGGATCAGTATTCCGGCGGTCCAAATCAATTTATTCTTGAAATGGACGTGCCCCTCCGGACTTCTTACCGAAGGCATGGCTGCCAGCAGTGGTTCCATTCGGTCCAACAGGTTACCCATTCTTTCACCTATAAAAGAGGTCAGATGATCAGAGCCTGACCACCAATCGCCTCAATCTTTGTCTTTGCCTGCTCTGAAAAGAATCTGGCAGTGATGTTCATCTTCTGAGTGACTCTTCCGCTGCCAAGTATCTTATCGATACCGATTTGTTCCGCATCGATGACGATGACGTCCCCTTCCTGTGCCGCGATTCCCGCGGAGACAAGATCCCGGGCCATCTGGTCAAGGATCCCCACAGAGAGTGCCCTGATATCGGTGCTGGTCTTGTTGACAAAACCATGCTTCCCGTTGTTCACTTGATCGGCGAGCAGATAGTGGGTGAAACGGTGATCGCGGTGTCCGGCTCTGCCCCTTCCACCACGATTTCCTGCACCGCGCCTGTTTTTATGAGTACCTCCTCCACATGTCCTTGAACCACGGTATTTTGAGCGTTTGTTGACTGGCATTCTAATCACCTCATCTTATGGAGGAGGGAATTGATTTCCCTGCCATAGTAGCCGAGTGCTCCACCCTGGGGAAATGTCCTCTTTATGGTCCTGTAGCCCTTGCGTGGCGGATGGAGCCTGAGGACGGGTTTCAGACCGGGTACATCAGACAGGCGTGTCTTTCCTTCTGCCAGTGCCTGTGCAAAGTCCGAAATCCCCGGATAGGTTGAATTGGCCTTTATATATTCATCAGTTAACGGGTTGTTACCGACGACCCTCCCCCGTGTCCGGAGAATGGTCTCGATGGTCTGGGCGTCCGCTTCTCCGTACGCCACAAAGTCCTTGACCTTCCTGATCATTCCAAGGTATTCGGGAGTATCAGGGACAAGGACACAGTGGTTGATGTGATGAAGCCGGAGCATTTTTAAGGTGTCCTTGATATCGCGACGTGTATTGACCACTCCGCGGACCTGAACGATTGCGTACATCATTCAGACCTCCCGGTCCTGATCATGTTGGTTGCTTTCAGCGCGTTGAAGGTTGCCTTTGCGAAGTTGATAGTCGTCCGGGTCTGTCCGCGGGAGAATGTCCACGCGTCCTTGATCCCGGCAAGTTCCAGCACTTTCCTGCTGATTTCACCAGTGACAAGCCCGATACCCTGCGGTGCCGGTTTAAGGGTCACGCGGACACTGCCAGCGGATCCCTCGACCTGCATCGGGATTGAATGCGCTGCATCGCAGCCGCATTCCCAGCTGCCACAACCTCTGCGCACCTTGATAACATTGGTCTTTGCGTGTACGATTGCCTTTCTTATGGCATCTCCGACCTGCACGTCCTTCCCCTGGCCAAACCCGATATAGCCGTTACGGTTCCCGACCACAACGACTGCGCGGAATTTAACACGGCGCCCCGAGTCGGTCATACGCTGGACCATCTGGATATCCAGCACCTCGTCCTCGAGGTCAGGCAGGAATGCATCGACGATCTGCGGCTCCTTGATCGGTCTCCCGCTGTCAAGTACCTGGTCGATGCTGGTGATTTCGCCTGCTGCCACCATCTTGCCAAGACCGGTGAGAGGAATCCATTCCTCTTTTTCGTATGTCATTTCACTCCAGCTCCTTCATTATGGCGTCCATCGCCTGTTCTACATTTTGTACCAAGTCTCCAGCCTTTTCTGGAGCGTATGCCGCAATATGGGCTCCCCTGACCCTGTCATCATCCGGGAGGATCTCCTCGCCGTGAGGGACATCGAGTCCGGCTGCCACCGCACCCTTGAGCGCCGCAAAGACCCGTGCACCATGTGTTGCACGGTTCAGGCCGATATCAAGGACTGCCGATTCATTTTTGGTATTGAGTGCCTTGACCGCAAAGAGCATCCCGGTGAGGTATGCCGCGGGTGTGTTGGAGAGTGATCCATTGTAGCCGTATCTTGAAAGCTCGGCTGAATTGGCAGTCACCAGTGTCCGGTCACCATCCATCTCGGCTTTTACCAGCTGGATAATGATATGTCGGTTGGACTTCCTGACCACCATACGCGGGCTTTCTGCGACGACAAGTTTCATTCTCTTGTAGTAATCGGTTTTGCCCTCTTTCCGCCTGCGGAAGGGAACAAAATACCGTGGACCAGTCGCCATGTTACTTCATCCTCCCTGAAAGGACCTCTATCTGGGCCTTTAAGTGGGCAACGTTCCTGAACTGTCCGCCCGCTGCCTTGCGGTAGAAGAGACGGTATATATGCCGGTCTATTTCACCTGATTCACGCATTTCAACCAGTGATTTCCTGATTGCCCTGATCTTCTGGATCCACTGCCTCTTGCTCGGATTCCGTGCTCCGGCTGCACCCCTGTGACGGCCGGGGCCCTTGCAGTGCCCGTATGATCTCTTGGCGGTCTTTACACGGGCCCTGCCCCTGCTGACACCCTTGATCTGGTGAGCCTTAATCGCGCCTTCTTCTACCAGGCCGCGGAGGTCTTCTCTTGATATCGCATTCTGGATATCAGGGATCCGCTCGGGATCGAACCATACCCGGTTTACCCCGCACTTCAGAAGTGATGCTGATATGACTCTCTGGTTGTAGATATCGCTCATTCTGCATCACCTTCTTCTGTCGTGGTCGCAATCTCCTTCGGGTTCAGGATCTTTAAGCCGTTTGCGAGGGCCTGATCCTGTATCGCGGCCCGCTTGCGGTTCCCGACGGTGCCCCCGATCCGTACTGCATGCTCTTCCGGATTGAGTCCTTCAAGTTCGGATACGGTAAATACACGTACCTCGTAGAACCCGCTCGGGTGCATTCCCCTGACTGCTGCCGGGCTGCCGTACCCTGGTGTGGGAAGGGCGCCTTTTGCCTTTTTCTGTCTGCGCTGTTTGTTGTGCAGCCCCCTCGGCCTTCTCCAGGATTCGGAGAGCTGCTTCTTTTTACCTGCTCCGTCGCGCTTGAATGATGCATTCTTGTTTTTACGCACACGGATCAGTCTCTTTTTCTCGTCCGCCATTTCCATCACACCTTCTGTACCAGGTATATTCCGTCCTGGAAGATGCGGGGGTCCCGCTTACGGACCTTCGTGGCATGCTCAATATTTGCAAATGATATTCCCACGAGTTCCTTGTCGATCCCTGTAAGGACGATCTCATCATTTCCTACCTTTGCGGTAACCCCGTCAGCGATATTCGCATAACGGGCCTTCTTCTCGCCAAGGAAGTTGTTTATCTCGAGCCTGCTGCCCTGAAGTTTGAGCTGGATAGGGAAATGGCTGTATACGACCTTCATGTGGTATTCAAACCCGCTCGTTACACCCTTGCACATATTCTTGGCATGTGCCGCATATGTCCCTACCATCGCCACGATGCTTTTACGCTCCGATTCCGTGGAGACGACCACTTCGTTATCAGTCAGCTGGACTGTGATCTGGGGAAAACGGAAGCTTCTTTCCAGTTCTCCCTTCGGACCTTTTACCCTGAGGACCGTACCGGCGATCTCTGCCTTGACACCTGCCGGGATCTTCACTTTACGTACTACTGTCATTGGTCCACCTCAGAACACATATCCCAGCAGATCGCCGCCGACTCCTTCCTTTCTTGCCTGTTCGTGGGTAAGAACCCCCTTCGAGGTGGTAAGGATAAGGATGCCGAAGTTTTTGCCCGGAAGGAACTGTGTCTCCCAGTATTCGAGATCGTTCAGCTTTACATCATAACGCGGTGATATTACACCACATTTGTTTATTCTGCCGTTCAGATGGACAAGGAACTGTCCGCCGCGTCCGTCCTCGATGAACTCAAATCCACCGATATAGCCGGATTCCTGCATACAGCGGAACATTGCCCCGAGGAGTTTGCTGGCTGGTTCGATGATGCAGGTTGCTTTTCCACCGTCGGCTGCGTTCTTCAGCGCACTCATGCCGTCTGCGATTGTATTTAGTCTTGACATTCTGCATTCACCTCAGTTCATCTTCTTGAATCCCATCTTCTGGGCCCATTCACGGAAACACTGGCGGCAGAACATGATATGATACCGGCGCACCAGACCCTGTTTCCGGCCGCACATCTGGCATTGGTGAGCTCCGCGACCATAATTTTTCGTTTTTTCTCCGCCCATGTTATTGCACCTCCACCTGGTACCGCTCCTGTAAAAACTGGATTGTGGCATCAGGATTCACGTGCTGTTTCTCAGGGAGTTTTCGCTGTTCGGCATACCGGCGTGAGATTCGTATCCCCCTCCGTGCAAGTACGACATTGATGTCCATCCCGTAGATACCGATCTGGGGGTCATATGACATTCCAGGGTAATCGGTGTGTTCTTCTATGCCAAAGGAAAAGTTACCGCGCCTGTCGAACTGTGTCCGGAATATCTTTTTCTCAACGATATTCAGTGATGTCTCGAGGAAATTGGTTGCCTTTTCGCCGCGAAGCGTGACACGGCACCCGATAGGTCCGCCTTTCCTGATGCCGAACGCCGGCTGGGTCTTTTTTGCAACGGTGCGTACCGGGGTGTTGCCGGTAATCGTCTTCATGATGTCAATGGCCTTCGAGAGCTTTTCACCGCTCTCGCCGACACCCATGTGCACGACGACCTTTTCAACATAGACCTGCTGCATCGCGTTCATTCCTCAATCCCCCACTCTTTCAGTGCCGGGGTCTCCTTTCCGACCATGTAGATGTAGTCGTCGATTGTATCGAACCGGGTGCCTGACGCATCTTCGAGCGTGATCCGGTTTGGTACGCTACCCGGGATCTTTTCGATCTTTACAATTCTCGCCACTTTTCCTGAGTGTTTGCCGCCGATCACCATTGCCATGTTGCCCTCGGCAAACGGGAAATGATCGATGATACGGAACCGCTCTTCAGGATCCAGCGAGATGACGATCGAGTCACCGGGCTTGTAGCTGTTGTCGGCGAGGATGTTTGCTCCGTACCTGAGGTTGAGCTGGACGTTTCCACCTGCAACGATCGTCTTGTTTTTGATCTTTGCAAGGCGTGATCCGGCTGCCTCTGCATCAATTTCAATTGTTTTGTGGCGGCCCTTCTTGTCCCTCAGGATACGGTAGTGTTTTCCGATCTTCGGCAGCGAGATGATATCAAAGATACCAATACCCATTTTCGGGTCTCTGCATGGCCTGCCGTTGATGATCACATCTTTCTGACCGAGGATTTGCTTTACTTCCTTTAGGTTGCGGGCATACCCCATATGGTCACGGAGCCACACCGTCACCGGCATGGCGTTTGCATTGTGCGGGCCCGGAGCAGTTTTCGTAATGAACGTATTGACTTTCTTGGAGATCTGCCAAGAATCCGGGGCCTTCAGTCGCTTCAGATGGTCAGACATTATTTACCCTCCCCGAGCTTTTCTGCCCTGCGCGGGTCTTTCAGGTTCAGTTTCGTAATCTGGACGTTTGAGGGATCCACCGGCCGCGGTACTTCGGTTCCGTCTGCCTTTGGTATCGATACGCCCTGGACAATGATCCTGTAGGTCCTGGTATTCACCAGGTCAACAACACCCTCCGTGCCTGCGGATTCCCCGCGCAGCATCTTGACGGTGTCACCTGTCACTACACGTGCACTCCGGGTGCTGTACTGCTCCCTGAGATCCTTTGAAAGGGCTGCATGGAGGAAACGGCTGCGGAGGTGTGCAGGCGCCTGGTATCGGGCCTTACGCTGCTTTCTTGGCTGTTTGCTGATTACTCTTACCATTTTTCACACCTCATATGATTATGGTGGCCATCGAACCGAGCTTCGGGAACCGTTCTGCCACTTCACGGGCAACGGGACCCTTGATATCAGTGCCACGGGGCTCGTTCCTTTCATCGACTATAACGACAGCGTTGTCGTCAAAGGACACACGCAGCCCGTTCGGCCTTCTGATCTCCTTTCTCTGCCTGATGACAACCGCTCTTACAAGTTTCCTGCGCATGTCGGGAGTCCCTTTCTTGACACTCACCGTTGCAAGGTCGCCAAGTCCCATCTTGGGCTGGCGTCGCCTGACGCCGTGGTAGCCGAAGACCGATACGATCTCGACTTCACGGGCCCCGGTGTTGTCTGCACAGAGGAGTCGCGTCCCTGTTGCAAGTGATCTCGGGGTGGTTGAAGACTTTGCCTTCATGGTGTCTGTACCTCCACGACGACAAAGGTGGTTACCTTTGAAAGGGGCCGGCATTCTGCAATTTTTACAGTATCGCCGGTTTTCGAGTGTATACAGGGAGGGTTATGGGCGTGGTAGCGTGAGTTTCTCTTTTCATACCGGTTGTATTTCCCCACGTAGTGGAGGTACTCCCGCTCGACCACAACAGTCCCCATCATTCGATCGCTCACGACCTTACCGGTAATCACCTGGCCGCGCACCGGTAAAGTGCCGTGAAACGGACAATTTACGTCTTCACAGGCCTCTTCCGGCTGTGTAACGTTTAATCCTATGTTGTTTGCCATTATTTCCCTCTATTTTTCAAATGCAAATTGATCCGTTTTTCTGGTGCCATGACCAGCACGGTGCCGTCAATCTCGACCAGGACCCCGTCCGGGAGCGTAAGCCTGAACACGCTGAATTTTTTTGGAATTCGTTTCAGGCGGGACTCCCCTGATATGACAAGGGTATTCCGGGTTTCATCAACGATACGGCCCTTCACCCCGGTATGACCGGGGTTGCCTGCACGCACCACCAGAACATCCAGGCCAATCAGTTCATGGCGCAGGACATTCTGGGGAGAGATCATACTTTTCTCCGCTTGTTCTGTTCGGTCTTCATGCGGGCAATGGTTCGCCTGAGTTCCCCGATTCGTCCGGGATTCTCGGTTGCGCCACCTGCACTTACCTTTCCATAGTGCTGGATCAACTCCATCCGAAGCTTTT
The DNA here is from genome assembly GCA_002503825.1 of Methanoregulaceae archaeon UBA467. Lineage (GTDB taxonomy): Archaea > Halobacteriota > Methanomicrobia > Methanomicrobiales > Methanospirillaceae > UBA467. Next base: position 197,364 of record DASP01000005.1, read on the forward strand.
CCATCTGTTCCTGCAGTTCGACGTCAGAGAACTGCGCAACATCCTGTGCACGAAAGATTGCCATTATTAATCCTCCGTGTACTGCTCTTCGCCCTGGATGTCCACAATGTCGTCGATATCCTCTTCAACATCCTCACCGACGCTTGTGACGGTGATTTCCGGCTTTGGTGCAGGTTTCTCTTTGGGTGTAAGCACCTCGAAGTGGTCGGGAAGCCGTGCGCCGGGCGGAATAATTTTGACCTGAACCCCGATGATACCGAGTTTCTTGATGGCTACTGCATAGCCTTTCTCGACGATGGTGTTGACCGGCTCACCGCAGTGCTTGATGTACCCTTCCGTGAACTTCTGGGTACGTGCCCTTGCACCGGTAAGCTTTCCGGCAACGACGACTTCACAACCAAGCGCCCCGGACTCCATGATACGACGGATGATGCTCGAGCCGGCCTTCCGGAAGTACCAGCCGCGTTCAAGCGCATTTGCCAGGCGTTCTGCCATGATCTGTGCATTGAACGACGGGTTTTGTACCTGCTGGACTTCAATCTGGGGTGATTCCACACCGAAGTCTGTTGCGAGATCCTGAGTGAGCTGCCGGACGACCTTGCCGCCCTTTCCAATGACGATACCGGGCTTCTCTGCAAAGATGGTTACCTGGGTGCCAAGCGGGGTCCTCTGGAGGTCCATGCCTCCATAACCTGCCCGCTTCAGTTCCTTTAGGAAGTATTTCTCAACACGGGCCTTTCGGGCGCCTTCTGCCACAAATTTTCTTTCGACTGCCATTACTGCACCTCTCTGACAACGATCTCGAGGTTCACCATTTCACGGCGTTTCGGGGTTGCCCTTCCCATCGCTCTCGGGAAGAACGCCTTAATACCACGTCCCCGGTTTGCAGAGACATGGATGATCTCCAGGTTCCCGGCATCAAGACCGATGTACTCGGCATTCTTACTGACCGATTCGAGCAGCTTGATGTAGGCCAGGGATGCTTTCTTTGGGTATCTGCCGGCATCCCAGCCTTCCAGTCCCTTCTTGTGGGCCACGTTCCGGTTGAATTTGCGGAACGGAATGGCCTTTTTCTGGTCGACGACCAGGTTGAGGTACTCGATTGCATCGCCTGTCTTTTTGTTCCTGATGAAACGGGCAATTTCCATTGCGTGTTTGGGTGAGACCGGAAGTTCGTTTGCCTTCGCGCGTGCGATATTCTCACCCTCAATCTTTTGTGAATAGTCTGTTCTTGCCATTTTCATCACTTCAGCGGTACATACTTACTCGACCGTGTCGCACCGATACCGGCGCTTCCGTGAGCAACCTTCCTGCGGGTCGGTGCAAATTCACCAAGGTAGTGGAAGACCGACTCGGGCTGGAGTTCGACTTTAATAAACTCCTTGCCGTTGTAGATCTCTATTTCCTTGCCGATCATTTCCGGCATGATGATCATGTCGCGGAGGTGTGTCCTGATCCTGCTGTCGCCGTTCCTGAACCGTGAGAGGAGGTGTTCCTCACCCCTGTTCAGACCACGGTTAAATTTGCGGCGTGCACGGGAAGGCATGACCGGTAACAGGTCGGTTATGCCCATGCTCCGCAGGTCATCCAGGCGGAACCCGTGGTAGGTGAATTCTTCACGCCGTCTTGGTAGTCTCTTCTGTGTCTTCTTTGCCATATGCTACCCCCCTCACTTCTTGCCCCGGCCAGTCTTGCGGGCCGCTACATGTCCTACAGTCCTTCCTGGCGATGTTCCACGGGCAACGGTCTTTGGCCTTCCGGGATGCTGGTGGCCTCCACCGCCGAACGGGTGGTCAATGACGTTCATTGCCACACCCCTGACACGGGGCCAGTTCGATGCAGTGTTTTTCATCTTGTGGAACTTGTTGCCGGCTTTCACGAATGGTTTATCACCACGGCCGCCACCGGCGACGATTCCGACGGTTGCCATGCAGCGTGAATTGAACCACTTGGTCTTTCCGCTCGGCATCTGCACGCCGACCTTTTCCTCTGTCTTGTCGACGACAATCGCCTGTACGCCACTCGCACGTACGAACTTGCCGCCGTCATTCGGCCGGGCTTCAATATTGCATATGTATGCACCGGTCGGAATTGCACTCAGGGGGAGTGTGTTTCCGTTCTTCACTTCGACGTCTGCACCCCATGCGACCACATCGGAAACGCCGATGCCTTCTGTCACCAGCATGTACATCTTCGATCCGTTCTCAAGACGTACAAGCGCGATTGGGGTGTGTCGTGCCGGGTCGTGTTCGATATCGATAACAGTTCCCCTGACCGTCGCCTCGATACTGACCGCATGCTTTAATGCAGCTTTGTACCTGTGAGACGGCACCCTGTATGTCGGGCCGCCTTTTCCCCTTGCCTGTGTTGTAATTCGATGTCCCATGTTCCCCACCTACATAATGCCAAGGCGGCTGAGTACTTCTTCTGCTGCCTTTTCGTTGGCGAAACTGACAATTGCCTTCTTTTCGCCGCGTGTGGTCATTATTGTCGATACACCTGTCACTTCCTGTTCAAAGACCTTCTGGATCTCGCGCTTGATCTGTGACTTGGTTGCATTTCTTTCCACAAGGAACTGGAGTTTGCTTTGATTTTCAAGCAGCATCATCGCTTTTTCTGTTACAAACGGGTATTTCAGAACCATCTCACAGTCCCCCCAGTCTCATCACTGCACTCTCGGTCCATACGGTCAGGCGTCCTGCCTGGGTTCCGGGAGCAAGGAGTTCGGTGTTCAGCTGGTCAAATGTCACCACATCAACGCCGGCAAGGTTCTTTGCTGCCTTGAGCGGGGCGTCTGCAGTAACGATAAGCAGGCTTTTACGCTGCTTGTAACGTCGTCCACGCATCTTGCCACGGCCGGCACGGACTTTTTTGCTTCCTTTTGAACGTTCGACATCTGCATAGACACCTGCTGCACTGAGCGCTGCAATGACTTCGGTCGTCTTTGCAAGCTCCTCGAAGCGGTCTTCAATGACGACAGGGACTTCTCCCTCGAACCTGTGCCCGCGTGCGCGGACCAGTTCTTCGCAGATGCTCGCCGCAATTGCCGAACGGAATGCCTTTGCCTTTTCTTTCTTATTGATGCGCCGTACAATGATTTTCTCTACAACCGGCGGGTGGGCCTCTCTCCCGCCTTTTGCCTGCGGGACCTTTGCTGCCCTTGAACCGTTTTTGAGACGTGGTACGTGGGATACACCCCTTCCACTTCCCCAGCCGACTGCTGATGAGCAGATGCCTGCATAGGGGTAGGTGCCGTGCGGTTGTCTCCGGGTGCTCTGGAGGGCGATGACCGTCTTTTTGATAAGGTCAGGACGGTATTCCTCTGAAAAGACTGCCGGGAGTTCGATATCGCGGGCAACCGTTCCGTCAATTGATTTAACCTGTGCTTTCATCTCATCTCACCCCTGTTTGCTCTGGACGCTCACGAATTCGATCGCGGGCTGTCGCACAACGTGTTCTCCCTGGCGGATTGCCGGCCTGATCCTGACAAGTCTCTTTACCGGGCCGGGAACCGAACCCTTGACCAGCACGTAGGGGTTCTGGAGGAACCCATAATGCAGGAATCCGCCTGAAGGCGTGATTTCAGTTCCGTTTTCGCCGATCCTGATAATGCGCTTGTTGAACTCGGTACGCTGCTGGTATCCCATCTGACCCATCTGCGGGACCTGCCACCTGATGTGGTGAGGGGTCCATGGTCCAAGTGTCCCGACGTGACGCTTTTTGCCGCCGCGGGAGTGCTTCCTCTTACGAAGTGGCGTCCCCCAGCGTTTTACCGGGCCCTGGGTACCTTTTCCGGTCGTGATTGCAGTAATATCGGCATATGCCCCTGACTTGATGACGCTGTCCAGCTGTACCTCTTTACCGAGCTGTTCAGCTGCAAATTCAAATCTTTTTGCAAGGTCCGAACCGCCGACCTTTATCTCCATAAGTTCGGGAACCTTTTTCGGGACTCCCGTAACCTGGTGGGGAAGGGTATGCATGAGGGCGAAGATTTCTACCACTTTACCGGCTGTAATTCCATCGAGAATGGCTTTCTTTGCAGCGGCGCTGTCGTATTTCTTCGGGGCGGTAATCCGTCCTGCGAGCGCGGGATCCAGGTTATCTGCCCAGACTTCTGTCATCGGGTGTTTGCCGTACGAATCGCGTGTATACGCACGGACAGCAGCGACTTTCATGGAAGGAATCTCGATGACGGTCACCGGGACCATTACGTCCTTTCCTTCGGTCGGGCTGTTTTTATGGTCATCGACCATGATAACATGCGTCATCCCCACTTTATATCCTGCAAAACCCTGGAGCATCGGTGCCCCGGCGTACTCTGGCCAGGACTGGTATTTCGGCACCTGGCTCTTTGCACGTTTCCGGGGGCTGAATGCAAGGGAACCCCTGCGTGGCCTGTTTATTTTTGGCATGTTTCAATCAATCCTTTTCAAATACTGGTCTTTTGATGCAGGGACAATTGTGCCCGTACATGCGGAGGGCCCGGTAATTTTTACCGGGGAACCTCCAGGCTCTGTCATTTACCGGTAAAATAATCCACCGGTCTTTGGATCCGAGATTGAGTGATGTTCCTATCTTTTTAAAGCGACCCGCGATCGAACGTGCAGATATCCTTCTTCCTGCTAATACCATACCGTCTGGCATGATATGCTCATGACGCCGGATGTTCTGCACTGATACGGTTCATCCCGTTGAACCTGCCGGATAAATCCGGCCAACCAAAGTCTCGCGAAGAGATCCTGATGTTCACGCGTTTTCTGCCTGTATGGCAAAAACGGGCTCGTTCCGGGAAGACGTCCACCCTTTGCGTGATATCAGATCTACTGTGTCAGCCCGTTGTGAATGATCACAACTCCGTCTCGGTGAAGCCACCCGGAATCTCCGGATGGCGCTACCTGTAATGAATCCTCTTCCGGACACGGCAACCGGATTTACAGGCAATTCCCGCACATAACGGGATTTATTCCTGAAATCCATGGCACATCATGAGATGCGGCATCCCTTGTCCCGGGAGAGACCTCATATAGGCTTCCATAATAATAGATCAAAAGGAGATATAAACCTTATTGGAACACGCAGGGAATTAAAACTCAATCCTTCTTTTTAAAAAGATAAACGCGCCTTTTCAGCCGAAATAGAGATCCCCTTCATCATTGATATAGACATCAATATTTTCCCTGATATAACGTGCCTTGAACCGCTCAGGGCTCGAATCCCTGATCTTGTTGATAAGGGAAATAGTATCATATTTGACCTTGATGCCGATTTTTTCAGCTTCACGGTAAATAACCGGTGCCACTTCGAGGAGATCCGTCCCGGACTGGATGGTGCAGAGGTGCGTTGCATCCAGGGTATAGAGAAATTCCAGCGTTTCCTTAGCTCTCCTGATATTCTCCATCGCGGATTTTTCAATTGTACAAACATTCGCCTTGGAGGTATCGATAATATCTGCGATCTGCTGCTGTGTCAATCCCTGCTTCCGGTACCGGAGTACTTCCTTCTGGCGTTCGGTAAGCAGACCTTCCTTCATATTATCCCAATATGTCCCTGAAACTTAAACACTTTTCGTTAACATCGGTGCTCAATGGCCCCCCCGCTTAAAAAGGTATCGATAAAAACGTATATTCACCCTCTCTTTAGAAATACACCAGTGCGACGCAAAATTACGGAATCGGATGAAATTTCAAAATGTTTATATTGGCCCGGGCAAATAGTAACCTGTTATACCAAAAAAGAGGTGTTATAAATGGTAGTTAAAGTAGGAGTTGCTAAATTAGGCAACATTGCAAGCGGCGTTATGGCCGAACTTCTTCTCGATGAAAGAGCAGACCGTGAGGATATGCAGACATTTATGGCAACAAGCGGGACCAAGCTCCAGCCTGAGGATATTGACAGGGTCATTTCCAACATGAAGGCATATCAGCCTGACTTTGCCATCGTAGTCTCACCAAATGGTGTTCTTCCCGGACCAACCGGTGCACGCGAACAGCTTGCAGCGGCAGGAATCCCGGTTATCGTCATCACCGACGATGTCACCACCAAGAAGGAATGGGCAGAGATGAAGGAGAGCAAGTTCGGGTACATCATCATGAAGGCAGATTCCATGATTGGTGCACGCCGTGAATTCCTCGACCCCGTGGAAATGGCCGACTACAACGGCAACCTTGTAAAAGTTCTCGCCCTTACCGGTGCATTCCGTAAGATGCAGCTGGCACTCGACCAGGTCATCGACCAGGTAAAGGCCGGAAAGAAGGGTGCAGACCTTGTCCTTCCGAAGATCGTGATGACCGCCGACAAGGCAGTCGAGGGCGAATTCACAAACCCCTATGCACTCGCCAAGGCACGTGCAGCATATGAAGTCGCATCAGCGGTTGCCATGGTCAACGTCAAGGGCTGCTTCATGACAAAAGAGTGGGAAAAATATATCCCGATCGTCACCAGCGCCCATGAAATGATGAGAGCCGCAGCAGTTCTCTGTGACGAGGCCCGCGAAATTGAGAAGGCCGGCGACGGTATCGTCCGCAAGCCTCACAAGAAGGACGGCGTCCTCGTCGCCAAGACCAAGCTTATCAGCAAGCCTGAATAAACCCACATACCAACTTTTTTTACGTCTGTTTCTTTTCAATGTGCGCCCCCGGCGCGGGTTATCCCTTCACCCCGGCATTATTAAAATACGTATGCGAGGGTACATTCATCAATTTACAGCCATAAAACGCGAATAGTTCTGGATTAAGCCCATACGCCCGCGACTTCCGGGACCGGGGCTCTGCCGGTCCGGGGATTTCTGCCCTGAAAAAATGACCTTGATCCGACTTCCCGCGGTCATTACGATACGGTACAGGAACGCCATGATACCCTGTACGGATCTCTGTTCCCCTCACGGGGATTAAAAAAATAGCATCCATGCTGTAATCGAGCCGTAAAATGAAACAATCCCATCTTTTACGGGAACAGATCAGCCAACGGAACCGCTCCCGCTGCCATACAGCTGCCCGGACACCTTCGCAGCAGGCACCAGCTGAATTAATACGCACGTATTTTTATATTACACGGATCCCGGTGCGGAGCAGGCTATTCGTATATTGCCGCCGGCCTGACCTCTGATAATTCCCCTCTGCAGACCTTTCCCAGCTCTTCAGGGAGGGTGAGGATGACAGGTTCAAGATGAATCCGCTCCATGAACGCAGAATCAGACATGGATGCAGCGTTTGGATTAATGCGGCATATTATTGAGCAGAACGCCCTGAAATCATTGTCGTTCTTTTTGGAGTCAAAAAAAAGTGACATATTGAATGCATGGGTTCCGAGATGCCTGTACAGGTCCATCACCCTGATCAGGCCCTTTGCAAACAATTCCCGGTAGGGTTCAAATTCTTCAAGCGTCGCGACAGGGAGTATGCCCCTGACTTCACGTTCTCCAAGCGGAACTGCGTGGGCCATCCAGCATATTTCGTCACCGAATAAGAACCGTTCAGTGTTTTTTTCATGGATTATGAGATCTTCCCAGTACGAACTCCCGTTCCCGGCCCTGTAACGTGGCGATTCATCGATGTAGCGCCCCGCAAGATATGAAGGTCTGCGGTCTGCCAGCCCCTGCAGGTGGGGATGGGCGATACTTGCACCAGCTGAAGGGAGGTAATTCCAGTTGATGCTCGGATACCCACCGGATCCGCGAAGCGAGATCGCCTGGCCTTCGAGGGCGTCCATGACCTGTGATTTTGTAAACCTCTCAACAAAATGATCCCGGGTTACAACCGTTACCGTATGGCGTTCTGCAAACGGGTACTTATTCGGGAAGGTAATGCTCTCCCCGATACAGATACGGTTCCCGTTCTCGAAGACCGGCGTCTGTGAAAGGAGATTTTTCTCGCAGAACGGGCAGTTTTCAGCGAGCCGCTCAGGGATATACGGGGTATCCAGGCCACGTGTCCGCCGCTCCGGTGATATCTTGCATACCAGGCCGGTCAGTGACTCCTGCCTGAGCTGGAGTATGCTTTTCCCGTGAGACAGTTCGGTGACGGTGAACATAATTTCCAGATGAATTGTTTATCAAATGAACGTATAAATTAGTCCTGTAAAAAAAAGAGAGATCCGAGATGCCCGGATACAATTATACGACGTACTTGCCGAGCAGGCGGATCGAGTTGGTCATGTCAGGTCCAAGCGGTGAACCGAAGATGATCTGTGTGACGCCCGCCTTTGCGAGGTCCTCACACTTCTGCTTCACGGTGTCGGGGGTTCCGGCGATGGTGAAGGCATCGATGGTCTTGTCATCTACATTCTCTCCTGCGGTCTTGAAGTCGAATTTTGCAAGGGCATTCTTGATGTTTGCTACCTTTGCTGCGTCGAGTCCGTGGCGCTGGAGAAGTGGCGGGGGTGATCCGGCTGCGATGAATGCTGCAACGATCTTTGCTGAGTTGCGGGCCTTCTTCTCGTTCATGTCAATGGACATGGCAGTGTAGGCACCGATATCAAAGCCCTTCTTTCCGACCTTGTCGGCGGCAGCCTTGATGATCGGGATTGCAACTGCAAAGTCCTTGGGGTTTGATGCATTGATAAGTGCACCGTCTCCGACGGATCCTGCAAGCTCGAGTACCTTGGGGCCCTGTGCTCCAACGTAAACCGGGATACCCTTCTTTCCGGGGAGTGTGACACCAGTCAGCTTTGCACCGTCATAGTCGAAGAACTCCATGCCTGACTTCTTGACTTCTTCTCCGGCGGTAAGCTTCCTGATCTGTGTGATTGCCTCAGCAAGCCGTGCAACGGGCTTTGCGGGGTCGATTGCAAGTTTCGGAAGAGTTGAGAGATCGCCAGGTCCGATACCGAGAACGGCACGTCCGTCGGAAATCTCGTTCAGCGTGCATGCGAATGACGCCATCGCAGCGGGTGTGTCGGTAAAGGCGTTCATGATACCCGGTCCCATCTTCAGGGTGGTGGTTGCTGCTGCAATCATTGCCAGGGTCGGGTAACAGTGGCGGTTGTTATAGTGGTTCGTGATCCATGCATAGTCGATGTCCTTTGATTCTGCAAGCTTACAATAATTGACTACTTGCTTGACATTGACGTTACCAGGTACAAATTCTATTCCATAGGTTGTCAAGGTTCGTACACCTCAGTGTGTAGTACCGAACATGAAGTTAAATAAATTATGATTTATTGCTCACCTTTTGATGATATTGTCACGATATCACTCCAGTTAAAGGATGATACGGGTAGATCCGGAAAACGGTGGACCCAAATTGAACGTGAACGCAGAGAGCTTTGAATCCAACCGGGTCATATTCACCTTATTTAACAAAGGTAAAAGTATTATTCACGTGCACTATGCAACCTGTTCTGAAATAATCCCCAGCCGGTGCATAATGCCCCATTTACCCGGTTGACGGGGATATCTCATGAGAAACACTATATCACATCAGAACTGAATAACTGATTATAAAGCTGCAAGGGGTGCAGGTACAGTCCCCGTGTGCAGGATCCGGTCTGCACATCACATTTCTGTCGTCCATGAATCAGGGGTATGCAACTATGACAAGGATGTTGTGCCGGCGGTTTATACATGACTATACAACCGGTGATAAAAGAGAGGGTGGCCGATGCGGATAATACTGATTGGTGTCGGGGGAGCGGGATGCAGGCTTGTCGATCTATTCTATGCCCAGGATGTCAGATCCCCGATCATCCGCTGTCTTGACGGAATAGCAGTCGACAATGATGCAGACGCCCTTAACCGTCTCATGAACCTGCCAGCAGACCGCAAGCTCTATTTCCAGCGTCTTGACCCGTCTAACCCGGATGACATTATTGCGAGTATCACCATCGAAGAGATTATCGCAAAGCTACAGTCCCTTGACACGGGCGATATCGATGCCATCTTCATATGCGGGGGTCTTGGCGGGACTATGGCAGAAGTCGTCCCCGATCTTGTCAGCCACATCAGGAAAGCAATGATTGAACCTGTTTTCGGGCTTTTTATCCTCCCCTGCACACGCGAGGGGAGGGAACGTTCATCCCGGGCGGCTGATGGGATCGATGCACTGCACGCGGCACTGGACGGAATTTTTCTGTTCGATAACGAAACGTGGTATCCGAGGCTGAAAGTTCAGCCCGAACCAGCCCGGAAGAAACAGGACCCGCTGAAATTTCTCCCGCTGCAGAAGCAGAAGGTTGAAGAATCCGTAAAAGACCAGACGTATCGAAAGATTAACGATATGATTGTGCGGAGGGTCGGCCTCCTGCTCCGTGCCGGTGAATTTAGCGAAAAGGGCGGGATGGACATTGCCGAAGTGGTCCTTGACGCCGGCGAGGTGCTCAATACCATTCTCGGGATGGGTTTTATCACGATAGGTTATGCTCTTGAACCTGTGGCGCAGGGTTCACTTGAAATGGACATACTCGGAAAAATCCGTCCTGCTGCCCCTTCAGTTGAAGAAAGCCATAAAAAAGCATCAAAAGTCGTAGATCTCGCAAAACGGGCAATATACCAGGAAATTTCGACACCCTGCGACCTCACCAGTGCTGAAAAGGCCCTGATCCTTATCGCCGGGCCTTCACACGAGATGAGTATGAAAGGGTACATGACGGTCAGAAAATGGATCGACAGGAGTATCCGTGGCCTTGAGGTGCGATCAGGGGACTACCCGGTGAGCAGTTCGCATTTCCTTGCGATCATCATCGTTCTTGCAGGCCTCCGGAATATTCCCCGTATCGATGAGATCCGAAAAATCAGGGACATGTCTGAAAATCCGGATGTACACGATCCGGGTAGCGCTTATAACACGGGAACTTCCGGCCATGACGAGTGTGTCGGGGATACGCTGCCTGTCATACCTGTTGAAGAGAGCGCTCCTGCGGGTGCCGGTTCTTCATTGACAGATGATTACGGAAGAACCGGCGGGAACAACGCATCCATGCACGAAAAAGAAGAGTCTCCCGGATCAGTATCCCGGAAGGATGTTCAAACCGGGGATACAGACAATGACGATTTTACCTGGATCAGTTAACTGACATTATTTTTGAGAACGGTACATTTCCTGCACCGATCTCGGTTTTTATCGGGATCCCTTTCTCGACGGTGATTGCTATGAAGTTCATTCCACTGAAAGATACAATGGAGAGCCGGTACGGGTTATAGGCGAGGTTGAATACCTTTGTTCCCATCATAACAGGGAAGACGAAACCGCATCCCTGCATCTGGTCAATCGTCTCCTTCACCTTTTCTTCTGCAGATGCCGGCACTTCACGGACATTTGCGAGTGCAATACCTGACCCAGACGTAACCACGTCTGAAAGCGAGGTCAGTCCGGCAGAGATAAAAAGCTGCAGGGGATCGATAGTGGTACCGCGGTACCCGATGAGATCAGTAAACCGTTCGGGTTCGTTGTTCTTCAGGGACAGCCTGCCTCCGAATGCCATCCTCACAGGAATTCCCTTCCGCTGGAATATCCCGTCCATGGTAATACTGCAGATGGTCATGATCCCTGTATGGCCGGACGGCACTCTCGGGTCGCTGTCGAGGATGCGATAGGACGAGAAAAAACCGCATCTCGCGGCGATAACACGGTCGTAGATCTCCCTTACCTCGTCGATCCGGTCTTTTGGGACTATGGAGAGGTTATAGGCGACATCTCCTGTCATGGTCCCGGGACTGAACGTACTCCGGAAGGCGAGACGCTCGAGCTTTGAAATAATAAACCCTATCCTGTCACCGACCAGTGCACTCTCGGTCTCGGATATGCCGTAATCCGTGAGGATGCGTCCCATGTTCCCCACTTTCTCGGTAAATCCCATGTCGTCAAGGTAGCGGAGATAATACTGAACTGCACGGTCGCTTAATACGAATCCGCGTTCTGCCATCAGTTCGCTTAAGCGTTTTGCACCCATCGGCTCCTGGTGCTCCTTTAATATCCGAAGAATTTCTATGTATTTTCGTTCTGTTCGCAACATGGTTATCTCGCCTTTATTGCTCCGGTGCTGTCCTGGTAACGCCCGTTGTACATCTGGTCGCCGTTGAATACCTGGTGGAGTATCATCTGCACCACCCTGTCGTTTTTATGAAGCGCAATATGTTCAACCCCCATATTAATCAGGCAGAGCGTCAGCTGCCCGCGGAATCCCGGATCGACAAATCCCGCAGTGACGAGTACTCCCTGCCTCCCGAATGAGGACCTGCAACGGAGCGTTGCCGCGATATCGGCAGGGAGTTCCACCCACTCCATGGTGTGGACCAGTGTGCAGACCTTTGCAGGCAGTACGACCTCTTCTGCGACCCTGAGGTCATACGAGGCAGGCTGCTGGCATTTATCGCTGTACGGCCTGATGACCAGATCTCCCTCCTGGCTGTTCTCACCAAGGCGACTGGTTATTTCACGGGATGACAGGATCATATATCAGATCAATACTTCTGAAAACGCTTAATATCTTGTGATGCGTAAACGTGAGAGGATCCATAGGGTAGAGGACATCCTCTTGGGCTTCGAACCCAAGGACGCGGGTTCGATTCCCGCTGGGTCCGTTCTTTTTAAAAATGCAATAAAATTCGGGGAGATATCCTGCCGACCCAGGTTCGATCAACACCCAGTTTTTTTATAGATGCCCTGATGCCGGCCAATTTCTAAAAAATATAGAAAATTTTTATTGCTTCAGACTCACAGCGGTTCTCAATCGGTTACCGGCCCGGTCCATCATGTATCAGCGAATCAGAGGCCGCTCCTTCTCATGCGGGTATGTGCATAGCGGTTCTTTCTCCGTATCCAGAGAATGATCCCGACCACCGCAGCGATGATGATGACTATTATCACCACAAACCCGATATCAATGGGCCGTTCCATGATCAGGGTGACACTTGCAGACGTTTTTTCGTTTGAAAAGATTACGGAGGCACCTGCAGGCTGGTATCCCTCTTTTGTACCATTGATGATGTACAGGGTGTTTACCTTCACCTGCGTCTCAAGCTGCCCGTGGGTGTCGGTGGTGCCAATCTCTTTTCCGTTCAGCAGGATGGTCACGTCATCGACCATCTTTTCGTCCGGCTGCTGGGTAAAGATCGTGAGGTCAATAATCTTATACGAAAGCTCGACCGTTACGTCCTGTCCCTGTGCGTTAATTGACAGCGGGACGTGACTGTCGGCATACTCCCCTGCAGAAACAGTCAGGTTGTAATCGCCTCCCAGGTACCCTTCGAGTGTCAGCCTGCCGAATTTATTGGTGACTCCGGCCTCTTTGCCATTGACCGTCACGAGCGCCCCTTCGACCGGCTCCTTATTTTCGTCAAATACCGAGACAAAAACGTTGTACGGTGCCTTTGAAAGGAGTATGGTCACAAGAGCCTCGTCTTTGCCTATAACCTGCCTGCCGTTATAGTCCTGGTATCCTTCCTTCTTGACCCTTATATTGTAGACCTTCTCGCGTGGCAGTTGCAGGGTGATCGCTCCCCGTGAATCGGTCATTCCCCTGACGACACCTTCGATGGCAACCTCGGCATCAGTCAGCGGAAGGCCGGTCACGTCATCCTTTACCACGAGTGCAAACCGGTCGTCGCGGAAGAGCCAGTACTGGACCTGCTTGCTGTCAACTCCCATCTCAACAGTTGCAGTCCGTGACTGGTAATTCATCGCCTTGATGTCAAGGGTATAGGCCTCTTCAGCCCTGACTGCAAACGACGCCGAACCGTTCAGGTCGGTAATGGCGGATCCGGATGTACCCCCGCCTGTCATCTGGACCTGTGCCCCTGCAATCGCGGTAAGTGAATCGGCATCATACACTTTTGTTTCAAGGGTCAGGTTTTTCCTGAAGAGTTCGATCTGCAGATAGGTTAAATTTGGATCAAGTATCTGGCTGAAATCGTCATAACCGATTTTTTCTATCCTGATCGAGATGGCAGAGGTCCCGGGGTGAGTGAAATCAAGGTTTCCTGACGAATCGGTCTTCCCTATCAGTGCACCGTCTGCATAAACTGATGCCTGCGGTATAAGGGAAATGTTTCCATCCTTCTCATACACGTTCACAAGTGTCGTCGTAGCCTGTGCTGCCGTAGTAAAGAAGAGAACAAAAACAAGGAGAATGAGCACACCATTTCTCGCAATATCCATAATCACATATAATTCCTGCATCTATATGAGCACATTGGTCAAATCCTGACTCAATATGAAGATTAACTATCCAAAAAAATAAAGGGCGCATTATTCCCACTTTGATTCATGTGGAACACGGTCGAGGAGCATCCCTTCCACGACGACGGGCATAAGGCTCCGGCCCTCCTCGATTGCTTTCTGAAGCCTCCAGCTCCGGTCCGCGTAGATCGTAAATATCGGCTCTCCGGCCTGTACCCTGCTCCCCTTCTTTGCATGGAGCAGGAGCCCTGCGCCGCGGTCATGTGGTGCCCCCGCAGTGCGTGCGAGACTTATCAGAGACCTGTTATTTAATTCGATCACGTACCCGGTTGCCGGGGCCTTCACCACGAACTCGTATTCCCCGGGCACGATGTCATCTGATTTCACGTTCGGGTCTCCACCCTGGATCTCAATAATCTGCCGGAATTTCTTCAATGCCTCGCCGTTCCGGATAAGCTGAAGTGCTGCCTTATTCCCCATGTCACGCGGGGCCTTTCCTGACATCTCGAGGGCCATCCCGGCGATCGATACGCTTTTTTGTATAAGTGATCCCGGCACCTCGGCCCCCTCCAGTACGCGGAGTGCCTCACGGACTTCAAGATTTGCGCCGATTGCCCTGCCAACCGGTGAATCGCCATATGTGAGGGCACATTCGACACGCATATTCAGCCTGTCCCCGAGTTCGATGAATTCACGGGCAAGTTTTCTTCCCTCCTGGACTGTGGCAACCTTTGCATGCGCCCCCACCGGGATGTCGATGACAACAAGGTCTGCACCGACTGCAAATTTTTTTGCCATGACACTTGCCAGCATCTGGCCACGGGCATCGATCCTGAACGGATATTCCTGGATGATGATTTTGTCATCGGCGGGCGCAATATTTGTCGCACCTCCCCAGACTATCGCTCCCCCGACTTTCATTGTCATCTGCTGGACTTCTGTTGCTGAAAATTCAACGGGGGCCAGCACTTCCATCAGGTCTGCTGTACCTCCTGCCCCGGTAATTGCTCTCGAACTTGTTTTGGGTATTTTCAGCCCGCTTGCTGCAATGATCGGCACTACGATTAAGGATATTTTATTTCCGGGCACCCCGCCGATGGAATGCTTATCGACAATCGGGTGGGTATGAAACTTGATCTGTTCTCCCGTGTCCACCATCGCCCGGGTGAGGTGCTCTACCTCGTCCATGTCAAGGGCATGGATATAGCTCGCCGTGATATATGCAGTAAGTTCTGCAGGGCTGAGATCGTCACTGACAACGTCCTTGATGATCGCATAGGTCTCTTCATTGGAAAGCTTCTCCCCGTCCATCTTCTTTTTAATGTACTGAAGGGAGGCAGGACGTTCAGCTTTACGAACCTCGACTATATCCCCGTCATTGACCCCAAGCCGTTCGTTTGTAATCCGGTAAATCCCGATACTCCCCTGGGGTAACAGAGTGGCTGTGGTGTCGACAAACGCAGCGACCGACACCCCCCGCGTTTCGTTGAGGATCTGAACCCGGTCGCTCGTCAGTACCCCGATGTTTCTGGCATCCACAATGTTGAGCATGACTTCACGGGTGCCGATATCAACTAATTTTACGGTAAGTTTCATAGCCTTTGCATCTCCAGTACCGGAAGTACCCTGATCGAAAAAGCGATCGGAAAAACCGGAATATAGTGTTTTATTACACATTTTATGGTAAAGAGTCCCATATATGTTCTTCCTTCAGGACGATCACCGGTGCAGACCTTTACTCTTCGCAGCCGGTTCATCGCCAGTCTGCCTGCGCATATCCTTAACGGTTATGCCTGAAAAAAGTCATAAATCATCTTTTATTTCCTGTTTTGTTTGAATTACAAAGAAATAATTCAGGAAAACAGGATCTTTGCCCTATGAAAGAGACGGAAAAGAGCGTAATACTCGTCCGGAAAATTCCGATAATAAACGTTTAAAAAAAAGTTGGTGTTTTGGTTTAGTTCTTGCGAACGATGAGGAATGCAACTGCTCCAAGGCCGACAAGTGCGATCAGTGCACCAAATCCGGGCGTTGTTGTGGGTGCCGCGGTTGGGGCTGTGGTCGGAATTGTGGTTGCAGCGGTTGTCACTTCAGTTGGCAGTGCGGTGGTCGGTACGGTGGTCGGCTTGACTTCCACAACGTTGAAGAGTGCGGATGCAGTCTGGCTGACGGTGATACCTGATACCTGCACGATGTACTCATCGGGCTTGAAGGTGGTTGCGTCTACAGGGAACTCCCAGGTGTTGAATCCGTCGGTTCCCTTGGTGACCTTCACAGTGCCGGTTGCACCACTGAATTCACCGCTCTGGGTCTTCTGGGTTGGTGCGAAGGATGATGAAACAACTTCGACGAGGAGCTCGTCGTCAACGGCCAGGTTAGTGGTTCCGCTGAGGGTGAACTTGTCTCCTACCATCTTCTCGCCAATCGGGTTGATCCTGATTACAGGTGCCTCGATGAGGAACTGCAGCTTGGTGTAGGTGTCGTCAACACTCGGGTTGTTGAGTGCAGTGACAAGTGCCTCTGCTGCATCGGATCCCTGCAGGCTTCCAGCGCCCATAAGCTTGAATATGATGTTTTCCTGTCCCTGGATTGGGTATGGTCCAACAACGTAGTCATTCTTGGGGTATACATCGAGCCTGTCGTTGTACATTGGGTGCTGTGCGACCACGAAGTACTGACCTGCTGCCATGTTTGCAGTAGTTCCGTCAGTTACTTCGTACTCGAAGGTTGAGTCGGAGTTAACGCTCTCAGTTGTGTACAGGACGTAGTTCTTGCCGAGAATCCAGACTGCGACACCTGGTGAGGGGTTGCCTTCTGCAGTTCCGCGGATGTAGAACTTGTCTCCTGCTGCAACGGTGGACTGTGATGCAACTGCAGATATGAACGGCTTCCTGACGATCAGGGAGACGGTTGCATACTGGGTGTTGCCGAGGTTGTCACGGTTGTTCGGGGTTGCAACAGCGTAGACGGTGTAGGTACCTGCATCGATGTTGAGGTTTGCTGTCTGCCACTTGTACTCCCAGGTGTTGTCGTCCTGGACGTCAGCAACGGTAAAGGAGCTTCCAAGACCGTCAACGACGGGTGAGCGCGGGTCAGTCAGCTTGCCACCGGCGGACGGAAGGTTCGGTCCGGTGATGAACAGGTAGGTGTAGTCAGTCTCTGAGTTGGTACCGGAAAGCTTGACTTCCTGTCCCATGAAGTAGCTCTGGTCGCCTGCTGCAACAACAGTCACGGTTCCCTTCTCTACTTTGACATCGACTTCGTCAGACTTGTACTGTCCTGCATCCTGTCTCTCGACACGGATGGTGTACTTCTTGTCCTTGGTGTCCTGGCTGGTCTGCCATCCGACGGTACGGGTACCGCTGGTGGAGGTCTTTACACTTGCATAGTAGTAGACACCGTTGTATGGGAAGGCCGGTACATCTTCCTTGATGGTCCGTCCTGCGCCACCTTCGTATGCATAGCTACCGATGGTGTAAGGTCCGCCAACCGGATCGTTGAAGACATTGTCCTGGTCCTGAACGAGGATCGGGGGCATATCGGTTGCAGTTCCGCTCATCTGTCCGGTTCCCTTGACCCACAGGTAGTAGAAGGTGCTGGGGCGGCCGGTGATGGTCACTGAGAACGGGTTGCCACGGACGACTGAGTCCTTGGATGCCTCGATCTTTACAGTGTCGGATGCAATGGTGATGGTCCGGGTTGCTGAAATGGTCTTTCCAGTGTAGTCGGAGCCATCGGGTGCCTTGTAGTTGTCCTTCATGCCGTTGACGTTACACTCTGCCCAGGTGGTAAAGACGCCGGACTTGTACATCCTTGCGCCCTGTGCATCAAGAGCTCCGGTGTTCCATCCTGCATAAGGCGTGGTTGCGCCAACGAGGGGTGCTGTTGAGACCCAGTAGAATGGCTGTGCATTCAGGTTGACCTTGGTCAGCGGGATCGAGATGGTTGTGTCCTGGAAGAGGGCGGTATAGACTGCACCGTCGGCGGTCTTGACCTTGATGGTGACCTGTCCGTCAGTTGCGGGTACGTATCCAGCACGGTTTGCGATGGAATACAGGTTGCTCTCTATCCTGAAGTTCTCGATGTTGCCGGCAGGTACTGATTTGCCTGTGACATCCTTCTGTGAGTTCTGGTCCCAGACCTTAATCTCAATGGACGGGTCTACGACGTTGAACGCAAGTCCCTGGTTTGCACCGTTCCACCGGTACCAGTTTCCAGTCTTACCTACAAAGCTTGCAGGTGCAATGTAGAACGCAGTTGCGCTGCCTACATCAATAACTGAGTTAGGTACATCGGTGTTGGGGTTAGTTCCTGATGCGAACCATGCAATCTTGGGGTTTCCGGCTACTGCGGCGGTAACATCAAGATTCTGTTCGCCAATGAACACATCATCACCCTGATTGATTACGTTTACAACTGCTGCAGCCGGCAGAATGAGAAGTGCCAGTGCCATGCATGCAATCAATACAAGGCTTAATCGCTTAGTCATCATATTAGTCCTCCTTACTCAATGTCCAAATTCTGAACGTTCAAATCCAATGCACACAGACTGAACCTTCTTCGACACATGCCGAATAGCGGTTCATAGTGCTCCATACTCCGAATAACGGAATATGATTCAATATTAGTGGAACACTTAATATATCTTTTTTGGTCGGGAACAAGTGAAGACCAGCGGCATAACGGGAATAAATCGACGAATGGTATGTGACAGGGTGTTTTTTCGGGTCATGGATGCCCGGGATCTCCACTGCCTGCGATCGCCCTCAAAACGGGGGATTTGATGTACGCGCACACAATTTTAAAGGTCCTCAGTGCGTAAATATAAAAAATAACCTTTTACTGCTCCTGCTGAATCCATATCAGGTATGGCCTTCCTCATATAAGCATGAAATTCATTTCATAAGGTTTTACCATTCTCCGGCAGTTACATACTGCTCATGCGGATCATAAAGGCACCCGGTATCGGCAGGGCCCATGAACTGGTCGTAAAAATGATACTTGAGAAAGGGTGGGTGCTTGATACGGAAGACAACGAGGCGACGGTGGAATTTGAGGAGGTAGCGATGAAGATCGATGCCCCGTTCACCGGACCCATGATAAGTCCGTCATCAAGGTTCCAGCAGCGCTTCATGGACAAGTATGCAGGCGACCTCATCAACGGTTCACAGTCGGTCTTTGAATATGATTATCATGACCGGCTCTTCAACTGGGGAGCCGGGCTGACCACCGGGGGTCATGACGTGCATGTCAGCCAGGTGGATTATATAATAGAGAAACTCTCCCGTGCACCGGAAAGCAGGCGGGCAATAGCAGTTACATGGAACCCGGTGACCGATGAGTCAATGCACGACTGCCCCTGCCTGCAGCTTGTGCAGTGCCTTATCCGTAACGGGGCACTCCACATGAAGGTCGTATTCAGGAGCAACGACATGCTGACTGCAGCAGGAGCAAATATGTACGCTCTCGTTCATCTTCAGCGCTTTATTGCAGACCGGCTTGGTCTCCCCTGCGGGTCGTACACCCATATCTCCCTTGTCCCGCATATTTATTACCGGCGTGACATCGATGACCTCGAACCCTTCTGCGGGAAAGGTACGCTGATAAAACCTGTCCGCGAGGTCTGTGCCGCGTGCGGAAGATGCAGGTGAAAAACAGGAATTTTTTTAAACTGCAGCCGGGTCAATCAGTCAGGTTAATTAGTCTACAGAGGTAACAAAGTAAGGTGCATAGCCCGGTAGTGTAGCGGTCAATCATGTGAGACTCTGGATCTTGCGACAGCAGTTCGAATCTGCTCCGGGCTACTGACTTTTTCTCTTGCAGCAATCTGACTGGCACCGTCAGGTCCGGAAGGTGAGTTTTTCAGATATTTTTACTATGCACCGGCCCGGATATACTTCCGGCAGAACGGTGAACATGGACAATACGGCAGACAAAAGAGTAATCAGGGCAGGATGCAGCGCGGAATCCCCTGAACATGCAATAATGGAGCGGCTCGCATCCCTGGTCAGGAGCGGCCTTGCAGACCACCTGCAGGTAGTTATTATTCCACAACGACCACATGAGTTTACCCTGACACTTGATGTTCTCGGCGCCTGCGATGTCCCGGTCATCATACATGCCCCCTACCACAAGCATGGAGTCAACCCCTGTGCTCCATATGCATTCTCAGATGAGCCGCGGGCAATAATCAACCGAAAAATTGAGACCGCCCTGCAGCAGACCGCCGAGGCCGCGGACACCACATCGTCACCCTGTATCGTAATGCATGCAGGTCGGTATCCGGAAGGCACAAAACCCGCCTCAACAGAGGGATTTGCAACGTTCATGGAGTCATACTCCGACCCCCGCATGATACTGGAAAACCTTCCCGCACAGTTTTCAGGGGTCCCGATGCTTGGCACAAGCGCTGAAGAACTCATTATGCTGGGAGATCCATGGGTATCAGGGTACTGTCTTGACTTCGCCCACCTCTACTGTTCGTCCAACTTCAATGGCCTTGATTTCCAGCAGGAGATACTTTCCTTCGGGGCGCTCCCGGTCAGGCTCCACCACCTCTCTTCCTGTTCGGCTGGATCAATAAAGGACCAGCACCTTCCCCTCGACCACCCTGATGCCGCACTGCCGCCCGGCCCGGTCATCCGGCGCATCAGGGCTCACCCAGATATCCCGACCAGCCTCGAGTACAGGAAGGATTCCCGCTTCTACCGGGAACAACTCGCATTCCTGGAAAAAATGTATATTAATTGTCCCTGATTCGCAACAGGGGAACGATATGCCCGGTCTTTTACATTTTTCTGCACACGAGGGCTGCATGATCGCGGTGATACGGTAAGATCCAGGTCATTGTATCGACAACAAGCCCGGCATCCCCGAATTCCTGCCTGACATCCGCAAGCACATCTTCAGGCTGCCGTGTAACATCAATACTCCTGGTCTTCAGGACTACGATGAGGATTCCCTGTTTTTTGAGGAATATGCTGTTCCGGATCGCTATCTGCGCCTGTTCGGGGCTCGCAACATCCTGGTACACCAGGTCGACCTCTTCGAGGAACGGGGCATAGGTCTCGGGGCGTGTCGCATCAGCCATGATGGGTATCACATTCTTTCTCCTTTTGGCAACAGCCAGGAGGTCCTGCATCGGACGCGGCGCAAATTCAACCGCATATACACATCCGGTATAATCCGCCACATGCGAGACCGTCGTGCCGTTGGCAGCACCGAGGTACAGCACCTTCATCTCTTTTTCGAGCTCGACTCCCTTTCCAAGGTAGTAGAGTGCAGAAAGCTTGCTCCTGTACGGATCCCATACACGGAACCCCTGCAGCGTCTTCTCACCGTAGACCCCCGGCTCTCCCTTCGACACCAGCACCCTGTCAATCCAGATCATTGGACAACACCTGCACGCTCTATTGCATCCTGCGCCTTCTGTATAAATTCAGGGTCGGCCTCCTGCCGGTAATAATCGATGCGGGCGGCTATTGCCAGTTTGGCGGCAAGGACCCGTGCCACCCTTCCCCTCCTCTCCTTTGATGCATTATGCACTCTCCGGTGCTGGAAGATGATGCCGTGTTTTGGTGGCGGGGTTCCTGACCTTATATGGGAAAAAAGTGCCGTCTTCGCTCCGATAACCTGTATCGAGCTCGCCGGGAGGGAAGCCAGGTGAAGAAGCCCTCCTGCACGCGAAAGAAGCCGCGCTGCCACGAGGCCCCCGATAAGTGCACTGCAGTTGGGGAGGATCTGGTCCGCACGTGCCGATACCTCGTACATAAGGGACGTCCTCGCCGACGCCATCCGTTCAATCTCCACGATAATCATCCGGAAAGCCCCAATTTCACTTTTCTTCATGATGACGAGTGCCTTTTTTCCTGACAGCGAACGGTACTTCCGGGTGAACTTCGGGTTCTGAACCCTGTACCAGTCAACAGCACGCTCTGTGAGGAGGTTTATCACCTCGTCCATCTCGTCGAGCATCCTCACCATCTGGAGAAGTTCGATGTCCCGGCCCCTGTAATGCTGTGCAATCTTATATTCTGCGATAAAAAAGCAGATCTCCCTGAGTTTGTCCAGGTAGTCTTCCCTGTCACGGACTATCCCTTGATCACGGACGCGGGTCCATTCAACCGGGACATACCGGTCCATACCGGTATGGGATTCCATAATACGCTGCGCATTCTCCCCGGTACTTCCGGTAAACGGAATATATTCATCGCCCCTGACATCCCCGAACCAGTATGACTGCATCTGGTTACGTAATTTTCATGCACTCTGTATTCATTGTTGCCCTGCATACCGGAAAATTCCCCTTCTCAGTCATACCGTACCTGTTCCCTGCTGACAGGTACCTGAGCAGTATTATAGTACGACCTGGAACGAGTACAGGACCACCGGGACCATGATGGCACCCATACAATAGACCCGGGGGACATTCACGAGGCCGGGGATCAGCCCTGCAAGGGTGGCCAGCACCAGTATAAAAGCGCCGAACGGACCTGCAAGGAACACACTGGCGGCGACCACAAATGCGATCACAATAAAGTTCAGTTTTTTTCGATCTATTCCTGTCAATACCCCTGCACAACCTGCACAACGGACCGTTATGATATAGGCAAGACAGGCCGCCACTGCTCCTGCAGCCAGAAGCGCCCCGAATACAGGGGCATCTATCATCGAGAGCGCCGCCATGATTCCGTTCCTGGTTCTGCCGATGGCATAAAACGCGGCTATTCCAAGAAATGCATTGGCAGTATTTGCTGCACCGGTCGCCAGAATAAATCCTCTTCGTTCCCGGTCATATGTGACGGCTGATGCAAGAACCGCATTTGCCGTTGCATTGGAAAGTCCGGGGAGCCAGCCGACCGCCGCGCCCGCAGCCGTGCCAAGGACGGCGCCCTTCCCTATCTCCTTTCCTTCCATCGTGATTCCTGAATACCGCTGCGGGGGCATAGGCCCTGATGCTGCGCCGAGCAGGAGGGGGATACCGAATAACCCGGCAAGGAGTGGCATAAGGAGGGCCGCTGAGCCGTACATCCCTGAACCAAGGTACGTGAAGTGGAGGGTGAATGTCCCGAGTATCCCGCAGACAAGAAAGAGGGCGAGGTTCCATCCCGGGGATTCCCCGCTCACGATGAGGTACCCGGCCACTGCAATGATGAGAATTCCCACCCACCAGTCTATGACGCCCTGCAGGGACGGGAGGATAAGGGCCAGTGCAACTGCGAGAGGAATGGCAACCGCCGCCCCGAGTGCACTCCCCAGGGCGGATATCCTGACTGCTTCCTCTCCCTTCCCTTCCATGCAGAGTGCATGGGCCGGCAGGACCGACAGCGCCGTGTCGGGGTCGGGTATCCCGAGGAAAGTACTAGGAACCGAATCGAGAAATGTATGGGTAACAAGGGCGGCAATCATTGCGGCTGCAAGTATTTCCGGTCCAAGGACAGGTATAAGGACGAACTGGAACCCGAGCAGCACACCTGCAACCGTGTTGACATGTATGCCCGGGACAAGTCCGCTTATTGTACCGAGTACGACACCGATAAGCGTCCCTGCCAGGATCCCGATCATCGCACGCCAGAAATCAGCGGGGGATCAACATAAATCAATCGAAAAAGATATAATTTTACCAAGCTTGAGGAGCCGGATACCCGATGAAGATAGCCATAACCCGGTTAAAGGGAAAGGAAACAGACGATTCGGCCCGGTGCTCGGTCTTCGGGCACGAGTGCTACAGCGTCAGCCCGCTGCGGGCGGTCGTTGCCGGAGACCGGGTTGAAGCGTTTGTCAGTGCGGTTGAAAAGGATGAATTCGACTGTATTTTTTTCACGAGCGCACTGCCTGCAAAAATAATTGCACCACTCCTCACGCACTGGCCGCGTGTCATTGCCATCGGACCCCAGACTGCAAAGACATTACGTGCATCGGGTATCGGGAGCGAGGTGCTGCCGGCCTTTTATTCACGTGATTTCGTCCCGTACCTTGGCGAATGGATACGGGGGCGGCGGATAGGGATACCGCGGGCTGATGTCCCCAATCCTGCGCTACTTATGGCAATCGAAACGGCAGGAGGAATCGCAACCGAAGTCCGGTGCTACTCACTCGAACCGACGGGTGTGACCCTCGACCTCCGGACCGCAGATGCGGTCCTCTTCACGAGCGCCATGTCGTTCACAACCGCGGTCTGGGAAAAGAGCCCGGACCTCATCATCATGGCGATCGGGGATATCACTGCCGCAGCAATGTCCGGGGCCGGAACGGTTCCCCACGTGGTCGGAGACGGATCGCTTGAGGGGTGCCTGTCAGCACTGGACCAATATGAGAACAGCCGTAAAGGGATATAATTTAAGGTAATGATGTACCTGGATAAAACGGGATACAGATAAATTCGCGGGGCCTCTACGAAAATGAATAAAAAACTTATCGAAAAACCGGGAATCGTGGTGATTGACAAACCACGCGGACCTACAAGCCACCAGGTCACTGCATGGGCAGGGGAGATCCTTGGCTCAAATGTCGGCCATTCCGGAACCCTTGACCCCCAGGTATCGGGAGTGCTGGTGGTCATGCTCGGCAATGCCGTCCGGCTTGCGCCGATGCTATTAAAAGAAGAGAAGGAATATGTTGCCCTGCTCCGCCTCCACGGCGATGTCCCGGCCGAAAAGATCCAAGACGCTGCCGCACTTTTTACCGGCAGGATCTACCAGCGTCCGCCGAGAAGGAGTGCCGTGGCCCGGAACCTGCGCATCAGGGCGATCCACTCCCTTGAGATCCTCGATATCGACGGCCGCCTGGTGCTGATGAAGGTCCATTGTGATGCAGGGACATATATCCGCTCTCTGTGCCACCATATGGGCCTTGCACTCGGTGTCGGCGGGCATATGCAGGAACTGCGGCGTACCCGTTCCGGAAAGCTGACCGAGGCTGACGCACATACGCTCCATGACCTGCGGGATGCTGCAGAACTGGCAGCCGCGGGCGACAGCGGGCCACTCGGGAAGATGGTGCTGCCAGTGGAATCAGTTGCGATACACCTTCCCTCCGTGGTCATCAGGGATACCGCAATAGATGCACTCTGCCACGGGGCACGCCTGGCAGCGGCCGGAATCATCAGCTGCACCCCGTTTGAGAATAAAGCGGAGGTAGCAGTAATGACCCGGAATGATGAACTCGTCTGCCTCGGTTCAGCCCTCGTACCCTCAAAGTCGTTGAAACCGGGGGCTCACGGGCTGGTAGTGGCGCCACACACCGTGTTCATGCAGCCGGGCACCTACCCTCGCGGGTGGAAAAAAAGAGACCATTCCGAAAACAAAGAGATTAAATCCTGATTTGGTCAACCAGTACGCCCCGTTACCCGGGTTTTTTCTGAAATTTTGAATGCTGATGAGATAGGATTAAAAAAAACGGCATACAATACTATTGATACAATTTTCTGCTGAGGTAGTCTAGTGGTAGGGCGCAGGCCTGGAAAGCCTGTGGGGCGTTTGCCCCTCGGGAGTTCAAGTCTCCCCCTCAGCGTCATTTGTCTCTGTTGAATCCTGCCTGATTCCCGCATTCGTTCCCTTCACTGTCCTGATGCCCCCCCTGCCGGTTTTTCCTCCAGCCGTGCCTTTGCAAACTCGTAGTAGTCTTCCACGACTTCAAAGCCGAGGAACCGCCGCCCCATCTCGCTTGAAACCACGGCAACCGTTCCCGAGCCCAGAAACGGGTCAAGCACGATATCGCCGGGATTGCTTGAAAATTTCAGGATCTTTCGCACCAGCTCGGAAGGGAGCTTGGTAGGTGTCTTTTGTTTCCCCTTCCAGTACTCGCGTTTGATGGCCCAGACGTCTTCGGGATAGTGCTCGACTTTGTTAAAGATATAAGAATGCGGGTTTTTCACGGCATAGATGATATGGTAATGGCTTGTGACGAATTTTTTCCGTGTAAATACCCCGAACTGGTATTTCCATATGATATGGTTCATTGTCACGAACCCGGCATCATCGATGGCTTCAAGGACATCACGCAGGCGGTTCCACCCTGAAAATACATACATGCTTCCGCTTGGCGATAGTACACGGAACGCCTCGCTTACCCATTCCCGTGTAAAATCCCTGTAGTCTTCGGCTGGAATCTCCCGGTAGCCTTCGAGGACATTTCCCCCGGTCCGGTTATAATTAAGCTTTTTTGCCCGGAAATCGATTGCAAACGGGGGATCGGTAATGATTAAATCGATGCTCCCTGCAGGGATTTCACGCAGGTATACCAGTGCATCCCCGTTGTGGATCGAATCAGGTTCGAACGGCCCGAGCTGCGTGCTCATGCCGACCTGTGACTTTTTCCACATTCCCTGCCCGCATCACGTCCGATATCATATGCCTTCAGGTTTACATCCACCGTTTTCGGCGGTACAAGTTTCGCAACCGCAGCCCTGAGTGACTCGTTCCCGAGCGGGATGCTGCCTGATGCCGCACCCATCATCACGACATTCCTGGAAAGGATGCTGCCTGCTTCCTGCGCAAGCCTGTCGGCCTCGATATAACAGGTATTTTGATGGTCAAGGCGCTTTCGTATCTCTGCCTCTTCAGGCAGCTGTACCCCCTGTGTATAGACCGACGTCGGGATGACCATAGCGCAGTTGGTAAATATTTCACCTCCCGCTTTGAGGTAATGGGCGTACCTGAGCGCTTCAAGCAGGTCAAACGAGATGATGAGATCGGCAGTCCCGGGTGCGATCAGCGGCCCGAACCTGCCGTCGATCCTGATATGGCTCTCTACAGATCCTCCCCTCTGGGCCATTCCGTGTGTCTCCGCACCCTTCACCGGCCGGCCCTCGATAAGACATGCTTCCCCGAGTATGTTTGAAGCGAGGATCGTTCCCTGACCGCCGATTCCAACGATAAGAATATCGTATCCGGTTTTCATCGCCCTGCCTCCCTGTGAATTGCAGCCGCAGGACAGATATGCGTACATACGCCGCACCCGCTGCACAAATCGTTGATGTGGGCTTTTTCACCGACCCGCTCGATTGCAGGACATCCGAATTTAATGCAGAGCCCGCATGACGTACAGGCATCCTGATCGACCTGGTAGTGCCCCCGCTTTAAGCCCGCTCTCCGGGCGGTAATCACACAGGTCTGCCGTGCGATGATAACTTTCACGCCGGGCCGCTCTTTTACATCCCTGAACGCTGCGGTAAGCCCGACGAGGTCGTACGGATCGACCGTCTCCACGAGGGATACGCCGCATGCCCTGCATATCGCCTCGAGCGAGACAGGGGGAGTCGGGACCCCGACTGCAGTCAGACCTGTGGTCGGGTTCGGCTGGTGGCCGGTCATCGCCGTTATCCTGTTGTCAAGGATGACAAGTGTCAGCTTCGCGCCGTTGTACACTGCATTGAGTAAACCCTGTATACCGGTGTGAAGAAACGTCGAGTCCCCGATTGTCGCGACAATGTCGCGTTCCTCACCTGAGTGCATAATGCCGCTTGCAACCGTCACAGACGCACCCATGCAGATTGTCGTGTCAACCGCCCCGAGCTGGAGACCGAGCGTATAGCACCCGATATCGCTTGGGAATATTCCGTCCCTGAACACTTTTTTCATTGCATAAAAGACGGGCCGGTGCATGCAGCCTGCGCACAGGATTGGTGGCCGGGGCGGAACCTCTGCTGCCGGGGACTGTTCCGGAAATTTTACTGCCGTCTCAAAACCGCACGAGTTGAATATCCGGGCAGTCGCAGCGGCGGATAACTCGCCTTCGTACGGAGAGTGACCGTCGGTTTTTCCATACACCGTCACGCTCCCTGCGACCTGTCTGACGACCTCCTCAACAACGGGCGCGAGCTCTTCCACCACAAGCACTTCCCGGTGCATGCGGACAAACTCTTTTAACCATTCCTCATCTATCGGGTATGCCCCGATTTTCATGAATGATACATTGGCGGGCAGGATTTCCTGTACATATGCAGCGGCAATGCCACTCGCGATGACTGCTTTTTCGCCCCTGACCATGCAGGTGTTATACCCGAGCTCTATCAGCCGTTTTTTGATTGCAGGCTGCTTTTCATTCAGTTTCTTGTGGAGGACACGGGTATGTGCCGGTATGACCACGTACTGGCGGGGGTCGCGGACAAATTCGCCCTTCCGGATCGTAGTACTGATATCCCCGAGGATGACGTCCCCCTTGGAATGACAGATCCGCGTTGTCGGGCGGAAAAGGACCGGGAGTTTAAATTCCTCTGAAAGCCCGAACGCATCTTTTACCATGTCGTGTGCTTCCTGGACGCTGGAGGGATCGAGACAGGGGATCCGGGCAAAATGCGCGTAGCACCTGCTGTCCTGTTCATTCTGGGAGCTGTGCGCATACGGGTCATCGGCGCTGAGTATGACGAGTCCTCCTGTTACACCGGTATATGCGCTGGTCATCAGGGGATCAGCGGCCACGTTCAGTCCCACGTGTTTCATGGTACAGAGCGCCCGCACTCCACACCACGCGGCCGCAAGAGCACATTCAAGTGCGACCTTCTCATTCACCGACCATTCGACATAATAGGTGCGCTCGCGCTGCACGCGGAGAACATCTATCACTTCTGACGAGGGTGTACCCGGATATCCGCAGGCTACATCAAATGATGATTCCAGACATCCGTGTGCTATGGCTTCATTTCCCAGGAGATATCGTGTTTGCATGTTCCTTTCCCGTGAACTTTGTTAGGATTGTGTACTTTTGTTATCCGCATTTAATCTAATGTGTTGATCCTTATGCGACACTCAATTCAAAACCTATAAAAACTCATATGGGTTATTTAATACGGCAACTCGTGGGCCCGTAGCATAGCTAGGTGGTGCGCCCGGCTGATAACCGGGAGGTCATGTGTTCGAATCACATCGGGCCCATTTCACTATTTTATTATACGTTTCAGCTGCAACCAGTGATCATGGATAAAAGCCAGAAAATTGTGCTGGTAGTCGGGCTCATCATTGCGGTGGCACTTATTTTCTTCAACATCTACATCGGACTGATTGCCCTCGTCATCCTTGCAACCCTGGTCATGTCCTTTCGGATCATGAACGACAGTGTCCAGGCCCCTGAGATCGTGGCATTCCTCAACGAAGACGCAAAAAGCCTGGTCATTAAAAATGTCGGGAATGCAGCGGCACATTCCATACACGTCTCAGTTGTCCCCCACAACATCGAGTATGATATTGCCTCGCTTGAGGCGGACACCCGGAACATCCACCCGTTTGAGACGATGATCTCCGAGGCCAAGGCGGTTGTCAGGTATAAAAATCAAAAAGGAAACGAATACAGCAGATCAATTCACCTCTCCGCCCTCGGCGGGGATGAAGATGATATCCTTAAACCTGTTTTCCCGCTCTTTAAGTGGAAACAGGAATAAAGGGGTTTATTTATCAGGAAACACAAATTCAATCGTTTTTTCAAGTGATTCCACAAGCTTCTCATGCCCTTGCACATAGTCGTGGATGGCCCGGTAGAGCATGAAGATCACCTCGAAACCGTATATTGAAAGTGCTTCCTGCGCTGTAACCGGGTTTAAATAGGAGTCGACAATAAAACCGTCAGAGCTGTACATCATTTCATAAAATTTTCCTTCTTCTGAAAGGACACAGAACTGGTCTGTCACTTTTTTACTGATGTCATCCGGCCTGAACGCGGCTGCTTCCGCCTTGCCGAGGACAATCATCTTCTTCGGGTAAAAGACAGAGTCATAGAGCTCTCCCTTTGTATCCTGCTTGCCCTTGTCAAGCATGTTCAACCCGATCTTTACTATCACCGGTATCGTTAATTCAGCCATACGGGAAAGGAGTTCTGCATCAGCCTTCCTTACCTGATCAGAGAGGTCTGCCTCTTTTTTTTCATACTGGCTGACCTTTTCAAGCATTTTATTGAATCCTGCTTCGATCTCGTCCATGAACCATCCCTCCACTTCCGTTCCCAGGAAGAGGTGCCATTTTCCGAACTGATTGTAAAGAACGTGCCCACAGTCAATAATCTTTACGTATTCCGGCTAAAACCGGGTATAAACCATATAATGCTATATACTAAACCTGCACCCTGCCAGATCCGTACACCCCGGAACTTCCCGCCGTCCCGGAATAAAACGCAAAATCATCCTGCAGAACGCGGTAGTATTATTGAAAAAACGACGTCAAATTGTGCCGGCACTTGAAATGGCCGATGCCTCAGACAGATAAGGGGGGAGGGGGGTGCTGAAGTGACAGCCTGCGCGAGTGGATCAAGATACCCGCTCACCAATGAAAAAGTAGGTGCGGTCTTCCCGGATCACCGCCCTGCAGCGGAACCCGGCAGGAAGGTCCTCCTGCAGGACAACGTTTGTATATTCGGGAGTGCGGGTCATCACAGAACCGCTCCTGATGCGCTCAGTTACTAGGACCTGGACTTCTTTCCCGATCCATCCTGCATTGAGCCTGTGGTACCCTTCCAGAGCGGCCTTCTGAATAAGTCTCGAACGCTTTTTTTTGA
Organism: Methanoregulaceae archaeon UBA467; assembly: GCA_002503825.1. Classification (GTDB taxonomy): domain Archaea; phylum Halobacteriota; class Methanomicrobia; order Methanomicrobiales; family Methanospirillaceae; genus UBA467. The sequence goes on from DASP01000005.1 coordinate 227,957, forward strand.
TGTAATCGGTCATGTCGTATAAATCCGCTGCGGAAGTACCCGGACGGGAGGAGTACCGGGTCACATTCACCTTGTGTGGCCGGGCTTTCCTGACGAGTTCCACGGATGCATCAAATTCATCATCAGTCTCCCCGGGGAACCCGACGATCATGTCGGTAGAGAGGGTGATATCCGGGTAACGGCGCCGGAATGCTGCTACAATGGCAAGAAAATCATCTGCCGAATAATTCCTCCCCATCCTCATGATCACCCTGTCAGACCCGGACTGTACCGGAATATGGATAAATTTAAAAATCCTGTCTGCTGCGTAGGCATCAATAAGCGGATCAAGTATAGGGAGAATCCCTGCCGGGTTCATCATTCCGACACGGACTGAAAAATCACCGGGAATGGCAGCTATATCCTCGAGAAGTGAGGGCAGGCTCTCCCCGGTATCCGTTCCCCATGCACTGACGTCCTGTGCAGTGAGCTGTATCTCGTGGGCACCTGATTCAACCAGTTGTTGTGTGCGGGACAGTATCTCATCACGCGGAAAACTACACAGCTGCCCGCGTGCCCTCCGGGTGATACAGTACGTGCACGCCCCCGCACATCCCTTTGCCAGCTGAACAATTCCTGTGTGTCCTGTCCTGACGGTCCCGGTCCGCCCGTAATATTCATGTATGTCATCGGGATGGATAAATTCCGGCGAACATACAGAACGAATAAGGTCCATCTGGACAAGCGGCATGCAGCCGGTCACATAGAGCTCAGTATCCCTGAGCCGGCCGAGGAGGCGGAGCATCTTCCGCTCGGTAGCTGCAATCACGGTGCAGGTGTTGACGATGATGACATCCGCATCTGCCTGTGAACTGACGAGGGTACACTGCTGGGAACGAAGTACTTCGGCGAGCTTCCCGCTGTCCCCGAAATTGTAGGTGCAGCCAAATGTCCTGAGCCAGACTTTTTTATCCCTTATTTCTGATATTTTCGCCTTTTCCATGGAGTATCCCTCCATAATTATCCCGGAACCATAATCCCGCTCTCCCTGCTGTATCTGTACTGTCATCGCAAAAACCCATAAAACTGGTTTATCAGGTGCTGCTGCAGAATCTCACGGGATCCGGGGACGAGGCTGAACACCTGAAAATGAGCGGAAAATCAGGCATCTTTCCGGCAATTATCAAAATGCAATGAAAATGCTTAACCCATGGTATTCACTATCTGATAGTGATGATCAGAGTCGGGCTGCTCGGCTGTGGAAATATCGGGCATATCATCGCAAAAAACAGGGGAAATTTTGAGATAACGGCCCTTTATGATATCATATTCGATAAAGCACGGGAACTTGCAGACATAAGCGGAGGAGTCCCGTATGACGATTTCGACTCCTTTGTCATGCAGGATTTTGACTACGTGATAGAGGCGGCATCAGTTAAGGCAGTACGGCTGTACGGGGAAAAGGTGCTCCGGAATAAAAAGAATCTCATCGTCATGAGTGTCGGTGCACTTGGTGACGTCGAGTACAGAAAAGACCTTGTCGGAATTGCCCGCGAATACGGTATGAAGATCCACATTCCAAGCGGTGCAATTACCGGGCTGGATAATCTGAAAGCAGGCCAGATTGCTAAGATTGAAAGTCTCCTGCTCAAAACAACAAAAAGTCCTGCCTCGCTTGGGATCACCACTGACAAAAAGGTGCTGGTCTTCAGGGGAAAGGCAAACGAGTGCATAAAAGAATTCCCGAAAAACGTGAATGTCTCTGTTGCGCTCAGCCTTGCCGCAGGCATGGATGCCGAGGTCGAGCTCTGGGCTGATCCCGCAGTCGAGCGCAACATTCACGAGATCTTTCTCAGCGCCGAATTCGGAGATATTTACATCAGGGTAAATAACGTCCAGAGCCCTGATAATCCTGCAACCAGTTATCTTGCCGCCCTCTCCATCCTGACACTGCTGAATAACCTTGAAAACCCGCTTGTGGTGGGAACATGAGCAGAGAAGACCATATCAGGTCACTGAAATCCGAAAAAAATGCAATAATTCTCGCACACAACTACCAGCTGCCGGAGATCCAGGATGCTGCTGATGTTGTCGGGGACAGCCTTGAACTTGCCATGGCTGCAAAAGAGACCGGTGCAGATATCATTGTCTTTTGCGGAGTGCAGTTCATGGCCGAGACGGCAAAAATCCTCAACCCGTCAAAAAAAGTCCTTCTGCCCGTAAAAGACGCCGGCTGCCCCCTGGCTGACCAGCTGACCCCGGACCTGCTGGAAGAGGCGCGAAGAGCGCATCCTGGTGCCATGGTGGTCCTCTATATCAACAGCACTGCCGAGTGCAAGGCATATGCAGATGTCATATGCACCTCGGCAAACGCGGTGAAGGTGGTCCGCTCATTGCCCGCACGTGAGATTATTGTCGGCCCTGATTCAAACCTTGCTGCCTATATACAGGACCGGATCCCGGAAAAAAGAATCATTCCCGTACCACCTTCCGGACATTGTTATGTCCACGAAGCATTTACCGATGAAGATGTCCGGGCTGCCCGGTTAAGGGGCGGAAAAATTATCTGCCACCCCGAATGCAGGCCCGAGATTCAGAAACAATCAGACCTCATCGCATCCACAGGCGGTATGATCAGGAACGCTCCGATTGCCGATCTCTGGAATATATTTACCGAGAGGGAAATGGGTTACCGGTTAAAAACGCTTTACCCGGAGAAGACATTTCATATCAAGGAAAGTGCGATCTGCGAAGATATGAAAAGGATATCCCTTGCTGAACTGGAGACGTCCCTGGAGAACGAGATATATGAAGTGGTCCTGCCAGAAGAGGTAATGAGACGTGCACTGGGGGCCATCGAGAGGATGATATCAATTGGCAGGTGAAATGTGGTGACAACTCCTGAAATCCTTCTTTCTTTTATCGCTGAAGATTCCCCTTTCGGGGATGTAACAAGTAACCTCCTGATTCCCCCCGACGCATCCTGCACAGGGGTTATCCGGAGCAGGGAGGCAGGTGTTATTGCAGGACTCGGGGAGGCTGCATTTCTTTTTACTCATTTCGGTGCGCAGGTAGTGCAGGCTGTAGATGACGGGGAGCAGGTCAGCAGCGAAACGGTTCTCCTCAGGATATCAGGACCTGCACGGGCAGTCCTTCTGGTTGAAAGGACTGCTCTCAATATTATCGGGAGGATGAGCGGGATTGCGACGATGACCCGGAAGGCAGCCTCTCTCATTTCGTCAAAAAATTCCTCGTGCAGGGTTGCGGCAACACGAAAAACAGCCCCGGGACTGCGGGGCCTCGATAAAAAGGCCGTGCAGCTGGGTGGCGGTGACCCGCACCGTTTCACCCTCTCGGATGGTATACTGATAAAAGACAACCACCTTGCACTCGTATCCCTCGAAGAGGCGATCCGGAAGGGAAAATCACTCTCATTCACAAGAAAAGTTGAGGTCGAGGTGGAGAGTCTTTCTGATGCGATCACCGCTGCCCGTGCCGGTGCCGATATCCTTCTCCTCGACAACATGACCCCGGACGAAATTTCCCGGGTTGTTACACTTCTTGAAAAAGAAGAAATGAGGGCCGGGTTGATTATCGAAGTATCGGGGGGTATTACGCTGGAAAACATTTCAGACTATGCAGTTCCCGGGGTTGATGTGATCAGCCTGGGTTCGCTCACCCATTCTGTGGTTAATTTTGACGTCGGTCTTGATATAGACAATTTAAGCTGATATTGCGTCATTTAAATGCATTAATGGATTTTTTATCGGTCTGTCCGACCAAAAAGTATAATAGGATATGTCTCAAAGGCTCGGAAAGGTGTAGCCATGGCAGAGGAGGATCCGGGTGTACCGGCGGAACCATACATAGACGAAGCGGCAAGAAGGAGAAGAGTAGAGGGACTGATTCAGCTCCTGCGCAGTGAATACCTGGATTACCGCTGGAAAGCGGCCCTGGCGCTTGGTGAAGCCGGGGACAATACGGCCGTAGAACCTTTGATTGAAGCCCTCAATGACCCTTTTGTAGATGTATCCTGGATTGCTGCCAGGTCGCTCGGGTCCATCGGAGACTCCCGGGCGGTGGAACCACTCCTGAAGGCGCTTGACTCTGATGAAAAATGGCTCAGGATCGGTGCTTCCATCGGCCTTGGAATGCTCCGGGACAAGAGAGCAGTACAGCCGCTTATCGGCCTGTTGAAAAACAGGGATGCCCTTATCCGGAAAAATGCCGCATGGGCACTCGGAAATATCGGGGACGAGACTGCGAGGAGTGCACTTGAAGCCCTGAGAAATGATCCGGATAAACGTGTAAAAACCGCTGTTGAAGAGGCCTTGCACCTTCTCGCAACTAAAAATGCAAGCCCGGAAGACGAGAAGGACTGATCCCGGGGGGGTAGTAGAGTGCAGACACCCCAAAAATTCCGTTATTCACTAATTTTACTATGATTTGATAACATACAGTGTATAATGACAGAATGGGCACTCATTCTATGTCTCTTTGTAAGTCTTATCGTACTTTTCTATATTGTCTGCAAATATATCTCGCTCAGGGACAGCATCGAAAAAAAGGCTCACAACATGTTCCTCGCCTGGAAATCTGACTCACTCGAGCTGGAAGCACGACAGCTGGCAGATCTTTACTCGAGAGAGTGGAAAATGGAAGAAGAAGGGCGCATACGGAAGGATGCGATTGCAAAAAGCGAAGCGGTTATACGGGGGAAAGTCACGGAGCACCTCATCCCCTTTTTCCCTGATTTCTCTTATCATCCGCAGGATGCCAGATTTTTGGGGACGCCTGTTGATTTTATAGTATTTGATGGCCTTTCATCAGGAGAGATGAAATCGGTCATATTTGTCGAGGTAAAATCAGGGAAAACTGCTGCGCTCTCTTCCCGCGAGAGGATGGTGAGGGACTGCATCCGGGCAGGACATGTCCGCTACGAGACAATCCACCTTCGCAACGGGAACAAGTGACAGAATACACGTGAATTTACGTTTTTACGCCCCTGTTGAAATCCTTCCCGCGTTATCACCATTCCCCTTTCGCCGCACTCCTCATCGCGACACTCCCGGGGCTGAGGCCTTAGCCGTTGATGCTTCCCACGAAGCGTCAGGGACCATGCTCATGGCTGTTAATAATTAAGAGAATCGCGATCAATCCTGCCTGCAAGACCATCACACTGCGGGATTGGGCAGGGAGAGGCGCAACCCCGCCTGCCAGAGAAATGGATCGAACAGGTTTTACCGGATTGAGCGTTTCAACAAAGCGCACTATGAGCCTCCGGCTCATACATGAGCATGAAAATTGAGGGGCTGCAGATATTACCCGGACTTTTTCATACCAGCCGATTTGCCATGAACAGGCCTGGACGAAATCCAATATAAGGAGATTCGAAACGGGCATTTTCATGGTCCGGGCGTGAACTCATTTTTCATGTGTTTTCAACAGAGCGGTTTTGCCTTCGTTTGCATCGAATGGCGGTTCCATTTAAAACGGAGGCGGCCTTCATCTCATATGCTACCCGCTGAAACGGTTCTTCAGTCACCTGGCCGTGACAGGACGATATCCCCGGCGGCCCCGACAACAATCTCTTTTTCACCGCGGTACGTCTGGACGGTCCCGTAAAGGGAGACTGGATCGCCCTTCCTGAATGAATGCCCTGCAGAAACAGATGCAGGAATAAAAACACGGGTTCCGGAGATTGTAAGGATGACGTGCCCCCCGTTCTCCAGTATATTCACCTCTTCAATGTCCCCATGAATGGAGACCAGTGCACCATCGGTTGCACCCTCTTCATACCGCGTGGCAAAGGGGCCCTTTCCAACCGACTCAAGCACCATGTACGAGACTATCGTGACCATGGTAATCCCGATGAGAAGCAGCAGGGCGATTTTTTCCTCCTTTCCAAGCATACTGATCACTTGCCCCGGATGAGATAAATTATCGACAGATTGATATGTTAACAGTGTTAACATATAGAGTATGAATGAGGTGAACCTTCCCCCATCATCACGAACCGTCCTGCAGTTGCTGGACGAGGGTGGTGCAATGACACACAAGGAGCTCGTAAAAAAGAGCAATCTTGCACCCCGTACCGTGCGGTATGCATTAAAAAAACTGAAGGAGAATCACCTTATAATTGAGAAATTCAACTTCAGAGATGCACGCCAGATCATATACCAGAACCGTGGAGCCCAGATGGTGACTGCGTGAAGGACATGCAGTGCGACATCATGGTATGCGATTCCATGGTGCGCAGGTATCTCCCGACGATGCGGGCTGAAATGGTCTACCGGCTGATTCAGAACCAGGGTATAAGCCAGAGTGATGCCGCAAAAAGACTCGGGGTGAGCAGGGCTGCGATATCCCAGTACATGAGCAAGAAACGGGGCGATTCAGGGATAGAGCTATCAAATGAACTGGATGCACTTATCGACCGCTGGACGCTTGCGGTAATCGGGCAGGATTCCACCATCACGCTCTGCGATATATGCAGATGCGCCTTAAAAAAGATATAGCGCAATGCCGGGTCTCCGGTTATCTTTTCCTCCGGAAAAGGTAAAAAATGGTCAGACCCGCGATTACGACGAGCGCAACCACTATTTTTGTCACGTCCGGTCCTCCGTACGACACCGGGTTTCCCGCGGCCTCCCAGTCGCACTCAAAGACACGGGAAAAGTATGCCCCTGCCTCCGGGTGATCGATGATAACCCCTGCCTCGCGGTTAAAGGTCGGTGAATTGAGATTCCAGTTGATACTGCTTACAAGCACTTTCCGTCCATCCACGATCACTCCCTTGTTATGCACTTTTTCAGGATCCCCCTTGCCAAGTGCCGCACACCGCGCTTCAAGCGGGAGGTTCCCTGACCGGGCGTGTATGTTGATGAATTCGACCATTTCATCATTGTCATCGTCCCCTTCCACGGAAAACCAGTAGGAATCAAGAAGGACCCTGACGGTAACACCACGTTCTGAGGCATTGAGTACCTCGTACAGGAACGGGTTCTGATCATTTTCTCCTGATTTTTTAATATACGCCTGCTCGATATCAATTGACTCCTGAGCGCCCCGGATGAGATCGCAGATTAAACTGCTCGTATCAGGTGAGATAACCGGGGTGACCCGCGCCCCTTCGAAGCTGAATGCTTCAAATTCAACATCATATACCCCTTTTTCTGGCTCTTCCAGTTCTCCCTCCTTACCTGCAAGCGGGACGATCCAGTTGCCGCCGATGTCCTGTTCATAGATCGAATGGAAATAAGCAGCAAGTGCCGGGTCATAAAGGATGACCCCGTACCCGCGGTTGCCTGACTGTCCCTCCGGCGGGAACCCGTGTGTCTTGAAATTTTCACTTGTCAGGAAGAGGGCACGATGATCAATTACCATGTACTTGGCGTGGTTGTAGCGGTATGGTGCGTGAGCGCTCCCGCTGTTTACCATCTGGTACACCGGGATTCCGCTTCTGTTCATCATGAACACAACCGATCGCTCCCCGCTGCTGATACCCCCGACCGGCCCTCCTTCAAGGAGGACTGTCACCCGGACACCCCGTTCTTCCGCCTTTATCAGTTCTTCGGCCATTGCAGGGCTGGAAAACTCGTAGACATTCACTAAGATCTCCTCGCGGGCCGATCCGGTGATCTCTTTAAACGCAGTGAATGACGAGTCGGGGGCAACAAATGCAGTCCCGCTTACATCTTCAAACAATGCCGGGCTGATTCGCGTCTGCCCTATCATCAGCACCCGCGGGTCCCATACACCGTTTTCAAGGAAATGTACCTGCCCCTGCCTGCAGGAGACTTCCCCGGGCCAGCTGATCTTTTGCCGGAGGTCCGGGCCGTTATAGAGAAGCAGTTCATCTCCTGTATTTGACAACTGCATGTTCCCGCTCCGGATGACATCCGGGATCCCGGGAGATGAATCAAATATCTCATAATCAGGGGCCGTTCCATGGACTTCCGCATATGCCATCCCGTTTCGGGCGACCACCAGTTTTCCAGAGATCCGTGAAAATTCCGGGAACCGGAAACCACCTTCCCCGTCACTCACCTTAATTCCGTCGAGAAAACCGTTTCCCTCAAGGACCAGGTATTCATCCTCGTCTCCGTACAGGTAGGGATCAGGGCAGAACTCCACGATCATCACCGCTCCTGCAGGAACGAGAATGAAAAGAATGAAAATGAGGGATATGGTGCGGTACATCCAGAAGAGTTCTCATGTGTATTTTATTAATCTGGTGAAATACATCAGATGATGACAGTGCCACAGGTTGTCAAAATTGGCGGGAGTCTCTTTGACCGGGCGGGTGAGCTGGCAGCCCTGTTTCGTGAACTGGACCAGCCCCTCCTCATCGTCCCGGGCGGGGGCACATTTGCCGATGCCATCCGGCGGTGCGGTATAAGCGGAGAACCGGCGCACTGGATGGCCGTCGCGGCGATGGAACAGTTCGGGTGGTATATCAGCTCGTTCGGCATTCCGGTGCAGCAGGAGATGGACGTCCCCGATGGCCCGGTTATCTTTCTGCCGTATACCTGTCTGCGTATCCACGACCCGCTTCCGCACAGCTGGGATGTCACTTCTGATACAATCGCCGCGTGGGTGGCAGATGTCATGCATTACGAACTGATCATCCTGAAATCAGTGGACGGGATCTATTCCGGGGGAGTCCTCAGAGAAACGGTAATGGAACCTGTCACGAGCGGTGATGTCGATCCCTGCCTGATCCCGTATGTCCTTCGGCATGCAGTACCGACACGGATTATCAACGGCAGGCATCTGCAGCGGGTACGCCTGGCCCTTACCGGTCACGACGTCACCGGTACTACCATCAGCCTTTAAATGCTTACAGACAGACTATATAAGGAATCGGTTGAGGAGTTAATCATGTCAAACAAGAAATGTACATCGTGCAATGCTCCGCTCGCAGAAGAAGGAGCAACAGAATTCGGCTGCCCGGCCTGCCAGTACCACATCCAGAGATGCTACCGGTGCAGAGAACAGAGTATCCCCTACACCTGCCCCAAATGTGGATTCGGAGGCCCATAAATCATGGGAAGTGTTGCGCTTATTCTCAAGGTAATGCCCGAATCGCCGGAAGTCGATCTCGGTACACTGAAAGAAGAGATCAGGAAGCGGGTAAAAGGCTTAAATGATATGCAGGAAGAACCCATCGGGTTTGGATTAAAGGCACTCAAGATCGCGGTTGTGGTCAATGATTCCGGCGGCGAGAGCGATGCTGTCGAGAAAGAAATCAACGATATTGAAGGTGTCGAGCGGGCTGAAATCGTTGAACTGACCCTTATGTGAAGGTCAGGCCCGGATATTTTTTTTAACCTGACAGGACGGATCCGTCCCTGTCACTGAAAAAGACCCAATTTAAGAGCATTCCAGGAGAGCGAGAACTCTTTCGGTATTTTCGCGGATTTTTTCCACTGAATTCCTGAACTGCACGACTTCCTCTTCATCGATCTTGATTGGAACCGGGAAAACCCCGCTTCTGTTGATGCGTGCCGGAACGCCGATACACACGTTTCCGATATCATGAACCTCGCTCCTGATGAAGCTGGAAACGGTAAGAATCCTGTTTTCATTTGCGAGCACCGTCCGGACCAGGGTTGCTATCGCTTCGCCGGGACCGTATACCGTCGATCCCTTGTTTTTTATTATGGTCTCACCGCTCGAACGGACCGCTTCGAACATTTCCTGTACAGGGAGTCTTGAAAATGCAGGAAGATTACTGATCTGGATGCCTCCGATTGTGGTCGCTGACCAGAGCGGCACCATTGAATCCCCGTGTTCCCCGATGATACGGGTATGCACTTCGCTTACGTGTACCTTGAAATAACTTGCAATCAACGATTTGAGTCTCATCGAATCGAGATGTGTACCGAGCCCGAATACCTGCTGGGCTTCCATTCCCGAATATTTCATGGCCACGGAGGTCATCACGTCGACCGGGTTTGTTACCATCAGGATTACGGAATCCGGCGCTATCCTTCCGACATCTTCTGCAGTCTGAGCGACAATACGGGCATTCCCGAGGGCGAGGTCGAGCCGTGACTGGCCGGGCCGCCTTGGAAGTCCCGCAGTGCAGACGATGACGTCAGAACCACGGATATCCTCAATATCGGTTGTCCAGGTAAGGTGCAGCTGGTTTCCGCAGGCTGCAAAAGAATCATTCAGGTCCTGTTTAATGCCATTGAGCAGGTCCTCTCTCCCTTTACGACCGTAAAGGAGAATTTCGCTGACATGAGGGATTTCCGAGATTGTATGGGCTGAAAATGTCCCCACGTTCCCTGTCGCACCAATAATAGAGACTTTAGCCATGGCATGTCCTGAAATAGGGACACGTTCTCGGTCGACTGTACGTTCCTGCGTTTGCCGAAGGACCCTTCCTCCGCCCCGCTCCCCTGTGGGCGCCGAATGTTCACGGTAAGTCTGCTCCCTTCCGGGCCTCAACCGGTCTCCGCGACAACAGGTCGCTACCCCCTCCGGGGCTTTGATCCCTGTCCACCGACCTCACAGGACGAGGTTTCAACGTCAGGATACAACAGTTTCCCGCAGACCGTTGCAGCCTTCCTCAAACTTCGCCTCCCGCATACCGACGGTTTCGGGTAACAGGTGACGCCGAACCACCCGGGCTAGTCCCCATTATATATGGATGAACTAGGGGATAAATACCTCGCCGGGGACCCGCCTGCGCCACTGCTCCATCATCGAAAGAACTTTTGCCATGTCTTTTTTTTCGAAAAGATCTATGACCGAAAGCGTGGAGATTTTGCCCGGCAACACCCCGTATAACTCAAGGAAATCTCCCTGGTATACCTCGATCATCTGTCCGCCTGCTGTTTCACAGATTTTTCGTGGTACTGTTCCGACGGGATGCGCCTGCATCTGCCGGTAGTCCTCGAGAATTGTGACAGATTCCACGTTGAAAAATTCCCTGTTGACTTTAATATTATACGCTGCAAAGAAAGCGGCTGCATACCACGCATCATTCATGATAATCCTGGGCACCCCCATCCTCCCTGCGGTGAGGCCCAGCGTTCCGGTTCCGCAACATGCGTCGATGAACAGTTCAGGAGAAGTCATCCTGATATTCTTTTCAACTGCGTCAATTTTCGGGTTGAATGCCCGCGGAAACTCGATATGCATCGTGGACTGCTGTTTGTAGAGGACAAGCGGGCCGCTGTGGGTGACAAAGACATTTGCCCTGATATCGCAACCGGCCATCAGCTCATAGGTCTTTGGCACTTCTTCCAGTCCCGTATCGGAAATTCCCGGGGTGAAATCACCAGTCTTTATGACTGCCCTGACCTCGGAGACCTCTTTGATTATACGTTCCGCGGTTTTTTTATCGACACTGCGGCAGAGCAGTACCAGTGAATCGCCGGGCAGAAATGGGGGAACCTTCATGAAGAACCCGGGATGGACGAGGGGCATGCCCACCGCAGTGAGCGGTTCCCGCCCTGAAAGCAGGCCCTCATCCTTCATGATGCAATAAATATGGACGAATACATCGTCAATAAACCGTTTGCCACATGTGCAGGGCTCTTTAATTTCAGGGTCCGTGGGCGGGGAATTTTTATCGACCACGTGGTACCTGCAGTCAGGACAGCGTGAAAAAATGGTGGGAAGGTGACTGATGATTTCACGGGCTTCTAAAACGCAATCATCCCCGCACACAGGGCATTTCATGAAATGTGCTATTGGTGTTGGCACATAGAAATCTTTTGATTTTTAAAAACGAGAGACCAGTGGGCCCGATGCGATTCGAACGCATGACCGCCCGGTTATGAGCCGGGCGCTCTAACCGGACTAAGCTACGGGCCCGGTGAAGCGCCGCCAACAGGACTCGAACCTGTGACATGCTGGTTAACAGCCAGCCACTCTACCAACTGAGTTATGGCGGCACGCCTGATGTGCCAGTATAGATTATTTGTAAGTGGTTTTAAAGATACCGTTTGTCACCCGGAGAACCGTTGGATCCGGCACGGAAAAATGAGAATACGGGTTTTTTTCACTCGTTCTTCTTCATCGATCGCAGGAGATCTATCATAGCATCAAGCTCCCCGTCAAGGTTGAGGAGCATTTCCTCGGCCCTTTTCGTAGCGACCGCCCCGGTGGGTGATGCCTGGATATACCCGAGCTGCTCCAGGACCCGCAGCGAATACCGTATACGGTGAAACGGCAGGTCCAGCTGTTCAGAGAGCTTCATTATCCCGATTGGCTGATGACCCACAACGGCCCGCACGACCTGGATATGCCGCTGCATCAGTTCAATTTCGTCCCTGACTTTTTCCAGCATGGAAAGAGAACCTGTTTTATTTTTTCTGTCTTTATTATGCGTTTTCGTCGAGCCATGCCTTTGTGACGTGGTAGTTCCGGCGGAAGTAGAGTGAAATCGCTCCGGCACATGCAAAGAGACCCACCGCAACCGGAATCTGATAGCCTGCCGGCGCCTTGAAGAGTGCTATAACGCCCACGGCGATAAGGAGGATGATAATATTCAGCAGAACCACGAGCCTGTAAAATTTCCATTTGAAACGCTGTCTGGTCGCGTCGTCCATTATTCATACCTCGTCTTCATGATAAAAGTACTTGTGGTATTGCCTCTAAACTGATGCGTAATGTATGCGCTTGATCAGGCGATGAGCGAGCAGGATGCGACCGGATTTGTGGTCTTTGGTTCATCTGAAAATGCGAACACCCGCTACCTTACCCGCTTTACCACAACCGACCCGGTAGTATTCTTTAAAAAAGCCGGGGAAACTGCAACCATCATCGTATCGCAGATGGAGGCCGAGCGGGCATTGCGGGAGTCTTCAGCCAGGGTCATGACACGGGCAGACGCAGGGCTTTTTGAGATTTTAGCCGATGAACCCGACCGGTGGAAGGCCACCGCCCGGATGATTGCAGGGCAGGCAGGCACAACGTTGCTCGTCCCTTCGGATTTTCCGTTTCTTCTTGCACACGAACTGCAGGCCTTTGCACGGGTTATCCCGGACAGGGGTACAATTGAGAGCATGAGAGCCGTGAAGACCGCTGACGAGATCTCATTGATCACGTCTGTCCAGGGAGTGACTGACAGGGCGATGGAGCATGCAGTCAACCTTATCAGGCGATCAAAAATAAAATCCGGAATTCTCTACCGGGGGACCGTCCCTCTCACTTCAGAATTCATCAGGACGTCCATGGAACGGATCTTTATGGCTCACGGCTGTCATTCACAGGATACTATCGTCTCCTGCGGACGCGATACCGCATACCCGCATATCAGGGGTGAGGGTCCGCTTTCTGCAAATGAGCCCATTGTCATAGATGTGTTTCCAAAGAGCATTGAATCAGGCTATTTTTCTGATATGACCCGTACCGTCCTGAAAGGCGAGGCAACCCCCGAGATCATGGATATGTACAAAACCGTGAAAGATGCGCAGGCATATGCAGCAGGAATGATCCGGCCGGGTATTACCGGTGATGAACTCCACCACTCGGTGGTCAGGTATTTTAACGAACGTGGATATCCCTGCAATAAAGAGGGCTTCATCCACAACCTCGGGCACGGGGTGGGCCTTGAGGTGCATGAACTCCCGTCGCTTGGTCCCGGGGGCGGCATACTTGCGGAGGGTAATGTCATCACGAACGAACCCGGGCTTTATCTCCCCGGGATCGGCGGGGTCCGGCTTGAGAATACGGGTGTGGTGACCGGGAACGGTTTCGGGTGCCTCACTCATTACGAAGAAGAGCTCATCATATAGGGATGGGGATGAAAGACGAGATATTCGATCTGTATTGTGAGGCAGGAAAAATTGCATCGGAAGTACGGGCTGCAGGAGCCCGTGAAATCAGGGTCGGGGCTTCATTCCTTGAAGTAGTCGAATTCATTGAGGACCTCGTGAAGAGCAGGGATGCAGGCCTTGCATTTCCCCTGAATGTTTCCTTAAACGAGGACGCAGCGCACGATACCGCATCGTTTTGCGATGACCGTGTATTCTGCAGGGGAGACCTGGTGAAGCTCGACCTCGGCGTCCACCTTGACGGGTATATTGCAGATACTGCAATCACCATCGATCTCGGTGATAATGCGCTTCTTGTCGAGGCATCCCGGGAGGCGCTGAACAGTGCCATTCGCGAAGTGCGCCCGGGCGTTACCACCGGCGAGCTCGGGGCCGCAATCCAGAAAGAGATTGAATCGCGGGGATTTAAACCGATCGGGAATCTCACCGGTCACGGCCTCGGCCGTTATGCTATCCACACGCCGCCGAATGTTCCGAATATTGGAATTTCCGGGGGCGCAGTCCTCGAAGAGGGGATGGCGTTTGCGATAGAGCCTTTCGCAAGTACAGGATCCGGAAGGGTGAGCGAGAAGCCCAGGACCGAAATTTTCCAGCAGATCTCGATCAAACCGGTCCGGCTTGCAACTGCCAGGCGCATCGTCGAATCCGTTCGTGACCGCCACGGCATGCCGTTCTCCCGGCGCTGGCTGCCCGGAGATAAACTGGATATTCCCATAACCACGCTTCTCAGGGCAGGGATCCTCCACGGGTACCCGGTTCTGGCTGATATTCCGGGTTCACTGGTCTCACAGGCAGAGCACACGCTCATTGTACAGGAAGACGGCTGCACTATCACCACTGCATGAGATACTCTTATGCAGACCGGATATCAATAATTAAGGTTACAGTCATGTCGGGAGAGGACGATATACTAAAACTTCTGGAAATGTTGCTTACTGCAGAAATTTTCAACCAGAACCAGAATCTTGATGCAAACGACCTTACACCCGAGTGCAGGGAACTTTTCGGGGTGAACGGGACAAGCGAGGTCAGGCGGCCGCTCTATGTCAGTGAGGGGATGGTACGTAAATCCCTCGGCATCGGGGACGCCTGCCAGAAACTCCAGTCAAACCCGGTCGTCTCATGCGAAGAGTTCGGCCAGCGTATACACATCACTGCACTGGAACCGGCAGCCCGCTGGTTTATCAAGAAGGGTGGAGAAGGGCTCGTCGAAAAAAACCCTGCACTTGCCTACTATTTTGAGAACCATGATCCAACAGGTATATCTTACCTCTCGGTCCGGGCGAAAAACCCGCCGTTTGAAGATACAAAGGTCTATCTTGATACAAAGGTCTCAAGAATTATCGGGCAGGACGAAAAGCTCCGTATTGCAATGGACCTTGTGATCATCAATGCCCCCGAGGAGATTGAACAACGAATCGAGGACATGGTATGCACCAACGAGCAAAAAGATGTGATCAGCAAGATCCAGATCGCCCGGCTCCACCGGGACCTCCTGTTCAGGCACCGCATACAGGAAGTCGGAAAAATGCTCTTTGTAGGCCCGCCCGGAACTGGAAAGACCTCGCTTGCACTGGCATTGTCCCACGAGATGCACCTCCCGATCGTGGAAGTCCGGCTCTCGATGATAACGTCCCAGTACCTGGGTGAGACCTCGAAAAATATCGACAGAATATTTGATTTTGCTAAAAAACTTGCTCCATGCATTCTCTTTATCGATGAATTTGATTTTGTCGCAAAAAGCAGGGTGACCGATGACCATGGTGCGATGAAACGTGCCGTCAATTCTCTCCTCAAAAATATCGACCAGGTCAACCTTGTTAAAAACGGCGTCCTCCTTATCGGTGCGACCAATCATCCACAGCTCCTTGACGAAGCCGCGTGGAGGCGGTTTGATGAAGTGGTCGAATTCGGCCTTCCCACCGAGGAGATGAGGTTCGAAATCCTGAAAAATGTCACTTCATCCCTGAATTGTGACTGCGATTACCGTCACCTCGCCGCACGGACAGAGGGATTTACCGGTGCTGACCTGCGTATAATGGTAAAAGAAGCGATACTTGCCGCATTGATGGACAACCGCGACCATATCCTCGGGCAGGATATTGAAAAGGGGATAGTAGCCGTCAATAACAGGAACTCCATCCGCCACCTGAACTGGTTATAGGATGAAACTGACACTGCTCGGATCCGGTGATGCAGTCGGGACCCCTAAGATCGGTTGCGACTGTCCACAGTGTCTCCATGCCCGTTCGACAGGGATACAGAGGCTTCGCACGTCGCTCCTCATCGAGCACCAGGGCCGGCACATCCTTATCGACTCGACTCCCGACCTGCGGCAGCAGCTGCTCGCGCATAACTCCCCCCATATCGATGCAGTGATCTGGACGCACGGCCATTATGACCATTTCATGGGGTTCGGCGAATTTTACCGTGTACAAAAAGTGCCGGAGGTCTACGCGGCACCTCCCGTGCTCCGCTACTGCGATGAGATCTTTAAATTTCTCCCTCACGTGAGTCATGCAATCACACCATATACGCCTTTTGACCTGTTCGGGCTGGAATTCACTCTTGTCGAGGTGAACCACCCGCCGGTCTGCACCTGCGGGGTCGTGGTCTCTGCGGGGGGACTCAGGATCGGCTACACCTCGGATACATGTGCAGATATCCCGCGAAAAAGCCTCGGGCACCTGCACGGGTCAGATCTCCTCTTCATAGATGCGATTGTCCCCCCGCACTATTCCATCGCGAAACACATGAATTACAGCGATGCCATCAGGCTGGCCGGCGAACTCGGGGCCGGTGAATTCAGGTGTGTACACCTGAGTCATATGATTCCGTGGGACCTTCCCCACACCGGCAGGGACGGGGAAACATTCTGTTACACCGATGTCTGATACCCACCTGATCGGGGTGGGTGTGACTGGCGGCATAAATATCTATATAGTTTTTCACAGCCCACTCATACTGGAATGAATATAAAAATACTCGAGCTTGAGAAGGACAAGGTAAAGATGGTCATTCTGGGTGAGGGGCACACCTTCATGAGTGCACTGACTGCGGAGATACTCAACGATCCTGACGTTGACGTTGGAAAATACAGGATAGAGTTCCAGTTCTCAGACCCCGAGCTGCTTGTCACCACAAATGGCAACAAAGACCCTCTCGTGGTTATCACCGATGCATGCAAACGCCTTTCCGGGCATTGCAATACACTCCTCGACAATATAGACGCTCAAAAATCCTGAAAAAACCAGGGGAATGACCATCCCCGCCTGTTTTATTTGTAAAAATGTAAGGAGTAGTCATGGCGGTTCCCATGACATTCCCGGTTGCCGGCAATATGGCTCATGCCCTTTCAGTAAATATTATCGATCCTGAAATCCGGGCAACACGTATCTTTATCTGCTGTCCTGGTTTGGAATTGGCAACATACATGATATAGCGGCCCATCCTGACCACGCCGTCTCCCCGCTTGCTGACAGACTGGATCTCAACATCCATGACTGCCCCTTCCTGGATCTCCTGTGACGCCTGTTCGCTGCGTGCTTTACGTTTCCGGACCGGCCGGTGACCCCCGCAGGCATCGCACCTGAGCAGGAGGACCCGGTCGTCCTTTACCAGTCGTGTGTCGGGTTTGCCGCATTCCGAGCAGATCACATAATCATCCACGTAATTTTTAATCAGGTTGTTTATCAGGGAGGGTTCAAATTTTCCGTTGAATATTGCCCTGTTCCCGTCAATTTTCCCTGCCGTTCCCAGTTCACCGAGGAGAAACTTCATCAGGTGGTCCTGTTCCCTGCGCACCACGTCGGCAATCTCGGCAAAATTTTCGAGAACGGTCGTCTTGCCTTCGATATATGCTTTCGCCTCCGGAACGGTGAACCGCTCCACCGATTCGCTCGGCTCGGTCACGTTGGCATACGCCTTCTTCAGGAGTGTTTCGTACGGTTCAGCCATGTATATATATGAGGGGTGAATGGGTAAAAAGGTGGCACCCGCCATTGTTGCCAGATGGTTTTTAGGGGGATGCGGGAGTAAATGTGTGCATGGTATCCGCCGAAGACCTGGCCATCATACGAAGTTCTCTCGGGAGAGAGCCCACGGATGTCGAATCAGCCTGTTTTGAGAACCTCTGGAGCGAGCACTGCTCGTACCGGTCCACGAAAAATCTCCTAAGAACACTCCCCACTACCGGTCCCGACGTCCTGCTGGGGCCGGGAGATGATGCCGCGATAGTGCGCTTCAGTGATGAGTGGGCGCTTGCCGTGAGCATGGAAAGCCACAACCACCCGAGTTACGTGGACCCTCACGATGGTGCTGCGACAGGGGTGGGCGGGATTGTGCGTGATGTGCTCTCGATGGGTGCCCGGCCCATCGCCCTGATGGATCCGCTGTACTTCGGCCCGCTTGCAAAGGAGAAGAACCGTTATCTCCTCGAGCATGTCATCGGCGGTATCGGCGGATACGGGAATTGCATCGGGGTGCCGGTTGTCAGGGGAGATCTCGTATTTGACGAGGGCTATAATGGAAATCCGCTGGTCAACGTGGTATGTATAGGGCTTGTCAGGGCCGACCGGTTCATCACGGCCCGCGTCAAGAAGCCGGGCAACCGGCTGGTCCTGATCGGCGCATCCACGGGAAGGGACGGGCTTGGCGGGGCCTCGTTTGCGTCACGTGACCTCTCCGAGGACTCCGAGGCGTCTGACCGCCCGAGTGTCCAGATCGGCGATCCTTTTACCGAAAAACTCCTCATCGACGCAATTCTCGAGATGGCAGAAACAGGAAAAGTCAGGGCATGCCGTGACCTCGGGGCGGCTGGCCTCGCAGGTGCATCAAGCGAGATGTGCAGCACCTTCGGAGGCCTTATCCATGCCGACCGTGTACACCAGCGCGAGCAGGGGATGCACCCGGTGGAGATCATGCTCGCCGAATCGCAGGAACGGATGCTGGTCGAGGTCGACCCGGGCGATGTCGCACTGATGGGTACAATTGCAGAAAAATACGACCTGAAATGGAGTGATATCGGCGAAGTCATCGAAGACCCCCGCTATATTGTCAGATTCCACGGGAAAACGGTCGCTGATATCCCGATTGACCTCCTGTGCACTGAGGCCCCCCTCTGTGAATGGAAAACGGCACCGTATAATGCAGAAAAAGAATTTGTCAGGCCACAGGCTGATATCAAAGAGCTTGCACTGAAGGTGCTCTCACACCCGGAAGTTGCCTCCAAGTCCTGGATTATCGAACAATACGACCATGATGTCCAGGTCAGGACCGTCTCGCTCGGCGGTGACGCGTCTCTTCTCCGGATCGGGGATCAGGGTCTTGCCTCATCCTGCGGCTGTAACCCGCGGCATATATTCCTCTCCCCCTATGCGGGTACGGCAAATGCGATAATCGAAAATGCTGCAAACCTTGCCTGCACGGGGGCTGAGCCAATCTGCATAGTAAACTGCCTTAATTTTGCAAGCCCGGTTCACCCCGACATATACTGGCAGCTGGAGCAGTGTATCCGCGGCATGGGGGACATGGCACGAAAGATGAATATCCCGGTGGTGGGAGGAAATGTGTCGCTCTACAACGAGAGCGACGAGATGAACACACAGATAAAACCTACCCCCTCGATCGGGATGGTCGGAAAGTGTCCGGTACTGCACCTCCCGGTCCCTGCACCGGGGTGGGGGCTTGCACTTGCAGGAGAGACAGGTGAACACTTCGGGGGCTCTGTTCTTGATGCGGTCACCGGTTGCGGGGGGAGTGCTCCCGTCACCGCAGACCCGGGGCTGGTGACACGTATCCGTGAACTCGTCAGGAGCTCGGACGGTGTCGCGGTGACCGACCTGTCACAGGGGGGCCTGCTTGCAGCACTTGTCACGCTCTCACCCCGCGCACGGGTAACCCTCGGGGGGGACCTCTTTACCATGCTCTTCTCCGAGACCGCAGGAAGGTTCCTCATCGCCTTCCGCGAAAGGGCAGAGATCGGGGATCTCCCGTGCACGATTATCGGGGAGGCCGGCGGCGATACGCTCTCGATCACCGCAGGAACGCAGTCGCTTGTGCTCGAACAGGGGGCCATCAGCCAGGCGCTTTCTTCACTCTCAAAAATTATGCGGATTGAATAATACCGGAAAACTCCCTTTTTCCCTCTTCGCTGCGTTTGGAAGACTGTTGAAAACACATTCCACATATTACACGTTTTTTCCATCCGTTACTGCCGTGGTTCAATAAACAAACCAGGATCATATCACGAATGATTAAAAAAAAAAGCCCGCCGGCATCTGGTCACCGACCGCCACAGCGGGAGGGAACAGGTGTACCTGCACCCTGCATTTCTATCACATGAGTAACCGCAGGTGTGACCCTGGAACACTATAAACACGGGGTTCACCCGGGCGATGATCTCCGGATGGACCATGTTCCAGAATGCGCACCTGAATACTGAGATAATATCCATTGAATACGGCTGATACAGCCATCAGGCATTCTGACTGCCATTAAAAAAGATGTGGGAAGAAGCCCCCCCGCCCTGTAAGGCATAGTTCATGCTCATGTTGAGGGCTTGTGGCACCCGGCCCGGAAAAAATTAATTTCTCCTGAACTGGGGCATCATGCCGCGGACTTCCCTTCCGACTTCCTCGATCAGGTGTTCTTCATCCGCTTTTGTCAGTGCGTTGAAAACCGGCCGGTTGACCATATTTTCAAGCATCCACTCCCGTGCAAACTCCCCGCTCTGGATTTCTGCGAGTATTTCCTGCATTGCGACGTACACTTCAGGTCCGATGACACGCGGTCCCCGGGTGAGGTCCCCGTACTGCGCCGTGTTGCTGATGGAACTCCGCATGTTGGTGAAGCCACCCTCGTAGATGAGGTCGACGATGAGCTTGAGTTCGTGAAGGATTTCGAGGTATGCCATTTCAGGCTCATACCCGGCATCGACGAGTGTTTCAAATCCTGCCTTGATAAGTGACGTTGTTCCGCCGCAGAGAACAGCCTGCTCGCCGAAGAGATCAGTCTCTGTCTCCTCGCGGAAGGTCGTCTCAAGCACCACTGCCCGCGTTGCCCCGATACCCTTCGCATATGCAAGCGCAAGCGCGCGGGCATTTCCTGAGGCGTCCTGGTGAACGGCAATCAGGGCCGGAACCCCTTTCCCTTCCTCGTACTGCCGCCGGACCATG
The DNA here is from genome assembly GCA_002503825.1 of Methanoregulaceae archaeon UBA467. Lineage (GTDB taxonomy): Archaea > Halobacteriota > Methanomicrobia > Methanomicrobiales > Methanospirillaceae > UBA467. The sequence continues at coordinate 248,907 of DASP01000005.1, forward strand.
TAACCCGGACCTTTTGGTGCGACCATGAATACATCGACGGTTGGCGGGGGGACAATCTGCCCGTAATGGATATTGAACCCGTGAGAGAACATCATGCACTTGTCATCCGACATGTGGGGCATGATCTCTGCCCGGTACACGCCTGCCTGCATCTCGTCAGGGAGAAGAACCTGGATTATCTGCGCAAGCTTCACTGCCTCGGAGACAGGATACACCTTGAATCCGTCCTCGCTCGCTGCCTTCCAGCTTTTTCCGGGCCGAAGCCCGATGATTACATCAAGTCCGCTGTCGCGCAGGTTGAGCGCCTGGCCCCTACCCTGGGAGCCATATCCGATGACCGCGATCTTTTTGCCGTCAAGGACGGAAATGTCGGCATCCGACTCATAATATTTTTTAAGCATATACTAATCCATCAGATATCGACAACAGAGCACTTAAATATTTTATAACAAGATTAAAATCACACATCTGAGGGAACCACCGCTTGGGAGCGATGACATATTCACAACACAATAGGTCCGAAATTTGGGCGAGAACTACCGGATGTCCAGTCCACGACTCCCGATATCCGCATCAACCTGACGCGTGTCGGGGTAAAGAACGTAAAGAAACTTGTCGAAGTATCCAGGCCTGACAAGAGACCTGTTATATTCATATCAAATTTTGATGTGTTTGTTGACCTCCCGGGAAGCCTGAAGGGAGCCAATCTCTCCAGGAACTTTGAGGTCATTGACGAGGTACTTCAGCAGGCTATCGACGGCGATGTAAAGGAGATAGAAGACCTCTGCAGCGTGGTCGCACGAAAACTGCTCGACCGGCATGAATATGCCGACCGTACAGAAGTCCTGATGAAGAGCCAGTTCATGGTAAAGCGCGAGACTCCCGTCTCGCATACCAGCTGCCACGAAGTCGTAAAAGTGCATGCCCGTGCCGTGGCGCAGAGGACATTCCGGGACCCGATCGTTCGTAAGAGCATCGGTGCCGAAGTAACGGGAATGACTGCCTGTCCCTGCGCACAGAATATCATGAAGGAACGGGCAGTGTATGTCCTTCAGGACCTCGGCGTCGAAGATGCAATAATTGAGAATTTCCTTGATGAAGTCCCGATGGCAACTCACAACCAGAGGGGCCGCGGTTTTCTCTGCATCGAAATAGACGATGACCAGCACGTGAAACTGGAAAAAATCATCAGGATCCTGAAGGAATCGATGAGTGCATCAATTTATGAACTCCTTAAGAGGGGCGACGAAAGTTACGTGGTCCTTGGAGCGCATAAAAATCCACGTTTTGTTGAGGACTGTGTACGGGAAGTTGCCAAGAAAGTGCTTACCGAATTCAGTGATCTGCCAGGTGATTCTCTGATCATTATAAAACAGACAAACGAGGAGAGCATCCACCAGCATGATGCATATGCAGAACGGCTGGCGACAATGGCAGAGCTATATGTCGAGTTAAACGGCGAAAATGCTTAAAGACAACTGACAGGGAGGGCAGCAGGACCGCCCCCGGATTAAACACTCTTTTTTTTAGGATCGGAGCCGGTTTTTCATTCTCTGGATATATTCATCCCTGATACTTTTTTCAACTTACAGGTCTCCCTGTCACCCGGAAGTCACCTTCTAATATAAATTCAATTCCCCTAATCCTGCAAATCCAGTATTGCCATATAATCATTTCGTATTTACAACAGGCGTCAGAACGGGCGAGAATTATTGCAAAGCAGATATATAATAGGAGATTGTTAAACTATCCTGAACGTACTTAGTACGGTCAAACATCTTCGAAAGAAGAGATATGTGTGGATTTACACCGGTACCGATATTTGAACAACTCAATAAAATGAGGCGATAATATTGTCGAAAGTTGTAGAGATTTCCCCAACCACGAGGCATGAGGGACATTCAAAGCTCGTATTAAAGGTTGATGATGCGGGCATCATAGAGCGTGGTGACTGGCTGAGCATCACCCCCGTAAGGGGAGTTGAGAAGCTCGCCATCGGCAAGACGATGGACCAGGTTCCAAAGATTGCATCACGTGTCTGTGGTATCTGTCCTATTGCCCACACCCTGGCCGGTATCGAATCAATGGAAGGTTCGATCCGCTGTGAGATCCCGAATGATGCAAAGCTTCTTCGTGTCATTCTCCAGTGTGCAAACAGACTGCACAGCCATGCACTGCACAACATCCTGACCCTGCCGGATCTTTATATCCCGGGTACGGAAACGAAGATCAATCCGTTTACTCCAGAAGAACCCGTCCGGAGCGTTGCAAAGCGTATCCAGAGGCTCCGTGAGATCGGCCAGACCATCGGTGAGATCGCCGGCGGGGAAGCCGTACACCCGAGCAACCCCCGTGTTGGCGGTATGTACAAGGCCTGCCAGCCGCGCGCAGTCACTAAGATGTACGACCTCGCAAAAGAGGGACTGGTCCTTGCCCACGAGCAGATGGACTTCATGATTGCAGTTCTCCGGAACATGCAAAAGCGTGACTGGACCGATGTCGGCGGAAAGCAGGTTCCGATCCCGAAGACACTCGGGTACCACAGCCAGGGATACATGGCAGCTGACCCCGTTTATGGCAGCTCCAACCTTGACGAGTGCCCCCGCTGGGACCCGAAGCGCTGGACCGACGTCAGGCCATGGGACTGGTACATGGGTGAGGTAGAGGTAAGCCTCGCTGACCCGAGCTACCCGGTCGGCGGCACATCCCCGGTAGGGACCAAGGCCAACCCGCAGATGGAAGCCTGCACCGGCGTTCCGCTCTATGACGGCGCCCCGGTAGAAGTAGGGCCGCGCGCCCGTATGGTGCAATTCAAGAACTTTGATGAGAAAGGAACATTCGGACAGCAGATTGCCCGTCAGATGGAATATCCCGACTGCCTGCACACTATCATCAAGTGCCTTGATGAATACAACCCCAACGGAAAGGTCCTTGCCGACAACATCCCGCAGGGTGACGGCTCCATGGGCTGGGCAGCAAACGAAGCTCCCCGTGGTTGTGATGTCCACCTCGCCAAGGTCAAGGACGGCAGAGTCCTCTATTACGAAATGCTCGTGCCAACCACCTGGAACTTCCCGACATGCAGCCGTGCACTGACCGGTGCACCATGGCAGCTTGCAGAAGTAATTGTCAGGGGTTACGACCCGTGCGTTTCGTGTGCAACCCACATGATCGTGGTCGATGAGGACAAGAGGATAGTGGCCCAGAAACTTATCCAGTGAAGTGTATGCGATGCTGTATCCAGAAATCGTGATAACGGGGTGCGGAAATCCCCTGTTTGCAGACGATGGGTTTGGCCCTGCCGTAGCAGAGGAACTCTCCAAGTTCAAACTTCCCGACAATGTAAAGGTCATAGATGCCGGCCTTGGAGGCCCGCATTTTATTTTTACCCTGATAGACCCGGAAGTCACAAAGAGGCTTATCATTATAGATATCGCCGACTTCGGGGCACAGCCAGGCGAACTGGCATTATTCCGGGTAGAAGACCTTCCTGTCGGAAGTTACCGGGATGCCCACTCGTGGGACCTGACCGAGCCTTTACAGAACCTGAAAGACCTCGTTGACATTACGGTTATCGGGTGTCAGCCTAAGCGCGTCACTGCCCCTGAATTTGAAATGGGGATCACTGAAGAAGTTTCAAACGCAATACCCAGAACAGTACGGAAAGTACTGGAATTAATCGGGGTGGATTATGGGATGGCTATCGAGAATCTTCGGAAAGAAGAGCGCCAGCGAGGAGCCGAAGGCGAAACCGCCAGTGGCGAAAGCTGACGTTGCGAAAAAGGCGGAAATTACTAAAAAGGAGGATAAGCCTGTGGCAGACAAGATTACAGTTGGCCATGTACACATGAGTGGATGTACTGGCTGTCTTGTGTCCTTAGCAGACAATTACGGCGGATTATTAACAATCCTTGACAGGTACGCTGACCTGGTCTATGGCCTGACCTTAGCAGATGTCAGACATATCCCAAAGATGGATGTAGCACTTGTCGAGGGGTCCGTTTGTATTCAGGACAAGTTAGCAGTGGAAGAGATCAAGGAAACCCGTGAAAAGGCAGCGGTTGTAGTCGCAGTCGGAGGATGCGCGTGTTATGGCAACATTACCCGGTTCTCCCGCGGCGGTCAGCCTAACCAGCCCCAGCACGAGTCTTTCTTACCAATCGGAGACCTAATCAAGGTTGACGTGTACATCCCCGGATGTGCACCCTGTCCCCAGATGATCAGGAACGTCTGTGTTATGGCGTACCTGCTTCTCAAGGGCAACAAGGAACAGAAAGAGCTGGCAACCAAGTTCCTCACCCCGCTGATGCAGCTTGCAGAACGCGGAACAGAGGCCTGCGGATGCGACCTTATGTACGATGTCGTCAACCAGGGTCTCTGCATGGGCTGTGGAAGCTGTGCAGCAGCCTGCCCTGTTCGTGCAATCACCCATGAATACGGGAAGCCCAACGTAAACCGTGAGATGTGCATCAAGTGCGGTGCATGTTATGCACAGTGCCCGAGGAGCTTCTTCAACTTCGATGTTGTACCTGAATTTGAGGCCATCATGGAAGCAATTGGTGCAGCGCTCAAGTGAGGTGTGAAAAATGGGAACTGAACTCGGTAAATACAAGACATGTGTATCGGCACGAAGCACCAGCAAGGAGATCCTGAAGAAAGCACAGGATGGCGGTATTGTTACCTCACTCTTTGCATATGCTCTCGAAGAGGGCATTATTGACGGTGCAATCGTCTCCGGCCCCGGCGATGAGCCCTGGAGGCCACAGCCGTACGTCGCAACCACGGTCGGGGAACTCATGGCCTCACGTGGAACCCGGTATAATATCAGCCCGAATGTATCCTTAATCAAGGAAGCAACCAGGAGCTACGGGCTCGACAAGATCGGTATCGTCGGGACACCCTGCCAGATGCAGGCGGTCAGGAAGGGGCAGCTCTACCCGTTCGGGTGGAGAGATGTTGATGACAAGATCAAGCTTGCCATCGGTATCTTCTGCATGGAGAACTTCCCGTACCAGAGTGTCAAGCAGCTGGTCGAAGACCACGCAGCCATGAAGATGGAATCAGTCAAGAAGATGGAGATCGGAAAGGGCAAGTTCTGGGTCTTTGGAGAGCGCGGACAGGTCGTCCAGCTGCCACTCAAGGTTACCCACAAGTACGAGCAGCCGGCATGCCATGTCTGTCTTGACTATGTTGCAAACCTGGCCGATGTCTCCACCGGATCCGTTGGAAGCCCTGACGGATGGAGCACGGTATTTGTCAGGTCAAAGAACGGGGACGACATCTGGACAAAGGCAATCGCAGCAGGATGCTTCGAGACCAAGCCGATCGAGCAGGTAAAGCCCGGGCTTGAGCTCGTCAGCAAGCTTGCAAACGAAAAGATTGGCAAGAACCAGAAGACCGTCGAGGCACGTGCCACCTTCGGTGTGGGAAAGGCACTCAGAAACCCATATATAAAACCATAAATTTTTTAAATCCTTTATTTTACACCAGTTTTTCGGATGTATAATCCGGATTAAAATACAATTCATTATCATTCTTCCCGTTTATGTAGCTGTCAACAGGTATGACGCATGGAAGAAACAGAGCCGTATGAGCCGGAAATTAAACCCGGGACGTCGGATATTTCACCTGTTGACGGGGAATCATCTCCTGAAAATAAAGGCGAAATTTTTCTTGACGCTGCCGACCTTATCAGAAATGATCTCTTTGAATTTTCTGAAGTACTTGCAGAAAACCCTGAAATTGCTGATCAGATCCACAGGGTAATGTCCAGCCAGCTGAACATGCCTATTACACGTGATACGTACGAACGCCTGATGATGAGCCTGTGCGTGCTCGTGGGAAAACCGTCTGCACGGCTTATTGCTGAATCGTCAAAAATACTTTCAAAAGAATTTTTCGACGATCTTTCAGGAAAGATCGATGGTGCCGAGGAGGTAAAACCTGCAATCCGTATCCTGCAGCATATCACCTCGCTGTATGGCCATCAGTTGAAATCAGCATTCATTCTCTCGTTCCGCCATACTGGTGATGACTGGAAAACTGCCGATATTTCAGCCTTCAGGAAAGGAGAAGGTGAGTTGTGGTTTATAGAGATGGACATGGTCAAATACAATGGAGAGACGGTATTTCTCCGTATGCCCCCGCTTTCCGCGGTCCAGCTTACAAATCTTTTACTTTCAGAACTGCAGAAGATCCCGTCCGATCTCGTCGATCCCGATATTGCCTCGCAGATCAGGAAAACAGCAGATTCACTTGATAAGGGAATGCGCCATTCACCCGGTGCACGTCAGCACCACCATATCGACGGATATGCATAACCCTGCGGGGAATATGGAGGGATTTAAAATCTTCACCTCGCCGGATGCGTTCCCGGACAAGGGATAATTATAACGGGTAAAGGCCCTGAAGGGCCTTCTTTTAATCAGAACGGTAAAGGGATACCATACGGTTATCTTTTACCGTCCATTGTTCAGTCCTGGTTATTTCCAGACCTCGACCGGGTTAATCGCAGCATCGATGAGCAGGTCAAATTCGATCTCTTTATTCCAGCCGGCTTTATCGAACATATTCATGAAACAGACACCGATACGGGCTGCGTTCTGGTGCGGGGATATGACCTCCCGTACCTGCCCTGCAGACACCGGAACATTCGGCATTGAGAGTCCGCCCATAACCACCACTACAGACGGATCCTGGATAGTGACACCGCCTGCAGCCTGCATCCCGATGTCCTCGACCAGCTGCATTTTCTTTGCCTTTTTTTCATCAATAAATGGCACGAACACCTGCTGCAGGTCAAGTCCGCGTATAGCGTACCCCAGGAGTTCAACAAAGGGAGTGCAGGTCCCCGGGCAGCCGTAATAGACGATCTGGTCGCCCGCTTTCAGACCGCGGGTCTCGATGAATTCCTTGAATGGCCTGAGCATCCCGGGAACGCCCTGAAAAATTTCTTTCTGCTTCATTATGGTTCCTCATCCATTTTACACCGGATAGGGGCACGAACGGCCCGACCCTTGTGATATACGGAATGTGTACTTCAGGAGTCTTAAATGAAATGATGTATACAAAAACGAACCATGACCCTGATGCTGCTGTCCCGTACAATTTTAAAAAATATTTACCTCCCTGAATGAACAGATTTTTGCAGCCGGCGCACAGATAGTATTCCGGAAGATGCCGGATGGGAAAAAAAATTCTTGTCGGATATGCAACGCGTTACGGTTCGACTGCCGGGACTGCGTCATTTATTGGCGAAATTCTTGAGAAACAAGGTAATCAGGTTGATATTCGCCTGATAATGGATGTCACTGACCCTGATTCCTATGACGTCATCATTCTCGGCAGCCCGCTCTACATGGGAAAATGGCTTGTTGAAGCAAGGGATTTTGTCCACAGGTATCGTCATTCCCTCCTGGAGCGGCCGCTTTATGTCTTTTCCTGCGGTTATTCGCTGCGTGAACAAACGGATGTGTCGCTGAAAAGCGGTGAATCCGCCCTTGACGCGGTACGTATGTATGTGAACCCGGCAGATGCCGCGTTTTTTCCCGGAATGGTGTCAATGGAATCCATGAAACCTGAGGACAGGGCCATCGCCACCATAGGGGGGTTAAAATCCGGAGATTTCCGCAACTGGGACGCGGTACGGGCATGGGCCGAGAAAATCAGTGACCTTATCGGATAATGGCTTTGGTGAAAAGCTCAATCCGGTAAAACCTGTACGATCCATTTCTCTGACAGGAGAGGTTCTCCCTCCTCCCTGTCCCACCCCGCCGCGGGACGGTCTGCAGGCAGGGTTGATTGGGATCCAGTTTTTTTTTAAATGCATGAGCACGGTCCCCCTCGCATTGTGGATACGCACATATACTGCGGTGCATCAGCCAAGGGAGCGTCGCGATGAGGAGTGCGGGGAAAGTGGAATATTGAGAGACCAGGAAAGGTTCCAACAGAGACTACTTTTCGAAAAGGCCTGTTATGTCGATACGACGTAAAAAAAGGAACCGGATTCCGGTAAATTTATAGATCGGTCACGAGGGTCCCGACAAACGCATCAAGAGCTTTTCCGGCCGAGTCCTTATCCACTGTCGTGATTTCGAACATCAGGACATCTCCAAGCTGCCGGCGTATCATTGCCGGGCAGGACTCCACCAGGTCACACTTGTTCAGCATAACTGCAAGCGGGATCCCTTCTTCGGTCAGTTGCTGGTAGAGGTGCCGCGTAAATTCATCCATTTCACAGCTGCAGTCAATAATCATAATTGCAGCGTCCATTCCCCGGGAAATGATCTGCCTGACAAACTCGAATCGCTCCTGTCCCGGTGTGCCGAACAGGAATACCTGCATATTCCTGACGGTAATCCTGCCAAAGTCCATAGCAACAGTCGTGGTCCCGTCCTCGGCAGGTGCTTCTATATGCTTCGAGGAAGGATCTACTGCCTGGATGAAGGAGGATTTTCCTGCATTATAGGCACCGAACACAACAATCTTTAATTTGCCTGCAGCCATTGTCGAACTATTAGCGGTATGCTCTTTTATCATTTCGGTATGATCCTGCAGGAGATGCCGCTGATGTCCCTCTCCTGCTCCAGTTGACGATTAAAACCGGTCCGGATGTAATAAATAACGATAAATAGCATACCGGGAAGAAAATATCGTATATGCGTGACAGAAAATGGATCCTCCTGCTTGGAGCCGTTCTCATTTTTTTATCGGCAGTCCTCTATTACATTCACTACCTGATCTTTCTTGACCCCCGCCATATCGCAATTTACCTCCTTGGAGACCTTGCATTTCTGCCAATTGAGGTCCTGCTTGTCACCCTCATCGTCCACCAGCTGCTCAGAGAGCGGGAAACCCGGACAAAACTTGAAAAATTAAACATGGTAATCGGCAGCTTTTTCGGTTCAACCGGTCGCCAGCTCCTGGCCTACCTTTCAGACATGGACCCGTGCCTTGACGAAATCAGGAAAGACCTGGTTGTGACCGATAAATGGACTAAAAAGGACTTTCTGGTGATGAAAACGAGACTCACCCGGTACCCGTGTGAAATAGATATCGGGAGGGTGGATCTTGCGGCCCTGAAAACATTTCTGCTCCGGAAAGAGGATTTTTCCATACGCCTGCTTGAAAACCCGGTATTGCTTGAGCATGAAAAATTCACCGAACTACTCAGGGCGGTCTTTCATCTCACCGAGGAACTCGCCCAGAGAAAAGACTTAACGGTTCTTCCTGATAACGACAGGACGCACCTTTCCATCGATATCGGGAGGGTGTACCGCATCCTTGTCATCCAGTGGCTCGATTACATGGAATACCTGCAGCATAACTATCCGTACCTCTTCTCGCTTGCGATGCGAACCAATCCGTTCGATGAGACTGCATCTCCGGTAATTCAATAATTTTACTCTGTTGAAATCGTTTTATCCATACATCCGCAGGAATAGAGTGGGAACGGGGGGGTTTGACAGAGACTTCGCTGGCTCTGTTGACGTCCTCCCGCTCTCTCAATATACCACTTTCGCCGCATGCGTGCGTCCCCTCGTTGCGCAATGGGACCGTGCGTAAGTTCTTATAAAAATCGTAAGGTCCCAGTCAACCCTGCCTACAGACCATCCCGTAGCGGGGTGGAGCAGGGAGGGGTGAAACCCCTCCTGTCAGAGAAACAGATCAAACAGGTTTTATCAAAATTAGGATGTCTAAAAAGCCCGTTTTCTAAAAAAGCATTGAACACGGCCCCTGTCGCATTATGAAGACATACATAGACGGCCACGGCATGTGCCCCGGAAGTGTCCGCATAAGGAGTGCGGCCCTTTAGATCTAATCGCGATGAATTCCGGTACTAAAAGGATTATTTCATCATTTTTTTCTGCAGAGGAGCAGGACAATTCACGAAAGCAGATTATTCACGTATCCACCCGCGCTGAACCCATAGAGCATACTCATCCGGCCTCTCCTTTTTATGACTGCTGACAATGGTTTCAAAAAAGTCCCGGTTCTCTGCAATCCAGCGTTCCTGATCCGGAAAATGTGTCCGTGTTTTAATGGCGTCAACAAGTGCTTCTCCCCGTTTGCCTGCCTCCTGAAGTGCGGAACCGGGCACTTCTTCCCGGTCACCGAGTGGTACGGCAAGCCCTTCAATGGTCTGCGCTCCAAGATAGTGTAAGAAATGATCAAGGACCCGGGTGACTTCATTCCCTCCCGACTCCCATGTCGAACTGACCGAACACCCGTATTTACCGGAAAGGACCTGGTAATGGATAGCATCTGCCATCCGGTCCATAAACGCCTTCATCTGGCCCGATACATTGTCAATATACACCGGCGAACCGAGGACAACCCCGTCTGCACCCTTTACGACTTCAAGCACCGCGGAAAAGTCATCATCTTTCCAGCATGTACCGGTCCTGTGGCAGGTATCGCATGCATCACAAAACCCGATGTCCCTTGCCGCGATATCAATTGTCTCCACGTCTGCACCCCGGGTTCCGGCACTTTCCAGTACAGCACTGACCACTGCCAGCGTCCGGCTCTTCCTGCCCCGCGGGCTCGCACAGATACCAACTATCTTCATAGGCTCCCGGTACAGATTTCTTTTTCTTCTATATAGTCCCCTTTTGCGATATAAGGGATCCTGTCCGGGATAACGTTTCCTGTATACACGATGGAACAACATCTGCATCGGGAGCCGGAATTCGCGAGTCTCTTTGCACCCGTACCCCGGCCCAGGGTATGCCGGGTGTCAAAATAATTCCTCCATGGTCATATCACCGAAAACGAGGTAATATTAAAGGAGAGCCGTCGCATCCCCCAGATTTCGACGATATCTGTATCTTCAAAAACTTTTATCAGCCGTATCATCCATTCAGCTAATGACAAAGATGGGACCGGCAGCTGATAAAGGAAAAAGAACAGACAAAGATGAGAACGGAGTTCATCACATAGGCGCAGAGAAGAAAAAACTTCTGCAAAAAATGGCAAAAGAACATGGAACTCCCGTCTTTGTGATCGACCACGAAAAAATCAGGAGAAATTACCAGGAGTTCAAGAAATATCTCCCGCACGTCCAGGTATACTATGCCGTCAAGGCCAATTCCCACCCTGATATAGTTAAAACACTCTTCGATACAGGATGCAGTTTTGATGTCGCTTCGATGCCCGAATTCATGGTCGTCTATGAAAATATCAAAAAGATGCCAAAAAAAGAACGCCAGGACTGGATCTGGGACAAGGTCATCTATGCAAATACGATAAAACCCATAGAAACTCTTGAGAAACTCAACCAGTACAAACCGCTGGTCACATTCGATAACATTGAAGAATTAAAAAAGATCAGGCAATACGCACCAAATGCAGGTCTTGTACTCCGGCTCCGTGTTCCGAACACCGGTTCAATGGTTGAACTTTCCTCAAAATTCGGCGCCGAGCCCGGTGACGCGGTTGATTTAATCCTGCAGGCATTCTCGATGGGGCTCGTGGTAGAGGGCTTAAGTTTTCATGTGGGCAGCCAGTGCACAAACTTTGAAAATTATGTACAGGCCCTGCAGCTCTCAGCCAATATCATTAATGAGGCCGAGACACGGGCCGGCCAGCGGATCAGGATCCTTGATATCGGCGGCGGTTTCCCGGTGAAGTACCACACGGGGGTACGGTCATTAAAGCCACTTACCCGGAAACTCGATGCCGAGATCAAACGGCTGTTCCCGGAGGACATGCAGATCCTCGCAGAACCCGGCAGGTTCCTTGTCGCAAATGCCTGCACACTTGTGGCCAAGGTGATTGGAAAGGCGTTCCGTGACGGCAAACCCAGTTATTACATCAATGACGGCGTTTACCACACCTTTTCCGGGCAGATATTTGATCATGTCAATTACCCGGTCATGGCTTTTAAGGAGGGTGAAACCCAGATATCTGCAGTATTCGGGCCGACCTGCGATGCATTTGATACCATAACCCTCTCTGCAGAACTGCCCGAGCTTGAGATCGGCGATCTGGTCTATTCAGAAAATATCGGTGCTTATTCGATAGCATCATCGACCTGTTTTAACGGGTTCCCGCCCGCAAAAGTGGTGCACGTCAACAGGTAATTGTTCTCCGAATCCCATTTTTTTAACCGGGCGCCGGTATATATAATTCCCGAATCCTGAAAAAACTTTTATACTGCATTATAATCACCGGCCGGTTCACCCCTGATGAGCAGATCCCCGGGCATATAAAGCCGGACAATACGGTTCCAGATCACACATCTATTTCCCTTCTCCGGAACAAATGATGAAAGTGAGTTGAAATGACTGACAGTTCATCAGGCCACCCTCCGGGAAAAAAGGTCAAAGTCGAGACTTCCTCGGGAGTCTTTTTTATCCGGCTCTACGGCGACATGCCGGTCACCGCAGGAAATTTCGAATCTCTTGTACAAAAGGGATTCTATAACGGGACTATCTTTCACCGTATCATCGCCGGTTTCATGATACAGGGCGGGGACCCGACAGGAACAGGGTGTGGCGGCCCGGGCTACACGATAAAGGATGAGTTCACCCGTAACAATAAGAACAACAGGGGAACTCTCTCAATGGCAAATGCCGGGCCCAACACCGGCGGAAGCCAGTTCTTTATCAATCTCGTGAATAATAACTATCTCGACGCCCAGCACCCCGTTTTCGGTGAGATCACCGGGGGTATGGATATTATTGACAGGATTGCATCCGTGAAGACCGGCGGGCAGGACCGCCCCCTGCAGGACGTAAAAATAATTGCAGCCTCGGTTGTGGAATAAACGGCTCTGTTGAGATCCTCCCGCGCTCTCAATATTCCACTTTCGCCGCACTCCTCATCGCGGCACACCCAGGGCTGATGCCCCGCCGCATGCGTGCGTCCCCACAATGCGACAGGGACCGTGCTTAGTTCTTTTAAAAAAATAACAGAATCCCAATCAACCCTGCCCACAGGAAATCGTCCGGGGGTGGGGCAGGGAGGGGTGAGAACCCCCCGTCAGAGAAACAGATCAAACAGGTTTTATCAAAATGAGATTGTCAACAAAGCGTGCCATGAGCCTTCCCGGCTCAAAGATGAGCATGAAAAAGAAGGGCAGGCGAATATTAACCGGACTTTTTCATACCAGACGAATAAACAATTTCTTTTTCATCCCCGGCATCTGAATTCCATTGTCGCCCGGCATTGAGCCGCAGGGACTTTTAGAGGATGAAATGCCTTAACGGCCACCCGGTAATGATGAGAGAGCCCGACCCTGCCGCGTGCCTCACTCATCATCAGTGGGCCCTGTTGCAGGGATCTGTCCTGCTTCAATTATTTTTGCCTGTGTCGAAACGGGTGCCTGAATTATCGCAATACATGGATCTCACAACAACTGTGTATCAACGGGAAGAATGTCACGAGGCTTGATTGTTGTCGTTCATTAAACCTCTGATCTTTTTATTCAAAGTGTTTACACAGGGGCGGCACCATATCTCACCTGCTCATTTTCAACAGCGTAGAGATTACCGCAGTGGGATAATTTACAAAAAAGACCGGAAAGAGGATGCCCTCTTTTATCTGCCTCGTAAAGACAGTGTGTACAGGTGTACGGCCTTTATGCGTGGATATACATAAAAAAAAGGGTTTTCAGGCCAGGTAATCTGAAGGTGTCGGCATCTGTTCCTTCAGGCCTTTGCGCTTTCTGATTGCGGTGACGACTTCCTTTACCATACTGTTTGGTACCAGTTCGAACCCTGCAAATTCAGTGTTCCACATGGCACGGCCTTCTGTCGCCGACCTGATGTCTCCGGAGAACCCGAAGAGTTCGGCGACAGGGGCTTTACCTACGACGGTAATTGTGTCTCCCTCGCTGTTCATATCAAAGACCTGCCCGCGGCGTCCCTGTATCTGTGCTGTGGCATTCCCCATCTGCTCGGTCGGGACCGTGATCTGGATCTTCTGAACCGGTTCAAGGAGCGAATCGCCTGCAAGCAGCATGCCTGCCTTTACCGCACTCCGGACTGCCGGGATGACCTGTGCCGGACCACGGTGGATTGCATCCTCGTGAAGCTTGACATCCAGGAGCCGTATCTTGAGGTTCTGTACCGGTTCGTCTGCCAGCGGACCCCCGGCGAGTGCCTCGTGAAGACCATCGAGGACAAGTTCCATGGTCTCGTTCAGGTACTGGATACCCTTGGTCATGTCAAAGAACATACAGGTACCGTAGATATCCTTGAGGTTCTTTGCCTCATCCTTTTCCATTCCTGCATTGACAAGGGTGTCCCTGCGCTCGAGTGCAGTCTGGTTCATGGAGACGTCCCCGCTCTTGATCAGGGCGACAATCTCATCGGCAAGCGGCTCAAGCTCGATATAGAACCTGTTGTGCCTGTTCGGGGACTTCCCTTCCACAGGGCCGGCCTTCTGGGTCACGGTCTCACGGTAGACAACAATAGGCTCAGAAGTGATAATCTCAACGCCCTTGTCACGCTTGATACGTCCTGTGATGATCTCAAGGTGAAGTTCTCCCATACCGCTGATGAGGTGCTCACCGGTCTCTTCGTTGATGGTCACCTGCAGCGTCGGGTCTTCCTTTGCCACCTGGCGAAGCACTTCGACCAGTTTCGGCAGGTCTTTCATGTTCTTTGCCTCGACGGCGACGGTCATGACCGGCTCGCTGTAGTGCTTGAGCGATTCGAATGGAGTCATATCCATCAGGTTCGTCACCGTTGATCCGACCATGGCATCTTTGAGTCCTGTGACGGCCGCGATGTTACCTGCAACAAGCTCTTCCACCTCGACACGGGTGGGCCCCATAAAGATCCCCACCTGCTGCAGGCGGTTCCCGCGCTTCGCAGTTCCCATTACAAACAGTTCAGTACCACGCTTCATCTTACCGGAGAAGAGACGCCCTGTTGCTACTTCCCCTGCATGCGGGTCAAATGAAATGTCGGTGACCATCAGGGCGATAGGCCCGTTCGGGTCACAGTTCAGCATCGACTTTCCTTCCACAGATTCTGAATCGCCGTGCCAGATAACCTTGATACGCCGCTTCTGTGCATCCACGGGGTTCGGCAGGTGCTTGACGACCATGTCAAGGACGACCTCTGAGAGCGGGCTCGACTTTGCCAGGCTCTTCATGTCCCCTTCACGACACTTGTCATACACATCCTTAAACGAGACCCCGCTCTTTTTCATGAATGGTGCAGAAACAGCCCAGTTATACAGTGCAGACCCGAATGCCACGGTACCTGCCGCTGCATCGAGTTTCCAGCCGTTATTATACGCAGTCTCGTTCATGCCCTTAATCAGCTTGTTGACCTTGTCAATGACCTTCCCAAGGCGGATCTGCATCTCCATCTCGTCAACCTTGAGCTCGTTGATCAGACGGTCGACCTTGTTGATGAAGAGGACCGGCCTGACACCTTCCTTGAGTGCCTGCCGGAGAACCGTCTCGGTCTGAGGCATGGTACCTTCCACGGCATCCACAAGGACGACCGCACCATCGACTGCACGCATCGCACGGGTCACGTCACCACCGAAGTCAACGTGTCCGGGCGTATCGATCATGTTGATGAGGTAGTCCTGGCCGTTGTACTCGTGGACCATCGACACGTTACTTGCATCGATGGTGATCCCACGTGCCTGTTCTTCCGCATCAGAATCCATGAAAAGCTGCCTGCCAGCGAGTTCCTCGCTGATAATTCCTGCTCCTGCAAGGAGGTTGTCAGAAAGGGTCGTCTTTCCATGATCGATATGCGCTACGATACCAATATTCCGGATATGAACCGGATCACTCATCAGCTGGGTTACTCGTTCAATTGATTTTTTGCCTCGGGCCATTTACACACCATCAAAAAAGTAAAATTTTTTATCGGGCGGATTTTGCAATGCGCTCGCGTTCTTCTTTCTTATTCACTGAATAGGTCTTTACATCGCCTTTGGACGCTGCAATAAGTTCATCTGCCAGGCAGGCACTCACTGATTTCTTACTCTTGTGGGCTGCCTTCTTGACCGCTTCTGAGATGAAGTACAGGGCAGTGTTTACGCGCCGGATCGGTGCGGTGTCCACCGACTTCGGGACGTTAATACCTCCGTATTTGAGCCTGACGGTCTCTTCACGCGGACCTGAATTGGATACGGCTTCTACAAGCACCTGCACCGGGTTTTTCTTGGTCTTCTTGTTGATGATCTCGAATGCATCCTTGACGATCCTGATTGCAAGCTGTTTGTTTCCGGTATTCATTTCAGTCTGCATCAGCCTGTTAATCAGCCGCTCGACAATGAGCATATTTGCCTTATTGAACTCCTGCCGGGTGAACTTTCCACAGGAATGAGGGACAATCATTGAAGTAAGATTGATGTACCGGACAAGGCCGGGGTCGGTGATCTGCACCTCGCTCATATCCCACTTGTTGAAGAGAAGTTTCTTCGAAATATCGTTTTCTGTCATTAAGCTCACCTGCGCGGTTTCTCCTTGCGGCCGATAACCATTTCGTGCAGACATACATTGTTGACCTTTGTCACAACGAACCTGACACCCGGGATATCTCCCATGGATCGCCCGAGACGGCCGCCTATTCCTTCAATCTCCACTTCATCGTGTTCATCAATGAAGTTGATTGCACCATCGCCTACGGCGAATGCACTTACCTGGCGTCCGTTTTTGATCAGCTGCACACGGACACATTTCCGGATGGCTGAGTTCGGCTGTTTTGCTTCCACACCGATCTTCTCGAGGACGATCCCCCTGCCCTGCGGCGCACCTTCAAGCGGGTCCGATTTAATATCGAGACCATCCTGACGCCGTGCATAGTTCGTATCACTCCACCGAAACTTATTTGCCAAGCGTTTCAGTTTTCTTGCTGCAAATTTTCCCTGTCCCATGAAATACCCTCATAGATTTAAGTTTTATAATTGTGGATCAGACTCACTGAGATATATACAAACGCGCGGAACGGATTTATATATTGTGGAATCACCCACTTTTGCTTGTATATATTACACTACATTGCTAATAATATTATATCCCCCTCCGGCCAAATCCTAGTGATGAATTCCCGGATATACAAAGAGGTGCACTTTGATGCAAGTCACCGATTACTCCATTACAAGGGAAAATGCGCCAACCTGCACGGGCACCGGTGGAAAGTCGAGGTATGGATCGACGGTGCCGTTGACAAAGATACCTGTATACTAATCGATTACAATACAATAAAAAACATCATTGAACGTTTTGATCACCAGATTCTTCTCAACAGGGATGATCCGATGGTCCCCTGCATCCAGCAGTTCCAGCAGGTGATTACCACTCCCGGAGATCCCACCAGTGAACTTCTGGCCGTTCTCATCAGGGACATGATAGAGGATGAGTGCAGCGCACCGGGCCGTGAGATAAAGGTAACAAAACTGAGGGTATGGGAATCACCTACCTGTTACGCCGAGATAACAGCATGAAGATCTCTGAAGTGTTCAGGAGTATCCAGGGCGAAGGTAAAAACCAGGGGAGGGCATGCACGTTTCTCAGGTGTGCCGGGTGCAACCTCGACTGCAGCTGGTGCGATACAGGCTACGCACGGACAGGCGGTGAAGACTGGTCATCTGACCGGGTAATACATGAAATTGAAAGTCTTGGCGGGCGCAACATCTGTATCACAGGCGGTGAGCCTCTCCTCCAGATCGCCGGCCTCCTGCCCGTCCTCGAATACTTCAGTGACAAGGAGTACGATATTGAGATTGAGACCAACGGCACGATCGATTTTCGCAGCGTTCAGCCCTGTGCATCAGTATGTATGGACGTGAAATGCCCGTCATCAGGGGAGTCGAGCTGTCTTGATCTCACAGAGGCTCTCGGCGATTCCGACAGCCTGAAATTTGTTGTCATGGATACAGACGACTGTGAATATGCCCGGAAGGTCATTGACACACGGAATATCCGGTGCGAAGTCTTTTTTTCCCCGGTATACGGGACCGACTACCGGAAGGTGGCAGACTATATCCTCGGGTATGACCTGCCGGTCCGGCTCCAGCTGCAGCTGCATAAAATTATTGGAGTACAGTAATGAAGGCGGTTTGTTTATTATCAGGCGGTATGGACTCCAGTACCCTTGCCTACGTGGCAAAGGATATGGGGTACGATATTTACAGCATCCATTTCAATTACGGTCAGAGGACCGAGAGAAAAGAGAAGTTATGTGCAAAGACGATTGCCGGTCATCTCGGGGTGAAGGAATTTCTGGAGATCGACCTCCGGTACCTTTCACTGATAGGCGGGAGCAGCCTTACCGACCATTCACAACAGGTGGATGCATTTGACGATTCACGTGAAATGATTCCGAACACCTACGTGCCGTTCCGGAATGCCAATCTCCTTTCAATCGCCACAAGTCTCGCAGAGGCAAGGTCAGCCGATGCCATCTTCATAGGTGTACAGTCACAGGACTACAGCGGGTACCCGGACTGCAGGCCCGGGTTTATCGAGACGTTCCAGCACTTAATCGACACAGGGACGCGGGATACGACCCATATCCAGCTTATGACCCCGTTTATCAACATGACCAAGATGGATATCCTTGCAATAGGGAGAGACCTTAATGTCCCGTATGAACACACGTGGTCCTGCTACCAGAACGAAGAGCGTGCATGCGGGACATGCGGCGCCTGCCATTTCCGGAGGGCCGCCTTTATGGCAATGGATATGGAAGATCCGATTCCGTATGAACAGGAGGAATAATGTATATTTACAAGGGAAAGCGGCTTTCCGTCGAGAAGAAAACGGTCCCTCTCCCGGCCGGGGGATCGGTCGAACGCCTTGTTGTCCACCCGGGTGACGCAGTCGCCATCCTCCCCCTCCGCGGTGACTCCGGCTGTTACCTCATCCGCCAGTACCGGTACGCAATTGACGAGTATATCTACGAAGCACCGGCAGGGACGCTCAATCCCGGGGAAGACCCACTTGATACGGCACGCAGGGAACTGATCGAGGAGACGGGATTTCAGGCAGAAACCTTTATTCCAAGGGGCTTTATTTACACGACGCCCGGCTTCACCGACGAAAAGATCCATCTCTTCGAGGCCCACTCCCTCACCCCGTCCTGCGAATACCAAAAAGATGAGGACGAAATAATCGAGGTGCAGAAGGTGGGGCTGAATGAACTTTTCGGGATGATCGCAGACGGCAGGATCTGCGATGCAAAGACCATATGCCTGGTATACAAGTGCCTGGGAATGCCACGATGAAACTGTCCGTACTGATAACGGCCATCCTCATGCTGGCGGTGCTGGCCACGGGGTGCGTGCAGGAGAATAAGGACGACAGGAGTTATTCTGTCAGCGACAACGGTGTGCTCACCCTCCGCTGCGGAACCCCGTCGGTATCAGAAAGTCCTTTGGCAGAGCATGGCACGGTCAGCGTACGCAGGATTGTGTTTAATGACAGCCACGGCCCGGTATATGCCCTCCTTGCCTCCCCAAAAGATCCTGTTGCAGGATTCGTCGTCGCGCCGGGGGCCGGAGTAACGAAAGATGTGTGCACAGACAGGGCGCGGATGTATGCAGAGCACGGCTTTGCGTTTCTCGTCCTTGATATCCGCGGAAACGGCGGTGAGACCCGGGGGTATCCCCTTAACATAGAGGAGGACTACCGGCGATTCAGCGAGGGGGAATGGCCCGAGTATTATCTCTCCGCCTGTGATGTGATGAATGCGGGGGACTACCTCGCCGCCCGGTATTCCATACCGGTATATGCTGTTGGCGAGAGTAACGGAGGGAGATATGCCGCCATTGCTGCTGCATCGGACCCGGTCTTTTCCGGATACATCGGTGTTTCAACGTCAGGTTTCAGGGAGGCCGGGCTGCAGTATACAGGTGATGCCCGCCTGTTTCTCCTGAGTATCGATCCCGACACGTATGCAGGGAGAATCTCTCCGCGGAGCAGCTGGATCTTCCATGCACCTGCGGATCCGGTCATACCATTCGGAGACGGAATGGAGCTCTACAATCGCACTGCCACCCCGCATGCTTTTTTTTCGTTCAACGGGACCCATGGACCGAATGATGAGGTGGACAGGATTATCATTGGGGAATGTGCTCAAATTTATGGCACTCCCGGTTAAATGGATATAAGCTTGAGAGACTGGTGATCGGGGAAAATGACTGATGTAGTAGAGATGGATGAGGGCCGAAAGCGCTACGAATTCAAAAAAACGCTGGAGAAACTTGAGGCGAAGCAGGGCAGCGGAACAGAGCTTATCACAATTTACATTCCGCCTGACAAGCAGATATATGACGTAACAGCGCAGCTGCGCGATGAATTCGGGCAATGCGCCAATATTAAAAGCAAGCAGACACGCACAAACGTGCAGAGTGCAATC
The DNA here is from genome assembly GCA_002503825.1 of Methanoregulaceae archaeon UBA467. GTDB lineage: Archaea > Halobacteriota > Methanomicrobia > Methanomicrobiales > Methanospirillaceae > UBA467. The sequence continues at coordinate 269,243 of DASP01000005.1, forward strand.
TCCTCCATTCTCTCGCGCCTTAAATATTACAAAAATCCTCCGGAAAACGGAATGGCTGTTTTCTGCGGGACGATCCAGCTTGGTGGTGACCGTTCGGACCTTGAATGCACCATCATCGAACCGCCCGAACCACTCAACCTGTACATGTACAGGTGCAGCTCGAACTTCGAGCTGGAACCGCTCAGGCAGATGCTCGAGGAGAAAAATATCTACGGGCTGCTGGTCCTCGACCGTAGAGAAGCATACTGGGGATTTCTGCGTGGGAACAGAATCGAACCGGTAGGCGGGGTCACCTCGACCGTCCCGGGCAAGCAGAGGAAAGGCGGCCAGTCAAGCGCTCGTTTCCAGCGCCTGCGTGAAATCGCAATAAACGAGTTCTATACAAAGATCGGGGAACGCTCGAGCGCCATATTCATTGCAGAAAAAGACTTTTTTGACCGGTTCAAGGGCGTGCTGATCGGGGGTCCCAGCCCTACCAAGGAGGAATTCGAGGCAGGGAATTACCTCCACCACGAGATACAGAAGCGGATTATCGGGCTCTTTGACGTGGCATATACAAACGAAAGCGGGCTGCCCGAGCTGGTGGATGCTGCGCAGGATGCGTTAAAAGGCGTCGAGGTGATGAAAGAGAAGGCGATCATGAACCGGTTCTTAAAAGAACTGGTAAAGGATGACGGCCTTGCGGCATACGGGGAGGACAGCATCAGGAAGAACCTCGAGATCGGGGCCGTGGATATACTTCTTCTCTCAGGGAGCCTCAGGAAGTCGCGAATGAAGATAAAATGCCAGAACTGCGGGCATACCGAGGAACGCACGATACAGCTGGAACCGGGAAAAACGGTATCTGATATTTTAGTACATACCTGCAGGAAATGCTCTGCACCGCTCATTGTAGACGAGGAGGTGGATATCATCGAAGAGCTCACCAACTTTGCCGACCAGAGCAGTACCAGGGTGGAGATTATTTCAAGCGACTTCGAAGAAGGTTCGATACTTTACACAGCATTCGGCGGAATCGCGGCAATTCTCCGTTACAGGACGGGATTTTAATGTTTTTAGAGAATAAAGCACTTATTGAAGATGTACTGAAAAAAACCACCGGTCTTGCGGATCCCGGCCTTGTCGAAGGAGGCGAACATGCAGACCTCGCCTCAACTGCTGCGTTCAGCCTGGCAAAGACGAGGAAAATGGCTCCTGCAGCGATAGCAGCGGAAATCGCAGGCGTTCTTGCCGGGGTTCCTGAACTGAAGGATATGAAAATTGAAGCAAAGGGCCCGTACATCAACTTCATCTTCGGACCTGAATATATCAGCACGTCACTTGCCGCTGCGGTCAGGGACGGCTATGGCAGTCTCCCGGCAAAACATCAGCGGACGGTTCTTGAACACACCAGCGCCAACCCGAACGGTCCCCTCCACGTGGGCCACATCCGGAACTCGATCATCGGGGATACCCTGGCCCGCTGTTTCCGTAAGGCCGGGTACCGTCTCGAAGTCCAGTATTATGTCAATGACATGGGCAGGCAGATTGCCATCGTCGGCTGGGGATACACCCACCTCGATATGCCTGCGGGTGTTGGAGAGAAGGGCGACCACCACGTGGCACGGGTCTACATCGCTGCAAACCGCGAGATAGAAAAAAACCCGGGGATCGTTGAAGAAGTCGACCGCCTGATGCAACTGGTTGAAAAGGGGGATGCCACAACGGTAAAACTCTTCAGGGGTGCGGTCAGCGAGTGCCTTGAGGGATTTAAGGTCACCATGAGCCGCCTTAATGTCAGGCACGACAGGTTCGTATGGGAGAGCGATTTCATCAGGAACGGCGATACGGAAAAGGTCCTGGCGAAAATTTCCCACTTGAAGGAGGCACATTCAGATGATAAGTTCTGGGTGGACCTTACCGGTGCCGGGTTTGAAAAAGAGTACGTATTGAGACGAAGCGACGGGACATCGGTCTATGCGGCCCGGGACCTTGCATACCACATCTGGAAGGGAAGAAACTTCGATCATATAATCGACGTCCTCGGGGCAGACCACAAGCTGATAGGTGCCCAGCTCATCGCAACCCTGAAGCTGATCGGTGAGAAATATCCCGAGATCGTGCACTTCGAGTTCGTCTCCCTTCCGGAAGGCTCCATGAGCACCAGGGCAGGGAAGTTCGTATCTGCAGACGAGCTGATGGACGAAGTAATTAAGCAGGCCTTTTCGGAGGTAACCGTCAGGAGACCTGAACTGGACGAGGATCTCCGAAAGGGCATAGCCCGTTCTGTCGCCCTTGCAGCGATCAGGTACGACATCGTCAAAATATCTCCAGAAAAAAGTACGGTCTTTGACTGGAAAGAAGCCCTGGACTTCGAGCGGCAGAGCGGCCCGTATATCCAGTACGCCCATGCACGGGCCTGCAGCATACTGGATAAGGCCGGTGAGTTCGAAGAGGTCTTTGAACTCGAAAACGAAAACGAGATCACGCTCGTGAAACAGATTGCAAAATTTCCATATATTGTGGATGCTGTTGTCAAAGAGCTCAGACCCCACCTGCTGGCAACCTACGCACGTGAACTTGCCGACCTCTTCAATGCATTTTACCATTTTGAACCGGTACTGAAGGCGGAGGGCAGGACGCGCCAGGCAAGGCTGACGCTGGTGAAGGCTACGCAGAATACATTGAAGGAAGTGCTGGAAACACTCGGGATCGATGCCGTCAGAACCATGTAAGGCACTGCGGGCCCAGGGATACCAGTTCGTTGCCCCGGGTTCCTCTGCCGCGATAAAACCCTGCCTCTGGTGTAAGAAAACACTGAAAGGCGGGGACATGTGCTACAAGCACCAGTTTTACGGGATCGAGAGCCACCGCTGCGTCCAGATGACCCCGACACTGCGCTGCAACCAGAAATGCCTGTTCTGCTGGAGATCATTTGAACACGAGGTCACAGAGGAACAGGAGGCCCCCCCCGGACTTATCCTCGAACGTTTCCGGGGACTGCAGAAGAAGGCGCTTTCAGGGTACAAAGTGTCTCCCTATGTAACCAAAGAGCGTTTTCTGGAAGCGCTCGACCCGCGACACGTGGCAATCTCCCTGTCAGGAGAACCGACACTGTATTCTGAGCTCCCGACGCTGATAGACCTCTTCAATGCAGAGGGGCTCACCACGTTCCTGGTAAGCAACGGAACACAGCCCTGGGTTATTGAGAAGTGTTCACCCTTCCAGACCTATATTTCGCTGGATGCACCCGATCGCACGACGTATGAACGGGTCTGCAGGCCTTCCGGGGACTACTGGGAAAACATCATGGCAAGCCTTTCCCTCCTCGGGAAGAGACGGTCAGCCATACGTATCACTCTTGTAAAAGGGTTAAATGACATAAATCCGGAACAGTATGCCCGGATTGTTCAGGACTCCGGAGCGACGTATGTGGAGGTAAAGGGATATATGTTTCTCGGATACAGTAGAAAACGGCTTATGAGACACCACATGCCTGAACATGAATATGTGGCGGAATTTGCAGGTAAAATATCTGAATCGTGTGATTACCGGGTCAGAGATGAAAACAAGTCAAGCAGGGTCGTCTGTCTGGAGCATGTCGTATGAGATTTGATGTTGAAGCATTCAGGGAAAAAACACGCGAAAATTTCGAAAAAGCGTGGCATGAAGGCCCGTCGGTAATTACTCCCCCGGGCCAGAAGAAGAGATACCCGCACCTGGGCTATCCCGGGGCCAAGGCCCACCCGATCTTTGAGATGGTGAACCGGTTGCGGTCCACCTATCTCTCGCTCGGGTTCGATGAGATATGCAACCCCATCATCGTCGAAGAAAAGGATGTCTACCGCCAGTTCGGGCCTGAGGCAAGTGCCGTACTTGACCGCGTATTCTACCTCGGCGGCCTTGAACGGCCAAACCAGGGGATCGGGAAGGAAGAGCTTGACGGGATATCGCGGATTACCGGAAAAACCGTGACATCCGGCGAGGAGGGAAGGCTGCGTGAAATCCTGCAGTCCTACAAGAAATCAGCCATAGACGGGGACGACCTCGTCCATGCAACATCTGAGGCCCTCAATATCGATGACGGGACAACCGTAAAGGTGTATGACGAGGTGTTCCGTGCGTTCCGGGAACTCGAGCCGAAGTCATCGCGAAATACTCTCCGGAGCCACATGACGAGCGGCTGGTTCATGACTCTCGGATCGATATGGGACCGGAGCCCCCTTCCGCTCAGGCTCTTCTCGGTTGACCGCTGTTTCCGGAGGGAGCAGGAAGAAGGTGCGACACGCCTGATGAGTTACCATTCGGCGTCGTGTGTCATCGCAGACGACGATGTGACGATCGAAGACGGAAAAGCCATCAGCCGGGCGCTTCTCTCGGCGTTCGGGTACACCGATTTCCGTTTCCAGCCCGATGAAAAACGTTCGAAATATTACATGCCTGATTCCCAGACCGAGGTGTACGCCCGCCACCCGGTCCACGACTGGGTGGAAGTTGCAACATTTGGCATGTATTCCCCGTCCGCCCTCGCGGAATATGGGATCGGGGTGCCGGTAATGAACCTCGGGCTCGGTGTTGAACGGCTGGCAATGATTGCATATGGTTCAGACGATATCAGGCAGCTCTCCTACCCACAGTTTTTCCCGGCTCCCCTCAGCGACATTGAGATTGCGAGTGCCATCACGTACAGGGATGAGCCGGTTTCAGTCGAAGGCCGCGTCCTGGTCAGTGCAATAATAAAGGCTGCTACAGAACATGCTGCAGACCCGGGACCGTGCTCTTTTACCGCATGGGAAGGCATTCTCAGGCAGAGGCGTATCAGGGTCTTTGTCGAAGAGCCGGAGTCCAACAGTAAACTCTGCGGACCCGCCTGCTTCAACGAGATATTTGTGCACCAGGGATCGATTCTCGGTGTTCCTGACAATGAAAAATGGGCAGAGGTCAGGAGTTCCGGTGCTCCAACAGGAATCAGTTATATCGACGCGGTATCCAACCTCGCTGCGGCACGTATCGAAGAGGCAGCGGCATGCGGAAACCCGGTGACGGTACAGGTAAAAATGTCAAAACTCCCGAGTGATATCAACCTTCGCATCGCAGAATACGCGATGCGGACCATTACAGACCAGAAAAAGAAGGTTGACACGCGGGGCCCGGTATTTCTCACCGTCAGGTCAGAAGTCCTGCCTGATTAATTTATTGAGGGTATCGATTAACCCCCGCTTCCCGTTTCACTGTGGATGTCAGGTTGCACAGGGGGACCTGGTTTGTTCCGCAGGATAATTTTCTGGATCCTCCCGCTGTATTTTGCGGCAAAGGCCCCGACAATCGATGTGACAATGACCATCGACGCAATTGTGCCCGACACCACCGCAGACCCGTAGAGTGCCGCGATGGCGATTGAGAATTCGCCCCTGCTGATTGTATTTGCCCATATCTCCACCCCCGATATTGAACTGCCGTGGATTCTCTTTCCTATAATCATCCCTGATGCAAATTTGGTTAAAATAGCCACAAGGCAGATAACGATGATGGCAAGCGGTGAAATACCCCCTGAAAAGAGGTCCACCGTAACCCCGAAGAAGACGAAGAATACTACCAGGAATACGTCTTTGAATGGCCGGGAATGAAGTTCGAACGCGATTGGATCGATCGTGCCGAGAATAGTCCCGAATGCGATGACCATGAAGGATTCAGGTATCCCGATAGTACTCGCCAATGCCGCAATTCCAAGCACCGCAGAAAAAGTGAGCAATACGGGAAGCTCATCGTCCCGCTTGAGAACAGATATGATATATTTCTTGCCGTAATGCGTAATTGCAAGGATTATTCCAAGCACTGCGATTATCTTCACGAGGATCAGGAGCGGGTGCTCGGTCGAAGTCCCGATAAAGGCAAGGAATGCAATGAGCACGATATCCTCAAATATCATCAGCCAGACGATGGTCTCCGACTCACGCATCAGCAGTTTCCGGTTCTCGATGAGCGATGTGACGGCCATCGCCGTGCTGCTGATGAAAAATGCTGCCGCAACGATAACCGCATCGAAGAGTGAAAATCCGAGAGCATATGCAGCGACAAAACCGATAATTCCGTTGATGTGAAGATCTATAAGCCCGCTTGAAAGAATGGCGGACTGGTTTGACCAGATCCTGTCAGGTTTAATCTCCAGTCCCATGAAAAAGAGCAGGAAGAGCAGCCCGAGGTGCGTGAGGAAGAGCGAGACTTCATCAGCACCGACAAGTTTCAGCCCGCTCTCCCCAAGGAGGAGTCCTGCGATAATATAGAATGGTATTGAAGGGAGGGACAGGCGCTTGGTAATAAGTGCAAGTATCAGGCAGACAAATAATGCAAGGACGATTCCCTCCATTAAGCCACCATAATTTCTCGCTCAAATGTCTTCAGCTGGTCAGTCTCTCCTATTGCGACGACTGCATCACCCTCCTGGAATAAAAACGACGGTGGAGGATTGATCACATTCTTGTCACCCCTCGAGACTGCGATGATAGTGACCCCGGTCTTAGCACGGATCTGCAGGTCTTCGAGGCTGTGGCCTCCCATTTTCTTTCCGATTATATAGGTATGCACACTAATTCTCAGGTCGGAAAGTGCTGAAAATGCAATTTCGACACTTTCCTTGTCGGCTTCCATGATTGCACCGGTGAGAATGGTGCCAAGCCTTCGTGCCTCGACAGCTGACAGTTCTGCAACGCTCGGCGTACGGCAGTCGTGCTGGAGGGTGTACATCTGGATGTTTCCGTTTTTCAAAAAAAATACTGCAACAGTATCCTTTTTTTCGGTCTCCAGCTCATATTTCGTTCCAATACCGGGGAGATTGATGGATCGAAGCGCCATAACTGACGTATGATGCCCAATCTACAAATATATTGCCGTACATCTGCATCCCGTGGCTGTATCTTCCCCATCGGGAATATCAGGCCGGATATCTGGATACGGTACCTTTCCGGGTCAACATTTATCCATTTATTCGTTCAAGTACTGATGAATGGCAGGAAAAAACGGCTCCTTCTGGATCGGTGTGGCAATAGGGTTTGTTGTAATGGTCCTTTTAAACAGCCTCCCGGTTATCGGCCCGCTTATCGGCGGTTTCATCGCAGGTATCATTGCCCGTGGAGGAATGTGGAACGGAGCAAAAGCAGGATTTCTGGCAGGGATTTTCGGAGCCGTGATAATATCGGTAATCCTCATCATCGGCGGAAGCCTCCTCCTTGGTGTGCCCGGGTTCATCACGGCCCTTGGCGTTTCATTTATTATTGTCCTTGCTGCGCTGTACTTCGGGATAATCGGCCTTATCGGCGGTCTCGTCGCAGGGGCACTTGTAAAATAGAACAGTATGGTGTGCCGGGCGGGAGGACCTGCAGACCCTCATTTTTTACCAGAACCGCATTCAATGCTGATCTTCAGGTATCCATGATTTTTTAATTTTCTGCCCTGTTGAAATCCTTATCCGCTACACCACCGCGATTAGTGAGGAGAACGGAAAAGGTGTCAGCAATGCATGCATATGAAAAAATTGGGATGGTTCTCTTTTTCAGGGGTTTTGGATAATCAGGGGCTGCGTTTCCTGGATTTTCCTGCAAAAAACAGGGTTATGCAGAGAATTGCGCCGTATAAACCAAAAATTATACTGTTCCCGAGCAGCGGGACGTCCGTCAGCGTGGCATTTATTTCGGTTATACCAGTGGCCTTCACTTCTACTTCATCGGACCATTCGGCAAACCCCGGCAGGGTCAGGTTGACCCTATGACGCCCTGGCAAAATTTCACCGAGAGTGAGGGGTGTCACCCCCCTGCACTCCCCGTCGACCATGACATTTGCCCCGCCCGGCTTCGATGTGAGCTGAAGCAGCGGGCCGCTGATGTACCCGTCTTCTGCAGTCATGCCGATGGTCAGTGCAACATCTTCCCCTGATTTGACCGTTATCGCAGATGAATATGGTTTGTACCCGTCTTTCTGGATATTAATGAGGTGACTTCCCGGGGCAGCATCACTGATTTCAAAAAGAGACGATGCAGGTACTTTTCCGGAAAAAACCCTGTCGAGATAGACCTCTGCATCTTCCGGTGCGCCTGATATCACAATTCTGCCGTTCCTGCTGACAGGTATCTGCACAAGCCGTGCTTCAAGGGTCGTACTGGACCCACCCTTCACGTTGACCGTTGTTTTCCAGGCATCATAGCCCTGCAGTTCAACCGCAACGATATGATTGTTCGGGGCCACTCCTTTCAAGGTCAGTGGGGCGGCCCCGCGATAGACACCGTCTATCCAGACCGAGGCTCCGGACGGCACTGAGATAACTGTGACTATCCCGGGACCTGATGTTCCTTCCATGATACAGTTGACCACTGCCTGCTGCCCTGAATAGACCGTAACATCCTGGTAACAGGGAATATATCCCTCCACCGACGTCTCCACCTTGTAAGTCCCGGATGACAGGGCACTCACGAGAAGAGGTGAGACCCCCTTGAAAATCCCGTCTATGTACACCTTCGCACCGGGAGGCGACGAAGTGACGTAGACAGAACCGATCTCGGGGGGTTCAAGTGGCGTTAAGGAGGCATGGAGGCTGATTACCTCGCCTGCAGACGGTATACGGGGTACCGACCCGGTGAAGGAGGTGTACCCGTCTTTCCGGACACTGAAGGTCTTGTACGGGCTATAGGTATAGACCGGAATAAAAAGAGCGCCCTGTATAATATTTCCCTTATATACCTCGTCCACGTAGACCCCGGCCCCGTCGACATTGGCATACACGAGAAATCCGCCCACGATCTCATCCTGTACAGCCTGTACCCCTGTCACTGATATGACCAGAAACAGGACAATCCAAAAAACACTGCGATAAGTAAAATTCATATTTTTATCCCTTTATAACCAATATCGTCCGGATCATTTCCGGTATTTCGCGAGTAACTGCTTTTTCATCTCATCCCAGTGCGACCCCGGGGTCGGGTACGGTTCAATGCTTCCCCCGGTCTCTGTGCCTGATGATCCGGAATTTTCCTGTATGGCGGGAGTAAGTTCAACAAAAATATCAGTTATCCCGCCTCGCACCGGGATATCAGCCAGGCTGTCTTCAAAGGTCTCATATTCCGGTTTCATGACGCAATAATCCCTGTACGGAGTTCCTGTCATATAGACCCTGACCAGCAATGAGCCGTGGCAGATTTTTCCCTGGTATATTCCGTCAAAAAAAACAGAAGCACCTTCCACGTCGCAATGCACCCAGTACCACCCGGTTGTACCCCCGAGTGGAACTGCTGTTCTGTCAAACGAACCGAATGAGGGTGCTGCATCCGAGACCGGCACGTTCAGAAGCACAAATCCGGCAAGGAACAGAACCAGGACGATTCCCGGGGAATGTCTCCTCTTCATTTCAATGATAAATAGACGTTATTTTGATATTTATACCATTTGGCACGTTTTGATAAGAGATATACAGTATGGCCACCGATGTCTGGAAAACAGAGAAACCCCGGTAAGGGGATTTTTTGAGGTTTCTCTTTTCAAGGTTTAACTGCAGACGGGAGGAACAGGATGTCCGGGATCAGACATTCCGGGAAACCCTTTCTGGTCCCCCCTGATACTTACATCATCCAATGGCCACATAAATGCCCTGCCGTGCAGGGTGAAAGTGCATACTCACGAGCGGTCACTTCTCTTTTTCAGGCAGAACGGCCGAACACCATAACCTCCAGTATATCCAGGCATATAAACAATGGCCGGCCGGGAGACATTTTTTTTCGGATCACCGGAATTGAAAGGCGCCCTGAAAGGTGATAGTCCCTGTAGTATCATACTTAATAAAGACGGAGGGCCACATCCCTGCAAAAAATCCCTGGCCTTGTATCCGGTTAAATGTCGGAAACCAGGACTGCTCAATTTTTCCCTCCGGGATCCCGGCGCAGTTCTTATCTTCAGCCCCTTGTTTTTAGTTTTAAAGCAGATATCATGTATGCGAATCCGGATCATCTGCATGGGAAAAGTCAGGGAGCCATATCTTGCCGACGGGATTTCAGAGTACCTGAAACGTCTCCGTATCTTTACACATCTTGAGGTCCTTGACCTGCCCGATGAAAAAGTGCCTGATCGGGCATCTGATGCGGAAATCAGAAAATTAACTGAAAAGGAGGGTTTGCGGATGTTAAATTCCATAAACCCGGCTGATTCAGTTGTTGCGCTCGATGTTGCGGGAACCGGGTGGTCCAGTGAAGATCTCGCAGAACATATTGGTGAGTGGGAGCTGTCGGTTCGCGGGGACGTGATTTTTCTTATCGGTGGGAGCCTCGGCCTTTCTGACGCGGTCATCAGGCGCGCAGACATCCGTCTTTCGCTCTCCAGGATGACTTTTACCCACCAGATGGTTCGCCTGATACTGCTTGAACAGATTTACCGGGCATTTATGATACGAACAGGAAGACCCTATCACCGCTGAACCCACTCCCGGTCACCCTATCCCATTTCGAACGAGGTCACCCCAAAGATCTGATCCAGCGGAAGGTCGGGAATCTCTTTTGTATACATCCGTGCTGTTTCAAACACTTTCTGCATGCCGTGCCCGACTGCGATACCGACAGCTGCGGCATTTGGTTCAGGCGTATCAAAAAAGACCGGTTCACCTGGCACCCAGGCTATCAGACCATGAAAGATCTCCTCTGCAGCCTCTGGTGAACGGGCAAAGAGCGGCCCGATTTTATACCCGGTATAACACCTTCGGATTGTACCGTATCCGGCAATTTCACCGTTTTTTGTGAGTGCAGCAAGGCTCCTGCTATCAGGCTGGTTCAGCCACGAGGACAGGAAGGTTTTCCTCCCTGCCGGAAAATGGACGGAATCGAACGAGAGAAGCTCAGACTGTGACAGCCGGCCGGCCGGGAGAAGCGAATCCGAACTTTTTCCGCCACCTTTGCCCTCAAAACGAATGTTTTTATACGCAAAGAGAAATCCATCCCTCCTCTGGTATTTAGGGACCATCCCAAGTACTCCATCAATTCCGAGATTTCTTCCACCTGCATGCTTAAGGGCATGTTCGCCGATGGCACTTCCTACGCCCCGGTCCCGGAACCCAGGTGTTACGATAAACAGACCTCCAAACGCAAAATGAGCATCATAATTCGTGACCGCGGCCGTCGCAACGACCCTCCCTTTACACTCGGCAATAAAAAAACCCGCAGGATCTGTTGCATAAAATGATTTGCCGTCATGGATTCCGGGATTCCACCCTTCATCCCGGGCCCAGCCAATCGCAATATCCACTTCATCCCGTTTCATTGTCCGAATATTCACTGCCGAATCCATGATACCTTATCAAAGAGTACTCACCCCGGGTGTAAAGGTTCTTCCTGTTATCCCGGAGGGATCTCCTATCCATTAAAAAAATGAGATGCGAACAAGACAAGGTAAATTCAGATTCAGGGGATGATTTCGCACCCATTATAGCGGGTATGGTCAAAATCTGCCATAAATATCCGTCCCTGCCTGAGCAGCTCAACAACCCCGGGTACTGCTTCGGACAGCCCTTCATACAGGTTCCGGACCGTTCCGCACACTACATCCCTCTGGTTTTCCGGCCATGGCCTGATAATATTTGAGTAAAGGCATCGTCCGCCACAAAAATCCCTGATGTCGCATCTGCTGCACGGCTCGCTTACATCAACCTGCGGGATATGAAGCGGATGCGTTGTTGAGATATGCCCGAGGTAATATTTTTTCATCCCTACCATCACGGGGCAGGGGGCAATATGGCCGTCCGTCATGATACTGTAGTTGATGTACCCTGAACCGCAGCGAAGGCGTGACTTCCTCCCGGTCAGGAGGTCCTGCATGGTATCGAGAAACGGGTACCATCGCACGACACGGCCTTCATTCTCCATTATCCCCTGCCATTCACTTATCAGCCGCCGTATTCCGGGGTTATAACTTTCCCTGACCCACGTCCCGAAATTCCTTTTCCTGTAATCGTTTGAAAAATCCGCATCAATCTGCCAGTGAACAGATGAAAATGAGAAGTAAGGGTTTGATGAAAGGTACTTCACCGCACTATAGATGTCTGTATTTTCAACAACGGTCATACGTGCAATAATTTCGCCTTTGAACCCTTCCGCCCGGATTTTATTGAGGGTCTGAACAATCCTGTCAAATACCCCTGCACCCCTGTGGAGATCTGTCAGCTCCCGCGGCCCGTCGATTGATATCAGGATTGTATCAAACCTGTTGACATATTCGGGTTCAAGCCGGTGGAGAAGCATTCCGTTGGTCTGTATCATGAATTTCCCGACCGGTGCCTTGTCCATGATCTCCCTTACGAGGTCCATCCGCATCAGGGGCTCACCGCCGTAAAACGTCAGGACCGCATCAGGGTCATTTTTTAAGAATTCGCACAGGTCTTCAATACCGGAATCAAAATCAAGGGGAAGAGATTCATCGATTTCCACGTCGATTCCATAGTCTTCTTCCGCATCAAAGACCTTACCCCTGCAATATGAACAACAGAGATTGCATCTGTCGGTAAGAATCAGGTGATAGAACAAAAAATCCCTACTATCAATCGATTGAGAACAAGAAAAATGTACTGATATACAGAATAATATGAAAATTACTCTCGCTTCACCGTTTCCTGATCCCGCAGTACATCCAGACTGCGGCTATTACTGCGCAGAATGAGAGCGCAGGGGAGAGGGGCACTGACTGCGTTGTGTGTTCTGTCCCGATTATCGTCGGGGGGACGATTGAATTTTCCAGGAATGTTCCTCTTACCTGCATAAGGATATCTTCAACCTCTTTTTTCCCCTTCAATGCTCCTTCGTGCTTGGGATTTATCTTCAGTGCAGTCTCGTAGGCATCGAGGGCATCAAAATAGCGGCCGAGGTGTGCAAGCGCATCGCCCTTATTCGTCCAGAGGTCCGCATCAAAACGGGCGTCATTCGGATGTTTACGGACTTCTCTTTCTGCAATTCGTATGACTTCCTCATAGACCTTCATCGCCCCGGCCGGGTTCCCCGACTCCTGCAGGTTTATCCCTTTCTGCACCAGTGCATAGAGGTCATTCTGGTTGATTGCAAGCGCACGTTCGTATGCGGCTATTGCATTGCTGTATTCTCCAAGGTGATTATATGCATCGCCCTTGTTGTTCCATGCCTCTGAATAATACGGGTCCAGTTCAATTGACTTTTCAAAGGCCTTCACTGCCTCTGCGTCATACCCGGTCTTCATCAGTGCAACACCTTTCCTGTTCCACGCGATGCTGTTGTAGGGGTCAGTTGCGATCGCACTGTCGTATGCTCCGAGCGCGTCGCGGTACAATCCCTGTGCGGCATAGTTATCTCCCTTCTGTATCCAGGATATAGAAATTTCTGACGGAGTATCGGCAGATACACCCACGAAACCGCAGGATAAAAGAAATAATACAAGAATAACTGGGATAGCCTCTTGCAGGGATGGAGACACGCGGCACAAATCCTCTATGATGGATTATGTACGAGGTCATGATTTATTATCCTGCCGAACATGCCCAAATATCCTTTTAATATGTTTTCGGTCGATTCCAATCGATTATAATGTTTTTTTCAGATCCTGTGCCTTTTAAAATCAATCGTCTCCGGACGGGGGGTTAAAGATCTTTTTTTCCGGACACACAGTTCATGGCGCAGGACTTTCGCATGCCTTCACAGGGATGAATATGGCGGGAACGTGAATGGCATCAGATCACCGGGATACCCGGTATATGAGAGAGGATCTGGGGCATCGCTTCTGATATGCCGTTGATGATGAACTGGATTGCAATGGCGAGCACAAAAACGGCCATCAGCTTTGGAATGATCCGCTGCTCGTGCCTGCCGATAAACCCGAATATAATGGTGGAATAGGTCATCATAAGATATGATATCACAATTGCAACGACTATTGAGAAGATAACAAATAAACTCTGGAGGATCCCGGTGGCTTCTGACATGAGAAGGATGACCGTGGTGATGGTTCCGGCGCCACAGGTAAGCGGAAAAGAAAGGGGGACAATGGCAATATTTTCCAGATCCTCCCGGGAGTATTCGATTAATTTCGGTGCAAGCATCCCCATCGCCACGCTGACCAGCAGTAATCCTCCGGCGATCTTGAATGCCGGTATGGTCAGGCCGAGGATCTGAAAAATGAACTGCCCTGTCAGCGCAAAAAAGACAAGGACAACGAAAGAAATCTTCATTGCAGAATTAATTATCTTTTTTCGGTCAGCCTGACCGCTCGTTTCGGTAAGGACCGAGTAGACTGCGGCGGTGCTGACAGGATTCATAATCGCGAGCACCGAGGTGACCGCCAGCAGAAGAAATTCAAGGCCTGAAAATATTTCGCTCACCACACATCACACCGATCGTATTCGTTTATCGTCCCTTCTGACGAAAAAGCATGGTTTACAGGCTATTTAAGTGCACCGCATCCTGAAGCATGCTGATTTCGCAATTTTAGTGCATCATTATCTGGACTGCGGTGGGATAGGACCTTACCAGTGAGAATGCAAGCGCTTTCCCCATCCAAAGCCTCCCGTTTTCCATCTCCCGAAGTTCTGACAGGTCGCCAAGGACCTGGAATGCTTTGAGCGCCGTCTCATCGGAAAGCATGCAGCTGTCCGGCACATCGGCTGAAAAATAAATTATTACAGGAAGTTTCAGCCTTTCACGTATCCGTCCGGGAAGTTTTTTCGAAAGCGCTTCAAGGACTTCTTTTTTATAGACATACTCCTTTCCGGCACGGGTCACGCTCACCGGCCTCTCCTCTTCGAGGAGCCGGGCAAGCGGCTTTCGTTCTGCAACAATGCCGTCATTTATTTTGCCGAGCTCCAGCCTCATCCATTTCATCAGGACTTTTTCGTCACTTACGTCAGGCACCAGAATCTTCTCCCGCCAGCGGATCCCTGATATCACAAACGCAGCCTTTCCCCTTCAACCTTTGGGAAAAGGAAAACAGAGAGGCCCGTCGTTTCCGGGGGGTCTCCCCTTGTTCTGTTTCAGAAATGACCGGTTTAATCATTCATAAAAGGTACAGTGATAACCAGCACAATGACGAGAGATGCAGATGACTGCCACAGGTGCGGAAGGTGCTGCAAACGCTGGGGGACCGCGCTTGCCGGAACGATCGACGACCTGTACCGGTGGCTGGAAGAAGAACGATATGATATCCTGCAGTACTGTTCGGCCCGGATGAATGACGGTACCGTGGTATGCGGTGCGGAACTAACGATCAGAGACCTCGGCGATGTGTACGTGGTTGACCTCTGGAAGGCCCCTGACGGGTCTTCCTTACACACCTGTCCCTTTCTTTCATACGATGAGCAGGGCCTCTCCCTCTGCACCATCCATGCGGACAAGCCTTCGGTATGCAGGAATTTTACCCCTTATTCATGGGATAATTACGAGACAATTCTTGACTGCCCGGCACACAGGGAGAAGAAGAGGCTTAATGGGGAACCCTGAACGTGCACCAGCACCGGACCGGTCGTTTACCGGGGTTGTCATAAAATAATGCATCAGGCATGGCTGGCCCTTTTATTTCGGGCATGAAACCGGACAGGAGTAAGATCGGGTTCAACTGTCACTTTCATCAATGTTCATCCATGCCCGGTTCCTGAAAAATTCAAAGTCCTTCTTTCGTGCATTCACTTCGACAAGAGATGTCCCGGCACACCGTTTCGTAAAGGGTACCAGGATTTTTCTTTTTTGTCTCCTGAAACCGACGAGCATCGGGCACTCCAGAAGGATCCGGGTCTCACGGAATATCACCACGTCGGGCGGGATTTCGTAATGTTCCTCGCAGTGCTCCACGATATACGCATTCACCTCGTCGGGAGTCGCATCAGACAATATATAATCCTCGCTGATGTGCTTGAGACACCGGAACACCATTGAACCGGAGGTTTCAATCCTTAGAATTTAATAGTAACGATTCGGGCGGATGGATATAAGGAATAATAAAAATCCGGGCCCTGCCGGACCATTTCCGTCCTCCCGTTGTCGGACTGATAAATTGAGATGAGAATTTCAACATCACCGGAAATCAATGAAATTATTCAGAACAGGTATGGGCTCGAGGAGATTCGAACTCCTGACCTCCGCCGTGTGAAGGCGACGTCATAACCAGCTAGACCACGGGCCCAAAAAATGCATCGACCGGGAATTGAACCCGGGCTATAGGCTTGGAAGGCCTAAGTCATGCCACTAGACCATCGATGCGGTTGTGCCTTTTAACTATCGAGATAATCCATATTATTCTTTTTGTTCCATGCCGGAAAAAAGCCTGCAATTCGCTGGCAGGATATAGTACAAGGACATCGTCAGAGCCTGTGGCGCCGGACAGCGCTATATGGTCAACTGAGAAAAAACGTATCAGATTATTCCGGAATTTACGCGTATTATAGAAAAAAGGCTTTGTTGAAACGGACATGAACCAGTAAGGTTCACTCCGGAACCATGAAAATATCCATTCAAAATCTCCTCATATTGTGGGTTGTTCCACCATTTTCATAGGAACTGCTTAATTTTGATACCTTGTTTGATCTGTTTTCCTGACAGGAGGGGTTTCACCCCTCCCTGCTCCACCCCCGGGGATGTCCTGTGGGCAGGGTTAACCGGGTATTAGGATTTTTTATAAGAACCTGAGCCACGGTCCCTGTCGCAGTATGGGGGCGCACACATACGATCATGGGCATCGGCCCCGGGAGTGTCCTGAAGTGGAGTGCGGCGAAAGACGAATAGCGAGATAACGAGAAGGGTTCCAACAGAGACAAAAAAAATTATGGGGAGATTCGCTGGTTCTTTAATATCCTTTCATTTCCATTTCAACCTTCTCGAGATTGGCGATACGCTTCTCGAGCGGCGGGTGGGTGGAAAAGAGCTCCATTAATGTGTTACCTGACAGTGCCGGGATGATAAAGAACGCATTTGCAGTTTCTACCTGCTGCTTGGCCTGCTGCGGGACATTATCCATCCTCCCGCTTATCTTCTGGAGGGCCGATATCAGGTCACGCGGCCGCTCTGTAATGAGTGCGCTGCCACGGTCTGCCGCAAACTCGCGGTACCGCGAGAGTGCCATGATAAGGATCTGGGCCACAAAGTAGACCACGATCGCAACGATTCCTGCAATTATCCATGGATTATCCCCGCCTCTCCTGGAGAAAAGGCTCGCAAACAAAAAGTTCTGCATGACGATCGCAGCGATCATGGCTACGAAACTCGCGACCGTGAGGGTGAGGATGTCGCGGTTCTTGACATGCGAGAGCTCGTGTGCAAGGACCGCCTCGAGTTCCTTCGGGGTGAGCAGGCGCATGATCGAATCGGTGACTGCTACAACTGCATGTTTCGGGCTTCTCCCGGTCGCGAATGCATTCGGTACCGGCGTCTGCATGATCGCGATTCGTGGTTTGGGCAGATCTGCCTCAGCACACAGGCGTTCCACCATCCTGTGTAATTCAGGGTACTCGTCAGCCTCGATGACACGTGACCGTGTCGTCCATAAGACCAGCTTGTCAGAGAAGAAAAACTGCACGAACGCCATTACAAAGACGATCAGCACTAGGAACGGCAGGCCGAGTCCAAGCATCGAAAGCACGGCAATGAACACCAGGTACACTAAAAACAGCAGAAATAGTGTAAACCAGACTCGTGCGGTGAGTCCCCAATCGCGCTTCCATTTCATACTAAGATGTATATAAGGATCAGTTCATAAACATTCCCTAAATGGCACCTGATTATCTTTTGAAATCAGAAAAAAGTATCTTTATCAACGGAAACGGGGCCGCCGGCGCATCTTGATTATTCCCGTTTCCGGCCTTGTAAGAGCACGGCCCTGACGGTCTGTTCAATCTCTTCATTTCGTGTCCGGGGAGACCATGAAATATTTGCAATTTCATCCGCCCCAACAATAACAGAGGGGGTTTCCTGGAAATTCCCGGGGCATGTTGTTTCATGCATACCCGGCATCGCCTCATTCTTCATGATGGTAATTACCCGGCGACAGCACCACATATTGCTCCCGGGGCGTGGTCTTTCAGGGCTCTCCGGATCAGGTCACCATAAAATCAGCTGCAGCCCTGTCAATCATGGAGACGATCTTTCACCGGTTATCAATCATAACCTTTTTTCATGAATCAGGCAACCCTTACATATGAGTGATGTTGAACCAGAGCCACTTGCAGATGTTGCATACGGCCTCTTCGAACACACGCTGAATAAAGATCTTCGGGATTCAGGAGCCTGCCTCTTCGAACTGGTCGAGAACAATAACGATTTTTTTGAGACTTTCAATACAATATTTACCCGATTTTCAGTTGATTACCCCCAGCTTGCCGACGCACTCATAACAAAATTCGGCAGCCCGGATACCATCTACCGTCATATAAAGGACGGTGAAGGGGTCATCCCGGGAAAGACCACCAAGATGTACTGGATCGTGCAGGACGCCCCGGATATCTCACCAGACGCCATCCAGGACGAACTTGCCGGGAAATGGCTCATCTTTCTCCCGCCAGAAGATGTCGATGATGCGTGGAGAAAGGTCCGTAACGCCACCTGGAAAAATGAACTTGGGATTTCTGCAAAGGTCAGCACCGCTAAGCCAAATCCTGACTCACGCGACAACATGAAGGTGATTTATATCTATACCCCGGACTGGAGGGATGAAGACGATGTCATGCGTGTCAGGGAAAGGCTGCGTGAGCTCGGTTTTACCGACCGCATCGGCTATAAACGCAATATTGAAACGTTCAAAGGCGAATACAGCCAGAAAGGAAAAAGAGTTACGTTTTATAGCGCCTGAATATCAGGCTTTGCGTTCCTTGTTCTTCGGCCGGAGGTTCTGGTACCCGCACTTGCGGCAGCGTGTTGCGCGTATTGCGTTCCTCGCATTGCATCGCATGCATATCTTCACATTAAGTGTCCGGGCTTCTGCTTCTGGAAATCGTGCCATTCGTTATCCACCACTTTCTAGTCTTATATACAACGTCATAGTCCGTATTAACGGTTTTGTATACCAGTAACCTGCCCGGATTTTCAGCGTGCCGAAACAATCCAGTCCCGGAACGCTAAAAGCGCCCTTGCACGATGTGATATTACGCACTTCTCGGTAAGCGGCAACTCTGCAAGGGTCATATCACCCCATTCAAATATGGGATCATACCCGAACCCGCCGCTGCCTCTCGGCGCTACAATCATGCCCTCCAGCCTTCCGGTAAATACGCGGATGCCACCTTCCTCCGCATATGCAACAGCCGTTTCAAAATACGCCGTTTTATCGCTTTTTTCCTTCAGGAGCGCCCCTATCCCCTCGTTGCCGATAGTATGAAAGACATACGAGGCGTACGGTCCGGGAAATCCGTTCAGGGCATTGATATAAAGACCGGTATCATCGACAATAAGAGGTTTTTTCAGGGCATTAAACGCATATTCTGCTTTTTGCCGGGCGATTTCGCCTACATCGTCATGCCTGTACTCGGGACATTCGAGGTCAATATGCTCAACGTCGAGTATCCCCCAAAAAAAAGCAGCAACCTCCTCTGCTTTATACCGGTTGCTTGTTACTACAGTAAGTTTCACAGGTATCTCCCCCGTTTCTCGATCTCCTGTTCCCGTTCGAGGACGTCGGCCCCTCCCGGAAATACCCGGTTGTATGCCCGTGAAAAGGCCTCTTTAAGCTCCTGGAACCGGTCAGTAGTGCTCTCCAGGGTCTGGAATAACACGTGGATGTCCACACCGCGTGCCTCGATTTCCGTGGATGCAAGACCCAGCCCGAAATCGATAAGGACACAGGTGTTCCCTCTCATCACCATGTTGCTCGGGGTCAGGTCACCATGGATAATCCCTGCATTATGGAGATTTCCTACAACCCTTCCTGCTTCCGCAAGGTTTTCCTCATCCAGCGCATCTCTGAGCAGGGCCCCCCTTATGCGCTCCATCACAATGGTATCGGAGGTGATATCCCTGACAAGGGGTGTCGGTACACCACCTCTCCGTGCATGGGCAATCAGTCGTGCTTCAGCCCTGGTACGTTCAGCGATCAGGCGGCGATCAAGATTTTTTTCCCTGTATCCCTTGGAAAATCTCTTTTTAACCGCGCTATCCGGTGTGAGGTCCACCACGGCCTCAGCACCCCGTGCACCCTCCATCTCGTCCAGGAGCGGACGCCGGACCTCTCTCAAAGAATCCTCGTCCCTCCACGTGACCTCCACCTGGTCTGAACGGTAACCCGGGTTGACCTGCGAGTCTTCAACCCGAAGGGAATACCCGCTTTCGAGCATTATTTTCCCGGTATAGGCAATCATGGCCCCGTTATCACCGAGGAATCGCATTTCAGGTACGTAAAACGAGGCCCCGCGCTCCTCGCACATCGTCTCAAGCATCTTCTGGAGCCTCCTGTTTGCACCGACACCCCCGACAAGCAGCACCTCTTCCTTGCCCGTATGCGCAAGGGCGCGTTCGGTCACTTCCACGCACATGGCAAATGCCGTCTCCTGCAGACTGTAACAGACATCCTCAATTGGCGCCCTGCTTTCACGCGCAGCACTCACGAGCCCTGAAAATGCCAGGTCCATCCCTTTCACAGTGTAGGGCAGATCGACAGAACTTCCCTTACGCCCCATCTCCTCGATGAGCGGCCCCCCGGGGTGGGGAAGGCCTTTGCTCCTGGCAAATTTATCAAGTGCGTTGCCGATCCCGATATCCAGGGTTTCGCCGAATATGCGGTATCGCCTGTTCAGGTACCCGATGACCTGTGTATTTGCCCCGCTTGCGTACAGGACGATCGGGTCGGTGCATCCGGTGGTGTATCGCCCGATCTCAACGTGCGCCACACAATGGTTGACACCCGCAATCGGGACATCGAGGGCAAGGGCAAGCGACCGGGCAGCTGTTGCAACCGTACGGAGACACGGGCCCAGGCCCGGGCCCTGCGAAAATGCGACACCCGTTATGAGCGCCGGATCCTCAAGCACCCGTGCAATAACGGATTTCATCTCTGACGCATGGTGCTGCGCTGCTTCACGGGGATGAATGCCTCCGCTCGGGGGTTTATAAGGTTTTGAATAGAGCGAAATGCATTCCCTGTCAAAAACGGCGGCACTGAGGTTCCAGGCTGTCCCCTCAATCCCAAGAATCTGCCCAAAAACAGGCATTTGATCTTATTTCTTAAATTCGGTATATCCGCACTTGCCGCATGCAGCACGGTCATTATGATCTGCCAGGATGACACCGGGTCCGCAGCGGGGACAGAACTTCTTCCCGATCACGGCCTTTTCACCTTCAACCTTGTAATAGGTGCTCCGCTTGACCGCAGTTGACTTTGCCTTCTTCGCTGCCATTACGCACCTTCTTCCGTTGGCTTGGGGATCCCGCGTGCCATCAGGTAGTCACGCTCGACCTTTTTCTTACCGTCTTCGCTGTCATAGATTCGTGCAGTTCCCCGGAGTACTGTCATCCCGAAACTGGTCTTCATCGAGTCAAGAACCAAGTTCTTGTCGCTCACGTTCAGGAGTGCAGCAAGCTTTCCGATTACCTGCATCCGCGATGGCGTTGCACCATCAAAACGAAGGTTAAAATCTACTTCTCTCCTCGTAAGGAGCTCATTTCTAGTATCCCTGGTGACCTCAAATTCCATCGATATCCTCTTATTATTGACACTGAAGTTATTTAACTATACCTGCGTTGAGGCAGCAAAAAATGTCCGGGCGGGAAATATCAGGATATTTTCAGATTTTTTCAAATAGGGCAAGCATCTCTGCCGCTTTCCGCTTCGCATCCCGTGTTACTTCCCTCATTACCACACCTTCACCTGGCTGCCCATAGAGTATTATCACTCCTTCCTCTGCTGCAACAACCAGCGGTATTACCGCAAGGTCCTCCTCTCCATCCACATATATGAGAGCCGGAGTGTTGCGAATGGCAGAGGCCAGTCCTTCCAGCAGATCGTCTGTGATCATTCCGGCAGGGTTTTTCACCCTGATGCAGTGCGGGTAGACCGCAGGAGACCAGTCACAGGGCTCCCGCATGGTATGCCCGTCGATGATGGCAATATCCGGGACAACATTGTTTTTCAGGAGCCGCTGCGTGACCACGTCTCCGACCGCATAAATTGAACGGTCTTTCAGGAGCGGTAGTATGTCATTAATATCCCGGTACAGCGTCCCGAAGGGCGACTTGAAAAAAAGTCGTTTTTCCTGCGGAAGACGGAGCATTACCTGACCTTCAGCGCATATCGTCCCGGGAGTTTGATATTCATTTTTTTTGCCACTTCCGAACGCTCCGGGTCGATGATCACCAGGTATCCGGCCCAGTCGGTACTGAGGTTCATGGTGCCACAGATGACACAACTCTCCCCGTCAACGACACGGTGGCAGTCACGGCAGACCTTCACAAGTTTCTTAGTGGCTGCCACGCTCTCCACCCTTCTCTTTTTCCTTGTCTTTCTCTTTCTGCAGGTCCTCTTCAAGCCACCTTCCGGTTCCGAGTCCTGACTGTCGCATGGTGAGCCCTATCTTGCTGTCCCGTGGTTCCCGCTCATTTAAGCTGAGGGTGACCACCCTTGCACGGACGCTCTCGCCAACGCCGATAAACCTTTTCGATTCCTGGCATATCAGCCGGGCGTTCTTCTCGTCATAATTGATGTATTCGTCAGAGATCTGGCTTACGTGCAGCATGGCATCTATCGGACCGAGGCTGACGAACGCTCCAAAACTGGTCGTTTCAACAACAAGGCCCTCGATCACTTCCTGGAGGCCGAGACGGAGCACCACTGATTCAAACTCGACATCGTAATAGACCGCGCCATCCCCGGGGATAATCTCTCCTTCACCGACGTCGGCAACCCTTGTGACCGCGATAAAGATCCCGATCTCCTTGTCGATGCTTCCCTCAAGCTGATCCTGGAGTACTTCCAGAATAACCTTTTTTAACTCCTCACCCAGCCGGTTCGGAGGAACCCGTACCTTGTCCGCCAGTTTCATCTTATAATACATGAACCCACCTACTTTCTTATAATATCAAGTTTTTTCTGCCCTTTTAGCGAGATAACAGGGATCTTGTCTGCAAGGAGCCTGTTTCGCAGGCCACGGTCGTTGGTCAGCACCAGGCACCCGTTGCTGCGTGCAAAACCGATGATATGGTCATCAACAGTTCCCGTTGTCTCCCCGCACTCAACAGTTGTACACCGCTCTGCCAGCATCAGGGCGTGGCGGGCTGCAGTTCCATCCCTGCCCTTGCCTCTCGCCAGGCCCTTTAATTCGTCAACAACTTCCTGGAGTACGAATAGTTCATATGCCCCGATAAGACTTCTCAGCTCATCAAAGATGTCGACCCTGAACTGAGCAGGTATCATGAGCGCATTCGCGTCCATCAGTACAATCAATCGGTGAGGACTCCCATTCCGATCAGGCGCCATCGTGCTCCCACCTGACGGCTGATTGCAATTCTCGCCCCGATTTCAGCACATACCGGCCGCTTCAGCGTCACTTCCACGGACTCCTTTTTCGTGTTGGTCACAATACCGACCGTAACTGCCGTGCCAACCGAAAGCATGAGAGGCTCGTTGTGCTTTAACGGCTCAATATTGAGCTCATTGCTGGCACCTACCACTCTCTCCATGAGTGTGACCCTGAATTTTAATTTGTCCCAGACCGGGGGGAGTGCACCGATATGTCCGGCCACCTGTCCGGCAAGGGCATCGCTCTTGGTCAGGGCCGGGTCAAGTTTGGACCCTATACCAAGGAGCCCTCCGGGAGTCGCTTCTGCCACTTTCCTTGACCCTGCGTTGATCGTTGTGATCTTGGTCTGGATTGGCTCCCATCGGATCCTGTTTTCAGCCTGCGTCTGTCTTCCGGGACGAATCTCGATATCGTCACCTTCATGGAATACTCCCCTGATAAGTGAGCCTCCTATGACTCCGCCCTTTACCTCGCGCCAGTTGCAGCCGGGTTTATTGATATCAAACGACCTGGCGACGAGCATCATGGGATCTGCATCAGGATCACGGTCTGCTTCCGGGATAGTCTGATCAAGTGACTCGATCAGGGCGCCCATATTGATATTTTTCTGCGCAGATACCGGGATTATCGGGGCATTTTCCGCGATAGTCCCTTTTATGAACTTTTTAATCTGCTCATAATGTTTGATTGCTTCCTTCTGCGGGACAACGTCAATTTTGTTCTGAACGATAACGATCTTTTTAATTCCCACCAGTTCGAGCGCCATTAAATGTTCTTTTGTCTGTGGTTGCGGACACTGTTCATTTGCAGCGATAACCAGCATCGCCCCGTCCATCAGTGCGGATCCCGACAGCATGGTCGCCATCAGGGTCTCGTGGCCGGGAGCATCCACAAATGAGACCGAACGGAACGGAACGGCTTTCGAGCCGCACACCGGGCATTCCGGAGACGCCGAGTACGCTTCAGGCCCTGTGCATTTTTCACACCGGTAAAATGTGGCGTCAGCATAGCCCAGCCTGATAGAGATCCCTCTCTTCATCTCCTCGCTGTGTCTGTCAGTCCAGTTACTCGTCAGACCATAGACCAGGGTCGTTTTGCCATGGTCAACATGGCCGACTACACCAATATTGACGCTTGGAATTGTTACATCACGCAAATGCGATCAAACCTCCTTAATAAATATAGAATAATGATACTTATACATACTCAGTGAGGTAAAATACTCGCATCTTCATTTTTCATTGAATCCGGAACAAATCAAGGGTGCTCCGGACCGGGTCACCCTCATGTCCGGCCCCTCGTCATCGTGTTCCCGGATTCCGGCAGCATAATTCCAAAAATTATTACCAAGTATTACCCCGGCCCCCCTTTTTTTCGAAAGATTAAAATTAATTGCAGAGAGAGATCACCCAGTAGGAGGTCACACACAATGACTCTAGATTCCGATCTTTCGCGCATAGGAATATCTCTTCCTAAAAACCTGCTTGACAAGTTTGATGAGATTATTAACTACCGTGGATATTCTTCCCGTTCCGAAGGGATACGGGATGCTATCCGGAGTTACATCACCTACTATAAATGGATGTCAGACGTGAAAGGGGAGCGTCAGGGAGTCATTACCATGATCTACGACCATGACCAGCGTGGACTCCTCACCACGCTGACCGATATCCAGCACGAGTTCATGGGAATAATCCAGGCATCGCTCCATTCGCACGTGACACACGAGCGCTGCCTTGAGGTGATACTGATCCGCGGTGACGGTTCACAGTTAAAAGCGCTGGCCGAGCGCCTGATGTCACAAAAAGGGGTTGAATCAGTAAAACTGACAACAATATCCGTTACGGACTAGCCTCCCCCTTCACAGCTCTGGTCAGAGTGCATGACTGCTTCAGAGAACCCGGAATCTGACAAATATTCCCTTTCTTTTTTAACCTGCTCAATATTATCGCTTAATCCGGCCTTTTTTCTGACCTGCGCGACGTCTGCAGTGACAAGCTGGTCAACCCGGTACAGGAGGCGGGTCGTATCAATCTCGGCGAATACCCCGCCTTTCAGCTTTTCAAGGCGGGTTATTTTCCCGGTCGTTCCGGTCCTCGGGTATCTCACCCTCATTCCAACTGCCGCAACCATATCATCCATACATAGTGAGAGACACAAAGAAACTATAAAATTATTCCCGGAGAGAGTGTGTATGAATGAAAATTTCCCTCCTGCCGACAAAAAAGAATTATTTTAACGGGACCCACCGCGTCTGTTCCCCTGCAGAGACGAAATTGAGGATAGAACCGCTCATGGACCAGGTCGGGGTCACGGAGGTGTCGGATATCACCGGAATGGACAAAGTCGGCATTCCCTGTTATTCGGCGTACCGGCCGCGTGCCCGGCGGGGCGGGGTGAAGCATCACCCGGGAAAAGGTATGGATCCGCTGCTGTCATGCGTCTCCGCGATGATGGAAGCGATTGAGCGCTGGTCGGGTGAGTACCATGGCGATCAGATGGAGTGCGCCGGTTTCAATGAGATCGGAGTACACCGTGCGGTTGATCCCGCAGACCTCATACTCCCCAGGGCACTGGAGCGCGATGAGCAAATCCACTGGTCACCCGGATACGATCTCCTCAACGATATGGAGGTTCTCGTGCCGAGCAATGCAGTATTCCACCCGTATGATACTCTTGGAATGACATTTCCGCTCTTTCAGAGCGGCCCGACCGGGCTCGCAGCAGGTAATGTCATCGAAGAGGCAGTCCTGCACGGGCTCCTTGAAGTCGTGGAACGGGACGCCGTGAGTTGTGCAGAAAAAAACCGTTCACTGGGTCAGCGTCTGAATGTCGGCACCAGTGGCCCGGCGGCTGAACTTGTGCAGAAATATGCCGATGCCGGAATCGGAATACATCTCTGGTTTATTGCAGGAAAAACAGGCATTCCCACTGTTGCTGCAGCGGCAGACGATGCGACGGAAAAAAATCCTGCACTGCTTGTGACAGGGGCAGGCACACACACGAATCCTGAAATTGCCGCGATAAAAGCCCTTACTGAAATTGCCCAGAGCCGGGTGACAAATATCATGGGTACAAAGATCGAGGTCAGGGAAGAGATGCTGGACAGGATCGGGTATGACCGGCTGAAACGCATCAACAGGATCTGGTTTGAGGATGCAGAGGTGATAAACCTGGATTCATTACCTGATATCAGCACCCCCCGTATCGACAGTGATATTTCCCTCGTGCTGGACAGGATACGCCCGACGGCAGATCAGGTCTGCATCTGCGACCTCACCCGTACCGATATCCCCGTGGTCAGGGTCGTCATCCCGGGATATGAGATATCACATCTTGATAAAAGCAGGATAAAACGAAAGTAACCTATATCATCACTTTTTTTAACTGCTGGATCGTCTTTTTCGTACTGTCTTTTACCTGCCCCGACAGGTCATCTTTTTCGCAGGGTCCAAGAAGCGCCCGGAAGATCTCCCCTATCGCACTCCCGGCTGAAGGTCCGTACCCGCCTTCGAGTACGAGGGCAAGAGGTGTGGGGCACACTTCCTTCAGTATCTGTGTGAGGAGCCCGTAATCAGCAGGATTTAGTTTCATACTCTCTATGGGATCATCTTTGAGCGAATCCTGTCCGGCCGAGACGATGATCAGGTCAGGACGAAAACGGGAGATTGCCTCTGCAAACACTTCGGTAAAAATCGCGCCGTAGTCAGCAATTGTCGCCCCGGCCCTGATTGGGGCGTTTAAAGTGAAGCCCCGCCCGCGTCCCTGCCCGATCTCGTCAATCCAGCCGGTCCGCGGGAAAATATTGCCCTGGTGAACTGAACAGTAGAGGACGCGGTCGCTCGAATAAAAAATCTTCTGCGTGCCGTTGCCGTGGTGAAGGTCCCAGTCGACGATCGCAACCCTGTCAACCTTACCGAGCGCCCATGCAGCGGCAATCGCGGCATTATTGAACAGGCAGAACCCCATCGCCCTGTCAGGCTCTGCATGATGACCGGGAGGTCGCACAAGCGCAAACGCCGGGTCCCCGTCAAGTGCGATCTCGGCAGCCAGGATTGATGAGCCTGCTGCAAGCAGTGCCACATCAAACGAGTCGCCGGTGATGTACGTGTTCATATCGATATACCGCCGGTCACCGTATGCCGAAAGCTCTTCTATCATCCTGACATGACGGGGGTCATGGACCGCTAAAAGGTCCTCGTGGGTTGCGGCAACCGGCGGAAGAACCCGTACTTCTGCCGGTATCGCATCCATTGCGAGCTGAATACGGCTCCCGCTTTCCTTGTGCAGGTCCATATCATGCCTGGCGAACTCACTTCCGGTTATTGCAGTGCATTTATGTGACATTCAGCTGATGAGAGTCCCCTGCCGCACATCCTCCTCGCTTACCTCGAATTCAATGGTAGTACCTGCGATATGATATTTCCCGGTTGCCGTGACATCATAGGGGTTGTTTGTCGTGGAATAGGGAACTACAAATTCTCCATTGCTGCTTGCCTGCCGGTAGACAAATGTCCGCCCCGTATTGGTCACAAGCGGCAGTTCGATGATTCCCTCTCCCCTGATCCTCGCACCCGGCACGTACTCAAAGACCTTGACATATTTCAGGTCGGGCACTGCCTGTGAAAACACGTTTCGCGGCGATTCATGGACAAGACGGTAGTGCTGCAGGGCAGGGATAAGATCGAGGGGCTGCAGGACACCGGTGTTCATGACTGCTGCATGTGTTCCGGCAGGGGATGCGGGATTGGCATTATACTGTTCTGCGGCGGCCTTTGCATCGGCAACGCTCATCGCCTGTGCATTTGTAATCAGCGGGTAGACCGAATTCACGCCGTCGCTGTAGACGATGTAATATCCGGTCGTCGGCTCGACCATCGACCCGTCAAAGTTGTGGAGCCGGGAGACCATAGTCGTGAAATAGTCGGGCGTATAGAGGGTGACCGCCCCATAGGTCCCGGGATTTTCGGGGTCGGGGACGTAGAACTGTCGCTGATACGGATATGCACCTGCTGATGTGTTGTACCAGGTCGCCATGGCCCAGAACTTTCCGGTATCCATCTCGATATCGGTCATGACATACCGCACACCGAGGGTGTCTGCAATACGGTTTGTCCGTTCCTCTGACTGAGAAATGAAGAACGTTGCGGCACCGTTTTCACCAGCAACACCTGCCTGGAACGGGTTTGCATTGGGGATCCGCTTAGCAATGTAGGTAATCATATGACCGTAATCCCACCACGACATAACGCCGTATGCGGTATCAGGGTATGAAAACGTCTTTGCATCGTAAATGCGGTAATAATCGACCCCGGTATCGGGCGTCGAAGTCCCCATCCATTCGAGCGACTCACGCCAGTCCTGGTTCATGCGTATCCCGCCGGAGGCTGATACCTGGTATTCATAGGATACCGAAGAAATGGCAAATAGCAGGATAAGTGCAAAAACAACTGCCGTCAACCCGATATTTGCGTAATGGACCTGTTTTTTTGCAACCGGGCTCGCTTTCTGGGTTCCTTTTGACTTTTTACCCTTTTCTTTTGCTTTTCCTTCGACGGCAACGGCTTCCTTCTTCTGCTTCCCTCCGCCATGAATCAGCCCGGAAATATCGGTCCAGCTTCGCTGGAGTACAAACCCTGCCCCGAATGCAGAGATGATGGCAATGTTTGCGGCAATATAGTATTCATACCTGATGTGCTGCCACGTCGAGTAGACAATAATCAGGGACCATATCATGACAAAAAGATGTTCTGCCCGTTTCTCCTTCCAGAGCGAGTACGCGAGCGCAACAAATCCGCCTGCCATCAGGATGAGCCCGTAGCTGAAGGTAGTCCATGCCTCTGCGATTGTCCATGAACGGGCTTCCTGAATAGTCAGGTATAACGAGTTCTGCCCGAAAAATTCCACCATTGCACTGATAAGATTATTATACATCCCGGGTGCAACTGCGAGGAGCCCAAGTATTGATACAATTATTACACCCAGCAGGGCAAGGGGGTAATACATAAATTTTTTCTGCCGCAGGTACCCTGACAGGAAGTAGAGGAAGAGGGTCTCCACGATTATAAGGATAAATGCAAAGGGATGGGCGATGGTGTAAAAATTAAACTGCATTCCCTCCTGGACCGGACCGAACAGGAAGAAGGTCAGGGTTGCAAACAGGAATATGACCCCGTTGAGGAGGACAAGGTATTCAGTGCGGACGTTCTGGTAGTGGTCCCATATGAACTGGAATAGGGTATAGAGTGCCACGATGAGTGCAAAAAGGATCATCGTAGGCATTGTCAGGAATCCGACGAGATAGGCAAAACCTGCAAGCAGCCCAAGCAACACCGGTATTTTCAATGTTTCCGTGTTTTTCCAGTCCACACCGGAATTTCTGGTATATGCAAGCGCAAAGATATAGCAGAGGCAGAATATGGTGCTGAACAGGACTTCAGCCATGTGGTGGTCGAGGTACCCGAAAAGGGAGCGGAAGAAGTACTGGCCTGATACAACAGCGATAAGGGCCGCCCCGACGAGTCCTGCCTTCCAGTCAGAGATCTTCCTGACGAGCAGGAAGACCACCGGTACCATAAATGCAGCCATTACCGGCGGGACTGCAAGGGCAAGGGGGATAATTTCCGGACGCGTCGTTGCACCGGTGATAAGACAGAGCCCGGTGATAATCCAGATAAACAACGGCCCCCAGTGAATACCCTCCCCGTAGGGGAAGAGGGTCATCGCTTCAAACCACCCATATGCCGGGAAATTCTGCGTCATCTGTTCGATCTGCCTCAAATTATACAGCGGGTCATCGCTCCCCACAAGATTTAAGGCATCGGTACTCCCGAGAGATTCCATCGGGAGGATCCGTATCCACAGGCAAAAAACGGCAAAAATAATGATTGCCGCGATGATAACGTAATTTGTATACTTCCAGCCTTCGTTCTCTGACATTCGATCATCCTGACAGGTTCAAATATGATTAATATGTGCTGCAGTTTATGATAATATTTTGGGCCAAATCGGCATTTGCCGGTAGTATATTAAAAAATAAAACATTATTACTCATTTTTCAGTTATTAAGGATTTTTTTAAAAGATCCTGTGCCTGTTTTTTGAACATGTCAAAATTGAATGATTCCGCCCGTTTTATGCACTCGTCCCGGTATTTCTCCGGGTCGCCGGCAATTTCATTCACAGCACTTCGGATTGCATCGGGATCGGGCGATACAAGCCTTCCCGTATAACCGTCGAGGACGGTCTCGAGGTATCCACCTTCCTTTGCTGCCACCACCGGCTTTCCGCTCGCCATGGCCTCAAGAGGGGTCAGCCCGAAATCCTCGTCGATTGCGGTGGTAATGAACCCCTCGCATCTCGAGTAAAGATCACGGAGTTCTTCTTCACTGACGGTCCCCATAAATGTAATATTCGGCGGGGCATTTTCGACAATCGACCGGTATTCCGGGTATACTTCGCCGACAATGCGTAGTTCTTTGCCCGGAATGTTCCGGAACGCCTCTATCTGGAGATCAACCCGTTTCCATTTGTCAATACGGCCTACCGAAAGCCAGAACCCCTCGGACTCCCTGTATGAATACCGTTCCACATGAACTGGCGGGTACAGGACCCCTGCATTTTTCCCGTATGTCCTGAATATCCGGCTCCGTACCGTGTGGGAAATACAGGCGATATTTTTGACATTCTTTTTGACATACCGCCTGTCCAGCGACCTGAATATACTTAATACAATCCGGTATGCAGCGCGTGTATGGAGAGGCTGACTGTCAATGAAGTAGTAGTACATGTCATACATCGCCCTCCTCGGGGAGAGCATGTAGTAGATATGCGGTATATCCTTTGAAATGGAACGGAGTGCCATGTCATCGATGCAGATGACAGCGTCATAGTCCGGTTTCAGCCGTTTAAAAAGCAGCATTCCAAAAAGCTGCCGGAACGGCTCTGCAGGCAGTTTTTTATTGAGCGATACCACATTGACCCTGTTTTCAGGGTCATATGCACGGATGACGTCCCTGTTGGCATACGGGGTGATGATATCAGCGCCAAGCGCTTCAGCCAGGTCGAGCAGCAGGCGCTCTGCTCCTCCGATGACCAGGAATTCATATCCGGTGAGTATTGCAACCCTGGGATTCATTGATGAACCTCCTGCCCCATTCGAAAAAACCGGGCGATACCGCATGTCCGGGCTATCATTGCCGCATTTCTTCCTGCATGATGGTACGAATGAGGTCGTCCCACTGCTGTGCGATCACATTCCACCGCAGTTCGGGCGGTACCGGGTACCGTACACGATCCCCGTGGAGGGCCTGGATGGCCTTCGCAATTTCTCCGGGATTTTCCGGCTCGACGAAAACCGTGCCTTCGTAGGTTCCAAGGCTTTCTTTTATTCCTCCCACCCGTGATGCAATGACCGGCATTCCATACGACATTGCGATGTGTGCCACCGCCGAGGGGTCATGCGATTCCCGGGTGTACGGGGCCACAAAAACATCAGATGCCGAAAAATACAGGGATACTTCGTCATCACTGATGTAACGGTCAACAACCGTGATATTATCGCGGTACTCTGATCTTCTTGCACGGTCGACAGATTCCCGGTCTTCCCATGCTTCTCCCACAATAAACAGGCGTGTATTTGCCATCAGCTCCTTTGGAATCCCTTCAAATCCCTCGATCAGGAATTTTACACCCTTAAAAGGCCGGAGAAGCCCGAAAAACAAAATGACGTACTCTTCCTTTATTGAAAGCGCTTCTTTTGCCTCTGCCCGCCCGATTTTTTTGTACTGGTCATAAAGACCATGCGGGATGATGCTGATCTTTTCAACGGGAAGATGGTAGCGCCCGATTATCAGGTCACGGTCAAACCTTGTATGGGCAACATACCTGCAGGCAAGTGAAGGTATGATCTTTCCCATAAGTTTCGCGTAGAGGGAAAGAATGAAGATTGAGTCTTCAAGGGGGTCTATCGCCTCGTGATACTCAATAATGATAATCTTTTTTTTCCGGCAAAGGAGTTCGATAAAAAAATACATGTGGGCCACACTGGACGTCCACCACGGGAAGACGACCGCATCTGCCTTTCTTGTGATGGAGAACGCCCGTGCCCATGAAAACGGGTTGAACCAGTCAAGAAAATCATAGGTTTTTATACCCGCTTCGTAGCGCTCGTTTAAGAGGTCCTCCCCGACCCGCTTCCTTCCGGGAAATAAAAATTTCGGGAGCATGTGGCGGAACTGGACGACCTGCACATTCATGACCCCGTTTAACGCATTGGCGAGTCGTATGGTAAAATAGGTTATCCCTGACAGGAACCGTTTTGATGGGCCGAAGACTAAAACGCGAACAGGATTGTGCAACCGAGATTCACTCCGTATGATTGTATCCTTTGTTTGGATATATTCTCATAAAAGGACTGCCATCCTCATTCGACCGTGACGCTCTTTGCAAGGTTCCTCGGTTTATCGATATCCATTCCGAGTATGGCCGCGGTATAATATGCAAGCATCTGCAATGCAACCGTGGCGGCGCATATATGCGTCAACATATCCCCTTCAGGGAGCGGTATAAATATATCTGCAATGCCGGCCAGGTCCAGGTCACCTTTCTGACCCAAAATAATCAGTGGTGTCCCCCTGGCCTTCATCTCCTTTATATTCGAGATCATGACCTGGTATGCAGTTCCCGGTGTACAGATTGCAACAACAGGGGTTTCATGGGAGAGCAGGGCAAAGGGACCGTGTTTGATCTCTCCGGCAGCGTACCCTTCTGCATGGATATAGGAGATCTCCTTCATTTTAAGCGCACCTTCAAGCGCCACGGGATAAAAGGGCCCCCTGCCAGCAAAGAAGATATGTTCTGCACGTTTACAGACATCTACTGCAGGAGAGAGGTCGAGGAGAAGGACTTCTTCCATGCCCATGTGCACGGAATCCATGCTCTTCTCAAGTGTATTTCCTGATGCACGGTCGATGATATGGAGCAGCACCGCGAGCTCGGCGATGAAGGATTTTGTCGCTGCGACACTGATCTCGGGTCCCGCCATCATGTACATGGTATGGTCTGCAACCCGGGTGACCGAGCTTCCAAGAATGTTTGTTATGGCAAGCGTGGGACAGTTGTGTTCCCGTGCTTTCCTGAGTGCTGCAATGGTATCTGCGGTCTCTCCCGACTGGGTGATGCCGATGACAAGATTATTGACAGGGGGTGTGAAGTACTTGAATTCTGATGCGAATTCGAGCCTGACCGGGACCTGCAGGACCTCTTCTGCAACGTACCTGAAGACAAGGCCGGCATGGTATGAGGTCCCGCAGGCAACGATGGTCGCACTTCTGAAGGTTTGTATCTCTTCCGGAAGTTCCTCCCGCCTGAGCGCCCGTATTGTTTTTGAGAATACATCGGGCTGCTCAAAGATCTCCTTCTGCATATAATGCGCAAATCCGCCTTTTTTAACATCTTCCGCGGACCATTCGATCAATTCCTCTTTCCGGTGTACCGGGACGCCCGCATTTTGTATCTCCAGTCTCCCGTGGGTGAGGACGGCAAGGTCCCAGTCTTCAAGATAAACTGCCTTTGAGGTGTAATCAAGGACAGGAGTCATATCTGATGCTGCAAAGAGTTCATTGTCCCCGATGCCGATAACAAGCGGGCTGCTGAGTCGTGCTGCTATGATCCGCTCCTCACCTTCCGCGATTGCCAGAAGTGCGTAGGACCCGTGGAGGAGGGGAAGGGATAATTTCACCGCTTCTTCAAGATTTCCCTCATAGTTATCCTCAATGATGTGGACGATTACCTCCGTATCAGTCTCGGACCGGAAAATGTGGCCCTTCTTTTCGAGCCCGCGTTTCAGTTCGGCATAGTTTTCGATGATCCCGTTGTGGACGACCGCAATCCTGTTCCTGCAGTCAAGATGGGGGTGGGCGTTTGTATCATTCGGGACACCGTGGGTCGCCCACCGCGTATGACCGATACCGGTATTTCCATGAAGGATAAGCGCCCCGGTTTCATTCCCGGATATTCTTCCCTGCTTTTTACAGACCTCGATACCGCTGCCGAGGGTTGCTACTCCGAAGGAATCATATCCCCGGTATTCCAGCCTCTTTAAACCTTTCACAATGATCCGGGCTGCTTGTGCAGGGCCGGAATATCCGATGATCCCGCACACTCATATCACCATCAGGGAATCTTTCGCAAGTTCGGTCGAAACAATCCTTTTACCGCCCGAAATCGAGACGTTATTCCCGACAATTGCTCCCTCGAAGGTGGTATGCGGCCCGGCTGATACCTTGTCACCGATAATTGCGCCGAATATCACTTTCATAAGTGACCCTTCAATCTCCATGAAAGACTCAGAAAGGCTTACAGAGACGTGATCTTTGAGAACCGTTCCGTCACCGATCACTGCATCCCGGACCCGTGAATGTGAACCGATCGTGACATCATTCATGATAATTGCATTCCCGGTCATGCTGTACGGCTCGATTGTAACCCTCGACCCTATGCTGCTGCCAGGCATGATTGTACAGAAGGGCCCGATCCTGCAGTCTTCCCCGATGATAACCGGCCCTTCGATAACGGTATTCGGGCCGATATCGGTCCCGTGGCCGATGTTAACATTTCCGGTGATGACTGCGTTTTTCGCGATTGTGCCTGACTTCCGGGGCGCAACGCTTTTGATCAGCCTCCGGTTCATGGTCAGGAGGTCCCACGGGTAAATGGCATCCTGCCAGTCGTCAGCCGGTACCGCCTTTATTTTTTCCCCTTTCAGGAGCATGGCATTAATGGCGTCGGTAATATCGTTGCTTTCGATACAATTAAAAAAATCCGGGGTCAGCGAGAGTATCCCGGTCGATATGGTGAACCCGGTGGCAATATCAGGTTTTTCCACGACTCCTTCAACCATTCCGTTCCTGATCTCAACAACACCAAAATTCGAAGGATACGGATGATTTTTCACAAGCATGGCGTTTTTTTCCTTCATTACCCTGCGGAGAGACTGGGTATCGATGTAATTATCGCCGGGGATAACCAAAAAATCCTCTTTTATGAGGTGTCTTGCACAATTCAGGGCGTGTGCGGTTCCCAGTTGTTTCTCCTGGACGACCACGTCCACAGGCACATCAAGGGTGTTTAAGTACCGGATAACGTGCTCTTTCCGGTACCCGACCACTACAATGATATCCCGTATCCCGTTTGCCAGAAGGCCATTTATGGCATACTCAAGAATTGGCCGGTTTGCAACCGGTATCAATGCTTTCGGCCTGCTCCGGGTAAGAGGCCTTACCCGCATGCCTTCACCTGCTGCCAGTATAACTGCCTGCATCCTGCACCTACCTGATCCTTGTATCCGGACTGATGCACCCGTCTATAACCGAGTGCGGGGCTGCCGTCACATTGCTCCCGATAACTGCACCGACATTGACCGAGCAGTTTATCCCGAGCTGTACGCCGTCACCGACAATTGCCCCCATCTTTTTCCGGCGTGAATTCTTACCGCAGACCCGCACGGGCGCATGGTCGTGCCTGAGATTTGCAACTTTTGTCCCTGCACCGAAATTGCATCCGCTGCCGATAACGCTGTCGCCGACATAGTTAAAATGCGGGATCTTTGTCCCGTTCATGATGATCGAGTTCTTTATCTCGGTCGAATGCCCGATGTGGCACTCATCTCCTATAGCGGTGGAGCCCCTGATATACGCATGAGGGCCGATACGGCTGTTTTTCCCGATACAACAGGGACCTTCGATATAGGTGCCGGACTTGATCACGCTTCCCTTTCCGACAGAAACATCACCGTGAATCCATACTCCTTCCTCGATGACACCTTCGTTTTTTGCGGGTGTCGATGAAACCAGCTGCTCATTTGCCCAGAGAAGATCCCATGGATATCCTACGTCGATCCATGACCTGAGCAGGTGGGATCCCAGCCTTTTCCCTGCGATTAGTACTGCAAGGGCATCTGTCAGCTCGTACTCTCCCCTCGAAGAGCACTTCACCTGTTCAGAAATTTCAAAGATTTCCGGTGAAAACAGGTATATACCGGCATTTATAAGGTTCGATTCAGGCTGTTCTGTTTTTTCCCTGAGTGATTTGACCAGATCACCGTCAGTCGCCACCACACCATAATCTTCAGGGTGGTCTGACGGGTAGACGCCGACGATAAACGGCTTTTTCCGGATGATTGTCCTGATATCTTCAGAATTCAGGATCATGTCGCCGTTCAGCAGGAGAAAATTGCCACGGACATGGTTTTTTGCTGCATTCAGGGCATCCGCAGTCCCTTTCTGCTGGCGCTGGGTCACATAGCGCACCTTTACCCCGTGACCGTCCCCGTTCCCGAAATGATCCCGTATCGCCTTTTCACCGTATCCGACCACAAAAATAAAATCAGTAACACCTGCATCCCTTGCCGCTATAACCAGATGCTCTATCATCGGGCGATTTGCTATGGGTAGCATCACTTTTGGGCGGTTTGCGGTCAGCGGGCGCATCCGTTTTCCTTCACCTGCCGCCAGGACCACGCATTGCATAAAATACCATCACGCTGCAGATTTAAGCATTTTTCCTCTGTCGTACCAGTGCACGACCGGTTTCAAGCATCTCTTTTGCCATCGCAGTGTCCCTTCCCTCTGCAGTGATGCGGATCTTTGTCTCGGTCCCGGATGCCCTGACAAGACACCAGCCGTCATCTTTTGCAATCCTGATACCGTCGGTAGGGTTCTCTGCACCAAGCGCCTTCATCAGGGCGACCGGGTTTTCCACCCGGACTGCCTCCCTGTACAGGGGATATTCAGGCATGGTGTCGAGTTCTTTTGCAATATCCCATTCCGAGGCTATTTCACAGAACAAGGCGGCTGCATAGGGGCCGTCCGGACAGAGCGAGTGGTCAGGAAAGATCCATGCACCTGAGGGCTCTCCTCCAAAAGAGCCCCAGGAAAGGAGCGCTTCAGAGACGTAACTGTCTCCTACCGGAGTCCTTCTCACCTCGGCAATCTCTTCGATGGCCATGGATGCATCAGACGTGGTCACAACTCTTTTTACTCCAAGATACCGCACAAAGAGCATCAGCATCCTGTCCCCCGTGATGTACCTGCCCCGCGAGTCAAACGCCATCATGCGATCAGCATCGCCGTCGTGGACCACTGCCGCTTCTGCTCCGGATTCCCTGACCATCGCACCCATATATGGGAGATTTGCTTCCACCGGTTCTGATGGTCTTCCAAAACGTTCCTCTGGGTTACAGTTTATGCATGTTGCCGCGGCTCCGAGACCTGCAAGGATTTTTGGGGAAAAAACGCTTGCCGCCCCGTTTCCACAGTCAAGGATAACGGGGAGACCTTCCCTGCAGGTTCTTTTTGCCAGGACTGCCTCGCGGTATGGCCCAAGGGTATCGTATGAACTGACCGCACCGTACCGGTCCCAGCCGGTCGAGGGGCAGTC
Organism: Methanoregulaceae archaeon UBA467; assembly: GCA_002503825.1. GTDB lineage: Archaea > Halobacteriota > Methanomicrobia > Methanomicrobiales > Methanospirillaceae > UBA467. Next base: position 307,130 of record DASP01000005.1, read on the forward strand.
TGTAATAAGTTCTTCAGTTTCCTGCTGCTGCTTTTTTGTAAATGACGACCCGTCCGGGTTAAAGAGCTTGATCCCGTTGTCGGGCTCGGGGTTATGGGAGGCAGTGACCATGCAGCCGGCATTCATTGTGCGGGCACAGAACCCGATGGCGGGGGTGGGACATATTCCTGCAAAACCGACCGATCCCCCCGCCGAGAGCACACCTGATATCAGGCTCTCACCAATAACCATACCGGTCCGGCGGGTGTCCATCCCTACAAGGACCTCTGCTGACCGCGATCCCACTGCTACCCCGACGCGCTGCGCAAGTATCACAAGCCCGGCACTGTACTGCTGCCTGATACCTGATGAGCCAAAAAGCATGAGAGGTTTATTGATTGCAGCAGAAATAGACTTAACTCCTGCCGTGCGGGCACCACCAGGAGTACTTTCCGAGTGCTGCCACACCTGCAGTCGACGGCCCGATAAGGAGCATCTTTTTTGTCCGGCTGAATTCCCAGATCTCCTCGGTTTCTCTCAGGGAACCCAGCCCTTCACCGGTCACGATCAGGATATCTGCAAGGTCAGGGGAAGAGACTATTGTCTGCCCGAACTCACGCGCACACTTTGGGATGTCTCCATAGACATAGACATTTTTCCCTTTGATCTCTTCAGAAAGCCTGGAGAGACAGTCTGCGTGGCATGTCTTTTCACAGGACTTCAGGATGCGGGAGATGCAGAGAAATCCCGTGATAACATTGATGATTGCACCTGCTGCGGCACGCTGGGCAGGTTTTTCCAGCGGCGCACCGAACATGAACCCGACCCGCGTTGTTGCACGTATCGGGTCCGATGTCGCAAACTGGGCCGTCCTTCCACCAAAAGATACCTCCATGGAGGCCCCCTTCTCAAACTGGCACATCATGGCACCGGGATTGACCGAAAGTACAATGTTTCCGTCTTCACAGCCCGTATTGTGCACCCGCTCCTGTAATCTTTTCACCGCGTCAATGAGAATATCCATTATCTGCCTTCCTCTTCTGCCGGTTTTAAAATCACCCTGCAGGGAGATCCGTCGAGCCCTGTCAACCTGAGCGGAAGGGCGATCATCTCGTAATACCCTTCCCTCACTGCAGACATGTCCAGCAGTTCAATTATTACCACGCCTTTCCCGAGAAGTTCCCGATGCACGTCCCCGGTGCCGGTAAACGACTCTATCGATGGCGAGTCGATACCCACGCACTCGATCCCCTGCTCTGTCAGGACCCTTGCCGCGTCCGGCGAAAGCGCAGGATAATCTTCTGAAAAAGAATTTTTTCCGGAAAATGAGGTTTTTATCAGTATTTTTGCGACCCCGTCATGGCGCAGTGAAAGGTCCCCTGCTCCTATCTCCCCGGCTGCATCAGACAGGTCTATTACCCTGCACCGCCCGATGAGTCTTGAGAATGGAATTTTATCAACGCTCATGTCATTTTTCAGGTAATGGGAGGGAGCGTCGATGTGTGTCCCGGAGTGCGTGCTCATCGCAACTTCCGTAAGCAGGTATTTCCCGTGGTCTTCCTGGTTAAACTTCGGGACGTAATCCCCGGGATATACTACTCCACCGTTTGCGAGGTCTCTTGTTGCATCAATCCACATTGTATCGTCCTTTACTGGTTCCACCCGTATCTGCCGAGCAGCGGGACAAAAACGACGCCCCCGTGCGAGGTCCGGGTGACGGCGCTGCCGTGTTTTTCAAGTTTTACAAGTATCTGCAGGTCCCGTGAGCCCACCGGCGCAACGAGTCTGCCGCCGTCCTTTAACTGGTCCACGAGCGGTGCAGGAATGTCAGGTGCAGCGGCAGTGATAAGGATGCAGTCATATGGTGCCCCGGCAGGGTATCCTTCCGTCCCGTCAGAGACAATTACCGTCACATTTTTTATCCCTGCCTTATCCAGGTTCTTTTCTGCACCTGCTGCGACGTCCGGTATCCGTTCCACTGATACGACAGACGCTGCAAGACGGCCGAGGATAGCTGCCTGGTACCCGCTCCCCGTGCCAATTTCAAGAATATGGTCGTTGGCCCCGACTTCCATCAGTTCAGTCATAAGGGCCACAATATAGGGCTGTGAAATGGTCTGCCCGCTGCCTATGGGAAGCGGGCTGTCGTTGTATGCCGCAGCCGACAACGATTCGGGAACAAACTGGTGTCGGGGAATTTTACGCATCGCATCGAGTACCCGTTCATCACTGACTCCCCTGAGGCGGATCTGGTACTCGACCATCTGGTTACGTTCTTCCACCCGCGTATCATGCGCCATACAGGATCCCTTGAGAAAAAGTTCTTTTCTGGATCATTATGAATTGAGCTGGTGAGAGAGAGGGTGAGGTATATCCCCCTAAAATCCGCTCTTCTCTGCTGCATCGATTGCTGCATCGATCTGGTTCTGCAGCACTTCGGGGAGACCTGCAATTTTTACATCGAGGAAGCCCCTGATGATGGTCGCGGTGGCGACATCTTCATCGAGGCCCCTTGACATCAGGTATTCGATCTCGTCCCTTGCAATTTTTCCGACTGCTGCCTCGTGCGAAAGTTCGGTGTCCACCACGTCACCCCTGATCTCTGGAATGGCATGGATGATCCCGTCTTTTAAGATGAGTCCCTTGCATTCGATATGCCCTTTTGTCTCTCTTGTCTCACCGTGAATAAATCCCCGTGAGACGATTGTCCCGCCGGTGGTAATCGCACGGGTCAGCAGCTCGGCGCTCGCGCCATGGGCCGTCAGGTTCGCAACAGAACCGAGGTCGAGGAGTGACCCCGGCGTCGAGACAACGATGCTGTTGAAGCGTGCCACGGAATTCTCCCCTTTCAGGTGCGCCACCGGGGACATCTGGATCTTCCTGACAGGCTGCATGCATACGTAATTCGAGAGGAATACCCCGTTTTCCTCAATGATTGAGGCACTCCTCGGGAAGACACTGATCTTTTCACCCCAGTTGTGGATCATGGTAGAGGTTATACGCGCATTTTTTGCGATATAGAATTCTGTAACCCCGATATGGGTACCTACCCGTGCATGGGTCGCACTTGCACACCCTGAAATAATATGGAGTTCCGCACCTTCCTCGGCGATGATTATATTATGTACGTGCTGGACCTGTGAATTGGCCAGAAAGAGGCATGCCTGAAGGGGATAGAGTGTTTTACTTCCTTTTCTTGCAATTATTACAAAACCCTTCGGGTCTTTTTGTTCATGGACATACCGTGTATACTTGTCCTTGTCATGGGGAACGGCCTTCCACATATACCCGCTGAGCCAGTCATATTTTGATAAGGCATCTGACAGGGTGAGAACTTCGATACCTTTCTCTGTCGACGCCACGTGCTTGATCTCCTGGTCGATCTGGAAAAACGTTCCCGAACGGTTTTTCATCTCGACTTCCAGGCCGGTCTGGGCAAGCCGCTCCTGGTCGGTTTTCGACAGGTCTTCCATCTTCTCTATATTTTCTGGCATGCGAGACACTCCTTGTAGCCTGATGTCTTGATCACTTTCAGTATCTCCCGTGGGTTCCCATGGCACCGGAAGACCCCGTCACACATTACGTGGCCGAAATCTGCATCCAGGTAATCAAGGATGTAGCCGGTATGGGTGATGACAAGCCCGCTTTTTTTCCGGTTTACAATGTGGACATCCTTTTCGAGCAGCTTTGCTATGGCACTTCCGATAAGGGTGATATTTTCAAGGTCAACTCCGCTCTCGGGTTCATCCAGCATCACAAAATCAGGACTCTGTATCATGAGCTGCAGAACCTCGCTCCTCTTTATTTCGCCGCCTGAGAAGCCGAGGTTGATCGAACGTTCGAGAAATGAATCCATATTCAGGTAACGGGAATATTCCTCCACCTTCTTTGCATCATCTCCCGAAGTGACTGCCAGAAGTTTTCCGAGTTTCAGGCCGGCAATGGTTGGCGGGCGCTGGAAAAGCATTCCCATCCCCAGTTCAGCCCGTTTATGGATGGGGGTGCGGGTAATATCCTCGCCCTTGAAGAAAATCCTGCCTTCTGTTATATTGAGACCGGAAAACCCCATTATTGTCCTGAGAAGGGTGGTCTTTCCCGAACCGTTCGGGCCCATAAGGACGTGGCTCTCGCCTTCGCCGATATGGAGATTGATATCATGAAGCACCTCCCGATCCCCGATCTTTACGTGTAAATCTTCAATATCCAGCATATTCGATCCACTCATATTATGTCAGTTATAAGATTAAATTGATTTACAAAATAGCAGAATAAAAAAATATCCCCTGCCTGGGACAGGCCCCTTATTTTTTCCGGGAGATGCCTGCTTTAACAAGGATTATTCGTGTGCGCTTTCAATATCTGGTATATGGCAGCCCCGGGCAGACGCCCGCTCAAGGTACAGGACAAGGCAGGCAAGGCACTCATCCGGAAAGGTTCACGTGACGCACGGACCGGTGTGGATACTCCTGAACCCCCTGAGATCAATCCGTTTGTAAACAGGATTATCTGCGGGGATGCACGGGATGTGCTCGGAGCCCTTCCGCCTGACAGTATCGACCTGATCGTGACGTCTCCGCCCTACAATTTTGGTCACAGCTATGCCCATGACGACAGTCATGACACGCACGACTGGAACGAATATTTCCGGACGCTCCATGCGATATGGTCCGAATGCTACAGGGTTCTCAAGCCCGGCGGGCGGATAGCCGTCAACATCCAGCCCCTTTTTTCGGATTATATCCCGACCCACCATATCATATCGGGGCAGCTCCTTCAGATCGGGTTTTTATGGAAGGCTGAGATCCTCTGGGAGAAGAATAACTATAATGCCAAATACACCGCGTGGGGAAGCTGGCAGTCCCCTTCGATGCCCTACCTGAAATACACGTGGGAATTTATCGAGGTCTTTGACAAGTTCACCCACAAAAAAACTGGTAATAAGTCGGATATTGATATTACCGACACCGAATTCAAGGAGTGGGTCTATGGCAAGTGGACATTCCCGCCCGAAATACGCATGAAAGAGTACAATCATCCGGCCATGTTCCCTGAGGAACTCCCGCGCAGGCTCATCAAGCTCTTTTCCTATCGCGGAGATATCATCCTCGACCCCTTCAATGGCGCCGGGACCACGACCCGCGTGGCAGAGACCCATGGCAGGCGGTTCATCGGCATCGACATATCGCCGGAATATTGTGATATCGCACTGAGGAGAGTCCTGCAGTCAGCTGATGGATGCGGATCAGGCTCCCTCCCGGACAGGGTTCTTAAATTGTAACCCGCGCTTATGCCTGGGGATACCCGGACCTGACCCGCTCGTAGGTACCTTTCCGGTCATACGCATGGGTCAGGATATAGTTGTAGAGTTCTGCACGGCTGTTGTATTCTGCGACCCTGTCCCTGTAACCGCGGAGTTGCGCATTGTAGGTACTGACTTTTTCATTGAAATCCATCACCATGATATTATATTCACGTACGCGACCGCCTGCGAGCAGTGAATCCATTTCGTTTTCGGTCTCCTGTATCCCGGTTTTCATTGTTTCGAGGCGGTCGGCCATGAGATCGATTTCAGATTCCATGCCGGAAAGCTCCTGCTTAATCACTTCCTGTGCGTCGTGGATTGTCCGGGTTTCATTACAGCGTGTATAGGTTTTTGTCCCGTTTCCAACAGGAAAAACCAGCGGCTCAGACTCAAGGACAACCCCCCCGGTAAGAATATCAGGCTCAACCCCGACATACGAGATATTCGTGGTCTCTATGAACCCGTATCCGCTGTTTTTATAGCCTGCGTCACCACAGTCCACGCCGACGGCCATATGCAGTTCAGGTTCAAAATACAGGAGTGCGACCCTGTAGCCCTCTCTGGAGAGGATTCCTGCAAGGAGCATGCTTTTATCGTCGCAGTCACCTTTGCCATCCACGAACGTCTCCACCGGAAACTTGGGATCTGTCAGGTTAAGGCTTTCATAGGGGATGGACTGCACGAATACTGCAAGATATTCAAGATATTCATCATCGTCGAGTGAAGCCCCCGCCTTTTCCTGCCTCGTACGGCTCATAAGGTCGTTATAAAAGTCGTCCTGCGCAGGGTCCCTGATCATGGCCAGGTAAATCCCGGCCAGCCACTCGGGCTCACCGATCTTATCGTCATAGATACGTGCCGACTTTTCTGCGTTCTGTGCACCTGCATAAACACCCGGGTCAACACCGGCAGTTAATGTCCCGGAACGGTCCTGGAACATGAACTGGTACACGGGTACCGGCGGCATTGCACCGCCTTTGACCGGGACTATCACCGGATAGGTCACCGGCGGGGTAAGGCCCGGGATGCCCTGCAGGCACCCGCACGCTGCCATAAAAAGGCACAGGATGATGATGATGACGTATGCACTGTTTTTCAACGGAAAGGTCATAGAATAGTCTCCAGGTGAGCAACAGACCGGATAACCGCAGTCGGTTTTACCTCTGCGGCCTGAAGTGTTTCAGGACGGAATTTTCCGGTCCTGACAAGAATTCCGTCTATTCCACAACTGATGGACCCCCCGATATCGGTCATGATGTCGTCTCCTACCATGGCAGTGTCTGATGCACCGACCCCCATCGAATCAAGAGCCAGTTCAAAGAAGGTCTTTGATGGTTTACCCATTATCGCTGCCGTTTTCCCTGTGGCATATTCGAGCGCAGACACAAAGGGACCTGCCGAAAGCATCATTCCGTCCCCGGCCATCCAGTACCGGTCCTTTTCAAGCGCGATAAGCCCGGCCCCCTCCAGCAGGAACCGGAACGCGCCGTTCATGCGCTCGTAAGAAAAATTGTCGCCGGCGTCACCTACAATGACGGCATCAACACCATCAGAACATGAATAAATCCCTGCTTCTGCAAACTCCTTGTCCACATCGCCGGTGGTGAGGAGGTGTACCCCGGATATGCCTGCTTTTTTTATGAACGAGATTGCAGCGACGGCAGGAGTGAATATCTCTCCGGGCCCGATATCAAACCCCATGCCGGTGAGGCGGGCGACAATCGTTTTTCTTGATTTTCTTGTCGTGTTTGAGAGAAAGCGGATATTGTATCCCTTTTTTTTCAGGTCTGATATGGCATCCGCCGCTCCCGGGACCGGTGAATCACCCACGTACAGGACCCCGTCAATGTCGATTAAAAACGCCTGTTTACTCATGAAAATTTTCCCCCTGACAAAAATGCAGAGGTTACCCGGCGGCAGAGTGCCGTGCTGTTCTCGAGATATCCGGGAGACGCCTTTTTTATTATCCCGCGGGTGCCCGGATCCAGTTTTTCAGTCCACCGCGTAATGATCTCTCCTGTCACTTCCGGATGGAACTGCACCCCGAGTGCACTCCGGTACGAAAACATCTGGTTCCTGACACGATCACCTGCATAAAGAAGTGTCGCTCCTTCAGGGAGGTCGAATGTATCGCCATGCCACTGGAATACAAAGGGATTATCAGGGAGATATGTATTTTTGAGTGCCCCGACCCGCGATACGACACTCCAGCCCTTTTCCACCGGTCCTCCGTATACACTCATGCCAAGAGCCGAGGCAATCATCTGTGCGCCGAGGCATATCCCGAGTACCGGCACCCCTTTTTGTATGCATGTACGGATGAGTGCCTTCTCATCGCGTAAAAACGGGTATTCTTCCTCGTCATTGACACTCATACGCCCTCCGAGGACAACAAGGTGTGAAGGCAGTTCTGCCGGAACTTCATTTGTCTCCCAGAGCAGATGCCGGATGTACCCGGCCCCGACCTCGTTGATAACGTCCCCGATGACTCCCAGGGTCTCATCCCTGCCGTGCTGGAGGATCGATATCATCAGATAATTATGTTTCTTCCGAACCATTATTGGTTTTGTGACCCCCGGAGGTGCACACGGTTTTTCCCGGACCTGCCACTTTCACCCCCTGCGCCGAATACTCAAATGCAGGCCTGCGCAAACGATAGCTTACCTCATGAATTCTTCCCTGGTCTTTGATCGGATCAGCCGGCAGTGGCGCGCTGAAATAGATAATTCACACGATTTTACGATTATCAGGAACGACACGGTATCGCGTTCCAGTTTTTCTGATTCATGTGTCTTTGAATCTGACTACGGCAGGGTAGATGCACTGAAGAGAGACCTGATGAGCAGGTACAGGGACTGCTCTGTTGAAGACGTCTTTTGCGGCACTGAAGTTGACACGCCTGAAGGGGTATGCTATGCTCTGCACCATGAATGTGCCCTCCCGGGCAGGGCCGGACCGGAGGGCGACCCGCGTGCCATTCTCCTCTCCGATCTAACGCTTTTACACGGAATCGGGAGAAAAAAAGAGGCCGAGTTGAAAAACAGGGGATACAAGACGATCAAGGACCTTCTCGGGCACAGGGCATACCGGTTCAGGGCCGAGGCGGCACTTTCCGTGATATCTGACGCCCGCCCGGAAGATATAACACGCCTGGTCACACGGTGGCTTTCCCCTTCGCACCCGCTGACACTCCTCACTTCCGGGCTCTACAATCCATCGGATTTCATTTTCCTTGACCTCGAAACGATGGGTTTTTTTTCAAGGCCCATCATTCTCTTCGGAATTGCCTGGATCTCCGGAGACCGCCTTGTCGTGAACCAGTTCCTGGTACGGGACATGGACGAGGAATTACCTGCATTAATCGCGTTAAAACAATATTTAGGGCCCCGGAAAGTGCTGGTGACCTTCAACGGAAAGACGTTTGATATTCCCTACCTGAAGGAGCGGTATTCCTATTACGGTGAATATTTGAGGATGGGAAACGTCCATTTTGACCTCCTGCACGCGGCCCGCCGGACATGGAGAACATCATTACCGGACTGCAGGCTGGGGACTCTTGAACAAAGGGTTTTAGGGGTGAAACGGGAACATGATGTCCCGGGTGCGATGGTACCTGAATTTTACGAGACCTACCTGCAAACCGGAAACCCGGGGCCGCTTGTACCTGTCGTCGGGCACAACAGGCAGGATGTTATCACCCTTGCTCATCTGCTGGCCCTTTTCCAGGAGGGAACTTTGTGAGCGTGAAAGGCATGGTTGATTCACTCTGCTCACTCGATCGTTTCTCGCATCATATTGCACACATTGAAAATATCCCTGCCCGTCTGCCTGCATACGCTTCACCCGATCCTGACCTGCCCGGGTGTATCAACGAATACCTTGATTCCCACGGGTATTCTCTCTATACCCACCAGTGCGAGTGTCTTACCGCCATCAGAAACGGTCAGCATGTCATTCTCACCACCCCGACTGCGTCCGGAAAGACACTGGCATTCACGCTGCCGGTATTTGAGCGGTTTTATAACGATTCCGAAGCATGCGCCCTCTTTTTATATCCGACCAAGGCACTTACAAACGACCAGCTGTCATCGCTCCATGAATTTGAGGCAGGTACCGGGATACGGACGCACGGGCGCGTATATGACGGGGACACCCCGCGGGACAAGCGACCGAAAATCCGGGACACTGCCCGTATTGTGCTGACCAACCCGCACGAGCTTCACCATGTCCTTGCGTGGCACCACCAGTGGGCACGGCTCATTTCAAACCTTCACTTTGTTGTGATCGATGAAGCGCACCGGTACCGTGGCGTACCAGGATCACATATGGCCTTCCTTATCAGGAGGTTGCGACGGCTCTGCCGGCACTACGGGTCCGATCCCCAGTTTGTCCTCTCAACCGCAACACTTGCAAACCCGGGCGAATTTGCAGAAAAACTGTGCGGGGTTCCGTTCCGGGTGATTGGCAATGACGGTTCACCCGCCGGGGAAAGGCGGTTCATTCTTTACAATCCTTTTCCCGAGGGATATCCTGAAAATTCAGTATATCGTGAAGCAACCGATCTTGTCATCCACTCACTCAGGCATGACCTGCAGACCCTGTGTTTTACAGGGTCACGAAAAATCACCGAACTGCTGACAAGCTGGGTCAAAGGGGACCGCTGCAGGGACCTTCCCGGGAGCCCCGACGAAATCGCCGCATACCGTGCAGGATATCTTCCAGAGGAGAGAAGGGAGATCGAGAAAAGACTGAAAAACGGAGACCTTCGGGGGGTCGTATCGACAAACGCACTCGAGGTCGGGATTGATGTCGGGTCACTCGACTGTGTGATTATGACAGGGTTTCCAGGAACAATGATGTCGACATGGCAGCAGACAGGCCGTGCCGGGCGAAAAAGTGCCGAATCTCTTGCCATACTGGTCGGATTTGCCAATCCGCTGGACCAGTATTTTATGCGTCATCCCGATACGTTCTTTTCTGCCCGCCACGAGCATGCGATCATCGACCTGGAGAATCCCTATATCTATGCCGGGCAGGTCCTCTGTGCTGCCGCAGAACTGCCGGTTGTACCTGAGGATGATGCACTCTTTCCCGGAAACATGCTCCCGGCAGTCATCGAGTCGTATGCCGCCCGGAAGCTCCTTTCAAGGTCGAAGAAAGGGTGGATATATACGAGTTCACGCAGGCCTGCCGATATGGTCAGCCTCGGGAGTACATCCGGAGATTCCTTCAGGGTCGTCTGTAACGGCGCAACACTGGAAACGCTGGACAAATCACAGGCATACCGTGAAGCTCACCAGGGTGCAGTCCTGCTTCACCAGGGAGAGCAGTACCACGTCGACCGGATGGACCTGGAGCGGCACATCATCCAGGTGTCCCAGGTTGACGTGGATTACTATACACGTCCAATCCAGTCTGTCGATATCACGGTCACCCGCACCATCGGGTCCCGCGTTGAAGACGAAATGATCCTCTGCTCCGGCGAAGTGACTGTTTCCGAACAATATACCTCGTACAGGATAATGCGGTACGATAATATTCTGTCAGTAGAACCCCTCGACCTTCCCCCGATCACCTTCAACACCCGTGCACTCTGGTTTGACGTCCCTTCCCGGCTCGAGGGCAGGGTCCGTGCAGCAGGGGAGGATATCGCCGGCGGGATGCACGGTGTGGAACACGCATTTATTGCGATGATGCCGGTCCATGTCCTGTGCGATCGCCGTGATATCGGCGGCCTCTCCACCCCGTTTCACGAATCGACAGATGGCCCTGCAATATTTGTCTATGACGGGTACGAAGGGGGGATAGGGCTGTCAGAAAAGGCATTTGAGCTCTTCCGGGATATTTCAAAAACCGCATACGAGCTGGTGAGGGACTGCTCGTGTGAACAGGGATGTCCTGCATGTATCTATTCGCCGAAATGCGGGAGCGACAACCAGCCGCTTGACAAAGCGGCGACCATCCGTATTCTTGAGGCCATGTGTGCCCGTAACAGCCATCAATAAGAGCCGGACGCCCCGGGCGCACCGCTGAAGATGATTCCGTCTTCCTGCCGCGCGACTCCGGGTGCCGCCGCAGAGACAGGTGACGCAGAGAATGGCAGTTCATTCTGTTCAAACGCCATCAGATCCCGTCCTCCCGGACTGATGGTGGTGGAGATCATGTGCACGCGAACAAACCGGCTCACCATCATGTACTCGTTGACCTGACAGTCCTTACGCGGTACGGCTTTTGAGTCCCGGTCCATGGGGACCTTTAAAAAGTAACAGCCGCCACCTGGTAAGAACTGCCTTTGCAGCGTCAGCAATTGTTGGATCCAGAAATCTCAATGTTTCCGGCTTTATTTGGCCTTCGTTTCATTCAGGATATCTGGTCTCCGGCATAATCTCATCTTCATTTTAATGAATTGAGTGTGGTACCTTCGTCGTCGGCAGAACTCCGCTATACTCCTTTTTTCATTGCCGCGATTACTTCTTCCACCTCGCGGGCACCCTTTTCATAAAACGCAGCTTCATCCGGGGCAAGTTCCTTTAACAGTCGTAAAAATTCACCTGCATGGACTTTTTCCTCGTCTGCGATATCAAGCAGGACATCACGGGACAGCTCATCGTCGATTGATTCAGCAAGCTGGGTGTACACCTGGACCGCTTCATATTCATCTACAATCATAAGCCTTATTGCCCGTATCAGTTCGCTCTTTGTCAGTTTCCGGTCGCTGTTTTTGCCGGAAAATGGTGTTGAAAAATCAGCCATTCTCAATACTTCCTTTCGTGTGTAAAAGGGCTTTGATATGCCCCCTCAAACGCTATTGTACCTTCCATCAACATAAAAATGTGGGTGCAGCAGTTTTCTAATGCCCACTGAAAGCCCGTTACAGCTCAAATTTACATGAGTACGACAAGTCCGACTGAAACAATTTTACTATGAAGCACTTTCCCGTACTCGAGATCTCTGCAGGGTATGGTCGAGATCTCCCACCCCGCGTTTCGTGCGGTGGCAAAGACGTCGATCCCTGCCGCTTCCATGCTCGGGCGGACCATGTCCATGTGGCGGCAGAGCCTCCGGGTACTTTCATCTACAGGTCCGCTGCACTCTTCTGCCACGCAGTCCTCGCAGTAAATGCATGGATACCCTCCAAATCCGAATGCCTTGTAATAACCGTCATAGAACGCTGTTTTCTCTATAAGGTGGACCGTCCTGTTTACCCATAGTATCAGGTCACGGTAAAACCCGTGAAAATCCTCAGGGATATCATCAGGACCAAACGACTCGTGTCCGGGCACTCCGTCAAACCGCAGCAGGATACCGGTCCGGTACTCTTTGATCATTGCTGCCGTTTCAGAGGGAGTAGGGGCATACGGGGGACACGAGAGATGCTTGGCATACCCCTTGCAGCCATACCGGCATTTGAACCTGACCCACTGTGACACCACGACGGTGTCTGTCATGATCTCCTTTGCAATTACTCCTTTGCTGCCGGCGATACCGATTAGTTTTTTGATTTCCTGATCACGGGGTGGCATCATGTCTTCTCAGATGCTGATTCCGGGGTAATGGTAATAATTGTTTGGAGCGGGAGCGGTTTTCCCTGCAACCTGACCGGGGTGAGCACGATGCGGTTTTCTGCCTGTTTTTCCGGTTGTGACAACTGCCGGGGATGACGGCAGGACACATTCAGGAAAAGGCATCCCCCGGATAATCCGCGAAAAACACAATTTTACCCGCCTTTACGGCATGCAAGATCCCATGTAATTCCGATGCACCGGAGTGGGGAGATCGTGTTCATGTCACGGCAGCCGGGCCGTTATAAAACAGGTATCCCCGGATAATTCCCGGGGATATGAGAATATCCGGAATTTACGAAGTGGTCTCTTCGTCTTTTTCGGTACATTCGTACCGGTCAAGAACACGCCTGATTATCTGGCGGGAACTGCAATACGGGTCGCCTGAGTAGGACCCGATCCTGACGAGATCTATATCGAGACCGCGCTCGTTTAATGCCAGCTTTATCTTTTCCTCGTTAAAATGCTGGTTAAACCCGAATGTGATCACTGCCGGACGGATCGCTTCAACCGGCCTGAACATGTCATGCAGGTCCCCGAGAACTGCATAATCGACAGTTTTTAAGGCTGCAATCATCCTGCACCTCTGTTCTTCGGGGATCACGGGTCGTGGCTTATGGAGGACATTGGCATCGCGGGCCACGATGACATGCAGCTCGTCACCGAGCTTTGCCGACTCTTCAAGGTAATAGATATGTCCCGGGTGAAGAAGGTCAAACGTCCCTGTTGCAACAACGCGCCTCATCCGATAACCTCCATATCAACCCGCGTCCCGTCAGCCCTGAAACAACCCCAGTCATTCCCACCGTACGGGTATCCGATTATGAAATGAAACCTTCCAACACGCGGGAAGAACAACAGGTCCGCATTCGAGGGCCTGATGACCCCGTTCGGGTGGCTGTGGGCACTTCCAACCACGTGCAGGTCGAGCGGCATCATGTCCACAAAAAGGCTTGCACTGTGTTCACCGCTGATAGTTCCCGGCAGGAGGTTGAGCTCATGAATGATACCATCCTCTTCCCTGAGTACTCCGACAAACTCGAGGGGATGCCGGTCAGCCCCGACGCTCCTCAGCAAATCGATAAGATCGCGACTTATTCCGTGTATCTGCATTGTGAATTCCATTGAGGGGCGCTCCCGGCACCCCTGCACGTTTTCTACTGGTCAGATCTTTGACAGAGACAGCCGGTGATTTTTCACCGTTTGCCGGTAACCCGGATAATGTGCCAGCCGAACTGGGTCTTTACCGGTCCGACGACGCTCCCCTCTGCCCCTTCGAAGGCTGCCTTTTCGAATTCAGGGACCATCATCCCCTTTCCGAACCACCCGAGGTCGCCACCGCTTTTTCCTGAGGGACACTCTGAGAAATTCTTCGCAAGGTCTTCAAATTTTTCCCCGTTATTGATCCGCTTCAGCAGATCTTTGGCCTTATCCTCGGTTTTTACAAGAATATGGCTTGCATGAACCTGTTTCACCATAGCTATAAAAATGGGGCACCGACTTAAATAAGGTTTGTCAGCAGGCAGAACGAGGCGAAAACGGTATTGTATACGGAATTTAAAACGGACCGTCCTGCTCAAAACTCCTGCCGAACTTCAATGCAAGTTCCGCTTTATACAGCTCCTTTCCAAGGTATGCCGCATGATCAAGCCTTGATACGTCTCCTTCTGAAAGGATGGTGTAAAAAATATCTGCCCACGACCTGCCCCGGACTGCCCTGCCATGAATCTCGGCAACAATCTCATCTCCATCAAGCCCGATCCGGAAATTGCCACAGGGATCATATACCAGTTCATCAGGTACGGGAGCCGCATCACGGACATCTGAACAGGTCACGGGAGGCTCCCGTCTCCTCCGCTTTTCTTTTATGACAAGGAGATCAATCCCGAGATCCTTCGGGTAAGGCCTGTTTGCTGCAAGGACCATCATCTCGGTCGCCCGGCGCATTTCACCAACCGAACCTGACGTCTTGTCGCTATGCTCGCTCGTAAAGATAATCGCACAGTCCAGTTCCCGTGCACACGCCGCGAGAAGGGCATTCGCCCCCGGTGAGTCGGCATCCAGAAGCTCGACGACATTGCCTGCTCCAAAAAAGAGCGGGTACACACAGGCGGGAAACGAGCACATCGATTTCACGACACCCGATCCTGCCGGCTGGAGGAGTGGATCGGCGATGATGCAGGTAATCCCTGCGGATTCCGCCATCTCAATATTTTTCTCAAGGGTGCTCCTGCCCGGAACCACGACCGCACATGCTCCCGATCGCGCCACATCACTGCCGACAAGAGGAATATTCTCTTCCTGCAGGGACAGGACGATATCAGCCCGGCAAAGAGCGGCCCGGATCAGATCAGGGTCCTGTGAGTCGACCGCAAGCGGGCCATCGATATTATTGAGGAGCGAGAAGCAGCGGGTTACCGCCTGCGGAGTTGCATCGAACCCAAACCCGAGATCAACGATATCGGCACCGGCCGCGAAATATCCCTGCACCCTGCCGGGCAGGTCAGGTTCTTTATGGGCATCCATAATCTCTGCAAGCACCTTGATCCTGGACCCGCCCCCTATCTTCACCGAGCGGATGAGATACTGGAACCCGGCCCCCTGTTCGCCCTCATGTACCTTCGATTGCGCTTCCCTGCGCCTGATATCTGCAAGGAGATCATCTGCAGGGATTGTCCTGGAGAGCGTGATCGTCCCGATAAGGGGGAGGACAAGGGCTAGGTCCGCAGCATGCCTCGGCCCCCTGTACACAGGCACACCAGTCTCTTTTTCCACCTCTTCAAACGATGCAGTCGACATTCCCGACACGATGACCATATCGTATGTCCCCTGCCTGACGATCGCAGTCAGCAGGCCGGGCGAGAGAAACGATGCTATCTCCCCGGTTACCACGACGTCGGCATCAATACCCGATGCTGCTTTTTTTACAATTGTATACGTGGCAGTTCCGGTAGGGAGGAGAATCCGCATAAGTTCCCTTAATATCAGGGAGGTAAAAAATGATATGATCAGAATGCTTACCTGCGATCTTCATGTGCACACCAATTTTTCTAAGGACGGTGAGAGCAGCGTTGAGGAGATTGTCAGGAGGGCGGAAGAGACAGGGCTTGACGCCATCGCGATCACCGATCACGATACCGTCGAGGGAGCACTCTACGCACTCACCCTTGATACGAAAGTGGTGATAATCCCCGGCGTCGAGATCTCTACCCGTCAGGGCCACCTCCTCGCTCTCGGGATAACCGAGGTCATTCCTTCCGGGCTGGATGTAATTGAGACGATCACGCGTGCACGGGATAAAGGGGCCCTCGTTATTCTCCCGCACCCGTATCACATGTGGCGGCATGGTGTTGCCCGAAAACTCCGTGAGGCGCTCTCTGCCGTCGATGCCATCGAGGTGTTTAACAGCAGGTATATCGTGGGCTCTGCAAATGTCAAGGCGGCGAAGATGGCACGCAGGCTCGGCAAGCCGATGGTCGGCGGATCGGACGCCCATAATTTCAGGTACGTCGGCTTTGGAAGGACCGTCGTCGATGCAGAGCGGAATGCCGGTTCGATCCTTGAAGCCGTACGCAACGGAAAAACAACGCCGGAGGGCCGGATGACGCCGCTCCGGACCTATACGAGACAGTCCCTTCGGAATACATGGAAGAAATTCAAACGCCGGATACACCACCGGTAAGACTGGCATTTCGCACGTCATACATTGGAGACCATTTCTGCGGGTCGCAGATGCAGACCGATGCACGGACCGTCGAGGGTGAATTTATTGCGGCCTGCATCAGGTGCAGACTCTTCGAAGATTACCGGCGGGCAGGTTTTCTCACTGCCGGAAGGACTGACAGGGGGGTTCATTCCCGGGGCCAGATTATTGCATTTACGACCTGCGCTCCGGAAAGGGCGGTTTCTGCCCTCAACTGGCAACTGCCCCCTGACTGTTTTGTCACCGGGGTCGCACGGGTTCCCTCCGGGTTTCACCCCCGCTATGATGCGAAGAACCGGACCTACCGGTATTATTTCGGGCGGCGCGACCTTGATGCAGGGGCCATGGACCGTGCAGCACGCCGTTTTATCGGTACACATAATTTTTCCTTCTTCGCCCGTGTCAGGGATAAAAATCCCATCAGAACCGTGATTTCTTCATCCGTATCAGAAGAAGAGGGATTTTATTTTTTTGAGGTTACTGCCGAAAGTTTTCTCTGGCATATGGTCAGGTACATGGCATCTGCACTGCTTCTGATAGGTGCAGGTGAGAAAGACGAGGAGATCATTTCAGGACGCCTGTCAGGTAATGGTCAGGACCAGCTATCGCCGGCCCCGCCCGGGGGCCTTATCCTCTGGAACGTGGACTGCGGGATATCATTTACACCGGTTCCGGCAGACCGCAGGACCGGGGCCTACCTTGAGGAGCTGCAGGCCCGCCATGCCGTGATGGGGATGGTCTGCCGGACACTGGGAAATGATGCTGTCATTGCTGATACCTCATCCGGGAAAAAAAAACCATGAAAAACTGGAATAACCAGGAATTAATAAAAAAACGGTATTTTTACGGGTATTAAATCATTTAAGCATCATATCATAACGATTCCGGGATCTTTATTAAGTTTCTTCCCGTATGATCGAATACCCTTAAAAAAGGGACGAGGTGAGTGATGCTTTTCATTGCGCTTGCAAAATTCAAAACAAAGTTGAGTAAGGAAGTTGTTACCCAGAACCTGAAGGATATCGAGGCCGACACAAACGGACAGGTCCGGTATCTTAGCATGTACTGGACGCTCGGGCGGTACGATACGGTGGTTATTTTTGAAGCCCCGGATGAAAAAGCAGCAATGAATCTGGCCTTGAAACGGCTGGACCGGATGGATATCGAGACGCTCGTGGCCGTGCCGGCAGATGAAAGGAGTCCGGCCGGGCCGGCCTGAACGGGTCACTTGTCCATTCCGCTATGAGGAAACCGGATCCCGATGAGAAATGGGAGAGACCGCTGACCGGGGGACAAATGGCGGTACTACCAACGACTGAGCGGCATCTGCCCCCTTGTTTAATGGACCATTAACGGGGATGTACTCACAGGTCAGCGGTCGGAAAAAATTGAGGTCCGTTCCGGAGTTAATCAGAGAAGGAGGCTGGCGGATGAGCTGCCATTAGTCGCTTTCTTTTAAAAAACAGGAGAAATGACTGAGAATGGAGGGATAAATCTGCCGGAAACAGTTTGTACGCGGTGCGGGAAATGCTGTATCAGCCTTGGAAGACACATCCGTATCGAGCGCAGCCTTTCTTCTGCCGACCATTACATCAGGCTTGGAATTACACGCGAGATCATTCCGGTCAGGGTTCACCCTGACTATGCCCTGATCTTCCGGGATACACGGCCGGAGACTGCCGACCCTTCATGGTGCCCGTTCCTGCGAAAGCAGGACACCGGGGAATTTGTCTGCACCATATACCCTTCACGGCCAAAGATATGTCGCGATTTTATCTGTTCCACATTACGTATCCTTGACAGGGAAGGTCATGAAGCCGGGAGGGTTCTCGGGAGAAGAAGCCTTAAAAGCGATGACCCCGACCTTGTCCGCGTCTGGAAGGAGTTCATTGAACCCGTACGGGAAGACGACGACAGGGTGTGGCAGGAAAAAATGAAGGGGGAACTTGAAAAAGCCGGTTATCGCATCTCCACATGACATCAGGCACCACGTATCCGGGACTTCTGAATTCCCAAACCCGGATCTGCGTTATTGTGCATGTCCAGGAACACTCATTCCGGTACATCGTGCAAAAGACCGCACCGCCCTGCGATGTACCCGCGCCTACTCCCTTCACTACCGGTTCTCTGTAATATGAGGCTCCCGGGCCATTTTAGAAAAAATTTCGATTTAAACCCTGAAATGCGTGAAAACGCCTTAAAATACCATTATAACTGATGGCAGAGATAGTATGAGCTGAGTCGAATGACAGAAATCCCGAAAGAGGAATATGTGCTGAAGTGCACCTCGGCATGTGCCGGCTGCAGCTCGTCGCTCATTCTGCGGTATGTCCTGAAAGCTGCCGGACCGGATACGGTTCTTGTGATCCCGGCATGCTGTACAAGTGTTATTCAGGGAATCTACCCCAATACCGCAATGAATGTGCCGATTTATAACGTTGCATTCGCCGCCGCGGCTGCATGCGCATCAGGCATGAGTGAAGCGTTTCAGTCAGCGGGAAAAAAGACCAATGTGATTGTCTATGCCGGTGACGGAGGTACCGTGGATATTGGAATCCAGGCACTTTCCGGGGCCTTTGAACGGAAAACCGATTTTCTCTATATCTGTTATGATAACGAGGCATACGGAAATACAGGCATGCAGCGGTCAGGGTCTACACCGATAGGTGCCCGCACGACAACGACCCCCGGAGGAAAGACACATTCAAAAAAGGATCTGGACGGTATCGTCGCCGCCCATGATCCCCCCTACATGGCGACCGCATGCAGCGCTTACCCGCAGGACCTTTTTAAAAAGGTGCAGAAGGCGCTGAGCATACGGGGACCGAAATTTCTCCATATCCTTGCTCCCTGTCCGCCCGGGTGGCGTTATTCTTCGGAGAAGACCATTGAAATGGGAAAACTTGCGGTAAAATCAGGAATGTGGATCCTTTACGAGAGGGAATACGGCAAGGTCACCATCAACGGCCCTTCAAAGGCTGCAATGATCAAGCCGGTGCCGGTTGAGGACTATATCTCGGTGCAGGGACGATTTAAGGGGATCAGCAAAGAGGCCCTTGAATCCCTGAAATCCCAGGCCGAAAGGAACGCAAAACGGCTTTCACTGGAGGAAAAAGGCATATGCTGACGATTGCTACCGGAAACAAGGCCGTCGCTGCTGCAGTCAGGCAGGCAAACCCTGCAGTGATTGCGGCATACCCCATCACCCCACAGACCGAAATTGTCGAACAGATGGCCGAATACGTGACAGCAGGTGAACTTAAAAGCCGCTATATCCCTGTCGAAAGCGAGCATTCGGCAATGGCCGCATGCATCGGGGCCAGCATCACCGGAGTGCGGACCTTCACGGCGACCAGTTCGCACGGCCTGCTGTACATGCACGAAATGATTAACTGGGCTGCAGGAGCACGACTCCCGATAGTCATGGCAAACGTGAACCGGGCTCTCGGGCCCGGGTGGAATGTATGGGCCGAGCATACCGACGCTTTCCAGGAGAGGGATACAGGATGGCTTCAGGTCTTTGTAAGCACTGTCCAGGAGGCATACGATGCAACGCTGATGGCATTCCGTATCGCTGAGCATAACGACGTGCTGCTCCCGGTAATGGTGAACCTCGACGGGTTTACATTAAGTCATATCATGCAGTCCCTCGAGACGGTCAACCCCGGTGACTTCATTCCACCGCTGCACCTTCCGCACGCAATTGACCCGGCCCATCCGGCCGGATACGGCACGCTGACAGGTCCTGACGACTATTTCAAATTCCGGTGGGATATCGAGCGCTCCATGCGGGATTCCGTAAAGGTCATCAGGGAGACCGAACAGGACTTTGCAGACCGGTTCGGGCGTTCATACGGCATGACCGAGGAGTACCGGTGCGAGGACGCTGACGTGGTGGTCATCGCCATGGGAACGCTCGGGAAAGAGGCCGAAGTCGCGATCGACTTACTCAGGAAAGAGGGCATCAGGGCGGGATCCATGCGTATCCGCTGGCTCAGGCCATTCCCAACCCTTGACCTGGCGGGGCGGGACGTCGTTGTCATTGACCGCGATTACTCCTTCGGATTCGGGGGCATTCTTGCCCAGAGCCTGAAGGCCAAACACCGCTGCGAGCCCTATAGTGTCATCGCCGGCCTTGGAGGCCAGGAAGTGACCTACGACGACATCGCAGGGTTCATCCGCGACCGTAAACCCGGAGAAGAGTACTGGTTCGGGGTGAAGGCCTGATGTTCGAGATAAGGATCCATTCACGCGGCGGACAGGGCGGTGTCACCGCCGCACGGCTTCTCGCACTTGCGGCATTCAGGGACGGAAAATTCGCAACTGCCTGTCCGTTTTACGGTGCTGAACGCAGGGGTGCGCCGGTCGTATCATTTGTCAGGATTGACGATAAACCCATTAAAGTCTACAGCCAGATCCGCACACCTGACCTCGTGGTGGTGCTCGATACGAGCGTCATGGACGTGGTCGATGTTCTGCAGGGGTTAAAAGACGGGGGCAAAGTGCTCCTGAACGCAACCCACGGCGGCGACCTGAAGGGCCATAAAACATACGTGGTCGACCTGACAGGGATCGCCCTGAAACAGAACCTCGTGGTGGCTGGCAGCCCGATCCTGAACACCCCTGTCCTTGGGGCCCTTGCAAAAATCGGGATTATTTCGCCTGAATCAGCGAAAATATCAATATCAGAAATGTTTTCAGACGAACGGAATGTACGGGCAGCAGAGGCTGCATATGAGGAGCTGGTGGAATGAGGGAGAGACTTGCGAGGAGCAGGCCGGTGCAGGGCGCATGCGGGAAGACCGGTTCATGGCGGGTCTTCCGGCCCGTTGTTGACCGGGAAAAATGCAATGCCTGCGGGCTTTGTGCGATGTACTGCCCTGACGGGGCTATCGATGAAGATCTGAACGTCGACCTCGATTTCTGCAAGGGCTGCGGCATCTGTGCAAACGAATGCCCGAAAAAAGCAATCGCAATGGAACGGGAAGAAAAATAACACAGGGATATCCCGGATACCGGGGATACCCGCTCTTTTTTACTGTTCGATGGGACACTGGGCGATATATTCAAGGTCAAATTTATAAAAGTGCGTAAAACCGCAATTTCTGCACCGGACGGTAAAATGGCTGCATCCGATATTGATATCGTGCGGACCCGTTACGTTACAGTTCCTGCAGTGGGCATCGGACACCAGCTCCCAGAGATCATAACACCCGATCTTCGTAAAACTCCCGGGTTTTGTCACGTCCTCGATCCTCGGGATAAAGATCCGTGTTGCACCGCAGTTGTCGCAGAGCACCTGGGCCTGGAACGGCACTGCCTTGATGATCTGGTCGGCTTCCTTCCCGCAGTTATAGCAGGTGGTACGGTATTTGGTGAAAATGAAGCGGTCTTCCATGTAGTAGAATACCCCGGAGTCTTTTAATATATTGCGCCACGACGATCCCGTTCCGGATTCGGCTGGTGGAACACATTCCTGATTTTCCGGCTGTTTTATCCGGACCGGAGCAATGGGTGGTCAGTTATAGCGCCGGCCCGCTGATCTTTCGTATGAGTGAAATGTAAACGGGTTCATCAGATATCCGCTCTGCTGACATCCTCATTTCGATAAAAAAAAATGTTCGATCCAATTCTCTGTCAGAGGAGGGGTTCTAACCCCTCCCTGCCCCACCCCGCTGCAGGAGGGTCTGCAGGCAGGGTTGACCGGGGTTATATTTCTAAAAGAACTTACCGCGGCCCCTGTCGTATCTGGAGGCGCACACATACGGCCAGGGCATCAGACCCGGGGGTGTTGTCGTGATGATGAATGCGGCGAAAGAATAACTGTGAGAGGACGGGATGTAATTCGACAGAGCCGCGATATCCAAGATCCGATCTCCGGACCCCCGGCGTATCAAAAAAATCCATAGGAAATTACACGACTATGAAAAAAAGCGGCTCACCACCTGGTGACTAAAGGGGCCCGGGGCAGGTGGCGGCGTTCATCGTGCCGGGGATATGAAGGTGGGATCACTTTTAAATTATCTGAATTTATCTTCTCCTCCCACCCCGGAGAGTGAAGAGCCAGGTTTTTTGACGGTATCGCCGGCATGACACGATTGATCTTTGCCGCGATGCTGGCTTCGTTCCCTGTATTCCAACCACTCAAAAGGCACACTATTCAGACTTAAAACCAGGATTGTGCGATTCTCATCCGGAAATTTTTACCGTGGATACCTGCTGCGGCGATGGTAATAACAACACGGCTGTTGTTGAAAAGCTATCTGAATTACCGCACGCAGGATCTTCCTGTGTGTCATTCGTTCTAAAAAAAGCGGGTTGTAAAGGGTTGACGGCGCGACTTTCAGAAGTCGCCCATGCCGCCCATGCCACCCATGCCACCCATACCGCCCATGCCGCCCGGAGGCATGCCTTCGGGTGCTGCTGACTTGGAGGATGCGATGACATCGTCGATCCTGAGGATCATTGTTGCTGCTTCTGCAGCACTGGCAATTGCCTGGGTCTTTACACGCAGGGGTTCAAGGACGCCGGCCTTGAGCATGTCCTCGGCCTTGCCTTCAAAGACGTTGAGACCGTAAGTCTTCTTGCCCTTCTCGTGTGCTGCACGGATTTCCACGAGCATATCGATGGGGTCGAGACCTGCGTTTTCTGCAAGGGTCCTCGGAATGATCTCGAGTGCCATTGCAAATGCCTCGATTGCAAGCTGGGCACGCCCGCCGACACTTGCTGCATATTCACGGAGACGGAGCGAGAGCTCGATCTCGGGTGCACCGCCACCTGCGACGAGTTTCTTGTCCTCGTATACGACACCGACGACACGGAGTGCATCTTCGATTGCCCGCTCGAGTTCATCGACAACGTGCTCGGTTCCACCGCGGACGATGATTGAGACCGCTTTCGGGTTCTTGCACTGCTCGACAAAGATCATCTCTTCGCCTGATACCTTGCGCTCTTCTACAAGACCTGCAAAACCGAGTTCCTCGACGCTGATTGCGTCGATGCTGCTGACGAGAGCCCCGCCGGTTGCACGGGCGAGTTTCTCCATGTCACTCTTTTTCACACGGCGGGTTGCAAAGACGCCTGCCTTTGCAAGGTAGTGCTGGGCGATGTCATCGATGCCCTTCTGGCAGAAGAGGACATTTGCGCCGCTTGCGACAACCTTGTCGACGATGTTCCTGATCATGCGTTCCTCTTCGTCGAGGAATGCCTGAAGCTGGTCAGGGCTTGTGATGTTGATCTCGGCATCGACTTCGGTCTTCTTGAACTCGACTGCTGCGTTTAAGAGGAGAATCTTTGCGTTCTTCACTTTCTTCGGCATGCCGGGGTGGACTCTCTCCTTGTCGATGAGGACACCCTCAACAATCTCGGAGTCGTCGATTGAACCGCCGACCTTCTTCTCTACCTTGATGTAGTCCTTGTCAACCGTGCCGTCTTCGTCGGCGACCATGGTCACTGCCCTGACGACGAGGTCACAGAGCTTGTCTTTTGAGGCTTCTGCGCCCTTTCCGGTCATTGCGGTCTCTGCGATCTTCTTGAACATTGCGATGTCGGTCGGCTTTACCGAGATTGCAATATCCTTCAGGATCTCCTGGGCCTTTTCTGCAGCCTGACGGTACCCCTGTGCAATCACGGTGGGATGAACGTCCTGTTCGAGAAGGTCCTCTGCACGCTTCAGCAGCTCACCTGCGATAACGACTGCGGTTGTGGTCCCGTCACCGACTTCATCGTCCTGTGTCTTTGCCACTTCGACCATCATCTTGGCCGCGGGGTGTTCAATGTCCATCTCTTTTAAGATGGTCACACCGTCGTTTGTGATGACGACGTCACCGATGGAATCGACAAGCATCTTGTCCATTCCCTTCGGCCCAAGCGTTGTACGTACTGCGTTTGCCACTGCCTTTGCGGCAGTGATGTTCATGCCCTGTGCATCTCGTCCACGGGTGCGTGAACTTCCTTCTTTCAGGATAAAAATCGGTTGTCCTCCAAGCTGTTGCGACATAGTATTCACCACTTTTAGCGATAAAATTGGTTTGTGGTTCTATATAAAAGTTCCTACTTGTCGATCATGTCGATGAGCTCGGACCCGTCCTCAATAGTATGCAGGCGCTCTTCGCCGATGACAAGGGTTTTACCGATCTTTTTCTGCTTGTGATAATCGGTGAGGACACACATCGCCCGCATACCCGTGACCTGCGAGATGTTTCCGATGAGGGCGGCACGCTTTACCACTTTCTGCGTACTGCCGTACCCGGTAAGGATTGTCTGGTCCGAGAATTCAATAAGTGCCTGGAACGGGGCACGGTGCATGGTATGGAGTTTCATGCCGATCCGTTCGAGGAAACTCATAGGGGTGTCTTCATCCGGTTTTTCCTCCCCGTTTCTCTTTTCCCTGACTAGGGACTCGTATCTCATAAGGTCGATGGACTGGACGAGCCCCCGGTCAAATATCTCCTCAATCTTTAAGGCGACATCGAGCGTCGTTCCCATTCCACACTCATACTTGCTGATCGTCCTTCTCGAAACCCCGAGCAGGGCGCCGAGGTCACCGAGGGAGAGGTTTCGCTTCTCCCGGAGTTCCCTGAGAACCTCCCCGTTAATGTTGACATAGAGACCGCCGGGGGATGCATAAATCAGGGGTGGAATTCCTTCGACCAGTGAATCGTAGAGCGTTGCGACACTGATCGCATATATCCCGTATCGTACGTAGACGGCACCCCGTTCGAGCTCTGCGTCCCTGGCACGTTCACCGATGATCATCGGCGAACCCCTGAAATATCTCGCGATTCTGCCGAGGTCGCGTGCAATCTCCTCGCTGACGCTGTCGATATGAGAGACGACCTTTATTACGAGGATTGTATCCTCGTCCCTGGCGATGAGGTCAAAACTCCTCGGTCTCATATGGAAGCGCTCTGATACACGGAACCCCGCCGTGAGCAGAACACTGACAACCATCTGAAGGAGGCGATCCTGTGTCATTCCTTTACGAATGGATATAGTCTCGTAAAATATAAATAATAGGGTAAATGCTGATCGGCATCGACGACACTGACTCTCCCCGCGGAATGTGCACCACATACCTTGCTGCAGTGCTGGCACAGAGGCTGAAGGGAGCAGGCATGCATGTACGGGAGGTCCGGCTCATCCGCCTCAACCCGAACGTCATCTACAAGACCCGGGGGAATGCAGCCGTCGCTCTTGACGTTCTCGGAAGTCCGGCACAGGCATTTGATATGAGCTGCAGTCTCGTCAGCAGTCTCGCCGATCTGGATGCTGAGAATACCAATCCGGGAGTCGTTGTCTGTGGAACGAAACCTCCTGCAGGGTTTTACTGGAAGGCGGTACGGGGGTTTTGCGAGATTGACGAGGCACTGGCCGTGCTTGATGCCGCAAAAGCCCTGTACAGGGGTTATAAAAACCGGAGAGGCCTGATTGGCGCAACAGCCGCGATATGCAGCGAAATCCCGGAACCCACCTATGAACTCCTGACGTACCGTATCCCTGATGCATGGGGTACTCCCCGGGTAGTTGACCGTTCAAGCCTTTTTGATGCTGAACGGCGGACACACCCGCATACATGGGACACGGTTGACAGGGAGAACGGAACGGTCGTCTGTGTTCCGCATACCCCTGACCCTGTACTGTTCGGAATCCGCGGGGAACGTCCCGGGTGGGTATCGTTTGCACGGGAATGGGTGATTTCTGAAAAGACCTCCCTCGAGCAGGTCTTTGTCACCAACCAGGGAACCGATGCTCACCTGGTGCACGGCCGGGCAGGAGATCTTGAGGAAGGGTGTTCCTATCGTGTTGCAGGGACCGTTGTTACGAAACCGCTGACCGGGCCGGGGGGCCACGTTTCATTCATGCTCGAGGATAACGGGGCGTCTGTCAGGTGCATGGCATATGAGCCGACAAAGGGATTCCGGGACATCGTGCGAAGCCTCTGCCCCGGTGACAGGGTTGTGGTCTGCGGCAGTTACAAGGAGGGGAGCATCAACCTCGAGAAGATGCAGGTCGCGGAGGTTTCACACCCCGTGGACGTCAGGCCACCGGTCTGTGAACGGTGCGGGAAGCGGATGACCAGCGCCGGTTTCCAGAAGGGGTATAAATGCCGCAGGTGCGGGGGCAGGGCGCGGGAGGCGGAGATTGTCCAGGTGCCAAGAACTCTGCAGGGCGGATGGTATGAGGTCCCTCCCTCGGCACGGCGCCATCTTGCCCGCCCTCTCTGCCGGGAATACCCGGGCCTCCCCGGCGAAGTCAGCAGGTAGCCTGCCGGACCTGTTGCAGAAATGGTAAGGAAGTATAACTATTATTCCCGCACCCTAACCTGTACTCATGGAATGCGGAGAGCCTGTAGAGCAGGTCAGGCTGACACCACGGATGTCCGTTGGCGAACTTGTGTCAGCACTCGGGCGGGCAGGGGCATATAATGCCGGATCACTCGCACGCGGGGCTGATATTTATGAAAGGATGCTCCGGGATAAAAAGACGGTAAAATTTTTCGGCCTTGCCGGCGCCATGGTCCCGGCCGGTATGGGCGGGATTGTCACCGACCTCATAGAAAAAGGGCATATCGATGTGCTCGTATCGACAGGAGCCAACCTTACCCATGATATCATCGAGGCCATCGGGTGCAGGCACTTCCATGGCTCTTCGATCTGCTCTGATATCGATCTCCGCCATGACGAGATCAACCGTATCTATGACGTCTTTCTGCCAAACGAGGCGTTCGTCCGTTTTGAAGAGCATATGCAGGCGGCATTTGCGGAACTGGACGAGAAAAAGACCTGGACGATAGCAGAACTCCTGCTCCACCTCGGGCAGGGGCTGGACCGCGGCATCCTTGCGGCAGCAGCCCGGAAAGGTGTACCTGTCTACTGCCCTGCTGTGGCTGATTCAATGATAGGTCTCCAGTACTGGCTTTTTTCCCAGACTTCACGCATTACGGTGGATGCATTCCGCGATATGCAGTCCCTGATTGATCTCTGCTTCCGGGCCGAAAAAACCGGGGCGCTCATTGTCGGTGGCGGGGTCCCGAAGAATTTCATCCTTCAGAGCATGCTGATGACCCCGAACGGGTTCAACTATGCAGTTCAGCTCACCGGTGACCGGCCCGATCTCGGCGGGCTCTCGGGAGCAACGCTTGACGAAGCCAGGTCATGGGGAAAGATCACCGAGGAGGCACAGGCGGTGACGGTGTATGCCGACGCTACCATCACCCTGCCGCTCCTGGTCGCGGCCGTGCTGGAGAGGATGGCTGATGACTGACCTGATCCTTGCCCTCGATGTAACGGACCGTGAGGCTGCACTGCGTATCGGCAGTGCGTGCGCACCGTCTGTCGACGCCATAAAGATCGGGTACCCGCTGGTCCTCTCTGCCGGGCTTGGCATTGCAGACGACCTTGCAGTGAACGGCGTACCGGTCATCGCAGATTTCAAGGTGGCTGATATTCCCAATACGAACAGGCTCATTGCAGAGCAGGTATTCGCCCATGGCTGCCATGGGATCATCTGCCAGGGATTCCCAGGCAGGGATGCCGTCCTCGCCTGCGTGGAGACCGCACATGACCATGGCGGCGAGTGCTTTGTCGTCGCCGAGATGAGCCACCCCGGTGCTCCTGAATTCTTCCATGGGGGCATTGCAGAACGAATCGCCCGCATGGCCGTGGAATGCCATGCCGATGGTATCATAGCCCCTGCAACGAGACCTGAACGTGTGCGTGAGCTTCGGTCTGTCGTAGGGCAGCGAAAGATACTCTCCCCGGGAATCGGAGTGCAGGGCGGGGACCCGGACCTTGTAGCGTCCCTGGTCGACGGGCTTATCGTCGGCAGGATGATCTACGGGGCAGAGGACCCCGGCGCGGTCGCAGCCTCCCTTGCCCGTTTCCGCCGATGATGAAATTACGAGTCTGACCGGTGATGACCCCTATGAGTCGGCTGAGGCGGAAAAACGGGTATATTCTAAAGATTTAAATGAGAAACAACTCCATTGTGTAGTATGCAATGGAGCGAGGACCAACAGAAAACCGCTGCAAAATACAGGAGCCTGGACGATATTCCTGTTTCTGAGAGGCGCTATAAATGTTACACCTGTCACCTGATCGTTGACGAGACTCCCTGCCCGAAGTGCGGGGATGAACATCTCCAGATCATGTGCCCGCTCGATCACTGTCACTGTTCTCACGAAATTATCTCGGGAATCGAGTATTGCCCTCTCTGCGGTGCGCCTGTCTGTCCGGAGTGCGGGTCCCACGACGTGGTGCAGATCAGCAGGGTGACCGGTTACCTCCAGGATGTTTCAGGATGGAATGCCGGAAAGCAGCAGGAATTAAAAGACAGGACCCGTTATACCGTCGCATGAGATATTATCTCCGCAATGGCAGTCTTCTTGTACGGGGGGCATTCCGGGCTGCAAGTACCGGTATCAGGGGGGGTATCGGAAATGTATCAACCATTTTTAACCATACCGTACCTCGTGGATGGAATGATCCCGATCCCGGGCGCGAACTTGACCTGATCATCAGTCGCGAGGGGCTCCCGGACGATTATTTCGGCCTGCTTACAGCCGTCAGCCAGAACAATGCCTGTATCCTCCAGTACGATTACATCACGGTTTTTATCACGGCAGGAACCGGGGAACATGACGGGCCTGATAGTAATACCATCAATATTATAGTGTACAGCAGTGAGGGGCTGTCTGACGGAGGGCTCCTCGAAGCGGTCATGGTGGCTACCGAGGCAAAGGTGTCTTCACTCCTGAACGCAGGGAAGCAGGTTACCGGTACCGCAACCGACGCCGTGATCACCGCATCGGAAGGCGCACCGGTCCATACGTTCTGCGGTAAAAAAACAGGTCCGGGCATGCGGGTGTTTGCAGCCGTTGAATACGGGGTTTCCGAAGCACTGAAACGACATGCAGGCGAAATAAAGCGGAACAGGCCATCCTTCTTCATATTTTCCCGCTATGGCGGAGACCACTGGGCAGAATGGGTACCCGAGGACTGCCCCTATTATCCCTGTCATTTCCCGGGCCAGCGGTGCGATTACTGTTACTGCCCGTTCTACCCCTGCATGGATGAGTCGCTCGGGGAATGGGTGCAGAGCTCACATAACGGCAGGGTATGGAACTGCAGCGGGTGCACACTCCTGCACCTGCCGCATATCGCCGATTACCTTGGAAAAAATCCCGAGGCTTCGCTGAACGAATTGAAAGCACTTGAACGCTGTAAAAAAAAGGGTTGAATTTACTCTTTTATACCGAGGGCGTCAAGAAGTTCCTGGAGGGGGATGCCATGTGCATCGGCAGCCTCCCGGATTGTCTCTCCCCGTGCAATTGCGCATCCGACGCAGCCCATTCCAAACTTGAACAGGGCTTCGGTCGATTCGGGCTTTGCCTTCAGGAGTTCGTAGATAGTGCTGTCTGCAGTGATCTCCATAGTACAAGTATTCACAGGTGAAATACATAAACCTGCATGTGCCACTATCGCAGCCGGTCATTTTCACCACCCACTCCTATGAATTATTATAGTGTCTCTCCCGAGTACTCAGCTGGAGATGTATGAACATGGATTTTTCCGAAACAGCAGAAAGAATCTCCCTGAAAATAACATCAAAGGGGCATTCGGTCGATACGGCCGGAATCGAGAAGAAACTCCGCCGCCTTGTGGACGAATTCGGTGTTCCCGCTGCAGAGGCAGAGAGAACGGTAACAAACGAACTGATGAAGGAGTATGATATCCCGAATCCCGGGGCCCTTTCAGGATCAGGGGAACAAAAGAGTATCAACGAGCTTGTACCCGGTGAATGGGTCACAATCGAGGGCAGGATCGTTGCGTTGAGCTCTTCCCCTTCACCTGCAATCTCACAGACAGGGATTATTTCCGACAATACCGGGGCCGTGCGTTTCGTCGTCTGGTCAAAGGCAAATGCGCCGGTGATGTCGACCGGGAAATGGTATCATATCGAGTCTGCAGTGGTCGATGAATACCGCGGCGTTGCAAATATCAAGGTACATTCCGGAAGCACGGTAAAAGAGGTCGAGAAAGACGGCGCCCTTATACCGGCAGTCACACCGATAGCCGAGCTTTCCGTCGGCGTGGGAAGTGTCAGGGCAAAGGTTCTGCAGGAATGGGATACGACACACGATCGTATGCTCCAGTCAGGTCTTCTCGGGGATGAGTCAGGTACAATAAAATTCGTCCTCTGGAAAGAGGAGGGAAAAGAAAAACTGGTCCCTGGGACCGTCTACAATATATTTTATGCGCTTGTCGATGAGTACAACGGGCGCCATTCCCTCAACCTCAATACCTCGACCTGCATCCCGGAAGAGGGGGATATCGCGGTAAGCAGCGGCGACACGACCGTTGAGGGTGCCCTTGTGCACCTTGCACCCGGATCAGGGCTTATCAAGCGCTGCCCTGTCGAGGGGTGCAACCGGGTCCTTTCCCGCCAGAATTACTGCCCGGTCCATGAGATACAGCCAAAATTCAATTATGACCTGAGGATCAAGGGATGGCTGGATAACGGGGTGAAGACATGGGAGCTTCTAATCCAGCGTGAGAACGTGGAGCTGCTGACCGGTATGACCCTCGAACAGGCCCGCGAGCTTGCAGAAAATAATCCCCTCGGTATGGACGAGGTCTTCCTGCGGGTCAGGGAGACGGTGCTCGGGCGGTACCTCTCCTGCAAAGGAAGGGAGATCGACCAGAGAATACTCGTGTCACAGTGTGGTTTCACCCATTTTGATCCGACCCGCCTTGCAGACCTCCTGAACCGTGCGGGAGGTGAGACCGCATGAACGGAAACGGTAAACCGGCAGTCCCGCGAAGAGACCTCTCGTTCGAACGGGAACCGGCACGGCGGGTCTTTGCCGCAGAGCTCCGCGAGACCCGGGTGCATTTCAAGGACGGCGAGGATGAGAAAAGCCCGACCTACGTCCTTCTCCCGTCAGGGGAGCGCTGCAACCGTATATTCATCGTCGGGACACTCACCGAGAAGAAGAAACAGGGTGAACAGAACCTCTTCTACCGTGCACGCGTTGTCGACCCGACCGGGACCTTCTTTATCATGGCCGGCAGTTACCAGCCCGAGGCGATGCAGCAGATGGCGAGGATTGAACCGCCTGCGTTTGTTGCGGTCGTCGGGAAGCCCACCGTGTACGAGACGCCGGACGGGGCAGTGCTGATCTCTGTCAGGTGCGAGTCCATTACCGTTGTGGACAAGGATGTCAGGGATTGCTGGATCCTTGATGCCGCAGCTGCAACGCTTGACCGCCTCGACCTTCCCGATGGCGGTGCCGACAGGGAAAGGGCAAAAAAAGAGTACTCCACCGATCCGGCCCTGTACCGGAAGATGGTCTACGATGCGCTTGCGCAGCTCAGGATCTGATCACCCAACTTTTTTTTTCGAACCGGGACGCACTCGTCATCCCCCTTTCACCTGCCTGCAAATGTGGGGATCGGTCTGAATTTCTTAATAACAGGACGCACCCGCTATCCCGGCCCTGTGCCAGGGATGCCTTCCAGTGCCCGGAATCAGTCGTTTACCTGTATTACCTGCACCGGGCAGAGTTCAGCAGCCTCGTTGATACAGGGCAGGAGATCTTCCGGGGCATCCCCTTCGTCAGGGCGGCCTTCAGCCCTGTATTTTTCTATTACCTGGCTTAAGGTATCGTCAGTGTTCAGCTGGAAAAAACCGGGGCATGTATCTTCGCAGGTGCCGCAGCTTACGCATCCTTCACGGTCAATTGTAACCTTTACCATGTAAATCCTCTTCTCCCGTTATGCATGGACTGTGTTGTAAACGACATCAAGGTATCTTTTTGCGAGAGCGAAGGTATTCCCCGGAGGGTGGCAGATTAATGGCGTGCGGGGGAGCGGGGGTTCCGCATTTCCGACAGGCGCGATAGTAATCGTTGAAATCTGTCAAATACGTTGCTTATTAAAAATTGAAAGGTAAAGATGGTCGCTTTTAAAAAAACTATGGGAAATCAGGGGTTCCATCGTTTCAGGACGTCTTCACCCTCGACAAAGACCAGCCCGTGACGACGTGCATAGGCTTTCGCGTCTTCCTTGGAGAGGGCGTTTCCTGATTCATCATCAAGCATCTCGCAGATGGTTATTGCAGGAGTTATCCCTGCAATTTCTGCAAGTGCCACCGAAAGCTCGGTCTGGCCGCGGCGACGGGTAAGGAGCCCTTCTGCTGCCCTGAGGAGAGCGCAGTGTCCCGGTGTCCTGAAATCTGCATGGAAATTGGCGCCGCCTCCATTCAGCGACTTTTTGACCTGTGCAGCGACGGCATTGATGGTGAGGGCCCGGTCCCTGTCGGTTATGCCGGTAAAGGTGTCACGGTGGTTGACCCACAATGAAAAGGATGAATGGTTCATCCGGTCATATGGGATATCCCCTTCCTTCTCAGCGACATCCGTGCATGCCCTGAAGACGTCACTCGCAAACGGGAGTCCCAGCCGCTGTGCAGCTTCAGGGTGTACAGCGGTGCAGATCAGTCCGCCTCCGTCTTTTCGCATCTGCCTGATATGCGCAGGGGTCACCGCATCTGAGCGGATCGCGAAATCTGTCTCCCCTTCCCGGTCGTCAAAATCATATAGCAGAATAAATCTGCCCTCTTTTAATGCAGTTATTGCCTGTTCAATCATAGTGCCACCTCAACCTTTACTTCATCCATATCTTTCAGCCCGAGCTCATTCCTCAGTCCCACCGGTGAGACGATCTCGAGTATATCCTCGGGATAATGAGATCTCCCGGGAATCACTATCCCGCATGGCTGACCTGCGATCCTGCAGGGAAGGCAGCGGGCCTCCCCGAACGTCCTCTGGTCTGCGGTAAACCCCTTTACCTGTATCCAGTCAAGCATATCGAGTTTTTTGCGTATGGGGATGCTTGACGGGTTGAGCCGGATATTCAGGGTCCCGGGATATGGTTCAAACCCGAGAATCCCGAGGAATTGTTTTTTATACGGCTCAAGACTCATGTAATAGGCGCCCTCGCCGAGACCGGTGATGAGATTTCCACGCAGGATATAATGGACTCCTTCCCTGTCAAATATCCGGCAGTAGTCCGAATATTCACGGCGGAGCTCGTCTTCGCCTTCCTTTGAGAGGGTGATATCCTGGCCGTCGGGACGCATTGATCGTACCAGCAGCATCTGGCGTTCAAGGGACTGGAGTCTACGCGAGGCCGTCTGCGGACTGATGCCGAGCGATGACCCCAGCGACTGCGAAGATACAAAAACGGGTCCCCTGCATCCGCCCAGCAGTGCAATAACCTTGAGACACTGCAGGTCCTCGGGCATGATCATAGTTATCAATTTTGAGATGCTTACTATTTATGGATATCCCCCTGCCCCTGAAGGGGTCGTTTTTTTCGTGAAATGTCGAATACCCATTCGGTAATTATATTATACCGGCGATCGCATAATGAGACATGAAATCTGGATTGCGTCATCAGCTTGCGGAAAAAATGGCAGGAGAGATAACGCTTTCAGACTCACCAGGCAAAGCCCTGAAGAAATGGCGAATGAGTTTCGACATCCCTCAGGGAGTTCTTTCAGAGCACCTGGACGTTTCACCTTCGGTGATCAGCGATTACGAGAGCGGACGGCGAAAAAGTCCGGGTACTGCCGTCGTCGGCAAGATCGTGGACACCATACTGTCCATCGATGAAGCAAACGGCGGGAAGTATATCAATCAATTTGCAAAAATCCTGTACAGCGATATTGATGACGATGTCATCTATGACATGCATGAATATGCATCACCGGTTCCGCTGGAAAAATTCACCGCGGCTATCGGGTGCAATACGGTGTGCGGGTCACTGGACCAGCCAATTTTCGGGTACACGGTCATAAACAGCATTAATGCCATCACCCAGCTCTCTGCAAACGAATTCAACCGTATTTATGGCTGGAGCACGGAGAGGGCACTGATTTTTACTGACGTATCATCAGGGAAATCCCCGATGGTTGCAATACGGGTCACCCCGTTCAAACCAAGGTGCGTGATACTGCAGGGCATTGAAGCCGAGATTGTCCACCCGCTGGTACCGAAAATGGCAGAAAAAGACCGTATCACCGTTCTCTGCACAATGATGGATATCGACAGGATCGTAAACGTGTTGAGGGAAGAGAAATGGTAGGAATCATCACCTACGGTGTTTACATACCAAAATACCGGATTAAAGTTGAAGAGATTGCCCGGGTATGGGGCGCCAATGCCGCCGATATTGCGGGCGGACTCGGCGTGTATTCCAAATCGGTCCCGGACCTTGACGAGGATACGGCGACCATTGCAGTCGAGGCAGCCCGGCACGCACTGAAGCGCAGGGAGATCAACCCGGCAGATATCGGTGCAGTGTATGTAGGGAGCGAATCACACCCTTACGCAGTCAAACCGACTGCATGTACGGTCGGAGAGGCCATCGGCGCCACCCCGTACATGACGGCGGCAGATTACGAGTTTGCATGCAAGGCGGGGACTGCAGCCATCCAGACCTGTATGGGTCTTGTAAAGTCCCAGATGATCACCTACGGCGTTGCCATCGGGTCCGATGTTGCACAGGGTGCACCGAGCGATGCACTCGAGTACACTGCGGCAGCCGGCGGAGCAGCATTCGTGATTGGAAGAGATGACCCGGTAGCCCGGATCAATCACACCTGTTCGTTTACCACCGATACCCCTGATTTCTGGCGGCGTGAAGGACAGGACTACCCGCGGCATGGCGGGCGTTTTACGGGTGATCCCGGTTATTTCAAACACATACAGGGATCAGTCCGGCTCATTTTTGAACAGACCGGAAAGAACCCGAAAGACTACGATTATGCAGTCTTTCACCAGCCGAACGCGAAATTCCCGCAGAGGGTCGCAAAAATACTTGGTTTTACCGCAGAACAGATCAAGCCGGGCCTGGTCGTGCCACGGCTCGGCAATACCTACAGCGGGTCATCGATGATCGGGCTGGCCGCGACGCTGGATATCGCAAAGGCCGGCGACCGGATCTTTGTCGCATCGTTTGGTTCAGGTGCGGGCAGTGATGCCTTTGATATCGAAGTAACCGATGCCATCGAATCCGGCGCATTCCGGCGCGATGCAGCGCCGTCGGTTGAGAAACTTCTCGCCAGTCCGAAATGGGTCGATTATGCAACATACGCCAGACACAAGGGAAAAATAGTGATGCAAAAATGAGAGACGTGGCAGTGATAGGGGTCGGATGCACCCCCTTCGGCGAAAAGTGGGAGACCTCGTTCCGGCACCTCTTTATCGAGGCGGGGGCCCTTGCACTCGATGATGCACAGGTTGCAGGAGAGCAGATCGACGCAATGTACGTCGGTAACATGAGTGCAGGGCGGTTTGTCGAGCAGGAACATATCGGTGCGCTTATCGCCGACTATGCAGGGCTTGCTTCACATCATATCCCGTCAACACGGGTTGAGGCCGCATGTTCTTCGGGCGGTCTCGCATTCCGCCAGGCCGTCATCGCCGTTGCGAGTGGCATGGAGGATATTGTCGTTGCGGCAGGGGTCGAGAAGATGACCGACGTTGCAACCGGTGCGAGCGTGGATACCCTCGCAGGTGCCGCAGACCGTGAATGGGAAGGGTTTGTCGGTGCAACCTTCCCGGGCCTTTACGCAATGCTTGCGACCGACTACATGCACCGCTACCCGCTCACGCGGGAGCAGCTGGCGCAGGTCGCGGTCAAGAACCACTACAATGGTGCACGAAACCCCATTGCACAGTTCCAGCAGGAGATCACGATCGATACCGTGCTGAAATCGTCGCTGGTCGCAGACCCGCTGCGGCTTTTTGACTGCTCACCGATCACCGACGGGGCGGCAGCCGTTATCCTGGCCCCGCTTGAACGGGCGCGGGAGTTTACCGATACCCCGGTACGGGTGCTCGCGAGTGCACAGGCAAGCGATACCATTACGCTGCATGACCGGCGCGACATCTCGACACTGGACGCCACCGTGGCGGCCGGCAGAAAGGCGTTCTCGATTGCCGGACTGACCCCGAAGGATATCAACCTCGTAGAGGTCCATGACTGCTTCACCATTGCAGAGATCTGTGCGATCGAGGACCTCGGGTTCTGCAAAAAGGGAGAGGCCGGTAAGCTGACCGAAGATGGAGTGACATCCCTGCACGGTTCGATACCGGTAAACACGAGCGGCGGACTGAAGGCCTGCGGACACCCGGTCGGTGCGACCGGTATCAAGCAGGTATACGAAGTGGTGCAGCAGCTCCGTGGCGAGGCCGGAAAGCGGCAGGTCAGCGGTGCAAAGATCGGTATGACCCACAACGTCGGCGGTACCGGTGCAACGGTTGCCGTCCATATCCTGGGGGTGTGACATGTCGGTCGCACGGTTCTGGAGAAAGATACCCCAGCGGTACAACCTTATCGGAACACAATGCACCACGTGCGGGAGGTATTTCTTCCCGCCGAGGACGTTCTGTCCCGAGTGTCGCCGGGCAGGCAATATTGTCGACCATAAATTCAGGGGCTACGGCACGGTTGTCACCCATACCGTGATACGGACGGCAAGCGAGCAGTTCGAACAGATGACCCCGTACGTGCTCGCCATCGTCGAGCTTG
The DNA here is from genome assembly GCA_002503825.1 of Methanoregulaceae archaeon UBA467. Classification (GTDB taxonomy): domain Archaea; phylum Halobacteriota; class Methanomicrobia; order Methanomicrobiales; family Methanospirillaceae; genus UBA467. The sequence goes on from DASP01000005.1 coordinate 344,276, forward strand.
ATGAAGGCCCGCGGATCACCGCCCAGATTGTCTGCGAACCTGAAGAGGTGTTCATCGGGATGAAGGTCACACCGGTGTTCAGGCGTATTGCGGCAGACGGGGAGAGCGGCGTCATCCACTACGGGACCAAGTACGTTCCGGCCGAATAATCGTTCGTGCCGGCATTTTTCTTTTTTTTCAATAACGATCGTCTGGTTGAAAGAGGAGAATGATTCCTCTGAAAGAAATGGAATCTATTCCGGTATACACGAATCAATCCTGATAATTAACAATTCGACGACCATACCCACTAACACTCCTGCTATAAACACGATCTGAACAAAGCCGGTTTTTGCAGATTCTTCCCAGATATTTATCAGGAACGAAAAGGCAAGAATTACCAGGAGAACGCACAGTATTACGAAGAACATAACTGTTTTCCGTTTCATCACTATCAAGCCAGGGAAAAACATTACGTGGATCACTAATAACCTTTTTCACAGACAACAAAAGAATTCATCAGGAAATCTCACGGTCTCCCGGGGAGATGCAGGATTATTCCTCTCCCTGAAGCACCGGATTCTTTTAAAACACCCGGTTAACCCTGAAAAAGAGTATCAAATAAACCTCAATTGGTATAAATTGTAACAAAATAACGAGGACATGCATTTTAGTTTAACCCGTCGCAGTGTGTCGTGATAATTAAAAAGATCTCGAACCAGTGACTTTTCAATACGAGATACGGACCATCCCCGATGCTGACATCCTGACCCCGAGTTCAGGAGAAGCAGAGATATCGCCGTTTAATTTCCTGCCTGTCCGGAGCTGGTTGCACCTGGTGCCGGAATTAGTAATTTTATCTGGAAGAAGTTCCTACCAGTGGATGACACATATGACTGAAAAGAAGCAGTGCCGGTACGTCTGTCTTGAATGTCACTATATCTACGACCCGAAAAAGGGCGATCCAACCCAGAATATTCCTTCCGGAACACCGTTTGAGGACCTGCCTGACCGGTGGAGATGCCCGGAGTGCAAGATCTTCAAGATCAAGCACGGGGTGTTTAAAGAACTGGAGGACTGAGTACACTTCGCTGTTTATTTCCGCCCTGGCCGGAAAAAATTCAATTTTTTCGCGGCGATTCTGAAATCACCGTATATGGAACCGGGCCCGGCCAGGGTGGCAGCCACGGGTGAAGATCTGGCATTACCGTATCGGAACAGATAAAATAGCTTCTGTTCTGAACCACAGTATCCCTGATGACCTATGCTTCCATGGCAGGACACGTCGGGACGAACTGGCACAGGTTATTCACGTTATATGGGACCAGTCACGCCTGGTTCCAGCCCGGAGGGTATCAGCCATCACCGTGATGTTGACCAGTGCAGGCAGTAGAGGATGACCTGGGTTGAACAAGATAATGACACAGTGATCATGCATAGGTCCGGCTTCAACCGGGATGTGATGTTCACCTGTATTTACAGGTGAACTGTACATCAATTTTCTTATAGCCTGCGATTTTTTAATTGAATCTGCCATCCGGGCATGACCATGCATCACCGGTACCAGTGACAAAAGTTAATGAGAGATTGTATAAACCGCAGTCTTTACATTTTAAGTATTAATAAAAGCATTTTTGTCTTATAAAGAAAGGTATACACCATTTTGTCACTTTTTCCAGTCATATTCTCCAAAATGTAATTCTTGTAATTGCGGTTTTATTTTGGAATTTATTGGATTTAAAGGATTTTTTTATTCATACCATTCAATCTCTCTCAGTTAAAAAATATTAATATTGTTAACTTAACCTGGTTTATAATTCGAAGAAATTATTATATGCTTTTATGTTAACGGTTAGATACTCATAATATTTCATTGCAACCGAAGCGTCTCAAAGGTGGATTATTCAATGCAGGTACAAATCAGGCACTTTATCCCCGTAACGGTATGTCTGCTCGCACTCATACTGTTCATTATACCGGTGACCGCCGGTACCACGTCAGTCCATATAATAAAATATGCGAACGACGGCGTAACAATCCTTGATGAACAAACCGTGGACTTCCAGTGGCTGGAAACGAACCTTCAGGTATATGGTGACGGGACCACTCATTACTATCACCAGGGCCCGGTATTTAATGCAAGCATCACCGACAAATGGAACCCGGAGGAAAACGACCCTGCCATCCTTACCAAGGATATGGGGGCGGTGAAGGGTACGGACTTAAAAGATCTCTGTGACCTTGTCGGGGGCATGTCTCCAACTGACAACAATGTGACCCTCAAGGCATCAGACGGGTTTTCAAAGGTGTTTGCGTATTCCAGCGTGTATACTCCTGAGGCCCGGACAGGTCCGATTGTTCTCTGCTGGTACCGGGCAGATCTCGGCTATGTAAATGAATCATTCGATACCGGGATCAGGAACGTGATGTTTGCCGATACCTCGGTGAATCCCTGGGGAGACCACGTTTTCGGACTCTGGGATATGCACGAGGCATACCCCGAGGAATTCTGGTACTATTACCAGCCAGGCCAGCCGAGCACAACCGGCCTTTCGGTGCAGAATATCGATCGTGTTCTGATTTACTCAAATGAACCGGCACCGGTCACACTCTTTGACGGTATGGTTACCCTGACTGCAGGTACGACCTTCAGTGTCGTACCGTACCAGAACCTCACTGCAGACTACATGGTCGACTCGACCACACCGCTGGGGGCTCTCAATGCCGCATCCATCGCAGGAAGCGGGTTTTCCTATAGTGTCAGCGATAAGAGTTTTGCCGCAAAGGGCATCCTGCTCCTCGACGAGATCGGGGGATACTGGTATAATAAAACCACTAACATGGCCTGGATCTGCCAGGTGAACGGTGTTACCCTTGATGACTATGGAAGCCCCTCAACTGACGGGTTCAACATCAAAGAACTGCAGGACGGAGACCAGGTTGACTTATATTTCGGGGTAAAACCGGTGACACCCGAAAGTGCATCCGGAGTGGTGAAGATCCTGGTGGATATCATACCCCCCGGACCCGTCGTCGATACACTTTTTAACGGCACGGTTACCCTGACCCCGGGTTCGACCTTCAGTGTCGTACCGTACCAGAACCTCACTGCAGACTACACGGTCGACTCGACCACACCGCTGGGGGCTCTCAATGCCGCATCCATCGCAGGAAGCGGATTTTCCTATAGTGTCAGCGATAAGAGTTATGCCACAAAGGGCATCCTGCTCCTCGACGAAACCGGGGGATACTGGTATAATAAAACCACTAACATGGCCTGGATTTGTCAGCTCAACGGCGTTACCCTTGACGACTATGGAAGTCCGGCAACCGACGGATTTAATATCAGGGAAGTATACGACGGAGACCAGGTCGACTATTATTTCGGTTTAAAACCGGTGACACCGGAGAATGCGACCGCTGTTGCCAGAATACTGGTCAGGACCGGGACACCCCCCGGCGACTGGAACCTTGCAATGAACGGCAGGATCAACCGGACCATAAGCAGGCAGGAGTTCGACGATGCTCTTGCGTGTGTTCCTTCAGGCCATAATGTTACGTGGACTGATGAATATGGGAATGTCTGGGGCGGTATTCCGCTGTGGGTACTGGTTGGAATGGTCGACGACGCAGAAGGCGGAGCCCACTGGACATTCAACGATGCACTCGCTGCTGAAGGTTATACCGTAAAGGTGCGGTCAGATGACTGGGATACCAGCCTGGCAAGCACCGATATCGCCCGGAACGACGGTTATATCGTTGCAAACACATTAAACGGTACTCCCCTTCCCCTCAATACAACGGCAGGAAAGCCGAGCTGGCCTCTGCACCTGAAAGGTCCGCTCGTTTTCGGAGGGCAACAGGTGGGAGGAATCGTAGCTATTGACCTGATCGGTCTTCCTGAACCGTCCACAGGATGGGACCTTACGATGGAGGGAGCGATCACCGATGTTATTACACAAAATGAGTTTGAACAGGGCATCTTATGCCATCATAATGTGACCTACACCGATTCGGGGGGGAATGTCTGGGGGGGTGTACCGCTCTGGGACATGGTCGGAACGGTCGATGATATCGAGTCTGCCTCTCACTGGACATTCAATGATACACTGGCATCAGCAGGATATACCGTGTCCGTGATTGCCGGAGACGGTTTTTACGTAAACTTCACCAGCCAGAACGTAAGCCATAACAATGGCTTTATCATCGCAAATACACTGAACGGAACGCCGATTACAGGAACGGGTGCATTCCTGAAACTTGTCGGCCCTGCTACAACAAGCGGCCAGCAGCGTGTCGGAAACGTCACCACTATCAGGCTGACAGGACTCCCCTCGTATCCGCCCGGTGAGTACCAGCTCACCCTGAACGGGAAAATCAGCGCAGTCATCCCCCAGCCTGAACTTGAAGCATGGATTGCCTGCCACGGGGCAGACTATACCGACCCGAACGGCGGCGTATACCATGGAATGCCCCTCTGGCGGCTCTGCGGGTGGGTCGACGACCGTGTCCCGCACAGTTTCGATGATGCTGCTGCGGCTGCCGGATACAAGATCATTGTAAAGGCAGGGGACGGATATTCCAAGGAGTTCCAGGGCGCATCAGTTGCACGCAGCAATAATTTCATCATTGCAAACACGCTGAACGGATCGGCCCTCCCCACGGAGGGTTCACACCCGCCATGGCCGCTGAGGCTTGTCGGGGACGGGGCCGCCGGAGGGAACAGTGTCGGTAACATTGTTGAAATTGAGCTGACCGATTTCGAGACCCCAGTGAATGCAACACCGGTCCACATCATAAAATACGGCAGTGACGGCGTGACCGTGATAAACGAGACGACCGTGTCGTATACGTGGATGCAACAGTACCTGGATGTTATTGGTGATGGAACAACCATCTACCGGTACGAAGCGATCACCAGTAACCCCGACAACGTATGGGATCCTGAAGAGACCTATCCGGGCGGGTATAAGATCTCAAATGCCGTGAAAGGGACCAGGTTAAAGGATCTCTGCGAACTCGTCGGCGGCATGGGCTCCGGGACTGATATAAAGCTCATTGCAGGTGACGGGTACGAGACGACGCTCCCCTATTCCTCGATCTATACAAACCCGGCAGTGCAGGCCAGGCAGGGCGATGCAATCCTTGCATGGTATGCAGATGGCACCTATGTCCCCTCGTATCCGGACGGGATGAGGGTCTTTTTCACTCCTGGCGGTGACCATGTCTATGGCCAGTGGGACATGCATGAGACCCTGCCCGATACATACTGGCATTATTACTATGACCAGGGCACGCAATACCCGTCGTGTGCCGGACTCTCGGCCAAGTGGATTACGACGATAAAGATTTATTCCGCCCCTGAATCTGACTGGAATCTTTCTCTGGACGGGACACGGATCGGTGGACTCAGCTACATAGTAAGCAAAAACTATTTCGAGCAGGCACTCGCATGCCAGTTCGGGGCGAACCACGAGGCACGTTATACCGACAACAAAGGCCGCATATGGGACGGAATGCCACTCTGGTTCCTCTGCGGTTTTGTGGACGATGGTGACCAGCACTCTGACCATGCATTTAACGACACAAAAGCTGCCGAAGGGTACCGTGTTGTTGTTACGGCGTCTGACGGGACAAACACAACGATCGACAGCCGCGATATGGCCAGGAATACAGGTTATATCATTGCCAGTTCTCTCAACGGAACGCATATCCCTGACACAGATTCGAGCTGGCCGTTACGGCTGACCGGCCTTGATGTAGAAAGTGCAGATTCCATAAAGGGTGTTTCAAGGATAGACCTTCTCCCGCCGGTCACGCCACCAGTGCCCGGATCTATCACGGTTCCTCTCAATACCGGCTGGAACATCTTTTCCACGCCCGTCGCCCTCCAGTATGACAATGCAACACTGGTGAAAATATTCAGGGAAAGCCAGGCCATTTCTGTCATTCTTGAATGGAATGGCAGCCAGTGGGTGATACCGTCAGGAGAAGACAGACTATCCCCCCTGTATGCCATCTTCGTCAAAACAACAGGGCCGGTCAACGCCACCCTTGTCCCGTCTCCTGATTTGACTCCTCCCCAAAGCAGATCCCTCCCCGGCGGAATCAGCCTTGTCGGACCTGCACCGGCCTGGGATTCCGGTTTATTCCCTGCAATGCCAATCAGCCAGGCATTTGCCAGCATCGAGTATACCCCGGGCGGGCTGACAGGGTATTCGATGGTCATCAGCCCGGCATTAAACCAGCCCGGATGGTCGTATGCAAAGGGAATGACGATGCAGGATCTGCTCCCGTTCAAGGGTTACTGGGTGGTCATGGAAAACCCGGACACGCTCTGGGGATTCTCAACAACTCCTATCGGAGCCTGATCCTCCCTTTCATTCTTTTTTCCGATACGTTAAGTCAAATTACTGGAAAATAGCTCTGTTAAACCCGTAATGTGGACATTGAATACATAAACAGGACTTTTCAATAAATCAGGCAACCCCTGGAACATCACCGGCCATCTTTCAGCCTTCTTCTTTATCACGACCCGCTCTGCAACATCACCGGGAGGGAAGAGCCGGACAACCCCGTCCCGTTCCTCTGCGACCCGTATGAATTCAAGTGTTGCAGCGGTCTCATTCACCGTAACCACTGCATACCCGGCCGTATTTTCAAGGCTGAAGATATGTCCCGCAGGTTTTTCATCCAATAGAGGATAAAACGGAGCACCCCCCGTAGCGACCGTGAAATATTGGATACCGCCCGATTCAAAGTGTTCGTACGCATGGACATGGGCAGAAAATACGGCTCCTGTTCCCGACTGTATGAACAGCGGCTCATACCGGAGTCTCTGGTCAGTATATCCTCCGGGATGCTTTTCATCAGATGAATATAACGGGTGGTGCATGGCAACAAAGACCAGGTTTTTTGTCTCATGAAGTCTGTCGACGAGCCATGCCCGTTGTGCATCTCCCCGGGTTTTATTCATGGGATTCGAATCAATACAGATAACTGTAATATCTCCGCACTGGAACGAGTAATCATCAGGTAACCCGAAGATCTCCGCATACTCAGCAGAAGATGCCTCGTGGTTTCCCGGGACAGGGCAAAAGGTTACATTCGGAAGATATGCACCTGATTTTTCGAAGAAGCCCTCCCATTCGGAACGGTTTGCCGGGTCATAGACAATATCGCCGGTATGGATAACAAAGAGGATATCCTCCTCCGTTGCAATACCCCGGGCGACGGTCGTCTGGAGGAGGTCCTGGTTTTTCCATCCTTCCTGGTTACGGGTATCCCCGTATACGACAAACCTGACAGTTCCGGACTCAGGGTACGTGGAAAATGAATAATTCCCTGGCTGGCCTTTGATGCGATACTGGTATTCTGTTCCGGGCATGAGTCCTGACAGGGATACCGTGTGCAGTTGGGCAGGCATCATTTCTGAAACCGGCAAAAATTCGTCGTTTCCCTGCAACAGATCTTTAATGGAGATATACTCTATTGTTCCCGTTAGTAGCTGTTCCGTTTTCCAGTGGATGGTGGATGAGGATGAAGAGGTATTGGTCAACCACGGACTCCGTGCATCCGTTGCCTGAACCGGTCTTTCACTCCCCTGTCCGCCCTGTGCTGAAACAGCCGGTGTCATAAGAAGAATAATAATCAGGACCATGAGTATCGGGGGTCCCTGAATGGGCGTGCCGGAAGAGAGGTGTAAATCCTTTTTTAAAAGACCTGGCGTTCTTTTTTTATATCTCCGGTTAACTACCCCCAATCCAGACCAGTGCCACATTTCCCTGCCGTTCATGTTACACAAACCTGATCACGCAACGTCCCCCGTCACCAGGGCGTATGATGACATCGCTTGCCCGGGTCTCCCCGTCGAGTGTCATGGTCACTTCATGTATACCGATAGGAATATTCAGAAATGTCGCGGGAGTTTTCTCACCGCTCGAAAGACCATCGATCAAAACTGCAGCCTCCTGCGGAATACTGTCCACGACCAGCGGTCCTGATCCATATGATTCAAGCATAAATTGTACTGGTGTCTTCACCTCCTCAGATCCGCTGACTGGAATTTCAACAATAAGCTCGCCCGGGATATATCCCGGAAGGGTAACTGTTACCCTGTGCGGCCCGGCAGAAAGATTTGGTATACGCGCAGGGGTTAAAGTCCCGGTCTGCACTCCGTCGATAAAAATTTCCGCTCCGGTAGGATTCGATGTGACCGGGAGGATATAGAACCCGGGTTTTTCCGCAGGGATAATAATCGTGCTTTTTCCGGAATATGCAGGTGACGGGGAAACTGAGATGAATGCATCATCAACGAGTGCGGTGATATAGGAACCGGCACCGGTCGTCTCCACATCTGCCGGGGTCCGTCGTAAAGGATAGCAGCCATCCAGGGTAAAAGAGATGACATCACCGTTTTCAGAACGTACTTCTGTCTCCTTTCTGTCTTCAACACTGATGAGATCGATATAAACCGGCATCACAACTCCGGGATACACCCATACCCGCCGTGACCTGCTTTCACCGCTCCCTTCAGCTGAATTCATCGACGCCCGTATCAGGTGACTCCCGGACCGGATCCCCATAATCACGAACGGCGGCTGGAGGCCGGGGTCCTTGTTGTCAATAGTAAGGCTGACCTCGGACGGGTGTGTTACAATAGAAAGGCCCCCGTAACGGGGGAAGTTTACAGGAATGTCCTGTACCGGAATTTTCTCATTTTCAAAGGAATCCGCCCCTGCCGTGGAAGGTACTTCCGTTTCGGAAGGCCCGTACTCTGTCCGGCCAGGGATGGATACATTCTCATCAGGCCGGTCGGTCAGGGGTCGGGCAGGTGAATTATCGCCGGGTAAGATATCCGGGGGCGTGATATTTTCATATATAATCGGTGGGTCCCCGGTAATTACGAAAATGAAAGAGAAGAATGCATCGATAAACCGATCAAAGAGGCTGATTGGACGTTTTACCAGGATCTGTCCTTCAGGAACCGGTTCTGCATTGGTCGACCCGTTCGTTTTACTGCCTGGCATCTGATCCGGGGTCAGGGGAGCCTCCGCTTCAGGGGAAATTTCATGGGCGGAACCGGCACCGGTCTGGTTTACAGTCTGACCCTCCGCCATTTCACTCTCAATTGCGTAACTGAAGAGTGCAATCCTGTTTTCTCCAAAGGAATTGTCTTTTTCCGTCAGGAATGACTGTACAGATGTTCTGACCGCCAGTCCCGGATAAAGGGGTGAGCTGTTCATTCCCGCTTCAAAGATCTGACCGGGTTGCCTGTTATACTCCCCGCTCATGGTTTCTGCATTGACCCGGACAAGGTAGTGCGGTAATGAGCCCGTGAAATCCCCGCTCGAAATAACAACGAGGTGCGTATCGGATACATGAGTGGTGCTGAAAGCAGGGCTGAATTCAAAAACTGTTTCGCTTCCCTGCTCATCTTTCCCCTGTGTACCAGCTGTTGCATCAGCTCCCTCGAAGAGCCAGTATGCTGTGTTTTTATCCCCGTCGCCGGGAGACAAAACTACAAGGATCCCCCCCCTTACATCACAGGACATTCTCCGTTCGTTTTTCAGCTGGAGGGTAAAGAGTGTTTCAGGCCCGGCATCATGACCGGAAAGGTTCCAGCAGGTTGTGGCGACAAGCCCCTGGCTCACGTTCACGGGAAGGTCCGTGTAGGTAACGACAGGATCCATCGTTACCCCGTTCAGAGAGAGAACAAATTCGGGTACAACTCCCCCGGGTTTCGCCGGGTTCATACTGCCTGATGAAAAGATACAGAGCCTGACCGGATTATCCCCCCCGGTGAAATGTACTGGCAGAGGTCCGAACGGGCGTTCCTCCAGCCCGTGAAGAGTACCGGAAAGCCCCGGAATGGCAGTCAGTACAACATCTCCTTTCGTGATGCCCGCCAGTGCCAGGCTCAGAGTCCCGGCGGCGGATTCCCCTGTCCCACCGGTTCCACCAGAGTCACTCGCGCCATTTGCACCCTGGGCCGGAGTGACGGGAATTTTTTCAAGGACAAAATCTGCTTCGGATACAAGATCATGACGTACCTCGATCTCTTCTTCAGGAGGGGTTTCATATCCTTCAAGTTCCAGGCCTATCATGTAGGGTCCGGGATAGAGACCGGTAAGCGTGCAGGGGGTCAACTGCCCCGTCCCGGTATAATCAAGGAATACGCGTGCCCCTTCAGGGTCTGATACCACGCTGATCGAACCTGCGGGCTCCTCGGTGCTTGCGATTACGAGTTCGCTTACATACCGCACCGAGAGGCCTGTTGTCGTCGGGTAACGTTCGTTCCCGTTATAGTAATAGTACCAGTCCTCCCCGCCGGCACTCTCATGCCAGTCCCATACTCCCATCGCATGGATTCCCCACGGGTTCGTAGAGGTATCCGCGAGGAAGAGAAGACGCATTCCGTCCTGGTATAATGGGACATACCCGGGTTCGGCGTTATACCATGCAAGGATGACCGGTCCCTGCCGGGACGGGGGCTCATATATAGTCTCATACGCAAAATTGCGGGAAAACCCGTCGGTAGATTTCACCGTGAGCGTATCTCCCGGGGACATCCCCCCTGCAAGTTCACACAGGTCCTTTATATCGGTCCCTTTTACCGCACCCATGTCCTTTTCCTGCACGTTCGTATCCTCGGCAGGGTTCCATCGCTCGTCAGGGTCGTCAACGAAAACCGGACCCTGAAGATAGTAATGGGTGATCCCGTCACCCCGAACCGGCAGATTCTGCTCCATCCACTGGTAGGAGACGCTCGCTTCCGAAAGAACGGTATACCCGTCAGCTGCCAGTTTTACGACGTGAATTTCAGTTGTCGCGGCGAACACCGGGTGCCCGCCCGTGATGCAGATCAGGAGCATTCCGGCGAAAAAGATGAAGAAGGGTTTCATCCCGGTGAATCCCTCCATTCATGAAGTATACCGCTTACAACCCCGGTCACAGGCAATGTTGCGGCTGGATCCTGATACACTCTTTGTACCCGATATGCGCGCCATTCTCCATTACTCAGGCACTGGTCCATCCGCTGCAGGTTTGCCCCCCGGGATTCAGGTATCGCTGCAGGGATTTTATCATTGATACACAGGCGACCGGATATATTTCGGGATAAAATCATACTCATTTTTCCTAATCCAGTGGCGCCGGCCATCCGGGTCGTCCCAGCCGGGACTGTTCATTCACATAGGTAATAAATTCCCTTGCAAGGTCCGGGTTTTTCGCATCAGTCGGGATGGTCATTGCATAGACTATTGTCCTGCCGATCCTCTCACGCCCGGTACTGCTGAACCGCTGGAACCCGAGCACTATCCGCACCCGCTCGTAATTGTTCTCATATTCGTCCGACCCGAGGTTAACGGACGGCTCAAGGGGAACCCATAACAGGCCCATATCATCTGCGACACTCCTGTATTCGACCGCATAATCAATGCCGCCTGCTTCAAGAAGTGAGATGAGATAAATGCTCCCGTCCCTTACCGCGAGCTTCCCGCCAGACGGCCTCATGATTTCAGGGAGTTCAATGGTCGAATTCCGCCCGCTTACGGTCACATTCAGCATTGGGGAGAAATGATCCCCGATGATGGTCTCAAAGAGATCCGGCCGGTCATACTCCTCTTCTGCAAGCTGAAAAAGCATCAGGGCCCGGTACCCGGCAGCATCGAGCATGGGGTTTGAGATCCCGACGCGGACATCGGGACGGGACAGGATATCAGGCCAGTTTTCAGGGGTGATCTCCGTTGAATAAAGACTTTTCCCGGTGTATGCCAGTACCATTTCGTTTCGTGCAAACGGGAGGTACCAGTCGGTATAGTTCTTTCCGGTCTCTTCATTCACCCGGTACATCAGGTCGGGAATAAGTGATTCATCAGCCACGGCGACGACATCGAACTGCCGGTGCAGGTCGGTGACCTGCCGTATGACCTGTATACTCCCGTGCCCTTCGATCTCTACATCTACGCCAGGATGTGAGGCCTCGAATTCCTTTTCAACTTCGCTGAATGAAGTGAGAAGGCTCCCTGCCGCGAGAACTTTTAATTTTTGCGGCTCCTCCCCCGATTCTGTGCATCCGGCCGACAGTAACAGAAAAAAAAGAACCAGAACGACCGGGAGGATATTCCGGGCATTCATGTTTTTTTGACCTCAATACGATCCACCCATTTGACCCATGCACTCCCTTCGGTGACAATGCCAGGTTCTTCAGAAATAATCGCAATCCTGGCAGGCCCTCCTTCATCATAGGTGAGGGGTCTGCCGTCCTGCTCGTACATAAGGATAACACGAAGCGAAGGAGAGGGTATTTCCTTTAAATCTTCGTTAAAAGTCACGAATCCATTTCCTTCCACCTGGTCCGAATCAAACACCCACAGGTACCCGTCGGGTGCCGATACCCAGATGCGGTCACCCTGGTTCATTCCGCCTGCCAGGGCTGCAATTTCACGCAGGTCAACGCCTTTACAGATATACGGGCCAAACCTGATACCGGTGGTGGAGACGCAGTAACCATGGCCGGTTACCGGTGGCATTTTCTGCAGGTCCTGCATCGATAAGACCACCTGATTTGTCCCGTTCACCGTCAGCCGCCAGTTTTGCATGGCAGGGTCTGCTACTGACGGAAGCGGATCATTCGTACCTGATATGCATCCGGCAAAAAAAATTACTGCCGCAAGCAGGGTGCAAAGGGCCATAATCCACACGAATGATTTCTGCGTCACGATCGCCACCTCCCGATAAAAATGGCCCCGGTTACAATGAGGACGGCTATACCTGCAGCATAATCGTTTAATGGAGCCGCTGTAGTCGGCGGAGCAGGATATGTCTCATCCATCTTTGATTCGAAGGACTTTGGCAGGAGATCGGACGAACCCTGGTATCCTCCCCTGTAAATCCTGACTTCATCGACCCATTTCACCGTATACCCGCCGGTTGACGGATAGAGGTTATCGAAGAGATGAATTGTCCCGGGAGGCATGACAGCCCGCATATCCTCGTTGCCAAAGACATGTTTTCCCTGAATATTGGTTGAATTATCGGCAAAAAAAACAAGGCGCATACCGACGTGATAGGAGGGGGGATACCCGGTACCCTGTCGCTCACCGACTGCCGATTCTTCTGCATTGTACCAGCAGACGGTGAGATTCCCCTGCCGTGGAAGCGGGGTGTAGATATTTTCGTACGCGAACTCAACGTGATACCCGTCTCCGGATTTCACCATCACTTCATCCCCGGGCGCCATCCCCCCGGCCAGATCGCAGAGGTCCCTGACTGCCGTTCCTTTCACGGCACCCATATCCCTGAAATTTGTTGTCTCGTTTTTGTCCCACTGTGCTTCTTTATCATCCACAAAGACCGGCCCCTGGTGATAATAATGGGTGATACCGTCACCCTGCACGGGAAGGTGTTCCTCCATCCACCGGACAGTCACGCTTTGCTCTTCCGGTAAGGTGTTGCCATCAGGACCATAGGTTACGATCTTTACGGTATCGGTGGGAACCCCGGCTACCGGAACGGAAATGATAATCAGTGATAATAAAGCTGCTATGACCAGGGTCGTGCATACAACAGGTCCAGATCCGTTTTTTCGATGACCTGAAAGCGGGGTTGTCACTCAGTTCTCCTCCAGTATAGTGAGAGGGCAAGAGGGAGGGCAAAAAGGAGCATGACCGGATCTAACGGGACTGACGTGCCCGAAGGCAGGCTTTCCGGATCCGCCTTTTGAACCGGACTTTTTATCGTTATCTCTGCAACGTCCTGCACCGACAACCCGGTAGTGGTCGGGTAGTGTTCACTGCCCTGGACATAGAAGTAATAATCGGACGGATCAGCGGATTCATGCCAGTCCCGGTTTCCAAAAGCGTGTATGCCCCACGGGTTTACTGATGTGTCAGCAAAAAAGACGAGCCTCATTCCGGTCCTGTAATCGGGAACATAGCCTTCGTCTTCCCTGTACCATGTGATGACCATCGGTCCCTGTCTGGATGAGGGTTCATAGACATTCTGGTAGCCAAAGGTCTTTGAAAATCCGTCAGCCGCTCTGAGGGTAACAGTATCCCCGGGGACCATTCCTCCCGCGAGGTCACACAGATCTTTCAGATCCGTCCCTTTCACGGCACCCATATCCTTTTCAAGGACATTTTTATCTTCTGCCGGGTTCCACCGGTCATCCTCATTCCCGACAAAAACAGGTCCCTGGTGATAATAATGTGTTACTCCGTTACCAAATACGGGCAGATTCGTCTCCATCCAGGTGTAATCAAGATCTTTTTCTGACAGGACCTTTCCCTGGTCGTCAATTTTCTCGATATGAAGAGAGGTGGTAGGAGCAGATACCCCTGACACCAGTGCGAGTATCATCGTACTGGCAATAATTATGACCCTTAAACGGTTCAGATTTTTTTGTGAAGCAGGGGATTTGTATCCTTGTTCCATCTCTCCTCCGGGTTTTCCGTCGTCGTATCATTCATCGAATAGTCGTATGAATGTGTATACATAACTTATAAGTTATTAAATTGTTTTTTTTGTTAATCAAATATACTGAATTTAGTTTAGTTAAGATAAAAAATAATAAAATTACATTGTAAAAAGTATGGTGCTGCAGAACCCGGGCCTGATTCACCGGAAGGCCCATCCGTTACCCCGGATATGGGCAGAAGGAAAAAATTCCACGCATTTCTTCACATGTTCACGAGTGAGGGGTCATTTCCCGGCGACGGAAACCCGCATCATTCTACAGGACAATATCATACACTGCGTGCCACCGCCCGGGCGAATATGACCTGACATAGTGCTCCTTCACCGCTGTGACGCCAGGGAGGTCCCTGATCCGCGGCAGCAGTTCGCCCTCGCCCGACTGCAGTGCATAACAGTGGATGGTCCCGCCCGCCCTGCACAGCGATGCTGCACCGGGTAAGAACTTCCATGCTCCTGTTGGGAAGTTCATGATGATCCGGTCAAATTTCCAGTGGAGAAGCCGCCCGAGACGGCCTGCATCGGAAAGGACGGGAAGGACATTTTTCACCCGGTTCAGGGCAAGGTTCTCGATCATCAGTTCCACCGCCCCGGAATTGATATCGGCGGCAACGACCATGCCAGCCTTTTTTGCGACCGTGATGGCGAACGGTCCGACCCCGGCGAACATGTCGAGGACCGCCTCACCCTCCTGAACCTGGTCAAAAATCCTCTGCCGTTCGGTCGACAACCGTGCTGAAAAATACGCAGCAGAGAGATCTATGATGAAACGGTGGCCGTATTCGGTATATACGGTCCGGGTCTCAGGGGTCCCGGCGAGGACTTCGAACCGGCGGGTCCGGAACTCCCCCTCGACATCACTGACAGGGAAGAGGACGGTATGAAGAGAGGGCCGCGAATGGAGCAGCAGTTCTGCCGCCGGAACATCCTTCTCCTGCATGACGGCAATACCGCCGATGAGTTCGTGGCGTGGGAGATCCTCGCGCCCTGGCTGTGCCCCGAAGGTCTCCATCGCAGCATCACCCCTCTTTCCGGTGACCGGAAAGATGATGCAGTCACCATCCCTGCGGGGTTTGAGTGCCCTGTCAAGGACTCCCTCTTTGAGGAGCGTTCTCCTGGTCTCCTCTGCATCTTTACTCGCCACCCGGATTCCCCACTGGCTCACATTCTCCTGTTCCATCAGACCGTCTCCACCCGGATTGTGCTATTGAATCTCGTCCCTGAGAAAAAATCTGTTTCTGTCACTCGTCTTCTCCGGGAACCGGGGAGCGGTCTTACACGGATCGAAATATCTTCAATCTCCAGACACTGCCCTTTTCGCCACTATCCCGAGTCCGCCACCGATTGAGGCAATAACAACAGCTGCGGCGGTCAATACCAGAGCAACAGGGATTGCCATGCCTGCCATTTCATCCACGGTTCCAGACCACAAAGAACCGATCAGGGCACTGATCAGGACCCATGCGAAAATCGCATCAAGGACTGCACTCCCTATGACCCCGCTCCAGAAACCCGATTTTATACCGTTTAATACGTTCCCTGATGAAAATATCCCGGCGATGAACCCTCCTGCCAGGAAAAACAGAACCGTGTAAAAAGAATCGTATATCATAAAATAATCAACAAACGGACCGGCTGAAATGAAACAGGCACCGATAAGAATCCCGATCCATTTATTTCTGCGTTCGGTTTCCATGGTATCAGAAATGTGATGTACGTGCTACAAAACCCGAATGGGCGGATTTCGAATGATAGAATTTGTACCGGGTAAACATATTAAATGATTTGAATCCGCACCAGTATGACCCTCATGGACGAATGCTTCGCTCATTTCTTTCTTATCCAGGGTTTTTTTTACTTCTCATTTGAATCTTCAAACAATACCCTTTTCGCCACTATCCCGATTCCTGCTCCTATTGGGGCGAGAATAATCGCGATGAAGGCGATGATAAGCCCTAAAAACAACAACATTCCTATAGCAAAATCTGCAGGTCCGTCCATCATAACGAAAACCAAAATCAGCAGGATGGGTACTACGATAAAACAGGCACCGACAATCCCACTCAATAAACCGTACCAGATACCTTCTCTTACATTTCGGGAGGTAAATATACCGGCGATGAACCCTCCGATCAGGAAAAACAGGATCAGGGAATAAAAAAAGCCTGATAGTATACCGATATAGAACCCTGTTGCGATGATGCAAGCGCCAATTAATATTCCTATCCATTTATTTCTGCGTTCGGTCTCCATGGTATCAAAGTGTCAGATTATATTCAGGTATAATATCCCCACATCAATAAAATCTATGCACCCGTTATTATTATAATCAAAAGGCATCAATGGTTCATTTACTTCAACCAATTCCATATTGCCGAAATATAATACCTCCTCATCATAGTTTATGAGAGTATTCCCATCCGGATCCTCAATATCACGATTGGAATCAGGATCAGTTGGAAGGTTGGCATATCCAGTAAATGTGAGCAAATGCCCCGTCGGACGGATAGGGTAATTGGCATCCGCACCAATATGTTCTCATGGACAAGTACCTCGAGCGGCTGAGATCCGGATCTCTCAAGCTCTATGCACTCGAGCAGGAGCTCCCTTCCGATGAAGCGGTGCGGGTCAGGCGGGCATTTATCGAAGAGAAGACCGGGACTGCACTCAATCGCGTCGGCTCTTATACAATCTCTACAGAACGGGTGGTCAAAAAGAACTGCGAGAACATGATCGGGGCGGTGCAGGTACCCCTCGGTGTCGCCGGGCCGCTCCTCGTGAACGGGGAATACGCAAAAGGCGGGTTTTACCTGCCCCTCGCCACCACCGAAGGTGCGCTCGTCGCATCGGTGAACAGGGGATGCAGTGCAATAACCCATGCAGGAGGTGCAGAGGTGCGGATCGTGCATGACGGGATGACACGGGCACCGGTCTTTGCTGCACGAAGTGTCCCGCATGCAAAGGAGATCGCGGACTGGGTGGAGAAACACCGGCCTCTCATTGCCGAAACGGCAGAGAGCACCACGTCACACGGGAAGCTGACCGACATCGTGACCACAATTGCCGGCACGAGTGTCTTTGTACGGCTGGAGTTCGATACGAAGGACGCAATGGGGATGAACATGGTCACCATCGCAAGCGCAAAGGTATCGGACCTCATTGCTGAGGCGACCGGCGCACGCTTAATCGCGCTCTCCGGGAACCTGTGCACCGATAAGAAACCCGCCGCGGTGAACACGATCCGCGGAAGGGGGAGGAGTGTCGTGGCAGGGGTTTATCTTGCACCTGAACTCATCAGGGATGTCTTAAAGACCGACGCCGCGACACTCATCGAGGTCAACACCCGTAAAAACCTGGTAGGGTCGGCACGGGCAGGGGCGCTCGGGTTCAATGCACATGCCGCAAATGTCATCGCCGCCATGTTCATCGCGTGCGGCCAGGACCCTGCGCACGTTGTGGAAGGCAGTACTGCAATGACCACCGTCGATGCTGCCGGTGAAGGAGTCTATGTGGCAGTGACTATTCCTGACCTCCCGGTCGGCACCGTCGGCGGCGGAACCGGTGTAGACACGCAGGCCGAATGCCTCTCGCTCCTCGGGGTTGCCGGCAGCGGGACACCCCCCGGAGCTCATGCAAAAAAACTTGCCGAGATAATCGCCGGTGGCGTGCTTGCCGGTGAACTCTCGCTTCTCGGGGCGCTCGGGGCCCAGCACCTTGCACGGGCACACCAGCAGCTCGGCCGGTAAACAGGCCATTCCGGAACAATTTTTCGACTTTGTTGAAAACCTCATTTCGATAAAACCTGTTTGATCCATTTCTCTGACAGGAGGGGTTCTCATCCCCCTGCCCCACCCCGCTGCAGGATGGTCTGTAGGCAGGGTTGATTGGAATTCGGTTATTTTAAATGAACTAAGCACGGTATCTATCGCATTTTGGGGACGCCACAACGGCGGGGCATCAGTCCCGGGAGTGTCGCGATAAGGAGTGCGGAAAAGAATAATTGTGAGAAGAAGAGGAAGATTTCAACAAAACAATTTTTCAGGTAAGGAAAAAAGCCCTCTGCCTGCCAGCGATTTCAGCCAGGCGACATCACAGGGTCCTGACAGCGACAGGTCAGACATTTCCCGGGATGCCTAAAACCTGAACCATCTCATCATGACAATCGCGTCCTCGCCGTTTGCATAATAGCTGTCGACACGAAGCGCTTCCTGGTACCCGAGGTCCCGGTAAAACTTCTGGGCCTTTTTGTTCGAGACCCTGACCTCGAGTTGTACACCGGTCGCCAGATGAAAGGCAAACTGCTGTTCCTCGCGCCTGACCAGCATCCTGCCCACACCCTGCTTCCTGAATGCCCCGGTCACCGCGAGGTTGCATATATGACCATAGATCTCCTCACCCGTGTCCTCGAGGCCCCCTGCAATGAACCCGACCACCTCTCCCGCGCTGACCGCAACAAAAAAGGTGATGGGAAAACACGAGAGTGTCTCGTCAAAAACCCGGTAATCCCAGGGGTCCGGAAACGATTCCTTCTCGATCTCGACGATGCGGGCAATATCTGAAGGCCGGGCCCGGCGGATGGTGATCTGATCGATCATAAACTCCTGACTAAGGAGGTTGTCATTGCTATAATATACTGTCACGGAAAATGTGTACAGAGAGTGCCCGGTTTTTATGGTGAAGATTTATCGTTTTGCGGCCGTCAGGCCGGAAAAAAAGGTCGCCTCCCGGATTGCGGCCGTGCCCTATGATGTGGTGACAACCGGGGAGGCCCAGGAATGTATCCGCAGCAACTGCATGAGTTTTCTTAGTATCAGCAGGTCTGATGCCCTCCTTCCCGACCTCCCCCCGCACGACGACCGGGTCTACAGGCTCGCCCGCGAGAAGTTTGATGCCCTGATCTCTGAAGGGAATATGAAGCAGGACACGCTGCCCGGGATGTATATCTACCGCGTGACTGCCGGAAGCGATACCTATCTTGGTCTCTGCTGCTGCGTGGACGTGCATGATTACGAGACCCGGGTCATCAGGAGGCATGAACTGACGCGGTACGACAAGGAGGAGGACCGTACACGCCATATCGATACGGTGAACGCCAATACAGGGCCGGTTGTCCTTTTATACCGCGATTCAGGATCGATCTTCGCTTTTATCGAGTCGCTTGTCAGAAAAGCAGGTGCACCAGACGCAGAAGTGACCTGGGACGGCGGTATAATCCACCAGGTGTTTTATATCAGGGATGCGTCGGATCTCGCACACCTGGAGGAGCTCTTCTCCCCGGTAGAGCGGCTTTATATCGCGGACGGTCACCACAGGGCGAAATCTGCGGTTAATGTTGCAGAAAAGAGAAAGAACGCAGGGACGCTCACCGATGAGGCCACGCATTTCATGGGTGTGATGTTTGCCCACAACAGGGTGCGGATTCACGGTTACAGCAGGCTTGTCAGCGACCTCGGGGGCATGTCTCCGCGTGAATTTATGAAGGCCATGTCCGCATTTTTCACTATTTTGCCGTATGGCGATGTCGACAACCGTGGTTACCACATCCCGCCCCGTAAACCGGCCGTTCCACCGGCACATGTCGTCCACATGTACATGGAAAAGACGTGGTACGAATGTTCTGCACCTGTTGACACCTCACTTGACCCCATCGAATCACTGGATGTGTCAGTGCTCCAGAAAGAGGTCCTGGAAAAGATCCTCGGGATCACCGACCCGCGTGCAGACGTACGGCTCCAGTACCTCGGCGGGGCACGCCCGGTTGCCGACCTCGAGGAGATGGTCGACCACGGAGACTTTGTGGTCGCGTTTTCGATGCAGCCGGTCAGGGTTGAGACCGTCCTTGATATTGCAGACGCCGACGGGATCATGCCACCGAAATCGACATGGTTCGAGCCAAAGCTCCTGAGCGGTCTCGCGGTCCACCTGCTCGAATAAGAGGGGTGCATCCGGGGGGAAGCACTCTTCTTTTTCCTGATCTTTATCCAGGGCATTTTATCGATTGCAGGCAGCCACGGGGTGACCGGTTCGGCACCGGCGAATATAAAGCTCGAGGTCCTGACGGCCGGCTTTGACCTGACATTCTTTGTGACGTTTCTCGTCGGTACCCTTATTCTCGTGCTTGCAATTATTGCCCGCGAGGAGATCCACCCGGATTATATCGCTGATGAGGGAGCAGAAGAGCCGGTTCTGGGTTTGATCTGAAAACAGACTCTTTTTTTACATGCCACGCAGTTATCCTCTTTTTTGTCCCTGTTGCCCGGATTAAAAACAATTGATCAACCGGTCCCGTGTTTCTCCTCGATCCGTGGATGAACAACCTCCCGCCCCCGGATAAAACCCTCACATTTTTCAGATTTCAACGTCCATCTTTTCTTCATGATCAGTCTCGCACTCCCGAAGGGGAGCCTCGAAGCACAGACACTCCAGCTCTTCAGGGAAGCAGACCTCGAAGTCAGGCGCACTGACAGGGATTACAGCCCGAGGATCTCGGATGCACGCATCGGGAAGATAAAGATACTCCGCCCGCAGGAGATCCCGAAATATGTTGAGATGGGATATTTCGACGTGGGAATCTCGGGGCTGGACTGGGTGAAGGAGACCGGTGCACGCGTCAGGGAGGTTGCAAATCTCTCGTACAGCAAGACCGGCGAGGGGAACGTGAAGATCGTGATAGCGGTCCACCAGAGCGAGGATATCTCCCGCGTCGACCAGATACGCCCGAACAGCAGGGTTACTACCGAATATCCCGAAATGACCCGCGAATTCTTCGGCTCGCTCGGGATTCCCGTGCAGCTCTTCCACTCGTACGGGGCATCCGAGGCAAAGGTCCCTGACCTTATGGACGTCGTCGTCGATCTTACCGAGACCGGGACGACGCTCCGGAAGAACGGCCTGAAGATCATCGGGCAGATCATGGAGTCGTACACCGTCGTCATCGCAAACCGGGAAAGTTTTGAAGACCCGGGAAAGAGAAAGGCAATCGAAGAGATTGTGACGCTGCTCCTCGGTGTGATCGAGGCACGCCACCAGGTGCTCCTGACGATGAATGTCCCGGGCGGATCAATCGAGCAGGTCATTGCAGCCCTTCCCGCGCTGAAAAAACCCACCGTTTCGAGGCTGCACGGCATCGACTACTACAGCATCCAGACCGTCGTGCACAAGGGCGAGGTCAATACCATCATCCCGAATTTGAAAGCCGCCGGGGCAGAGGATATCCTTGAGATCCCGATCACAAAGATCGTCCGGTAGCGTTTCCTGCCCGAAACCAGGAACAATTTTTTATTTTCTCTTCCGGAACAGGTACAACCCTGCACAGACGGTCACCAGGATGGCCGGGAACGG
Organism: Methanoregulaceae archaeon UBA467; assembly: GCA_002503825.1. Classification (GTDB taxonomy): domain Archaea; phylum Halobacteriota; class Methanomicrobia; order Methanomicrobiales; family Methanospirillaceae; genus UBA467. Next base: position 366,071 of record DASP01000005.1, read on the forward strand.
GGCCACCGGTGCTTTTTGCGTGGTGAGCGGGACCAGAGCGGTCGTTGTTGCGGCTGTAGTGAGGGCGGGTTCCGGGGACGCGGGAACGGGGGTCGCCATTGCAACGGGTTCCGGCTGCGAACGGTCACAGGTGCCGTCATTGTTCGTATCTGTGTAACGGGAACATTCGCCGGGATACGGGTCATTGACCAGACCACGTGGACAGTCATCCCATGCCGCCACGGCCGGGATGACCGCCATCATCAGCAGGAGAAAAATCGCCGGAATTCGCAGCTGTACTGACATTACTTCAGGATTGCAGCCGTCGGTTAAATAAAACGCGGCCCGGGGATTCGAAAGATTTAAGTAACAGGATCACGACTCTCATGTATACGAGGAGGAACGGGGAGATGTCCTGTTGAAAGGGGATAAAAATCCAAACCGAACGAGATCCGTGCGGTACCCTGATCACCCCTTCCTCTCTCTTTTTCAAAAAATTGTCAGACAATCCTTCTGCGAACCAGTCAATCTCCATGCCCTCTTTTTTCACTGTATTTTTCACCGGAGCGGGAAGCCATGGACAACAGGATAGAGATAGTGGTAGACGGGAGCGGTGACGGCCATTCGGTGGCACTGTTCCCGGGCGAAGAAGTGTTTTTTTCGTACGAGCGGGGTGCATCAAACAACGAGGCCGAGTTCAATGCCGTCGTCCTCGCACTCGTTCACCTCCCGGATCATGCACACGCCCGGATCAGGACCGACAGCCAGGTCGTGGTCTGGAACATGACCAGCGCGAACCGCCCGAAACAGCACTCGTTCATCAGGAAAAGCGCCGAGATCCAGGAGTTAATCCAGAGAAAATCACTTTCGGTTGAGATACTGTGGATTCCCCGCCAGCAGAACCGTGCCGACCGGTTTCTCCGTCATTATATCGCGAGTCTCTGCGGGGCGGGCGGGGCTGAACCCCTGCACCACCGGGTCCGCAGGCTGGAGGCAGAGAATATGCGGCTGAAGGCGAAGCTCCGGAAGGCCATGCGGATGCTTGAGTCACGGCCGGTGGTGACACGGGAACCATACTATGCATGGGAAGAGATGGGATCGCCCGGGGTAGAGGGACGGTGAGGTTGTTTTATGCGCAATATATTTATATTTTGGAAAAATAAACAAAATTTGTAGGTTTATTTTTTCCATACAGACTATTATCCGCAGTTTTATATATTTACGAATTATAAACCCATCTATCTAAGGTGGTGCTGATATGAGATCCTTACTCGCAGTTACCCTGCTACTCCTGTTTTTCGCATGTAGTTACGGTGCTGCAGATACTTCCCCGATTAGTGTCCTTATCCAGACACAACAATATGGCATTGCAAACGGGGTGGACACGACGCCGATATCGATTAACATCGTCAACTCCAGTACGAATCAACCCATTGCCGGGTTACCGCTGGATATTTCACTGGTCAATCCTTCATACGGAGTGATTACACCGCAAAACACGGTGACAGATATATCGGGTTCGGCGCAAACCATGTTCATCGCTGACAACAAGACCGGAAAAGCAGACTTCAACACAATTGTGGATTATTACGGGCAACTGCTCGATCCGATTCCGGGATCAATTATCGTGCAGGGATATCCTGACACTATTAACCTGAACGGGACCCCGGAGTGGCTTGTGGCAGGAGATACCGCAAACAGTTCGTTAATCACAGTTGAAGTGAAGAACCGGACCAATCCCGATCCCATGCTGAATGTTCGGTTTTCCCTTCTTGATCCCACCAGGGGATCATTGACGGTTACATCGACAGCGACAGATCTGCAGGGGAAAGCGACCACCCGTTTTACTCCGTCCACACGAAGTGGAGACGCAATTATCCGGGTCAATGTCACGTACCGGGAAAATGGGAATGAACAATACATACTAACCTATTATACCCAGAAAGTCGACCATGCAGCACCGTACAGAATGAGTCTGTATGATGCTCCTTCAGAGATGTTCGTCGGACAAAATACAAATTTAACCGTTTATTATGTGGATGTTTATAACAACCCGATTGACAATAAGAGGTACAGCGAGAGTGTCAGGTTCTCAGTCACATCTCCATCTTCCACTGCAGGATTCTGGAACGGAACCGCATACAGCACCATTCCGTTGAATGTCACGCTCAATGCAGAAGGTGCGGCAGTCACTGATATAAAAGTGGACAACCTGCCGGGAATTAATAAAGTCACCGTTCACCCGTTGTTCAGCGGGGTTGCCGACACAACAATTAATATTCTTGGAATAGCCGGTGCACCCCCTGTGATTATTGAACAGTATTTTTCTTCGTACGCCATGCCGGATCCCTATCCGAATATTCCTGCCGATGCCGCAACGGTTTTTAATATCACCTATACATTGCGGGACCAGTACGGCAACGGGGTCAGGAATCGTTCATTCTGGATGAATACAACGTTAGGAGAGGAGGAATCCAGGTTACTCGTTACAAATTCGAGCGGGATGGTAAAAGTCACCTACGGCCCTAAAATCAGGACCGATATTATTAATATCACGGTAGAAGCGGTAGACGCCAAACCGGATGGTACCCGTGCCTTCAACTGGACAAACGTGGAGATTACCAGCACCGAACCGGTACAGATGGTCCTTACCGGGAGTCCCCAGTATATCCCGAGCTGGGATGTCCCGGGCAGTAAAACCGCAAATATACGTGCTGTCGTAATGGACAGGTATGGGAACCCTGTGAAGGGCCAGCAGGTGAATTTCACCGTTGTTCCGGCCAGCTGGACATATAATTATATTTCAGCGGGCGTAACCGGCCCTAAGTGGAGGGACTACGCACCAAGCACGGTTTCCCTGACAACCGTGACCCACGACAGCCCTCTCGATGCATATGCGTCATTAGAGTTCCAGCCCGGGTACTTCCCGAATTTCGGGGATCCCCCGGCACATGATGCCTGTACTCTGACCGCAAAATGGGGCAGCTACCCGACCCAGTCCCTGAAAATTAACTGGACAAACGTTCCGTTCCTTTCGATAAGCACAAATGTGACGCCTCTCGTTGCGCAATGGGACGACATTGTCACGGTGAATGTCAAGGTCGAGGGTAATGGTTATCGATTGAAAAGAAAGCCTGTCGATGTCATGCTGTTGCTTGATACGTCAGGGAGCATGAAATGGGATATTGCCCATGATTATGGATCCAGTAATCAAAGACTCACTGCCGCAAAAACTGCAGCAAAAAACTTTATTGGCAATATGCAGGAGGGGGATCGTGTTGGTTTGGTAACATTTGCCAGCGATGCAACTCTTCGGCACGGCCTCACAGATCTCCCGTCGTTCTCCGTGGTTAATGCCACCATTAACAGCCTTACTGCAAGTGGTGCAACAAATATGCGAAAAGCATTCAAACTCGGGATTGACGAACTAAACACGACTGGCAGGCCGGATGCACTCAAGGCAGTTATCCTGTTGTCAGACGGAGAATGGAATTATGATGGATCGCCTGTTGCCCATGGAACTGGCTGGCTAGATGGTTCATCATATACTTTTTCCGGAAGTTCGCTGGAGGCTAATAATTACAGGTATTACCCCGGGTATGGAGGTACGCTGGAGTTATATTGCAGGAATGTGTGGAACGGGTATCGCTGGGTATGGACTTGTGATAATGTATGTTACAATGGCGAAGGTACAACCCAGAACATGTCACGGTATGCCAATGCGAGCAGCGTCCGCATCTACGATATTTTCTTCGCGTCCAGCCCTTCACCTACAGTCGTCACCACATTAAGCGCCATGGCGAATGCAAATTCGGGATTTTATGAATATGCTCCCTCGGCAGAGAAGCTGAACGAGATCTTCGAGAGGATTGCTGGTGTCCTCAAAGTGGATGCAGGAATCGGTGTGACCATGGACCTGCCGTTCGATGACATTAAAGTGACCACAAATGTCAGCAGCTGGAGCGTCAACGGAACCGAGGCCTTTACGTATATTCCCTATACGGAAATCCTGAAGTACTGGTTCAACACCACGCCACGTGTCAACATCAACCCGCCGATGTACCGGGACGATACCACGAACTGGAGTGCAAACCAGCTCTCATTTAACATCGGCACAATTAAACTGAACCAGACCTGGGAAAGTACATTCAAACTGAAGGTGAACAATAACCTCCTGAACGTGGGGAGAATCACCCTGTTTGATGAAAGTTCAAAGATAAGTTTCAGCGACGGGAAACAAAACTTTGAACTGGGTCTCCCTACGACCTATATTACCTGTATCGGGAACCAGTCAGAGACCCAGCAGTCCTCGGAAGAGGCAGGGTACGTAGTCACCTATACAAATATCACCAATACCATTGTCACCGAGGAATTCACGAGAACTTTCTATGTGAACGGGAGTGCATGGAACGAGCCCTGGTACAGGACATGGTACGAGAATTACTATATCGACATCCCCGGATACCTCGGGAAAACAAAGATAGGGTCAAGGACAATCCCCGCTCCGGTACCTCTTTCCGGTTCATATACCTTTGACCTCAAACCCTACCTTCCACCGGGCGTCACTACGGTGGACTTTAATTTCTATCCTGAAGGGACGGACGGGGTGATTAGTGGATTTACCAGAAATATGAGCCGATTATCCTTGGATCCAGGGAAAATTTACATCATGCTCCAATAATTAAAATCCCCTTTTATTTTTAAAACCTGCCTGAATTTTACTTACCGCCGGAACTCTGTTAAAACCTGTACTGTTGTTCAGATTGGCCTGAAAACGGATTCTATTTTACGTGGATCCGGGAAGATACAACAAGAATACAATTGTTTATATCAAAGATTTCCAATATACCTAATTACCATGCCACCTGAACGGGGGTTTTCCTCCGAAGAGGCCCAGCTTTCTATCGATTTCATTATCGGGTTCACCATTTTTATGGTAGCGTTCATATTCGTGGCCACGATGATGTCGAGCCTCTTGATAAACCTTCAGAGCAAGACCATAGATTACGATGCAGTTGCATACCGGACCGGTGTCGTCCTCGTGGAAGACCCGGGAGAACCTGACAACTGGCAGGGCCTTGATCTCCAGTTCCAGTCCGAGCGGGACCTTTTAAAACGTCTTGGGCTTTCGATTGCTCGTAACAGTCCGGAAATTATACGCGAATCAAAAATTGAAAAATTTTTTGGTTTCAGCGCAGCCGGGTGCAGCGGGGCTGATGCTTTATGCTTTCCGTCAGATTACCGGGAGAAATTGATTTTTGGTGATTATCCTTATAATTTCAATATAAGCATGCGGGAGCTCGCTACCTCTCGTACCTGGAGCGTGGGAGAAGTGTCCCCGGACAGGTACGGGTATATCCGCCGGGTGGTTGCAATAAAAAAGCCGGGGTACACGACGATTGAGATTAATAACGGCGTTGTAGACACCCCTGTTAATCATACGATCGCTATTGACATGCTCCTTGGAAATATTTACGATCCGCTTATCAATCCTGCATACAGGCTCGATCCATTGAATGAAGACGTCCCGATATATTTAACCAACATTACCAACGCTTCAACAATCCTGACATCGGTCAGCATCGCCCAGTACCCGGGAGGGACCCCGCTCACCATTCCGGTCTTATCACCCACAATTCTCGTTAATTCTACACCGGCTCCGTTATGGGCATTACCGGTTGCAAACGGGACGTCCATAGTCATCGAAGGAGGGTATCTGTCAGACCAGGGTATAGGGCAACTCGACGAGGTTATTTTAACGCTCCAATTCGACAGGCCTGTTTATAGTGGTGAAATGAAATATCTTCACTCCCAGACAATTACCCCGCCACTTTCCCCGGCGGTTCTCGAGGTGAAAATATGGTGAATAATCAGGCGCAGCTCTATACCATTGAGGGGATTGCAGCTGCAATCCTGATGGTAATCACCGCATACCTTGTCATCTCGTCTTCGACGATATTCACCCCGCAGGATACCCATATTAATGACATGCAACTTGAACAGATCGGCCATGATGCCCTTGTGGTGATGAATACGCCGGTAGTGAACGGAACGCCCAGTACCCTGAGCATATGCATCAATCAGAATAATTCAGCAGCATTCTCTGATAATTTTTCAAGGTTAACCAGCGCAACAGTATATTCAGGAGCTGATTCCCTCCGGTACAATACCACTGTTTTCTACCGGGATTCAACAACTATTGATAATATATCATACGGCGGATATCAGTATTACCGGGAAAACGCAGTGAAGGTGACCCAGTGGGTAAATGTAGGTCCGGGTGCCGATCCTGCTGTACTAAGCGATAAAGTGGTCCTGGTGGAGGTGTTACTATGGCGGGGTTGAACGACGACGCTCAATGGATCGTGCTGATGGGATTTATCGTAAGTATCGCCATCTTCTTCCTGGCATTGATTGTTGCCGAGTCGGCACTGGTGGGAAAGACCACCTCCGAGAGCGTACTTGATTTTCCGAAGATGGATATACAGGATATACGGTCAGAACTCATGACTCTCAGGTGGGATCACCTCGGAACATATCACGATGATCTCACGTCGTTATCGCTCGAACGGAAAAATGCCGTGATCTCTTTTTCCACTTTGAATGACCCGGTAGATCGGTACAACATGCTTTTTATTCATTATAACAATGGGGTCACCGCCTATAACGAGGCCTACCAGGAGTATTATTAATGGTTCGACTGACAGACCGGGAACAGGCAGTAAGTGGAATGATTGAGTATATCATCATTTCCGGGATTCTCATGGTACTGATGGTGATAACCACCCTTGCCCTCACCTCGGTTATCATCGAGCGCCCTGTCGACCAGCTCTCCGAGTCTGCCTTTATCGACATTGGAAACGGGATCAGTACCCGTATTGTCGATATTTATGTCATCGCGCCCATCCCCCCGGCAAGTATAGGGAATATTTCGTCACAATTCGACATTCCTGATGATGTGGCAGGGAGAGAATATTCGGTAACAGTCATCGGCTCGACAGGGGATCAGATTATTGTTTCAAGAGGGAATATTGCCAGGAGAGTCTCTCTTGCAGGCATCGGAACAACGCTCGGTGTCGGGGGAAGTACAACAGGACACGGGCTCAATGAGATCAACTACCGCTCGGAGGGATTCTAAAAATGGTTCGGATAACAGAAAAAAACTCTGAACGTGGGGTTTCAGAGACCGTCGGCTTCATCCTCATTTTTGCTATCGTGATGGCCGGGATCGGGCTGGTCACGCTCTACGGGTATCCTATCCTTGTACAGGAGCAGGCGAATGCAAATATCAGGAATATGGAAAAGAACATGATCGTCCTGCAGAGCGACCTGGACAGCCTGACATTTAAAAATGTCCCGTACCAGGAGACCACAATGCAGGTAAGCGGGGGGACTCTTTTTGTAAAAGGGCCTTCATTATCAGATCAACAATTTCTCATCAATAAAACAGATTATCCGGCTGAATTTTTATCAAATAGTTTCTCACCCGGCGAGATGTCATACGAATCTGACGATAGAAACACTATTATAAGTCTCGAAAATGGGGCAGTTCACAAACGATACTGGAATGACATTACCGGATCTGCAATGATTTCAGATCCACGATGGTTTTACGATACAGACACTGGTACTTTAGTTATTACCTTTATCCAGGTTTATTCAGAATCGCAGTTATCCCAGACAGGAATAGGAACAGTACAGATGAAAGTCAGTAAGTTACCTGAGTATGAACTATCCATTCCATTATACGCAGAAAAGATTACCATCACATATGTCCCGGATGCAAAAAACAATTACAAAGTTGCATGGCATAATTATTTTTCATCATTTCCGGAAAATGCCTTTTCAGGAACCGATGCAAAATTAACGGTCAATAATGTTAACCAATTGGTAGTTAAAGCGTATAGAGTAACAATAGTAGGTATATAATTTCCTTAAAAACCGGATCTAAAAAAATAAAAAAAATTACAGGTACCCGTTCCGCCTGAGCCACTCGACCTGCGGACCGGTATACCGGTAGATGATATCGCACTTATCGTCCTGGAAACTCCACGGGACGATGATAAGGATATCCCCTTCACGTATCCAGACCTTCTTTTTTATCTTGCCCTTGATACGTCCCATCCTGCTGACCCCGTCAAAACAGCGTACCCTGATATGGTTTGCACCCATCATCAGCTCAGCAAAGGCAAATATCTCGCGGTTCCTCTTCAGGGGCACCCGTACCCTGACTATCTCCTCGGGTCCGGTCCCGCTGTCCGGTTTCCTGATTGTCAGTACATCATCTCCTTTCACACTGCTCTTGTGTATGCAGCAGGTTAAAAAAACTATTTCATACCAACTATATAGAATTACTGGTCAAAAAATCATGTTCCCTGCTATTAGTGCAGACAAAAACCCACATCGGCTTTGTCTCCTGCCCGCCGCGACCATGAGCGCCTCCCGGTATTGTTCTTCGTTCCATTATGGCATCCACGATCCCCGGACGATACGTCCCGGACCATATCCCATGAACCGGCATCAGCACACCCCCGGTTTTTTACCCTGTCACTCACCCGGACACCCTTTCCTTAACCACTCATACCATTCATTCCCTGTTGTACCCTGCCACACCCCCACAATTCTACGAACCACTCTTCACTCCCCTGTAACCTTCGTTACTCACCTTGTTCCACCCGGTACATTCCTCCCCCCGGAAGACCAGCTCCCGACGCCGTTCGTACCCGGTGACCTCTCACCGCCCGCCGGGATATATACCACACCCGGCCGGTCGCTCCACATTCCACTGCAGCGAACATCCATCACATATCAAAAAAAACCGGAGAGCCGTTTTTTTCTGCCGTCTGCACTCTGAAATTTCCTCGATCGCCTGCAATCCCGGAAACAGGCATACTGTGGAACCCTTTCACCACCCTCAGGTAAGATTTAATAACCCTGCCTGCATCCTTTTTGTGTGCATCCCATAGAACAAAGAGAAAAACCATTCCTTTTTGAAAATGAACACTGGAAAACTGAGTATGCACAGGAAAAAACAGTATGAAGACATCATGTCGAAAATTTAATACACCGGGTCATAATGTACCAGGTCCCGGCATCCCCTTCGGTCCCGAAGGGCACAGCACCACAACGGAGGATGAACAATGCAAAAGAGGATGATGGCCCCCCAGTCACATCGGGCGGAGTCTACCACAACTATAGCCATCATGAAGGGAGGGCCAATAATTACCTGTCCCTGCATTCACATTAACCTTTTTCACATGGACCCGTGATCGCATGCCTGGTATCATTATAATCACCCGGGCGTTTAGCAACGCGAATCTCTCAAAAAAGAGCCTTAACGCCCGTTCAGTCCCGCTTTATGCCGGGGACCGGGACTGGTATCCAAGAGGGGATGGGACACCCGTCCGCGACCCGGCTTCGTACCTGCATAATGGGGGTTTGGGGGGGACGATCCTCCCCTGCATGCAGGCATGTCCCCACTCTCCCGCTGACTACTTCAGGTTTTCCCCAGGCAGGCCTGCAGTCACCACCGTCGTCCCGGTTGTCGGGTGCAGGTGATCACCATGTCCGCAACCCACTACATGAGAAACAGGGAAGCCGGGTACATGGCCCGGGAAGTATTACAGTCCGGCGGATACCACGTCGTCCGGACCGCCAGGACCGACGACCCCGTCCCGTTCAATCTCATCGCATGGCGTGCCGGTGAACCCCCTGCCCTTATCAGGACAAAGAGGACCCGTATCCACTCCCATGAACGAACACCGGCCCGCACCTGTCACGACGACCTTTCGGCACTCCGCGGGATTGCCCTCCCGTACAGGGCTACGAGACACCTCTGGATCTGGACCGACCGGCAGGGCTGGCGGTTCTATGACGTCTTTCCGGGCGGGATCTGCGAGGTGCAGGGCATATGACCGGCGATACCCGGAGGACCCTCCACACCCTGGCAGAGCCCGGCCATGTCATTGAAGTACGGGCAGTCACTGACGACGGCATCGCATCAGGGTATTTCAATGACCCCGACGCACTGTCACTTCAGGTCGCCGCCCTTGACGACGTCCCGGGCGTGCAGGGAATCTACCTCACCCTCAACGAGGTCAACCCCGCCCTGCTGGCCCGCCGCTCAAACAGGATCAAGATGCACCTCGGAAAGAAGGACGCCACCACCGCCGATGCAGATATCATCAGGCGACGGTGGTTCCCGGTCGACATCGACCCGGTCAGGCCGTCAGGCGTCTCCTCCACCGGCGACGAACACCGGTCAGCACTAGAAAAAAGTGCTGAAATCGCAGCGTACCTGGAAACAACACTCGGGTGGCCTGCACCCGTCCGGGCAGACAGCGGCAACGGCGCCCACCTCCTCTACCGGGTAGACCTCGAAAATAACGAGGAGTCACGCACCCTCGTCAAAAAATGCCTTGACATGCTCGCACTTCTCTTTGACAGCCCATCGGCCGCTATCGACACCGCCAACCATAACGCAGCCCGCATCTGGAAGTTGTACGGCACAATGAGCCGGAAGGGAGACCATACCGGTGACCGCCCGCACCGTCGGTCCTCGCTCCTCGATATCCCTGAACCTGCAGAAGTCGTGAGCACTCACCTCCTCATGCGGCTCGCAGCCGCCCTCCCCGACGCCCCGGCAGCACCCGGACCGGGCCGTTCGTCCGCAAAGACCACGGATCACCCCATCGACCTCCGGGCATGGCTCACCGAACATGGCATCGCCATCCGGCACGGGAAACCCTGCCAGGGCGGGACCCTCTACCTCCTCGACCAGTGCCCCTTCTCAGAGAGTCACCGGGACGGTGCATTCGCCATACAGTTCGCATCCGGTGCAGTCTACGCCGGCTGCCACCATACCTCATGCGGCAGCGGGGCACAGCGCTGGCAGGACCTCAAAGACAAATACACGACCGGACGAACCCGTACCCGGGCAGAACCTGCACGCCCGCCTGGCGGGACACCTCCCGCCCCGACGCTCCGGGAGATCCCCGGCCATGACAAGGCACTCGCGATCCTCACGCACGGCGACCCGAAAAAGACGATGCTGCAGGCGTTCTCCCTTGACCACGAAGGGGATGAAACCATCGCTGAATGCCTCATCATGTCACTCGCCTCACGGTCCGTTGAAAACACCACCGGTCTGCATGTCAGCGTCACCGGCGAATCAGGCAAAGGAAAGAGCCATGCCTTTTCGACGATGCTCCACCAGGTCCCGGAACGGTTCCGGCTCGAAGGGGCGATGTCGAACAAGGCGCTCTTTTACATTGATGAACTCAAGCCCGGCATGGCGATTGTCCTTGACGACTGCACCCTCTCGGACGAAATGGCCGATATCCTGAAGGGGGTCACGACCGGTTTCCGCCGCCCGTTCATGTATCGCACCGTAAACAAGGACCGGAAAGGGCAGATCTGCACCATACCGGAGCGGTGTGTCTGGTGGATCGCAAAGGTGGAAGGGAGCGGCGACGACCAGGTCTTCAACCGCATGCTCACCTGCTGGATCGATGACTCGGAAGAACAGGACGAACGGGTACTTGCACGGATCCTCGCCCGGCAGGAAATACTGCCGGAAAAGAGCGGCAGGGACCGGTACGAGATTGAGGTCTGCAGGGCGATGTGGGAGATTCTCGGGCAGCAGCGTCTCCACGTCCGCATCCCGTTTGCGACGAATATCAGGTTTAAGGCACACGGGAACCGGAGGAACCCCGGGATGCTTATCGACCTCATCAAGGCACATGCACTCCTCTCGTTCATGCAGCGGGAACAGCGGGAGGCTGACGACATGACCACAATTACGGCCACCATTGATGATTTTGCAGCGGCGGCGAAACTCTTCTCGCAGCTCAACGGGAAGGCCGGCGGGCAGATGACGAAACTGACGAAAAGGGAGTCTGACATCGTCACCATCATCGAACGGTCTCGGTGGGACGAATTCACCATACCTATGCTGCAGAAGGCGACCGGGTATTCAAACGGCGTACTGCACAGGATTATGCATGGCTACCTCAGTCGTGGATCGACCTATTCCGGTCTCCTTGAAAAGTGCCCGGCCATCTCCTATACCGACCGGACCGTTGTGACCGGGGATGATGAGACCCGTGCGGTAATGCGGCGACGGACAAATGCATACACCTTTGACCGGGACCTCTTCAAAGTATGGAACGATGGCGGTGACTGCTGGATCGATGATGACCCTGATAATGACGACAGGTCTCCTTCAGCACTTCAGCAGTCCTACAGCAATCCTTCAGCACCTGCTGAAGGACAGGGACTCAATGATGTAAGCGTGAATTTCCAATCTAAGAGTAATAATACAGACATATGTGTGTACAATAACCTATCCTTCAGCGATTCTGAAAATACAGAGTGCACACAATCAGCATCTGCCTCTGCAATCCCATGTCTGTCTGAACCTGCACCTGCTGAAGGACAGGATGCGAAATCTGACCTGTGCGTGCAGATGCACAAACTACCAGAGCAGAAGACCGGATTTATCCTACCGCAGGTGCCGGGGACTGCTGAAGGACAGGGGGATTCGATGACATCTGCTGAAGGACTGCCCGCACATGAATCATGTACCCCGGGAGAAACAACAGGACGGGAGGATCCAGGGGAATCTTCAGGAGGACCGCCTGCAGGTAACTCTCAGGTCACCAGGGACATGGCCGGCAGGATAGGTCCGATGGTACGTACTGCAGAAGACCCGGTAAAGATCAGGGCTGCCGGGTACAAGAAGCTGGACCTGCCCGAGAACCGGGCACACTGCCACGCCTGCGGAAGACAGGGGGTGATGTATGTCGAGAAATATACTCCCGTCCGGGAACGCCGGAAACGAGAGCCTGCCAGGCGAATCTGCAGGTACTGTTACAATGCAGCGGTACGGCTGGACCGGGCAGCCTCACCCCCGCTGTACGGTATCATCTCACCTGCCGGAATGACCCGCACCACGACGGACCTTGGCCGATGCACGGTCTGTAACCTCGGCAAAGCCGTGTATCGCGATCAGGATGCCGGGGTAAAGCTCTGCGAGGCGTGTTACGCACGCGAATGCTCACGCCGGAACAGCAGTGCGGAGGGACAGGCATGATCCACAGAGGAGTCCCCGGGCCATCCGGGCAGATCGGGACCACCCCGGGAGAAAAATGGATACCCGGCTGCTTCATTCCGGAGGTGCCGGACGCATGAACCATCCCCTTAATTATCATATGCTGTATTCAGCCGCAGGAAAGCTCATCACCTCAGGCCTCCGCAGGATGGCTGATCTGATGCGGGAACTCGTCCAGGTAAATACTCGTGATTTCCCGGATAAATCGCACAGTACCGGCATAGAACACCCTGCAGGCACTCACCGGGTCCCTGCACCAATCCCGGACGGTGATAATACACCTTACCGTGAAGCTGTCGTGACACCGGAAACAACGGTAGAACCAAAGAATTCCCCTGGTACACCGGGACCGGCGATGCCGGTTCTCGTTCCCGATACCTCCGTGGATCTGATCACCATGGCCGGAGCAGGAGCTCTTTTTCCGGCCGGGACCGGGACATCCGCTTACAGTGAAAATACTGTTGATACGGGCGATTCACACACCCCTCCGGTATCGCCTGTTGACACAGGCACATCCGTGGCAGGCCGCTGGACTGTCCGCCCCTGTTCCGTCCCCGCATTTCAGAAGGTAGGACGGGTTTACATGGAGCAGGGAGACCTGGTTATCCGGTCCGACCTTGATATTCGGGGTTTTCTCATCAGCGAGGATGACCTCGACCGGGTCCTGACCGGCGATACGGGAACGATACGGTTCTATTCCGATGTACTGGCAGAGGCCGGGACTGCACGGCTCTCTACCTCAGGACGGGCCTTCAACCTCACCATCGATGACCAGCTCTACATCGTCCCGCTCAAAACGCTGGTGCCGGTCGTCACCGGGGACCGTCGGAAGGCACCGCTGTTTGTACCGGCAGGGGACCTGGCACCGGACATCTGATATTGTGAAAGAGAAATATCGATTCTCTCTCACTTTTTTAAATTATTACAGAACGGTTAAGAGATATCAATACCCAAAACGCCGTTCATAATCTTTATGATCAAACCATTCAATGATGAGTATGATAACCGTCTCCTCATCTCTTACTATCGAATATATCATACGCCAGTTATCAGATAAATTAAATTTCCAGAGGTTCTCAATGTTGTATTTTATCAGGTAATCCCGGGGAATTCTCTCTTTTTTAAATATCACTCCGGAAAATGGATTTAAAAGTAATTTTTCTTTGGCTCGTAAAATCAGGTTCATAGTAAATACATCTTCTGATCGGCCTTGTCCAAGTTTTTGAAAATCAGAGAGGGCCTTATCATCGATGAATTGGACCTGAATCATTTTACAAGGAGTTCTGGCCGGGAAAGATACTTTTGTGTTAATTTCTGATTAAATATCCAGCAATAATTATCGTCTGAATCCTTCGCAATCCTATGGTTTTTTAATAAATAACATAGTACCTGGGAAAAATCAACGTACGATATAGATTCCTGAGACGCCATTATTCTGTAAAGTTCAGTCTTTTTATGTCCCGGATTCTCTTTTATTATCATTGAGACCAGATCAATTTCATGTGTTCCGGGATCAGAACAATCTTCAGTCATTCCTTAATCAGTTGATTATTCCTATTGCATTATAATCATTTTCTCATGGATAATAATCATGAATGTATGAATCCCTGTCTCCCATAATTTCATTTCCCCGATAATTTTTCGAAATTTTTAATAATCTCTGTCTTTCGAGGTGATCAGTTATACTACTGCACCGGACAGTTCCTGGTGATCGTACACTTTGAATTTTCCCATAACGGGGTCAATCCTGTAAAAAGACCATATAATGGCGCTTAATCCCCAATACCCCTGAATCTTTTTATTTTCCTGTTCCAACGATAGTGTGCCCGTAAGGGCAGGAGTTACCACAACATGGCAGATTTTATTGAACAGACCGTCACAAAGACGGCAGTACGGAACCTGGCCGTTCCCATCGCGGACGTGTCAGCATTCAACACCATCGTTTCCGGGGTCATCGCGACCAACCCGTTCGGATGTACCGGCTACGATATCAGTGGAGTCCCGCAGGATGCGGTGATCAAGAGCAGGGAGGCCTACGTTGCAAAGGTTGTCTACGAGGACAACGAAGCAAAGGCGGTCGGAAACGCGACCGCAAAGTGCCCGACCGTTGTCGCCTTCAACACCGCTGTCGCAAACATCCTTGCGAATGCGGCCCTTGCAACCGCAATGGGCGGAGACGCGATCCGTGATACCGAAGGGGAGAGCTATTCGGCAACCCTGAAGTGCCATGACCCGAGCGGCGAGATCTACTACGTAAGCTTTACGAGAGACACCGTGCGGATTTCATCCTATTCCGACGATGCCATCGTGGCAACCGTCGAGGCATGGGCTGACACCGTCACAGCACTGGCCTGAAGATCACCTCTGACGGGAGCAGGGGGGTGAAGGCCCCTTTGCCTCTCCCTCTTTTTCTCCCGTCTTTCTGGGGAGCAATCATGGAAAATACCGAGATTATTATCATTATCCTCGCCGTCGTGCTACCGGTGTACCCGGCCCTCTGGACCATTTACCAGAAGATCGGGCAGTATGACGCCGTATGCGTCGATTTTGAACGGCTGAAGGATGAGCACCGGAACAATCACTACTTGGAGCATCAGCATGGAAACCGAACTCATCACGATCATTGAACTGTTCGCCACCGCTATCCTGGCACTGTTCGCCTATATCCAGAACCGACAAAAGAACACGATTCAGAAAGAGAACGCACAGGTCGTCGCCTTCTTCGACCCGGCCGATGAATCGGTCAGTACCGCACCGGCCAGTGTACCGGGCAGGTCCTACAGGATGAGCACCACAACCCGCCGGTGGCTGACCTTCGACCACACTCCTGAAGAGCGGGAAGCGCTGCTCCGGCAGGTGGCAGAGGCCGAGTCGGAACGGAAGGCGGCCTACACGATCACGGTCCCGTCCGCATGGTACGAGATCGAGTACGGCCTGGTGAAGGCATCCGGCAAGACGGAGGCCTGACGATGAACCGGCTTACTCAAAGGCGAAAGATGGTCATTGCCGGATGCGTATTTGCGGCGGTCGTGGCAGGTGTGGCCTGCTGTGGTCATGCCGATGCAGCGGTGATGAGTATTGCACTCCTTGGCACGAGCGACCAGATGATGTCGGTCTCTTCCGGCTGGGGCTGGTCTGCGTCAAGCGGAGATCTGAACGGTGTGCCACCCCTGGCACCCGGGCAGGAGGTGCTTACCGGGAGTTATTCCGGGTCGCTGCTCTCAACCGGACCGGGGCAGTATGAAGGGACCCGGTCACTGGATAACCTCGGGATTATGACGTTTTCGACCGGGAGCCAGGTGAAGACCGGCGGGACCGGTCTGTATGACGAAAGCCTGTCGCTCTTCTCAGTCGGGGCCGGGGCTGCTGCTGCGACCTGCGGAGTGGAAGCGTTGCAGGCTGACGCAGCGAATTATACGGCGGTCCCGTACTGCGAGAGCGTGATCACCGGGACTTCGTTTTCGGTGAATGACCTGGTGTATCGTTCGCAGGGGAGTATTTCGCAGGCAGATGATGTGATGCCGGACTCGCTTGGGTTTGTTGTACTGAGTAATGGGTCTGGCTCCGGGACGTTCTATGCACGGTCGGGAAGTATGGCAGGAATCGGTCCTTCGGGTGATCTGGGGTACGTGAACGGTATGTCTGAATCGCTTGCTCTTGAAGGTCGGTTTGAGCTGGGTTGTAAGGTGGATTGGACCTCGTTTTCGGGAGTGAATGGGGAGTGAGGTTACTGAAACCTCAAACCGATTTTCACCTTTTTTTCGTCTTATCCCCTTCAAACGCAGAAAATACCAGTAAATACCAGTACATCATCAAATAATGGGCAAAACCCGGTTCCCTTCCACCCACCGTGCCGATCATATGTTCCTCTCCTCTCATCCTGATTCATTGAACCGGTGAGAAAACGTCGTCACGTTCTTCACGGAGGAGGTATATCCCCGAACATTCCAGGCAAATGGAAATTTACTTCCAACAAGAACTATTTATAGTTTCTGAATTAATATATATCAAACCCGATGGAAACGAGTGGAACCATGGATGAAATCACCCGAATACTTCGCGACCTGAAAAACAGTGACTGGGACGTCCGCCAGAACGCCGTGCAGCATATCGGAGAGATCCGGGACCCTGAACTGCTTCGGAAGCTGATAATTCGCCTCAGGATCGAGAAGTGGCATATCAGGGAGGCTGTCGCTGCCGGCATCCGCTCTTATTCCGACCTTGCCCTTGCCGAACCGCTTATGGACGCCCTCTCAAGCGACGATGACATTATCAGGGACGCCTGTGCCCGTGCTCTCGGAAACATGAGGTGCAAAAAGGCCGAAAAACTGCTCGAAACGGCTGCGTCGGATCCTGACTGCAGGGTCAGGAAGACTGCACGGATCGCACTCGAACAGATACAGGAACGCTACTGATCTCCTGGTAGTCCCGGCACTACATTGTGTTCCGGACCAGCCCGGAGACCTTGAACCGTCATTTTTAATATCCGGCATCAATGCAGGGATTTCTGGCACTCCCCGGGGAACATCCTGAAAGTATGTACATAAATAGTCCCGCAGCAGTCAGCCGGTCCGGCGTACCGCAGTCCGGATAGATCACTGAATTCACGGATATCCCGGATAAAACACCCCATTTATTACACGTCCGGTGCCAACACTTCCAGAGTGGCGGGAGTGCGGCATGGAGACCTATACCAGTGTAAAACCTCTTGTATTCAACCCGGGTTATTCAACCGGGCGGCAAAATGCCCTTGATCAGCTCAAGGTGGAAATCCGGGCCGGCCGGATCGATCCGCCCCTCATCGATATTTTAACGATGATATCGGGACTCCCGTGCTGTTATACCCTCCAGAGTTGTTTCGGGCATTTTGTCCACGAAAAACAGAGAAATGAACAAAATTTTGAGCCGTTAGCCCGCTATGAAGGTACCGTCGCAGAGGTTACCTGGCGAATCGCCTACATGGCATTTTGTATAGAAGACTCCCCGGATGGAAGAGCGCTTTGTTCTGCCCTGCAGGACCTGACAACCATTGATCCCAACAACGTCCAGTTCGGATGCGCAGACTGGTTCCTGGAACAGTGCGTTAATTCGTATGTCTTCCAGGTCTCTCCTGAACGGTTCAGGTACCAGGACACCATGATTCTCTCCATGCAGGAGGCGCTGCAGGTTGAACATGTACGGGATCTGCTTTTTCAACGGCTCTGCCGGATAATCAGTGCTCATCCGACCCGGGACGGGTTCACGCAATAAAGGGTCCGGCGCCCCGGTTGCGCATCCCGGTGAACATATAGAGAACGGTTGGAAATTCCCACCTTATCCTTTCACAGGTATGAAATATCAACACGTTTTATTGTCCGGGAACAACAGAATACATCCAATGACATTTCTTCCAGCTGGATCGAACACGTTCCGCTCCTTGATCCTTATCGCCGTCTTCTTTTTCCTCGTTATTGCACTGAAGATGACCGCATACATGGTCACCATCGTTGCCATCTCGCTGATTCTTACGATGATCGCATACCCGGCTCTGGCGTTTCTGAAGAGAAAAGGGATGAAGGATATCGTTTCGGTCACCCTGGTAACCGTTGTCGCCCTCCTCCTTATCGGGCTGCTCGTCGGCCTGACAATCATCTCATTCGGCGTCTTTATAAAGGACCTCCCGCTCTACCAGGCCGAGTTCAACCAGAGGATCTCAGAGATTACAGGTCTGCTCAGCTCGTATGGCATTGAAGGAGGCGCATTTTCGCTTGCCTCGCTTGACCTGCAGTCTGTTGTCGGCACCATCGTCTCATCGCTGATGAGCATCGGTGACCTGTTACTCTACCTCTTCTTCATCGGTGTGACCACCTTTTTCATGCTGCTCGAGGCCCCGCATGTAGTACAACGCGTTGAGTCCATGTTCCGGGACCAGCCTGATAAACTCACACACCTCTCGGCAATGAGCAGGTATACGATCGAGTTCGTCGTCGTGAGGACCGAGACCAACCTCGTCCATGGTGCCCTCTTTGGCGGGACACTCTGGTTAATGGGGGTCCATGCAGCAGTGCTCTGGGGCATCCTGACGTTTATGTTGAGTTATATCCCGTACATCGGGCTTATTATTGCGGCGATTCCTGCTATCTTCTTCGCATGGCTCCAGTTCGGGATCTGGGGGGCGGTCGCGGTAATCGCACTGGTCTGCATCCTGAACCTTGTCATCGAAAACCCGGTGTTCTCATACTTTGCCTCGCGAAAATTTGAGATCCCTGCGTTCCTCGTGATACTGTCCGTGATATTCTGGGGCTGGGTACTCGGAATCGCCGGAATGGTCTTTGCAGTGCCGATCACGCTCCTGGTCCTCATCCTTGTCCAGTGCAATGACGATCTGAAGTGGATCAATGTCCTTTTGGGTGTTGACCCGCTCTTTGCTGAAGAGTCTGAAAAAGGTTCGGATCCCGAATAATTTTTATTTTTCCAGCTATCCGGAAGAGTTTTTACCGGTCTGCAGGTCCGGTCTCCGTTACAGCTACTATCGGACCACCACTTCACACGAATTAAAAAAAGGGCCGGGTTTCCGGCATATATTCACAATCTCTAATGCTTGATCCAGACATACCCGGAGATCGCGACGATCATTACCCCGATTGCAAGCCCGAATTCAAGCAGGTCTTCTCCCGGAGACCATGTCAGGGCCTTCCCCATGAAAAGAACGGCCAGAGCGATAATGATTAAACCGAGCAGTTTCGTCTTTAAGTCATCAAGATTACAGATCTTCACCCAGCCGGGCAGTGGTGCCTTTGCAATGAAGAGCTCGTACAGCCCGAGGGACATAAGGTAAAAGACAGTCGCGACGAGGAACGTGTCGATAATCTCCATGAAAACCGCGATAATCTCCTTCATGTATTCTGCATGAAATCCCATGTGAGTGAAACTGCCAGCGATGATGAGTATCGTCGTCACAAAACCAAGCACGAAGAGATAGACCGATATCAGGGCAGAACCAAGGACTGCAAGGGTAAAAAGCCACCTGCTCGATGATGCGATGGTATTGACCATGTAATTCATCGATTCATTCTTCCCGCATCCTCCCTGCTGTTCGTCAGGGCATTCCACCGCTATATGCTTTTCTTTATCCATTTCGTAAACCGGCCCCGGGTTCCTGAACACCCGTTCTGCATACCGGATCCGGAGTCTCTTTCACGGCTCCGTTTCCGGCATTGACACACTGTATACGGATATGTGTGTAAAAGGGAGATAATAATGCTTTATCCCCCGGTCACCATACCGGGAGTCTCATATTTCATAAGATTAATGGGAACCGGGAGACGAGAGCTATCATGGCCATGTCACGCCCCGCAATCTTTTTTTTTTGTCGTCGTACTCCTGCTTACCTGTTGTACCGCCGTGCCTGCCAGCCCGGTACAGGACACCGGTGTGACGCTCAATATCCCTGAAGCTCTTTTCCCGGGTACACCGTCCTGTTCGAGGCTCTCGCCGGCGTCAGTCGCACTTACCGCACCCGGACCGGTCTCTGATGCGTTCATCCCACCACCCGGTGTGATGCCTGTGGTTATCCTGCAGGGAGGCCCGTACGAAATGGGGTACCAGTACGGCCTTTCTGTTCCCGGCTATATAGCCTCGGTCAGGGATGCCGCCTGGGCTTCAGCCCTCACCCGGAGCAGTTATGCCGATGTCATCGACAACTGCAGCATTGCACGCTCATATATCCGTTCAGAACTTCCCGGGTTTGATTTCATTGCCTTTTTTAACGGTATGACAGATGCCATGAACGAACAGGGCATACCGTTCTCTGAAAACGACCCGATCGTCATGCACTACTATGGAGGCCGACAGGGTCCCGGTCCGGATGAACATTGCACGGTCTTTATTGCGGGGGCCAATGCAACAGGCGGGCCCCTGATCGCCGCCGAAAATTTTGATTATTACCCGGTGCCGTCCAACAGTTATACGGTTCTGCTCGTGATGTACCCGGATAACGGGCATTCCTGCATCCTGCCTGCAGGTGCGGGCCGGACGGGCACGAATGCGGTCATCAACGACGAGGGGCTTGTCTTCATGGTCTCTGCAGCACCCTCGCAGGGAGCCGGAGATACCGGTCCCGGGATCACCGGCTTTCTTGAACTGCCATATATCGGGATAACCGCAGGGTCAGTCAGGGATGCAGAGCCTGTGCTGATCAACATGACCCGGAGCTTTGCCCTGAATCACGTGCTTGCAGATCCCTCCGGAGATATCAAAGTGATCGAGGCCACACGGGCACGATATGCAACCAGGACCCCCTGCGATACCGGTACCTGCGATTACCTCATCGCAACCAACCATTACCTCAACCCTGCCATGAAACCGTCCCAAAAAATCTGGGATCCTCTCTCCTATTACCCGTCGAGTTACTACCGGTATATCACCGCTGAAGAGATGCTTGACGCCCCGGCAGGCAGCTTCAGCTACGCTGATGCGAAAATGATCCTCTCCTCGACCAGCTGGTGGGATGGAACAGGATGGCACCGGAACGACCCGTGGAGCAGCAACACGATCAACCGTTTCAGGCCCGATTTCGCGACGCTGTATTCGTTCATTGCACTGCCTGACGAGCATCTGGTCTCGATCTGTTCGGGCAACCCGGGCATTCCGTTCTGGGGCACACGGGCCGCCGGCCAGACCGGCACGTATGTTAATTATACGGTAGGAGTCCCCCCCGCGACCTTTGTCTGCAATCTCAGGACCGAGGCAGAGGACATGATGTGGAACGCCTTTATCGTAATGGAGAACTGCCCCGATACCCCGCCGGCAGCCCGCTGGGATGCGATAGAAAACCGGTACTGGGAAGGAGTCTGGTGGCATGACCGGGCCGTGCTCGAAAAAACCCGGTCTGCAAGGATGGTCGCGTTTGGAAAAGCGGCAACCGCATATTCCGGGGTCATTGCCCGTGCAGGGGAGATCCGGTCAGCCTGTGACAACGAACGGGTCGCGTAACCAACACTTCCAGTCCAGGTTCCTCTTTTTACGGAGACTGAGATGGAAAGGCAGAACAGGATCAACCCGGTTGGATATGAATGCGTGAATGCCGGTGTCTTCAGAGTTTTTCCCTTTTCCTCCAGCCGGGTAAAATTTTCCTGAAGATTGACCCTTGCAGAGCGGTGTATGCATCCGGCTCCAAGGACACATTCAATCCATCGGGTGCACTACACAAAAAAAAGAGGGTGATCAGACTATTTTGTATTTCAGAGGCACCCGGTCGATGTTGTTTGCAGCCATTACAAACCTGCCGTCACAGATGCCGTTCAGGTTTGATTCGGGTGTTATCTGGGAGAAACCCTGCCCGTCGGGCTGGCCCCAGGAGTTTCCTCCCGAGTATTTCCCACCAGTGATACTCTTTTGTTCAGAGACCGTGAGGTTCCACGTATTCTTTGACGGGGTGATAAACCTCGTGTTGTTTGTATTATAGAAGTAATTGTTAAAGAATACGTTTTCAGCCGAATCACGGATCCATAGGCCTTCGTTTACGTTGTTCCTGATCTTGTTGTCGTACAGGACATTGTGGTTGTTGTCAAAGAGCCAGAGACCTGCTTCACCATTGGTGTCGACGATGTTTCCAAAGACCACATTATCAGTTGCACTATGGAGCAGGACCAGTCCGTTGAAGTCGTTTCCTGACAACGTATTTTTTGAGATCTCGTTGTTGAAACAGTTGGAGTTGACATAGATGCCGTTTTTATTATCCCTGATGGTATTTTGGGTAATCTGGTTGTTGCCTGACTCGTATAATTCAATTCCGTGACCGTTATTGCCGGTGATGGTATTTTTGATAACCGTGTTGTAGTGTGCCTGCTCGTTGAAATTCAGACCGTCACCGCGGTTATTGAGCAGTTTACTATTCTGAACAATATTGTTATTCGAGAAACGGATACGGATGCCGTCTATCATGTTGTCCTGGGAGGTAACCCCCTGCACGGTGTTAGAATTGCTGCCGCTGTAAAGGATTATTCCCGACATTTCGTTCTTTTCAAGGACCGAGTTCTGAATGGTATTCCCGATACTGTTCTGCAGCAGGACCCCGTTTCCCGGGCAACTGGTGACGGTGACTTTGTCAATGAGGCTGTTCTTCACATCGTTGAGCCAGAGGCCGGTCCCCCAGTCATTTAAAACGACGTTCTTAACCACGACGTTGACCAGCGACATTGCAGAATTGTAGATCTTTATCCCGATACTGTTCGCCGAGTCAGACCCGTCGATGACTTTTCCCTTTCCGTCGATATACACGTTGGACGCCTGGACCTCGATGTAGACCGGCGCCGTGCTGTTCGTGACACCTGCGGCTATGTAATACTGCCCGGGCGAGGTAATAACCGTCGGCCCGGTGATTGGTATTGGCTTTGCACTCGCCCCCGCAATGAGGAGGAGCGTAACAAGAAACACTGCAATTGCAAGCGTCCGGAACGAAGCGAATTGTCCTGATGTGGTAACAGCTGTCATAATAATCTTCCTTAAAGATGGTTTCCGGCGTATTCCACTGGAACGAAATGAATAACAAGGTAAAAAATTGCAGGCCCGAAGAACGCGGGTCAGGAGAATACACCTGTATTCTTCTTTAAATATCAAAGGCTTTAATCTTTTCGCCCCATGAGCCGATTCAAGGAAGGATTTTTCGTGAATCGGTTATTTAAGGCAGGATTTTCTATAAAAACGGGGGCGAAATTTAAATTCCCGACTGCGAACGAGCGGGAAGAAAGTGATATCCCTGGCGGAGAACCGTGACTTTATAAGATTAAACCCGGTTTTATCATAAAAAAGGGTGAGGTGGGCGGATCTCAGATCACTTCGACCGGCCCGGGTGCAGTGATCTTTGATGTGTAACCCATTACCTTCCGGAAGAGCGTGATCTCCCCGGATGCTGTACTTGACTCGGAGTAGACGAGGTCTTCGGCTTTCAATGGCGTGCCCATGTCTACGACAGTCCTGGCTTCCTGGATGTGGACATTCATAAATGCCTGCGCACTCCCTGAGGCAGGAATATCCCCAAAGCCCGTCAGCTTGATGTCATAGTTAACTTCCACACCGGGATCAGAGACTGGCAGATCCCATATCTGGGCACTTTGTCCCTCTCCCTCTTCTTCGGTGACGGATTTCAGCATGATGTAACGCTGCGCCGAGCCGGTCGTGAGTGAACCGATGGTCAGGTCAACACTGCTCCCTTCTTCCACGATATTGCAGAATGCAGGGTTTTCGGCACCCGTAATCGACGCGAACGGACAGAGAAGGATCTCGTTATCTTCCATTGCGGTTCCTACGCCGTCAAGGAGCGTCGACTCCGCAGACGTCATCCGGCCGGTGTCAAGGCCCACAAACTCGACGATCTTGTTCGTCTTCATATTGAAGACATTCTGCGCAGCCGCACCCGCGGTGTCGTAGCTGATACCCTTGGTATATGTGACAAGACCCTGGTCGGCGATGGTGTGTTCTGTATAGGAACTGGTGTAGACCGATTCCCATTCATAGTACAACGGCATGATTCCCGGGGGGAGCCCCTGGTGGTTGCCGCTGATCAGGGTAACAATGTTGTCAGTCTCGGTTACGGTGCCGAGGGTGGAAATCGCCGTCGCGGTGGTAAAACCCTGTGTTTCAGGGACCTGCGGGACTCCGGAATCTGCCATTACTATTCCTGTGCACAGTACGAACAGTACCAGGCATATTATAACACGTTTTCCGATGATTGTAACCTACCTCCTATCTTCAATGCTGAATGTCAGCATTTTTTCTGTATTGTCGTGAGATCTTTTAAATTATCCTGAACAATTATTCCTTTCAACGCCCACTTTTTGCGAACATACAGGGATAATGATGCACATGCAGGGGATTCTATGCATGATATAAGCCCTTTTACATCCCGGGTGAGGCTTTCCGGATCAGGATCAAAATCTCCTTACGCTGACACGATCCAGACTCTCTTAGCACATGGACAACCCGGAGATCCTCCTTCCTCTTATCATCCTTGTCGCTCGTATCATCGAGACCAGCATGGAGACCATCCGGACGGTCTACATCGCACGGGGACACACGTACCTGGCCGCGGGGATAGGGGTTGTCAAAGTGGGGATCTGGCTCCTTTCCACGGGTCTTGTGCTCACCAACCTGCAGAATATCCCCGGGATCCTCGCGTACATCGCAGGGTACGGAATCGGCACCCTGCTCGGGATGCACATCGAGAACCGGATCAGCATAGGAAACGTGCTGGTCCGGATCATAAGCCCGCGGGACCCGGCTCCGCTGGTAGAGACGCTCGGTGAGATGGGCTATGGTATCACCCGCGTGGAGGGAACGGGACGGTTCTCTCCCAACGTCTCGGTGCTCCTCCTCATCGCCCCCAGGAAAGAACTTGAAAACCTGATAACGTTCCTGAAGCAAAACGAGCCGGACCTGCTGTTTACGGTAGAGGACATCAGGAAAGTCAGTGAAGAAGGCCGGATCTTCCACGGGAAACATACCCGCTGGATCTCCCGGTTCTTTGGCGGATAATCCGGGATTATCAGGTCCGGCGAAGGTCCTTTTGCCACCGGCAGGGTTTTTACCCCGAAGACGTGCCCGGATATTCCCGATACTCGTTTGTCGCCAGCACTCCGGTTATCCGGGGTTCCGGTCATGGCAGGTATGCACACCGCGCCACTATTTTTCCATCGGAAACACCCGCCCCTGAACACGAACCTGTCACCCCGGGGATGGCCCGGTGTATTACCGGTACCGGTTTTTCCGATCCTCCGGCCGTATTCTGAACCGCTTTTACCAGTCACAGCCGGTTCTTTAATTCGATGACCCCCTTCCGGCCCGCCCGGGTGATAAAACAGGATTGTTTGTATTCCGGGAATTTATGGCTGCGTTACATTGCTATGCCCACATGAATTTCTATCAGGGGGATGCAGAAAAGTTATGATATTCTTTAAGTACTATAAAAATAAGACAATGAAACGTGTAGCTTATGGGGAAGTTATTACTTATTGACGATTCGGAGTACGCCAGAGAACTCCTGAAAATGATATTGGAAGAGGGGGGCCACGTCATCGTCGGAGAGGCTGCGAACGGGATCGAGGGGGTCGACAAGTACATGGCCCTCAAACCGGACCTGGTAATCCTGGACATGATTATGCCACGGCTGAACGGTTTAAATACCCTTCAGGCCATCAGGGCATTCGACAAGGATGCCCGTGTGCTTGTTATCTCAGCGGATAACCAGGAGGAGCACATCAGGAAGACCGTAAAGGAAGGTGCAAATGGCTATATCAGCAAACCCTATAAGAAACAGGCCGTAATCAAAGAGGTTTCTAACATAATCGGGAATCCCGTTATTCCCATTCAATAATTGATATTGCCAGACTGTGTTTTTTATTGTGTATGCCCCAGGCCAAGGTCGGCTGCCTGTACCTTATAGAGGGACCCGGCCCCGGTCTGCGGTTATGGCCAGATCCTAAAAGACGTCGGATGAGGCCAGGCGTTGGATTGCCGGCCGGCATACACCTGAGGACCAGAACTCAATGTTACGCGTAATTGTGGATGCAGAAGAGCAGGAGAAGACCGGGGACCTCATCCTGGTGCCGAATCCGCGGTATGAACTTGTGAAGGGGTTTCTAAAAAAGGGTGGAATGTAGAGGCAGAAAAACGTTATTTACGGGGAAAATTGTTATAAATATCGATTACGGCAAGGAGTATCCCTATTCCAAGCAGGCTGTAACCAACAATACGATCATCGCCAAAAACAATCCCTGCGATGATAAAAACAAACGAGAGGGCCGCTAATCTCGATAATCCTTTTTTCGGTTTCTTCAGGCCCGAAAAATACATTAAAATAACAACCAGGGCCAGAACAATGATGGAAATGACGATGTACCCACGGTACGCATCCATAGACACAGTTCGATACAGGGGAAGTTATACACTCTGCAGGGTCCGGGTGTAGCAGGTAATTTCTCACGCTCCGTCTTCACCACCAATGGTGAAGAAGAAGGTGGCCCCCCGGCCCGGTTCACTTTCAGCCCAGACCCTGCCATTATGGCGACGGATGATACGGTCAACAATGGCCAGCCCGATACCTGACCCCCCATACAGGGTCATGTCGTGAAGTCTGCGAAAAGGTTTGAAGAGCTGGTCTGAGTATTGCATGTCAAAACCGACCCCGTTATCCCTGACAAAATACACGGGCTCCCCACCTCTTGTTTCTGCCCCGATTTCTATACGGGGCTGATCCGTATCCCTGCTGAATTTAAACGCATTGGAGATGAGATTGTAATATATCTGCCTGAGCATCACCGGATCGGCATAGCAGGGGGGCAGGGCCCCGATAGTTATCTGCACGTTCTTTTCAGGTCCGGGCTCATTAAGATCCTTCACTATGTCCCGGACCAGCGGTTCCGGGGAGATCCATTCCCGCGTCAGTTCTGCCCGGCCCATGCGGGAGAGGTTGAGGAGCCCCTCGATAAGCCGGTCCATCTGCTGCGCGTTATGCCTGATTGAATCAAAGTAATGCCGCTCCCGGTCGTCCAGTTTCCCACCGGCCTCCTGCAGGAGGAGATACGAGTACCCGTCAATGGACCGCAGAGGGGCCCGGAGGTCATGTGAAACCGAATAGGAAAACGCCTCCATCTCCCTCGTGGCCTCCTCAAGTTCCGAGGTCCGCCGGGTAACCCTGCGTTCTAGTTCCAGGTTTATCTGCCGGATTTCTTCTTCGATCCGTTTGAGCCGGGTTATATCGACGATAGTTCCCCTGATCCCGGTTATGTCCCCGTCCGTTACTATCGCCACAGCATAGACCATGATTGGAAACGTGCTGCCATCATTCCGGAGACCGGTGTATTCCGTCCCATGGGTCTTTTCTCCCTGCATGAGAGACCGGAACATTTTCTGTGCACGTACCTGGTCACCGGGAACCAGCACATCGAAAATCATCAGCCCCGGCCCGGGATCTGATGGGGTGTACCCAAAGTTTTCGAATGCAAAAGGATTGGCGAATGTCACTCTGCCCTGGTGATCGGTCTCAAACACACCCTGTGGGAGCATCTGGACAAGTTCCATGAACCGCCTCTCGCTTGACTCGCACTTCCGGATGTGGTCCTTCAGGCGGTCGACCATGATCCGGATGCTCTCCTGCAGGGTGGAGAACTCGTAGCCGTATACATGTGTCACCGGGTGATCGAGATCCCCGCCGGCGATAGCATTCACGTCATCAACCAGGCGTTCGAGCGGTCGGGAAAGCTTCCGGGAGATGACTATTGCCAGGAGTCCTCCGCTCAGCAGAACCAGCACCGCAAAAAAAGCGCTGAACAGCCTGATATAAAAGAGCTCCTCATTGAGCATGGAATCATTGTACGTCAGTTTTGCAAAGATACTCATGTCAGCGGCATAGTCGGGATCCCGAAGGTCGGTGACCTGCCAGAAGTACGTCCTCTCCCGGTCTTTATCACGGACCTCCTGGCTGGTACGGCTCTCCCAGAGGATATAATCGAGCATCTCCGATTTCTCAGGAGTGGGGATATAGGAGTTGTTATACATCAGCCGTTTTTGTTTCTGGAACAGGAGAACTTCATCAAGATAGGGGTTGAACTCCCGGACCTCCTCCACGACATCACTGAACTGGAGATTCATCCGCTCCTGCGCAAACCGGTCGGATTTCATTGCCAGTTCGAGGACATACCGGTGATCGGGAGTGGGCATGTAACTATACTGGGTAAGAGTTCCGGTCTGCCACTCCATGACCACCCGGTCAGGATAGAACCCGGATGTATTTCGGATAGCGTGCAGATATTCGCAGAAATCCGGATATATAATGGAAAAATCGAGCCCTACATCCGTCTGTGTTGAGGCATAGGTGATGATGCAGTTGTCGTCGATCACATGGATGTCCATCCCCCCGATATCCTCCTTCAGTTGTTTCAGGTCCATCCGGGAAGGATCACCGCCAGTCCGGTAGTATTCTTCCATCACCACGGAGAAGGCGCCCTTCATCTGTTCATTGAAGGTATTGTCGTAGAGATTCAGCCCGGTATCGATCATCCGGAACGAATTATCCAGGTGCGATTCTGTCATGACCCTGAGCCGTGCTGCGTTCTCTTCGATCGCATGCTCAGAATTCTGGTAGTTGATCCAGATACCGGCAAGAACAAGGGGGATAATGATCAGAAAGAGGATCAACATCAGGATATGCGAAAAAGACAATTTTTTCCAGGGCACCTTCAGGTCCTACACCCCCCCTTTTATCCAGAACTCCTCTGCAATCAGAGTATAAAAGATCCATAAACGATTTTGGGATATATATACTGGAGGGTTCGATTCACCACCTGCCGGGAGGAACTGATTCAGGATATCCCTCCCCTCTCTCCCGATGCTCCGGGAACAGGCAGGCATCTCCCTGCTTTTCAATTTTGTTGACCGGACTGCCCCTTTCCCCGGAGAGAAAGCATTGATTATATCATATCCTCCCGGTTCAGGATTTTCCCCGGGATCAGGGGTCGGTGCCCCGATTATTCGCATCCGCTGCCTTCTCCGCATTTTATCCTGCACATTCGGAAAAAAAAAACACTGAATGGAAAAGAGTGCCGGCCAGCGAGAAATCCCAGGGATTTTAACCGGGATTGTTTTCAGTTTCAGAAACAAATTATTTCTATTTCAGAAATTGAACAAAAGGGAATCCATTATAATGTTGCCAGAACTTAGAAATGGACATTACCGATGATAAATTGGAATGGGCGATATGGATTGCCCTCGAATGCCGCCTTCGGGTAAATGAGCAACAGAAACGGATCGGGTCTGCGGAATTCCGCAATACCATGTTCAGCTATCACATCCGCGTTGGCGGGATTGAGCAGTATGTTTCAACACCGGAACTCCATAGCGAGAATACGGTTAGTCCAAAACCACTACCACCAGGGCAAATCTGGGCGATTGGGCCTGGAGAAGAAAATGAGGGCAACGGGCTTTACATGATTGAAGTTACAGCAACACCTGGGTCGTCCATCCGTCTCATCAATATCAAAGCGCCTTCAGGACTTCGGGAGAGTTTACGTGCAGCTGAGCAGGTCATCAATAAACAGAGTAATGGACTGATAGGAGACCATGACCCTAAATCGAATGAATTTGCGGTTCAGATCCGAGCGCTGAGTCCGGTGAGTGGGGGCATCATCACGGGGCATACCGATCCTTCTTGCAATTTGTTCTGCAGCGTTGCGCAAGAACCTGAAGGGAGGGGTTGTCATTGTTGGTAGGCATGAGTGTTGGCGGGACACCGGAGCCGGTTTATAATGCTCTTGATATGGCAGAGCTCGCTGCGGAAAAGGGAGCGACTGCAATTGTGCTGCCGGTATCAAGCGGTAAGCAGATGAATGAGATGTCGGATGATCTGGCGGCACGGATGACGGTGATTTATTATACAGATCCAATAGATGCATTACTGAAGGTGTTGGGAGAGTAAATTTTACAAAAATTTTAACGGTTTATAATCAATTGTATCGAAAAAATTATTTCTTCCCTGAAAAATCAGCAATCGTCCGCTGTGTTGGGTTCGCCCATTCCTGCAACTTCGCAACGATTGCCTGCCGTGTCTTCGGGTATTCCTTGAATTTTTCCGTCGCCCGGTACCTCCCGTCTTTGAATTCGAGATACCCAGCCAGCTCGGATCTCATAAGGACATCCATCTCCGGTTTGATCTTATCGATGAGTGACTGACGGGCATTGGCTGTTGTTACTTCAAAAAGTCGCTCGAGTCCATCCTCGCAAATTTGCATCGGTGTTTTGCCCGGGGATTTTGTATCGAATAGCTGTAGTACGATATCGATGAGCCCGCGCCGGATCTCAAAGTGCTTCATCTCCGGGACAAGACTGAAGGGAATCTCGGGTAGCCTTTTCATACTCTGTCCTCTCATTGCCGTCAATGCTGAACGAAGGGAGGCATCCTGAATGAATTGTTCCTGTTTGATATCGAATGAGTCTTTGACTACGATCTGGCAATGACCGGCATCATTGTTGGAAGTGAGACGACTGCTCATCGTGTCCGGCACTGCAGGATATGCCGTGCACCCGTATTGAGAAAGGCTCCGGGAATCAAGATTCTTATCAGCATCAAGCTGTCCTTTTTTCGATTCGTCGTTACAGGTCAGCTCGATGACCAGCCAGCCGTTTGGACCACACGCAAAAATATCTGGAGTTCTCTGTTTTCCCGTGTCTCGTTCGGATAGTGGCGATTCGACGTGGTAATTCGTATAGCCGGATGCAAAAAAGGGGCCGGTGAAATTGACTCGTACCTGTTTATGAAAAAGCTGGATGGTGTTACGCCAGAGCACGATGCGATTATCGGTCTCAGCCAAACATCTCAACCCCGTCGAAAAAGATTGAAGTCTTGCCCGCATTATCCTCGCCCTGTACGGTAGCGATCCGCGGTGCTGCATTCACGCATCCTTTGCCAGGCACCGTGAGGTATGCATAGTTTGGTCCAACGTCCATGAAAACCCGATCCCATGTATGGAGATCCACACCGCGGAACCGCTTGAAATCCGGCTCCGATTCTGTCTCTACGAGCCAGAGGTTCATTGTACTTTTCCCCATCGATACGGCCTGTGCAAATGCATTGAGATCAATGTTCTGGGTAAAGTCGAGCTCGAATGCACCCATCGTATGATCCCGGATCTTTGTCGCTTCTAAAATTGCGTCCTCGTATCTATTTGCCATGTCGGAGATGGATAGCATAACATCGTCTACATCCATCGCTTTGTTTATTGTCACTTTTCCTGTGCTGTACCATTCAGCCGATATCGTAACAGACCCCCCGCTGATCTTTTGCCAACGGGTGCTGTAGATCGCAAATTTTTCTTTGGCTAACCTGAGCACATCTCCAAGCCCCTCGATCTGCCTTGTAGCTCCGTACCACGCCTTCAGGCTGAAATTTCCAGCGTTTTCTTCTGGGGTGAGCCCATCGTAAAATTTCAGCCCTATCCCTTTTTCGTTCCACGATTCTACAGATCCGAAATGCATCAATTGGTTTCGGGATAACCAGCAGCGGTCAAGCCCGTTGATACTTTCGATCCACTTGGATACAGCAGCATCCGATTCACCCGCATCGAGAAGACTATAGAGAATCCATACCCGTTTCCTCGTTGAATCGAGAAAGAACGATCCCGGAGAATGACCCCCATCATTCATGTGCCAATGATCAGCGTCGAGTTTTTTCCAATGCCCATAATTTTTAGGACAGGGAATGTCGCTCAATCTGAGGTTACTTTCAATAAGATACGCTTTCAATTGCTTCGAATAGGTAGCATCAAAATGCGACAATGACTCGACATTATCCTCGAATCCTGCCTGAAACAGATGTTTCATTTCCACAAATGTCTTGAGATGGGGCATACGGAGACTCTCACACGGAATTCAAACGGTTTAAATTTATTTAATATTACTTTCGCAGTCTGATCCTTAAATATTCTCTCGGTAGTAACTAAAATTACCTGATGTTCGCGGCAGATCGCTCTTAAATGAATTCAATCAAATTACCCCGGCACTTCCCACACCTCCCCGATCCCCGCAAACGCCTCCTCGAACCGCTCAGTTCGCATACCTACATAAAACAGCACCGGTGAAAACGTAGATCCCAACGCATTCCCATGAGGACCACCAAACCGGATCCTCGCCGAAGCAAAACACAGCCGGCACGATATTGCTGTCAGCGTCTTCCATGCAGCAGTCTCGGTCGCAGACTTCCATAGTACAATCGTCTCTTTGGTCCGGCCTGCGGACCGTTCCTGATACAGCATCAAAAACCACCGCTCAACACCGGACCGGAGGATTGAGAACGACCCGCCCCCAGCCTACGGTTGCAACAGCCCGTTCTCCTATGCTGTGTAATGACTCGCTGCCGGCACGTTCGGGATCTCCCGGCTGTTGGTGCACGGGAAACATCCAGGGATTCTGTTCTGGCCGGTGAAAGAGGGGCAGGGACTTATCCCCCCGGATCCCCTCTGACACCGTGCGGACCCTCCCGGTAGCAGGAACACTACTGTATCAGGGAGCGGACCTTATAGCGTAGCGAAATGCATTTTACTGATCTGTTCCCAGTGAGGGGTATGTAAAAGATCGCTGCCGGAGTCATATATGGAGCAGGGAAAAGATCCCATATTCATCAATCCAAATTGCACTGTCAGAGATTATCCTTCGGGTTGCACAAACCGCGGAGTGCCAGAGGTCAGGAGTGAAATGATGTCTTCCGGAG
Organism: Methanoregulaceae archaeon UBA467; assembly: GCA_002503825.1. GTDB lineage: Archaea > Halobacteriota > Methanomicrobia > Methanomicrobiales > Methanospirillaceae > UBA467. The sequence continues at coordinate 399,397 of DASP01000005.1, forward strand.
GAGAAGCAGGAGTGCAAGGTCTGCAGGGATTCTGAATACTAAAAAAATCCGGTACCACCGAACGTGAATAAAAATGACCTCCCCTGAAAAACCGCAAAAATCAATGGAACAGACGACGAAGGCCGGGGAGGTGGCACTTTCGACCGAAGAGCTGGAGAAGCAGCTTGTCACTACTCCCGACGGACTGACCCGGGAAGATGCCGTATCACGGCTAAAAAAATACGGCAATAACGAGATCCCGGAAAAAAAGGTCAGACCGATCCTCAAATTCCTTACCTATTTCCGGGGCCCGATCCCCGGGATGATCATAGTTGCCGCGATCCTCTCAGGGGTCCTCCGGCACTGGGAAGACCTGGCGGTCATTCTGGCCCTGCTGATAATGAACGCCATCGTGGGGTTCCGTGAAGAGTACCAGGCGGGAAATGTGATCGCGGAGCTGAAACGGACACTTGCGGTCGAGGCCCGGGTGAAGCGGGACGGAGCATGGATCACGGTGCCCCGGCGGGAGCTGGTGCCGGGAGACATTATCCGGGTACGCACGGGCGATATCGTCCCCGCCGATGTAAAACTCCCCGCAGGGGAGCCGGTTGAGGTAGACCAGTCAGTCCTCACCGGCGAGTCTCTCCCCGTTGAGCGGAAAGAAAACGAGGTCCTCTACTCCGGGTCGATCATTAAGCAGGGAGAGACCGATGCACTTGTGTACGCGACCGGGCCAGACACCTACTATGGAAAGACCGCCGGGCTGGTAGAGGAGGCAGAGACCAGGAGCCACCTGCAGAAAGCGGTGATAAAAATCGCCGATTACCTGATCTTCATTGCTATCGGCCTGGCGATGGTGATCGTCGCCACCTCATTTTTCAGGGGCAACCCATTCCTCGAGGTTCTGCAGTTCGGGCTGGTGCTGACCGTTGCGGCGGTGCCCGTGGCGATGCCGGCAGTGTTGTCGGTCACTATGGCTCTTGGGGCAGGAGTGCTGGCCCGAAAGCAGGCGATTGTCACCAGGCTCACCTCGGTTGAGGAACTGGCCGGGATTGATGTACTCTGCTCTGACAAGACCGGCACCCTTACCAGGAACAAGCTGACCATTGGAACACTCTTCCCCCGGGAAGGAGTGGATCCGGGTGATGTGATACTCTGCGCCGCCCTGGCCTCCCGTGAGGAGAACCGGGACACTATCGACCTTGCTATTCTCGACGGAATGGATGCCGGCCGGAAGGAGCGGTTGCATTCCTATAAGGTTACCCGTTTCATACCCTTCGACCCGGTGCACAAGCGTACCGAAGCGACGGTAGAAGATGCCGGCGGGAACATATTCAGGACGACAAAGGGAGCTCCGCAGGTCATCCTTGCCCTCGATCCTGATGCGGACACGCTTTCGCCCGTGGTGAACAAGGTGGTGGATGGCTTTGCCGCAAAGGGGTACCGGTCACTGGGAGTAGCCCGGACGATCGATAACGGGACCTGGAGACTTCTTGGGATCATTCCCCTGTTCGACCCGCTGCGCGAAGACTCGAAGGAGACTGTAGAAGCTGCCGAGGATATGGGCATTCACGTCAAGATGGTGACCGGTGACCAGATTGCAATTGCGAAGGAGACCGGGAGACAACTCGGGTTGTCCGCCAACATCATAGATGCCAGCGTATTCGACACGACAAAGTATCACGAGAGCGGCAGGCTGGAAGATGCAATCGAGAAAGCGGACGGATTTGCACAGGTCTTCCCCGAGCACAAGTATCACATTGTCGATGTGCTCCAGAAACACGGGCATATCGTGGGAATGACCGGTGACGGGGTGAACGATGCCCCGGCGCTGAAGAAAGCTGATGCAGGCATCGCGGTCTCGGGAGCGACCGATGCAGCCCGTGCCGCTGCAGATATCGTACTTTTACGGCCTGGGCTCTCGGTCATCATCGACGCCGTCAGGGAAGCCCGGAAGATCTTCCAGCGGATGCAGAATTACACCATCTATCGAATCGCCGAAACGTTTGCACTCCTCATCTTCATCACCCTCGTCATCCTGATCTTTGATTTCTACCCGGTTACCGCGATCATGATCGTGCTCCTGGCGATTCTCAACGACGGGGCAATCCTCTCCATTGCCTACGATAACGTCCGGTATTCAAAAAAACCTGAAACCTGGGATATGAAGTTCGTGCTGAGCATCGCCTCGTCTATCGGTCTCTTTGCCGTGCTCCGGTCATTTGGAATCTTTTATATTGCAGATTCGGTGCTCCTCCTCTCACCCGCCATGGTCCAGACAATGGTGTACCTGAACCTCTCTGTCGGGGGGCACCTGACTGTGTTCGTTGCCCGTACACGGGGTCCCTTCTGGTCCATTGCCCCTGCACCCATCCTGCTCTTCGCAGTTATCGGGACGCAGGTTGCGGCTACCTTCATCGCCGTGTACGGGGTCCTGATGACGCCCATCGGCTGGGAACTCGCCGGGATCGTCCTTGTGTATACCCTTATCATGTTCCTCGTCCAGGACCGGGTGAAACTGCTGGCATACAGGATTTTCAGCCCGGAACCCTCGGGCATCCTGGTCAAGGAGACCGGAAAACCCGGACCAGATGGATCGGGGAATTAAAGCGGGAACGGGAGATAATTGAGAAAGGACTGCATGAAACCGAATTCATGATTTTTTTTTAAAGTTGTAGGTAAAGGTGGATTAACAGACCGGATCCAATGGAATTGAACCTTAAGAGAAGATGCGAGTGTCCGGAATCGGACCCGATGTAGTGCGAGGATCGATCTTGTTCATAGGTTCTCATGCACACGGGGATTGAACCGGAACAGGGACCCGGTATTCCCTATCCCTTAAATAGTTTTAAGAATGTCGTCCCCAAGGTACTTCCTTGACAATGTCATATCTCATCGAGATTGCCATCATCATCATCCTCATCGCGCTCAATGGCATCTTTGCACTTTCAGAGTTTGCCATTGTCTCGGCCAGGAAGACCCGCCTCCGGCAACGGGCGGAAAACGGAGACACCGGGGCTGCCGTCGCGCTCGGACTTGCGAACGAACCGACATCATTTCTTTCGACCATTCAAATCGGGATCACCCTCGTTGGTATCGGTGCCGGGGCGTTCGGTGGCGTCACTTTAGCGAAAGAACTCGCGGTTTATTTTACAGAATTCCCCTCCCTGGCCCCATACAGTGAAATGCTAAGTATCACGCTGGTGGTCCTGGTAATCACCTACCTGACGCTGGTCTTTGGTGAACTTGTCCCAAAGCGTATTGCGCTCAATAATGCCGAGGAGATCGCATCAGCCGTAGCAAAACCGATGCACTTCCTTTCCACCGTCGCGTCACCACTGGTGTTTATTCTGAGTCGTTCAACCGGGGCAGTGCTCAAAATAATAAAGACCCCGGGATCTGCAGAACCGCCGGTAACAGAAGAGGATGTCAGGATAATGCTTGAGGCCGGGACAGAGGCCGGCGTCTTTGAGAAGGCCGAAATGAATATGGTAGAGGGGGTGTTTGCCCTTGCTGACCTCAGGGTGGAGTCTCTGATGACTCCCCGTCCTGATATTATCGCTCTTGACCTCGACGACCCCGATGCAGAGAACATGAGAAAAATGACCCTGAGCGGGCGATCCAGGTTTCCGGCATATGAAGGCGACCTGGATACCATCATCGGCATCGTATCGGTAAAAAATGTGTTCGCGAGGATGGTTGAAGGTGTCTCACCGGATATAAGGGCTGCAGTCACGAAGCCTGTCTTTGTCCCTGAAACGCTCCCGGCCCTGAAACTCCTTGAATCGTTCAGGGAGTCGGGGGTGCATATCGCACTGGCTACCGACGAATACGGGAGTATCCAGGGGCTCATTACCCTGCACGACATACTTGAAGCGATCGTGGGGGATGTCCGCTCACCCGGGGAGCCGGTTGAGACCCCGGTTGTTGTCAGGGAGGACGGTTCATGGCTGATTGACGGGAGCACCCCGGTAGAGGAGATACGGGATATTCTGTCACTACAGTCCCTTCCCGGAGAGGACCAGGGCCATTACCACACCCTTGCGGGCCTTATCATGTACATCCTGAACCGGATACCCGCCGCCGGGGATTTTTTCACCCTCGGCGGGCTTCGCTACGAGGTGGTGGACATGGACGGCAAACGGGTGGATAAGGTGCTCGTGATGCGTGTTCCCGGGGAACCACCGGATAAAGGGGAAAAATGAAAATGACTTCCTGGCCCTGCTGCTTTTGATTTTTCATTTCCTGTTGCTTAATTCAGGACCCCCCGCAAAGGTTCATTTTGATTTTCATGATGAGATATTTCGTATTTAAAATACCGGTACCCCTCGCGATCTCTTCCCGTGCGTCACGCCCGGACTACCGCGGCAGCCTGGAATGGACGAGGTGAGGTCCCACCGGATAACCAGTATATACCCGCCCGGTAAATCCTACCTGTACCAAAAAATACGGCACAGTGGTCGATCCCAAATGCACGAATGGAACCCTGATGACTACGAGAAACATTCCTCTGCCCGGAAGACCTGGGGAGGGGCCCTTATCGCGAAACTGATGCTCTCGGGCGACGAACACGTCCTCGATATCGGGTGCGGAGACGGGGCGCTTACAACCGAAATTGCTGCACAACTCCCCCGTGGTTCGGTCACAGGTATAGACCAGTCCGCAGAGATGATCGCCCATGCACAGACCCGCTACCCGCCGCCGGGATACCCGAACTGCAAAAAAGAGGAGTTCATCACGGAACTCTCCGACCGCTACATGGCATTCCACCCGCCTGATACGGAAGGCCGGATCCACGTGAAGATGGTCCGGCTCGAGGCCGGGGCGGTGAAGCGTTAGGAAAAAGGATGGACTCCCGGGAGCCTTTTTATTCCAACAGGTGTTTTCTCTCCGCGAGTGAGAGAACATAAAACAGGGCGAACAGTGTCAGCCCGAAACCTGCCAGAAAAATGGCTAACGCAATACCGGGAATCCGGTCAATGATAAGCATTGCTACACCGATGAGAATCATCAGGATCGCAGTAAGAAACGCCAGAACCAGCAACAGGAGCAGCAGATGGAGATCTTTTCCTTCCGGTTTCGGGGCGGGCTCTGATTTTGGTTTTGGCCTGATAAGGTCGCGGATCAGGGTATACATGAGATAAAACCCTCCGAAAATGTTGAAAAGTGCGATGAAGACCGCCAGAAGCGTAACCAGGATGTCAGGAACGATGACCGCAAATGAACCAGCCATAACAAATACCATCCCCACGAGGATGACAATCCCGTTGCGTCTGAACGTGAGGGTCATCATATTTCCGACGACCAGCGCCTGAACCCCAAGCAGCACTACCAGCGTACCCAGCTGAGCGCTTGAAGCCCACGGCAGTAATCCCTGGTACACCGGAACCAGCAGGCAGCCGCTCACCAGCATGAATATCCCGTACTGCATTCCCATGACGGTAGCAAGGGGCATGCAATGAGTGTTTGTGGGGATATCGGATTCCGGGTGGAGCGGATGCATCTTATGAAAAATAACTGCAAGGTAGAACAGAACCATGCCGAAAAGCAGAGCGATACCTGCGAGAAGTTCGGTTGAAAGGACACCCGGCAGGAACATCTGCATGGCAACCAGTACTGCAACCAGAATCATGAGGATGTAGACTGCTGCACGGCTCAGCGTCAGGGCGGATAATACTCCGTCACCGGACGTTTTCCCGGACGGAGACATCCCATTTGAAACAAACCTCTGTAAAAGCAGCAGGATACCGCCAACTCCGAAGATGACAATCACCAGGATCTTTGGAATATCGCCAAAAATTCCCGGAATAAAGCAGGTGATAAAACCAATCGCGGTGATGATGATCCCCGGAATAAGTACCGGCCATGATCTCTCCACGGATCTGATCGGATTTTTTCCAATTATCTGCAGCTGCAGGCCAAATATAACCAGGAGAAGTCCATACACACCATCCTGATAGTAGGGTAATGTTTCGCGAGCAACCGAAAAGAGTACGGCACCAAGGACAAGCAAAATCAGGCCGCTGGCAAGAAGATGAGTCACTTCCAGGGAAATGGTCACCTCATCCGAGAGTTTCAATGTATCCCCTCGGTTGTAAAAAAAATTCTATGGGGCTTTCCAATTTTTCCAGACTTTTTTGTATATGTTTTTGAATATTTTTCATGTGCGTATCCTGGAATGCCGGGTCTTTCTGCAATGCGCATACAGATAGTAAAAATCAGATATACGATGAATATGTCAGAAACACGCTTCCCTGATACAATTATTCTATTCTTTAACGTTAATTTTTCTTTTTTTATCTCATTTTTCAAGAGTAAGTATCCATTATCTTTAAAATGCGGAAAGAAGAATTCCAACCCGTGACCATGCCCGGATGACCAGTTATTGGTTCTTGAATCCGGAACGAAAATAGCCTCCGGTTCCGTTGAATCCCAGTATGATCGAAGTACCGGGTTCAACAGGATTTTTACCATGAACCAACGAGCCGGAGATCTACGGAATGTGGTATTTTACAGCCCGGTTGAAAAAAAGAAAAATCCGGTTTCCTGAACATGAGGGGCTTAATTGTCGAAAGTTGTAGGGATCTCTTAGAACCCCTTGTGTTTGTTGAACCTTTTTTACTGATTTCCGGTTGCGATAGATATCCCCTTCGTCATACAATCAGAAGCATCGTTCTCACGTCCCATTTTCTTAAGGGTTGTCCCCTTGTTATACCAGGTTTCCGCATTGGACGGATCACACGTAAGAGCAGATTCATAGCATGAAATTGCTTCATCATATCTGCCAAGCATATCCAGAGCATTCCCCTTCGAATGGAGTGCCTTGGCATGGCGGGGATTAATCAGAAGAACCTGGTCAAAGATCCTGACAGCTTCTGTATACTCATTGCGATACTTCATCTCGTTTGCCAGATGCAGCATGATCTCTGCATGAGGATCGAGTACGTATACGATCCTGGTTTCAGCACCAGACTGACTCATTTGCGTCACGATCTTTCTGTTTGATATAATAGTATTTAATTATTTTGATTATAAAAAATTAATAAGTTATATAATTTATTATTAGGGGAATCCTTTAACTGGTTCTAATATTTAAATAAAATTGCTAAGTATAAATTATAGTATATATACTTTAGTATTTCTGCAAGTTGTGCGTGAGTGGCGTTCCCGCCGGATTCTACAAAAAAGGCATTCAGAAAATTGCTGGTTGCAGATTATGCGAGGTCATGTCAGATTACCGGTTGGTTCATGAGACGGTTTTATAGAACAGGATAATTTGAGTTGTATTGTGGAGTCGCCCCACGGAATTGTAAATCATGCCGGGGTTTAGAATTCGGCCCTGGACGGCGTTATGATGGACATGTCTGCAAAAAAAAAATTTACAGGGATTAAGGGATACACTCACTTCCTATACAATGCCTCATGATGCATCAGGGAGATGAACCCTATAGGCATGGACGAACCGTTGGCCGGAATAAATCGTATCCGTTGCAGTCTTTGTAGATTTTCCTGCCATAACAATAACCCCTTCATCATTCCAGGGCCCATGTTCTGAAAGAACAACAGCGCCCTCGGTCTTCCCGTAGGCAGTAAGTGCTGCATCACTCAGTTTCATGGATTTCCCCTTAAAGCCCGCCCGGAACCCGTAAGCCTCGATTATCCCGCGTCTCACGAAAATCTCTCCGCAGGGCACATATATCGCGTAACTCTCACCATTGATTGTCATGATACTTCCTGCAGCCAGGTTTCCCTTCTCAACAGCAATACCGCAGCCACCCGAATCCGTCATCCTTGAATTGGTAATGCCGATAATCCCGGCAAAAACCTCCATTGACCCCGACTGGAGTAGTATCCCGAATTCATCCCCGAAAATATCTATTGCACCATTGGTAATCATCAGATTGCCACTCTCCATAACAATTCCGGCAAACTGCCCGGTAACCTGGATAGCACCTCCATGAATCCCGATATCATTTGTCGTATATATCCCCACGTTGCCGGTTGCATTCACCGTTACCGTATCACCGAAAATTAGATTACCGCCCCTCACAGAAAGACCTATTTCCTCACCGGTAGCCTTCATATTCACGTTTTTTATAATTTTCAGCGACTTACAGGAAAATCCGATATTGCCGGAAGCGGAAAGGAGAACTACATTCTCCAGTGCTACATCTCCTTCCACATCCAGTCCGCTTTTAGGGCCTGATACCTTTAGGGATCCTGATGCGTTTATTCTCATCTCCTTTCCGGAAACCCGCATACCATCCTGCGCCTCCCCGGAGAAAGAAATATCCCCTCCAGACTGGGAATAGGAACCATGCACCACAATTCCACTGATTTTGCCGACTCCCATAATCAGGCCGTTAGAAATTTCTGCATTCCCTGAGATCTGCATTGCCGTATCTCCCTGAAGCATCAGGATCCCCCCGGCACATTCCAGATCACCACCAACGGATATCACCATTCCTCCTGATGCAGAGAGGTTCACACTTTGAATTTGCAGGTTTCCTTCAACCGCTATGGCAGTTTTTCCGGAGGATTCGCATTTGGAGTTAGAAATCTCCATATCTTTGGACACAAAAAGTCCGGAGTCCTCCCCGGAGAATGTTATATTGCTATCGGTAATACTGCACGTACCGTTTACCTGCACACAGGAGGTTCCATTCAGGGTACCGTGCATCGTTTTGGTGGAGAGACTGCCATTTTCGAGCCTGATGCAGGTCTCCCCGCAGATGAAGTCAATATCACAGCCTGTGAGTGCGAGAGAACCGTGGTGACTTATAATTCCGCAGCCGTTAGGACTCTCGATCTGCTGAAGACCACCAGTCTGGTTAAAATCTCCCGCAATGTCAATTCCTGTATCCATTCCAAAGATTTTCAGGACGGGATTGCCGGATCCATTCAATCCCCCAAAAACAGATTTGATTGCTGTCGTTTTTGAATGGATATCAATGACAGAAGCGTCTTTGAGGGTGATAGTGCCTGATGTAAAGATCCCATACTCTTTTGTCCGGATTTTAAGGTATACACCTGCTATTTCCAGTGAACCTTCATCAACGAAAATCCCTCCGTCATCCCCGTTAATGGACAAAAACATAACACCTGTAAGTTTCAGGTTTCCCTGACGAATGTGAATTCCCGGCCCGTGAGAACTGTGTATCTGGTTGTCAATCTGATCGAGCCGGATGGTCATGTCCCCGGTTGCCTGAATTGCCGAACCGTGATAGTTGGAGAGGACAAGGGTGCGTGTTGCTGCAAGCCAGTTCCATCCCCTGCCATGACAGTCTTCTTCGACAGAGTAGGATTTGCCGTCAATGGTAAACTCCTCACCGGCATTTTGAGACCCGTGCCTGTATTGACTGCTGTTTGCGACGTCAAGATTGGTATGCGGTTCACGGTCCCCCTGTTTTGTGCATAAGAGTTCGTAATCAAGTTCCTGTTGCAGAGTCGGACCTGCAATAGCCAGAAGACTGGTAGCATGACGGATTACCTCATCGAAATCTCCACATCGCCGCATGATATCAATGACCGGAACCCATTTTTGCGAGGGGATGTCGGCAAATGTTTTATTATCTGAAAATATCAGGGACAGGGCTTTTCTCCGGCAGGAAATGGCTAATTCCGGCTTGAGTAAACTGTCAGCGCACCATGCAGCGGAGAGATAACAGGCTATGGCTTTTTCCGGGTTGTTTTCCGCCAGCTGGATAAGTGCAGCACTCAGGTAGAGGGAAGGAGACGGGGGGATTTCCGGATTCCGGAGACTGCAGTATTCTGATGATTTGAGGAAATCCTGAGTGATTGATGTTTCCTCCCCGATGTCTTCAGCTATGTATCCACAGGACGGACAGACTTCAAGCTGGTTTCTCAGAAGGACCTCTGATAATTCCTTTGGACGACCCTCAAGTTCCACGATCCCCGATGGTCCTTCTGTACCGGGGTGCAGAGAAGATGCACATTTTTTCTGTTTTGATGATTGATGGCAGACAAAACAGGTTTTTTGGAGGATCTTAATTTTCGGCATAAGACTTGTGGGTAATCTACCCGTTCAACTCCCACAGGTTATTCTATATTTGAATCGTTTCCTGCATTTTTATTCATTGTTTATTAAACCTTTCTGAACCGGACCAATGGTGAGGTATTCCAAAAAAATAAAATACAGATCTATCAGTTACTCTTGAAACCAGGTAATATCTGGAGTGAGCAGCAGATAACCTTTGCGGGGGGGTGCCAGGGAAGGGGAATTAATCGAGCATCCCCCGGGCCTTCTCCGCCATTCATCGCACACATCATAAAGAGAATTGCCGTGGGAGTGAGTAGCGGCCAGGAAGGAATTCTTATGGTTGCACTCAAAATTGTTTCAGTTTCAGAAACAAATTATTTCTATTCCGGAAACAAATCGTTTCTCAATCAGAAACAAGTGAGTAAAAGCGGATCCATCATAATGCTGCCAGAACTCTTCAAATCGGATGATCGGGTGCGAATTCTCCGGTATGTATCAGAGAGGAAGAGCGTCACAGTCCAGTCCACTTCACAGGGCACCGGTGTCTCAAAACCCGTTGTCTCCCGGTACCTGAATATGCTCATAGAAAAGGGGTTGTGTGAGCGCACCGGGAGGATAATATCATGGGTGCACTCCCCACTCGGATCTGCAGTCAAACGACTCCTGAACGTTGCACTGCTCAATGAACACCTCAACTCTCAAGGATGGGCAAAGGGGATCGGCATCTATGGTTCCTGGGCCCGGGGCACCAATACCACCGAAAGCGACCTCGACCTCTGGATCATGGTGGATACGTATTCCCAGGAAATTGAGTTTAAAATCGCCGAATTACAGCATAAACTCGCGCACACCGTGGGGTATGAGGTTCACACACTCATCCTCACCAAAGAAAAATTGCGTGATCTCTCACGCAAAGATGCCCCATTCTATGAAGAATTCATGAAAGATCAGATTGTTATACGAGGTGCAGGAATTGACAAAGCCTGAAGAGTGTCAGTTAAGGCGAATTTGTTAAGGTTTTTCAAGGATAAATGGGTGTTGTAATAGAATTTGGTGGCACAATAAGGGAATAATACATTATCATTCAACCAGAGCGGGTAGATTTCTTGATACGAGAGTTTTATTTTGAAAAAATGGGGTTATTAGTAATCCTCTAAACATCTAACATCCCTTGAATTCGCCTGTGAACCTGATGCCAGGGATGCTGCACAACGGTGGATTCAGAAACAACCGCTTTTCAGATTCCTTGACCTCCGAATCGGGATGGTTATTCATCGTGAAAATCACAAGAGAGGCCGTCCCGCAATTGATGTGCCTTGTATTACCCGGTACATCATAGAATCCGAAGTAGAGCCCAATGAGGGCGCAATTGACAATGCAAGAGCGAAATTAGGACGATTCATCCTTGCTACGAACGATCTTACCCTTAACCCTGATGATCTCCTGGCATATTACAAGGGTCAGGGAGCTGTGGAACAGGGTTTCAGGTTTCTTAAGGATAAATCTTTCAGGATAGTCGAGATTTTCCTGAAAAAACCTTCAAGGATTCAGGCTCTTGCGGTAATAATGATTCTATGCCTGTTCGTATATTCACTGACCGAATACCGATTGAGGAAAAGATTGAAGGAAACGGGTGAATCTGTACTTTCACAGATGAATAAACCGACCCGGAACCCGACTCTGAAATGGGTATTTTTCAAGTTCAGAGGAGTTATTGAGTTCAAAATCAGGGTAAATAACTCTGAAGTAGCGCGGATTGGTAATATGAAGCCCGAATTGGCCAAAATCGTTTCATTGCTGGGGGCACCGTATGAAAAATATTATTTTTGATTTCCTGACTGCGGAAGATGGGCTCGATGATGAGACCATGGAAATGGCGGTTCTCCTGGTTCGTCATAAATCCGTAGTCTATCGTGATTTGTAGTAAGCAATCTAAAAAGCCGGGGAAAATGGGGGGTTAACGAACCCGGCCCAAGGGGATACCCTCTTCCCCATTCATGACACGAACAGAGAGAATGGGGTTAAGATAGATTAGATTTAGAGTATATAAAAGATTGACTTCCTGCTCTTCATGATCCCCGAGGGCTCGGGCCAGCCCCGATATCGCACCTGGTCAGGTCGCTGCAGGTTGTCAGGTAGTCCAAGACTATTAAATATTGAATTTATGGATTTTTGTGATTCACTTATTCTCGAATTTATTCAAGTCTTTTCAATATCTGATATGTTTTTTGAGGAAATAATTGAATTATAAAATAAAAACACCCCTAACGTTATATACTTATAAGAGGAATTGGGGTATATTCCGGCAATAGAATCAATCCCTGGAAATAATAATCTCTCCGGAAAAACCATGGTGATTTTAGAATGGCCATTCCTCCTATCCGCGATGCCATAAGTTTCCAGTTATTTCGGCATCGCGTCAGAGCACATCCTTTATTAGGGGCAGCCATTATCTTTCTCCTTCTCCTTGTGCTGCTCTTGTGGGGGGCTCACCTCTACCAAGACAGCCTGATGGGACAAGATCGAGTCATTATAGATCAACCTCTCACGATTTATCGGGACAGTCTGGAATCATCACTCAATATCCAGATTCAATTGGTCCAGAATATCACAGCGACGATCGAGGGCAATGTTGAAGCCGGCCGCGACGAGAATGATACAGACTATCTTCAGAAAGTGGTAACTTTCAACCCCGGGATACGCGATATTTCAATCGCTCCCGGCGGGATAGTCACATATCGCTACCCTGCAGAACCAGATGGGGTACTCCGTTCAGAAGATCTGATTCATGATACAGACCCTGTCGTCCGGGCGGCGGTACAGAGGGCAATGACATCGAATGACGTGGTGGTGGAAAGCCCCCATCCACGTGCTGACGGGGGGTATGACCTTGTTATCCGGGAGGCAATCTGGAATGAAAGCGCCTTCTGGGGGCTATTAACCATAACCCTTGATCTTCCCCCAATCCTCCGGGAATCCCTGGGCCCGGAAAATGCTTCTGATCTCTCGCTTGCAATCCGCGACTCTTCAGGGCAGGTTTTTTACGGAGATCCTGCCACATTTGACCAGTCCCCGGTAATACGGCGGATTAACGTACATGACGGATTCTGGGATTTTGCTGCCGTGCCTCCCGGCGGGTGGGCTGCAGCCGCTTCGGACCGTATGACGGTGTATTGGGCCGCAGGACTTGCAATCATTTTCACGATGACGTGCCTGGTTTTCATAGTCATATCTTCCCATTCCCTGCTTTCCCGGGCGGTGAAAGAGAGAACCCTGGATTTAGAGCGGGAAAAAATGACTCTGAAAAAATTGAACAGGGCTCTTGAAGTAATCAGTAAGTGCAATTCTGATCTGGTGCGGGCAAAGACTGAGGAGGAATTGCTGTGGCAGGTCTGTGACACCCTTGTCACATCCGGCAATTATCCTCTCGCATGGGTAGGGATTCCCTCCAATGGGGAACAGCACGCGGAGCTAACCCCCGTTGCTGTCGCCAGGTCTCCGGGAATTGGCGGCCCGGACATATTCAGCAGTGAAAGAGCCCATAGTAAAGAGCAATATATAGCAGAGCAGGCGGTTGCACTGGCTTCCCCCCAGGTGGTGAAATACGCATCCCTCGAACCAGATGATCCCGGGATCCACCCGAAATGCGAGTTGTGCCCGGACTGCAGATCCATGATCGCCTTGCCAATATCTACCATTGACTCGTCTCCCCTGGCGCTGGTCATCTATTCCCCCCGCGATGATGCGTTTGATCGCGACGAGGTGGCCCTGCTTCTCCAATTGTCGGACGATCTTGCCTTTGGTATCCAGTCCCTCAGGACCCAGACCGCCCGAAAGGCGGCGGAAAAGGAACTTCTTATCAAGGGGTACGCCTTGAACTCCTCGGTCTCGGGGATCACCATGGCAGACCTCGACGGGCGCATCATTTATGCGAACGATGCGTATCGCCGCATGTTCGGGTACCATGATGCCGCGGCGCTGGTGGGAAAGTCCATTGATATATTCTCCCAGCAGGATGAACATGAGAAGAATATGCCCTCTACAATTCTTGAGGCTGTAGAGAATGATGGGTTCTGGATGGGCGAGGTCCGACCCAGGAGGTACGACGGTACGAGATTTGAGGCCAACCTGCTGATGAGCATGGTAAAGGACGAAGAAGGGAAACCAATCTGCACAATGGCCTCATTCCTCGACATCACGGGGCAGAAGGAACAGGAGAAGCAGATGGTGATTCGGAACAATGCCATCGCTTCATCGATCAATCCCATACTCTTCTTCGATCTGACCGGGAAAGTGACCTTTGCCAACCGGGCATTCCTCTCCACGTGGGGGTATGATCGCCACGAGCAGGTTGCAGGCCGGCATTATGATGAATTTTTCACCGGGGGGGAATCGTTCGCTAAAAGGAAATCCCTCCTCGAATCAGTTAAGGGCTGGGTAGGGGAGCTGGTAGCAAAGAAGTCTGACGGGAGCCCGTTCAATGTTCAATCGTCCGCATCCATGGTATTCACCTCGGATAGATCCCCGATCTGTATGATGGCCTCGTTCCTTGATATCACCGCGATGAAAGAGGCTTACGAACGTATCGCGTACCAGGCAAGGCTGCTCAACGAGGTCTCTGAGGCCATCATCGCAGTGGATGGGGATTACCGGATCGCCTCGTGGAACCCCATGGCAGAGTCCCTCTTTGGATGGAGTGCGGAAGAAGCAATGGGAAAAATACTCGATGACCTTCTCCACACGGAATTCACGGGGACAAGCGGGACTGAGTGTTACCAGATAAGCAGGGAACATGGAATATACTACGGCCAGGTCATCCAGCACAGGAAGGATGGGACTGGCATTTACGTGGATATGACTACCATCGGTATGAAGGGCCCGGAGGGCCTGGTGTCCGGGTATGTTAACGTGATGCATGATGTAACCGACAGCCTAAGGATCGAGGAACTAAAACGTGAAGCCTTTAGCCAGATCGAAAAGAATTTCATGGATATGGCGATCTTAAACGACCAGATCCGTAACCCCCTCACCGTGATCGTGGGACTGGCATCCCTCGAAGGGGGTGTGGTTGCTGATAAGATCCTCCGACAGGCCAACGAGATCAACGCTCTCGTCACCCGCCTGGACCAGGGATGGATCGAATCTGACAAGGTAAGGGAATTTCTACGAAAACACTATGGACCGGACACGCAAGGGAGCAGCAAATAATGCATTTTTGACGGGAACATTTAGATTCAGGGGTTCTGGCTCCTTTACCTAATCACCAAATATTATATTCAGATTTACTATTTTCGCTAGTATATTTCGCTTTTTTCCGAAGGTGTCAAACCATCTATATCGTAATAATATAGAGAGGTTAATTGAACAACTACATCTACATCACTGTCAGCATAGATATTTGTTGAATTTTTGTAAGAGCCTTGAAGATAGACCGTATATTTGCATTTTTTAATGAGATCTGAAGAATCCAAAGCGGTTCTAATCGATTCATGGGTATTTTGTGAAATAACCGTTGCACCTCGATTCGACCATGTTTCCAATTGAGATTCAGGAATTCCCATTATCATCGCTTCCGCAAATATATTCAAGTTTTTTAATAACGATAAAGGATGATATTGTGTTGTGAAAGTGATTTTCAAAAGAACGCGCCACTTTGCGGGTAGTATAGCAGAACAGTAAAAGCTATTTTACAAGAGTGGCTTTTTTTCGGGATACCTATAACAAATGATAAAGATGCGAGGGGAGGGATTCGAACCCGCGAACTCCTGCGAGAACAGATCTTGAGTCTGCCTCCTTTAACCGCTTGGATACCCTCGCACAAATAAATTTTCAACAGTACAATTAGAGATCTCACGCCA
Organism: Methanoregulaceae archaeon UBA467; assembly: GCA_002503825.1. GTDB lineage: Archaea > Halobacteriota > Methanomicrobia > Methanomicrobiales > Methanospirillaceae > UBA467. The sequence continues at coordinate 415,234 of DASP01000005.1, forward strand.
TAATTCTTATGTGGCCTTCCGTCGGGCACCGGTTATCGCCCGGTAACACTCGCGCAGTGTATTATTTTACCCTGAAATGATATGTAGTTTCGGAGCGGGCCGGAAAGCGTTCTGCCCTTTACCTGCCTTTTGATCTCCTTTTCAACCCAGACCGGTCCACACCCGGTCACCGGTGGTCACGACTGATGATCTCAACGCACGACAGGAGCGCTTCGACCTCTTCCATCGTCGAATAACACCCGATTGACGCCCTGACCGTTCCTGACGGGTTGAGGGAACTCGAAAGCGGCTGGGCACAGTGCATCCCGCTCCGGACGCAAATCCCTTTCATCTCATCGAGCCTCCGGGCACATTCGCCCGGCTCTATCCTGTCTATATTGAACGAGATGACTCCCGTGCCGGGGGGACTGTAAACAGTGACCCCTTCAATTGCTGACAGTCCCTTCTGCATCGCAGTCCCAAGGGCGACCTCGTGGGAGTGAATTGTCTCAACGCCGAGCTCTTCCACGAGCCTGATCGCCCGCCCGAGGCCGATTACCCCGGGGATGTTCGGGGTGCCGGGCTCGAAGCATGCCGGCGGCGGGAGCAGTTCGAATGAATCACGGTACACGTTTTCGACAATACCGCCCCCGTGACATGCAATCGAGAGCGTCTCCCAGTCGGCAGCGTACAGGGCCCCGGTCCCCTGCGGCCCGAGGAGCCCCTTGTGACCAGGTATGGCAAGATAATCGAACGTGGTGCTGTCGAACGGGATATGCCCGACCGACTGGGCCGCGTCGATGAGGATCTTCGCCCCGTTGTCGTGGGCGATCGCCGCGAGTTCGTCGACGGGCTGCAGCGTGCCGAGCACATTGGGCATATGCGTCACTGCCACCATCTTCGTCCGTGACGATATCATCTCCTGCAGGGAATCCGGGGTAATAATCCCGTTTTCGTGGGGGAGTACCTTCATTGAAACGCCTTTCCCGCCGAGTACAAGCCACGGCAGGTAGTTGGCATGGTGCTCGAGGCTGGAAGTGATAACCTCGTCGCCTTCGTTCCAGCAGAAACCATGGGCAACCATGTTGATGGAATCGGTCGTGTTCTTCGTAAAGACCAGGTTCCCTTCCGGTACACCGAGGAACTCTCCCAGTATTCCCCGCGTCTTTTCGAACTCTTCAGTCGTGCGGCGGGCCAGGTGGTGCGCTCCCCTCCCGTGATTTGCAGCATACTCGTAAAAATACCCGCACATTGCCTCAACCGCACAACTGGGGGTCTGGCTCGTTGAGGCGCTGTCGAGATAGATGCATGTCGAAAGGACGGGAAACTGCTCCCGCAGGCGGACGAGATCGTACATTGTGTATCTGGTTTATCGCTACGAGGGCAAAATATCAACGGCAGATACAGATGGCATAGTACCACGTCACCGTGCTGAAAATTCACCCTCCCCGGAAAGATCATATAAATTCCTCCTGCAACAAAATCGTTCAGACATAAAAAAACAACGGAACTGTTTCCAGTGGAAAATTCAGCAAACAACAGGTAAAAACGTAATGCAGGCCCAGGTTCAATTATTTTTCACATAAAGTCGGCAAGTCCGAGCTGCTGTGATTTTTCCTCGCCAAAGGTTGACTCGATCGCCATATCGATCACCTTTACCCTTTGCTTAGTATACTCTGAAACGTCGTACTTTTCGCACATGTTCTTCGACATTTCAAGGTATTTTTTGACCGAACCCTCGTGTACCGTCGGGATGATATTGCCACCGCAGCGGGTGCATTTCCCGGCGAGCGGCATCCTGCGATAACTGGTGTTGCATTTCGTGCACCTGAATTTCTGCTTTGAAAAAGCGCTTAAATTCCCCATGAGGTCACGGATAAAATGCGTGGTCAGCACCCGCTCGGCAACGTCATCGGCATCGACCGCCCTGATCATCTCTGCCAGCTTCAGCTCCGCATCCAGTTTCTCGATCATTGTCTTGAGCTGTGTGTATGTCGATTCGAGCGGGCCTGCCGAGATATCGGCGGTGTCGTGTGTAAAGCGAAAGCCCTCCTGCTGCCCGGGAGTGCCAAGCCTGCGCTCCACCCGGTCCACCATATGCTCCACGTCCCTTGGATGGCTATACTTCATGGCGGCCTCGTACAGCCCGAGCGGATAGCTGCTGCCGACATCGAGGTTGTGGCTCTCCTTGTCAATCTCGGCAGGATCGATACGCGAGGTCAGCACAAGCGGTGCATCCATCGACCCGCCCCTTGTTTCAGGGAGGAACGAACGTGAAAAGTTGATCAGCCCGTCAAGAAGCAGCATGATGCAGTCCTCGTCGCCGTCGCACTGCCCGGTGAAGATCCCGTCTGCAAGCAGGGTGTGGTCTTCGGCAACCGTGACACAATAGACCCGTTCGTCCGGGCAGGGAACGATATCACGGTGCCTGATATGGTCGGTAAGGACATTCATCCCTGCCATGACCGGCACCGGGTCTCCTTCCTTCACTTCAAGCGCCCTGATCTTTCGCAGGTAGCAGAGGTCCCAGACGAGCATTGCATGGTCGGGCGTTACCGCAATCACCCTGCCCTGCTGTGTCTCGAACCGTATGAGATGTTCAGGCGCTTTATGGATCGATACCGAGGTGATCTTCCGCAGGTGGTGTTTCCCTGACGTGTCAACGGTACGGACGAGATACCCTGCCTGCGGGTCGGAATAATACGTCCCGAGCCGGTCGATGCCGGGAGTGCTGATATCGAAATTTTCAAGTACGAATTGTTTTATCGGCAATTTTGTCCAGTTACGGCCGTCAGTGACCTCGATTTCGGTATCCCCGTGGAAGCAGTTCCGCCTTTTTGCAGCGTGGAAGAACGGATGAGCGTACCCGACATTTGCCTTTGAATACCCGATAAGCCTTGCAAGCACCCCGGCACTGGTATGCGGTGCAAGCCCGATGACGAGATGCCCGATAAGGTCTGTCTTTTTCTCAACCCGGTAAAACGGCTCCAGGCCGTAGCATTTCTCAAGCAGCTCATCCATGAACCGGGCCACGTTGACCATGTACTCGCCGCAGGACTCGGATACGAGAATATCCTGCGGCTTGAGTTCAAGTACCTGATCGCTGTGAACGAGCGGCTTTCCGTCGATATCATGGAGATAGCCGAGTTCATTCAGCCGTTCCGGGGTTACCCCGATCTCTGCCGGCCTGATATGGGTCAGGGGAAGATCGATCATATCGTACCGGACCGTCCCGTCCTTGAAGACAAAAAGTTCGTGGGAGGCCCGGAGGATCCCCTTGTCGATCTCCTCGATCGTCCGTTCCCGTGAAATGAGACCCTTTACGCCCTTTACAAGGCTCACTGCATTTTCACGGATGCTAAGTCGCTCGATTGCCTTTGCATACTCATTCCTGACGTTGAGTGAAACAGTCTGGGTACAAACCGTGGAGACATTACATCCCGGACAGAACGCATCCTCCGTCTCCCGCTTACACCGCGGGCAGGAATAGACCGGATCGGTATGGCTCCCGCATTCGCACCGGTTCCTGTAAGTAATCGCACCACAGCCCGGGCATCGCCGTTTTCCGGTCTCGATGGTGATCACCCCGCCGTCCATGTTTGCCTGCGCACTGTGGTTTGAGGCTTCCTGGAATGACCGGCGTGTTCCTCCTGCTTCGCCAAGCGGGAAGAGCGAGTGCGGCGGAGGGTTCATCTTGCGGGGTTTTGACTTGCCCGGCCTTCCCATCCTCCCCCCGATACGGGTGCCGGCACGGGAACGGATAGTAAAACCGGAGAGGTGCATAACGAGCGCCATCGGGTCGTCACCTGGTGCGTCCTCCCACTGGGCCCTTCGCTTCAGCGTCAGGTCGAGGCCGGTGCATGCAAGGAGGACAAGGTAATCGCTGATACAGATCATGCCTTCCCTCACCCGGTGCGGGAGGAGGATCTCTTCAAGGGTCCCTTTTATTCCGGGATCATTCGGGAGAACAAGGATATCGTGGCTGATCTCTCCTTTTTCTTCAATAAATGCTGCCAGCTGACCGATCTGTTCACAGGTAATATCGTCCCAGAGACTGGTATAGGCAGGGTGCAGCGGGACACCCTCGAAACAGAGCGAGACTGCTTCCATCTCGTTCTTTGGAGTGGTTGTCCCGCCTTCAAGCCGCCACCATTCCTCGCAGTATACAGGTGGCATGAGGGGGTGGTTATTCTCGAGGAATTCACCAAAACTGATCAGTATCTCGCCGATATCGATGATCCGCTCGATTTGTGGATTAAGTTCACGTGCGGTATCCGCATCGTCGATTCGCAGCACATCCCCGTTTGTGAGCCGGACCGTCGGTCCCTCGATCGTGTCGACCGGGACAATTCCTGCCGCTTTTCCCGGGCGTTCGGTCTTCATCTGGGTCCCGACGGCAAGAAAGTCCCCGAGGATATGCATGGTCGACGGGTTGATACCGGCCGCGGCAAACCCGGTGTTCCGGGACCTTCCATACCTGAGCCTGAACCCGCCCTTGCGCATGGGGTAGGAGAAGACCGGGCGGCCGCCGATCAGGTCACGCAAGTACTTGTCTTTTGGCTTTATACCGCCGCCTTCATCATCCTTATCACCTTTTGCAGCACCGCCGATCAGTTCATCGAGCCAGTCCCAGCCGTCCATCTTCATTTTTCTGACATTCTTCTGGACTTTTGGCGCCTTGAGTGCGAGACCCTCTGCAAGGACGAGGGCCATTCCACCCCGCACCGTGTTGGTCTCGACCCGCTCGAGGTTCCGGTACCCGCTCACCTCTTCCTGCTCGGTCCCTTCACCATCGATACAGACAGGGCAGTTCTTCACGATCAGCCTGATCTCCTTCTCACTCGGGAGGTACTGCAGGTTCATGATGGTGTTGTACTGGCGTATCTCCTCGATATAACGCTCAACTTCTTCTTCACGCGGGATATAGCGGTTCATCCCGAGTGCCCTGCGCACATAGTCCCCCACAAGGACCGAGAGTGCCTGTGCTGTCCCACCGGCACTCCTGATCGGGCCGGCATAATAGATTCTCAGATATTCGCTCCCGTCGTCGTTTTTCCCGGTGCCAATCTTTGCTATCCCCTCGGTAGGGGCTGCGACCACGCCCTCCGTGAGCAGAGCCATTGCCGTCCTGATGGCATGATCAAGTATCTCTTCCCGGGTCGTCTCGCCGAAAGCACGCTGGACAAAATCATCGCCGATGCGGAGGGCTACTTCTTCGCGTGACATCTCTGCCTCGAGCTCACGGAGCCGTGCCGCAACCCCCTTTATCCCGAGCAGCGCTTCCACCCTGTCGGCGAGGTCGTTCGCTACCGGTATCTCGACAGTGGTGCGGGGGTCTATTCCCACCGCCCGTGCCTTCCCTGCGACCTCCAGTGCCCGGAAAAGCTCCTTCTGCAGCAGGTCAAGGTATTCCTGCATCTCGGGGGAGGTCTGCATCATTGCAATTTCATCGTCATGTGCGGATTTATCGTTTGGGATTTCAGCACTGGTGCAGGATATCCACCCGGGATACGCACGGCGGGTTGCCTGATCTCCGGTCCGGCAGGGGACCGGGCATGAAGAAGTACCTGATTTTAAAACAGCACGGCCCCTGCCGGCAACCTGGCAGAACGAAATGCCGCGTGATCCAGGTAAAACCCTTCAAAAAAGTTATCGTATTCCCGGTAAATGCGGTAATGTCCACATATTATAAGAATGAAAAAGAGAGGAAAGCCGCCTCAATCCTCCTTCCGGACCATATCAGCCATCGCCTGGACGCCTTCTTCCCCCATCTTCCAGAGTGTGAGCGACGCACATTCAGCAAACGTCGGATCCGCATCATCCATGGCTTTTTTCAGGGGTTCAATCGCAGGCGTCCCGATCCTGCAGAGGGCAAGGGCAAGAAACCCTCTCAGGCCGGGGTCCGCATCCTTCATCGCCTCTATCAGTGGATCGATGGCCTTCTCTCCCATTGCACCGAGACAGGCGGCCGCGTATTTTCGAAATGCCGGGTTATTATCTGATTTCATCGCTGACAGGAGCGGGCCGGCAGCAGGCCTGCCCATCAGGGAAAGAGCACGTGCGCAATACCAGCGGACATCGTTGCTTTCCGTCTCCTGCATCAGTTTAATTAGCGCCGGCAGCGCGGCTTCACCGATATCCGCCAGATGGCGTGTTGCAGCACGCCGTTTTTCAAGGTCCCCGTGTTCAAGCGCAGCAATATATCCTGAAACCGTGTCTGGTGATTTTTCCATCTTTTTCCTCTTTTGACGCTGTAATCTATTATTATTCTGCTTTGTATGCGGTTTTCCCGGGATCGGGCAGATTTTCACCTGAAAAGGAAATTACTCTCTGCGGGAACGGGATCTCTATTCCATTCTCTTCAAGCGCCGCCTTGATCTTCCAGAGCATTTCAGTCTTTACCGACCACCACGTCGCAGACGGCGCCCATATATATACAGTAATATTCACGCTTGATTCTGCGAGCTCTGATACAAAGAGCGACGGTTCAGGATGCCTGAGTACATAGGGATGCTTTTCAAGGAGATCTGATATAATCCCTATTGCCTTTTCCGCATCGTCGCGATAACTTATCCCTATCACATACTGGAACCTGCGGGCCGCATTCGCCACGTAATTTGTAATATCTGATGAAAAGACCTTCTCGTTCGGGACACGGATATAGATGCCTTCATAGGTCCGGATAATCGTTGAGAGGATCCTGATCTCCTCCACATTTCCTGAAACATCACCGATGGAGATATTGTCCCCAATTTTTACCGGTCGTTCAATAAGCAGGAAAAGTCCTGAACCAAAATTAGATACAAGTTTCTGCGAGGCAAATGCAATGATCAGGCTTGCAGTTCCCCCGACGAGGATAATTTCCGAGAGGTTTACCTCGATACGTGGAAAACCGAAGTAAATCGCGATAAGGATAAGCATGACCTGGATGACCTTGAGAAGCTTGTCCAGTTCCGGCTTTGATATCCGGTCACTAAATGACCTTTTCATGTAGATCGCGAGAATTTTTGCCAGGACTAGCGCCCCGGTGACCCACGCGACGAAGATGATCAGGTCCATGACAACGACATCGTTATAAATCACGGTATCCAGCGTGATCATGGTCACTCACCCACTCCAAATTCCATAAGGAACGTTAAATTTTCAGGTATCAGGCTTTTTCTTGCGGTGAAAAGGGGAATGGCCGGGTTCATTCCCTGCCGTAAGGGACATGCAAGGGTTTTTGTTTCTGCGTTTGTTTTTGAGAAGATATCCATCTGTCCGACCATCGAGACGCAGTCTCCATAATAAATGTATATCCCGGTATTTTCAAAGACGACTCTTGAGACCTCGATCCAGCCGCGTGTCAGGTTCCGTATGGTCAGTTCCATCACACCCTCCCGGCAGGCATCCGTTTCAGGAATATCGTCAAATACCTCGCTTTCGAAATGCCGTGTAATTACGCCCTGGTCGGGTGGCCCGTACAGTGCATATTTCGGGCGGTTCAGGGAAAATATATCAAGTACATCGTAATTCCCCTTTGACTCAAGAAAAACCGCTATTTCAACCGGGAATTTTACATAAATCTGGTTTTCCGACTCCGGCGCGAGCACGACCGGAGTGAAATGGATCTCAAGGAACCGGGTTATTTCCTGTGGAAGGTTGACCGGCTCCACCGGGTTTACGATCACCTTTCCGGCACTGCTGCCTATCACTTTCCTTACAGACTCATCCGGGGACTTTCTCTCATATACTACAAAATTTCCGGATTTAGTTATTCCGGCGACGATTTCCGGGGATTCGAACCGGAATGAGTAGTCGTACTCACCAAACACGAAAGAGAATTGTGATGCAGGGAAAATATAGTTATGCCGCCAGGACCGGGGTTTTCGAAAAATGATGTGGAATAACCGGCCCGTTGAAATCATCACCGGATCCGGATAAAATATGGTATCCGTGTGGTATGGCTCTCCCGGTTGCCCCCTCCTGCCTGCAGATCGATTATCGCACTGATGAATCTTCCTTGAAAATATAATAGAAAATTGATATCACTGCAAAGACGCTGATTTTTATCTTTTTTGGCTTTATTGAAACCCTTCCGGTACTCTCACTATTCCTCTTTCGCCGCACTCCACTTCGGGACACTCCCGGGGCCGATGCCCATGATCGTATGTGTGCACCCCCATACTGCGATAAGGACCGTGGCTCATGTTCTTATAAGAGATTGTAAGGTCCCGGTCAACACTGCCCGCAGGACATCCCCGGGGGTGGGGCAGGGAGGGGTAAAACCCCTCCTGTCAGAAAAACAGATCGAACATGATACCGGAATTAAGCATTTCAACAAAGCCTCATTTTTTTAAAATCAGGTCAATTATGCCCTGTTTATATCCTCAACCCTTTCGATCGGCAGGAATAACGAATGGACCGGGAGGGATTCAACTAAGCCGTAAAGAATGATTTTTTTAGGACACCGAAAATCATGCATTTTCCTGGTCACCGGAGACACGAGGGTCTTTCCTTTTCATTCCTTTAACAAGGGCTTTCACTGACGGGCCGCCAATCTCACACAGTGCAGTGATGATGAGTCCCCTGGTTTCATCGTCTGCAGTTTCAAGCATCTGCATCAGCGGCTCGACTGCATCCGAATCCCCCAGTTCGCCTAGAGCGGTGACGACCTCCTTTTTATCGTTATCGTTGGCGTATTTCAAAAATTCCAGGAGCGGCCCCACTGCAGTCTCACCCATACCTGACAATGCCGAAATCGCTTCAACTTTCACGTTTTCATCCGGATCGCCAATTGCCCTGATAAGTATCGGGACAGAGCGGGGGTCCCGTATATTTCCGAGCGCTATTGCAGCACCCCGGCGAAGGTCATCGTCTCCTTCTCCCAGGGCCCAGATTAGGGGTGGCACCGCAGGTTCACCGATAAGACCGAGGGCATATGCAGCCCGTGATTTTACGAACCGGTCCTTGTCCTTTAATACGGCGATAAGGGGATCAACTGCACGTTCATCCCCGATCTCGCCAAGTGCGATTGCCGCCTTCCACCGCACGTCATCATCCGGGTGCTGTAACACTCCAATAAGCGGGACGACAGCCGGTTCACCGATTTTTGAAAGCGCCTCTGCTGCCTTCCACCGTATTCCGCTGTACTGGTCTTCCACGAGGGCTTTTATCAGTGGGTCGACCCCCCCGGGGTCGCGAAGTTCACCGAGGGCCTCGACGGCATCATACTGAACTCCCACGTCCTTATTCCAAAGCGATTTGATGAGTCCCCTGACATTTCCCTCACTTTTCATCTTGTTCACATTTGCAGACGAGAGCACCCTGCTCCGGAATTCCCCTATGTTGCCGAAGATCCCTGCCGGGGAAATCCCTGACTGGAGTGCCGCATCAGTCACCTCATTGATCAGGCGGTCGCGGTCCCTGCGCATATGGTCGGTGATAAGCCCGATAACAAGGGCTACCACAACAAATACCGCCACCCGTGCCAGGGCGGCAAACCCCACAGATCCGCTGACATGGAACACTCCGATAATAAGCATCGCACCAAGGAAAAGGGCGATTCCTACTGCCCGCACACCATACCAGACTGCGCCGATAATAACCGGGATATAAAAGAAATGGGAGTAAACGATATCCACCCGGTAGACCCAGTGGACCATGATCTCAAGGATGAGAGCGATGAGGATAAGAATGCCCAGAATATAGGGTTTGAACCGGGAATATTTTCCCATCTTAAGATCAGCAAATGCCATAGAAGTGGTATGGGGTCTAAAACGGATTTATACCTGCTGGATCCTTCGGAGCTGCCGGCTGCTCACTATGCATAACGTGTCCCACGAAAAACTCTTTCGGGCACATCGGCCACAACACGCGTGCTTTCCTTTTCGACGGTTTAAATTGCTTTTATTTCTTTATCTGGCGGCAGAATGAAGATATCATTATGACCAAAGAGCGGTGACGCCTATAGATAAGCTTTTGCAGTGATACAATGGGTTATTACCACTCCCTTATCCGGCGGAAATTTACCGATGTTGCCGGGACACGGTATGACGATGTCCTGAAGGAATATGCAGATTTTTTTCCGGCACGCGAAGATTTTGTGATAAAGCCGGTTGATTCCGTTTTCATACCGCTTGATTATTTTTCTCCGGCCATCCCCGCGAATATTCCCGCAATTATTGCCGTCTACGATGCCCCTGTCGAGATTGTGTATATCATTGATGAAGAGGCAATCCGTCTGATAGCAGACGGACTTGGAAATGATGCGGAAGAGATGTTCCGGAAAAAAGAGGAGGCGCTTGCCGGGGGGTTCCTCAGGCGTGCACGTGACCTTTTTACCGATGCGGGTGTAGCCGGAACTGCAAGGATGCAGGCCGGGGTAAAAGGTGATACTGCTATCGCGCTTGCCGGAAATCACGACCTCATGGCAATAGGAAAAAAATTCGGAATGGTAACAGGAGAACAGTTCCCTGCCAGCCCAGCCGTTTTCAGAATTAAGCAGGTCACGGCCTGCCCGGTAATCATATACTGACAGGCAGACGGGAGAGATAACTACCATGATTCCAGTTGAATTCATCGCTATTGCCGTATTCCTGTTCACCTATGCCCTCATCATCGATGAACGGATCCACCGGACCGTCGCCGCCCTTGTCGGGGCATCCATCATCGTTGCCCTCCAGATCGTCCCGTGGGACAAGATCCCGGAATACCTGGACCTCGGCACGATCTTTTTACTCATGGGTATGATGATTATCGTCAATACTGCACGCCTGAGCGGACTTTTTGAGTATATTGCAATTATTACTGCAAAATTCGCACACGGAAGCCCGATAAAGGTGCTGATATTATTTTCCCTGCTTACCGCTGTCGTTAGTGCGTTTCTCGATAATGTCACGACCGTGCTGCTCATCACCCCTATGCTCATCTACCTCGCGGAACTAATGGAATTAAACCCCATACCCTTCCTGCTCTCAGAAATTTTTGCATCCAATATCGGCGGTACCGCAACCCTCATCGGCGATCCGCCGAACATCATGATAGGGTCTGCTGCAAACTTAAGCTTTAATGAATTTATCATTAATATGGGGCCGATTGTCGTCATCGACATGCTCATTGTCATGCTGATGCTCTATGCGTTTTACGGGCGCGGGCTCAAAGTCAGCCCGGAAAGGAGGGAACAGATCCACGACATCCTCAAAAACCTGGATGAAAAAGCGGCAATAAAAGATCCTGCCCTGTTCCGCAAGTCAGTCATCGTCATACTCCTTGTCATCGGGCTCTTTTTCATTCACAGTTCAATCGGCCTTGAGCCTGCCGTCGTGGCAATTATCGGGGCATCCCTGATCCTTCTCTGGACACGCCAGTCCCCCGAGGCCATCCTCGAGAAGATCGAATGGCCAGCACTTTTCTTCTTTGGCGGGCTATTTATTGTGGTAGGGGCCCTTGTAGAGACAGGGGTGATTGCGTCCCTCGCCACCTTCGTGGTCAGCAATGTCAGCTCAACCGGAGAAGCGATGCTGATTATCGCATGGTTTGCCGCATTCGCATCAGCAATCGTTGACAACATCCCCCTCACCGCGACCCTCATCCCGCTCATCAACGGGATGAGTGGCTCGATGGATATCTACCCCCTGTGGTGGGCGCTGAGCCTTGGCGCATGCCTCGGCGGGAACGGCTCTGCCATTGGTGCTTCCGCCAATGTCGTGGTGCTCGGGATCGCCGACCGGAACAGAATAAAAATATCATTCATTGAGTTCCTCAAAGTTGGTATGGTGATCCTTATGGTCACGGTTGCAGTCGGAACTATGATACTCTGGGTAAAATTCGTGGGTGTGTAGGAATGAAGATACTGGTATTACTTGACGGATCGACATGGAGCCAGAAATGTGCCCTCCATGCAGTGCAGATTGCAAAAAAGAAAGATGCAGACGTTGTCTTCTTCTCAGTGCTCGACAGGAACGAGGCCCGGGCGCTTGCCTTTAATTTCTGTGCGCAGAGCGATCTCTGTCACCTCATCAAAGATCACGAGGAAAAGATATGGAGAGACATGCGAAAGAGCATTAACAGCGAAATGAACGAGCTCATCACCCATTATACGCGACAGGATGTCCGCTGTTCAACCAAAATTGTCGAGGGATCCGTCAGTGACGAAGTGATAAAAGAAGCGAATAACGGGGATTATTCCCTGATTGTCATGGGTGCATATGGTAAATCAGGCAAGTCGCACACCGGCGCCCTCTCAGAGCAGGTTGCAGGCCTTATTGATCCCCCAATCCTGATTGTAAAATAAAAAATAAGACCGGTTTTTAATATTTTTTCTATCGTGCTGCCGCGTCAATACACTCTTCAAGCGTCCCGATCCGCACCGCCGCCCCGCACATGTTCGGAACATACGCAAATGCCTTCCCGCTGCTGACCATAATGGTCTGGTACTGTTCCATGGCAGGGGAGACCACCATGCAGGTATCAGCATAGACACGGGCTCCGCTCTTCTCGATTCGTGCCACTGCATCGGGATATTTCTCAATGACACCCCGTGAGGCAAAGACATAGAACGGAATTTTCACAGTCCTGCCTGAGAGGAGATCTGCAATCTGTGAGAGCTCTTCGGGTGAGCAGTGGGGACACCCGATCGCGACTGCATCAACCGGCACGTCCTCAAAGATCGTCATGATATCGGCCCGGTCCACTGAGATCTTCTCGAGACCGGATACGTCGTACTTAAAAATACGGGATTCGGGGGTGATCCCATCCACATGAAAGAGTGCGACCGCTCCTGTTGCAGCCATTGCAGCTCCCATCGCCTTTAAATGGTCTCGCTTCGGCCGTATCCCGGAAAACACCGGTATTTTATTCCCGACACATTTCCCGGCATGATACCCGAGCGCCCCGTAACAGGCGGTCTCGTGTTCGGTTTCCATCCCGCTTACCTCGATTACCACCTGCGGCTGCCGGTTTTTTACAAGGTGCAGCCCGAATTCAGGGGTTTTTCCGATGATGGCCGCAGCAAGTGCACTAGGGCCCCCCTCCCGGTTTGTACGGGCACCGATGACCGAGTTCGCGTATGCGACAGCTGACGATTCAGACCATGAAAGGTGATCACCGTAGCTGGTGATATGAAGGTAATATGGTGTACAGGTACACTCCATCTTCACACCGAGGCGCACATAGGCATCGATTACCTCCTGTTGCTTCTGTGCGAACGAATACCCGATCCCCATCTCTCTCCAGCGCATCCTGTCCATCCCAACCGGGTTGAGGACGGTCGGCACCACCACCCTTGCCTCAAGGCTCTGAAGCCATTTAAGACCCCATTCACCGATGGTCTTGTAAGACGCCCCGCTTACCTGTGCACTCCGGATCGGAACCATCCGCTCTGCTCCAAAGACCTTCCCGAGCGCGAAGAGGATCTCCATCATCTTCGCCTTTGTCTCGCCGTATTCGCCCGAGAGTATCAGTTCATCGTCTTTATCGAGGTGCACGTTCAGTCCCACCCGGCCCTGACAAATTCCTTTTCGCGGCCCATGACCATTGTGGCATCGACCCCGACCTTGACATTCGTTCCGTCTTCGGCCTGGCACGGATCGAGCGACGAACCCCTCGCACCGGTGATGACCATGACGTCCCGGTCACCCCTGACACGGGTTGCAATGGCAAATTCGACATCTTCCGGGTTCGTCGGATCGATGTCCTCATCAACTACGATAACGTGTTTCAGGGACGTGTGCGCTGCGAATGCCGCCATTATCGCGTTTTTTGCATCTCCCTGCGTGTTTTTGCGGATTTGCACGACCGCATGGAAATACCCGCAGCCGCCGGTCGTCAGCACCACGTTCCGGACCTGGGTCACACCCGCCACTGCCCGGAAGATTGTCGGTTCGTAGGGTGCACCCATCAGTATCTTGTGCTCGTTTCCGCCAGGCAGGATCCCGTGGTAGATACACCCGGGTTTCAGGTGCATCCCTGTAAATTCAATGACCGGCTGACTCCGGATTACATCATATGTCCCGGAGATATCCACGAACGGCCCTTCAGGCGTGCACTCACTGCCGATGTACCCCTCGAGAATGATCTCGGCGTCGGGAACGATCACACCGTTCGAACATCTACTGACCCGGATCTCGCCACCGAGAAGTTCAGCCGCATATGCAAGCTCTTTTCCTGCCGGCACTCTCGTGCAACTGGCAAACGTGACTGCCGGGTGCACCCCGATCGCCACCGCCACCGGAAGTCGGTCACCATGTGCGAGGGCGGTCTTCAGAAGCGTATGAGTGTGACGCCCTTCAACCAGGCGCGCAGCAACGCGTTTTTCATCAAGACAGAGCATGCGATGGATAGAGGCATTTTCAACGTCGTTATATTTTGAAAAGACAATTCCCGCCGTGATATACGCGCCTGCATCCTTTGGAAAATGTTTCATTACCGGGATTTTCGAAAGGTCAGGTGTCGTGCACCGGACCGTGCCGTCCCTCACCACATCTCCGTGGTATCCTGCCTGTGACAGTCTGCTGACAATTTCACTTTCATCAATCGCGATGGCCTTTGCAAGAGACGCACGAGTCGCCGTGACATTCATGACTGCGCGTGCACCGCCGATATTATGGAAAAAAAGGATTTTATTGGTCTTACTTGCCATTTTAGGGGCGGAAAACTCCTCGTTACAGGGCTCATCGATATCGGTGACCTCCCCGTACTCCCTCATCTGTTCGATAAATGTGCGCATGACTTTCACCCAAATGGTCCGGGAACGTGATCTGAAACCATGACAGATCTGGTGCGGCTCCGGCCTCTGTTGAGCATTCATTGGGCTTTTGATCTAATAAAAGAACTGAGCGGGATTAATTTACCACACGGAGAACAAACGGGAGATTCCAGCCGGGCATTCTCTTGAACACCCGTTTACAAGGGATGAATTGTCTGAAGCACCACCCCGTTTTTCACTATCCTGATAGTCCCGCCACTCGATGAGACAACGATCCCGACCGAGCGGGTCTCCCGCGTGAGTGCAGCGACCGACGTATGTCGTGTCCCGAGCCCCTTCGGGAGGCTGACCCCGCCGGTATCGATCGTGATAAGCCTCCCGGCGGCTTCGGCCACCCCTTCATCGCTTATCACGAATATTCCGTCGATCCTTGAAAATTCCTTGATATTTTCCCTGAATGCCTGGTCTGTCACCATCTTCTCTGAGGGTGGATGTCCCTCGAACGGGTTGAGGATAAGCTGGCGGGATCGTTCCATTACGTGTGCAGCATCCCCGACAACGAGTGCGGTACCGACCGGTTTTCCTTCCCGCCCTTCACGTGCCAGATCCTGTGCAATATCAAGGGCCGCCTCGAAGACGGCAGGGCGAATCGATGTCCCCTGGGTAAGAACTGCTGAAAGTCTCCTGTTCAACGCAGCTTTTCCCGTGTATGGCATCCGTTTCACCGGGCCCGGTCCGCTCACGAACGCCCGCGACCCGTATCGCATGACAACGAGTGTTGCGAGGATAAGGACGGCACTCACCATACCGACGAGCCAGGAAATAACCTGCAGGTCATACGTCCCTGACTTTCTGGTCACCGGTGCCACAGGTCCGGCAGATGCTGATGAAGACGACCCGGCCGGGATAGCAGTTACTGACACGGATATATCCTCAGGGACCCCTGCCTGAAGAAATGCTGTACCTGTCTCTCCTGCATCGGGCAGCGAAAAAAAGTCGTTTCCTGAACTGTTTCCTGCGGCCCTGAGAATATCTTCCATCGAGGATGTAATACCCGTAGAATCCCTTAAATCTGCAATCATGCCTGATGAAACGGATGCAAACGGCAAACCCGGCCGGTCAAGGGATATTAAAAAATCGTGCGCATCCTGGTGAAAAGAGTCCGGTGCTGCAGCTGCACTATTCCCTGACACCCCCGGACAGAAAAAGACGGCGGAAAAGAGTATAAAAAATACGAAAACGGTCCGCTGATGCATGCAACAATTACACTATTCCATTGTTATTTACGTGAAATGATAAATAATCATTGAAATGAATGATTGGGACCGGTGCCCGTACCAGGGATATCCTGCACCGGGGTGAATTATGAAACCGGGGTGAGGAAACACCATCATAAAGGATTATATCGCGGACAGGATGTCCCGGGCCGTACTCACTGTACTGACCCTCCGGCAGCAAATGCCCGGCCGTGGTAGCGCCCCGGTAATACGACAGGGACCGGTCTCCCTGCTTTTTTTTGGAAAATGAAGGCTCTTTTAAACATATATGAAAAGGGAGTTCACACCCGGATGCTGAAAATGCCCGTTTTAAATCCCATTATACTGGTGTTCCTTCAGGCATACACATGGGACACCCTTCCCTCACTGTTCCTGCTGATGTATTGATATAAGGATTTCAACTGGGCCCGGGAAACAGAGATGATCACACTCTCGGCGGTGAATAGAACCTGAACCGGAATTGTGATTCCTCGAGTTTTTTTGCGCCGGCGGGATCGAGGTCTTTTCGTACTGCCCTGACAATATTATTCAGGATATTCAGCTGCTTGAGCACCTCGTAATCACTGTCCTGGCACTCGTTTAAAAAATCGAGCAGTTCGTTCACGTGCTTCAGGACCTCTTTGCCAGCCACGATATTCAACCTGTTCAGGGTGTAGGCGAGGTGCATCTTTGCCCGGTCGAGCTTGTACCCGTCATCACCTGCGACATTTAATTCGGTAATGGCATGAAACAGCTCCTCGTAGACTTTGAGTTTATACCTGTTCCTGACAAGTGTCAGTTCGCGGCCCTGCGTCAGAACATACGTAACGCACAGGGCGGCAATTATTATGATAACTCCTGTTGTTACGACAATCCAGTATTCCAGCACAAAATCCCCCTCGCTGTGAGTTTTGTTTTATCGCTCATAAATTTTTGTTTTTAAATTCGGGGAGGAGAGTGATATGCAGCTGCCCCTGATTCCCCGGGTTGTTTTTTCAGGTGCGTTCCCAGCACTGGAGCGTATCCTGCATTGTAAACGGCTTTATCCGGATGACTTCCCGTGCGGCAGCACCGACTTTTGTACGGTACTCCGGCAGGGTATAGACTCCAAGCCTCCACTGGCCTCTACGCGTCTCATTTAACGTATGTAGCAGGGGTGAAACTTCCTCAAGACCAAGGAACCGGTGCTGGTTCTTTACCTGCACGTGAATTGACATATCCCCGGGAAAACGGGGGATATCGACAAGTACTTCGTGCGGTTCAAGACCCGCATGCTCTGCAATGCCTGCCGCAAGCAGCCTCATTTTTTCATTGTTGCAGTCCGCTGACACTGCTGCGGCGTTGACCTGTTCCTGACCGATGTAGAGGGCCCGTTTGTACATCCTCCTGTTATAAATCATGTCTGCCATCGCGACAGCCACGGGAGATGCTGAACCGGAGAGTTCATGCATGCACTCCGCATCATCTTTTTTCATCAGTTTTTCTGCCGTTCCCGGACTGCTCTCCATCACGTGTGAATAAACCGCCTGGTGAAACATCATCTCCGCTATCCTGCTTACATGGTGGAAATAAACGGCAGGCCTCATCAGTGTACGGGCAATAAGCAGCGATTCTGCTGCATTGATACCACTCTCGTGCAATACGACGGTTCCTTCAGCCAGGATTGTACTGCGTATCAGCCGGTGAGCGTCCACGGTGCCGTATGGTGCACCGGTATAGTGGGCATCCCGCAGGAGGTAGTCCATCCGGTCCACATCCAGTTCTCCATGGATGATGCCCGAGAGCGGATGGGTGCCCTGGATGAGGCCGGTAACCTCGTCAACCGGAATACCCTGTTCATCGAGGATGTCCGGAATAACATCATCCTGAAGCACCGGGGTTATATCGTGGTGCGACCGGTGACAGAACTCCTCCATGGCAGGCTCGACGGAGTGCGAAAAAGGCCCGTGCCCGACATCATGGAGAAGCGCTGCTGCCACGACAAGCCGGTGGTCCTCAGGCCCGAGATCAAGCTGGCGGCACATCACGTCAGCAAGATACATAGTCCCGAGCGAGTGCTCGAACCGTGTATGGTTTGCCCCGGGATACACAAGATACGAAAAACCAAGCTGCTTGATGTACCTGAGCCGCTGGAGGAGGGGTGAATCAAGAAGCGGCAGAATACAATCCTCGACCTCGATATACCCGTGGACCGGATCCTTGATGATTTTCATCAGAATAGTAAAGAATCTTGATATAGAGGTGATAAAAGTATTGAGTGATGATAACCTTCCTTTCCGGCGGGACCGGCACTCCGAAGCTTATCAGGGGCATGAGGAGATTTCTTGACGACGAAGAGATCTCTGTCGTGGTAAACACCGCCGAGGACATCTGGACCGGCGGAAGTCATCTTTCTCCTGACATCGATACGGTGATGTACCTCTTCTCCGGGGATTTGAACACCGACACATGGTGGGGAATAAAGGGAGATACCTTTGTAACCCACGAACAGCTCATCCGGCTTGGAGTGGATGAATTCATCGCCCTCGGCGACCGGGACCGGGCCACGAATATCGCCCGTGGCGAGCTCCTCCGCAACGGTGCAACCCTTACGGAAGCGACGATGACACTCTCAAAGGCGCTCGGCGTGAAGGCCTGCGTCCTTCCCATGACCGATACCGTGGTAACAACACACATCCGGACAGGGGGCCGGCTTATCCATTTCCAGGAATACTGGGTGAAGCACCGGGGGACTCTTCCGATTGAAGAAGTGGTGCGGGAACCTGCAGTTCCCCCGGTGGCAACACCTGAGGTGAAGAAGGCACTCATGGACAGCGACGCCGTCATCATAGGTCCGAGCAACCCCATTACCAGCATTCTCCCCATCCTCGAGTGCAAAGGTGTGCCCGAAGCGCTGGAAGGTGCACGCGTTATCGCGATCAGTCCCTTCATCGGGGATATGCCCGTGAGCGGGCCTGCAGCCCAGCTGATGCGTGCCAGAGGAATGGAACCGAATACTGTGGATACATTTCGTTTATATGAGAAATTTACTGATATTTTCATCCAGGATATACGTGATACGCATCCTTTTGACGGATCTCTCGCACTTGATACCCTGATGACCGGGCCGGACCAGAGTACCGCGCTTGCAGAGAATATTCTGCGGCTCGTGCGCCATTAGCTCTTTCATACCTGCACATCCTTTTTCTCCCGGAATTCGATACATATTAAAAGGAAATCAAACAGATAATCGATGAGAAGTGGCGTGTATGGGGGTAATGAAATCATTAAGGGGGGTCCTTGCCGGTGAAACACCGGGAGATGACCCCGAAACAGGCACTGATGCCCGCGATATGGAGCATGTCTTAAAGGCCCTGACCTATGGCGATGTTGACGATCGCCTGAATGCAATACGTGCGGTGGGAGAACTCGGGGAATCATTTCTCGTCCCGCTGGTAAAGGCACTTGAAGACGAATACTGGATTATCAGGCGGGGGGCGTCGGACACGCTGGCAAAGATCGGCCCTGCCGCGGTCGATCCCCTTATAGGGATACTCAGGTCGGAGAACCCTGACACACAGAGAGAGACGCAGCGGGCGCTTGTATTGATTGGCGAACCTGCAGTTGAACAACTGATACTGGCCATGCATGACGAAAACAAGTATGTCAGGCGCAGCGTTATTGAAATTCTCGGGATTATGCGCGTGCCACAAGCCGTCCCGGGCATCATCGCAGGGCTTTCTGATGAAGAGCCGCTCGTGCGCCAGCAGTCAGCAATCACTCTCCGGAATTACAACCAGCCTGATTCAGTGGGGTCACTGATCAGGCTTCTCGCTGATGAGAACGGCTATGTGCGTATGGCCGCTGTGGAAACTCTCTGTGTCATAGGGCTGCCATCCATCGAGCCGCTGATATCCGCCCTTGCAGAAAATGATGCCGAACTTCAGCAGCGCGTCTCGCTTGCCCTTACCTCCATCGGAACCCCGTCGGTCGAATACCTCATTTCGGGCCTTGAGAATGAGAACACGGAGGTAAAGCGGTGTTGTGCGTACATTCTCGGCCGGATATGCGATACCCGCGCAATACCCGCACTCGTTGTATCACTCGGTGACCCTGAAAGGGATGTCAGGCGTGAGGCCGTCGGTGCACTGGCCGATCTGGGAGATGATGCAGTTCCCGCCCTCTCACGTGCATTCCATGACGGTGACCAGGTCGTCCGAAACGGTGCGATGGAGGCGTTATGGAGAATCGGGCCACGGGCAACGCGCCCGGTCATAGACATGCTTTCTGATCCGAAATCAGATATCCGTAAACGTGCTGCACTTCTCCTTGGGGAGATCGGCGATATCAGCTCTGTTGAACCGCTCGCACGGGTCCTGACCGACGACAGCCCCGTGGTCAGGAGAGAAGTCTTCGAGGCAATCGAGATGATAAAAATCCGGAGCGGGTATTCACGCCCGGTCCAGGAGATAAAAAGCGGAGCATATGAAAATCCCCAGGACGAAGACAGAACGAAAAAGAGCAGCTGGTAACCACGTCCCACATTTTTCCCGGATGCCGTGCGGCCTACTCGTGCTTCACTGGTATACCCCCGGTTTTTTCGTCTTCCATGTCAATACCGGTTCCATTGGCAAGTAGATATGAAAAAAAGGCGTTCTGTTGAAACGGACATGAACCAGTAAGATTTACTCCGGAACCATGAAAATGTCCATTCAAAATCTCTCATATTGTGGGTAGTTCCAGTATTTTCATTCGAAATCCTCATTTTGATAAAACCTGTTTGATCTATTTCCCTGACAGGAGGGGTTGCAACCCTCCCCGCCCCACCCCGCTAAGCGAGGGTCTGCAGGCAGGGTTGAGGGGGATTCTGTTATATTTTAAAGAACTACGCACGGTCCCTGTCGCATTGTGGGGACGCACGCATACGGCGGGGCATCAGCCCCGGGAGTGTCGTGATGAGGAGTGCGGCGAAAGTGGTATATTGAGTGCAGGAGGGTGTCAACAGAACGAAAAATTGCTCTTCTCCCTGGTGTGCAGGAATATTCATTATTAAAGGCCGTATGTCGGGATGGTTGCCCGCACCTTACACCCGCCATGATACCCCCGGCCCTTGAAAATTCGACCGGTTCACACGCGGGGGTGGTGTCCCTGCGTCCCGGAATGGTGTGTTATTCAACAAGGACGAACGATGAACTCTGCGCGTATGCCTTCACGGTTATCCCGCTGATCGAGACAAGATACGTATCCGGAGCAAAATTGCCCGTATCGAGCGGATAGCTCCAGCTGTTTACACTGTTCATGGTTCCTTTTTCAACGGTGACGACCGCAGATGCCCCGTAAAAACGGCTCTCTTCGCTCTTGTTCGTCGGTCCGAACGAAGCGGACGTGACCTCTATCAGGATCCGGTTGCCGGGACTGAGGATAGTTGTCCCTGATATGAGGATCGTATCACCCACATGGTATACTCCTCCCGGGACAAACCTGACATTTCCCCTGATCGCCTCCTGGAGTGGGGCCTGGAGGGAGAGAGACTGATACGGGGTTGGGGACGGTGAAGCGGTTTCGGGGTTGATTTCCGGGATGGGGGTACGCGGAGTGTCAGGTACACCTGTAACGGGTATGCCGGTTCCGGATTCACCGGGAGGCACATAATTCCCGGTACAACCGCTCAATAAAACTGCACACAGAATAATGAAAGAGAATAACAGTCCTGTCTTCATCTCACGAACTCCTGAATCTGACTCTTCATTAGGCTGAGAAGGGAGTGTTCTTATAATTTTGCGAGACCTTCCGGATTTTCCTTCCCGCTCTGTCCTTGCAATCTCAATTGCGATGGCGATTACCGCTGCAGGAAGGACATTCGATCTCTGACCGCGACAGACCTGAGCAGAAAATTTCGGCAGGGCCCGGGGCACGATCTCAATTCGTGTTTACACAGCTTTTTTCTTCCCGGACCAGTATATTCCATATACAGAAGTGTCACAGCCTGCAATAAAAAGCGGATAAACGATGAAATGCCACGCTGACTGGTGCAGTATACCTTTCAAAAGAGGTACCTGTGCCCAGACAGAGAATACCGCGCCCCGTAACACACCGTTTTTTCTGCAGGTTACAATCGCGTAACGTCAACAGGTGAAGATCACAATGACCGAGAATAAACCCTGCCTCCGGGAAGATGTCATGCTGAAACTGAACGCAAAATACCCGGTTATGAAAAACCTGTTTGGTATCAGGAAAATCGGAATTTTCGGGTCTGTAGCGCGGGGTGAGGAGACCGGGACAAGCGATGTGGATATTGAAGTGGAATTTGAGCCCGCCGACGATACTTTTCATAATTATTATGGTCTGCTCTGCTTTCTTGAGGAACTGCTCGGGAAACCTGTTGATCTTGTTACGACAAGGGTGCTTGATTCCTATATCCGCCCTGACGTTTCGGATTCCCGTGCGGAACTGAACCGTGACCGGGTATACATTACGCAGATACTCGACGAAATTTTATTTCTCATACAGCGCAGCCGGACTATCACGTACAAGGAATTTGTTCGTGATGAAATTGTCAAACGGGCAGTGGCCCGGAGTCTTGAAATAATCGGTGAATCTGCACATAACCTCTCCCCGTCATTCCGGGAAGCTCATACCGGCATACCGTGGGACGAACTTGTCGCCATGCGCTATCGTCTCATACACATGTATTTTGGAGTGGACTGGCACCTGGCCTGGGACATTCTTG
Source organism: Methanoregulaceae archaeon UBA467 (assembly GCA_002503825.1). GTDB lineage: Archaea > Halobacteriota > Methanomicrobia > Methanomicrobiales > Methanospirillaceae > UBA467. The sequence goes on from DASP01000005.1 coordinate 437,864, forward strand.
AACGCCAGATCCCTGCACTCGAACCTTCGCTTCGGTATCTGCTCAGGCGTATGTGAAGATCTGACATACTATTTCCAAAACCGGCCATGCATTCAATCCAGTATCGTTTATTATATTTGAACAGTAAGTTTCATATCCACATACCCGGGAACCCGGTGCACCCTGCCACTGACGAAATACATCGTTCATGACCGTGCAGACCAAAATAACGATCTCTGGCTGACTGATATGATCTCACAATATAATATTTCCCCACCCCTGCGCGACCTTATCGCTTACATCGAGCGGGAACTGGGCATCGAGATTATACTGCACCGCCAGCCCGATGTTCCGCCACATGGGCTTTTAATCGATGATTTTACCTATGCTACCGGGAAAAACGTCATAGCATTTTCAAGTTCCCAGCTTGGCCTCCTTAAGGACTTTGTGATCGCCTATAACTGTTATCGCCTCCTCTTTCGGGGAATGGCTCACCGGGCAGGAAAATACCGGCTCCTTTCATTTAATGAAGATATTGCATCCACCGCGATGCAGCAGATTTACCTTGATACCCTCAAGGACGAAAACACGCGGAATATCGAATTATGGAGAAAGAAACAGTTGCTGTTTTACCTCTATATAATGTTCCACGAAAGCCTCTCCGACCTGCCGTGGAGCGTGCTGGCAAATATCGTTATCTCAAAAAAATTCCCGATGTTAAGAAATGCACAGGTTTACCACCTGATCAAGGAGAGCATGCGTGACATGCACGACCTTGTCCCTGTCAGGGATTACCTTCCCCAGCGCTACTTTGTCATGCACAACGGCATGTATTATGCCCGGGACATGATCCTTGCCTACTCCCTTTCAGAATTCAAATTAAACCCGGTGATCAACATCCCCGAACTGCAGAAGTTCCGTAACCTCGATGTCAAGGAGATGATGACGCACCGGTGGAGCCGTTCGATCTGGTACCATACGAAGATGGTGGGTGATGCAATGTCAAATATCCTCAAACTCACCATCAATATCGATTTCGAACGCCAGGGCGACGAGCAGTATTACCTTGATACATTTGAATGCGGGGTCGACATCGTCAACCGCTGGATGGCCATGATGGCGATGCAGGGGTGGTATGTATGGGACACTCCTGATCACCTCCGTGATGCAAACCAAAGAAAGGACGTAATCGAAAAAATTGCTCAAAAACGTGTATTTGAAGAGTAGTCACCATTTAACTCTTTAATCCTTTTTTCCATCCGTCGAAGATCCCGCATGCAATTACCGGCTTTTTTTTCCGGGCCATCGTCACATGCACAAAACCAATTATCTACCACACCCCATATCTATAGGATTTGATATGCGAATACCAATACAGTCAGTGACCCCGGAAACCGGTTCAGCTGAAATTGTCGGCTGGGTACATGAAGTACGAGACCTCGGCGGACTTGCATTCTTCTTAATCAGGGACCGGACAGGAATAATTCAGGTCACGATCCCGAAGAAAAAGGCATCTGAAACAGTTTTATCTGCAGTAAAGGAAGTATCACGCGAATCCGTTGTCAGGGTCTCAGGCGTGGTAAAGGCGATTGACAAAGCACCGGGCGGACGGGAACTGGTGCCTGACACGTTCCAAATCATCAGTAAAAGTGACAGCCCCATGCCGCTCGATGTCGTGGAAAAAGTGCCGGCCGAGCTTGATACGCGCCTTGACTCACGGTTCCTTGATGCACGCCGCCCCAGGGTTTCTGCCGTCTTTCAGGTCCGGAGTGCCGTCATGCACGCCACCAGTGATTTCCTCTTCTCCCGGGATTTTATTAATATCTCGACCCCGAAGATTGTCGCGGCAGCCACCGAAGGCGGGACAGAGCTCTTCCCGATTGCATACTTTGAAAAAGAGGCGTTCTTAAATCAGAGCCCGCAGCTCTACAAGCAGATGATGATGGCGGCAGGGTTTGAGAAAGTCTTCGAGATCGGGCCGATATTCCGGGCAGAGGAGCACAATACCACCAAACACTTAAACGAGGCAACTTCGATAGATATCGAAGTCTCTTTTGCGGACCACCTCGATGTCATGCAGCTCCTCGAGGACCTGATCATCAGGATCTACTCGCAGGTGGGAGATAAATGCCAGGGAGCCCTTGACAACCTTGAAATCAGGGATTTTGAAGTCCCAAAAGCCCCGTTCCCTCGCCTCTGTTATGCTGATGCAATCGAAATTGCACAGAAAAAAATTTCCGATCCGATCGAATATGGTGACGATATCGGTTCGGCCGCAGAACGTGCCATTGGCGAAGAGATGGGCACACATTATTTCATTGTTGACTGGCCCACCGCAATCCGCCCGTACTACGCAATGCCCTGCGAAGACGACCCCGCGATCTGCAAGGCATTTGACCTGATGCACCCGCGGATGGAACTTTCGAGCGGTGCACAACGGGTTCACCAGCACGACCTCCTTGTCAGCCAGATACAGTCAAAAGGACTCAACCCCGATAATTTTGAATTTTATTTAACGCCCTTCCGGTATGGCATGCCACCCCATGCGGGCTGGGGTCTCGGTGCTGAACGACTTGTTATGACCATGCTCGGACTCCCGAATGTCAGGGAAGCAGTACTCTTTCCGCGTGACCGTCACAGACTTGTTCCATGAAGTTTCCTTTCAGCGAAATCCTCCTCCCCACCACGGTGGTGGGGAGCTACCCCTGCCAAAAAGACCGCGGGTTCTCCGCGCTTTTTGACCCTTATAAAAAGGCGGTCAGGACTGCCATACGGGAGCAGATCAGTGCCGGCATCGACATCATCTCTGACGGGCAGGTCAGGGGGGATATGATACAGGCGTTTACTTCCCACCTGCCGGGCATCAGGGGCCAGGACGTAATCGGCCGGGTACTCCCGTCACCATCCGAAATAACGGTATCAGACACAAAATACGCCTGTTCGCAGGCGCGTTTTGTCAAGGGGATAATTACCGGACCGACCACCCTCTCACACGGCCTCCATATCTCCACACCGATGTACAGGAACCGTGAAGAGCTCTCGATCGACCTTGCCCATGCGCTTGCAAAAGAGGCGGTCGCCCTCCAGTCGGCAGGTGCGGCCATCATCCAGATCGACGAACCGATCTTCTCCACGGGAATCGCGGATCTCGAAGCTGGAAAGGCCGCCATCTCAGTCATCGTCTCCAAACTTCAGATCCCGGTCTGCCTGCACGTCTGTGGGAATGTCATCGCCGTTATCGATGAGGTCCTGCGTATGCCGGTTCATATACTCGATTTCGAATTCTCCCAAAACGATGAGAATATCGGGATTATATCACAAAAGGACCTGGGAAAACGAATGATAGGGTTTGGCTGCGTCGATTCCGCGAGTCCTGATATCGAGAGCATCGGGACAATTAAAAAGCGTATTTTAAAAGGGACCGAGCTGTTCGATCCCGGTATGATGCTGATCGACCCTGACTGCGGACTCCGTATGCAGGCGCAGGCTGCAGCATACCAGAAGCTGGTCAACATGGTTGCCGCCACGCGTGAAATCAGGGAAGAGATCTGATATCCGGTTTAATTCCTTTTCCAGACGTCCATGGCCCCCGTATCAGGAGTGGTATACTCTATCTCTGATGCAATAAATTTCAGGATGACATAATCGGGATTGTCAACAGTTTTAAAATACTTTTCAAACATCGGGTTCCATGACTTCTTTTTTGTCGCGAGATCTTCGTGCACTTCACCTTTTGCCTTAATGACTACATACGGGTCGGTAAATTCTTTCCCGGACCAGATAGAGATTGCCACATCAGGGTTTTTCTTTAAATGTTCCACTTTCCGGGAAGCCTTCATGGTCCCGGCAATAAGTGTCATGTCGTCAGACCCGCTCAGTACCATGAACCGGACGGCCGGTTTCCCTGCCGATATCGTTGCGACGGCGCTGACATGGGGGCCCGCAATTACAGCCAGTATCTTTTCTTTCAGTCCCATGCGGAACCATCCGCTGATGATAGTATTATACTTTTTGGGGAGAATGATTCTGTTGTCACCCTTCCCGCTCTTTGGTCGCCGCACTCCCAATTCCGACACTCCCTGGGCTGATGCCCCGCTGTTGAGGCGCCCCGTAATGCGATAGGGACCGTGCTCTATGATTTTAAAAAACATAAAGCCCGGAAAACCCTGCCCCGAGTCAGTCCCAAACGCGGGGATGGACAGGGAGGGGGTGAAAGCCCCCTCCTGTCAGAACAATGAATCCAGCATGTCTGACAGATATGAGGATGTCAACAAAGCCGGGAGAATGAAAATGAAACCTATTTCGCGGCAGGTCCGAAACGTTTACACATTACATTGCCAGCCACCGATACCATTCAGATTGACAGGATCATCAGGTCGGACCGGAGGACTATTGCACTCGTAATAGACAGGGACGGTTCGCTGACAGTGAGGGCCCCGGTTTCGACCCCCGACAGCATCATCAACGACCTGGTCCTGAAAAAAAGAGACTGGATTACCCGTAAGAGGGCCGAGCTGAAAAGCCGGCCGGCCCCGCTCGCACGGCAGTTCATTAACGGCGAGGAGTTCCAGTTCCTTGGCCGGACCTGCCGGTTGCAGATCGTGGAGACAGGAAATAACCCTGCTCCTGCTATCCGTCTCGGAGACAGGTTGTATGTTCCTGACATTTTTCTCCCTGATATCAGGGTCCGCTTAAAAAGATGGTACGCGGCCGAAGCGGAGACTGTACTGAAAGCCCGATGTAAACAATACGAAGTACTCACCGGCTTAAAGCCTTCATCAGTGCAGATAACCGGTGCAGAACGCCGGTGGGGGTCATGCAGTCCGGGCGGGCGCATCCACTTCAGCTGGCGTCTTGTCATGGCACCTCCTGAGGTCATCGACTACGTTATCGTGCATGAGCTGATCCACATCGGCCAGCCAGACCATTCGCGTGAATTCTGGCGGAAAGTCAGGGACGTGATGCCTGAATATAAGAAGCGCCGGGACTGGCTGAAGGAGCGCGGCCGGTTTCTGACACTATAAACCAGACAGGCGGCACTCAAATCAGAAGACCGGGGCTGTTGCCCGCCATTGTGGCAACCCTGAATAACGATAGTGACCTTCCTCTCATTCTCACCAGAATCGAAGTCAGCCCTGCCCACCGGATGTCTCACGGGTATGGAACAGGGAGGGGGGAAAACCCCTCCTGTCATGTGCATTTGTATCGGATCATATTGTGCCATACGTGTTTTTTTCGTCCCCGGAGATGCCGGGGCACCCTTCGGTGGCGGCGAGGTTCATCGTGTTGGGAGTGTTGGAAGGCCTGGCATCCCCACATATCACGTTTAAATGAGGATATTTCAGCCCCACGTAATAGCGAAGAGCCAAAAAGAAAGGCCCCTGCAGAGACCGGGTTCTTTTCAGACGACTCGTGAGGTTGTCGAGAGTTCGATTCCCTTTTCTGTGATATTGAAAGGAATAAGGCGCTTTGGGACGGCCATTTTTTTTACTTTATGGACTGCAAGCTGCCGTTCGATCTCGTTCATGAAGATAACCTCTTTTAATTCGATGATAACATCGGCCAGGCGAAGGATCTGGATCTCTTCCCTGGGAGTATGGAGGTCACTGTAAAAAGTAAAGAGAATGTTTGCATTGCGGGAAGCGACATCTTTTTTTGCCGTTGAAAGACATTCGAGCCCGGCTTCGATGCCATATTTGAGAATCACTGTCGAGAGGGAGTCTACAACAATGCGGTTGCTCGTATACAGCACGGGAAACGCGGAGGGTTCCATCTGCCGTGCATCAGTCATCCCTTCCTCGGGTTCGGTGTCGAGCATCAGGTAGACACCTGTTTCCCCCTCCGTATTCCAGAATTGCCGGGCCATATGCTCGATACCGGTAAGCGGCGAGCCCTGCACAACAATAGCAGTCCCCGTCGGAAAGCCCCCCTCCATCGCCTGATCGAGCCCCATTATTCCACTTGAACGTTTGTTTTCCCTCGGCAACGGAAATTACTCCTTATTTAATAGTTCCCATCAGCGCATGATAAGCCTTATCCGTTCAGGACTCCTCACCAAACTTCTCCCGAAGGCTTCTCCGGAGCAGTTTCCATCCATGGGCCCTCGGGAGTTCATCTACGATGACCATCCTCCTGGGCATTTTATAACCTGCCATGCGGCTCCGGCAGAACGTCTCCATTTCTTCAAACGACAGGTGTTCCCCGGGTTTCAGGACGACAGCCGCAACCGGTATCTCGCCTTTCATCGTATCATGCTGGCCAAATACAGCGACATCAGCAATTTTTTCGTGCTGCATCAGGACGTTTTCAACCTCGGTCGGGTAGACCTTCCAGCCGGACATGATGATCATGTCCTTTTTCCGATCGGTTACCGACAGCACCCCGCCTTCATCAAGGTACCCGATATCCCCGGTAAGGAACCACCCGTCATTCCTGAATACCTCGCGGGTTTCATCCGGAAGATTCCAGTATCCTCCCGCTACCGAGGGTCCGCGAAGCGCAATCTCCCCGGTTTCCCCTGCGGTGAGCTCGTGTTCAGGGTCATCCGGATCCACGATCCGAACCTCGGTATACCCGACCGGGACACCCACGCTCTGGTAATTTCTTGTAAGGGCGGGGAAACCGGGGAGGGTAGCAGTCCCGGATCCGACGACAATCGTCTCTGAAAGCCCATAGGAGTTCGCCACCGGTATAGCATATCTCCGGTCAAACTCTTCCCATATTGCGGGAAGAAGTTGCCCTCCCCCGCTGATGACGACTCTTACCGTCTTTAAATATTCCTCTGTTCCGGGGGGAGCACCGGTCAGGCGGTGTATCACGGGGGGCATTCCAGAAAGGACGGTGACCCTGTAATCACGGCAGTACTGCAGGTATTCCTCTTCGTTAAACCTCTCCATGATTACAAATGTACCGCCGGCACGAAGTGCGGCTATACCCCAGCTTACGCCGACATGTCCCATCGGATAGATGCCAAGGTATACGTCTCCTTTCACAAACGAGAGAACCTCCCGCTCTGCTTCAAGCGCTGCAATCCAGTTCCCGTGAGTGAGCACTGCACCTTTGGGCCTCCCGGTCGTCCCGGCCGTATACTGGAGCTGGCACGGATCATTGAAATCGCACCATACCGGCCTCATAGTTACAGGTTTTTTCTCAAGCAGTGCATCCCAGGAACGATATCCGGAAGGTGCATCGCCGGTCATGATGATACACGATAGTCCCGGCAGCTTGTCCTTCACCTGCGAAATGATCTCTTTTGACGCTGAACCGCAGATAATCCCACTGCAGCCGGAATCACGGAGTGCGTGCAGCAGTTCTCCTTCCTTATAAACGATGTTGGCCGGGACCGCAACAGCCCCGATCCTCCATATGGCAAAATAGCTGATCAGGTATTCGGGAGAACTGTCAAGATAGATACAGACACGGTCCCCCACCCTGATCCCGGCTTCCTGCAACCCGTTTCCTATACACCTGACCCGGGAAAGAAGATCAGGATAACTGACCACCGCACCGGTACGCGGGTGGATTAACGCAGGCACAACAGGGTCGAGTGCATCAGTATCGAGAAAAGCAGAAACATTTGGCATAGGAAACGTCCTTCCGTCTGGAAATAAGTATACGTTAATGTATACTTTTGTTCATTTTGCTATTTAGGTCTGCCTGTAAAAAGGATTTACTGGTATTCAGGAGGCTGAGATTCTTTCGGCAGTCCACCTTTGAAATGCTGCTGTATCCGGCCGTAGGACTCCCTGAGACGTTCATTCATTGTCGGGTGCACTTTCTGCAGGCTTGCCTCGAAATGCCGGATGGTGACATAATCAGCGCTTTCACGCATCGCAAATATGCCCGCCTCCCTGCAGAGCGCCTCGAGGTCAGACCCGACATACCCCTCAGCCCTCCCTGCGATGTCAGTCACCAGCCCGTCGAGAACGTCATCAGTTAGTTCGAGGTGGCGCTGCGACATACTGTCGACAATGAATTTTCTCCTCTGGCCCCTGTTCATCCGCCCGGTTTCTGCAGTACTTACGGATTCTTTTACTGCCATGGCGTCTTCAATGCGGAAGGTGAGGTCCTTTCCGATAGCATCCATGAGCATGTCGATGCCGCTTTCATCCATCTCCCCGGTCATACTGACAAGCTCCTCCATGACTGAACCCTCGACCGGCATCGGGCGGGTGTGTATCCCGAGGATTTTTTTCCTGTCTTTTAAAGACGGTTCCCCGATATAGACCAGCCGGTCAAACCTCCCTGCCCTGAGCAGGGCAGGATCAACGATGTCGGGGCGGTTTGTCGCCCCCATCACCACTACATCCTTGAGGTCCTCAAGACCGTCCATCTCGGTGAGGAACTGGTTGAGAACACTTTCCATCACGTGTGAGTCGCTCCCGGAACCCCGGGCGGGTGCAAGTGCATCAAGCTCATCAAAGAAGAGGATTGACGGGGCGACCTGCCGCGCCTTTTTAAATACTTCACGTAACGCCCGCTCGCTCTCACCAACCCACTTGGAGAGCAGCTGGGGGCCGCGGATAGCGATGAAATTCGCACCGCTCTCGTTTGCAACTGCTTTTGCAATCAGGGTCTTGCCTGTTCCGGGGGGTCCGTAGAGCAAAACCCCGCGGGGAGGCCGTATACCGAGTTCCTCGAATTTCTGCCGCTTCGTGAGGGGGTATTCAACCGCTTCACGGACTTCCTGCTTGGCATCCTCAAGACCGCCGACATCCTGCCACGTGACATGGGACACTTCAAGCATCACCTCACGCATTGCACTCGGGCTGACATCCCTGAGAGCATTGCGGAAATCACCTGAATGTACCTGCAGGGTGTCGAGGATCTCCTGCGGGATCTCCTTCGCATCGAGATCTATGGTAGGGAGATACCTTCGCAAGGCACGTATTGCCGCTTCCCGGCCAAGTGCGGCAAGGTCTGCACCGACGAAGCCGTGCGTCTGCTGTGCGAGCGCATCAAGTTTTACATCCTCTGAAAGGGGCATCCCCCTTGTATGGATCTTCATGATCTCGATACGGTCAGGTTCACCAGGGACCCCGATCTCTATCTCCCGGTCAAACCGTCCCGGACGCCGGAGTGCAGGATCGATGGCATCGAGCCTGTTTGTCGCACCGATTACCACGACCTGCCCGCGTTCCTCGAGACCGTCCATCATCGTCAGCAGCTGGGCAACAACCCTTCGTTCCACCTCGCCGGTCACCTCTTCCCGCCGCGGGGTGATGGAATCCAGTTCGTCGATGAATATGATCGAGGGAGAGTTCTGGCGTGCCTCCTCAAAGACCTCGCGGAGCCTCTGCTCACTCTCGCCATAGTACTTTGATATCACTTCAGGGCCTGCGATTGAGATGAAATGAGCCCCGCTCTCGCTTGCAACAGCCTTTGCAATCAGCGTCTTGCCCGTTCCGGGCGGTCCGTAGAGCAGGACACCTTTCGGGGGTTCGATCCCGAGCTTCTGGAAGAGCTCCGGGTGGCGCATCGGTAATTCGATCGTCTCCCGCAGGCGCTGGAGCTCGTCTTTTAATCCCCCTATATCCTCGTACGAGATCCTTTTCAGCCCTTCAAAACCCGCGGCCGGTTTTTCGCTGAACTCTATCTGTGTATTCTTTGTAATGATTACGGCCTGTTCGGGCTCTATCTCCACAACCTTGTATGAAACGATCTGGGGCTGGATAAACGGGAGTCCGACCATTATAGGGACAGAATCGTTTTTCACTACCGGAAAATCGATAAGGGCATTGAGGACATTGGGATTATTATTCACCGGGATATTTCTCGGCAGGTCTTCCGGCGGTGCGAGGACGACCCGTTTTGCTTCTATTTCGTCTTTGATTGACGAAACCCGCACGTTGTCCCCGATGCTCACCCCTGCATTGATCCGGGTGAAATTATCAATTCTCACTTTATTCTGGTTCCAGTCCTCAACAAGTGATCGCCACACCTTGGCTACGGTACGACGTTTCCCCTCGATGACCACGATATCCCCGGGAGAGATCTTTAAAAAGAGCATGGTTTCCGGATCAAGCCGTGCCTTCCCTCCCCCCTGATCGCCCGGGTAGGCACTGTCGACTTTCAAGTGAATTTCGGGCATTACCTTAAAGGTCATATACACAGGGATTTATAGGTACTGGTGAATTATGCGAATCCTCCTCCTCGATCCGTTTCGTGGCGCTGCCGGCGATATGATCATCGGGTCGCTTATCCATCTCGGTGCCAGCCGTGAACTGGTCATGGCCGCCATGGCATCAGTGGTGCATGAGCCTGAGTTCTCCGAAGTCGACCGGGCAGGTATCAGGGCATGCCGGGTACGGACCCATGCACCGGTCGTGCACCGCACCCTTGACGAGGTCCTGGAAAAGGTCATGCAGGCAGATGCCCCGGAGCCCGCCATCCGTATGGCAGGGAAGGTATTTCATCGCATTGAACGAGCCGAACGGCAGATCCACGGAGATATGCCGCATTTTCATGAAGTGGGCGCAGATGATGCCATCGCAGATGTCATCGGAGCCTGCACGGCCCTCCATTCCCTTTCAGTTGACGCGGTCACCGTATTGCCGGTCTCACTCGGGGGCGGCACTATCTCAGGGTCACATGGGACATATCCTGTTCCGGCGCCTGCAACGGTTGTCATATGTTCTGAATCCTCTCTTCAGATACGAACCGGCACCGCCGAAGACGGCGAACTGTGCACCCCGACCGGTGCTGCACTGCTGGCAGAGTTCCAGACCGTGCCATTACTGGATCCAGGCATTGCAGGTGTAATCGCTGTCGGATACGGTGCAGGAAGCAGGAACCCGCCAGGTATACCAAATGTCCTCAGGGCAATGCTGCTTGAGACCCGGGATCCTGCCGGCGGTCAGGTGGACATCCTTGAGACCAACGTGGATGACGTACCGGGTGAGATACTGGCATCGGTCGTGCAGCGCCTGATGGAGACCGGGGCACGGGATGTATGCGTTTTCCCGTGTACAATGAAAAAAGGGCGTCCCGGGTACCTTATCAGGGTAATCTGCACCCCCGCACAGTCCGCGGTGCTCTCGGGGATGCTGGCGAAGGAGACAGGTTCACTTGGAGTACGGTGCATACCGGCGGTGCACCGTTTTATTGCAGAACGTAACGCATTTTCCGTAACAATAAATATTGCAGGGAAAGAAGAAGAGGTCCGGGTGAAATGCGGTATCATGGCTGGAAAACCCTACACCCTGAAGGCGGAATACGACGACGTGGACAACCTGGCACGAACATACGGAATTCCTGCACGTGATATCTCGCGTGCAGCAGAAGAAAAGGCATGGAAACAGATCCAAAAAATAAAAACGGATACATAAATGGCATCACCACCCGTCCCGACCGGCAACCCGACACTTGACCAGGTACTTGGCGGCGGGCTGGAACCGGGAGTTATCACGCAGTTTTTCGGTGAACCTGCCAGCGGTAAAAGTTCCATATGCGTTATGATCGCGGTGGAGGTGCTGAAGGGAGGGCGTGGCGTGGCATTCCTTGATACCGAAGGATTTTCTGTGGAACGTTTCCGCCAGATAGCCGGAACTGATGCTGAAAAACTTGCAGAAAATTTCTATCTTTTTGAACCGGCAGATTTCGACCAGCAGGCGGTCATGATAGGAAGCATCGACGGGCTTCTCAGGTCGCATGACATCGGGGTGATAATTGTTGATTCTGCCACCGGACTTTACCGTACACATCTCGAGAAAGGGAAGGAGGCGATGCAGAAACTGACCCGCCAGATGCTGCAACTGCTCGGGTACGCGAAGAGGTTCCGCATCCCGGTGATCATCAGCAACCAGGTCTACATGGACACACGCCGCGACCAGTACTTCGGACTGGGGGGAACTGCCCTTGAACACATATCCAAAGTCATCGTGCGGACGGAACGGCGTAACTCCCACCGCAGGGCCGTACTCGTAAAGCACCGGTCCAGACCTGCCGGAGCATCCTTCGAATTCGATATCGTTGAAACCGGGATGAGGACACGTGAGTAATAGCAGGACCGGTTATCCTTCAACAGGCGGGTCAAGATATTTATGAAATCCGTGATATTTTCTGTACATGCAAAAAATATCCGGACACATCATCACTGCCGGCTTTCTTACGCTTTCTTTTCTCCTTGCGCTGGCACTGGCATTTTGCGGATGCATCACGACACCCGTCCCGCCGGCATCAGTTGAAGCATCTTCACAGGCGCAGTTATGGAAGACGTATCATCTTGAGGATGTGACCACACAGGCGTCCTTTAATATAAGCAGCCTGTCCGGAAAACCGGTCCTGCTCTACGCGTTCACGATATCATGCCCGGTCTGCACAAGGCAGCAGCAGGAAATTGCACTCCTCCGGAAGGAAGCCGGGGAGTCATTCTATGCAGTCGGCCTTGACATCGACCCGAATGAAGATGCCTCCTCACTCCGCGAACATATACAGAAAAACGGATTTTATGGTTATTACGCCCTCTCGCCGCTGGAAATGACACAGTCGCTGCTCGATGAGTTCGGAATTGAAGTTATCACACCTGCCTCGGCACCCATGATCCTTGTCCTTCCGGACGGGACTGCAAAAAAGCTCCAGTCAAATATTAAATCCGCGGCATACCTCAGACAGGAGATGGGTCTTCCGGCCTGATCGATGTGGACATCGTCACAGGATGGTGGATATCATTCCTTGCAGGGGTCTTCACCCCTCTTGGATCGGTATGTGTCCTTCCGCTCTACCCCGGATTCCTTGCGTTCCTTTCAGGCCGGGTCTCAAAGGAAAACCCGCGCCGGACCGTCCTGATTCTTGGCCTGCTCGTCACGGCAGGAATTATGGTCTCCATGGCGCTCTTCGGGGCGGTGTACGTGACCATGGTGAGTATGTCGCTCGCCCGGGTCCTTTCTTTCATCTCACCGGTTGCATTCGGAATACTCGCGCTCGTAAGCATCCTGCTGATATTGAACGTGGATATCGGGGCCGTTTTTCCAGGGGTGGGGATCCCGCAGGCGCGTTCACCATACCTGAATTCGTTCGGGTTCGGTTTTTTCTTCGGAATACTCGTGCTCCCCTGCAATGCGGCATCCATAGTGGTACTGCTGGCACTGAGCAGCTCCCCGTCAGGGTTTATGGTGAATTTTATCAATTTCATCGTATTCGGCATCGGCATGGCACTCCCCCTGCTCATCATCTCGATTGTCTCGATGCAAAAGAGCCGTACACTGATCGCGATCCTCACCACCCACAAACGGGTCGTCAATGTCACGGCCGGCGTGCTGATGCTGGCCGTCTCACTCTATTACCTGTTTTTTACCGGCATGTTACCCATCCCGCCCTGATCATATCCAGTCAGGTGACGAAAGGCAGCCCTCTGTTTCATTACCTTCCGGTGCGAGATCACACATTGCGAATTATGGACCAGATCAATTCACTGTCATTCATACGGAGCCCTTTTGAAAAATTCCTTGCATGGAGAGAGCAGAACAAGTTCCTCTTCCTCCTGGTGACACTGGTACTTCTCCTGATCATATACCCGGTCCTCGAAGACGGGTTTGTGGGAGACTGGTCGCTGAAGATCCTGACTACCATTCTCCTCGTCATGGCGGTATACGCCGTGAGCGATACACGGAAGAAATTTATCGCCGCCCTGATCCTATCGCTTGTCCCCCTCATTACCGGTTGGTTGTATGTGCTTCACCCGGTCCCGGTCCTCTCCATCGTCTCAAACGGATCTACAATGGTTTTTTTCACGTTTGTCACCGTCACAATACTCTACTCGGTGCTTGTTTCAGGCAGGTATTCACTTGATACTGTATTTGGAGGAATTTGCGTCTACCTGCTGATTGGATTCACCTATGGAACCGGTTTTTACCTCCTGCACACCCTCTCCCCGGGGGCGTTTTACCCGGATCCGGTGCCCGGTTCGGATCAGCTGCTGACATTCTCAGAGTTCCTCTTCTACAGTTTCAGCACGCTCACCACGCTCGGGTATGGAAATGTTATGCCCCTGACTTCACAAGCCCGGACCATGGTCCTTTTTGAAGCAGTCAGCGGCGTGATCTACGTTGCGGTGCTCATCGCATGGCTTGTCGGGACCGTGACCGCCGAATCACGAAAAAAGTGAGCGTCAGGCCTGGCAGTCCCGTGTTTTTAATTGCAGTCCGCAGGTTTCCGTCATGTCAGGTTCGAAAATTTATATCTGCGGCATATCTTCCGGTGCCAAAAAAAGTACCTCATTTTCCCACGGGAAATTCCACGGGACTGTTTGCGTAGAGATGAACGGTCTACATTCCGAGGGGTGAAACCTGCATGAATATCGCAAAAAACGAATGCGCTTTTCGAAGATATAGCAGGATTTTCCTTTTCCTGGCATTATTGCCATTCTGTACAGGATTGCCAGATACAAATGAAAATGTAAATGGACAAAAAAGTGAGCGCCCGGCTAGAAGGTAATGGTTCCCCAGAATACCGTCTCTGCAGGGCCTTTCATAGTTACCTTATCTCCCATGTACACGATCAGGGGCCCGCCCTTCGTCTCGATGTGTATCGTATCCCCGGTCATCCCGAGCTTATGCGCTGTCACAGCCGAAGCGGTAGCCCCTGTTCCGCATGAATATGTCTCTCCTTCAACTCCCCGTTCGAAGGTCCGCACGCGGAGGGAATCCGCCGCGGTCTGCTGCACGAAGTTTGCATTCGCCCCCTTCGGGAAGGTCGGGTGATTGCGGATAACCGGGCCTGCCTCATCAATGTCGACCGCATCCACGTTATCCACGAAGACGACCGCGTGAGGAACACCGGTATTCACGGCATAGACATCAAAGCCGTTGATTTTTTCGAGGTATTCGCCGTCTCCCGTCGCCGGGATATCCTTCCGGCTGAACATGGGAGCTGGCATCCCGATGGTCGCCATGAACGTATCGTCCTCGTATCCCACGGTCACTCCTATTACCCCGGCAAGTGTTTCCACCGAGCACTCTTCCTTTATGTACCCTGAATTGAAGGCATACCTGGCAAAGCAGCGAAGGCCGTTCCCGCACATCTCGGCCTCGCTCTCGTCGGGCTGGAAGAGGCGCATCTTCAGGTCAGCTTTATCGGACCGGGAAAGATACAACACCCCGTCAGCACCGATACCAAACCTCCGGTCGCAATAAAGTGCCGCAAACCTGGCTTTCATCCCGTCCGGAATTGCAATACCTTCGTATTCGTCAATAAGAATGAAATCGTTACCATTTCCTTCAAGTTTTGTAAAATGAAGATCCATCTTCCAATCACCTGTCCTCTGACCTGCCCCCCGCACCGGCGGGACCCGCCCGGGTTCGAATGAACCTTTGACATATTCTGGTACGTTCACACCGGCCATATATCCATCCACGTTCTGAGTATACTGCTCTCCAGTCAAGATCCTGTTACGCCCTGTACGACGGAATCAATAGATATCCTGTTACTGCAGGGCGCCACGTCCTTCCACGCCCGGGTCACTCCTGTGTATGGCCTCGGATCCCGGGTTCCCTGTGGAATTCATCAATTCCCCACCCAAGGTAATCCCTGATGATAACGTATGCCATCTGGGGAGGCACCGCCCCTTCCTCGGTGATGATCAGGTCGATATACTCCGGGGGGGTGACGTCGAAGGCCGGGTTCCTGACCCTGACCATCGGAAGCGAACGGGCGACATCTGCAGGAAGCACTTCTTCACTGTCCCGCTCCTCGATCTCAATCAGTTCACCCCGTATTGTCCGGGGTGCAAACTTGTAGGTCTCGGCAGCAACGATGAAATTCGTCCGCGCCTCGTGAGCTGCGAGTGCGATCTGGGACGTCCCGATTTTGTTTACCACTGCACCGTTTACCGTGACCGCATCGGCCCCGACCACCACCAGGTCGATATCATTCATAAAATAGCGTGCCGCGGAATCCACGATGTAATGGGTCTTTATCCCCGCATCATTCAGGGCCCGGATGGTGACCAGGCCCTGGTTGCGCGGCCGCACTTCGGTTGCGAACACTTCAATCTCCCTGCCCTGCCGGTGGGCCTCAAGAATACATGCAAGCGCGACTTCTGAATTGCAATGGGTCAGTATCACATCCCCGTCCCTGATGTGATGCGCCCCGATCACCGCAATCCTTTCCACGGCAGAAAGAGAGGAACTGATGAATTCCCCGGCACGCCGGGCAACAGCATTTTTTGCACCCTCTGTCGTCAGTGACGGATCAATTGCCGTCATGATGAGGTGGACTGCATTCGGAAGCGAGACTGCTGTCGGACGGGTCGCAAGGAGAACTGCAGCGGCGGCCTCCATCTTTCTCCTGTAAAGCGCAGGATCCGTCTCATCAGTGCCGGATGAAAAGTCACGAAGCGCTTCCACGGCAGCGCGGGCGATCCGGCCCGCACCCCTTATTTCCATTTTCTTTATTTTCTCTGCAGTATCAGTAAGCTCCATGAGATTCAATGAATAAATGCCAATACAGTTCAATCAACTTTGCGGGAAGTGATACCTGAAATGTCGGTCGCAGTTGTGTTTGACAGTGCCGGAACGCTCCTGCATACCTACCGTGCCGTGAGAGACGTGTGCAAAGGGCAGATGATGCCGGGGGTGGAGACGGTGACACTCACCTTCAGCTCGCCCGAGCGGGTGCTTGTGGTGATCCATGTCCATTCACGCGATATTATAGAAAGCCCGCCCGACATGCTCCTCTCGACCTACCTTACCGATAACATGACCGGCTTTGGTGTAAGCTGCACAAGAAAAATCCTTACCTCTGATGAGATCGGCGAGGTGCTGTATAATGACACCCACGCACGCGTACGCGACCTGCAGGAATGCATCAGGAATGTATGGGCCGTATGCAAACGTGAGGCGGTGGTAACAATGAACAGCGGGGTTATCATCAACATGGCGCTCCGCTCGATCGAGTTTACCGTCACAACCGGGGGCAGACCTTTCGAAGGTGCCCGGGAAGCGGTGAATGAACTTCACCGGATGGGTGTGCCGACGTACATCGCATCCGGCGACCGGCTTGCCAAGCTCGAAAAAATGGCGGATTATCTCGGGATCCCACGCGACAGGGTATTTGGTGTGGCTACACCGACCGTGAAGGCGCAGATCGTGGCAGACCTGCAGGGAGAATATGACACCGTTGTCATGGTAGGTGACGGGATCAATGATATCTGTGCTATGAAAAAGGCCGACGTTGCGATCCTGACGGAAGAGCAGTCCGGTGAAAAACCTGAAGATCTCTATAAAGCTGCACATTACGTGGTTAAATCCGTAAGAGAAGTTGTTGACATCGTCCGTGGATTAATCACGCCCTGATTCACTTCTGTCGATATATAAAAGGTAATATGTCACAAATACAACTATAGGTATGAGAGGAGAAGAATGAGCCCATTGATCACCGTAGATAATCTCTGTATGGACTTTGATGGAAAAAAAGTCCTGAAAAATATTTCTTTTGAGATTGCTGAGGGAGAGATCCTTGGAATTATCGGAAGGAGTGGTGCCGGGAAAACCGTTTTGATGCACCTTATGCGTGGTATTGAGCAGCCCCCGACATCAGGAAAAATAATCTATCATATATCGGCATGTGATTCCTGCGACTATACCGATGTCCAGAGTGCGGCTGACAAACCGTGTCCCGA
This sequence comes from Methanoregulaceae archaeon UBA467, assembly GCA_002503825.1. GTDB lineage: Archaea > Halobacteriota > Methanomicrobia > Methanomicrobiales > Methanospirillaceae > UBA467. The sequence goes on from DASP01000005.1 coordinate 455,460, forward strand.
ATGCGGCGGGAAGCTGAAATCACTCGATGTAGACTTCTGGAATGAAAAAAACGAGGATATTAAACGGCGGATAATGCGCCGATCAGCTATAATGTTCCAGAGGACGTTCGCACTCTATGGAAATGACAGGGTTATTGAAAACGTGATTCATGCCCTCGATGATATCAATTATCCGGTCGAAAAGGCCGTTAACCGTGCCGCGGATCTTCTTGACCAGGTCAGGCTTTCCCACCGGATGATGCATATAGCGCGGGACCTCTCGGGCGGAGAGAAACAAAGGGTGGTCCTTGCGCGGCAACTTGCCAAAAATCCCTTCCTCCTTTATGCAGACGAACCTACCGGAACCCTCGACCCTGAAACGGCGCACCTCGTCCACAAAATGCTCATCGATGCCGCAAAAAACAATAATATGGGCATGGTCGTCACATCCCACTTCTCCCAGGTGATCGAGGAGGTCGCTGACCGGGCAATACTCCTGCAGGACGGAGAGGTGATAAAACTGGGCAGTCCTTCAGACGTTATCAAGAGATTCATGGAGGATATGGATGACACTGAGCAGTTCGAGATCCCGGAGTTCGGGGATCGTATCCTGACTGCCCGTGACGTCTATAAGAGGTACATATCAGTTGACAGGGGTGTCGTCCGTGCGGTCAACGGCGTCTCTTTTACTGTCAGTTCCGGCGAAATATTCGGGATTATCGGAAAGAGCGGTGCCGGGAAGACCACCCTGTCCCGCATTATCGCCGGGATCATCGAGCCGACGAGCGGGGAGATGCTGATCAGGATAGGTGAGGACTGCGTTGATATGACAAAACCCGGTATTGAATACCGCGGACGCGCGAAAAGTTACATCGGACTTCTTCACCAGGAGTATGACCTCTTCCCCCACCGGACAATTCTCGATAACCTGACCGATGCCATCGGACTCGAATTTCCAAAGGAACTTGCCATGAGAAAGGCGATCATCACGCTGAAAATGGCCGGGTTTACAGAGAATAAAAGTAAGGATATCCTGGACCGGTATCCCAGCCAGCTGAGTGAGGGTGAACGCCACAGGGTGGCACTCGCACAGGTGCTCATCAGGGAACCAAGGATGGTGATCCTCGATGAACCGACCGGGACAATGGACCCGCTCACTAAGATCGATGTAAAACACTCCATCCTTCATGCACGTGACGAGATGGATGAAACGTTCATCGTCGTCTCCCACGACATGGAATTTGTCAGGGAAATATGCGACAGGATCGCACTGATGCGTGGCGGAAAAATTATTGAAATCGGAAAAACAGCCGAAGTTCTGGCTATCCTTACCCAGGACGAACGGGAAGTGATGGGGAAACCAGCCCCCTAGGTGGAGAATGATCACCGTCCTTCTCGATGGAGAGCGGCTGGAGATCGATGAAGGATCCCGACTTGGGGATATTCTTCCTGACCGGGACCCGGTCTGTGCCGTCGCCGTGATACGACCCGGGACCAGAGAATCGGAAAAGACCCGGAGTTACCAGGTGATCACGACGGCAGGTGAAGTCGTCGTGGAATCGACACCGGATGGAAGCCGCATTTTTGAAGATCCCCTGCTTGCATCAGGACAGAAAATTCACTGGCATGACAGGTATGCAGCGGCGTTCGGCACATTCGAAGGTGCATTTGCTCCTGCCCGTGCACCATTTCTCTATGATCGCGGTGACGTCATTATGGGCTGCGGGGGATATGATCCAAAAAGGTCCTATCTCATATTCTCAAAAATGCACCATTCCTCTGATTTCGGGGCAGGTTCCGGCGGCGTAATCGGTCGCGTCGTCGGAGGAAGAGGCGTGCTTGACCGATGGTCGTCGGGCGATGAAATCACCGGGATCAGGCCGGTCATGGCCTGGGCAGACACATCCCGTTCGTTCACGACAGCCGACCGTACCCTGTTACTCGAAGACGGGATGCAGATCATCACCCACATCCGGATAACCTCAGAGGGGTATTCACAGACCGGGATCTCCACCGATACCGCCGATAGTGTGGAACATCTTTTACTTGCCCTGTCCGGCGGCCATTTTGTCGTCGGACGGTCAACCAGCACACATATCATGGACCGGCGAAAGGCAGAGACCGATGTTTCCGAAGATCTCGTACAGGCACGGAGGGAGGGGCGTGTAACCCTTCGTACAAAGGGCCGTGACCGGGGGAGCGTTTATATCTATACCGCTGATGTGCCGGCATCTCCTGCACACACGGTTGTCGGGCAGGTAACCCACGGGGTCGAACTTGCACGACTGGCAAAAGCAAAGGATATTTTCTGTGTACGCCTGGAGCCACGGCGTTTTGACCTTGTAGGAATGACCCTGACTGATGCGCTGGCCGTAGCCGGGGAACATGGCATTTCTGCCGAATACGCAGGTGAAGGATCCAATGTCGTGGTCGTAGCCCAGGAACCCGGGACAACCCTGGAATGTCTTTCGAAACGCAAGGTAAAACTTACTACCCTTCGTTACGAAAAGGTCATTGATATCACGCTCGATGATACTGCAGCACCGGTCACCTGTGATATATTCAGGAGAGTGACCGGCCTCAATCTCCATGACGTTGGAAAAATGCCCTTTTTCTTCAATTTTGAGGATGTCTACCTCTTCAAACCGAATATCCCCACGGGGGTAAAAATTATTCCTGAAAATATTCCTGCCAAAAAAACCAATAGTGCTGCTCTTGCGGTCACCAATGATTCCCGGAAAGGTACCGGGACCGTCGGCGTCCGCTTAAGCGAAAGCGAGGAGTTTGGCCCGACATCCGAACCCTTCGAAGGGACAAATATTATCGGCAGGGTTATCGATATCGAAAAGCTGAAATCGTTGAAAGAAAAAGACATGGTCTTTTTCAGGGAGGTCGGGCATGAATAAACCCTATTCACCCGGGTATGCGGGAACGGTTACAAAATATGTCTTTGTTGAATCACCTGATTTGACTCCTGCAGATCTGGCAATCAGGGCGTACGAGATCTCGAAGGGAGTGATGATCAAGGAGACCTGTTTTGGCCTCCAGATAACCGGTAAAGAGACCGATGTCGATCCCGTTATTGAAAGCCTCAGGAAGCTGGACCCGGTACACATCTTTATTAAAGACCGCGGCTTCCCACCCGGGGACCCGAGGCGTTGCAGGGCCAATCTCGGCGGGGCACGACCCGGTTATTACAGTCATGAATTTGAGATGTCGGTCATCAGGAATATTTCAAGCGGCCTTGAGCACCTCCCGGAACGCGACGTATCCAGAGTGCCCAGTCCCCCCGCACCCTCCTCAGGCACCAAACTTGACGCCGGTACATTAAAAAAGATTATAGAATCGCAGGAGCCCTGAACATGGCAAAGGTATTCATATATCCCTCAACAAGCCTCATCCTCTCTGACCTTGTAGCACGTTTCGGTCACAGGCCTCTTAGTGCTGCTCTCCAGATCCGGGAGCGTATCCAGACCCCCGGACTCGAATCGCCGCCTCTTCAGATTACTCCCGAAGAGCCGAAAAAAGGATTAAAATACGCTGCCGTTGAGGTCCCTTCTGGTGTCCGCGGACGCATGTCGCTCTACGGGCCCATGATAGAAGATGCTGAGGCCGCCGTCATCGTCAATGATGCTGATTTCGCATTCGGGTGCATGGGGTGTGCGAGAACAAACGAACTGATCAAGTTCCTGATACGGAAAAGAAAGATTCCCGTTCTTGAACTGAACTATCCAAAAAACGAGGATGAAGGACAGGAATTCGTTGCAGCAATCCACGAGTTCCTTAAATCCCTGGGGAGTGGAGAATGACAAGAGTACGAATTGCACAGCTCTCCTGCGGGCCTGAGTACAGCGGGGTCCAGAAAGAAATTGAAGAGGCTGCAGCATCGGTCGATGCAGAAATTTTCTTCCCTGATATAAAACTGGCAGATATCAGGAAAGGGTTTGATGAGTTCGGGCTTGATGTCCGGAGTCCTGACTTAAAACTGGCTATTGCGAGGGCACGGGCCCTTGTAGAGGGGAGGGTTGAGGCGGATGCCGTCTTTATTGCCACCTGTTTCCGGTGTGCCGAGGCCGCAATTGTCAGAAACGAGTTGCGCCGTTATATTCATGAGAATTCCCTGCTCCCGGTGGTGAGTTATTCCTTCACCGAAAGGACCACCGCAGGAACCCTGCTTACAAGAATGGAAGCCCTGACCACAATCGCAAGGAGGAGGGCACTCCTTGCCCGTGAAGTCCAGGAAGGGCTTACGATGGGGGTGGACAGCGGTTCGAGCACTACCAAGGCGGTGGTTATGCAGGATAACAGAATCATCGGTACCGGCTGGCTTCCCACTACCGGCGTCCTGCAAAGTGCGCATGATGTAATTGAACTTGCCGTGAAGGAGGCCGGGGTAAAACGAGAGGATATTGAGGCTGTCGGCACGACGGGATACGGGAGGTTCCTTGTCGGTGAAAATATCGGGGCGCAACTCATACAGGAAGAACTTACCGTGAACTCCAAGGGTGCCGTGTACCTTGCAGACACCCAGCGGGGGGCATCGACCGTAATCGATATCGGAGGCATGGATAACAAGGCGATCACCGTGCAGGACGGCATCCCGGGGACGTTCACCATGGGGGGCATCTGTGCAGGTGCGAGCGGCAGGTTCCTTGAAATGACTGCAAAACGACTGGGGGTCGATATTACGGAACTGGGACCACTCGCAATGAAGGGGATCTCAAAACAGGTCCCGATGAACAGCTACTGCATCGTATTCGGAACCCAGAGCCTTGTCAATGCCCTCGCCGCCGGGAGCCTGCCTGAAGATGTGGCTGCCGCAGCCTGTCATAGTGTTGCCGAACAGGTCTTTGAGCAGCAGCTCCAGGAAGTCGACATCAAGGAGCCGGTGATCATGGTCGGCGGGACGTCCCTGATCCAGGGGCTCGTGCGGGCGATGAGTGACCTCCTGCAGACAGAGATTGTGGTGCCCCACCATTCCCAGTATATCGGGGCCGTAGGTTCGGCGCTGCTGGCATCAGGTTTTATTAAGGGCGATTAAATGGACCCGCTGGAGTATTTTGAGGTAGAGTGCCCGGAAAAGATCGGAGGGGAATATTACCGCCGTATCGCAGACGTGGTGCTCCTCGATCATAACCTGATCAGGGTAATTCACAAACTCCATATATTTATCGACCCGAAGGTGCCCATTTTTGTAGCGGTCGGCCTGATAAAAAAATTGCCGGGAGTTGTGCGGCTGCGTGATTTTGCAGATACAAATGTGCAGGGGAGAAAGGTCACGATCTCCATCGGTGACGAGACCTACCTTGCCCCGCTTCTGCGGATCCTCTGGGAAAAATTCGGGAAAGACAGGGTTGAACAGCCGGACCGTTTTACGATCCTCATGGATCTCGACCCAGATGAAAGTGCAGGGCTCGAAGACCTTGAAGTGCTGGACCCTTCACTCTCCCTCTATAAAGACCTTATATATGCCCTTCAGGTCATCCAGCCCGAAGGGTTCAAGGTTCGAAGGCAATATTACGGGGAGGGCAGGTTCTATCTCGTTGCAAGCGAAGATACCCTGCCGGAAAACCTGGATGATATACTAAAGGAAAAATTTGCGAAAATCGGGGTCTCGTTATGATACTGGTGCCTGTAACCTACAAAGGGGGTATATACCGGAACGATGAGATCATCGACCTCATCGAAGACCTTGGCGGCTATATCATCCAGAAACACATTATCGCACAGGAAGTGGTCCTGCAGGCACTCGTGCCAAAAGAGGATATCCCCCTGATCAGGGCGATCGCAAAACCGCTGACAGGTGAAATTACCCCTTCCCCGCTGGTCGGAACCGAGATCGCGGTGATAACCATGAGCCTCGAGATACATCACCTCCCGCATGCATCCTGTGATATCGCAGAATATATCCGGAGAAACGGGGCAAAAACAAACATGGTGGGCCTTGCCCGCGGTTTTGGCAAGCGCATCTCCCAGCTCAATGACGAGGAGCGCGATGTCATTAATGAGCACGACCTCGCCGTCTATCTCCTCGGGGATTTCGAGACCTGCATTGAGCACAAATTCCAGGTCCTCAGGCGCGGGATAGACATCCCGATCGTTCTGTGCGGCGGTCCGTCACGCGATGCCCTCAAGAAGATAATTGACCCTCCGGTCGACGGGTATGTCGGAAATATCGGCAGGTTCATGCACCGGACAAAAGAATCAGATGAATTTGAGAAACTTGACGAAGTAATTGCCGAAATTACACGCGTCATCGACAGGCAGCGTGAGGACATTGCAAAAGACCCGCTTTCGGTATCGCCTGCACGCCTCATGGACGTCATTAAAGAACAGGTCCCGGAAATCCAGGATGTACTCTCACCAACACCGGTAACCGTGCAGATGTCAGGACTTCGTGTAAAATTACCGTATGATACCTTTTCAGCCCGGATCAAGGGGGTGGAAATCGAGGAAGGCATTCGTATCGGCGATATAGCCGACCTGCTTCCATCCAGGATGAGGGATTATATTTTAATCAGGATACGGCGTTTTTCAGATACAAATATCATGGTCTGAACAGTTCTTTCCTTCATTTTTCTAAAAAAAATCATAGAGCACGGTCACTATCGCATTATGGGGGGGCCACAGCGGCGGCGCATCAGCCCCGGGAGTGTCATGATAAGGAGTGCGGTAAAAGTGGAATATTGAAAGAGCGGGAAGTATGTCAAAAAAGCCTGCTATAGCCGGATGCTCATGGATGATTATGAAAAAGCATAACCACCGATGAACCGGACTTTTTCATACCAGCCGAAAAATCAGGTTATAAAAATATCTGCAACCTCAAAGAACTGGTAATTTTTAAGCTTGAACGAATTGGTATGGAATTTCCAGACTTTCCCCCCGCCAAGGTAATCGGTCTTCGCATAGACATTGCCGATATGGTTGGCATTTGCATCGTACAGGTTGAACGTCACTACCGCATATTCGATTCGCGTATTCTGATCGTTTTTCAGGCGTCCGGTAATATACTGCCCGCCTTCATCATCAGATTCTATCCTGGACTCAAGAACGGAAAGTGTGTGCGACGGGTCCCGTTGGGCGGCCGAATAGCCCCACGGTCGCTGGATATACCCCTGCGATTCAAAAAATACCTCTTGTTCCCCTGGTGTTGCGCCCTGCTGCATGACATCCCCTGCAGCTGCTGTCGGGGCTGCCGTTATACCGGTCGTTGTCTCTTCCGGCCCTGCCGGGCCAGCCGGCATCTCGTAGTTGAGACAACCGGAGAAAATTACCAGTGACACCACCAGTATAACCATAATTCCACTGATCCTGATTGCTGTTCTTTTCATTCCTGGGTCCCTCTGCCCGGGGTCTCATGTCTCCGGGCATTTATGATACGAATCACGTTTACGAGTTCTCTTTATTATAAGTGATGGTCAGACTGGACTCCTGTGAATGGGAACTGATCTTTATGGAATGTCCCTTGTGGTATGATTACTCTCTCCATCACAAAAAGACTAATTTTCGGACGATTTTATACGGTATCTTTCATGTTACCCGGCACACAGGTAAACGCCGTGATTTAAAGCCCCGCTTCTTTCCATCAACATCGTAAGTATCTATAAACACTTTAAACAGTTAACAGGGAATTCAACTGGTTATCGATGATTTCGACAGAGGAAAGAGACCGCGTCTGTAAAAAAATGGTTGGAATTCAGGGTCTTGGAGGAATGACATCATCGGGCGCACTCCCTCCGATAATTTCGCCAAGAATGCGGATGATGGGCTCCAGTACGGCAGGGACTCCCGTGTCCTCGGTTGTAACGGTCTTTTCGTTATAGACGAGGGTATAAGAGAAATAATCGTTCCCGGGGGTCGCTGCCGGGTAGGAATCGTCAAGTTCATCAAACGAGGCATCATCAAAGAGGGTGTATAACTGCTGGAGGGTGCCATCCGGGAGGGATATCCTTGCTATTGTTTCCTTCCTGGTTACCACCGCGCTTCCGTCCGGATACACTGCAATGTTATCATTGAACCCTGCAAATCCGCCGGTCCTTGAAAACTCGATTACTGGAAGGTCTCTTTCTTCAGAATCAGGAACTGCAGGTGAAAAAACAAGCAGCGGATTTCCCGAATCATCAGTGAATACAAGCCTTTCACCAGACAGGGTATAACCTGCAACCTGCCCGAGCAGGTTGAAATATTCGGACTCCTGCTCCATTACCCCTTCCGGTTCCATGCAGTACATTTCAGTCGAATAGACCTGTCCGATTGTGAATGAATCTCCTTCGGATGTCCATGACCCCCCGTAGCTGTTACAGCCTGCAGAACCGCTGATCTTGCCATCCGCTGTAATGGACGCAGTAATCCTGGTTCCAGGTATAACCTGCACCATATCCAGGCCTGATACACGCTCCTCCAGCTGCCAGTTCCCAGCCGGGCCCTGGCCGGAACCGGTGGCATCAACACCGGAGGTGCTGATCGAGAGGATCCGTACGGGTGTACCCCACATCTGGATCGTCATGACATCCGGGTCCGCGACCGCAGTGAAACTGACTTTTAGACTATCTTGTTCAAATTCCGGCGGGAGGTTCAGGGGAAGATACTGTTCCTGGTCATTGGTCACAATTCCAAAAAAGCCACCCTCAATGTCAAAATAAGTGACAGTTCCTGTCGCTTCGAACTCTTCCTCAATTGTTTTGATGCTCCTGATATCGACAGGCGTTCCCCACATCCTGATATTTGCCTCCGGAGCATGTGCAATACCGCTGAAACTGACTTTCAGACCGTCGACCATATACTTTTCAGGTAGCCCTGCAGGCAGGTAATGAGTCCCATCGTCTGCGACGATTCCGAAGAACCCGCCTTCAAATTCCATATACCGGATTTCACCGGTGGCAGAAATGAGACTCATCCCCGCAGAACCGCCGAAATTGCCTGGGGCTGGCTTTTCCGAAATGTTTTTCCTTATTTTTTCCAGCAGGGGTGAAACATTTGTATTTCCAAATGAAGAGAGCGGAGAATATCCTGAAAATCGTACTGCTCGTGCATGCTGCAGTTCCATCATGGTACTTCGCCCATCTGCAGACCTGGATGCATCCTTATATCCGGTGGCAGAAATTCCTGAAAATGCGGGATTATCCGCAAACGTATTGATACCACCGTACCTCGACGCGGCTGAATCAAGGAATGATGCACTGGTATGTTCTGACGATTTTTCCTGAGAAATAGCGGAAAAATATCCGTTGTGTGGTATATCGAGTGCCTGCACCATCCCGGCAGAGCTAAAAATGAGAGCTGCCAGAAGTACGAGGGCAGGGACCCGTACGATTCTATCAATATATGCCATATTCATGATCACTCTACTGGTCTCATAAGAGAGGACCAGTCTCTAAGTATGAGAAAATACGGATATATAACTGTCTTACACTGCGAAAAAATTTGCACTCATCAATGACTGCCGGATAGCAGGGATATCCATCGAACACAATAACAAAGTGTGAGTATGACCGAATAGCTGATCAGACGTGAGTTATGCTATGAAAAACGTAAAAGAATTTGAGGCGACCCTGACCCAGATACTCGAGCGGGGAGGGGAAAAGACTGCAGAAGAGTGGATGGCAAATATCGAGAAAGAATTTGGCAAGACACCCCTGATCTTCCAGCGGATGTCGGAACGGCCCGAAGTTCTCATCTCACACCTCCTTTATAAAGGCGCAGTCACCCAGACCAGTGCAATCGACCCGAAGTATGTGGAACTCATCAGTCTCGCAGTCGGCGCCGCGCTCCGCTGCCAGCACTGTACCAGCTATCACATGCAGGCAGCAATAAAAAAAGGTGCCAGCAGGGAAGAAATTCTTGAGGTCGTCCTTCTCGCAGGTATGATCTCAAACTCATCCGTGCTAGCAAATGCATATCGCATCATTGACGAAAAGATGAAATGTATACCCTGCACCACTGAAGGGGTGGATTTGATCCCGGATTAACCACTTATTGACAACACAATTCGTGAAGTGGTCATGGGAATCAGGTACTTTTTCACCTGAATTTTTGTCTCTTCAGCCATTCGTCTTTGAGGAAACATCCACATATCTTTTTAAATCCAGAATACGTCACCGAAACACCGTCGTTCTGGAAAGAGACCGGAATCATGGCGTAGACATTCTTCAAAATAAAGTTGACTACAATTATCAGCGAGTAATCGCCCCCGTATCTCAGGGTCGGGAGAACCATGGAGACCGCGGGGGCTAATAGGATATATGGCAGGGGAGGTGACGGCTCTATTTTTTCTAAATAGCCGTTTTAATTACAGAAATCAGCGATAGCCCTTTTTTTTCGGTTCCCATCTTGATCCGGGAAATTTTTTATTGACGAGGCAGTCCGGTCCGGTCCCGATAAGATCGGTCCGCCCTGCAATTTTTAAGCCTTCTTCCACCAGGTTCTGGTTTTTTGGGTCCCTGTAATGGAGAATAGCACGCTGGATTCTTTTCTCATGCCCTTTTGGCACGTGTACCTGCTCCATTGAAAACGGGTTGAGGCCGGTATAGTACATACAGGTGGAGACGCTCATAGGTGTCGGGGTAAAATCCTGCACCTGCTCGGTGTAGAGGTGATTGTCCCTGATATATTCTGCAAGCTCCACCATGTCCGCAATCGTGCACCCGGGGTGCCCGGACATGAAATAGGGAACAATATACTGCCTCTTTTTCTTTTTTTCCTGGATTTTGTCAAATTCTCTCCTGAATTCCTCAAACGACTCCCTGCCCGGTTTGTTCATCAGTGAGGTTACATGGGCGGATATGTGTTCAGGGGCGACTTTCAGGTGGCCTGATACGTGGTATGTACATAGCTCTTCAAGGTACCTGGCTGGGTCCTGGAGAAATAAATCATACCTGATCCCGGAACCGATAAAGACCCATTTTATCCCGGGGATTTTTCGTAATTTTCTTAAAAGCTGCAGCTGGTCTTCATGTGAAAGGTGCATGCCCGGACAGTCTGCAGAACATTGCCGGTCAGGACAGGCCCCTGCCTCCTCCCACCGCGAACAGTGTGCCCCCCACATGTTGGCCGTCGGACCGCCGATATCATGAATAATACCCTTGAAATCCGCCATCCCTGACAGGGTTCGTACTTCACGTTCAATCGACGCCGCACTCCGGCTCTGGATAATCCGTCCCTGGTGATGAGTGAGTGCGCAGAATGTGCACCCGCCAAAACACCCCCGGTGGGTCGTGACTGAGAACTGTACCGGTCCAAGGGCAGGCACAGGCTTTTGATATGACGGATGTGCCTTTCGGGTAAACGGGAGCTCAAAGATATGATCGAGCTCGTCCGACGTGAGAGGCTTTGCCGGAGGGTTCTGGATAACCACCGTTTTTGGATGCGCCTGGACGACAGGCCGGCCCCTGAACGGGTCCTGCTCCTGGTAATGCATGGCGAATGCAGAGGCATAGGCCGTTTTATTCGAAGAAACGGATGAAAAATCGGGAATATTGACATATCCTTCTTTATCTGCACTGCGCCACTCCTTCACGGAAACCCGGTACATCGTTCCGGCAATATCCCTGATATCCCGTGGCGTATCGCCTTTTTTTGTCCTGCCTGCGATATCGATAATCTGCCGCTCCCCCATTCCAAATACAAGGATGTCTGCCGGTGCATCTGCCAGAATTGACTGTCGTACCCTGTCCGACCAGTAATCATAATGTGCAAATCTTCTCAGGCTGGCCTCTATACCCCCTATCACAACAGGAACGCCAGGGAAAAGAGCGTGCAGCCGGTCGGTATAGACCGTGCAGGCACGGTCAGGCCGCTTTAATTCTCCACCCGAGGCATATACATCCTCTGATCGCCGTTTGAGGTTCGCGGTGTAATTATTGACCATCGAGTCGACATTTCCGGACGACACTGCAAAAAAGAGTGCCGGTTTCCCAAAAAGGGTAAAATCATCATTTTTTTTCCAGTCAGGCCGGGAAATAATCGCAACGGAAAACCCTGCGTCCCAGAGCACCCTTGAGAGGAGGGCTGCAGCAAAAGAGGGGTGATCGACGTAGGCATCACCCGTGACAAAAATGATATCAAACTGGTCTATGCCATACTTTTCCGCATCTTTTATCGTAAGCGGTATAAACCCGGGCTGCTTCAGTTTCATTGTAAACCAGGATGAATTTTCATTGCCGGGGTGATGGAAGTGTCAGTCCTGTGTGCTGATCAAACTGTCGGGTCATATCAAGGCCGGTGATTTCCATGATGACCGCCTCTACAATGATGTACACCTTTGCATTTTCACGGATACACCCGGTCATAGCCTGTTTTCCGCGTCCTGCCGAGCCATGGAGATGGATATGAGAACTGTGTGTCCCGGGTGTAATCGTTGCATACCCGAATAGTTCCCAGCCCCCGGAAAACCGTTCAAAATGTGGTTCCGGTGGAAGAACCTCTTTCTCGGGGCCGGTTACCATCATTCCGCCCGAGAGTGCCCCGAGAAGATGTATAACGCCCGATCCGATATTTTTCTCCTGCACAAAATCCCTGATAGTTGACAGAATGTCTTCACCGTCATCTATCCTCACGTAAAAAATTCTCCCAATTCTTCCTTCGGAATACTGCATCCTACCAGCGCCCTTCTCATTTGTCTGGGGGTTTCTCTGACTTAAATATTCATCCGAAAAAATCCGAAGTGGACCGTGTCCCCGGAAACCGGGACTGTCAGCGGCCACCCACTCCGCCACCGCCGAATCCTCCTCCTCCGCCGAAGGATCCTCCTCCTCCGCCGAATCCTCCGCTTCCACCGCTTGAGGGCGGGACAAACGCCATGACCGGAATAAACGCCCCGTAAAATCCTAGTGGCACACCCGCTTCGGGTATGCGGATATTCAACTCTTTCATGGCCTTTTCGACCTTGTCGCCCTTGCCAAGTGCCGTCCCGTAAATTAGCCAGATCCCCCACATCGAGAGGTCTGCAGGTGAATACTGTTTCATCAGGGCAAGATCAGATAAAAACTTTGCAAATGCGTCCCATTCAAGTTTTTCCCTGTACCGGTCATCTTTCCAGTGCCCGAAAAGCGTGGAGGGAAATGCCATGGCAATACCACACTGCAGGATCATCACACCGAAGAGGACCGCTGCCGGAATCAGAACAGGTGCAAGCACCGGTATGACAATAATCATCATCACAGATATCGCACAGAACGCCACCGCTAAAAATGCAGGGGGCAATACGTGATCCCTGCCGTTGACAATATATTTCGCGATGAGGGCCGGGTCGGATTTTCCGGTCACCCCTTTAAGTTCCCTCTGGTACCGGATCATCTGTTTTTCAGCGGTGTTGCTGGTTTTTGCTTTTTCTGCAAGGTTTTTCAGTTCGCCGGTGTCGACCACTCCTTCAGTTCCGGCATCCTGCAAAAATCCGATGATCTTCTGCTCGTACGGGTCGTCGGATATATCGCGAAGGATCTCGATCTTCACACCGTCCCCCCCTTCCTTTTCGGTGATACGGACGATTTTTCTCCGGTGCATGTCAAGAAGGGTCGCATAATACCCATCCTGGTCAAAATCAATCGCATCTCCCTTGAAGAGCAGGTTGACAGCCCAGGGCTTCATCTCCGGATCCGGTACATAACTCAGGTATTCCGGCACGACAAACTCTTTTTCCCGGCCATAACGGTGATAGATATAGAGAAACAGGAATGGTGTCGCAATAACCCCGATAATTGAAAGATAATAAATTAAGAGCGATATACGGAGGGGAAGCATATCGTACCAGGGATTTGCAGCCCGGGTCACCCCTTCCACGTCCTCCACGTATGACGGGAACCCCTGCAGTTCATCTATTGCATCTTTGGAGAGAATGAGCTCGATACCAAGCTTCTCATTCTCGGCAAGACGCCCGGTCACTATGATATCATTCTCGTCCCGCCCGACATTGAGAGTTGCCGGATGAGGATAGACCTCCTGAACGTACCGGGACGGGTACCGGATTGTCACCTCGCGATAGGGAATATGCTCGTCCACGAGCCTTATATTAAGGTGAGCTGCAGAATCATCGTATTCCACAGGGGGATGGAGCATGTATGAATACGAAACGGTGTACTGCCCTGAGGTGAAATACCCGGGATCGTAGATGCCGACTTCATTCCATTCTGCAAGACTCCTGATTATCTCCTTTGCGTCCTTACTTTCAGAATTCTGAAGCGTGACGGTTCCCCGGGAGTCCTTTACATATCCCGTTACCCCGGGCGGGATATCCATGCTGACGAACTGGATATTCGGGCTGTTTTGTTCTTTTAGCGATAACGGGTCCTGCCAGTACCGGTAAAGCATCCTGTATTCCCCGGTGCTCCTGACATCATAGACATATGTTTCAACCAGGCTGCCATCATTGCCAAACGTGACCTCGTAGGAATCAATGACCAGGTCCCCTTCAAAAAGTGCAGGAATGGCAAGGGCTGCAAGGATTGCCACTGCAGCCACCAGTATGCAGATGATGAAGAGTCCTGCCAGATGTTTCTTCTCACTCACAGGCAATCCCTTTAGAATTCAATTTTTGGAGGAGTGCTGATCGCTTCTTCAAATTTAAGGTACTCAAGTTTCCGGAGACCCATCATGCGGGCAACAAAATTTGAGGGGATGACATCGCAGAGCGTGTTGAACTGCTGTGAGATATTATTGTAGGTGTAACGCTGCCTCGCTATCTCTTCTTCCACACCCTTCACTGCATCCATCAGGCTCATTACCGTCGTATTGGTCTTTAAATCGGGATAATTCTCCGCAACTGCAAAGAGCCGTCCAAGCAGGGACCGTGACTCCTTTTCAATCTCGTTTAAGTCACCCGGACCTGCAGTCCCGACGCTTGTACGCATGGCAGTCACTTTTTCAAATGTCTCCCGCTCGAACTTTGCATAGCTCTTGACTGATCCGAGGAGCTGGTCTATCATATCCAGCCTCTTTTTCATAGCCACGCGGATTTGCCCGAGTGTCGCTTCAGACGAGTTTTTCAGGCTGTAAAAACGGTTATATATTCCAATGAAATAGAAGACAAGTCCTGCCAGTACCAGGAGTACAATTCCTCCGACAATCCATGGAATGAGATCTCCCAATGCCATAATTCACCTATTTACTCATGGCGGGATCATTCTTTAATGCATCGAGAAAAAAGAGGATTTCGAATTATTACGACCTGATTATTCTATCAGGACCGTACCTACCACTCTGAGCTTGCCTCCTTCGAGGTAATGGAGAATTGCCTTCGCACCGGGAGGATAAACAAGTTCCTTCTCCATTTTCAGGGTAATTTTTGGTTTTTTCCAGTCTCCTGAATTATCCACGAATGCAACCCTGCAGGGCAGGAACTGGAGCCAGTGCCCGATATAGAGGACCATGTTCTCTTTTAAGGGGGACTGCCAGTATTTCACGAGTTCAGCCCTGCCTGAAATCGTTCCCGAAGACGTTATCGATTTATCAGTGGTCAGAACGTATCCCCGGTCGAGATCTTCGACTTCCACCCCTTTCAGCGCAAGTCCCACCCGGTCGCCGGTAAACGCAATCTCGGATTCATCATCGTGTTTCTGGATTGATCGTACCTCTGCGACCTTTTTTGTCGGGAGCACGTGAAGTTTGTCATGGCGTTTTACAATTCCCGTGGAGACACCCCCGAGGACAACCACACCGATGCCCTTCACATGGAAGAAATGGTCAACAGGTATTGCACCGGTTGCGGCCGCTCCCGGGACCGGCATCTCCTCTTTGACCTGTGCGGCCTCTTCGAGGAGATATTCCCTGATTTTTCCCTTGTCGTCCTCAAAGACTTCGTAGGATTCAAGGACGGTATCCTTGATCAATGGTGCAATCTGGTCCCGGGAAAGATAGTTTCTAAGGACGATAACTCCTTTTTTTAGCCCCGCACAATCGAGCATAAGGACAGATTCACCAAAGACCGCGTTTATTTCATCCACCACGACAAGTGCCAGCCCCGACATTGACACAGAAAAAAACAGTGACGAAAGTTTCTCGGGATATCGTGTCGGTTCGATAATTGTGACGGTTATATCGTCTTTTTTGAGGTTATAGAACGTGATATCTGAAACAGTGCCTTTCTTACCAAGGTCTTTTGCATACCCTTCGGGTCCAATGACGGCAACATTCAGGTTCGGCATCAGGTACTACATTGGAAGTGCGGGGATATGATAGTTTATCTTCCGGCTCCGCCCGGAACTGAAAAATTATTTTCCATTTTTTTGAAGATAATTATGAAAATCAGCAGCAGGATGAAGAATTTTATCGTGAAAAAAATGAAGGGGGCAGAAATAAAGACATTTCCATTCCCTGTGTAATATGTATCGGTGAAATATATTCCTCTGAATAACAATGGAAATTCAAGGTACAGCCAGATCTGTGAAATGAAGAAAACCAGGATATTCTGAAGCGAATCTGCCAGGAAAAGTGCTAAAAACGGGGTCAGCCATAACATATACTGCGGGCTGAACACCTTGTTTAAAAGAACAAATATGAAAATACTGAAAAAAATGAAGGCACACAATGTTTTATGGTCAGCTTTTTTGTATTTCCAGTAATACCAGATGAACAGCAGCTCGAGTATCACCATGAGGAAAATTGAAACGGCCTCAAAGGATCTCGTGAAACCGGCCAGGTTGTTAAGAATAAAATCAATATAAAATACAAAACTCAATGCCTCTGATGCCCTTCCGACATGACGTGAATACGTATCGAGGAACCCGTTGTAATTGAGTATCAGAAAAGGAATGAAAACAATCAGGATGCCGATTGCCGTAATGGCAACCGCACGGATTATTTCATTTTTACCCTTTTTATTTTTCAGATCAAACATCAGGTAATACGGGAGGGGTATGGCAGGAAACCATTTGACAAGAAAGCCAATACCGCTTGTGAAATAGCCTGCAAGTTCTTTTCCGTAAATGAATAAAAAGATTGATAACATTAATAAAAATGTGGGAAAGGCGTCATATTTTGTGATAACAAAATATGCAGAGGCAAAGGCAGCTGCGTACAATACTCCGCTGATAACTGCCTTTTTTTGATCAAACAGACGTGCTGCAATAAAATATACAAGAACCGCGGTGAAAATATCAAATACAGACATTAATACCCGGAAGGCCGGTACATAGGCATTCCCGTCCTGTACAATGACTGCCGGGATAAGTGGAAGTAATGCAGCAATAAAAAACAACTGCGGATATTCGACTGAAAAGTCAACATAAGGGACCATTCCATGCAGCACATTTACAGAGTAATTAAAATAAATCACCGTGTCGTACATATCGATAAAAGAATGAAAAATATTGGCGGTAACAAATAAAACAGCGAGTTTTGTAATAATTGAGAGGATGACAATAATGAAAATATCACGTTTTAATAGATCAAGGTCGAAAGTTTTCCAAAATGTATGAGCAATAATTCCGGATTTTTTTTCCACGTTCTTCCGGCCCTGATTTCGAGGCATGAGAGAATATTATCTGAAATAATAATGAATATTTCGAATTTTTCCCGTTCTGTTATATGCTATATAGAATCAGGTCAATTTGAATAGAATGAAAAATAAATAAGTACCGGATATTAAATTACAGGTATACGTTATTTCATAAATGGTGAATTCATGCAGATTTCTTCGAAATATGACCTGACCGTAATAATTCCAACATACAACGAGGAAAATAACATAGAGGAGATGATCAGGGCTATTGATTCTGTTTGTAAAGCAAACGAAATTAATGAGGAAATCCTGGTCGTCGATGATAATTCCGGAGATAATACTCAACAAATCGTGAACGAACTTAAAAATTCACTCTCACACCTGAATATTATGGTCAGGTATGAAAATCACGGGCTTTCCCAGTCTTTATACGATGGCATCATACGTGCAGGATCCGACCTTGTACAATGCATTGATTGTGATTTCTCTCATCCTCCTGATAAAATTCCGGTTTTTTACGATTACCTGAAAAATAAGCGGTATGACATGATTATCGGGAGCAGGTATATACCGGGCGGTGAAGTGCAGAACTGGGCTATGTCGAGGCGGATACTTTCAGCAGGGGCTGCCCTGCTCGGCCGCGTCCTGATCCCGCATATCCGGGACTCGGGAAGTGGTTTTTTTGCAATCAGACGCGAAATAATTGAAGAGGTCCAGCTAAAGCCACGCGGGTTCCGGATGGGCTTTGAGATCCTCGGGAAGGGCAGGTGGGAGACTGCCACAGAGATCCCGATTACGTTCAAGGACCGGGAAGCAGGACAAAGTAAAATGCACCTGGGCATTATTACCGAATACCTGAAACAGTGGGGAAGCATCTTTTATTATAATGCAGTCTCTCCGCGGTCGGATAATATCAAAAAATCCTGGAAAATCTTTTTTCACCAGGTTTTTTCACAGTAATTCCACAGGGACAACTCTGCCGCAGGGGAACGGAATATTTTTTTATCTCAGTGCCGCATCTCTTATCTGGAGAACATGATAAAAGAGACAATTATCGGCCAGGTTCATAACTTTTCAAAAAGTGACCGCTTTTTTTTTATAATCCTGGTATTATTCTCAATATTCGGCCTTATTACAAAACTGGTGATGAGCCTGAACGTGGAGCTGGACAGTGATCAGGTACTGGTTGGTATTGCCAGCATGGAGATGTGGAAGCATGGCAACTGGCTGCTGAATGATTTCTATTTCACGTCATCATATCCATCAATTTACTCGGATATTATCCCGTTCCACCTTCTTCCCCAGATTATAACCGATTTCAGCCCTGATGCTCTTCGCATCAGCTGTTTCATAATTTTTGTTTTTTTAATATCTGCATTTACCATGATTATTTTTTATTTTTCAAAAAATGTTATCAATTCGGCTGTTTTTTTTGCACTGATGGCGAATATGTTCCCGATATCATATTTTTTTTACGGGCATTCTCTCTATCATGTTGCGACCGCCTTTTTTGCCGTATTATTCCTTCTCTTTCTATTCTTGTTCGATTATGGGAATACAAGCCGGATACATTCCCTGATATTTTTACTCTTTATTATCCTCTTCAACCTGATCCTGTTTTCCGATACAATAATCCTGGTCTGGCTTGCGATTCCTTATGCAATTTATTATATTTTTTTCAATAAAAACCGGACTTCACGCTCAAATCTGTACCTGCTCATCCTGTATATTACACTCGGGATTACATTTGTTTATAAAAATTTTTTTATTCCTAATTTTATTCCCATCAGCAATACCTACCCGCTCTATATAAAAAATATTCACGACATCCTGACATCCAACCTCCCCCTCTACATTAAAGGCATATTTGCCCTCACAAATGGTAATCTTTATGCGTTACTAGAAAAACCTGAAATTGCTGACTATGCAGGGAGCGTGATTTTTCTTATAGCCATCGTGTTCACGCTTTTAGCAATAAAAAACGGCGGATACCAGAAATATAAGCCGCTATTCATCATTTTTATGTTATCTGCGCTCATAATTTCGGCAATTTATCTTACAACCAGTTACTGCATTGACTTTGGGTCGAGCAGGTATCTCATTTTCGCCGCAACATCTCTTATAGCAGTTATCGCACTTGGTTTTTCTTCACAAAATAAATTATTCGTTGCATCCGTTCTGCTTGTACTTATTTTCGGTGCAGCTTCAAATGCCATGTATATTTCCAACATGAAAAACAGCCCGAATTCAGCCGAAAATGAACTTATCACCTATCTTCAGGGACAAAATTTATCATATGGATGGGGTGATTACTGGGACGCAAATATCATCACCTACCTGTCAGACGAAAAAATTATAGTCAGGCCGATGAGGACTACAAAAACCGGATTTAGTCCCTTCTATTGGCTCACTAGCGCGCACTGGTATACATTTAATGAAATAAATACCGATAAATTGTTTATAGTAGTACATACTGGGGCATTCTTAAAAAAAGAGGATATAGACATGATTATCCTCACGAGTGCACCGGAAAAAATTCTAAAAAACGGTGATTATCTGATCTACGTATTTCCCACAAAAACCAACTGAACTAAACCGGGATTAACAGGTTGATTTCCATGTGATATTCCGGTTTACAATAAAATTCCAGGAGAATGTGACCAGTATCCCGATAATATTGGAGATGATGTAATATATCCCGAAAAAGTCGGTCAGGAGAAACAGCACTGAAATATTGATTATCATCCCACCCATTGCAACGAACTGAAACGAGAGGAACCGGCTTATTTTTGCCGTTACCTTTCTCGTCTCACGGTTCCTGAAGGTCCAGTGATCATTTAAAAGAAAATTAGTCACTATTGAGACCTCGATTGCCACCGCACTTGAGACCAGGTAAAAAAAGCCAAAATATTCGGTTAGCAGGTATAATAATCCGCAATTGACAAAAATACCCGAAAGACCTACGATTCCGAACCTGAAAACGGTACCAAGCTCGTGCCATACATGGCTGTCCCTGTGTTTCAGGCCATATAATACAAATTCAGACATCTGCTGAATCCCTGCTCCCGAACTGCGGTATGTGGTGTCGGCAAGGGTTTGTCCGGGAGTGTACCTGTATTCACTGAGGGTGTTCCATTTTGCCTTTACCAGCAACTCGGGCAGGGCAGGCATGTCGATAAAATTATCGTTTCCGGTTGTAAAGACTTCAGATATACATGCAAACGTCCTGCTGAACGGATGACCGATATCAGGAAAAAGGATAATTTTTTCAATTTTTTCCATTACTTTTTTCCCGGGGGACTGTCCGCCTTTTGAAATATCGGGCACACCAACAATAATATCCTGCCCGTTCTCCATCAGGCTGATCGATTCCCTTATGCCGAATGGAAGATCTGATAAAACCGATTCTTCCGTGAGTGAAAAAATATACCTGATATTCGTATCATCATTTCCATCATGAAAAAAAAGGGATGCCATTTCATTCCAAGGAAGGACATTGATATTTAAACCGGATACATCCCTTTCCTGATCAGCTCCCTTTCCGAATTCCTCCATTTTTTCAACAGGGATGACTACCTGTATACCGCCTGTACCGACGGCATTTTCCGCTATTTTCTTGAGAATCCTGCCCAGATTTTTAATGTCAAAATCAGAGAGGATAATGAGGATATTATCCATTCAAGCCTTACCCATGTCTATTTCGAGAAGAAAATATAAATCCCGGTCCTTTCTCCCGCATATTGCGTATTAGCCTGCATCCAGGCGACGACCTCTCCTGACGGATTCACCGCACTGATATCGGGGGTTATGATATAATATATTGAATTATTCCCTTTCATCTGGTAAATATTCTCCAGTTCTGCAATCGTGTTTGCGGGGTAAAGGCGGGTATGATCTGTCTCGCTGGAATAGTAATACGTCAGGGGCATCTCGATGTATGACGGAAGGACAACGACGATGTCCCCGTCAGCGGTTGCTCCCTGGAGTACTCCTGCCATTCCCCTCCAGTCTTCCTTTGAGTATTGTGTGTAGTATCCGGAAAGGCCCGGGATGCTTATCAGCACCATCAGTATCAGAAGGCAGTAGACAATCCGCCGGTCTTTAACAAGGGTCCATACAGGCAGATACGAATATCCGATAGTGACAAAAAACAGTGGAAGGATAAAGATCAGGTATCGCGGAATCATCGGCATCGAAAATGAAAGGAAATAACTGGCGATAAACGTCAGAAGTATCATTGCAGAAATCAATGAAAATTTCACTTTATCTGTCCTGAATGCCTGGAAAAGTCCAATGACGAATAATATAATGAGGACGATTTCCGGGACGATATTATACCCCAGCATTTGCCTGATACTTTCAGTGATAATTCCAAATCCCTGTATACCATACGTCGGGGGCGCCCCGGTCCTGATTATAAAAAGGTTTATGGTAACAATCAGGAGCGGCAGGGTGACCAGAAGAAAAACAACAATCGAGAACCCGAGATTTTTCAACTGGCCGGGTCCTTTCGGGGAATTTTTCAGTGCCAGTGCAATCGCAAAAAGGTAAAGGCCGGTTATAATGATGAAGACATAAAAATGAGTCCAGAATGCAAGCCCGGAAAAAATTCCTGATAATATCCATGCCCGGATCTCATTCGTTTTCAGCGCCTTCATGTAAAAAATCAGGGCTATTGAAAAGAAGAAGAGGACTGTCGTGTATGCCCGGGCATCCTGCGAATATAAGATATGAAACTGTGCGAATGTAAGGGCTGCAGCGGCAATTATCCCGGCATTCCGGTCAAAAAATTCTTTCCCGAGAATATAGAAGAGCGGTATGGTAAGACTTCCGAGAAGGGCCGGAATAAACCTTAAAGTAACCTCATTATTTCCGAAACAGAGCATGAAATGCTCTATCCAGTGGAACAAGGGGGGATTATATTCCCCCTGTGCGGTAATATTCCAGATCTCTGCGAGCGAATTATTTGCAAAATTATAGGTTGCCGCCTCATCCAGCCAGATTGAATTGAAGGTGAGATTATAAAATCTTAAAAAAAAACCAATTACTGTCAGTCCTATTAGCAGTTGAAAATACCGGCTGTTTTTTGCGAGCTGGATAAATTTCTCGCCGTATGAAGGACTTCCTTCAATAATGAACCCATTGTCGAGATCACAGACCTCTGCAGGTTTATCTTTTATCCGGGCCTTCTTTCCTTTCATTCAACTATTATTTTTTAATTCCGATGATAAACTTTGCGAAAAAGAGGTTTTCGGTGATATCCGTTATATTTTCTGCGGTACCGGACTAAACCGATGAGGAATCCCCCATTTTATTACCAAGCACCTCCTGCAAGGCAGGGACTATCTCTTCTTTTGAACCGACTACTACGGAGGACTGTTCCAGCATCAGGTTCACACGTTCATGGTGACCGGCCATGCGAAAATCAGTCCTGATAGCAACCACCGGTTTTCCAAGTGCTGATGCGTATCCCATCTCCCAGGACGTCCCTGAGTCGGCGTCCGAACCATCAATAACCGCCACAACCGCATCTGCAGCATGCAAGGCGGCCATGTGGCTCTTAAATATCCGGGCATGCGCACCGGTATCCCTGCAGTGGGTATCATCGCCAATTTCCTGTGGGAGATAGACCTCAAACAGACCTCCCGTAAGCATTTCATAGAGCTGGACATTAAACCATTTTTCTGCTTCCGAAAAGAGGGGTGCAGCAAGATAAATCCTGTATTTCGCAAAAATTGTAACGTCAACCGCAGGGATTTCCGGGAATTTTTTAAGAAATACACCCCTGTCCTGTATCTTTTCAGGGGTGGGGGCATCTGCACTCCCGAAATATGTCGTATCAACACCGCATGTCGGGGATGAATTAACACCCAGTATGCATAAAGGCGGACCATGCTCGCTGATTATTGTTCGTACCTCCTGTTCGAGTGCGGTGAGCAGTGAAAAAAATTCAGGTGTGTTCAACCGTTCAAGAAAAGTACCAGGGGTCCGTTCCTTTCCAAGATAGAGCGTTTCCGGGCATGGAAGAGGTATAATGTCGATGTTGAATTTCCGGCAGCGTTCAATTACCCGGGAAAACGCACCAAGGTCCTTATCGCTGGTGATACCCCTTGCACGGAGGTCAGGGTTCAGGACACAGGGGCAGACAAGTACATACATTTGATAGAATCTAAACACTCAGAGAAGATAGATGATCCCTCTCTATGCCTACAGGGACAACAGTTGCGACCCACGAAAATGCACGGTAAAAAGAATGGAAAAATCGGGACTGGTGAAGATTGTGACAAAAATATCACATATTCCACGGAATACGATACTCCTCGACCCGACCTCCGAACAGGCACTCTCACCCGCCGATCTTCCGGTGAAGTCGATTACCGCGCTTGACTGCTCCTGGGACGTCCTTGATACTGGTGCGGTCAGTTCTTGGCGAAGGCGGCGGGCACTGCCTTTCCTCGTAGCAGCAAATCCTGTAAATTTCGGACGCCCGTGGAAACTCACATCCGTTGAGGCCTTTGCAGCTGCGCTGATCATCCTTGGACAACCCCTTCAGGCCCGGACCATTCTTTCTTCGGTCAACTGGGGAATCCGCTTTCTGGAAGTAAACGAAGAACCCCTCATGCTATACTCAGGTGCAAAAGACAGCAGTGAAATTATCAGGATCCAGAACGAGTACCTCTGAATGTCTGGTCAGGCAAAGACTGCACCCACGCTTTTTAACAGAATCCAACCGCAACCGGAGAGTAATAATCAGAAATGGGGGTATCAGGAATTGTACAGGTTGATATAATTAAAACCGCACGGCGTCAGATAAAATTTCCAGAAGTGCTATTTTTTTGTCCTGCGGAGAATAACGATTGCTCCGTGGTTCGCTTCCTCAGGACCCGTCACACCTTCAAATTCTGCCTTCACGGTGTATCGCGTACCTTCTGATAATAATGACAACTCTGATTGTTCTGACCCATTCTTGCTGACACGCTCCAGTATCCCGAGAATCCTGCGTGCTTCATCAGGCGCAAAATATGCCGTGAGGTGTGACCCCTTCACAGAAGCATCATCTTTCTGTACAATATCAGAAAAGGCCCTGTTATACTTCAGGATCTTTCCGCCTGAGTCCAGCACAAGCACCCCTTCTTCGATATGCTGCAGGGCCATATCGACCCATTTCTCAATACCCTGGCAGGATTTCAGGATTGCATTCTCATTTCTGATGATTGAGATCTTCTCCTCGAGCTCACGCACTCTGTCCCTGCTCTCTCCTTTCAGCTGCTCCACACCTTCTCTGAGAGATTCCTTTGCCCGTTTCCATTCAGAAATATCTCGCACCGACTCTATTGCCCCGATTACATTGCCGTCATTGTCAATAAGCGGGGAGGCCTTCCCCCATATATAGGCGCCTTTTCCGCCATTTAAATCGGGGAGGTAGGCTTCAACATAAATGCTGTCTCCAAAACGACGTACTGACGGATAGTTGCTTGCAAGTTCATGTGCCGGAGTATCGATTATATCTATCAGAACGGGCCGGATATTACCATAGAACAAAAATGCCTTTTTATAATCATCTCTTCCAAGCACCATCTCCTTATTTACACCGGTTATTGTTTCAAGTGCCCGGTTCCATGCAATAACCTTCTTATTCCGATCAACGATAAATGTTGGATCCGGCATGAACTCGACGGTGTCCTGTAACTTTTCAAAGGTGCTTTTTAATGCCTTTTCGATCAGTTTCTGGTCTGTGATATCCACACACGAGAGCATTATGCTCATATTTTTTCCCGATTCATCTGCCACCGAACTGACAGCCATCTGGGCAAAATGAGGAGATCCGTTCTCCTTTATGGACTTTATTTCTCCAATCCATTTTCCGTGATTTTTCAGCTCTTCGAAAATGTAGGTAAAGCCCGGAGACATCCCTGCGATAGTGCGGGAAATATCATCAAGTCGTTTCCCGCGGATAGTATTGATCGGGGCGAGTTCGAACATCGAGATAAATGAATTATTGGCATAAATCAGTTCTTCATCCGGACTGAAAATGGCAATACCGTTGATAGACGATGAAATAGCGGTATCTTTAATTTTAAGTTCCTGTTCTGCTTTTTTTTGTTCGGTAATGTCTACAAAGGATGCCATATAACGGACAGGATTACCCGTCGCATCCCGGACGACGTTCGACGAAAGCTGGGTGAAGATCTTCGTTCCATCCCTTTTTTTCACAATGGTCTCTCCAAACCAGCCTTTTCCTTCATGGAGTGTCCGGATTACGTCAGCAATGTGCTTTTCTGCATCGGGGTCATTGTGAGTGAACAATTCTATCGGCTTATTCAGGACCTGTTCCAGGGATTCGTACCCGAACATATCGATAAAGGCCTTGTTTGCATAGATGATTTGTCCGTTCAGGTCAGATATGCCTATTGCGTTAATTGAGGATGCAATGGCCATATCCTTGATTAAAAGTTCCTGTTCTGCTAATTTTCGCTCGGTAATATCCCGGCCGACAATCTGGTACTCGATTAAAACTCCGTTTTCATCAAAAATTGCCCTGTTTGTCCACTGGTACCATTTAATATCACCGTTCTTTCCTGAAATCCGGCTTTCAAAAACGTTCATCAGGTTTTCCCGGTCGAGTGAGAGGAGGGTATTTCTAAGGATTTCTCTGTCACTATCCAGGATATACTGAAATAAGTCGCTATTCAGGCATTCTTCATGTATTTTATTAAAATACTGGCACACGGCATCATTCACGAAACTGATGGTAAAATCAGGTTTCACGCGGAAGATCATCTCGGTCTGGTCCTGCACTATAGCACGGTACCGTGCTTCATTTATACGGAGCTTTTTTTCATACTGTTTCGGGAGCGTGACATCCTCGATAATGAAAGTAATTCCTTTTCCACCATCATCAAAAACCGTCGGAATTATTTTAACCCTGAAAAAAGTCTCTTCTCCGTTGTGAAAAAAAATGATATCTTTTACCAGTTCTCCCATACTGTAGGCTTCTTTAATGAGATTAGCCTCCAGAAGCATTTTTATTGGATCAATCCCAAGCAGATTGACAGGATTGCCAAGCACATCCTCTCGTACCAATCCGAAAAATTCAAGAAAATGGTCATTGATGTCCACCACCTTCATCTCATTGTCAAGTACAAGGATTAACTCCGAGGCGAATTTGAGCATTGACGAAACAGGCACTCTCTGAGAGAGATAATACACTTTTGCATTTCCATACAGCCTCATTTCCACCTGTCCGGTAATCAGGAGAATTTCAAGATATTTGGCTATTGAATTTCTGTTGACCTTCAGTACCTGGGATATATCTGAAATAGTCAGACCCTTCGGCCTTGATTTCAATAGTTTTTTTATACGGATAATTTTCTCCTGATCAAGGATCATGGTATAAAGATGATGCTCATATACGTGCATAAACGTTTTGAAAACAGGATCCCGGGACATGATCTGCTGTTTTTTAATTTGTCCCCGGAATAAGAAACAATGCCGGATTCCTATCACAAACCACAACATTCATCGGGTTTTCCTTATCTATAAACCATATAAATACCAGGTGAAATCCCCGGCCACTGGTTACGAGCTGCCCCGTGTGAAGGTGACCAATGAAAAAAGAAAAAAAATGGTCTTTTTCCAACTATCTCCTCCTCCTGATATTTATTCTCATTATCGTTCTGGTTACCGGCATTACTATCGGGGATTATCTCATTGCTGAAAAAAATTACACAGAAAATGCTGAACTTATAAAAAAACAGACTGAACGTGATATTGCCACGATGGTTTATGCAATAGACGGCGGGCTGAAGCTTTATGACGACACCCTGAACCGTCAGATGGAAGAAGGATTCGATATAATCCGCATCAGGTATGATGCCGCAGGAGGAGACCTCTCCCGGTTGAGCCTTGAAGATATTAAGACTGAGTCAGGCGGGAGGATGGACATCTATATTATTAATGAATCCGGAGTCGTCGTCAATACAACTAATTCCCGCTACACAGGATTTGATTTCCAGAAATCATTACCTGATTTTTTTGAGTATCTGACTGATATCAGGTATTCAGAGGGTTTTACGCCTGACAGGGTTGTGCCGGATTTTCTTACACGAAAATTAAAAAAATTTGCATATATGCCAACCCATGATCACCGGTACGTCCTTGGACTAAGTCTTTCTGAAGAGTACTTCAGTGAAAACAGGAATACATTGAACTATACCGAATCTGTGGATTCTATTCTTCAGACAAATCCATTCGTGGAAAATATACGAATTTTCACAACTGAAAAAGAGCTTATCGGCGACCCGGGATTTCAACCCGATGAAGCTCTTGATTTGATACTTGAGGAGATTATAGCCCGGAAAAATTCCATTCAGACAACTGATCGCGAGAACGGCAATACAGTGAAATATATGTACATCAACCTCAAAGACGAGGCCTATCCCTCCGATATGAGTCTTATCATCGAGCTTACTTATAACGACCTGATTTTTCAGGACGCGATGAATAAAATAGTTTTTTTCCATATTTTCGTTGCTATAATTGCTCTCCTCTGTGGCTCTGTCATCGCATTCGGGGTTTCCGAGTACCTGACCCGCCCGCTGGAGGATATTTCCGGTGACCTCGATTCCATCGCACGCGGTGATCTTGACCATCACATATCTCCAACACTCGGAATGGAATTTGAGACTCTTGAACGGAGCATCACTCAAATGGTCAAATCCATGAAAACAGTGATATTACAGCTCAAGGAGAGTGAAGAACGACTTCGGGCGTCTGAAGAGCGATACCGTGCAGTGGTTCAGAGCCAGACTGAGTTTATTACACGATTCCTCTCCGATGGAACAATTACTTTCGTTAATGATGCATATTGTCATTATTTTGGAAAGACCTGTGAGGAACTTCTCGGGGAAAAATTTTTCCCCCGCATACCTGGAAAAGACTGGAAAAAATTATCAGGATATTTCGCTTCACTGACGCCGGAAAATCCGTATGGAACAATTGAACATCAGGTCATACTGCCCGGGGGAGAGATCCGCTGGCACCAGTGGAGTGACCTTGCAATATTTGACGATAACGGTGCTATTATTGAGTACCAGTCTGTCGGACGGGATATCACCGACGCAAAACTTGCTGCTGAAGAGATTAAAATATTGAATGAAGAACTTGAACAGAGGGTGAAAGAGAGAACGTATGCCCTCGAGGAGGCAAACCGTGAACTTGAATCATTTAGTTATTCCGTTTCCCATGACTTGCGGGCACCATTGAGAGCAATAGATGGTTTTTCCGTTATATTACTTGATACATTAAAATCATCCGCTGACCCGCAGTCACAACGTTATATCGATAAAATCAGGGAAAACTCACGCCAGATGAACCGCCTCATAGAAGACCTGCTGAATTTTTCACGGATGAGCAGGCAGTCTTTGATACGAATACCGGTGCAACCAGATAAAATTGCTGTTGAAGCTTACAATGAGTTGCGTCAGGAACAACAGGGTCGCAATATTGACTTTATTATTGGAGACCTCCCGGAAGCAAGGGCTGATCCGTTCCTGTTGAAACTGGTGTTTTCTAACCTGCTTGCAAACGCAATAAAATTTACCAGGAACCGCGATCCGGCCAGGATTGAAATAGGTGCACGATATTCACCCGAACAGGTAGTATATTTTATTCACGACAACGGTGTCGGATTCGATATGCAATACGCCGGCAAGATTTTCGGAGTCTTCCAGAGGCTACATACAGATTCAGAATTTGAAGGAACGGGGGTAGGGCTTGCGATTGTACAAAGAATTATTCACCGGCATGGAGGAAAGATATGGGTGAAGTCCCGGATTGATAATGGCACAACCTTTTTCTTCACCCTCGGAAGAGATTATGATAATGAGTGATAAAGGTATATCAGCTGATATACTCCTGGTGGAAGATAATCCAAATGATGTAGAACTGATACTCCATGTATTCCAGTGGTGCAACCTGAGTGACCGGGTCCATGTCGCATGGAACGGTGAGGAGGCGCTTGATTTTATTTTTGGAAATGGAGCGTATGAAGGAAGAAATACAGATGACCGGCCCAGGGTTATTCTTCTTGATCTTAAGCTCCCGAAAGTTGACGGGATTGAAGTACTACGGCGTATTAAAAGTGACCCAAAAACCCATACCATCCCGGTTGTAGTTCTGACATCATCCCGTGAGGACAGGGATATTATCGAGACCTATAACCTCGGAGTCAACAGTTATATTGTCAAACCAGTTCAGTTTGATGAATTTGCCAATGTTATCCGGGAAATGGGACTGTACTGGAAGATGATTAACCAGCCACCTGAATGAGGGTATACACAGGTAAACACAATTCCTTTTAATGCCGGATAAAAAGTTTTGTGAAAGAAAATTAAATTTACATTTTTTCACTTTTACAAGACTTTTTTCTCAGATCCCGGTCAGCAAAATGTATTACAGAAGAAATACGATTGTTCACGATTTAAAAGTGGCAATGGTTATAAAATAGTAACAAAAAGATGTTTTGAGGTTGAAAGAATTCAGATGGGTGTCCTGGACCGAATTTTTCCGGCTGATGATAATCAGGCAGAACGGCTATTTCAGAAAGGCAGCCGGTGTCTGGAACGCGGACAATACGATCTCGCCCTCAGGCTGTTCAACGATGCCCTGTGCCTTGACCCCGGACACTCCCGTACATGGAACAGCAGGGGGATTACCTGCCATGAACTTGGACTTGATGATGAGGCGATCCGTTGCTTTGAACGGGCCCTTGAAATAGATCCCTCATTCAGAGAAGGGTTAAAAAACATCGGTTGCTCCCTGCGAAAAATAGCGGTAAAGAAAAAAGAGCCACTCCAGTTGCTGGAAGCACTGCGATACCTGAATGAAGCACTCCGGATAGATCCCGGATATATTGACGCCCTCCATGAAAAAGCTCTTTTACTCACCCTTATTGGAAAAAAAGAAGAGGCTTTATCAATATTTGATCGTATTCGCCTTCAAAATCCGGCATATGAATTTCCATGGGCATTAAAAGGAAAAATCATGTTCACAAAGGGTCTTTACAAAGAGGCCCTTGAATGCTATTCCCGGGCGCTTGACGGTGATCCTGAAAATTTCCGTCTCATGGTTGCGCAGGGAATGGTATTTATCCAGCTGGGCCGGCATAAAGAGGCAATAAACGTTTTGCAGCGGGCAGTTGTAGTTCAGGCTGATTTTGTGCCAGGATGGGTACAGCTCGGGCGGGCACTCCGGAAAAACCACCAGTACGGTGATGCAATCGATTGTTTTGAACATGCATTCGCCATTGAACCGCAGTCACCGGTCCATAAAAAAAGACTTGCCGATACGTGGTATGCCATGGGTAACCAGGCGCTGTTCCAGGCCGGCAGATATGAACAGGCGGTTCTGTATTTTAATAAAACGACTGAACTTTTTCCACGCCATATTCAGGCGTGGTATTGCAAGGGGCTTTCGTATAAGAAACTTGGACATTACCAGGACTCAATCCTCTGTTACCAGGAAACGCTCTCGATAGACCCCACTTTTATCAACGCGTGGTATGACCTTGCGTATATATTCGATAAAACCGGTATGACCGAAAAAAGCGTTACCTGTTATAAGCACGTAATCAGGCTTGATCCATCCCACACTGATGCCTGGTACAGGGCCGGGCAGGCGATGATGACCCTTCACAAGTATAAAGAAGCAGTTAATTATTTTAATTCAGTACTCAGGCTTGACCCTTCTCATGCAATGGCATGGTACAGCAGGGGGGAGGCAATGAAGACCCTTGATAAATTCGATGAAGCAGACTTCTGTTTTGGCAGGGTAAGCGAGATTGTAGGAAAGATCTGACCTGCTTCAGGACCGGTAATCAGCAATTGAAATTTCTTTTCGTTCAAATTTGTCATGTCCGTACACATAAACGATGATTTTTTTTCCTTTGTTGAATTCACGCATTTTATCGTCATATATTTTACGAATATATCGCAAGGAATTCTTTTCAAAAAAATCTTTTATAAATCGCAAAAATTTTATCTGGTGGTCCAGGAATGCCATCTCGTATTCCCTTGTTTCCAGATAGATTTGCCGGCATTCCTCTTCACTGCATTCAGAATGATAGCATCCGTGCTCATTCAGCCCTGAAATGAATCTCCAGTCGACTTTCCCGCGGTCATCCGGTTCCCTATAGATCATAAACGGGTAAATACGGCAGATTTTTGGTCTTTTTTCATAGATGGTGCATCGCCGGTCTTTTAAAAAAAAGCATTCCCCGGTTTTCCCTGTTTTAAGGCAATACCCGGCTACATAGAAGTTCCCCTGCTGATCGCAGTAATCAAAACCCGGTGCCGGGAGTAACGCATCAGGATTAATATCCCTGATACAATCCACTTCGCCGTCAAGGAGGAAGACGTGGCCATTAAATTCTTTTGTACAGCATTTCGCACAAAAATTACACTCAAAACCTACATCCCTGATAATTTCACAGAAGTGGTCTTCGGGGTAGTCACTTACCGCACGGTATTCCTCGTCCAGCTGTTCAATCTGAGGGGTAAAGATATCGTGAAAGGATTTTTCTCCCATGGGGTACCTGGTTTTTTGTATATATCTTACGTTGACCGGTATTGTATTTTCCCCGGATATCGCTGATACGTTCGAGCAGTTCATAAAAATAGTCGAACCGATATTGCAACCTTCCTTTGATCTCTCATCGTCAAAGGACAAATCTCCTGAGTCCCCCACTCTTTGCCATGCCGATGTGCGATGGAAAGAATTTGATGGGCACCATGGTCGTCGACGTAATCCTCGCCGCAATTTGTGCAGATATGATTAGGGACCTCTTTCATGACAAGGGCCATTCCGTCGCGATCAAAGGTGACGGTTGTTGTGCCCTCACTGGTATTCCCGTGTTAACAGATGATGCACTCCATCAAAGCTCACGATTGTTCATAGGCGTGTATAAAATCCTCACGGGAAATTTTTACCTGCGTACAGATGATCCGCAGTGTTGATCCCTTGATCCTCTCATGGTTTGGCATGGTCAGCGTTGTTTTTGTTCCGTCCGGATTTTCTCTTTGCATTAAAATATGATTGCCGATCCTGACAATGTGGAAACCAAGATTCTCAAACGTCCTTAATACTTAGGTTGGGGAACGTCCTGGGGAAATTTCATTTATACGGTAACCTCAGCAACAAAGGTCTCGATGAGATCGCTGTGCTCGTACGTATCATCGCCGAACGTTTCGATATGGAACTGTATTGCGGATTTTACATCGGCGAGTGCCTCTTCATAGGTATTTCCCTCTCCAATTACCACGCCTTTCATGCCGAGCGGGTATGCTATATAGCCGTCCGGATGCTTTTCTACGATTATTTTCAAGGCCTTTGACATAGTGATCACCCCATACAGGGTACTGTTGTAATCGTACTATCCTTTCTCATGTGATTAATGTTCGTGTACTGAAGAGTTACTTCCCCTCAACAACTGCAATCTCCTCATTCGTAAGTCCATATGACCCTTACAGCATTTTATCTATCGCCGCGTCCGTCGCCTCAAAACTCAAAGATGTTAAACATGTTGAAAATATTTAAAGTTGAATTTGAACCATTGTATATTCTTGTGGTTATCAAGAAGCTGTCCAATCAAGAATTTTTCACCAAAAACAGAAAGACCTCTCAATAACGATTTTATCTTTTACATTCAGGCAGTAATATTGAGATATAAAACAACCCTGAATATTATTGCAGGAGGGAGTACCACATGGTGAACACTTCTATTCAGGATGAAATGATTAAAACAGTGGAGAATATTTTTTCAACCTATGATACCAAGAGGGCAGAACTCATCCAGGGCGAACTGGAATCCCTCGGTTTTATCAGGGTCGGGGGAAATCCCTCGGCACTTTCGATGGAGAACAGGAATCTTGAACTCTTCATTATTCTTGGCCTTGATGAGAGCCAGGGGATAATAAACCACGAAATTCTACGATTTTCTGATATTTCAAAGAAATAATCCGGTACAGGATACATAAAAGTGATGTTGAACGGGAATTCATGGCGTAATTCCCCTTAATTCAGCCATTTCAAGATAAAATCCGGCAAGCCCCTGCCACTCCCCCCACCGTCCGGCAAGGTCCCGGGTTTCATCCGCACTTATTTTTCTCCCGTTGAAGTAAAAACATGAAATTATTCTCTGGAAACCGACATCGTCGGCAGGGAACGCATCGAGGCGGTGCATCCCCCGGATCACGGTCAGTTCTGCAGTCCACCGTCCGATGCCACGTATTGATCTGAGATACCGGATGATCTCCACGGTATCATTCTCCCGTTTGAGCTCTTCAGGATCGATATCTCCTGCAACGATTGCTGCAGAAATATCCCGGATATATTCCCCTTTCCGGTTTGTCAGTCCTGTTGCCCTGAATTGCGGGATGTCTGCTTTTGCGAGACGTTCCGGCGTCGGGTAACAGTAACCGGTCGTATCTCCGCAGGTGATGGTATCCCCGAACAGCTTGATCAGCCTGTTCTGCAGCCGATGCGCAACGGACAGGGATATCTGTTGTTCGATTATGGAGTCAACCAGTGCCTCGAAGACCGTGGGGGTTGTCGGGGGTTTCAGGCCGTAGAGTTTCGGGATGATTACTGCAAGGACCGGATCATCCCGGACCCGATCATAGAACGGCACCAGGTTGTCGTCCAGGTTGAAGATAGTGCTGACAAACTCCTTCATATTCTCTGTCACGCCCTTCAGTTCCGGGCTGTCGGAAAGGATTCGGCATTTGAGTTCCGGGTTTTCTGTTGTGCCGGATGATTTTATTTCGAGAATGAAACGCCTTTCAGTCCGGCAAAAAGACTGCCTGAATATTCCATTGTTATAAATGCGGATTTCCCGGTCTCCGCCTGTAAATATTGAGGCACTAATGTCAAAGTTATACGGGGGGACAGGATAGAAGACGAATTCCAGCTTTTCACACATATCGGCATCAGTTCCTTAAAAAGTATAAAAGGACAATTGACCAGATTTCATTCTGCTGATATTTATATGAACCGCGAATAATGCAGCCATTCACGTAATGGGACAGTGCCTCTGCAGAGGAACGATAAAAAAAATTACTTGTAACTACGGAATTTTTAAAAAGAAAAATAATCAGGGGAATTTATCCAGCAACGGATATTGCAAGGAGGGATAAAATACCTCTGGAAACGAGAATTTCATGAATTCTGCCTGCCGTGTTGACAGTCTGTACCTCCCTGAATTTATCAAGTCTTTCCTGCGTTGAGGTCTGGGGATATATTCCAGGCCGCGTTACTGTCATCTCCTGGACATTCATGTGCTCATACGAGACCCCGGTCCCTCCTAACAGTATTGCGCTATCCGCAGGTGTTCCGGAAGCATGCCTGGAGATCAAATCTGCCGTGCTCACCTTGCCCCGGGCCTGGGTAACAATGGTACCTGTCATATTACCGCAGTCCCTGACATCTATCGTCAGTTTAAGGATATCTCCGAACCAGAACCCGTCATTTCTTATCATGCGGTACTGAGGGTTATAGATTCCAGGTGTACAGGGGGTTTTTAATTCGAACTGGAAAGTATAGGTTTGTTCAGGACCGACAAACGTCCCGGGTTCGAGGGTAACCCTTATCGGGTTGAATTTACGGGCATCGTCATTGTAGGCGCCAAGATCCACATCGTTTTGCAGCCAGCCTGTTGTTCCCGTATTATTGACGGTTACGTTGACGCTGTAGTTCCGGCATGCACACATCTCTGACGGGATTGTATCAGAAACAAATGCTGCATTCCAATACAGGGACGGGCGTGGCGGGATTGGAACCGGGCCGGGTGGAACAGGTGGAACAGGCGGAATATATTTTTCACCCAGGGGCAGGTAATCAGTGTTATTTGATGCAAGAACGAGCGGGTAGATTACAAACCCGTCTGTATCCGTGGGCTGGGTCTGTGACCATCCCGTCCCGTCCGGTCTTGCCCAGTAATTACCGCCAAGTAACCCACCTCCAATGATGTTCTGGCCCGGGGTTTTTGGAACATTCCAGGTGTTTGCCGGAGTGGATCCGTTGAATTCTGTATTATTCCAGTTATTGAAGTAATTGTTATAAATCAGGTTATTACCCGAACTATTCAGGAGAATCCCGCTCTGGTTGTTATGTGTGATGTAATTGCTCATCACTGTATTACTGTCTGATGAATCAAGGATCATCCCGGATTTTTCGTTATAGCTCATATTGTTTCCGTTGATCAGGTTATGTGTTGAATTGAAGAGGTAAATGCCGCTGTCAAGGTTGAACAATACATCATTCCCTGTCAGGTTATTGTAACCTGAATCCCTGACGATAATCCCGGCCACGGTATTGTGGGTTGCAAGGTTATCTGTCAGTGTGTTATTATTGCTTGTCCCATTCAGGAAGATCCCTGCTATGCCGTTGCCGGTTACTGAATTCGTATCAAGAGTGTTATTACTTGAATTAAAGAGGTTTATTCCATTTATTGCGTTATGTGACGCATTATTACCGCTCACATTATTGAGAGGGGAGTCTGTCAGGCAGATCCCTGACATGCCATTGTTCGTCGCATTGTTATCGAACAGGTTATTCAAGGTCGCATTGTGCAGGCTGATACCACACAATACATTCGCGACTGCATCGTTCGCTGTCAGGTTGTTGCCTGTCGCGTTGACCAGGCTGAACCCGGCTCCAAGGTTTCCGGTCGCGGCGTTGCCGGTCAGGTTGTTACCCTGCGAGTCGACAATACCAAACCCGGCCTCGCCGTTGAAACTTGCATTGTTACCTGTCAGGACATTCTCGTTGCTGCTGCTGTTCAGCAGGATTCCGTAGAGCGTGTTGTTGAATGCCGTGTTATCCGTCAGGAAGTTCCCGCTGCTGTTGTGCAGGTTGATGCCGTTCTCGGCGTTGAAACTGGCATTATTCCCGGTGAGGTTGTTCAGCGTCGAATCCGTCAGGCAGATCCCGGACCTGCCATTGTTCGTCGCGTTGTTGTCGAACAGGTTGTTCAGATTCGAATTGTGCAGGCTGATACCACACAATACATTCGCGACTGCGTCGTTCACTGTCAGGTTGTTTCCACTGGCGTTAATGAGGCTGAACCCGCTTCCCTGGTTTCCGGTCGCGGCGTTGCCGGTCAGGTTGTTGCCCTGCGAGTCGACAATACCAAACCCGGCCTCGCCGNNCCGGTCAGGATATTCTCGTTGCTGCTGCTGTTGATGAGTATTCCGTAGAGCGTGTTGTTGAACGCCGTGTTATCCGTCAGGAAGTTGCCGCTGCTGTTGTGCAGGTTGATGCCGTTCTCTGCGTTGAAGCTGGCGTTATTACCTGTCAGGTTGTTCAGCGTCGAATCCGTCAGGCAGATCCCGGACCTGCCATTGTTCGTCGCGTTGTTGTCGAACAGGTTGTTCAATGTCGAGTTGTTGAGGCTGATACCACACAATACATTCGCGACTGCGTCGTTCACTGTCAGGTTGTTGCCTGTCGCGTTGACCAGGCTGAACCCGCTTCCCTGGTTTCCGGTTGCTGAATTCCCGGTCAGGTTGTTTCCCTGTGAGTCAACAATACCAAACCCGGCCTCGCCGTTGAAACTTGCATTGTTACCTGTCAGGACATTCTCGTTGCTGCTGCTGTTCAGCAGGATTCCATAGAGCGTGTTGTTGAATGCCGTGTTATCCGTCAGGAAGTTCCCGCTGCTGTTCAGCAGGTTGATGCCATTCTCTGCATTGAAACTGGCATTATTACCTGTCAGGTTGTTCAGCGTGGAATCCGTCAGGCAGATCCCGGACCTGCCGTTATTCGTCGCGTTGTTATCGAACAGGTTGTTCAATGTCGAGTTGTTGAGGCTGATACCACACAATACATTCGCGACGGCGTCGTTCGCCGTCAGGTTGTTGCCACTGGCATTGACCAGGCTGAATCCGCTTCCTCCGTTCCCGGTTGCTGCGTTGCCGGTCAGATTGTTACCCTGCGAGTCGACAATACCAAACCCGGCCTCGCCGTTGAAGCTTGCATTGTTACCTGTCAGGACATTCTCGTTGCTGCTGCTGTTGATGAGTATTCCGTAGAGCGTGTTGTTGAACGCTGTGTTGTCGGTCAGGAAGTTGCCGCTGCTGTTGTGCAGGTTGATGCCGTTCTCGGCGTTGAAGCTGGCGTTATTACCTGTCAGGTTGTTCAGCGTGGAATCCGTCAGGCAGATGCCGGACCTGCCGTTATTCGTCGCGTTGTTGTCGAACAGGTTGTTCAATGTCGAGTTGTTGAGGCTGATACCACACAATACATTCGCGACTGCGTCGTTCACTGTCAGGTTGTTTCCACTGGCGTTAATGAGGCTGAACCCGCTTCCCTGGTTTCCGGTCGCGGCGTTGCCGGTCAGGTTGTTGCCCTGCGAGTCGACAATACCAAACCCGGCCTCGCCGTTGAAGCTTGCATTGTTGCCGGTCAGGATATTCTCGTTGCTACTGCTGTTGATGAGTATTCCGTAAAGCGTGTTGTTGAATGCCGTGTTGTCGGTCAGGAAGTTGCCGCTGCTGTTGTGCAGGTTGATGCCGTTCTCTGCATTGAAACTGGCATTGTTCCCCGTCAGGTTGTTCAGCGTGGAATCCGTCAGGCAGATCCCTGACATGCCATTGTTCGTCGCATTGTTGTCGAACAGGTTGTTCAGGGTTGAATTGTTCAATGAGATGCCACACAGCGTGTTGCCGACTGCGTCGTTCGCTGTCAGGTTGTTTCCACTGGCGTTAATGAGGCTGAACCCGGCTCCAAGGTTTCCGGTTGCTGCGTTGCCGGTCAGGTTGTTGCCTTGAGAGTCGACAATACCAAACCCGGCCTCGCCGTTGAAGCTTGCATTGTTGCCGGTCAGGATATTCTCGTTGCTGCTGCTGTTCAGCAGGATTCCATAGAGCGTGTTGTTGAACGCCTTGTTATCCGTCAGGAAGTTGCCGCTGCTGTTCAACAGGTTGATGCCATTCTCTGCATTGAAACTGGCATTATTCCCGGTGAGGTTGTTCAGCGTGGAATCCGTCAGGCAGATCCCGGACCTGCCGTTATTCGTCGCGTTGTTGTCGAACAGGTTGTTCAGCGTTGCATTGTGCAGGCTGATACCGCACAGCACGTTGCCGACTGCATTGTTCGCTGTCAGGTTGTTGCCTGTCGCGTTGATGAGACTGAACCCGCTTCCACTGTTCCCGGTCGCTGCGTTGCCGGTCAGGTTGTTGCCTTGAGAGTCGATTATGCCAAAACCACTCTGGTTATTGAAGCTCGCATTGTTACCTGTCAGGACATTCTCGTTGCTCGAACCGTTGATGAGCACTCCATAGAGCGTGTTGTTGAATGCCGTGTTATCCGTCAGGAAGTTCCCGCTGCTGTTCAGCAGGTTGATGCCGTTCTCGGCGTTGAAACTGGCGTTATTACCTGTCAGGTTGTTCAGCGTGGAATCCGTCAGGCAGATGCCGGACCTGCCGTTATTCGTCGCGTTGTTGTCGAACAGGTTGTTCAATGTCGAGTTGTTGAGGCTGATACCACACAATACATTCGCGCCTGCGTCGTTCACTGTCAGGTTGTTTCCACTGGCGTTAATGAGGCTGAACCCGCTTCCCTGGTTTCCGGTCGCGGCGTTGCCGGTCAGGTTGTTGCCCTGCGAGTCGACAATACCAAACCCGGCCTCGCCGTTGAAACTTGCATTGTTGCCGGTCAGGACATTCTCGTTGCTGCTGCTGTTCAGCAGGATACCGTAGAGCGTGTTGTTGAATGCCGTGTTATCCGTCAGGAAGTTGCCGCTACTGTTCAGCAGGTTGATGCCGTTCTCGGCGTTGAAACTGGCATTGTTCCCGGTGAGATTGTTCAGCGTGGAATCCGTCAGGCAGATGCCGGACCTGCCATTGTTCGTCGCATTGTTGTTGAACAGGTTGTTCAGGGTTGAATTGTTCAATGAGATGCCGCACAGCGTGTTGCCGACTGCGTCGTTCGCTGTCAGGTTGTTTCCACTGGCGTTAATGAGGCTGAACCCGGCTCCAAGGTTTCCGGTCGCTGCGTTGCCGGTCAGGTTGTTGCCCTGCGAGTCGACAATACCAAACCCGGCCTCGCCGTTGAAGCTGGCGTTGTTACCTGTCAGGATATTCTCGTTGCTCGAACCGTTGATGAGCACTCCATAGAGCGTGTTGTTGAACGCTGTGTTGTCGGTCAGGAAGTTGCCACTGCTGTTGTGCAGGTTGATGCCATTCTCCGCATTGAAGCTGGCATTGTTACCTGTCAGGTTGTTCAGCGTGGAATCCGTCAGGCAGATGCCGAACCTGCCATTGTTCGTCGCGTTGTTGTCGAACAGGTTGTTCAATGTCGAGTTGTTGAGGCTGATACCACACAATACATTCGCGACTGCATCGTTCGCCGTCAGGTTGTTTCCACTGGCATTCACCAGGCTGAACCCGCTTCCAAGGTTTCCGGTCGCTGCGTTGCCGGTCAGGTTGTTGCCCTGCGAGTCGACAATACCAAACCCGGCCTCGCCGTTGAAGCTGGCGTTGTTACCTGTCAGGATATTCTCGTTGCTCGAACCGTTGATGAGCATTCCATAGAGCGTGTTGTTGAATGCCGTGTTATCCGTCAGGAAGTTGCCGCTGCTGTTGTGCAGGTTGATGCCATTCTCTGCATTGAAGCTGGCATTGTTCCCGGTCAGGTTGTTCAGCGTGGAATCCGTCAGGCAGATCCCGGACCTGCCATTGTTCGTCGCGTTGTTGTCGAACAGGTTGTTCAGGGTTGCATTGTTCAATGAGATGCCGCACAGCGTGTTGCCGACTGCGTCGTTCGCTGTCAGGTTGTTTCCACTAGCATTCACCAGGCTGAATCCGCTTCCTCCGTTCCCGGTTGCTGAATTCCCCGTCAGGTTGTTTCCCTGTGAGTCAACAATACCAAACCCGGCCTCGCCGTTGAAACTTGCATTGTTACCTGTCAGGATATTCTCGTTGCTGCTGCTGTTCAGCAGGATTCCGTAGAGCGTGTTGTTGAATGCCGTGTTATCCGTCAGGAAGTTGCCACTGCTGTTGTGCAGGTTGATGCCGTTCTCGGCGTTGAAACTGGCATTGTTCCCGGTCAGGTTGTTCAGCGTGGAATCCGTCAGGCAGATCCCGGACCTGCCATTGTTCGTCGCGTTGTTGTCGAACAGGTTATTCAGGGTTGAATTGTGCAGGCTGATACCACACAATACATTCGCGACTGCATCGTTCGCTGTCAGGTTGTTGCCACTGGCATTGACCAGGCTGAACCCGCTTCCCTGGTTCCCGGTTGCTGCGTTGCCGGTCAGGTTGTTTCCCTGTGAGTCGACAATACCAAACCCGGCCTCGCCGTTGAAGCTTGCATTGTTCCCAGTCAGGACATTCTCGTTGCTCGAACCATTGATGAGCACTCCATAGAGCGTGTTGTTGAATGCCGTGTTATCCGTCAGGAAGTTCCCGCTGCTGTTCAGCAGGTTGATGCCGTTCTCGGCGTTGAAACTGGCGTTATTACCTGTCAGGTTGTTCAGCGTGGAATCAGTCAGGCAGATGCCGGACCTGCCATTGTTCGTCGCGTTGTTGTCGAACAGGTTGTTCAGGGTTGAATTGTTCAATGAGATGCCACACAATACATTCGCGACTGCATTGTTCGCTGTCAGGTTGTTGCCTGTCGCGTTGATGAGACTGAACCCGCTTCCACTGTTCCCGGTCGCTGCGTTGCCGGTCAGGTTGTTGCCTTGAGAGTCGATTATGCCAAAACCACTCTGGTTATTGAAGCTCGCATTGTTACCTGTCAGGACATTCTCGTTGCTCGAACCGTTGATGAGCACTCCATAGAGCGTGTTGTTGAACGCCGTGTTATCCGTCAGGAAGTTGCCGCTGCTGTTGTGCAGGTTGATGCCATTCTCTGCATTGAAACTGGCGTTATTCCCGGTGAGGTTGTTCAGCGTGGAATCCGTCAGGCAGATCCCGGACCTGCCATTGTTCGTCGCGTTGTTGTCGAACAGGTTGTTCAGGGTAGCATTGTGCAGGCTGATACCACACAATACATTCGCGACTGCGTCGTTCGCTGTCAGGTTGTTTCCACTGGCGTTAATGAGGCTGAACCCGCTTCCCTGGTTTCCGGTCGCGGCGTTGCCGGTCAGGTTGTTACCCTGCGAGTCAACAATACCAAACCCGGCCTCGCCGTTGAAGCTTACATTGTTGCCGGTCAGGATATTCTCGTTGCTGCTGCTGTTGATGAGTATTCCGTAAAGCGTGTTGTTGAACGCCGTGTTATCCGTCAGGAAGTTGCCGCTGCTGTTGTGCAGGTTGATGCCGTTCTCGGCGTTGAAACTGGCGTTATTCCCGGTGAGGTTGTTCAGCGTGGAATCCGTCAGGCAGATCCCGGACCTGCCATTGTTCGTCGCGTTGTTGTCGAACAGGTTATTCAGGGTTGAATTGTGCAGGCTGATACCACACAATACATTCGCGACTGCGTCGTTCACTGTCAGGTTGTTTCCACTGGCGTTAATGAGGCTGAACCCGCTTCCCTGGTTTCCGGTCGCGGCGTTGCCAGTCAGGTTGTTGCCTTGAGA
Source organism: Methanoregulaceae archaeon UBA467 (assembly GCA_002503825.1). Lineage (GTDB taxonomy): Archaea > Halobacteriota > Methanomicrobia > Methanomicrobiales > Methanospirillaceae > UBA467. Next base: position 497,450 of record DASP01000005.1, read on the forward strand.
GTCGATTATGCCAAACCCGGCCTCGCCGTTGAAGCTGGCATTGTTGCCGGTCAGGATATTCTCGTTGCTCGAGTTACTCAGCAGGATTCCATACAAGGTGTTGTTGAACGCCGTGTTATCCGTCAGGAAGTTGCCGCTGCTGTTCAGCAGGTTGATGCCGTTCTCTGCGTTGAAACTGGCATTATTACCTGTCAGGTTGTTCAGCGTGGAATCCGTCAGGCAGATTCCGGACCTGCCATTGTTCGTCGCGTTGTTGTCGAACAGGTTGTTCAGCGTTGCATTGTGCAGGCTGATACCGCACAGCACGTTGCCGACTGCGTCGTTCGCTGTCAGGTTATTTCCTGTCGCGTTGACCAGGCTGAACCCGGCTCCCAGGTTTCCGGTCGCTGCGTTGCCGGTCAGGTTGTTGCCCTGCGAGTCGACAATCCCAAACCCGGCCTCGCCGTTGAAGCTGGCGTTGTTACCTGTCAGGACATTCTCGTTGCTCGAACCGTTGATGAGCACTCCATAGAGCGTGTTGTTGAATGCCGTGTTATCCGTCAGGAAGTTCCCGCTACTGTTCAGCAGGTTGATGCCGTTCTCTGCGTTGAAACTGGCATTGTTGCCTGTCAGGTTGTTCAGCGTCGAATCCGTCAGGCAGATGCCGGACCTGCCATTGTTCGTCGCGTTGTTGTCGAACAGGTTGTTCAATGTCGAGTTGTGGAGGCTGATACCACACAATACATTCGCGACGGCGTCGTTCGCCGTCAGGTTGTTTCCACTGGCGTTAATGAGGCTGAACCCGCTTCCCTGGTTTCCGGTCGCGGCGTTGCCGGTCAGGTTGTTACCCTGCGAGTCGACAATACCAAACCCGGCCTCGCCGTTGAAGCTCGCATTGTTGCCAGTCAGGATATTCACGTTGCTGCTGCTGTTGATGAGTATTCCGTAAAGCGTGTTGTTGAATGCCGTGTTATCCGTCAGGAAGTTGCCACTGCTGTTGTGCAGGTTGATGCCGTTCTCTGCGTTGAAACTGGCATTGTTCCCGGTCAGGTTGTTCAGCGTCGAATCCGTCAGGCAGATCCCGGACCTGCCATTGTTCGTCGCGTTGTTGTCGAACAGGTTATTCAGGGTTGAATTGTGCAGGCTGATACCACACAATACATTCGCGACGGCGTCGTTCGCCGTCAGGTTATTTCCTGTCGCGTTGACCAGGCTGAACCCGGCTCCCAGGTTTCCGGTCGCTGCGTTGCCGGTCAGGTTGTTGCCCTGCGAGTCGACAATCCCAAACCCGGCCTCGCCGTTGAAACTTGCATTGTTACCTGTCAGGACATTCTCGTTGCTCGAACCGTTGATGAGCACTCCATAGAGCGTGTTGTTGAATGCCGTGTTATCCGTCAGGAAGTTCCCGCTGCTGTTCAGCAGGTTGATGCCGTTCTCTGCGTTGAAACTGGCATTGTTCCCGGTCAGGTTGTTCAGCGTCGAATCCGTCAGGCAGATCCCGGACCTGCCATTGTTCGTCGCGTTGTTGTCGAACAGGTTATTCAGGGTTGAATTGTTCAATGAGATACCACACAATACATTCGCGACTGCATCGTTCGCTGTCAGGTTGTTGCCTGTCGCGTTGATGAGACTGAACCCGCTTCCCTGGTTTCCGGTCGCTGCGTTGCCGGTCAGGTTGTTGCCCTGCGAGTCGACAATCCCAAACCCGGCCTCGCCGTTGAAACTTGCATTGTTACCTGTCAGGATATTCTCGTTGCTGCTGCTGTTCAGCAGGATTCCGTAGAGCGTGTTGTTGAACACTGTGTTATCCGTCAGGAAGTTCCCGCTGCTGTTCAGCAGGTTGATGCCGTTCTCTGCATTGAAACTGGCGTTATTACCTGTCAGGTTGTTCAGCGTCGAATCCGTCAGGCAGATCCCGGACCTGCCGTTATTCGTCGCGTTGTTGTCGAACAGGTTGTTCAGGGTAGCATTGTGCAGGCTGATACCACACAATACATTCGCGACTGCATCGTTCGCTGTCAGGTTGTTTCCACTGGCATTCACCAGGCTGAATCCGCTTCCTCCGTTCCCGGTTGCTGAATTCCCCGTCAGGTTGTTGCCCTGCGAGTCGACAATCCCAAACCCGGCCTCGCCGTTGAAACTTGCATTGTTACCTGTCAGGACATTCTCGTTGCTCGAGTTACTCAGCAGGATTCCATACAAGGTGTTGTTGAACGCTGTGTTGTCAGTGATTGCATTGTTGCTGCTGTTAACCAGGCCAATGCCGTTCATCTCGTTGAATGAGACATTATTACCGCTTATATTATTAAATGCAGAATCAAAGACACAGATCCCGGAAAAACCATTGAAATTAGCAGTGTTGTTCAATACATCGATATAAGTCGAATTAATGATCCTGATACCACATTCAGTATTATTGTTGACGATATTTCCTGAAACCGTCAGGTTGGTCTCATTGATAACAACAATACCACTTCCGGTGTTATTTGGCAGTATATTATCCTTAATTGTTACATTCCTGGAAAGATTGACCTGAATCCCTGTCACCGTATTGTTCACGACAGTGTCGCCGATTATATTGACGGTATCTGAACTGTTTACAAATATCCCGTAAATGTCATTGGAACAGGCAAGACTGTTGTACAGGGTAATATTGTACGACTCTTCGATTTCATACCCCATTCTGCCATTGAAACAGGCGGTGCTGTTGGTAAGATTTGTATCTGTGGTTTTGGAAAGAAGGAATCCGTCCAGACTGTTGTGGTTTGCCGTATTATTGAAAAGGAACAGGTCCGAGGAATTTGCAAGAACAATACCATTCCCGTTATTATAACTGGCGTTGTTGCACGTCAGCGTGGTACTGGTGGAATTTTCGAGCAGGATACCATTTTCACCGTTATTTGTTGCAATGTTGCAGGTAAGCGGGTTGTTCCAGGAGGCATTCAGGAATATACCGTTTTTAACGTTATTGTTGGCATTATTGAAACTGATGTTGTTTTCTGTTGAATTATAAAGATATATTCCGTTTCCATCGTTTCTGTTTGCATTGTTATCGGTGACTGTATTGTTATTGGATGAATAGAGGTAGATTCCATTTACCTCATTGTACATCGCGGTTACATTCCGGATTCCCGAATCCGAGGTATTCCGGATATATATTCCGTACCCGTTTTTAATCAGGGTAAGGTTTTCGACCGTGAAATTGTTGCAGTTTATGCAGTAAATCGTGCCTGCATTGGAATCCGCACCGAGGCTGACATCACTGACGTTCTTGTAATAATAGACCGGTTTTCCATCGACCGTGTTGCCGGTATCAATGTCATGGAGGAAGTTTTCATCCTGCAGCCCCTCGATCTTGAAGTTGTACTTATTTCCTGACATCGTATTGTTACGCATGGTGCTGTAACTGGAACCGCTCATGTTGATTCCGTAATAGACGTTATTATCTGCAGTATTGTTGACGAGGTCTGTATGAGTCGAATTGATTATTCCGATTCCGGACCCAAGCAGGGGAGCTGATGTGTTGTCGGCCCGGTTTCCTGAGACGTTCGTATCAGCCGAGCTGATGACACTGATGCCATACAATGAATTATTTAACGCATAATTTGATGTGATATTATTCCGGAACGATTGTTCAACCGAAATGCCTGAATTACTGTTGAACCTGACCGTATTCTCGCTGACCGGGTTTGAAGTTGCATTGTAAAGATAGATCCCGTTCCTGGAATTATTAGAGGCAGTATTGCCGCTTACCGTGTTATTGACAGAGGCATTCAGGTAAATTCCGCTCGCCTGGTTGAAACTCGCGTTATTTGACGTTATCGTGTTATTCTGCGAGTTAAAGAGGCCAATTCCGTTTTGTGTGTTGAAAGTTGCATTATTTTGTGTAATTAAATTCCCTGATGATGCATTCAGGAATATACCGTCCCGGGTGTTGTTCTTCGCCGTATTTGACAGAACCGAAATATTCGAGGCATTCTGGAGTGCAATTCCATTGTATGAATTGAACGCAGCATAATTTCCTGTTATCGTGCTGTTAAAGGAGTTTGTCAGGGATATCCCGTTTTCCCTGTTATAGGTTGCATTGTTGCCGGTGACGTTCACATCATGGGAGAGGTTCTGGACTATACCGCTCCGGACGTTGTAACTCGCATTGTTCCCGGAAATAAGTCCTCCCGATGAATTCTGGAGATAGATCCCGTTCCAGCTGTTAAAGACGAGTGTATTGCCACTGATATTTGTATTTTCAGAGGAAACGACGGCAATCCCGTTCTGGCTGTTGTTCCTGGCAATGTTCCCTGTTATATTGACGTTTCCGGTATTTACAAGGAGTATTCCGCTCTGGAGATTGTAGCTTGCATTATTTCCGGACAGATCGTTTTGTGAATTATTCAGCTGGATACCGTTCAGCGAGTTGTAAGTGGCATTATTGTTCGTGAGCAGGTTTCCGGTTGAATTAAAGAGATAGATACCGTTTCCGCTGTTATTCCTGATGTTGGCGTTCTGGGAAATGGTATTATCATTTGAATTGTTCAGGAAGATGCCGTTTAACTGGTTATTCCTGATGACTCCCGTTGTCCCCGAAACTGAAACGGTGATATGGGTTGAATTTTCGAGCATTACCCCGTTCTGGAGGTTGTAGCTGAAATTATTCCCGCTGCCGACGGTATCGTAGGATGAATTGGAGATGAGAATTCCATTTCCGGTATTATAACGGGATGTCGTCCCGGTTATGGTATTCCCTGTTGCTTTTTCAATGTATATGCCGTTAATCGAATTGTTCCTGATATCTGTAATCCCTGAAAGTGTGTTATTATTCGAACTGTTAAGGAATATCCCGTTACCGGTGTTGTAGCTGAACCCAACACCGTTACTGGTAATGGAATTGTTGTTTGAATTCTGGAGGATCAATCCGTTTTGCAGGTTATACTGGATGCTGTTGCTTCCATTGATGGTATTAAAACTCGCATTGTAAAGGGCAATTCCGTTCTGGGAGTTGTACTGGGCTGTATTGCCACTGAGGGTATTATTTGTCGAATTGGTGACAATAATACCGTTCAACGTATTATTTCTGATGTTTGCATTCCCGTAAACCGTGTTGTTGTTCGAATTTTCCAGTTTTATACCATTGAATGCATTATTCCGGATGACGCCGGTAGACCCGTTTACTGTGATATAGTTGTAATTTGAATTCTCGAGTAGTACCCCGTTTTCAAGGTTATAGCTGATATTATTGCCTGTACCAATCACATTGGATGTTGAATTCTGTAGGAATACCCCGTTTATTGTGTTATACAAGATAGTGGTATTTTTTATGGAATTTCCAGTTGAATTAGTGATTAAAATTCCATCCTGGCCATTATTTCTGATGTTTCCGACCGCAGATATTGAAACACCGGATGAATTCTCGATCAGGACACCATTCATGTTGTTATTTCTGATTACCGTCCCGGATCCCAGGATATTTATGTTATTTGAATTTTGCAGGGATATCCCGTTTTCCAGGTTATAACTGGAATTAATTCCATTATTAAGATTATTTCCGCTCGAATTCAACAGGAGTATACCATTTTTACTGTTGAAGATTACGGTGGTTGCACTGATGCTGGTACCGGTTGAATTTACAATCTGGATACCGTTCCCGGTATTATTCCGGATATTTCCAATGTTAGTGAGAATATTTCCGGAGGAATTAGCGATTAAAATGCCGTCCTGCCCGTTGTTTCGGACCGCGGCGATACTTGAAAGGGTGTTTGAGCTTGAATTTTCAAGCACTATCCCGTTCACCAGGTTGTAACTTGCGTTATTTGTGTTGTTTATGATGTTCCCGGCCGAATTCAGGAGTGAAATGCCGTTCTGGGAATTGTATATTATGGTGTTATTCGTCAGCGTATTTTCGGCGGATCCGATGAGGCTGATTCCGTTAACGGTATTATTCCTGATATTGTTATTATCCCTCAGCGTGTTGCCGGCCGAATTGTTCAGCAGGATTCCATTAAGGCCATTATATGCACCTGCTGTAAGCCCGGCGATCGTGTTCCCGGTCGAGTTTTCAAGCAGTATCCCGTTCTGCTGGTTATAACTGACATTATTCTTTGCCCCGAGGGTATTCCGGGTTGAATTATAGAGGGCAATTCCGTTCTGGGTATTCGAGATTACCGAATTATTGGTCAGCGAATTGTTTACCGAATTACTGATGAGGACACCGTTGACGGTGTTGTTCCTGATGTTTCCATTGTCCTGAATGGTGTTGCTGTTCGAATTATTTACAAGAATACCACTCCTGCTGTTGTTAGCAATTGCAGCGGCACCGGTTATCGTGTTGAAACTTGAATTTTCAAGTAGTATCCCGTTTTCCTGGTTGTATGAGACGGTGTTACCTCTTGATAAGGTGTTCTGGTCTGAATTGACAAGCGAGATGCCGCTCCCCGTATTCCGGCCTGCCGAATTGTTACCGAGCGTGTTTTGTCGTGAATTTTGTATTCCGATACCTGACAACCCGTTTAAAGATGCATTGTTGAGGAAAACTGCGTTCTGGTTGCTGGTACTATTCAAAAGGATACCATATGCCGTGTTATTCACTGCAATATTGTTTAAGATCGTGTTCTGGCTCGAATTATAGAGCCTGATACCGTTCTCTGAATTGAAGGACGCATTGTTCCCTGTCAGGTTGTTAAGCGGCGAGTCGGTGAGGCAGATACCTGACAGCCCGTTGAACGTCGCATTGTTTGCAAACAGGTTGGTACCGGTTGTATTGTAGAGGGTGAAACCGCAGAGGGTACTTCCGGATGCTGTATTTGATGTGAGGTTATTACTGCTTGCGTTTATGAGACTGAATCCCGAGCCGAGGTTTCCGGTGGCAGTGTTCGCGGTGAGGTTGTTTAACTGCGACCCTATAATGACAAAACCGGCGACGCCGTTGAATGAGGCATTGTTCCCGGAGAGCACGTTGGTATTGCTCAGACCTTCGATCGCCACACCATAGAGTGTATTATTGAAGGCCTCATTGTTGTTCAGAACAGTGCCGGTTGAGTTGTAGAGCCTTATTCCTGCATACGTGTTGTTAACGGCTGTATTTGAATTAACGGTATTATTCACGGAGTTATTTATGTAAATCCCGCTCACCGTGTTATTCCCGGCCAGGTTTCCGGTAATGTTTATGCCGGTCGAGAGGTTGACCGAGATACCGTTCTGTGAATTAAACGTCGCGATATTTGAGGTGATATTGTTATTTACAGAACTGTTGATGAATATCCCGTTACGTAAATTGAAACTGGCATTGTTCCCGCTTACCGTATTGAAACTTGAATTTTCAAGGAACATTCCATTGAAGGTGCTATGGGTGATACTATTCAGGGATAGATTATTATAACTCGAATTTAAAAGGAAAAAGCCGTTCTGCCGGTTTCCTGTGAGTTCATTGCTGATGAGGAGATTGTTTCCTGACTCACTCAGGTAGACCCCGTTCCCTGTATTATTGGCGATTGTATTCCGGGTGACATTATTGAATGATGAATGAACAAGTGATATCCCCTGCTGTGAGTTGTTGTAGACCTCGTTACCGGAAACATTGTTATTACTGCTGTATGAAAGTGAAATACCGTTTGCTGAATTGTACCCGGCGAGATTATTCCGGATAAAATTCAGGGATGACCCGGATACGAGGATTCCGGACTGGGAATTATGACTGGCATTGTTTCCTTCCACGCGGTTTGAAATGCTGCTGCTCTGGAGGGCTATACCGTTCCAGGCATTTCCTGTTGTATTGCTGCCGGTAATGGTATTCCCTGACGAGGACGTAAGAAGAATTCCGTTTCTGTCATTATCGCCGGCATCACTTGCATTGATCGTGTTCTGGTTTGAATTCAGGAGATAGAACCCCTGCAGGGAGTTTTCGCTGGCTGTAACGTTCTGGAATGTGTTATTGTTCGAAGATGAGAGAAAAATCCCATTTTCGCCGTTTTTCATTGCAATGCTGTCCGCAATGGTATTGTTGAACGAACCGGACAGGTAGATCCCGTTGCCGGTATTTTCAACAGCGGTGTTATTCAGGAGTGTGTTGTTCCTGCTGTTGCTGAACAGGGAAATCCCGGTCCCGGTGTTCCCGTAACTGTAACTTGCATTGTTGTTGGTAACGGTGGTATTTCGAGAATTGAATAAAATAAACCCGTTTTCACTGTAAAGGGCTGTATTATTGAGAATAAAAGAGTCCGTTGTGTTTCTGTAATAGACACCGTATCCGTTATGTGTGAATACAATATCTCTTACCGTGAAATTGACGCAATTTATACAATAAACGGATCCTGCATCCGAACTTGCGTCAAGGACGCCATCTGTTGTGTTTCTGAAATAATAGAGCGGCTGTCCTCCTACAAGGTTGCTGTTGTCGTCGATGAACTGGAGGAAGTCCTGATCGGTCGTCCCTGATATCCTGAAATTGTAACGGTTGTTATCCATCACGTTTCCGGTAAGGTTATTGAAAGGAGAGCCGGTGATGTGAATTCCATAATAGCTGTTGCTGTTTGCAGTGTTGTTCCGGAGACTGTTCCACGTGCTGGAACCATCCAGCACCATTCCATGATAATTGCTGTCCGTCGTGCTGTTTGTAATATTGTTTGAACTTGAGCCTGAAAGATGGATTCCTATGTGATTGCCGGTTGCATTGTTAAGGTTCAGCGTGTTGTTATTGCTTGAAGCCTCTAACAGGATACCGTTAAAGGCATTATCGCTGGCCGTGTTATTCAGGAGGCTGTTGTTTGAAGACGAATAAAGAACGATCCCGTCCTCGTTATCCGATGCCGTGTTGTTTTCGAGCAGGGATCCGTCCGTGTTTCTTATGTAAATTCCATACCCGTTCCGGGTGACATTCAGATCCACTGCCGTGAAGTTTGCACAGTTGATACAATACACGGTGCCCGCATTCGAGGTTGAATCAAGGACCGTATCTGTCGCATTCATGAGGTAATAGACCGGTTTTCCATCGACAAGGTTGCTGATGTCAATATCCTGGTAAAATGAGGGATCATTATCCCCGGTGACTTTGAAGTTGTACAGGTTCCCGGTCATATTATTCCGGGTCAGGTTGTTGAAACCTGAATTATGAAGGGATATGCCGTAATGGCGATTTGCAGTTGCATTGTTCGCCGTAAGGTTGTTATGGACCGATCCGTTCAGGTAGATCCCGTGGGTGTTATTCTCTGCACTGTTGTTTACAAGGTTGTTACCAGATGAACCGAGGAGATAGAGCCCATGGAGCTGGTTATCAAGGACATTGTTGTCAGTAAGGTTATTTTCGCTTGAATTATCCAGGAAAATGCCGCTCATCCCGTTTCCTTCCGCCCTGTTCAGGGTTAGGTTGTTGAGTGTCGAGCCGTTAAGGACAATTCCGTTCCCGGAGTTATTTCCTGCAAAATTCCCGGAAAGCGTGTTATTAGATGATAATACAAGCGCAATCCCTTCTTCATTTGCAGTTGCACTCACGTTAGAGATGAGGGAGTCCGTGGTATTTCGTAAATACATGCCGTAACCGTTGCCTGAAAGGTCAAGGTCACGTGCGGTGAGATTTACACAGTTGATACAAAATACGGTCCCGGCATTGCTACCAGCATCAATGACTTCGCCGGATGAGTTTACAAGGTAAATGAGGGATCGTCCGTCTACCGTGTTGTCCGGGGTGATGGTCTGGTAATAATCATCGTCTGTTTCTCCGATAATATTGAAATTTATCTTGTTTGCTGCCAGTGTATTGGAGAAAAGCGTATTACCCGGAGAGTACCTGATAAGAATGCCGTACAGGGAGTTTTCGGTCACATCATTTAATATAAGCAGATTTCCGGAGCTGGATGCATCGAGAACAATCCCGCTTTGTGAATTCTGGTTTACGGTGCTGTTTGATATGGTGTTTCCACTGGAATTTACCAGGCGGATGCCGTCGGCACTGTTATATCTAATGACATTCCCGTCAAGGAGATTTGATTCCGAGTCCGTGAAGAGGATCCCTGAATTCAGGTTATATTCAACCGAATTCGCAGATATATTATTGCCGTCTGAGCCGGTGAGCGAGAGTCCGTTTAAGGCATTTTCTATGAGGGAATTGTTATTAATCGTGTTCTGGTCGGAGTTTGTGAGGGACACCCCGTGCTGGCTGTTGCCGACCGCAGAATTATTGGACAGGGTGTTGTTTACCGAGTTCAGGAGAGCTATCCCGCTTCCCGTATTCAGGCTCGCGTTATTTGACCATAGCGAATTATTGAATGCATCCTTTAATTCAATTCCATGAAGGCTGTTTTCAAGGGCGGTGTTATTTGTAAGGTTATTATCTCCGGAGTTCAGGAGAGCTATCCCGCTTCCCGTGTTCAGGCTCGCGTTATTTGACCAGAGTGTTGTATTAAATGACCCGTTAAGGAATATCCCGTTTCCTGCACTGTAATGGATTGTATTATTGAGAATAGTATTATTTCCGGAATTTTCGAGGTTCAGTCCTGAAACAGTGCTGTTATAGAGCGTATTATGTGCCAGCGTCACTTCACTGCTGTTTACAATATACATGCCGTTCGTGTTGTTAAAGGCATAATTATTGGTAGCAGAACCATTTACCGAGGAATTAAAGACAATCCCGGCATTCTGGTTGTTGGTAACCGCGCTGTTCGTGACGGTGACATTGTCCGAACCGGTAACATATATTCCATTCACATTCTGGTCTGCATTGATAGAGCTGATCCTGTTAGGGACTGCTCCAGGGAGACTGTTGTTATAAGATACCCCGTCGTAACAGACTGCATAATTCTTGTCAGAAATCGTGAAATTTGAAATTTCAACATTCTGGCTCGAGCCGTTTACCACAATACCACTGTTTGCAACGCCGTTGATAATCAGCCCCATACCGTCAAGAAAGACATTTGAGGCCTGGATGAGTATGGCAAATGGATTGGTCGTCGTTAAGATCTGGCTCATCCCGGTTGCAAACCAGTCAACAGGATAATAACCTGATTCATTGATGGTCCAGTACTGCGACCCGGCGACGCCCTGGATGTTTGACATGTTGAGCGGGGGATCGTGCAGGCCATACGGTGTATCGTTGGTAGTACCTGTGAGCAGAGTTGTATTTGAAAGCACCAGGGTCTGGTTCGGATCTGCTATGA
>DASP01000011.1:0-45530 GCA_002503825.1 Methanoregulaceae archaeon UBA467
CCATCTATTATGGGCATATTTTAGGTTTCTAACTTGAGGTACAAAGATCTTGCGGTCGGTTAATTTTCGGCGTTATGTTTTTTACTGCGAATTGTGGGATAAATTCGATTTGCGCTAGAAAACCGTTGCGGTGGACGCAAAGGAAGATGCCCTGGTCGAGCAGGACCTGGCCCGGGCCCGGCAGTGGGAGACGAAATCGCTGAAGGGGATAACAGGATTTCGTTCTTCGACCCGGAGGACGAGTCGGTGGTCAAGGCCCCGCCCGAGGTGGCAGGCCCGGGTCCTGGAGGGGAGCAACTCACAACCTATCTTGAAGATCCGGATACCGGTCTCGGGGTTCTGCAATGAAATCTGCGGACTTTTAATCAGGAACCGGGGACACTGATCTGTGCCGGTGCGGAACGGTTGAGAAGGCATGCGGACTTGTCCGACAAAAAGATGATGAATGATAAGCACCAACAATCCACAAAGGATCGTGAACGGTGACCCATCTCCATAATGTTAAGGGCAAGGATGCCATCCGGGCATTTGCCAAGGCAGGAGGAGATGTCCGGCAGGGTAAAGGAGATCACGTCAATATCAAAATGCCCAATGGAATGTTGATAACGATCCCGGTTCCCAAAGATCTTAAAATCGGGTTGCTGAAAGCGGCAATCAAGAAAGCCGGACTGACCGAAGAGGAATTTGAGAAATTACTCGAATGAGGATGATCATGGAATACACCATTCTGATTCACAAGGCCGAAGAAGGCGGGTTCTGGGCCGAAGTGCCGGCCTTGCCCGGCTGCTTTTCCCAGGGAGAGACTGTCGAGGAGACGATCGCGAATACGAAGGAGGCGATCGAGCTCCACATCTCCTGCCTGAAAGAAGATCATGAGGAGATCCCGCTCGATGACGAGTTCATCATCAGCCGGATTCGTGTAGGGACCGTCGCCAGCTGAAACTTTTTTCGCCACCCGGTGGTGCGGCCCCGTCTTTTCGTTCGATTTGCGGAACCGGATAGGGATGGAGGGCGTCTTTACAACCGGATCGGGTATCTCCGTCGGTGCTATGAGCCCGGCAGAACATCTCGTGAGATGACTCATACATTCGCGTCGCATCGCCTGCTCCTGCCCGCTCCTCACGGACTACATAGCAGACTGCTCGTCGCTGCGATGATCACCAGCATAGACGTTCCGTGACTCACTCCCACCTGACAAACCAATTGAATAATACTATCCCTCCTGGTTAGAATCCCCTCTCCGCCATTGAGTAAAAATACGGTTAATTAACGGAAAATTTTGGAAAATAACCCGAAAATAGCGTTAGAATGCTGCTATGGGGATTCGAACCCCAGTCGTCGGCGTGAAAGGCCGACATGATTGGCCGGACTACACTATAGCAGCACGTGCCTTTAATGGTTGTACCTCGGGTTAAAAATATGTTGTGGAACAGGTATGCAGGATCGCCTGTTCAATAGACCTGAGTGCCTTCTTTCTCGGTTACAGCGCGGAAAGCGGCCATCAGCTGCCGGGTGACCGGGCCGGGTTTTCCTGACCCGATGCTCCTTCCGTCAATATATACGATCGGGGCTACTTCTGCTGCTGTACCGGTGACGAAGACTTCGTCCGCCGTGTAGAGATCGAAGTACCCGATATTTGATTCATTCAGGGTAAGGCCGAGCTGGTGGGCGAGCTCGAGGACGACGAGACGGGTGATGCCCTTGAGATTATTCAGCGTCGGGGGAGTGTAAATGATCCCGTTCTTGACGACGAATATATTGTCGCCCGACCCTTCCGATATATGACCTGCCATGTCGAACATGATGGCCTCGTCGCCGCCCTTGCAGTTCGCCTCGATCTTTGCAAGGATATTATTCAGGTAGTTCAGGCTTTTCACGTTCGGCGGGAGGGCACAGGCAGGGTTGCGGCGTATTGAAACAGTAACGGCACGGAGTCCTTTCTCGTAAAGGTCACCGTACATGGCGCCCCATTCGATGGCGATTATGATGACGGTCGGCTTCGGGCACTTGGTCGGGCAGAGCCCGAGGTCCCCTATTCCACGGGTGACAATCGGCCGTATATACCCGTTTTTAAGGTTGTTCCTGCGGATGGTCTCTTTCATCGCCTCTGCCATCTCTTCCTTGGTCATCGGAATGCGGAGGTCGATGGTCCGGGCGGAATCATAGAGGCGGTCGAGGTGGTCTTCAAGACGGAAGATCCTCCCGTTATACATGCGGATCCCCTCAAAGACCCCGTCGCCGTAAAGCAGGCCATGATCAAAAACCGAGATTTTTGCATCGTCCTTGGAGTAAAATTTCCCGTCGATGAAAATGTGCATGGAAAGTTGTAGTCGGTTCTCCTATTTTTATCAATTGATCCGGATCGACCTGCAGGTCCCGACAAGGTGTGCAATCAGGATACGGCTGCTGACCGGGTGGAGATGCGTATAACTCCCGATAGTGTTTCCTGCGAGTGCACCGTCAGATGAACCGGTTATACCGACCCCCCTGTCGAGAAAAAAGGCAAAGCGGGTTGACGGGTCAAGCCTGACATCGGAGTAGTGAAATTCATGTCCCCGGAACGTTCCGGGCCCGAGAGGGTTCTTTCCGACAGTGCGTCCCTCCACGTAGCTGACGACCCTGCGGGCCGGCATGATTGTCTCTCCCGTGAAGACACCTGCCATCTCCCCGGAACGCCCGCTCTCCTCACCCTGCCACCCGGGCGAAAGAATAATCCTGTCGGTCAGGTACATCAGGCCGCCGCATTCGGCATATATGGGTGTCCCGTTCCGTGAAGTTTCAAGGACTGCCTCCCGCATCCGGTCATTTCTCTCAAGTTCCGGGAGAAATAGTTCAGGGTACCCGCCGCCGATGATATACCCGTCGGCATCCGGGAGGCGGTCGTGTACCGGGCTGAAGCATTCGGTCCTGGCACCAAGCCCGTGGAGGATATCAAAGAGGTCTGCATAATAGAAATTGAATGCCTCATCAAGCGCGACGCCGATGGTGACATCCGGTTCCGGGGGCTCGTGGAAGATGGGGGTCGCGGTCATTGCAGGCTCGCATCTCCTGGCCAGCGTCAGCAGGTCGCCGATCGAGACATGGTCCCGGATCATCCCGGTGACATAGTCTATCCTGTTCCGGAAGCCTGCATGGGCCTCGCCTTCACGGTACGGGACAAGCCCGAGGTGCCTCATCGCCAGTTCCATCTCGGGCTGGCGGGGGACGGCGCCTATAACCGGGATGCCGCAGTAATGCTCAATCGAGGTCACCGCCTTATCGATGTGTTTTTTCCCTGACACATTATTCAGGATGACCCCGACGATCGTGACGTCCGGATCAAAGGACTGGAACCCTTTTACAATCGCAGCAGCGCTACGGGTAATACTCCGGGCGCTGACCACGAGGACCACGGGGAGGTCCAGTTCCTTTGCGATCGCGGCCGAACTGCCGGTGTCATCGAGGGCCTCGGCGCCCTCGTACAGGCCGCGTACGCCTTCTACAAGCGAAATGTCTGCGCCGGTACTTCCATGGAGGAATATCTGGCGGATCTCATCGCGATCCATGACAAACGAGTCGAGGTTCCGGCATGGCCGCCCCGTGACTGCCGTGAGGTATGACGGGTCGATATAATCCATCCCGACCTTGAACGTCTGCACGGTCATCTCTTTTGACAGGAGCGCTGCAATCGCAAGGGTGATGGAGGTCTTACCGCTCCCGGAGCGGTCCCCTGCGATCATCAGTGCCCTCATTTCATGCTCCGTAATACAGAACCGAATTCGCTCTCAACGATCGAGCGTACGCCAAGCGTCTTTGGGTGGAGGTCGATCTCCACCACCACGTGCCGGTGACCCATCTCCCTCAGCGGTTCCACCTGCCTCGGTCCGTTGGTAATTGAGAAACATTCGATCCCGGAGGTATACGGGGCAGGAATGGCATGCGGGACACCCGCGATAAGTGCAAAATCAGGTTTCAGTTCCTGTATCCTGGCTCCGAGTGCATCACCGTTCGCCCCGTACTCGTCAAGTGCTCCGATCAGTTCGGGGGAAAGCCCCCTCTGTTCCATTTCATCCCGTATCCGGCGGGTATCGGCCCGGACCTTGGGAAGACCGCGTTCTTCAAGGTTTGCGATATAGGTAACATCAGCACCGGGGCATGCCTCATGGAGGGCGAGGAGTTCATCGGAAAACATGTATGCCGTCTCTTTCTTGGCATTCATGATGGCCACGCCTTTCATACCTGTTTTCGCGACTTTTAGCAGGCGTTCTGCTGCAATGTGCTTGAGATCCCCGCGTGACGGTTCGATGTAGGCCTTGCATGCAGCGCCTCTCAGGCGTTCCACCTCGTTTGCCTTTCCAAGGAGGTATTTCTGGCGTTCAAGTTCATCATGCGTTATCCAGCCGGCAACAGCCGCAGGCTCGAGCGTGGCAATGACCCCGTCGATATTTTCAGCAAATCCCGCATGGATATCCACTGCGATGGCAGGCGTCGTAATGCCGGAGGAGTCGATTGCAGAACCAAGATCTTCACCGATGATCATTGAGACGCAGGTGCCGATCACGGCCATCCGGTGCGGGGAAAAAGTATTCTCTGCGTACCGCAGGACGTCCTCAAGGGTCTTTTGCCCCCCGAAAATAAACTCGTTGTCTGCGAGTGACGTGGTCAGGACCCTCATCCCGTCCTCTTCAAGGAGGCGGGCATGTTTGAAGGAACACCCTGACGGCCCGTGCAGGATCGCCACGTCAACTTCGAGGTCACGTGCGGTATAGAGTGCTGCGACGATAGAACTGGGTCTTGGCTGCATGTATTTCATCTGGTTACCTCCATGTCTTGACGGCAAGCACGATGCTTCCGCCCCTGTGAATATCGAGGGCTTTCTCCCTGCCCTGTTCGAGGGTCGCTGCCCATTCTGCCGGGATATCACTGATGCCCGGGGTGAAAACACTGCATGCACCGTCACGGGTGCGGAATGCCTCGCCGACGATCACGAGTGCAGAGGGCCTGACCTCGTCGATTGCCCGTGCAACCTCGGTGGCTGAAAATCCCTCGCAGACGGCACCGTATTCCTGCCCGATAACAAGCGTCAGGTGGCTGTTCCCTGAGAGCGACCGTGCATATGCGGCTGCCTGGACCGTGGTCATCACGTTCACCCCGCTGTTCGCATTGTCTATTACCCGGATACCCCTGTGCTCTGTCACCGACATCCGGCCCGGAACTGCCTCAAATTTCGCCAGCCCCGAAGGGTCGGCCCCAAGGAGGCATGCTGCAGATGCTGCGAGCATGAGGGGGGTCCGGTACCCGTCGAGGGCAAGAAGCGGATTTGTGAATCTCCCGTGGTATTCCCCGTAATGCCAGTTACATGAATTCCCCTGTACAGAGACAAGTGAACCGGCCCTGGTCCCGGACGGGACCGAAACCTTCTCCCCGGGAGGAACGAGCAGGACCGGCATTCCCTGGCCCGACCTGACCTTCTCGGCGAGTGCGTTCTTTCTTCCGGCTGCACACAGGTAATCTTCAAAGGATGTGAGGATACCCATCCGGCCCGCACCGGTAAACCCGAGCGAGACTTCGGCAACAAGCCACCCGCCGGTCTTCATTGCATGCCGTGCAGCAGGGATCAGTGATGCCGGGGTGATACTCTTTCTCCAGAGCAGGGTCCGTGACGGGTATTCGAATGTCCCGTTCGAGGTATGGAGGACCCCGGGTCCCGGAAGGATGCTGCACAGGGCATGGGCAGTCGTTGTCTTTCCCCGTGCCCCGGTTATCTCCACGAACGTATCCGGGATATCGTTCCCGAGGATCCAGCGCACTGCAGCATGATGCGAGATTACCGGAACCCTGATTCTCTGCAGTACCGGGTGCAGCGGGTCGAGATGGACGGGTGATATGAGAAGGTCGTAGTCTCTCCCGGACACCTGTTCAACCGTAGTGCCGGTGCATCCCCGGTATACATCAAGGGTGTCAGTGCTGTGCCCCATCTCTTCGAGGTGCCGGGCAAGGTCCTTTCCACCATGTATCGTATCGAGCACCAGCAGTTTCATGGACGGTTCAGAGGCGGGTCAGCGCCACTTGTGCGTTCTTTACCATGAGTTCGGCAAGAAGCGGATCACTCCCGATTGGATCTGCATAAAGGAGAGGTATGCTTACACCGTTCATTAAAAATGTACCCTTCGTTGTCCCTTCCGGGAGACCGATTATTGCCGGGATGTCCTTGAGGATATGGACCCCCTTGGCAAGGAAGAGCGGGACAACAACGAGTGTGTCGATATCTTCCTTCCGGAATTCCTCCATGCACTCTTCGATTGTAGGGGTGTTCATATTCATAAACCCGCATTTTACAATGAAATCAGGATACTTTGCGGCGATAAGATGCCCTGTTGACTCAACAAGTTCCTTGTTGTGGGGGAGTTTGCTGCCATGGCCGACCAGTAATATTCCCTTCTTACTCATACTATACAATGTATTACGGGGACTGTTAAAAATTCTTACCAAATGTATCCCCGGTCCGCAGGTTAGTATAAAAATAGTGAATTTTTTCATTTGATTTACCGGAACCGGAATTTTTATCGTTATTTTTTTAACGCAGGGTTACCGTTGTTCCTCAAAGCCGGTTCCGGTTTTCTCACCGGGAAAATCAGGCCCGTAATCCCCGCGCAGAGACAATATCTGTCAATATTATTGATTATTATATAATCCTGCTCATGTTTTTTCGCATTTTAACGAAACGGTATCCCTGTACATCCCTGTCGGGCATGAGAGGATCTGCAGGATGCTCCACCTTTTTATAATCATGGAAAATGAAACTTATAAGGAATTTTTACAATTTCGAAAAAAGTTGTGTGTTTTAAATATGGAAGCCATGCAGTACTACGAGCGTTTTGGTCTCGTTATCAATAACAAGGTCGTAAAAACGCCGTTGGCGATAGCATCCATGGCCGGGTGCGTGGATGCCGGATATGTCCTTAAGCGGGCTGCCCATATCGGGGCGGCGTTTATCGGAGGATACTCCATTGATCAGCCGACCATGGACGCAGGCAGGGAAATGGCAGCAGCCGGAAGGACTGAATTTATCTACGACGACCCGCTTGAAGAACTGAAAAAACAGGTCGCCCTCCTGAGTGCAACCGATATCCAGGCCGGCCTGAACCTGAGAGGGAGCACCCCTGCTTCATACGCAGCAGTCGCCGATTCAATCGGCGATTCAGTTGTATACGAGATCGATGCACATTGCAGGCAGGAGCCGATGATCCGGGCTGGCTGCGGGGAATTTTATTTAAGGAATCACGGGGCGCTTGTCAGCACGATCGAGGCCCTGAAATCCCACGATGTCACTGTTTCTGTCAAGATGAGGGCCGGGGTGGCACCTGACGACCGGGTGCTTGCAAAAAAGATCTGGAAGGCCGGTGCCGATATCCTGCATGTCGACCTGATGGACCATGGGTACCAGAAAATCCGCCAGATCAGGAACAGCTGCCCGCTGTTAATAATTGCCAATAATTCAATCAACACCTTCGAACGGATGAAGGACATGTTCTCGCATGGTGCCGATATGGTATCCCTTGCGCGGCATTCGGACGAACGGACACTCGCCGGACTCGACGCGGCAATAACCCGCTATGCTGGTGAACACGGCTGGTACAATTCACCAAAGCAGCTCTGCCGCGGGGGAGATGTCCGGTCTCTTGCATTCTGCTGTATGCCGGTGAAAAGCTGCCCCCTCATCCCAACCCTTGAAAAGATCGGCATTTCCCGTGATGAGTATATTGCACTCAAGATGGATTCGGTGAGTGGCACACCCCTCGACCAGGGAAAACACACATGTTTCGGCAGCCTCGCGTGGTGCTGCAAAGATTCGTCCCCGTGCATGTTCCGTGATATGACCATCCGCCAGGCCGGGATGGAGAGCAGGGAATACATGATTCACAAGCGGGAACTTTCGGAAAAAATTATGCACCGCCTCTTCGATACAGAAAAGAATGATGAGTCCTGTTGAAAGAGCACAACTGGCAATGGTGCTTGAGGTCTGTGCGTATCCAAAACCCGGAAACGTTGACCGCTGTCACGACTATGCAGATACGCGCCTGGAGCATTTCCTTGCGTCAACTCTTTTTGCACGACCTGTTTTTGAGAAGGCACAGCGACAGAGGGACCCGATCGGGGCCCTGATCCATGAAGCGGTTGAGCGCACCAATGTGCACTCCGGCGGCAACACCCATTTCGGTGCGTTTCTCCTCCTTATACCCCTGATTATGGGTGATGGTATCGAGGGCGCAAAAAGGCTTGTCAGGGAGACGACCGTGGACGATGCGGTGGAGTTTTACCGGGCGTTTGGAAAGACAGATGTCCGTGTGCTTTCCGGGGATGAGATCGACGTCTCGGATCCGCTGGCAACCGAAGAGATCAGGCGACGCCGCATGACCCTTTATGATGTCATGCTCCATTCGGCACCAAACGACATGGTAGCGCGGGAATGGCTCAACGGTTTTACCCTCTGCCGGAGAGGGGCGGACCTCCTGGTTGCACACGGGTGCGGCAGGCAGGCAATTGTCGCGGCATTTCTTTTTCTCCTCTCCACCGAGCCGGATACGTTCATCATAAAAAAGCACGGGACTGATATTGCGCGGGTGGTCATGGAGCATGCAATGCAGGTCAGGGAAGGGATCAGGGACATCGAGCAGTTCGATGACGAGTGTATACAAAACGGCATCAATCCCGGCTCTATCGCTGATATTATCATTGCGTCTATCTATATCGCACTGGGAGAGGGATGGCAGTGGGACTGCTGAAAGAGGGCATTAACGAAGTAATAGCAACGACTGATGGAAATGCCGCACCGATGGGTATTATATTCCGGGACGGCGCGAGCCGGCTTATCGCGTTCAAAGGGAGCCATACCGCTGAAAATATCATGAAGCACGGATGGATCGTTGCGAATTTTATCTACGATCCACTCCTCTACGTAAAAACGGCATTCGAAGACCTCGGCAGCGAATGGTTTCTTGAAAAGAACGCAGGCGGAACACGTGTGTGCAGCCTCGCAGGTGCCGAGGCGTGGATTGCATTTGAAGCAAAAATTGAGCGTGAAACGTCTGAAGCGCTGATTGTCGATCTCAATCCCCTTCACGAACAGGTAGATGCCCTCGCGCTCCACCCGGTCAACAGGGGATTTAACAGCATCATTGAGGCGACGGTCCACGCCACCCGGTATGTCAGGACACATGATCCCGTAATGGCAGACTTAATTCTGCATCATTCCGCCCTCGTACGAAAATGCGGCGGAAAAAGGGAACAGGAAGCCCTTGAACTCCTGCTGTCGTATGCCGGCCCGCTGAAAAAGTGATTCCCAGGTATCCGGAAGACCCCTCAGCGGAGTTGTCACCGGAGGGAACTGCATGGTACCCTGCTTTTTCTGTAGACTCCCGGAACCGTGATGCCGGGCTTGCATCACGGGATATGAATCTGCGCCTGTTGTCTCTCTAGCAGACACGGGGTACGGGATCGCCGATCGGTGGCTCGATAAACCGTTCCCCTCCGATCGTAGTCTCCATGATCACGTGTGACCCTTCCGTCACCACACCAATGATGGTTGCGTCCCTGCCGTAGGGATGGGACCTCAGTGCTTCAAGAACCGCCTGCGCATCCTTTTCCGGGACTCCCATGATGACTTTTCCCTCGTTCGCGACCTGGAGCGGGTCTATCCCGAGCATTTCCGATGCACTGCGGATGCTCCGCCTGACCGGCAGGGCCTCTTCTTTCACCCTTACCGAGACATGGCTTTTCCGGGCCATTTCATTGATTGCAGCGGCAAAACCGCCACGGGTAGGGTCTTTCATGGCATGGATCTCACCTGCAGCGAGTGCCTTCTCGACCAGTCCCCAGAGCGGTGCGACGTCCGACCGGATCTGCTCCCCGAGATCGAGGCCTGAACGCTCGGCCATGATAGCAATGCCGTGATCGCCAAGCGTCCCGGAGACAATAATCCGGTCGCCGGGCTGCAACCCGCAGTCCCTTACTACTTTTTCGGCGACACCGATCCCGGCGGTATTTATGATAATGCCGTCCAGCGATCCCTTCTCGATAACTTTCGTATCGCCGGTGACAAGGTTCGCCCCGCACTCGCCGAGGGCTTCGTCCATTGAACGGACGATCCGTTCGAGGTCGGCAACATCAAACCCTTCCTCTATGATCATGCCGCAGGAGAGTGCGACCGGCCTTCCGCCCATCATTGCAAGGTCATTGACCGTCCCTGCAACAGCAATACGACCGATATCTCCGCCCGGGAAAAATATCGGCCGAACGACGTGCGAATCGGTCGTAAAAACAATATTCTGACCGTTTAATGGAATTACTGCGCCATCATCGAGTGATTCAAGTCCAATCCCGCCGGCATTGTTATGGGTGAGCTTTGTAATAACCTCGAGGAGCTCACCCATCACCTCTCCGCCTGCACCATGCATCAGATTTACTTTCATTCGTCATCCACCTCAATTTCAATATTCGAGACGACCACTTCCCTTCCCCGGATGATTTCCGGGAGTGCCCCGCAGACCGGACATACAAACCGTTCGTTACCTTCGTATCCGCATTTGCAGCGGGAAACGGTTTTTACGACGTTACAGGCAAGTTTTGCCCCTTTGAGCAGTTCGTCGTCCTCGATCAGGGTTCCAAAAAGAAATTCGACCTGCTCCGGGTTGATCATCGACATTTCCCCGATATCGACATCGACCCGGGTGACCTGGCGGGCATGATGGTCGAGTGCAGTCTTGCGGGCTGTGGCATAGATATCATACGCTATACTGAATTCGTGCATTGTCTGTTCTGCCCCACACATCTCTTGACGAGAATGACGCACATTCACCGGCATGTCAGGCACGGATCATAGGTGCACTCATTAAGAAATACTTCACAGATCTTGGAGCACAATTGCCTTAAAATATTCCAAATTGACGAAAAAACCTGACCCCCACATCAGCTTCCGGAAGATGAGGAACGGTCGGAAAAACCGGGAAAATGTTCCGTATTGTGATAGTTGATATAGATTGCAGGCTAAATTCTGTTAAAGCATTATTGTGTTTGCATTCATCGATTTTTTAATCCATATCGACCAGAATCTGCCGCTTGTCATCAGTTACTTCGGCATCTGGACATATGTTGTACTGTTCATAATCATTTTGCTGGAAACAGGTCTTGTCATCACCCCGTTTCTTCCCGGTGATTCGCTCCTTTTTGTAACGGGTGCTGCCGCTGCGGCAGGGATGCTCGATATATACTGGCTTATTGCGATTTTTATAACCGGGTCGGTAATTGGTGATACCATGAATTACTGGATCGGGCATTACGTGGGGGTAAAGGTCCTTATGAACCGCTTCCCGGACCTGGTGAAAAAAGAGTATATCGATCGCACATACGGGTATTTTGA
The DNA here is from genome assembly GCA_002503825.1 of Methanoregulaceae archaeon UBA467. GTDB lineage: Archaea > Halobacteriota > Methanomicrobia > Methanomicrobiales > Methanospirillaceae > UBA467. Next base: position 11,399 of record DASP01000011.1, read on the forward strand.
AAAATACGGTGGCAAAACAATTTTTATTGCACGGTTTATCCCTCTTGTCCGGACATTTGCCCCGTTTCTTGCAGGAGTCGGGCAGATGACATATAAAAAATTCCTGCTGTACAATGTCCTCGGCGCGGTAACATGGGTAGTTATAACGACCCTCGCAGGATATCTCCTCGGCTCCCACCCTGTCGTTTCACAGAACATCAACATTCTCATCTACGCCGTAATCGCAGTGACGCTGGTCACCGTCATCATCATACTGGCAGGAGTTGTAAGGGGTCTTCTGCACAGAAGGACTTCTTTAAAATGAACGTTACGGGCGCTCCCGGGCAGGATCGCCGGATTGCCCGGTTGAGGGTCCCGTCCCGAAGGACAATTCCCGTGAGGGGAGTTTCCGGCAGTCCGTGAAGCGCCGGGGGATGATGAGGACCGGGTATTGCTGCAAAACCTGCAACCCCGTGAGTCCGGGAAGCGGCAGACGGAAGAAGGCTGACCCGGGTATTGTTGCGGACCCGGAAAAATCACGACAGGACTTGTTGAAACTCCTGCCCGGACTTTTACTGGTCTTCGCCGTCTTCGTATACTGAACACACTTCGCGCCTCTTTTTCCGCGCCCGCGATGTGCAGACTGCAATGGCAATCCCTGCGATAATGACCCCTGACGCGAGGAGAAGCCCGAGGATAAGGTTCTCTTTTAAGAGGTTTATGATGTACTGCGCTCCGATGGCGACGGCAAAACTTCCGATGAATGCACCGAGGGTAATCGCGGCAACGACCTCGATCTTTGACATGCCAAGCACCCTTCCGACAATCGATCCGCCCACGCCCCCGCTCCCCTGCAGCGGTACCATGACAAATATGACCAGCCCGGCAAAATAAAGTTCTTCGAGCCACGGGCGCTCGCAGACGAATGCTCTCCCGTGGTGCATGAATTTCTCTATCCACCCGCCGACGATCGGGATCTTGAGTGCGAGATCAAAATTCCATGCCATAAACAGCCCTGAAAGGGCATCGAGGAGTGCGATTGAGATTGCAACAAGGTACCACGGGATACCAAGGGCGATGCCGAGAGGGATCATGCTCTCTTTCCCGGCGGGTGGAACAAAATATGCAAGCATTACCCCTCCAAGCAGGAGGAACTGCTCGTACGGAAGATACGCGAAAATAAATAAAATGTAGGCGGATACCAGCAGGAACGGGATGCAGAGCATGAGTGCCCGGTCAGCCAGCGGATTGATGAATACCTTTTGTTCACCGTCCCACCGGCCGGTTGATCCTGACTGAGTTGAAGACGCCATCCAAAAAGTCCGTATATAGCCATTGTGGCTGATACGTCATTAATGGCGCAGTCAGGCCCGGTTTAACCGTTTAACCGGATCGCCGGGTGAAAAAAATGGGGTATTAATCGCAGAAATGGGTGAGGACGAGCCCTTCATTGTCTATATGTGTTGCGATACTCAGGGAAAGTCCGATGCGGTCCAGGATGCCGCGTACCTCCTCTTCACCTTTCGCCGTGATCACTGCTATTGACGGGCCGACAGAACTCATCCCCACGAATTCAAGTCCTGCTTCGCGGAGCCTGCTCATGTAATGGTAAATTTCAAAACTGTGGTGTTCAACTTCCGCCCTTTTTGATCCCCGGAAATCAATTTCCCAGATAATTTCCCCCATACGTCCGAGGTCATCCTTCTCAAGCGCCGGGATGAGGTCCATCATGATAAGATACGCCTTGAGCTCGCGGTCCCGGTAGTCAAGGACACGCGCCTTGTTCATCAGGAGGTCAAATTCCTTTGTACCGGCAGACGAGATGTCGCTTGGGGGAATGATGATAAAGACATTTTTTCCCGCGGCAAACCGGTGGTGACAGACGAGTGAGAGTTCATCTCCCATGATCGCCATCCCGCCGTGCATGCTTGCGGCAGGACCGACCCCAGTCTCAAAACCAAACGCAATATGGCCGTCGGCAGTCTCCTCAACGTAATTATATCCGATAAGTCTCCTGAGATCATCGCCGTCCAGCGGTGATCCGACCGCATAATTCAGGGCATTTGCAAGGGCGATCATTATCGTACTTGTCGAGCCGAGTCCGACATGCTCGTGCTGGTGGTCCTGTGCCTTTATCTTAAACCCGCCCCGGTACCCGGTGACCGCTTTGAACACGTCCACAAAATGACGAATAAGGACCGGTCGTGAATATTCAATTTCACACCCGTGCGTGGTGCATTCAACTTCAACGCTGCAGTACAGCTGGATGGCAAATCCGACACCTCCCCCACCGGGTCGTGCAGGTGAAAACCGGTTCATGTCAAGCACGGTGAGGTGGATCCGGGCAGGTGCCCGCACGGTCACACGTCCCTCGACAGGTGCGAGTGTGTAGTCCTTTAAAAGACCGATGGTCTTTATGTTCTGGCCGGGACAGAAGGTGTTGAACTCGTACTCTACAAGGTCGAGATCTCCACCGCGTATCTTCATGACAGGCATTGTGTATACTTCCGGTTTAGATCATGATCGATCAAAGAAAATATTTTTCCCTGATGCCTTCAGCGGTATTCCGAATGCGGCAGAACAGGGTATGAGTACACCAAGTGAGAGGGCGGCAACTCCTGCGCTGTACATGACCCTGTTGTCAAGATTGTGCAGCGAGGCGGTCTTCACTGCAGAGCCCGCGGCTATGCCGAGGTCGGCCATTTTTATCACGCAGTTCGGCCCGCTGAAGGGTGACGCAGTGTCTTTTCCGGAAGCGGAGTGGTCCTGCATCTCTGAACATGTTGGAAAACCGCACCCCCCGCAGTTGATGCCGACACCTTTCTGCCCGGCAATGCCGAGGAGGAGGCACCCGTCCGATGCAGCCACATTTTCAGCATCCCTGAGAAAAAAACCAAGTTTCATTGCGTTGCCAAGCCGGGTCATCTCTGCGGCAAGAAGCCCGAGGTCTTCCCCGGTAACCCCGTTGATAACGAGGGAGTCAAGCCCCTTTCCCTTGGGTGCAGTCCGGGCGGATAGCGCCATGAGCGACATGACCGTCCAGACCGAATCTTTTTCGGGATTTTTCATAATAACAGAATGTTAGGGGACGGGAACCTGATATCTTCTTTGGAACACCGTGGTCCGGGATATTCTTCTTCGGATTTTCCAAAGCCGGGTAATGGCCGGACAGGAACAGTTATGGCGGATAGGCAGTATGAAATATATTCTGAACTTAACGGTATCTTGAAATTCAGGAGAAATAGTATGAAATCATACCAGTGTTCGATATGCGGGCATATTTACAACCCGGAAAAGGGCGAGCCCGAACAGGGAATCGCGGCAGGAACAGATTTTTCAGACCTCCCGTCCGACTGGACCTGCCCGGTATGCGGGGCATCGAAAGACAAATTCAATCCTGTGTGAGGGTTGATCGAGATGACTGTCCGGGAAATTGTACCTGATGTATACTGGGTAGGGGCCGTTGACTGGGACCGCAGGCTATTTGATGCGCTCATCCCTCTCCCGAACGGGACGAGCTATAACTCGTACGTCGTAAAGGGGAGCGAGAAAACCGTGCTGGTTGACACGGTAGACCCGTCAAAGGAATTTGAATTTATATGCAACCTTGTAAAACTTGGGATTGAAACGGTCGATTATATCGTTGTAAACCATGCAGAGCAGGACCATTCCGGCACGCTCCCGATGATACTCGAGTTATTCCCTGCAGCCAGTATCCTCTGCAGCGAAAAATGCAGGGACCTCCTCGTGAAAATGCTGGAAATCGATCCAGGCCGCTGCCGCGTGGTAAAAGACAGGGAGACCGTCTCGCTTGGCAATAAAACGATTGAGTTCATCATGGCGCCATGGGTGCACTGGCCCGAGACGATGCTCTCGTATGTAAAAGAGGACCGGATTCTCTTCTCGTGCGATCTCTTCGGGTCCCATTTTGCCACCGGAGACCTTTTCGTATCAGATGAAAAAGCGATTTATATTGCGGCAAAGCGGTACTACGCTGAAATAATGATGCCGTTCCGGTCTACTATCAAGGGGCACATGGACACGGTGGGGGCTCTTGATATCGGAATCATCGCCCCGAGTCACGGCCCTCTCCATACCTCCCCCGGGTTTATCCTGGATGCATACAGGGACTGGATTTCTGATGAGGTAAAAAATGAGGCGGTTATCTGTTATGTTTCAATGCACGGCAGTACACAGAAGATGGCCGAGTATCTTGCCGGTGCACTGATCGAGCGCGGGATCTCGGTAAAACTGTACAATGTTATAGTGACTGATATCGGGGATCTCGCAATGGGACTTGTAGATGCGGCAACGATCGTGATCGGCTCCCCGACCGTCCTCTTCGGACCGCACCCGAAAATTGTGTATACTACCTACGTTGCGAATCTCATTCGTCCCAAGGCCCGTTTTGCATCCGTTATCGGCAGTTTCGGCTGGGGGGGAAAGACCGTCGACACCATTGCCGGGATGCTGACACATATCAAACCGGAACTCCTTGAACCGGTATATCACGCAGGAACCCCCGGGAACCAGACTCTGCAGGACCTCGACAGGCTGGCCGATGATATTGCACAAAAACACCGGGAAGCTGGTCTTTTCACCTGAAAAATCCGGAAATATTTCAAATATTTTTTATAATTCATATTTCCCCGGGGACGTCCGCCGGTTTGGTTTATTCTTTCGGGAACATCCCCTGTTCTGTACCGGGTGACTGGCGGGTACGCGCGATAAAAAAATGGGAAAGTGTCCCGGCTTCATCATTATGTATCCCTGCGGTAGGTATGAGGGGGGGTCATGCGACCTGGTAATTATTTGGCGGCCCTGCGACAATAATAACGGGAATCCGACGGTAATTACCCCTTGTTTGCGGTCCTGCCAATATAGTCCCGGGAGTGAGGAAAACCGCATTCAGGATGGAATTTTATATAGTGTCATCTCATATGATGATACATCCGGGGCCATTCAGGAATGATTTCCATACTTCTGATCGATGACGAAGCAGGTCTGCTTGAGGTCGCACGGCTTTTTCTCGAACGTGACGGTGAGATCGAGGTGACCCCAGCCGAATCAGCGCAACAGGGTCTCGACCTTATGGTGGGGCACCGGTTCGATGCGATCGTATGCGATTATGATATGCCCGGAATGAGCGGTATTGATCTTTTAAAAACACTCCGTTCCCACGATAATATGATCCCGATCATCATTTTTACCGGCAAGGGAAACGAGGACGTCGTTATCGAGGCATTAAACAACGGTGCTGATTTCTACCTGCAGAAAGGAGATGACCCGCGGCAGAAATTTGAGGAATTATATCAGCGTATCCATGAAGCGGTCATACGACAACAGGCCCGGGAGATCATCGCCGGGAGTGAGAAAAAATACCGGGCCCTCATGGAATATGCGCCGATAGCAATTATGTCGACCGACAGCTCGGGGCTCATCACCGATATGAATTCGATGCTTCTTGATCTCCTCGGTATCGGGCCTGGCGCAGAAGTGAAAAAAACAAATATCCTTACCTATCCCCCCCTCGTCAAATCCGGAATATCTGCGGATTTTGAACATTGTCTTAATTATGGCGAGGGTGGCACGTTCGAGCATTATTACGTGAACAAGCGTGGGAAAAAGATTTACCTCCGGTACCGGATCAAGCCGGTCCGGGACACGGGTAAAAATATCACGGGGCTTCTTGCCGCCCTTGAAGACTTTACCGAATGGAAAGCGATGGAAGAGTCCCTCAAACAGGCGAATAAAAAATTAAGCCTCCTCTCGAGCGTTACCCGTCATGATATCATGAACCAGCTCACTATACTCATGGGAAGCCTGGAACTGATGAAAAATGACCGCATGGACGCGAGCATGCGCGATTACATCAGGAAGGAGGAGCTGGCGGCCGAACGCATCAAAAACCAGATACACTTCAACAAGGATTACCAGGATATCGGAGTGCACTCCCCGGAATGGCAGAACCTGAAATCGACCATTAACAAGGCACTGATGACCATCAACCTCGGCAGGATAAGTTTAAAAATCGACCTCCCTGATATCGAGGTCTATGCGAACCCTCTCTTTGAGAAGGTATTTTTTAACCTTGTCAATAATTCGGCACGGTCAGGCGGTAATGTATCCGCGATCACGATCTCTACCCGGCAGGACAAAGGTGGTAGCACCATACTGTACGAAGATGACGGAGCCGGTGTGGAAGAAGACGAAAAGGAGCTGATATTTGAGAGGGAGTATGGAAAACTGATCGGTTACGGGCTGTTCGTGTCCCGCGAAATATTATCCATCACCGATATCACCATCAGGGAGACCGGTGAGCCGGATAAGGGAGTCCGTTTCGAGATTTTTATTCCTGAGGGCCGTTCCCGGAAGGTGCAGGGAAAGAAGAGATCGTCCCGCGTAACGTGAACTGCGGCTGAATAACCGGGGTTAATACCATTTTGTATTTTTCATACAGGAGCGCCAGGGCATGAAAGAGGAACGAAATTTCAAAGAAATTGTGGCTGAAAGCCGTTATGTATTTGTTATCGCTGTTGCCGGCGACAGCGGCTCGGGAAAGACCACATTTACCCGGTCTGTCCGCCACATATTTGGCGACGATCTTGTATCCACCATCACGCTTGACGATTACCATATTTATGACCGTAAAGAGCGTGAAAGACAAAATATTACTCCCCTCTCCCCGGCCGCAAATGACCTGGCCCGTCTTGAGCATGACGTTGAAGTCCTCAGGCAGGGAGACCCGGTCCAAAAAATGAGGTATAACCATGAGAAAGGCACTATTGAAGGCCCTTTCAGGTTTATGCCGGCCAAAATACTCATACTCGAAGGACTTCATCCAATCGCCACGCCGCGGCTCCGCGAGCTCGTCGATTTTTCAGTGTATGTCGACCCTGCGCCCGATGTAAAACGGGAGTGGAAGCTCAAGCGCGACATCGAAAACCGGGGGTACTCGGAGCGCGAAGTAACCCTTGAGATGGCACGAAGGGAGTCTGATTACCAGAACTATGTTGCCCCGCAGCGGGAACTGGCGGATTCAGTCATCAGCATTGAGTTTTCCCGTTTTGGAAGGGAGATCGGGTGGCTGAAAAATATCTACCGGATCAGTCTTTCACAGACCTGCAGGGAAGGAGTGACCGCGGCTGTCGACCTGGTCATACCTCTTGGAGGACTTTTCTCGCAATGCGACAGGAATTTTCTTTTTAAATATGGATCCGGTGAAAAAAACGGGAAAAAAACAGGCACCCTTTCAATAGACGGTGAACTGAGCGGGGAAATGATGCAGGGCCTCCTGAAAACAATCAGCCGGGAGACAGGTATTGAATATACGGTGCCGCAAACGCCGGATAAAATCTACACTGCAACCGATTTTTTCCAGATGTTTCTTTCATGGAAGATCATTGACGCCCGGATGGCCATTGAAGAGAGAAGATAACGACCGTTTCCGTGATATCTTACCCGCGGTTTTCTGGGTGCTGCATGCATGAAGCCTGGTGAATATCCTGAACATTCCCGGCAGGAGCCAAGCCTGTCACCGTTCTTTTTCATTGGGTCGCGAACCGGGACGGGACCGGTAAAAACGGCAATACGCCGGGTGTGATGGCCGGAATTACTCGCAGACTGGCGTTTCAGACGGGCAAAACATATCTGGATAGAACACAATTTTCTAGTAATGGGACGGATCCAGTATTTTTCCACGGTCTTTGGCGAGCTTGGAGGAATGCTGATATTTATCAGTCCGGTGACTGTTGTTCCTCTCATCGTTTCACTGATCTACCGGGAATGGGATATGCTCATACCGATGGGGATCGTGCCGGTGCTGTTTTTCTCACTCGGGGTGCTCCTGAACCGCCTCCCCAGAAAATCCCGGGAAGTACGGCTTAGTGCGGCGCTCTGTTCTGTCGCCCTTGTATGGCTCACATTTGCCGCAGTGAGCAGCATACCCTTCATGCTTACCCTTCACATCTCCTTTACCGACGCCCTTTTCGAAGGAATGGCCGGATGGACCGGCACAGGGTTTACCCTTCTCCGGAACCTTGACAGTATCCCGATGACACTGATATTCTGGCGGACATTCATGCAGTGGATCGGGGGGGTGGGCATCATCGCCCTGACCATTACCATGGCGAACCGCTCGGGCCTGAGCCAGTCGCCGTTGTTCCGGGCAGACAGCAGGAACGAGCAGATCCTCCCGAACGTCATCGCCACGGGCAGGCAGATCTGGGTCAGTTATATCATCCTTACGGTTATTGCCATTGTTCTTATCCTGATTGCCGGCATACCGCTCTGGGACGCGGTAAATATCGGGCTTTCCGCAATATCGACCGGGGGATTCACGCCACACCCGGGGGGAATTATCGCCTACCATAACCCGCTCCTCGAATACCTTCTCATCCCGGTCATGATTATCGGCTCCACACCGTTCATCCTCTACTACATGATGTACAGGAAGCGGAAAATTGCGCTTTTCGGTGATGAACAGATAAAGATACTCTTCACATTTCTCGTATTCGGGGCGCTCATTGTTATTTCAGACCTCCTGTTCATCAGCCATTATGCGTGGACCGAGGCGGTCAGGCAGGGCCTTTTCATGACTGCTGCGGCCATCAGCACTACCGGGTTCCAGAACGGGAATCCCCATGCCTATGCCAGCGTGACCGTCGTCTTCCTTTCCATGCTCATGTTTATCGGGGGATCGTCGGGGAGCACTGCCGGAGGGGTAAAATTGTCAAGAATTGCACTCGGGTATCGTGGCCTCATCTGGTGGTTCAGGCGTGCCTTCGTCAGGGGCAAGGTCCTTGTCGCATTCAAGTACGAGGGCCGGACCATCCCTGACCAGATCGCCGAGCCGGAACTGGCAAAAAACATGCTGGTCATCATCCTGTCGGTCATTACCATTTTTGTCGGCACGATGATTATTCTGCAGTTCCATATTATCTCATTCGGGCTTACCGAGCTGGTTTTTGATATTGTCTCTGCGTTTTCTTCATGCGGGCTTACGACAGGATACGTCTCCCCGACAATGCCGCTGATCTCGAAATGGGTTTTTATCTTTGTCATGTGGATCGGCAGGCTTGAGGTAATCCCGGTTATCGTCCTTTTCCTTGGCCTGTTCCAGGGCTCCGAGCGATAATTCCGCGGGTAGGACGAACGGGCGGACTGTTGAAATCAACTTTTTTTTGGTTAACTTCAGAATACCTAATATAAAATGCAGACAAACCTGATCACAATGAAACAGATAGCCCTGTACGGGAAGGGTGGTATCGGAAAATCGACAACTTCAGCAAATTTATCAGCTGCACTCTCGGATCAGGGACTTGACATACTTCAGATAGGGTGCGACCCGAAAAGGGACAGCACCCGCATGCTCATGCACGGGCGTCTCATCCCCACTGTCATGGACCTTGTCAGGGAGCGTGGGGACCGGGACCTTACGGTCGGGGATATCGTCTTTGAAGGGTATAACGGCATCAGGTGCGTGGAAGCGGGTGGTCCGGAGCCGGGCGTCGGATGTGCGGGAAGGGGTATTATTGCCACCTTCCAGATACTCGAACGCCTGGGGGCCCTGAAAGGGGATATAATCCTCTATGACGTCCTTGGTGACGTGGTCTGCGGCGGGTTTGCGATGCCGATGCGTGAAGGATATGCAGAGGAGGTCTACCTGGTCACGTCAGGCGAACTGATGTCGCTGTATGCCGCGAATAATATCTGTAAGGCAATAAAACGTCTCTCTGCCCGTGTAAAGGGCCGTTGCAGGCTTGCAGGGGTGATATGCAACGCCAAGAATATTGAAAACGAGGAGGAACTGGTATCGGATTTCGCCAGCCGGATCAACAGCAGGATGGTTGCGTTCATTCCCCGGGACCCGGTCGTCCAGCGTTCGGAGCTGAATAAAATGACCGTTATAGAGTATGCCCCGGATTCGTCGCAGGCTGCTGCGTACCGGACGCTCGCAGGGAGTGTCCTTGAAAATACCCGGCTTGATATCCCGGAACCGCTTGAAATTGATGAACTCGAGTCCCTCGCATATGAATACCTCAAGGACTGAAGGCTGTACTCTTACCGGGGCGCTCTCGGTCACAACGGCGGTACGTGACGGTGTGACGGTCATTCATGGCCCGAAAGGCTGTGCCCATCATAATTTTTCCCTTTTTCATGCGACGCGAATCGATAACGAATGCTTTTCAGTCCCGCGGATAGTCTCGACAGGCCTCCTTGAGGACGATATAATTTTCGGCGGCGAAGAAGCGCTTGAACAGACAATCCGGGCTGTAATTCAACGTCGTCCGGCATCGGTCTATGTCCTCTCGACATGTGTCGTGGAGACTATCGGTGATGATGTGCGGTCTGTATGTGAAAAGATCTGGGACGTCCCGGTCCTCCATATTCCCACGGCAGGGTTTCTCGGGGGCGTATTCCGGACAGGGTATGTGAATGCCCTCATGGCGTTGTCGGTACTGGCAAAAAAGACCGGTGACTCCCCGGGTGTCAATCTTGTCGGGGAAAAAAACCTTGAATTCGAAGTTGACCAGCATTTTATGGAAGTATCGAGGCTGATCTCACTCCTCGGAACAGACGTGCATATCAGGTATGTTCGTGACGCGTCCACCGCAGATATCGGAAGACTCGGCAATGCATCTCTCAACATCCTGCGGGAACCTGCACTTGAACCGGTCGGCAGGCATTTTGAATCGTCGTTTCGGACCCCCTGGATCAGTTCGTTCCCCGTGGGGCTGTACGGCACCATACGGTTCCTCGAAGAAACCGCCGAAAAACTCGGTGCCGGAAGCAATGCTGCGGTTGAAGAGGAACTGAAGTTCCAGCGCGAGATGATGGAACGGTTCAGCGACCTGGAATGCCGCACGGTGTGGTTCGGCGAAGGCTTCGAATCATCCCCCGGATTCCCGCTCGTTGAGGAGCTCATCACGGAACTGGACATGGCACTTGACGAACGGGGAACCTCGCTGACGTTTCCTGACCCGTTCCCGGTAGGGACTGCAGGGATATCACGGCTGCTCCACCGGTGGAGGAGGAGGTGCAATGCCTGACTGTTCAAACCCTCTCTGGCCATGTGCGATGACCGGTGCAGCTGCCTGTATGGCCGGTTTCGAAGGCATGGGGGTCATCATCCATGGTTCGAGCGGGTGCTATTTTTACCCGGCCACCCTCCTTCACACCCTCCTGCACAGTACGTTTATCAGCGAGGAAGATGTCATCTTCGGGTCGGAAAAGAGGATTGTCGAGACGATCGATGAGTTGTCACCGCGATATGAGCGTCTTGCGGTACTCCTGACCTGTGTCCCGGCAGTCACCGGCGACGACCTTAAACGGATGATTGGCCGTGATGATGTCATAATCGTTGACAGCCCCGGTTTTGCAGGGAGTTTTGAAGAGGGATATACGAGAGCAGTAAGCCAGCTCCCGTGTATCACAACAGGTGATGTACCGGGCGTCAATATCGACGGTTTAAGTCTTGCCGATCCGTTTTGTCATGGAAATGCGATCGAGATCGAACGGCTGCTCGGAAAAGCCGGAGTCAGGGTTGCGACACGGTTCTGTCTTGACCGTCTCGATGCACTCGGCCATTGTGCGGATAATACCGTCGGGGCAAACCCTGACCTTCAGAGCGGAAAGGGAAGATACCTTGGTTCAATGCTCGGCCTGGATAATATCAGGCAGACTGTTACTGAGCTTGCCAGGTATAACCCCCTTGATGCGGATGCCGTCTGCCGGGAGGCTGACATGGCCGAAGAACGGCTGGCAGCGGCATGCGATAAGTACCTGCGGCGATATGAGCCGCCCTCTGTCGCGGTATCCGGAAATTTTTCCTATGCCGTCTTTGCAGCAGGGATGATAGAGCGTTATCTTGACGGTGCGATCTGCACGATCGCTTCACGGAATGCTGTCGGGCCGTCGCCGTATAATGTGGTACAGACAGATGACCTTGATGTCATCACCGGCCTGATTTCGTCCAATGACCCTGACCTCGTTGTCGGGTCATCCTTTGAACGCTCTGTCGCCCCGGGGTGTGCATTTGTGGGTATAATTCCCCCGCTGCGGGGACAGGTGCGGCTCAGGGCCCAGCCGCTTGCCGGTACCGAAGGAGCGCTTAACTTCATGGAACAGGTTTTAAACGCATGTATTGATCGCCAGAAACGAAAATAGTGTAGAATTTGCGTTTAATTGACTTCCAAAAATAATAAGGGCCGATTCAGGTCGGACCTCCATTACTTCCAAAAATCTTTTGGTTTTCATTTAAATATCCATATTCCGGAAAAAATATTCGGATTCCCTGACATTCCCTGTTGCCCTTGCAATCCCTGGTTTTCCTGAATAATCAGGAATCCGCTCATCAGATAAAACGGGAAATTCACTTTCACCCCGCGCACATTGAATGCTTATATAGGGCTCTTTCCAGAACAATGAAGTGGCAGAGTGGAAGAGATGATGAGAAAGGCAGGCTACATTCAGAAATCCGGCTGGGAAGTCCTTGATTCAGAAGGTATTCCCCGCGAAGTGCTGGAATTAAGAATTCACGGCGCGACGCTTTGCATCCGTCTTGAAGAACTGTCTGAAACGATTGCAGGGGGACTGACCGCAAGTGTGGAGCGTATCCGCCAGAACTGGATGCAATACCTTGAAGGAATTGCCGGGACTGCAAGGGTGTCACGTTCAGGCAGGGCCCTCAATATCGAGCTTGTCAACGGGGATATGTTCACGGTTGCACTTGAATCGCTTAAGTCCGTCCTCTCTCTGGAGGAACGGTATGCAACGGTTGTAGAAATACCTGCCCGGACCATTCCGGATGCTACCCGGAATCATCTCATCACTGAATATTGCGGGCTTTTCTCACCGGGGTTCCAGTCCCGTACCGCCGGTGGGAAAATGGCAGCCTGATTTTTTTTATGGCTCTTCGTTCTTTCGTGTGGGGCATAGTATTCCGGTGTGTCCAGTATATATGGGGGTGCGGTTGCCCCCATACCCCCGATACGATAAACTTCGCCACCTCCGGCGGGCGCCCCGGCGGCGATTCGGTGACTTTTTCGTGATTTATGTGGAAAAGATGTTATCCTTCGATCTACAAAAAACAACGAAAAATCCTTTTTGTTTTCAACATCCTGATAGAAATGTGTATGAGAACGATACAACCCCGGATTTTTTAAGGTCCAGCAATTTCACAGGGAATCGTGTCACCCCGGAAAACGTATTGCCCGGCAGCCGGCAATGGAGCTCCAGAATCCCTGATAACAAAAAAGAATAATTATTATGCCCGGATAAGTCCGGCAATATGGTCGCCGACCTTTGAAGTGGATGCCGTCCCGCCCATATCCTTTGTGACCACCCCGTCGAGGATGGACTTCTCTATTGCCTTCAGCACCGCCGCCCCGGCATCGTGTTCGCCGATGTGGTCGAGCAGGAGCGATCCGGCCCAGATAGTGGCCATCGGGTTGGCTATACCGAGGCCTTTATATTTCGGTGCCGAGCCATGAATCGGTTCAAACATTGAGGTTCCGGCCGGATTGATATTTCCTCCCGGTGCCAGTCCGAGCCCGCCCTGGATCATGGCGCCGAGATCGGTGATGATATCGCCGAACATATTGGGGGTCACGACCACGTCGAACCATTCCGGGTTCTTCACAAACCACATCGTCACGGCATCGACAAAATTAAACTCGGTCCTGACCGAGGGATACGATGCGGCCGTTTCGTTGAATACATCCCGCCAGAGCCCGTAGACGTCTGAAAGCACATTTGCCTTGTCAACGGAAGTCAGCTTTTTCTTTCTTCTTTCTGCGGTCTCGAATGCATAGCGCATCACCCTCGATGAGCCCTCGCGGGTTATAACCCCGATCTGGTATGCAATCTCCTCGGCATCGCTCTCCACGTCGAGACCGAACCTGACGTGGTACATTTCCCGTTCGATCTCGAGGACCTTTGACTGTTTGCCAGAGAACCGTGACCCGATCCCTACATAGAAGTCTTCCGTATTTTCCCTGACGACCACAAAATCGATATCTTCCGGTCCTTTCCCTGCAAGCGGGGTTGAAACTCCGTTTAACAGGCGGATAGGCCGCAGGTTGATATACTGGTCGAAATAAAACCTCAGGTTGAGAAGGATCCCTTTCTCAAGAATGCCTGGTTTAACCCGGTCATCACCGATGGCTCCGAAATAGATCGCATTGAAACGGGAGAGTCCTTTGAGATCATCCTCGGTTACAAGGTATCCCTGCTTCAGGTATCGTTCGGCGCCGATATCAAAGTCTTCCCATTCGATATCAAACCCGAATTTTTCTCCGGCTGCATCAAGGACTTTCTTTCCCTCGGTTATTATCTCAGGCCCGATGCCGTCGCCGCCTATCGATGCGATCCTGTGCATACCGGCACCTCCTTCAGGTTCCGTGCATATTCAACAAGACCGCCGGCGTCAACGATCTCCTGCATGAACCTTGGGACCGGGTCGATCCGGTACCGGACGCCGTTGTATTCGACTGAGCCGTCCCTTATATTTACCGTAATGGAAGCCCCGTCTTCGATGCGGTCCGCATCAGGGCAGACCAGCGGGTACAGGCCGACATTCACCGCATTGCGGTAAAATATACGTGCAAATGACTGTGCGACAACCATCCGTATCCCTGTACCCGAGAGTGCGAGTGGTGCATGTTCCCTGGAAGACCCGCACCCGAAATTCTTTCCTGCAACGATTACATCGCCTTCACGGGCATTTTTGGAGAATTCGTCCCGTGTCCCTTCAAACGCGTGGGATGCCAGTTCTTTCGGGTCGTAGATCGTGAGGAACCTTCCCGGTATGATTGCATCGGTATCGATATTGTCACCGAATTTCCAGACTCGCATCAGTTACACCTCCCTCGGATCGGTAATTTCGCCATATATTGCACTTGCGGCTGCCGTTGCCGGGGAACAGAGATAGACAAACGCCTCAGTACTCCCCTGCCGCCCCTTGAAATTACGGTTCGACGTCGAAAGCGATATCTCTCCGGGAGCGAGGAGCCCGAACGCCCCGCCCATGCACGGGCCGCAACAGGGGGCTTCGACAAGTGCGCCGGCCTCGACGAAGCGCTCAATTAATCCCGCCCGTAATACCTTGAGGTACTCTTCTCTTGAGGCCGGGATGATGATGACCCGTACTTTTTCCGAGAACGAATTTTTGCCGAGGACTTCTGCCGCTTCGGCAAAATCCTCGAAACGACCGTTTGTACATGACCCTATGAACACCTGGTCGATGCGTGTCCCTGCAACTTTTTCCACGTCCACGCCGAGGTCGACATTATGCGGGATAGCTACCTGCGGTGAGAGGTCATCAACATCATAGTTATTCCAGCAGAAATACTTGGCATCCTCATCGCTTTTCAGGGGAAACGGAGTCATCTTCCGGCGTGCGCTGAAATACTCCCACGTCGTGTTATCGGGAGGTACAATGCCTGCCTTTCCACCCATCTCTATTGCCATGTTGCAGCAGGTCATCCTTCCGGCCATGTCAAGACCTTTCACAGTCTCACCGGTGAACTCGATCGCCTTGTATGTCGCCCCGTCGGCACCTATGTCGTGAGCAATGGAAAGAATAAGGTCCTTGGCACCCGTACGGGACTGGAACTTCCCATGCACATCCGCCCGGATTGTTTCAGGAACCCTGAAGTAGAGTGCACCGTACTTGAGGACAAATCCCATGTCGGTAGACCCGATACCGGTGGCAAATGCACCCCCCGCACCGTACATGCACGTGTGTGAATCAGCGCCTACAACGATCTCGCCCGGTGCAGCACGGCCTTTTTCCATTACAACCTGGTGGCAGACCCCTTCTTTCAGGTCGTAGTTGAGAATTCCCTGTTCCAGCGCAAAGTTTCTCATATACACATGATTCTCTGCTGCCGGAATGGAATCGGCCGGGATCTGGTGGTCAAAGAGGAGAATAACTTTCTCCGGATCAAAGACCGACGTGCCGTTCATCTCATAGAACTTTTGTATGGCAAGGGGGCCGGTGATATCATGTATCATTGCGCCGTCGACTGGTGCCATGACCACGTCGCCGGCCCGGGTATCCCTCCCGCATTTCGATGAGAATATCTTCTCAACTACTGTTGCTCCCATGCAGATTCAAAGAATAATGGACTCTCAAGATTAATCTATTTTGGGTGGACCGTTCACTGTGAAAGCCGGGATTTTCAGAACAGGTATCCGTATTTTACCTTATGCCTGATATAATTGCAAATTAATTCGCAATCAAAGAAAACTATTTGAATTTTCCGGCAGTATATCTGCCAGTGAGAAGAAATGTCCCGAAACGTTATCGCAATTTGTGCAGCAATCCTTATCCTCTGTGCTGCAGTATGTGCCACCGCATCGGCACAGGTCAGTGATTGTCCTTCCGACAGAATTATTTCAACCTCTGCATCCGGAGAGATGAAGGTAAACCCTGACAGGGCACAGGTGTCTGTATCGGTACAGACCGAGAATGCAGATGTAAAAGTTGCCCAGGCAGAGAATGCCCGGATAATGGACCAGGTGAACCAGGCCCTCATTGCAGCAGGAATCCCGAAAGACGACCTTAAAACAACGGGGTATTATATATATCCCGTCTACGATGACAACCAGGGGCTTTTCGGACAGAAAGTGAAGTATTACCGTGTTACGAACACCCTCCGGATAACCTTAAAGGACGTCGGGAGGACAGGAGAAGTCATTGATATCGCCGTCGCAAACGGTGCAAACCAGGTCGACAGTATCGTATTCCTCCTCTCCGAGGAAAAGGAACAGTCGATCAGGGCAGAAGTACTGACAAAGGCGGTACACAGGGCGAGATCGGATGCAGACGCAGTCGCTGCAGCGATGGGACTGACGATTACAGGAGTAAAGGAAGTCTCTATCGGGAGCAGTTACCCGCCGGTCCTCTATGACAACTCACGTACTGCCGGTGCAGCCGAGATGAAAGCGGCCGTTCCAACGCCGATTGAACCCGGACAGCTGAGTGTGACGGCACAGGTGTCTGTGACCTACCTTATCAACTAATTTTTTTGGGCATATACCCGTCCAGGCAGATATCCCTTCACGATTCTGCCGTATCACATGATGGCACCACCTTTCCTGTACAGGATTTTTCCGGCGGACCGGCCGGAGAGTGGATGAGATCGGCCCCTTAAAAATTGATATTTCAGATTTTGATACCGCAATATTCTTCAAAATAAGATCTGGAATTTTCTCATACGAAAAAACGTTATAATGCATTTTTTCAAAGGAACTATGGTGTATCCCGGTGAAAAGCAGAGATGCCGGCATGGTACTTTTATTGTCCGGTGCACTCACCGGGAATATACATGGAATTAATTTTTTTAATGAATGCATGCATGTTCAAGTTTCTTCGCTATTACGTGGTGCAGAAAAACGTGGCCGTGATATCTCACCGGGTAGAAATTCCGGGACCTGCATGAAATTTCCATATGTCCCATGATGAACAGGGTGGTCTTCCTGGTAATAATAAACGTTTTTTACGGATACGGACAAAAAATCTGGCTTTTAATACTCCTGTAACGACCGGAAATTTCAGGGTGTGCGCATATACAAATAATTTTAATGCGTTATCCGTATAGTAAGTAAAGGATTTTTCAATGGAACGGAACATAGGGTTCAAAGAAAGACGATATATCGAGGAATTGCGAATTCTTACAAAATCGACCGCTTTTGACTGTATTATCGACGACCGGTTCGACAGGGTAATCTATGTCGTCAAACAAGGCGATATGGGGTTTGCCATCGGTAAAAAAGGGGAAAATATAAAACGAATGCAGAATGTCCTCGGCCGGCGGATCGAGATGGTCGAATATGCCGAAGAAATGAACGAGTTTATTGCCAATATTTTCAAACCAGCCGGGATTACAAGGACCGAGATGGATAATGAAACCGGCATTATTAATGTTTTTGTAAATAAAAGAAGCGATTTAGGGATTGCAATCGGAAAAGGCGGATGCAACATTGAAAAAGGAAGGCTGCTTGTGCGCCGGTTTTACGGGTTTGAAATGGGGGATGTCTACATGGAGGAGGGTAGCGAATGAAAAATGATGTCCTTGATGAGCTATGGCAGGTCATCGACGACCGGTTCAGGAACGAAAAACAGGATTCCTATGTATCCCGGCTGTTCCGTGATACGAAAGGGATTGACCGGGTTCTCGAGAAAGTCGGCGAAGAATCGACCGAATTTATTATAGCCGTGAAAAACGGAGAACACTCGCGTACGGTCTCGGAAGCTGCTGACCTGCAGTTCCACCTGATGGTGGCGCTGCGGGCTGCCGGCGTGGATTTTGACGAGGTATGCAGTGAACTTGCGTCCAGAAGACGTTAACTCCGGCTTCCGTCGACAAAATACTCGTTAAGGTTAATAAGGCGGGGAAGGTCCTGTAATGGTTGTGATGAGGATTCTGCAACTCCATTCTCTACAAAAATCTCTGTCTTTGTCCTGATGCTTAATGCAATCCCGTCACTCGGGCGGCAGTCAAGTGTCGTTTCATGGTCGCCGCAAAAGAGGATCATGCGGGCATAATAAATCCCTTCTTCAAGAGAATCGATATACAGCTTTTTTAATTGAATATCGAATTTCTGGAAAAATTCAACAAAGAGGTCATGGGTGAGAGGCCGGGGAAAAACCTCGCCGTTAAGGGCGTTATGGATTGAAATAGCCTCCCATAATCCGATAAAAATCGGGATGAACCGGTCCTCGCCCGTCTGTAAAATTACTGCAGGTGATGATCCCGCATCACCGACAGCGATATACACCCCCTTTATCTCTGAATGAACTGCATCCATTGCCAGATAGTTCCATCAGCGCAGGGAACCTTAAGGTTTGTTGCCCTGGGATTCTGATGCCTCGCGGTGCACGATAATGAGACTTGAGATAAGGCCGAGAAGAATGTTGAAGTAATACAGTATAATCCTCCAGAGTACAACAAGGATTCCAAGGATCGATGAATTCACAAAAATGCCATAGAGTGATGTGGCGGTCAGCTCTGCGATTCCTGAACCGCCCGGGGTAAGGGGGATCATCATGATAATTGCAATGATTAACTGGACGATCAGCGATTCAATAAAAATCGGCGGTTGCCCAAGTCCCATCAGTATAAACGAGACGATGATGAACTCGCAGAACCAGAAGAGTGCAGTGAATAAAAGCCCCCAGAGCACACCGGACCGGCCCTGTTTGACAAAGAGGGTAAGCGTGGAATGAAAATTATCAACCTCGCGGTCAATATTTTCC
Organism: Methanoregulaceae archaeon UBA467; assembly: GCA_002503825.1. Taxonomy (GTDB): domain Archaea; phylum Halobacteriota; class Methanomicrobia; order Methanomicrobiales; family Methanospirillaceae; genus UBA467. The sequence continues at coordinate 30,642 of DASP01000011.1, forward strand.
ACGAGATGTTCAACCCTTTTACTCTCCCATTTGCGGGTGAACCATCCGGTGGCCTTCTGTATCAGGTCTTTCAGGACCTGCGGTTTCCGCACGGAATAGATAAAAATGACCATTATCGCTGTTATTAAGATCCACGAGGCGTAAAGGAAGTAGGAAAAGACAGATCCGACCCGCTGCCATTCGCTCCCGAGCACGAGCATGAAAAACGCCCCGCCGAGACCGAGGACAATGCCGTCCAGGATGCGTTCGGTAATGACAATTGCCGTGGCATCCCCGATCTTTACTCCTTTTTTATAGAGTTCGTGGATCCTGACCGGCTCGCCACCTGCCTGTGATGGAGTGAGCGAGGCCACCAGCAGATTGGCAAAGACAAGGTTTAAGGAATAAAAGAAACCCACACGGTACCCGAGTGACGCGCTCATGAACTTTATCCTGAGCGCCCAGAACGCAAGCGCCAGAATGTGGGTGCAAAGGGCAAGCAGGAGGAAGTATACATTGAGCTGTTTCAGGTACTCAAAGGTAGTCGCATCTACGGTAAAGTAGAGGACTGCGACGAGAACTACTGTAGAAAACCCAACCGATAACCATAACCACTTTTTTTGATTTTTATCCATCAGAGGTTCTCCGTATCGTCGCCGCCTGAAAAAGACCGGTGAGAAATGTATTCATAACTGGTGTCAGGGCAGACTATAAAGGTGTTCAAAAAAGCAGAAGTGCGGTGTGTACTTCATTTGGGAATACCTATCGAAACCGGGAGGAATGCCCGCTGCAGAATGCCTGGCGCCGGGTTGATACGCCCGATGGAAAGAGCGGGAATAAAAAATGGAAATGGACATTTGAAATTACCAGTTGCCCGCACACCAGACGTATCCTGAAAAGAGTGACGGCATGAACCTGTCAGGTGCCCGGGCTCCGTCGGTCAGCAACCAGGCCGGGTATGCCAGAAAAGCCGATCCGGAATAGTGCCGGTTAAATGGTGAAGAGGTTTCGTGGCCCGCAAATCCTGAAAAAACCCGTCCTCACTCCGCAATCAAGCCAGCCGTACCCGTATGAAAAACAGGCAAGCGGAAACCCGCTCTCCTTCCTGTTCATCGAATAAGAACCCCAGGAATGGAAAAGGTGCGCTACCACCAGGAGCCGGTCAGCGATCATGTATGCATGCGTATTCTGTTCAGGGGCGAGAGCTACGGACTGGACGGCACGGTCAAGCATCTTCTCATACCGTGCAGTCTTCTCATCCAGCCGTATCGTGTTGTCATCATCAAAGGAACCGGTTGCATCGGGCCAGGTCCGCCTGAAAGGGGGGGTTTTCAGGAGTCCGAGGGAACATCCCGTATCCAGCCACCCGAGGGCATACCAGCAGCTGGCAAGAGAATTAACCCGGTCCCCTGAATCGTAAAACGAAATCCCGTCAAACCGGTATGCAGCGACCATCTCCATGATGTCGTCTGCAAGCACGGCGAGGGCTGACTGTGCGACTATCCCCTGGGAAATGTGGTCAGTCCTGTAGACCAGTTCCGACCAGCCGCCAATCGGGATCATAGTCCGGCAAACATCTCCAGGTACTCGTGCTCCATGATGTGCAGAGTACCGGGTATCACGAGTATATGAAGCGGCGGACCGAGATCAACTGATTTCATCTTTGCTGCATCACCTGCGGCAAGACACGGGTCATTTGAGCCTGCCCGTGCGATACCGACGTAGAGCGGGATGGATATTCCCCTCTCAACGGCCATCGTATCGAGAATCGAGACTGCCTCCGGAACGGTCATGAACCGGCCGGGCTGGATATCGAGGTATACAAGTGTGTGAAGATCGAGAGCCAGGTTTTTTGCAATAACTTCAAGGGGTGTCGTAGGGGCCCAGTTTTTATGCGGGTACGGAAGTGAACATGATTTTCCGAACCGGTAATTCTGAAGCCCTGAAAGTCCGCACACGGCACTGGAGATTGAAGCGCCGTGGATAATTGCCGTCCTGATTCCCCTCGAGTGGGCACGCATCCGCAGGTCCATATGCGTCGTCGATACCATCGGGTCCCCTCCCGTCAGGAAGACCACCTCTTCTTTTTCTGCACGGAGTAGGAGGTCTTCCGGGTTCTGTTCAACATCCTCTCTCAGGAGAACGGTGACCGTTTTTTTGTAAAAGTCCTGCATCTCCTGAAGGGTAGTCCCCATCAATGCCGATGTGTAGGCTTCAAGGACCACGTGATCGGCCTTTCGTATGCATTCGAGACCTTTTACAGAGATATCCCTGTGATCATACAGTCCAAGTCCGATGAATGTAAGCATCTGTTTCCTCTCCGTGACGCCTCTCGTTCTCTCATGAAAAAACCCGTCCTCCGTCAGAACGGGTATGTGGTGATACAGTGCACCAGCGACTCGACAACAAGCCTGACATCAGATCGCCTGAGTGCAGAGATGAAATGTATTGGAACATCCGCCTTCAGGTGCAATGAATCACGGATCTCGTTTTCGCTGAAGTCGTGAGGGAGATCACATTTATTCGCGGCGATAACCATGGGAATCAGGTTTACCTTCGCAAGCTCCATGAGGGTCCTGACGCGGGCCATCTGTTCGGGACGGGTGACATCAATGACCATAACCACTCCCATCGCATGGCTCGCAAGCTGCGGAAGGATCGGATCGAAGCGAGGCTGACCCGGTGTCCCGTAAATGGTAATATCAAATCCCTTGAAATGCAGCCACCCGAGATCCATCGCAACGGTTGTAGCTGCCCCCTTCAGGTCTTTCCTGTCCCCGGAAATGCCCCTGTCGGAGGCCTGGTTTACAAATGTGGTCTTTCCGGAAGCAGGCGGGCCGGTGACAATAATCTTGGGAATATAGAGGCTGATGGTATTGTTTATGATAATATATGGTATGGAGCGCCTGGGCATATTTGACCACGAGGTGTATTCGAGCGTGAAAAAATTGAAGTAGGGAGCAGGTGTAAAACTGGATTTAAGAGATATAATAAGGTCAAATGCCAAATCCGCAGAAAAACGTGTTAAAAGGTCGTCACCCTCAAGATTCAGGTGCTCGAGCACGACCGTCGGTTTTCGGTCGCCGATCGTGATATCGAGCATCCGGAATCCCTCTTCAAGACCAAGATCCTCATAAATCAGGTCAAAGTAAACGAAGATTATATCGATGAGGTTCTTTTCACAGGTCTCCCTGATGAGCGATTTCCATTCGTTTACCCGTTCGGCAGGGACAGGACATTTTTTATGAAGGGAATCCCTGACGCTGCTGTCCAGGACGACGAGTTTGTCCTTGTAATCATCGATATCTACCTTTTTCAGGGTGAGGATTTCACTCCGGAATACCCGTGCGGTCGAGGTGGGGATAATGACAAGGCAGCGGTGATTACGGGAAAGGGCATTATTCAGGGTGCTGATCATAAAGAGGCGTCCGTCGACACCGGGTTCCATGGAAAACAACACCCGCGTGCCACGGGGGATTCCACTCCCGAGCATCTCATCTATTCCCGTTATTCCAGTCTGAATCATTTCCCAATCACCACTTCACCATTTTCTATCCGGAATTTATACCAGTCGCCTGAAACGCCGGATAGTCCCCGAATCCGTAGATAATGCCCGTCTGACTCCACTTTCACCTCGATCACCACGTTCATCAGCTGCTTCATGACTGCTACTGTCTTTTCATCGAACGATTCGTTGTTCAGGATGTATACCCCGAACCCCTCCATCTTTTTCAGCTTGGCCCCAAGGACATGCAGGAACTGGTAGAGCACCTCGAGTTTCCTGTACATCAGCAGCGTGGAAAGAGAATTGATATAAAACCTGATTGGCGGGGGGAACAGGTCCACGTCAGCTGATACTTCAAATTCACCGTTAAAGATTGATTCAACAATCTGTGAAAATTTGATGCCTATGCCTGTCAGGTCACTCGGACTGGCAACAAATTTTACATGGACGGAATCTGATGCCTCGGGTGATGACATCTTGGTTATCGCATCAATGATCCCGATATGATTCCGGTTGAGATTTTCAGCGCTGAACCGGTTCGCCATGTCGATGGAACGTTCTTCTGTGGATATGATTATTGAATATTCACCTGTACCAGGCCGTGCGATGCAGGCCCCGAGAGTATCAGCTCCGCTGAGTGGAGGGGCAAGTATGAGGATATTCATGCCCGGTCCCAGTCCGCCTGTGACATCGTCGATAAGTGCTATGCCTGTCTTATAGGTGTACATACCACACTTCCATCATTTTATGAGGATGTTAATAAGTGCTCCGATAAAAATTCCAAGCCCGAGTGTATAAAGTGATACGATAAGGGTGATTTTTAATCCTATTTCCTTATAAAGGACTGCAATGGTGGAGATGCAGGGGATAAACAGCACGCTGACGATTGCAAAGGTATAGAGCTGAACCCCGGTCAGTACCGAATTAAGATTGGCAGTCCCGGCAAGGATAACCAGTGTTTCGAGCGCCATCTCTTTCCTGAGTATGCCAAATATCAGCGCTGTTGTGGCATAGGACGGCAACCCGAGCACCATTGTTGAAAAAGGCTCGATATAATTCTGGAACGCTTCGAAAGCCCCTGCATACTGCAGAAAACCAAGAATGATGCTCGCAACAATGAGCAATGGCATTGCAATGAAGAGGAACTCCTTGATCCTGTTCCACGATTTCATGATCACATTGTGTCCGGTGGGGAGACGAAGGGGCGCCATCTCCATGATCATCCCGAATTGTTCCCCGGGAGTAATCCTGGAAAGGAGCATCCCTGTGATTATGATAAGGACAAAGACTGCAAGGTAGATACTCAGGGCTGCAAGGATCCCGACGAAGCTCGCGACAATTCCGGCAATAATGACCGTGCGGGCTGAGCACGGGATCATGGTGACGAGAAACGAAGCAATTACCCGTTCCCTGCGGCTGTGGAGAAGCCGGATGCTCATGATGGCCGGGACGTTGCACCCGAATCCGAGCACTATCGGAATAATCCCCTCACCATGCATTCCAAGCCGGTGCATCGCCCTGTCGGCAAGAAATGCGGCCCTGGTCAGGTATCCTGAGTCTTCAAGCAGGGAGATGAGGATATAAAAAGTAAGAACGAAGGGAAATGCTATCCCGATTCCGGCCTGGAGCGCAAGGATAATGGAAACCGAAAGCTGCTCGAGAAGCGGCGGCAGGCCCATTGCAAGGAGCGGTTGCATTGCATATAATTCAAAAGCCGAGACGATCAGCCCCTCAAGCCATGACCCGAATGTAAAGACTACCAGGAGGACTGATATCATTATCCCGACAAGAATGGGGATACCAGGAAATGATTTGGTCAGGATCCGGTCAATATCAAATCCCGGTTCGGTTTCGTGATATTTTAAAACTGCCTCTGTGATGGTATGTGCACAGTGATGCCTGTTTCCGGCGATGATCTGGTGGACAGACATGCGGTGCCGCGGCTCAATCTCAACGGCAAGGACGGCAGCCGATTCTGTCAGGTCAGGGTCGGGTCCGATTCCCTGGAGGGCATTTAATGCATCGACCCGTCCTGCCATATGCATTGACATGAGGCTCCGGACTGCAGCCTCGATATGGTGGTCATACTGAACCTCGAGGGTGGGTATCCGTGACGCCTCCATGGCCGTGGGTATGATCCGGTCTATATTTCTTCCCTGGATTGCCGCGGTAGTGAGGACTTCCACGCCAAAAAGAGAAGAAAGATGTTCATTGTCAATCTGGTACCCCTGCTTTTCCGCCTCGTCTGACATGTTGAGGACAACAAGGGTCGGAAGCCGGTATTCCGCCACCTGGACAAGCAGGTAGAGGTTCCGCTCAAGGTGAGTGGAATCAAGCACACAGATGAGCATGTCAACGTCGCCGGACTCGAGTAACGTGCGGACCATGACCTCTTCTTCAGAATTACCGTCAAGGGTGTAAATGCCCGGGAGATCGACTATTTCAAGTTTTTCTCTCTCGAAACAGACATTTCCCCGCTCAAGATCGACGGTCGTCCCGGGGTAATTGCTGACTTCTACCCCGAGACCGGTCAGCTGGTGAAAAATAAGTGATTTTCCTACATTCGGGTTGCCGATGAGCCCGAATTTCATGGGGCCTTCTCCACGACGATCATTCCGGCAACTTCACTTGAAAGGGCGATATCACAGCCTTTCACCTGTACCACCACGCCGCGGTTATTTAGTTTTCTCCTGATCCTGATCTTTTCACCCGGAAAAATACCGAGGTCCATCAGCCGGTTACATCCCCCGTGCCAGAGCAGTTTCCGGACTATGACGAGATCGTCTTCTTTAAAATCATCAAGAGTCTCGAAATTATGTTTTCTCCGACCCCGTTTTCGCAGGTGGTTGTCGATCATGCAGGGCGGATTTTTGATATAACTGCCGAGCCGGTCGATTGTATCATCAGATACGTTATGTTCGAGTACGCAGGCCTCCCTCGAGGCAGCATCAGGCTCCATCCCGAGCATTTCAGTAAAAAAACATTCAAGGATCTGGTGTTTCCGCATCACCTTTTTCCCGGTATCCATCCCGGGTGATAAAAGCTCGATACATTCATCACCGGAAATTCTGATATCACCGGTTGCCGCAAGGTGATCGAGATGGCGGCGGACCTCATCGGGATCCTGCTCAAGCAGTTCAGCAAGCTCGGCAACCGAAGGACACGACCCCTTGATGCCGCCCAGTTTACAGAGCGCTTCAAGGTAGTCTTCCCGGGATGAGGATTTCATACATATTTCTGGGGTTTTATCGTATTATGGATTTGGATATACGCAAAGTTTCCCGTGGGAGCCTCCCGGGGGGCATCCCGCTCTCCATTCAAGCCGGGACCAATGACCCGCCATGCACGGATGTGACGGCAGATACAGTTAATCATCGCGTGACCTTTGCCTGGCGAATTAAAGAGACTTTAAATCCTGTCAATAAGAACGGTAAAGGTACATCCGGGAGAAGTGCCCTCTACGGTGCAGGGTAGGTACCTATGGATCTGACAAACCGGCAGGTGGCAGACAAACTGACATTTATGGGACAACTGCTGGAGATAACCGGGCAGAATGTCTATAAAGTCCGGGCGTTTTACCGGGCAGCAGATGTAGTCGCACGTCTTGCAGCACCTGTATCCACGATGGACACCGGAGAACTGGAAGCCCTCTCTGCAGTTGGCAAAAATATTTCATCAAAAATCCGGGAAATAATCGCAACCGGAACCTTTGCAGAGCTTGAAGAGATACGAAAAGAGGTTCCCGGCCCGTTGATCGAGATGCTGCAGCTTGAAGGAGTGGGTCCAAAGACCGTCGGCACCCTCTGGAAAAAGATGAATATACAAAGCATCGAAGACCTCGAGAAGGCGGCGCGTGGCCGCAGGATACGGGCATTAAAGGGCTTTGGTGAGAAAAAAGAGGAAGGGTTCCTGAAGGCGATCGCGCTCCACCGGCAGGAGTCAGGGAGGATGAACCGGATGGAGGCAGACGCCGTTGTCGGGAAGGTTACATCGGTCTTCCTCCCCGGGACATACGAAGTTGCAGGGAGTTACCGTCGGGGAAGGAGTACCGTCGGGGATATCGACATTGTGACCACAGAACAGTCCGGTCTCCTGAACAGGAAGATAAGGACTATTGCAGATGAGATTATCGATGAAGGCGACCGGAAAACATCGTTCCGCTGTATGGGTAAGAGAGTAGACGTGCGGTATACACACCCGGGCGGGTTTGGCTCAATGCTGATGTACCTCACGGGATCCAAGGGCTTCAACATCCGCCTGCGCGGGATAGCAATGAATAAAGGTGCCAAATTGAACGAATACGGCATAATAAACCGTGAAACCGGAAAATTACAGGAATTTCCACGGGAAGAGGAAATATTTTCATTCCTTGGTATGGACCCGGTAGTGCCCGAACTTCGGGAGGACCGGGGCGAGATACAGGCAGCCGTCAGTCATACCCTGCCGGTACTGGTGGAAGACGGGCAGATACGCGGAGACCTCCATGTCCACAGCGACTGGAGTGACGGGCGCCTCAGTCTTTCAGAACTGGCAGCAAAAGGAGAGGCTCTGGGGTATGAATACCTCCTTATTTCAGACCATTCTGCAACGCTGGGTATCGCACACGGCCTCGATGAAGACCGGATAAAGGCGCAGGGGCGGGAGATAGAACAGGTGAACCGGGAGTCCTCATGCCGGCTCCTGCACGGGACCGAGGTGGATATCATGAGCGACGGGACACTGGGTCACTCAGACCAGGTCCTTTCGGACCTCGATCTTGTCATTGCATCGGTCCACTCAGGATTTGGCCAGCCCCGGGATGTCATGACCCGCAGGGTCCTGACCGCCATTGAAAACGAGCACGTTGATATTATCGGCCATCCCACCGGCAGGATTCTCGGGCGGCGTCAGCCGTACGAGATTGATATGCAGAGGATAATTGAGCGTGCAGCTGAAACCAATACAGCACTGGAATGCAATGCATCTCCTTACCGCCTGGACCTCGATGACAGTTTCATTAAAGAAGCACATGAGAGGGGAGTAGTGATATCGATTGGAACAGATGCCCACGACCCATCCGAATTTGCACACATGAGGTATGGCATCATCACCTGCCGGCGGGGCTGGGCATCCCCTGCAGATATCCTCAATACACGGAATGCAGCGGAACTTCTGGAGTGGGCATCGTGATCTACTGGTTGTATGAACGGGCGCTGATCAGGAACCTCCATATTCTTCCTGCAAATATCTGCTTCATGCTGACTGAAAATGACCTTCGGAAAGCACCCGACAAGTTGTACGAAGTGACGCGGTGGTGCAGGGACATTTCAGCCCATGTCGGGAAGAAGAAAAAAAATGGAGAGGACGGAAACACCAACATCGCCGGGATTACCTTTCATATCTCTACACCGAACCCGGAATCAGTAACCCCGTATTTATCGCAGATAGAGAAAATAGGGAAGATTGCACATTTATCCCTGCATATCGGGGAGACGGATGAATCGTGCGGGGAAGGTATGGCGGTATGTGTTGCAGTGGGCAAAAGCGGAAGGGAAGAGATTGCCGGGTGCATACGTGCAATGGCCCGGAAAGGTCTGTCCCCGGAATCCGTTACCGAAGAGACGTTTGAGCAGTACCTGACATTCCGGTACGCCCCGGACCTCGTTATCAAGACCGGAGGTGACCACCTTACCGATTTCCTCATATGGCAGTCGGTCTACTCGGAACTATTTTTCTCTGACGTGAACTGGAGATGGTTCCGGAAAGTGGATTTTCTGCGTGCGTTGCGGGATTACCAGGCACGGGTCCGCAGGTTTGGGAAATAAGTTCAGTAAATGTTTTATATCTTTTCCAGGATGCGTGTACAAATTCATTTTAAGAGAACATTTTGGCGGGGATGAAAAAGTCCGGTTAACCTCTGCCGGCTATCTTTTTTCATATTCATCTACGAGCCCGGGGCTTGGCACTCCAGTTGAATTTTTCCGACTATAATTCACTGAAAATTGTCAAGGAGCGGGAAGGGTGAGACGGGAAGCATTTTTTTGTTGATCCGTGAATTGACGGTCCCTGTCGTATTTAGGAGACATATATACGATCATTGGGCATCAGCCACCTCTGGTCACCATTTGAGATAACAGGAATCCGCTGCCCAGGATATGGTCATTTCCGCATGCCTCATTCTCGACCACCATATTTTATTGAGATGATCTGGCAGCATAAAAAAGAGTGCGTTAGGTAAAATACTGCATCTCGGACGGTTCAACCGCCCATACGTATTGTTTAACCCGATTTGATATGTTTTCGGGAATGGAAACGCACGAAAATCCATATACCGGCAGTACATATTTCTGGGGATCTCTTGGTATTTCCATCCAGTAACCGAGTGAAATATTTGTAATAACCCTCACATTGTAATCCTCCGAAAGTTGTTTTCTCACGACGTCGTTGGAAAGGAGTCGCTGGTATGCCTGTTCCGGCGTTATAATCTTTACATACCTGACTGGTTCCGGTTCTAATTCCCTCAGATTCCGATCAACACATACCACTTCGCCGTTATCGCCGATTGTAACGGTAATACCTGCGTTATAAACATATGCTCCCTGAATTTCCTTTACGAATCCTACATTTTTTGTGAGGTTATACAATGTGTAAGAATTCTGGGTTTGATGTTCGTATTGCGATCCAATGCTCACCGTAGTGAAATGCATGTCATCTGGAAGAAGGTCTCGTTCCAGCAGGTACTTCGTCGCAATTTCCCGGGCCTCCTCATCGGAGGGGAGATCAGGTTGTGTATCAGTGGAATATGGTAAAGCCTTACTTGGGATTTGGTAGCGAATAGCTCCGGAATTTCGATATACTTTTAGGATTTCATACGGATCTTTTGAATTATCTAATATTCTAGATATCCCATATGAAGGTCTGTAGTCTTGAACATCCCCAGATAAACCAAATAATATACCAATGCGCTTCACCTCTTCATCCGTGATATCGGGAGTAACGGTTTTGTATGCCGGATACGAATCGTTCACAACCGGATACGATGTGGCAAGGACATAAGGTCCTGATGCTCCGATTATTTTCGGAAACGTAGGAATTGTATAATTTCCCTCCGCTGTTTGTTGTTGGTAGTTCATCCCCACCATCACAACAATGATTCCCAGTATAATGACTGCGAATCCCGTTAATATTGTTTTTTTCTTCATTTTTTCACTCCAACTCGTCTTCACAATAGTGCCACCATTCATCGTACGTATTGGCATCGACAGATTGATCCGAAATCACCGAACCGCTGCCCCAGATATGGTCATTTCCGCTTGCCTCATTCTCGCCAACCCTGTTTTATAGAGAAGAGCTGTAACATAAAAAAGGAGTGAATCAGGATAAATCCTGAACTTCAGATGGATCTACCGCCGATACATATCGCATGACCTGCTCCGTTTCATCACCGCGACCAGTGACACATGAAAACGCATATACGGGCATTATGTATTTTTGAGGATATGTCTGTATTTCCATCCAGTAGCCAAGAGTAACGTTGGTAATGAGGATTTCATCATAGCCCCCACCGAGTGGCATTATCATGAGATCGTTGGAAAGAAGCCGTTGGTATGCCTGTTCCGGTGTCAGGACCTTAACAAAACGGACCGGTTCCGGATAAAATTCCCGTAGAGAACTTGTCGCCATCACGACTTCGCCTTTATCACCGATTGATACCGCAATACCTGCATTGCATACCGGTATACCCTGAATTTCCTTCACGAAACGGACACGTTTCGTGAGATTATACAGTACGTAAGAGTCCTGAGTTTTATGTCCGTATTTTGATCCAATACTCACTTCTTTAAACTGAACGTCATCGGGAAGAAGATCCCGTTCCAGAAGATATTTTGTCGCAATTGCACGGGCTTCCTCATCCGACGGAAGGTCCGGTTGCACGTCGGTTGAATAGGGAAAATATTTTTCCGGGATATTGTACATAAAAGCCCCGGAATTTTTATAGATGGTTAAATGAGAACCAGGATTTTTCGATCCATCAGCTACCTGAACATCTTCGTTCGATGTTCCAGCTTGTGCATTTGGCGAAAAACCGAACAGGTTGCGAAGCCGATTAACTCTCTCATCCGTGAAATCGGGCGGGATAGTTTTATAGACTGGATATGTATCATTCACAACCGGATAGGTTGTAGCAAGGACATAGGGTCCTGATGCTCCAGTCGTCTCCGGAATTGAAGGAAGGTCACTGACACTGATACCTTCCGTAACTTGCTGTTGAGAGGTTAACCCCACCATCACAACAATGATTCCCAGTATAATGACTGCGAATCCTATGATTAGTACATTTTTTTTCATTTTTTCGTCCTCATTCAGTCGCAATAGTGCCACCATTCATCGTACGTATTGGCATCGACGGGTGGATCTGAAATCACTGATCCGCTGCCCCAGATATGGTCATTTCCACATGCCTCATTCTCACCGATAACCCTTAAAATAATTCCTGACCCATGAGTATAGTCGGTAGCGTTGAACCAGGCATTTTTAATGGTTTGTCCCTCTAGAAGATAATTGGCGAGTCTTGTTCCATCATCTACATCCCACCCCTCAGAGTAAAATCCACACACCAGGTGGACCCCGTTCATAGTCCAGTAGGGCCAAGCCTTGAAGTTCTCGGGACATTTGGTAGTGTGACATCCGTGGAGGAATATCCACTCAAGGTCATGATCTCCCCATTCGCATGTAGGGAAAAGAACGATCTTAGGTTCCATAAGCCTAATCCAATAAGCGGTTATGTTGAAACTACCGTGACCTGCGAATAGAGCTACATCAACCCCATCTATATATTTCCAATCTTCACCAACAGTAAAATGGCTAGTCTGGGCTTCATCATCTCCTTTTTCAAACATCTGCACCCATCCCGCATTTCCGAGCGTGTTGTAGAATCCAATAGCAGTGTCATCGGAATTTGAGAGCGGAGTTATTGTATAATCATTCACCCACTCCACACCGACCTGCGGATAATAAAGGTCCTGGAAATCTTTGGTCCCTTTCAGAGGAACCAGAGTGGCGGGGCCATTCATCCATAAATAATAGCCCTTTCCCGGATAAATCACACGCTCGTCACTGTGGTAACCACTCCCGCCGTTAATGATGGATGTCTCGTACTGCTGATTTTCAGCATCGTAACCCGTTGCCTGGGTCCAGTCATCAACCACAGAAATAAAATTATCACGGGCAGACCACTGCGGGATGTCCCAACTGCCAACAATACTCCAACCTTCATACAGATATCTCGTCGGGGGAGTCTGGTACTGTTCCGCTTTAAAATGGCATGTCACGTCCTGCGCACCATTCGCAATCACAACAAATCCTTCGAGGGGAACGATTTCTTCATATATGGTGGGGATACTCCAAATACCATTTTCGTATCTCAAAATCATTGTAGCATTAAACCCATCGAAAAACTCAGCATATGCGCTATATTCATCATCAAGCCACAGAGGGACAGAAACATAGTTTGCTCCATCATACAGGTGAAGTTCATCGTATGAATCCCGACTCTGCGATGATTCAATTAAGACGTATTCGGATTCAGGAAGTACATTCATCTTCGATTCGTTTCTCTCTTCTTTTGGAAGCGGCGGCGGGAAATGATAAGGGACTCCCTGGATCTTTTTCCGGATCTCATCGGTGATCACACGGAGGGGTTGTTTGATTACTCGATCCTTGGGCAGGATCTCGGTTAGCGTGCCCGACTTTACCGCGTTTATCCGAAGGATATATTTCCTTACTGTGTTGTGCGATATGTTCAGTTCTCGTCCTACGCGTTTCTATGAGGGGTAAATCTCATACAATTCGATGATTTTCCTGACGTCTGCCATGGTCTTCACCTAGTGCCCCAACTCCTCTCTTGCAATGTTTGGGTGGGACACGTGTTAAGGCGGGCAAAATTGAATGGGTGTTTCCTTATATACCCCGGTCAAAAAGGAGTGGGCGAATATAATCCTGATATAAGGATCATCAATCCAGGATGTGTTGCAGGGATCATGTGCATATGACGAGGATATCGGTTATGTCCCAGCCTGTTGTCTCGCATTTTAGTTATAATTCGCTTGTATAATAGGGATTTATACCGTGTAGAATACAAGAACGCATAAAAAAATTGATTATTTCTCTATTATTCTTCACGTTATTTCAGCCGCAAATTCCGGTGTAGCCGGGATGCATTGATAAAATGCAGCCTCCTTCCCGTCGCCATGTACTACACCCTGGAAATAGTAGCATGGGATGAGATAGTCTAGATCTTCGGTCATAGTGTGATCGATGTAGACCAAGGATACCTTAGTCACCGTTGCTTTCTCCGGATTCTTCATCCCATCCGGGATGACAATTGGGGTGTCCTTAAAATACTCATAAGCTTTTTCAGGCCCGATAATGGGAAATTCCTTGTATGGTTCGTAGTGTGGCCATTCCATAAACATCCTTCTGACCTGTCCATGAACATCTACTTCAACCCGAAGTTTATCAGTCAAGATCATATAGCCATTGATCCAGTGTTTGTACCAGACATTGATCGACTCGGAATTTTTTATTTTCACACCCTTTTCAGGATCGACGAAATGCCCGACATTATGGGTCGTATCGTAAAAGACAGCGCCGTCTGGCCGGAGATCATACAGATCGAGGAATTCGTCGGCAATCTTTCTCGCTTCCTCGTCACTGGGGAGATGCGAGTCGATATACTCCGGAGAATAGCCCGGTAGAGATGTTGAATCACTGTAATCTATTGTTCCTTTGTATGAACTGATTTGATTGTTACCCTGCCCAATAGTGATGATGAGACCCGAAGGACTTTTTGATACCTCATCCGATATGCCCAGATTATTGGCGATTTGAATCAATTCTTTTTCAGAGATAGTACGATCTACAATATACACTATCATTTTTTCAGGGGTTGTAGGGAATGCAGCTTCGCAGTTGACTTCCGAGGGTTGATAGTTGCTCTCTAGTATACCAGTCACTTGCATCCGCGTCACATTTTCCACGCCTTGTGGAAGGTTATGTCCATTGGCCTCCATCCCGTTGAATGCGGACAATCCCACGAGTATTACGATTAAGGCAATAACGAGGGTGATACCGGTGATTTTTACGAGTTTTGTATCCATCTTTTTTCACCTCCTTAATTCGGATTTACATCATAGAAATCCTCATCAAATTGAACATTATACCCAGGTGGACTAAACCATGTCCCCTGCCCGTAGATATGATCGTCAATACATTCTTTCGTATTAGTATTCCCATCAATATCTACTGCAAGGATTCCTACTTTGTAGCCTGGAAAATGGATAACATAGTCTGTGGCGTATTTCCAGGAGTCCCAAATCGTTTTTTCATCAAGCAATCTGTCTGCAAATAATAATCCTGTATCCTCA
>DASP01000011.1:45678-47599 GCA_002503825.1 Methanoregulaceae archaeon UBA467
TATCATTATCTCCTCTGATGAAAGCACCGTCCCAGGGAGGATTGTCATTTAATGTATTATAGAACCCCTCAGCACATTCATCAGAATGTGGGAGATCACTATCACCTGGATCACCTGGATAATCACTCACCCATTCTGCCGAACAGGTATAGGTATGCGTTACCGAGAACGCAAATGTATCATCCGTATACATGTATACCCAATAACCTTTTTCCGGATACATTAATTGGAAATCAGAATGAATTCCTGAACCGCCTCTAATTATAGTGGGTTCATATTGTTGGGTTGTTGCATCATATCCTATCGCAGAGCCCCAATTTCCCCCCAAAACGGCAAGTTCGTCCCGAGCCATTGCCAACCAGGGTAAAGTTCCACTGGAGAGGATCCCTGACAAAAAGTTTGAAGCCGCAACCAATTTTTTGGTCGTTTTTTTAGCCTCGCGCAGATGCAAATAAGCCCGATTATAAAACTTGGTTAAATAGCCAATTTATCCACATCGCATAACTAATTGATGTTTTTGTCTGCACCTGGGTGTTATATACACAATAATAGTATTCTAGACTCTCGAAAACAAATATTGTCTCGTATTTTGCCTATAATTCGTTTGAATAATAAAGATTTATACCGTGTGGAATACAAGAACTCATAAAAAAATTGACTGTTTCTCTATTGTTCCTCACGTTATTTCAGCCGCAAATTCCGGTGTAGCCGGGATGCATTGATAAAATGCAGCCTCCTTCCCGTCGCCCTGTACTACTCCCTGGAAATAGTAGCATGGGATGAGATAGTCGAGATCTTCGGTCATGGTGTGATCGATGTAGACTAGGGATACCTTAGTCACTGTTGCTTTCTCCGGATTCTTCATCGCATCTAGGATGAAAATTGGGGAGTCCTTAAAGTACTCATAAGCTTTTTCAGGCCCGATAATGGGAAATTCCTTGTATGGTTCGTAGTGCGGCCATTCCCTGGTCATCTTTCTGACTTCTCCATGAACATCTTCTTCAACCCGAAGTTTATCAGTCAGAATCATGTAGTCGTCAATCCAGTGTTTGTACCAGACATTGATCGACTCGGAATTTTTTATTTTCACACCTTTTTCGGGATCAACGAAATGTCCGACATTATGGCTCGTATCGTAAAACACGGCCCCCTCCGGCCTGAGATTGTGCAGGTCGAGGAATTCGTCCGCAATCATTCTCGCTTCCTCGTCACTGGGGAGATGCGAATCGATATATTCCGGAGAATAACCAGGTAAGGTCGTTAGATCGCGATAAATTATCGTTCCTTTATATAAACTCATTTTATTGTTACCTTCTCCGATAAAGGTATACCCCGAAGGATATTTTGATACAATATATGAGATACCGAGATTGTTGGCGATCTGTTTCAACTCACTCTCAGAGATATTACGATCCACTTTGTACACTGTCATTTTTTCAGGGACTGTCGGGAATTCAGCTTCGCAGTTGACTTCCGAGGGTTGATAGTTGCTCTCTAGTATACCAGTCACTTGCATCCGCGTCACATTTTCCACACCGGGTGGAAGGTCTCGTCCATTAGCGCCTATTCCGTTGAAAACGACCAATCCTGCGAGAATCACGATTAAGGCAATAACGAGGGTGATACCGGTGATTTTTACGAGTTTTGTATCCATCTTTTTTCACCTCCTTAATTCGGATTTACATCATAGAAATCCTCATCAAATTGAACATTATACCCAGGTGGACTAAACCAGGTCCCCTCCCCGTAGATATGATCGTTAATACATTCTTTCGTATTAGTATTCCCATCAATATCTACTGCAAGGATTCCTACCTTTAAGTTGGGATAATGGACAACATCGTCCGTAGCATCTTTCCATGATTCCCAAATGTTCATGCCATTAAGTAAATTAGTTGCAAATAATAATCCTGTATCCTCA
>DASP01000011.1:47755-107291 GCA_002503825.1 Methanoregulaceae archaeon UBA467
TATCATTATCTCCTCTGATGAAAGCGCCGTCCCAAGGAGGATTATCATTTAATGTATTATAGAACCCCTCAGCACATTCATCAGAATCTGGGAGATCACTATCGCCTGGATCACCTGGATAATCACTCACCCATTCTGCCGAACAGGTATAGGTATGCGTTACCGAGAACGCAAATGTATCATCCGTATACATGTATACCCAATAACCTTTTTCCGGATACATTAATTGGAAATCAGAATGAATTCCTGAACCGCCTCTAATAATAGAGGGTTCATATTGTTTGGTTGTTGCATCATATCCCATCGCAGAGTACCAATTTTCCCCTAAAACGACAAGTTCGTCCCGAGCCATTGCTGCATGGAGATAATCGTCATTGCCATTTCCCATGGGATCGAAAAAACCAATGAGGTTCCATCCAGGGTAGAGTTCCACCGAAGGATTTGTTTGTTCAGTATACATCGTATTTAAAGATGATGGTCCTGCTGAACGAATGAAATATCCGACCAGGGGCTTTAATTCCATTCCTGGGTATACCCCTCCCCACACTTGATTATCTGCATCATAATAATATAGTACCTCAACTTCTTCTGGAAGAACGAATTCAATATTATCATAACGTGGATCTAGTTTCTTAGGAATGGAGATCAGGTTCCATCCATTCACCAAGTCGACAGTACCATCCGAATATGTCCTTGAATCCAATTTTTCCTTGGAATCTGTTTTCTCCCAATCAGGAAGCTCCCAAGCAGCAAGCTGTTTTCGGACTTCTCCAGGTACCATCGGGGGGGAGTTATATATTCCAGATTCATTGAATAATATTGATTTTTCATAATCCGTCAATTGTGATATGCTATTACCAAAACTACTCGCTGACGTAATTTGAGTAAAAATACTCACCATCATCAATATAATAATTATCAGCATAACATATTGACGCTTAAAACGCAGTTCCGTCATTACTCACCTTTTAATTATTGAATTTTCATGAACTCAATCCCACTAAAGTCCCCGGATCATCCATCCATAACCAGTATCCCTTTGTTGGATACATCTCGCGCTCGTCGCTATGGATCCCGGACCCGCCATTAATGATTGATGTCTCATAGGTCTGGTTTACGGCATCGAATCCAATCGCTTCGGACCATTCATCATATACACAATAGAGCGTGTCCCTCGCTGTGGCAGGATAAATATCAGAAAAGCCTATCAGATTCCATTGTTCGGAAAGGTCCTTAGTCGGAGGTGGCGTGAACGGATTATTATCAAATTCCAGAGGAACATATTGTTCCGCATTCGAACTAATCACCAGACCGTCAAGGGGGATTACATCATCATAAGCAGTCAACTGAACCCAGATTTGCTGAGTATCATCCCACGTGAGGATATAGTTCAGATCGAAACCTCCGAATACTTCGAGTACAGTCCGGTTTCCCGATGAGAGTGTCTTCGGAGTTGAAACGAAATTTATTCCGGTATATAGATGAATTTCATCTGCAGACCTGGAAGCAGAAGCTTCTATCAATTTCGAAGTCTGGAGTGTATTAACGAGTTTCACGCCATATTTGGCGGGAAGTTCCGGGGGCTGATGGATGAATTGTTTTTCATTTATTCCAATGCTATCAATAGAATTTTCCTCAGCTGATACTGTGATCGTTGTTCCATAGAGGACAACGAATATCACAATTATGGATAAAATTCTCTTCAATGTCATTTTGACCTCCATTCATTTGCAGAGGGCATGACGACATAATCAAATATATTGATGGTTAATATTGTCATTCCGCTTTGGCGGTATGGGGTTCATATCTGGTTAAGGTGGAACCCCATCCCGATTAATAGAAAGCTTCACGATAAAAAAATGTTACTGAGAGTAATATTAATCATACAGATTAATATTAATTGGATCGATTAATCACTGGATTTTATGGATACTGGCTACAGGACAGAGGGTATGAGTATTATTCCTGACATCACCGTAATTTGATTCGATATGTTCATACAGGAATTGAATAAGTAAGCGGTATCTTGCTTTAGAAAAGCTGTAATCCGTCTAACTCGATAAATAGTCGTTTTAATTTGTTTTTTCAGGCACTAGATCGCAATTTGAGATCTGCTTCGGATACTGGGATGTCGATATCCCATATGCTTCCTGATTTTTAAAAAGTGAATTCGGTCGTCACTATTGGAAATGTAATCTCTGCCAAAAGTGAGGTGGTTATATCCGGCTAGCCTGCGGCGGCAGTTTCGTGAATATTTCATGACGTATAAAAAAAAATTTATGTTACTTAGTATCTTTAAAAAAAATCGAAAGCGGCTGCAATATCAGGTCGTGCCATTTTCTGCGATGGCATCCACCCTCTGCGAATACAGCCGGACCGCACGCAGGAGATCAATTTTCCGGAAGAGCGGCCAGAACGGAGCACAGAAATAAACCGCGCTCTCGTGGCCGTTCGCAAGCCAGGGAAGGAAGTTCGAGGTCCGGAATTCGTTTCCGGTCCTTATTATCAGGTCAACGGGAGGGAGTTCCCTGCCTGAAAAGAGATTCCGTTCGATAAGTTCGCATCCGATATCGTTGGGAGTATAAACGCCGGCTTCCACTCCGGAGAGGATCCGCCGTGCCGCCCTGACAATCTCGTTCCTTCCCCCGTAGGCGAGTGCAACATTCAGGAAATAGGAATCGTAGTTTCTTGTCCTGGCTTCCGCCTTTTCAATGACCTCCAGGAGGTCAGGCGGGAGAAGACTCCTGTCACCGACCATCTGAACGCGGATCCTGTTTTTCCGTACCCGTTCATCGGTCGTTACCCGCTCGAATTTCTCCTTGAACAGGGAAAAGAGTTCCTGCACTTCACGTTCGTCCCGGGCAAAATTCTCGGTGGAAAAGGAATAGAGCGTGATATACCTGATGCCAAGTTCGCATGCCCAGTCAAGCATCACCTCGGTCCTGTCAGCACCTGCCCGGTGACCTTCGCCTCTCATCATCCCTTTCAACCGGGCAAACCTCCTGTTTCCATCCAAGATAATCGCGATATGACGCGGGATATGGCGGCACTGGAGGCGGAGACGCTTTTCATAGAGCGAGTCCGCAAGGGAACGGAGCATCAGACCGGGGTCACCTCCACGATAAAACCGCGGTTCGGGTAGCGTTCGATGATCGATTTTTTCCCGTCCAGGATTCCTGCATTCTCGGTGAGGATCCACCATGCAGTCTCGATACCGTCAGGGGTCATTTCGTACCCCTCATCCCCGAGTTCACGTATAAGTTCCGGAATTGTATTATCTTCACGCTCAATCAGGCCATACACCACGGTCCCGTCGTCGGTTATCTCGTCGAAGGGACGTGCAGTATTTTCGGCTATCCTGATCAGCCTCTTTCGTAATTGCACGGAGTCCTTGAAAACGGATGAGCACCAGTGGACTTTTTCGCACCGGCGGAGTTCTTCCGCCCATTCACGGGCATGCATGACTGCATTGTGCACCCCGTCCTCCGGTTCCATCCCCCTGCTCCTCATTTCATCTGCGTTCGTCTCGCCCCATTCGAGTTCGTTGATATTGAGAAAATCAAGGTACGGCAGTGCCGGTTTTAACTTTTCAAGTCCCGGGAGTGCAGGGACTTCTATCCCGATATCAAAGCCGAGTTCTTTTGCCTGCTTTGCAGATTTGATGAATTCGCTCTCGAGGATGGATTCCCATTCCTCGTATGGCGGGTGGAGCCTGATCTCGTCAACAAGCCCGACAAGCGCAAAAAGATCTTCATCGGACGGCGCAGTACCGGTATACAGGTGGATATGGTGGTCAGGACCAAAGTGCTCTTTCAACGCACGTGCATATTCGACGACCCTGTCGCGGCGATCAAGGGGTTCGCCCCCGGTTATACCGGTCCCCATCGCACTCATAAGGTGTGCCACCGCAATTGCCTCATCAGGGCTGCTTATTTTTTTCTCGTTTGCATAAACGTCATCATGGCCCTTTCTCATGCGTGAAAGCGGGCAGTACCAGCAGGTACGGTGACAGGTACCGGTGATAAAAAGGACCATCTTCGCTCCTTCATGACACAGGATGCACCCTTTCGAGAGGTGGTCACGCTCTCCCTTCTGAACCGTTCCTTCAGTATGGGAATTCACGGAGCTATATTTGATCTCATACCTTTTCTCTTCTCTGTTCGTGGAACAGAAGGAATGGCCCGGTGGGGGTGCCCGGGCCCTCTAACCCCTGGCCCGTGCTTCGAGCATGGCGGAGCCGGTATCAGAGAACCTCTGCGGGGATGAAGGGACTCCATGAAGCACAGGGGTGGGAAGGGGAGCAACCATCAGGTCAGCCGGCAGTGGTGTTCTCCCCGGATCGTCACCTGCTGAAAAGAACGCAGATAAACCTGCAGAATCCGTAATTTCAGAATAACCCCCACTTGATGAGGCTGCTGACAGATTTAACAGTCCGGTGGCGGTACCATGATAATCCCGGGAAACCCGGGAAAAAGTCCCGTTTATACCGATCTGGCTGGTTCCCGATGAGCCCTGGGTTAGCGAACTGAAAATGGAGGACGTTTTTGTCCTGACAATCAGCGTCTTTATCGCGTACCCGCTGTTTCCTGCAGCATCGCGTGCCGTGACCCTGAGTTGCAGCGTTCCCGACGCAAGAGAGTCAGGCACGGTCCATGTATATGAAGTGCTGTCAGGGCCTGCGGATACGATCTGGTTCCATGACGATCCTTTGTCAGTTGAATAGTCAATGACAATCCCGGTGACACCTGCTGAATCGGTTGCAGTCCAGGATATCTGGAGAGGCGTATCGGTATACGCCGAAGAATACGACCTGGGAGCGGTAATTGTCACACGTGGTGCAGTGCTGTCACCGGCGGGTGTCGGAGTTGGCGTCGGGGTAGGTGTGACAGAGGGTGTCGGTGTGGGTGTGACCTGGGGGCTGCCGGACGATACGGTGAATGCCTTGAGGCAGACATTCGTATTTGGCAGGGACTTTGTTACATCAGACCATGAGGCGCCGTTACTGCTGACATAGCTCTCTCCTGCATGTGCAGTCGCTCCGCTGGTAAAACCCGGATACGGATATTCGAGAGCTATCGGGAAATTATAACCGGGTGTCGTGAGTTTTACCACGACGGAAAACTTCTGGCCTGCAGTGAGCGGAACAGTCCTGTCGAGATTAATGGTATGATAGCCGGGAAGGCTGATTGATCCGGATTTTGTCGTTACCGGTGATGCACTGACCGGGCTGTTCGTGACGCCAGTATAGACCTGTACCTCGTAACTGGAATCAACCGACGGGGTGTAGAAACTGACTGCAGCAAGGTCTTCTTTTCCCTGGGATGTAAACACGTTGGAAAACCATGCGGTATCGGTACCTGCACCAAAACTGGTTATCCATCCGAGAGGGTCATACTGGTAGATATGAAGGTAATTACTGGTTGGCTCGGCTAAGAAAACGGCATTTTCCGTGCCGATAACAGTATCATAATACGAGATATAGACAAAACCGTCATCACCCCAGTCCGGGCCCCAGCTGTTTTTCACGATGAATGCCCCGTTGCCGGCAGGTACCTGGGTAAATTTGAACCGGTCATAATTGTCGTCCCATCCGACGATTGTGACAGCGTGGTTGGGAAGGGATGACCCGCCGTAATAATAGGAGGACGTCCGGGCTGAATAATAATAATCTTCCCAGTGCACTGTAGAGTAGAGTGCACCGTACCGGCTGAGCGCGGTCTTGATATTCTCGTTATCGAGGGCGTTACTGCGGGGCGGAAGGAAAAGGGCTTCCTGCACGTGCTTGAGTGTCGGGAGGGACGAAGGGGATGAACTGGAATATTGATTGTACGGGTCCTGCGCCTCGCTTACAGGCCCATCCCACCGTGCAAGATAGGCCGTCGACATTATGTAATTGCCACCCTGGCATGGAGAGAGATCGTACCCGGCCAGGTTTTTGATGTTGTTTTCAGAGAAATCCCATGTCTCGTCCGGAAGAAGGCCGGATTCAAGGGAGGCTGTCGTTGAAAACGCCCAGCAGCTCCCGCACTGGCCCTGGTCTTTCGGGACGGTGACGAGTCCGAGCGTGCGGAGATCATACGAAGAACCGCCGGCAGTTGCCGATACATAGGCACTGTCGACAGAACCTGCGGTGCCTGTCAGCGAGGTCTCCTGCGATGTGACGGAAGGAATGTCAACCCGGTTGATGTCGAAATGTCTGATAAGTATTCCGCGGTTATGCGAGAAGTCGACCGGGGAAGGGATGAGACCAAGGGAGTGGCGGGAAGGTGCGCCCTCCTCATAACGTGAGGAATAAAGGTCCTCCCAGTATTTTAAAAAATCAGGGTTCATGGGGGAGAGCTGGGATGGGTCGCCTGATTTTTCCGGATCTTTTTTCCGGTCTTCAAGAATACCGGATGATGCGGTCTTTTCGTCCGAACTATTCTGCTGAAGTCGTAATGCGACGGATTCAAGGCCGGATGACCCTGTCTTACCTGAATAGAGATCTGGGGATATCTTCATCCCCCCTGAATTGTTCAGTCGTTCCGATATTTCAGCGAGGTTTGTTCTATATCCTGCATTATCTGCCTGGTACCCGGAAAAAAACGCGGCAGCACTCCCGTCTGAAAAAATATCTGCCCCGACTGCGGTAATAAAAAAGCCTGTGATTATGATGGGAAGAAGTACTGTATATGCTGTGTTTATTTTCATTTCAATCCCGTTCTCCTTTTCATTGAACGAAGCCGATCTGAGATAAACTCCTGAAACTGCGACACCGGCTTTCAAGTATTGGTCTGTTAATAATAACTATTTGTCATAGTAATTATACTTAATGTTAATATCACTTAACTGTTGCCCGACAATTATGCCTGCCCGCGGTATTTTTTACCCTTTTGATAACCCGCTTACGCTGGTATCAACTTCGTTCTGTAGTTTCGGGTTTGAAAGAAGAACTTATAAATTAGTATGATACCGCGGGTTTACATCATCAGGATACTGAGACCGCCCGGGAAAAAAGGAAAATTGAATTTTTAGTCTTTCTTACCCATTCTGGAATAATACCAGGCTCCACCGGCAATAATAATCACAAT
Organism: Methanoregulaceae archaeon UBA467; assembly: GCA_002503825.1. Classification (GTDB taxonomy): domain Archaea; phylum Halobacteriota; class Methanomicrobia; order Methanomicrobiales; family Methanospirillaceae; genus UBA467. Next base: position 54,826 of record DASP01000011.1, read on the forward strand.
AAGGATACCCCCTGCGATATATGCGGGCGGTATCTGCTGTGCTGACGGGACTTCAGCGCCGGAGCCGGCCGTCTCCGGTGTAGTGACAGGGACCCCGGTGCCGGTCACTACAGGAGTAGTTATCTGCGTGACTGCTGCACCGCCCTGAGCTGCAGTCCGGGTGGGAGAGAGTGTGACATAGGTTGCAGCAGGGCCTGAAGACCCGGTATTAGTGCCGGTGCCGGTACCATATGAGACGCTTCCCGAACCCGCGGTAGTCTGAGTCACTGTCGGGTACACAAAGACATCCACAGGTGCTGCCTGTTCGGTCAGGGCGGCATCTATTTTTAATTTGACTTCAGTGACCTCCCCGGATACGAACGAGATATTATCCTGCCACCCCTGGGGGTTTCCGACCACCCAGATCTGGGCAGGATAACCGCCGACAAGGAATGTGACGGGATCACCCGATGAGATTGTTCCCTGCACGACCAGTTTGGGGCTGGTTGCAGCAATCGCGCCGAATCCTCCTTCATAGGAGAGGATGGGATTTCCCGCGATACCGGTTATAATGCCCGGGCCTGTCGCCTCAACCGGGTAGTTTGCCGGCACAGGTTTGCCGTCGGCAATCTCGATGGTCCCGTAGAATGAATTGGGAAGACCGGGCATGATTACGTCTTCTGCCGTCACGACACTTCCGAGAAGTATCATGCATATGAGCGCTGTGCAAAGCGTGAATGTGAGTGGTCGTATTGTCATGAAAATCAACACCGGAAATAATTAAGGAGGGTTTTCCTCCCTTGTTTTTGAATTTTACTATTCTTCTTTCCTACAGGTATAAATCAGTATATGGGTGTGGTGGAAAACCCGTAGAGCACGTCGGGGTTTTCCATGACCACCCAGTATCCCTTGAAGGGTAATACATCGTGCAGGGTCGCACCCGGGACATATACCCACGAGGGCTGGTTGAGCGACGGGCTGATGACCATCGTGTATCCGGTCAGGTTTCCTGGTGCCTGCTCGATGCTCTTCAATGCAAGGTCAACCCTCATGGCAGGGAAGATTCCTGCATCATATGCAGGCGCAGAACCGATAAGGCTGAGGCCTGATGACAGGGCACGCGCCGGTGGTGCAGATACTGACTGCGACGGGTAGATATGTGCCGTAGCAGCCTTTTCTGAAGCCACCTTCACGTAGACACAGTACAGCGGATCGAGTTCGAATCCCTCACCCGGAATGTACCAGTATGATCCGTCCCAGGCAAGGATCATCTCGATCTTGTCAAGTTCTGCGGGCTGGAAGATATCCTCAAGGTTCTCATACCCCGGTTCAAGGAGGATCGGGGTCGAGAAGAGGTTCCAGCCGGAATACAGGATCTCATCGAAATACACGGGTCCGCCTTCGGCAAATGTTGCATGGATAGTATGGTTTTCATGCACATCCGGGAATGAATACGAGGTTACCGGACCGGTGGAATTCCCGTCGACATATACATCATCGATATGATACCCGCTGTCCGGGTAAATGATGAAGGAACGCGTACCGCCGCAAGCGACAACGATATCCCCTGCCGGGCAGATAGAGCCGCCATATCCGGCAGTTGCCGCAATTGTGTACTGGACCGGCCCGAAGGCAGCAAATACCGTGTAATTCCTGTCTGCATTGACGATCTGCACCTCAGGAACGGGTCCAAGGGATTCCCCGTTCACTTCGACATCAAGTATTCTCCAGCAGGGATCCGGAATGACTGATAAGTTCTGGCTGCCGCCGCACGGAATAGTGATCGGTCCCTCCGGATCTATCGCACCGCCTTCACCGGACTCTGTGGTAATTGTATAGGTAATCGGCGTGAATGACGCACAAACCGTATAATCCATGTCGGCATTGACGATACAGACCGTGGAAACCGGCCCAAGGGACACCCCGTTCACCAGTACATCATCAATTTCCCAGCATGGGTCAGGAATGACCGTCAGGTTCTGACTTCCGCCGCACGGGATGGTGAGGGGCCCTTCCGGACTGATCGATCCACCTTCACCGGCGTCGGTGGTAATGGTGTAGGTAATCTGCGTGAATACTGCTGATACGGTGTAATCCATGTCGGCATCGACGATCTGCACCTCGGAAACGGGTCCAAGGGACTCCCCGTTCACGAGGACATCTGCGATCTCCCGGCATGGGTCAGGGATGACGTATAGGGTCTGGCTGCCTCCGCAGGCGATGGTGATCGGCCCTTCCGGACTGATCGTTCCTCCCTCGCCCGGGTCGGTGGTAATGGTGTAGGTAATCTGCTCGAAACTGGCATCGATGGTATGGTCGCCATCAAGGTCATAGAAGGTATATTCGCAGACCTGTCCCTGTGAAACACCGTCCACGAGAAGATCTAAGACCCGGTAACAGGTGTCAGGGTAGATGAAATAGGTCCGGTCGGATCCACAGGGGAATGTCCCTTCGCCAGTCGGATCAATCGAGCCGCCTTCACCTGCAGTTGCCATTATTGTATAGGTTATCTGCTCGAATTGTGCTTCGATGGTATGGTCGCCTGTTACGCTGTAGAATGTATACGTTGAAACAGCCCCGACCGGCACATCATCGACAAACACTTCGCTGATCCTGTAACAGTCTCCGGGAGTGATCGTAAATGTCTGATCATTTCCTTCGAGTACATCAACATCTCCTTCAGGAATGATTGTTCCACCTGTGCCTGCACTGGCTGCAATGGTATACATGACCCCTGTTGCCCTGATATTTAAATTTACATTGGCATCAGGGTGGAAGGGATAGGTTGCCTGCCAGGGGCCGCCCGTGGCAACGGGATATACTTCTGCGGGAATCCCATTGACATAAAATGTAATGGGGGCCCCGTCTTCTATGACTCCCTGGACAAGGAATTTTGTTCCGGTCAGGTCATTACTCCCGTAAACGCCGATTTGTGTGACGGTGAAATTACCTCCGCCGCCTGATACCCCTGCTGTAATATATGTCCCCGCCGGAGCTGAAATGTCGTTGATCTCCACGGTGCCATAGAACCGGTTGGGCAGTATCGGGTCTCCATCTGCGACAGCGACGAGGGAAGTGCAGATAATAAATGTAAAGACGACCGCCGCTGTCAGCATGACAAAGTTCCACTGGTGATGGCGTGTCCTCTCACCTTCCCCTGTTTTGAAGGAGGGATGAGGGTTATTTTCCCTTATCTCCTTTTTCGTTTGTTCGGTCATGGATCCCCCGGTCCTATTCAGGTGTAATAGAACGGTGTGATCTCGAATCCGGCATACGTTGCTGGGTTAACCATGTAGGCCCAGTAGGCGTCACCGGATGCCATCTGCCGGGTGTTCTGTATCTGCCAGAACCCGCTTGTGACAGATTCGCTCCAGATGCTGTACTGGCCGGGAACCGAGGGGCTGATCACGATTGCAACGCCTTTCGTTCCGGCATTCCCTTCCTTGATAGATTCAAGTGCCTGATAGACGGGCATGAATGCTTCAGGGTCGCTGTTATCAGGACTGGCTACCGCCCAGCGGCCTTCATCGGCGGGTGGGACGTCAAGCTCACGGTCAATGCCCCACGGGGCGCCAATCAGGTTCCACCCCTGCACGAGTGAGTAGGTGGGGAGCCCGGGTGACGGGTTGGTGCTGTAAAGAACCGGTACTTTTGACGGGGAGAGCATCTTGATGTAATACCCCTGGCATGGGACAATCGGCAGGTTCATCGCACCGATATCGATCCATGTCCCTGATGTGGCGTCCCAGCTGTAGACGACAACGGTATTGGAGTTTGTAATGAAATCCCCAAGACCTGAGATCTCACTGATGGTATCAGCCGATGAGCTGAGCTTGAGCGGTACCGAGAGGGTGTTCCAGCCCTTCTGGAGCTGGAGTGAATCGGATCCGTACGCCCGCATCATGTACTGCGGACTTGTCTCGTCATGGAACATGGTCTCTGCCGGGAGGTAGAGCCACGGGTTGTATTCCACGTAGTGGCTCACGTTGTCACCGTTGCCGAGCGCATCGCTCCGCTGGTCAGCTTCATGGCTGTAACAGGGCGGGATAAGATAGGTGATCGGTGCGGGGCCCTTGTCAGGACCACCGGGCATACCCCAGTAGTTCTCTTTTGCAACCAGCGTCTCGTTTACCCAGTTCTTGATTCCCCAGTATTCATTTCCGGAGATGTCGTTGTATTTACAATCAATCAGTGCGGGGTAAGCTGCACGGGTCGATATGCCGAAGACCCCGTTGTCTATTATTGCATTGTGCTCGATCTGGTAGCTGCTTCCGTCTGTAGATGATTCCCGGAGGAAAATTCCTGCGTGGTAGTTTTCATGGATGTAATTGTGGACGATGTAGATGATCTGTTCGACACGTCCCTGTGCAGTGTGCCGGATCTGGATACCTGAATCGGTCCATCCCGGGAGAGTTCCGCAGACGGTGGGGTTGTTTGTGAAGCGCCAGGTTTCAGTTACCGGGTCCCACACGGTCCAGACACCCTGGCCGCTTGGGCCGTTCCCATAGATGTCATTGTATATAATCTCGCTTGCAGCCGGGCTGTGCGTGAATGCCTCGGGATCGATACATTCGACACCGGTGTAGAGGTAGTCGGCATCGATACCATCGTCGGTGTTGTCGTAGATCGAGTTGCCATTAATGAGCACTACGCACTCCAATGCCCGGATGCCGTTATCGTCATTGTCGTAGATGTTGTTGTTGATGATGTTGACACGACCGATGGAACATGGAACCAGAACAGAATCCCCGTTTACCGCGTCGTGGATCATTGCACTACTGCACTTCTGGCTGGACGGGTAGACTGCGATACCATTGGCAGCAGAATTCTTCACTGTGAACCCGTCGATTCCTGTACATCCTGCAGACAGGAAAACGGCAGATGCGGTCGGACCGCTCCCGACCGTTGGAAGGCCGTTCGCGTCAATTACCGGGTTATCTGCGGTCAGGTTCTTCAGGTGCAGGGCCGGGGTGTCAACCTCGAAGGTCTCTGTGTAAGTACCGCCGTTGACATAGATCACCGCTCCGATAAGTCCCTCGAAATCAGGATTTGCATCGAGATACGCCTGTGTCACAGGTTCCCATGCAGGCATCTGTGCCTCGACATTGAGGATATCCTTCACATCGACGGGCGCAACAGCTCCCCAGAACATCGTGCCGTCAGGCAGGATGACGAGGGTGGCATACTTTGTGTTCGTCCCGTCGCTGTAGGTAAACTTGTATGTTTCAGGCCTCACGGACGGGGCAGAGAGCAGGTTGATAGTCAGGCTGTCGGCGGTAGCACTTGAATTACCGTCAACAAAAGCCCCTGCTGAATAAGAGCCAAAGGTCGTCCCGGTGGTCGTCCCGTTGATATCAAACGATGAACTGTTGCCGCCGAGGTAGATCGAATCCGCATATTCGACAACGGGCGTGATATTATCTGCCTTAAAGACCGGGCCGATCTCGACATATCCCTGGCAGAGCCGCAGGGGCTGCTGGTATTTCAGGAACAAAAAGACGTTCGGTATCCGTTCGAATTCAGCAACGAGGGTGTGATCTGTTGTAACGGAGTTGAAGCACTCGGTGTATCCCATGATGTCCGGGATTACAACGGGTGAGCCGTCTTTCCAGACGTATTTAATGTAATACCCGGTCGCCGGAGTGATGTTGTAGCAGGCGTCATCACTGCAGTAGATCTCGTCCATATTGTCAGGTGGGGCCTCATAGCCCGAATACTGGGAATGGATCTTACCGCCGGTGTTATTCAGCACCGAAAAGTCAATTTCTGAAGTCAGGATCCTGAAATAGGCCTCGATTGTGTGCGAACAGTTCAGCGGTGCAAACGTATAATTACTGCATCCACCAACCGTCGGCGTCACTGTGACGGGACTGCCGTCGACCAGTACCGATGCAATTTCGTAACAGGATGTAGCAGGACAGATGGTATAGACCGGGGTCTCACCGCAGTTGTACAGGGTGGTTCCCGACGGGCTTATACTCCCGTTCTCTCCGGCGGTTGCATTAATCTCCACCTGCAACTGGACACTGTTGCTCGGGGTAGGGGTGTTTTCACCATCGTGGTTCACCCACACCATGTACCCGTTCGGGGGGCAGGGGCACTCGTTTTCAAGACCACAGACAATGTCAATCCTCACGTCGCTATTGAACGGGATATTGATCGGTGTCACGAATTTGAGCGATGTCGTTCCATTCTGGAAACTGTACTGGTTATAACTCGGGTTCGGGTTATGGATTATTGCCTTCAGCTCGGTAACCGGAGTAGAAGGGCCGCCATTTACAGATACAAGAATACATGAGGGGGATATCCCGCTATCGACGGTAGTGTTCGGGTCGAGCGTTACGAAAAACCCGTTTATCCCCGCACTCATTCCCACCGCTTCGTGGAACGTAATGTGGTATTCGTTTTCGCCTGGTACTATGCCTGGATTGTCTATGGTTAAGACAACATTCGATGTATCCGGTGTTGCCGTGGCAATGGTTGCCAGCATACAACATGATACTATGATACTGATGAGCAGAAGCCGATAGTTCAGTTTACTGCCGCCAAGAACTACATTCATTTCTTTCTCCCCTTGGGTATGGTACATCCGCTTCCCTGTCATACTGCAGCACGAAGATGACAGTTGTAGAGCCACCATGGATGCACGATTTCTGTTATTTATGGCCACCTTGATTGGTACTCTTTCATACGTGTGATTAAGGACGTACTTTGTTCATTCATACCCCGTTTCGCCATCACGAAGTATGCATGGTCCCCCGTCCGAAAAGGGAATATGTCTGCTTATGAAATTATACTATATAAAATCTATCTGTTATTTTGCGCAAAAAGATACAATGAAGTCAACAATAGGAGATTGAGAAAGGTTTCTCACCTTTCTACTTTTGTATATTATTAAACTATAAAAATAAAATGGGCCGCATACGTTTTATGCGAGTGACTACAAAAAAACGATAATATATTGTTAATTATTAAATCGAAGCATTTAAAATTGAAAATTATGAGGGGGAGTTCTTTTTGATTTTGGCCGCTGCAAGCTTCTCTATTGCCGGAATATCGATATCTTTCCCTGTTATCAGCCTCTTGTTCCTTTCCGCGCTCTCAACAAACATCTTCCCTGCGTCATTCCTGATGATCAGTGTGGTGAATCCGGCTGGGCTTCCGACCGCCCCTGCAGAGATATCTGAAAAGACTCCGGTCAGGTCCTGGCAGAAATGACAGCCGGGACGAATGCTCTCTTCCAGCTCTTTTAGCGGAAGAGTCAGGGATGAGCCGTCTTTCATGGTTACTTCGAGTTTTCCCCTGACATCGAGCCGTTCGATCTGCCAGGTATCGATATTGTATTCTTTCCTGAGTTTGCCATTGACAAGCGCCGCGTAATCGAATGTTTCGGTGCAGAAAAGGCCAACGACAAGGCGGATTGCATCTGCATACGGTTTGAGCAGGTCATTGTCGCTCTCCCTGATCTTTTTAAGTGCCTGCACGACGCAGGGGACGCCGATCACGGCTATATGCTTGTATTTCTTCTCTATTACTGCGGTTTTCAGTGCAGCAACCAGCGGTACCCACCAGTTATACCTGCTCCCGGCCTGGTGCACGAGCTCTTCGGTTGATGTAATTACCACCGATGAAGGCCGGAGAGACCAGCGGTCTTCACTTACAGTTACTACGGCATCAATCAGTCCTGCATCAAGTGCGTTTGAAAGGATGGCGGTTACTGCCCCCCCGCTCTGTTTTTTCGGGATATCAAACGATGCCCGGGCGGAAATGATTTCTATAAAAGGTCCGGTGGTGTCTTTCGGCCCAGAGCCGGTCCGCGGGCAGGCGTCATAGCAGGCTCCGCAGGAGACTTCATCGTTTGCACTCTTGCAATACCCGATATTTCCCGGGCATCCCATCTCGCCAGGTTTCCCGAAACAGATGGCATCAGCCGGGCATACGGCCACACATGCCCCGCAGCCGGCACAGATACCCTTGTCCCAGACCTCTTTTTTTAAGTCCTGGTAATTTTTTTTCTCCATTCCAACCATTACTCCCACGTGTATTTATTCGCAAACGGCCTGCTGCTCGCAGGGGCTATGCGTATATACCGGTCTTTTTCGAGGGGTGCGGGGTCAATCCCGAAATACCCGCAGAACTCACGGATCAGGGGGATGATCCCCTGCATGCCCTCCTCGTCAAGGACGGTCTTTTTTGTTCCCACTCCGAGGTTTTCATCTGCGATCTCTCCGCGAAGGATAATCTCCCCGCCATGAATTCCTGAACCGACGCCACGTTCATTCACCGGGAACCGGTTCTTTAAACCGAGGACAAGGATTGTGCCGCCGGCCATGTATTCGCCGAGGAATGCGCGTGAAATCCCTCCTACCACAAGAATCGGACGCTTGTTATCGTACTGCTTCATGTGGATGCCGCCACGGTACCCGATATTGTCACGGACAAAGATCTTCCCGCCACGCATTGAATGGGCAACTGCGTCACCTGTACTTCCATGAATGATGATGGTGCCTGAATCCATTGTGTTGCCGGATGCATGGTCGCAGTTGCCATAGACCGTGCAGGTAGGTCCGCTCATGAACATACAGAGATCCCCGCCCGGGACCCCGTTTATAACGAGAGAGATGTTACCCTTCAGGCCGTCGGCAATGAACCGTTGCCCCATGACATGGTCTATCGTTATCTCATCAGCCCCGTCGGCGACCGCCTTTCGTATGGCCTGGTTGAGTGGGGTATAGTGCATTCCGCCTGCATCAATCCGAACGCTCTTCATGGTGTATCAGGCCCCCACGGTTTTAATGTCGAGTACTTTCATGATTGATTCATCAAGGAGGTAACCCCTGAGCCGGTCCCGGTTTCCACGGAGGCTTTCTATGCTGTTGATCCCTGCAGCACCCATAAGCTCGGCGAGCTCAAGGGTCCAGGCATTGATGAGGTTGGCGACATTTTTCGATGCCACGTCAGGGTCAAGCCGTGCGACAAGGTCCGGACGCTGGGTGGCGATGCCCCACGGGCAGAGACCCCGGTAACAGGTCCCGCAGACGCGGCAGCCCATCGCAACAAGTGCGGATGTACCTATATAGACTGCATCAGCACCAAGGGCGATGATTTTTGCCACGTCAGCACTTTCCCTGATTCCTCCGCTTGCGATGAGTGAGACTTCGTTCCTGATACCCTGCGACCTGAGTTTTGCATCAACGCTTGCAATTGCAGCTTCTACCGGTATTCCGACATGGTCACGGAATACCCGGGGGGCAGCTCCTGTTCCGCCACGGAACCCGTCGACCACAACCGCATCGGCTCCTGAACGGGCGATACCTGCTGCAATCGCGGCTGAATTATGGACTGCAGCTATCTTTACGAATACAGGTTTTTTCCATTCTGTCGCCTCTTTCAGACCTCTTACAAGCTGCTTGAGGTCTTCAATGCTGTAAATGTCATGGTGCGGTGCAGGGCTGATGGCATCGCTTCCAAGCGGGATCATCCGTGTGCAGGAAACATCTGCACATACCTTCTCACCGGGGAGATGGCCACCGATACCGGGTTTGGCCCCCTGTCCTATCTTAATCTCTATGGCCGCGCCCCGCTCAAGATAATTGATGTCGACGCCAAACCGTCCTGATGCAACCTGGACGATCATGTGGTTCTGGTACGGGTAGAGCCTCTCATGAAGACCTCCTTCGCCCGTACCCATGAAGGTCCCTACTTCAGATACTGCCCGTGCCAGGCTCAATTGTGCGTTCAGGCTTATTGCACCGTAACTCATATGCCCGATCATGATAGGGGTCTCGAGCTGCAGGTTCGGGACAAGGTTAGTAAGAAGCTCGATGTCACCATTTGTGCGTTTAAAATCCAGTCGTGCAGGCTTTTTCCCGATGTAGGTACGGAGTTCCATAGGCTCCCTGAGCGGATCGATGCTGGGGTTTGTGACCTGGCAGGCATCAAGGACAAGGCTGTCAAAAATTACAGGGTATGGTTTTGCATTTCCCATTCCTGAGAGAATAATTTTTCCTGAACGTGCCTGGTTGTAAATGGCCTCACGTACCTCAGGTGTCCAGAGGGGATGGGAACGGTAGTCAACAGGACGTTCCTCTATATCTATGGCATCACGCGGACACATGGCGATACACCGGTGGCACGCGACGCACTGGCGGGAATTGACATGGATCTTGTCATTTTCCATCCGGAAAACACCGTACGGACAGTTCTCTATACACCTCCCGCAGAGCATGCACTGGTCATGGTCCACCGAGATTCGGAATTTGGTCGGAACACTTCCAATCGTCACGTCCTGACCCTCCCGATGACGGGTTCTCCTGCGCGTGGCATGGTTATATTTTCCACGTCAGGTTCCATTACCCGGATTGCAGCCTCTTCACTGGAGATATACAGCTTATCGCCTCGTTCACCGGTTACAAGGGGGCGGAGCTTGATCCTGTCGGTAAAGCCAACCATTGTATCATGGGTTGCTACAACAATGGCAAACGGCCCGTTCATGAGAGCAGGCCCGTATGCGAGGCGGATTGCCCTGTTGAGGAGTTCCTCCTTATCAGGCATCCTGTCAATCTCGTCCCAGAATGGCGGGGCCATTGCCCGGACTGCCAGTTCAGGGGTCAGGCCATGCCTTCGTACGAGGTGATCGAAGAGATAGGCGACCACTTCGGTATCGGTAAACATCGTGCATTTGTAACCATAACTTTCAATATACCTCCTGTTTGTCCCGTACGAGGTGATTTCACCATTATGTACAACGCTCCAGTTGAGGAGGTTGAAGGGGTGAGCGCCGCCCCACCACCCCGGGGTATTGGTCGGGTAGCGGTTGTGTCCCAGCCACATGTATCCTTTATAGTCCTGGATCCGGTAGAAATCCGCTACTTCTTCCGGCCAGCCTGATGCCTTGAATACCCCGATATTTTTTCCTGATGAAAAAACAAGCGCACCCGGAATCGATGTATTTATCCGCATGACCAGGTAGGCTACGATATCGTCGTCAGGAGTAATGCTCCGTGGCATGAGAGACGGGTCGGGCCTGAAGAAATATCTCCACGGGGTATGCACTTTCCTGATGTTCTGCTGTTCATAGGTGGGGACTTCTTCTTGATGCTCAATCGTCCCCCATTTATTCAGTTCCCTGTCGACCACGGATTTTGTCTCATGGATATTGTCAAAGAACACGTGCACTGCATACAGGTCTGCAAAATCAGGAAAGACCCCGTATGCAACATACCCTGCTCCTTCCCCGCTTCCCCGCTCGTCCATCAGGGAAAGAGCATTTTTAATCTTTGAGCCATCCATTCGCTGACGGCCGCGATCGATTACGCCAATGATACCACACATCTTTATCACAGATCAGATCTATAAGAAGAATCAAATTGAATTTATTCTCATAGTGTTTGTTCAAGTAAGTATAAATATGATTGGGTAGAAGCTATTTTCCATATGACCAACGATGTCGTATCGGAAATGCTGGAAAGAATTGATGCAGATCTTGTAAAATTTCTGCGCCTTCAGTTCACCGATATTCAGGGCCAACCGAAAAATGTTGCGATTCCGGTCCAACAGGCAGAAAAAGCCTTAGAAGAGGGGATTTGGTTTGACGGATCCTCGATCGAGGGTTTTGCCAGGATCGAAGAGTCCGACATGATCTTAAAGCCGGATCTGTCAACATACTCCATCCTTCCATGGAGATCGGCAGATGCCCGGGTAGCACGGTTCATCTGTGATATCTACACGTATGGAAACAAACCGTTCGAGGGCGACCCGAGGTATGTCCTCAAGAAGGCCATTGCAGAAGCTGCAAAGATGGGTTTCACCTTCAATACCGGTCCCGAACTTGAGTTCTTCCTCTTCAGGATGATTGAAGGAAAGCCCTCAACAACATTCCAGGACTATGGCGGGTACTTTGACCTTGCACCGACGGACTCTGCAGAGGATGTCAGGCGTGACATTGTGTTTGCGCTGACACAGATGGGTTTTGAGATAGAGGCTTCACACCATGAAGTGGCTGAAAGCCAGCATGAAATTGATTTCAAATACAGCGATGCACTCGATACCGCTGACAAGGTTATCACGTTTAAGTTTGCAACGAAAACGCTTGCACTCCGGAAAGACCTTCATGCGACCTTTATGGCAAAGCCGATCGCTAAAATAAACGGATCCGGCATGCATACTCACGGGTCACTTACAAAGAATGGCAAGAATGCATTTTTTGATCCAAAGGGACCAAAGCAGCTCTCTGAAACTGCACTTTACTATATCGGGGGCCTCCTGAAACACGCAAAGGCGATCACACGTGTTGCAAACCCGACGATAAACTCATACAAGCGGCTTGTTCCTGGATACGAAGCGCCAGTCTATATCTCGTGGAGTAACACAAACCGCTCAGCACTTGTCCGTGTTCCGGCTGCCCGCGGCAGCAGCACCCGTGCAGAATTCAGGAGTCCGGACCCGATGTGTAATCCATACCTGACATTTGCAGCACTCCTGACGGCCGGTCTTGACGGGATTAAAAACAAGGTAATGCCCCCGGAAAGTACCGATGTGAATATCTATCACTTAAGCGAACAGGAGAGGAATAAGTTGGGTATCGAAATGCTCCCTGGCAGCCTTTTCGAGGCCCAGGCTGAGCTGAACAAGGATGCCGTCATCAGCAAGGCGATGGGGACTCACGTCATGGAAGGACTCAATTGTATCACAACGCTTGAAACCGACGCTTTCCGTCTGGCCGTTCACCCATGGGAGCTTGACCGCTACCTGGCGAACTACTAATTTTTTTTCTTCTCTGGAAAATAGATAAAAATATATAGTTCAGAAAACTACTTCCTTCCACTGAGGAAACGGGTATATGACAGCTGCCCCTGATGAAAACTGTGCCGGGCCTGAAAAAAATGAAAAGAACGGCCTGGAGCTTATCAGTGTAAGGATCAGAGAAGCGGCGCTCAGCTGGCTCCCCATCTATTCCGGAGAAGACGATAAAAAAGATGTAAATCCGGTATTTCGTGGACTATCAGAAGAAGAGAAATCGAAAAAAGACGGGGACGGGTCGTAAAATGAAGCTGATTCGCGCAATTATCAGGGAAGAGCGGGTACCCTTTGTTAAAAGAGCCCTTGAAGACGAGGGAATTTGTGGTATGACTGTGAAGGAAGTTCAGGGCAGGGGCGAACAAAAAGGTCTTGAACTTAAGTACCGCGGGGGTATCTTTGCAATTGAACTGCTCCCGAAGGTCAGTATCGATATTTTTGTCAGGTCTGACCAGGAAGAAGCAGTCATACAGGCAATCATGAAAGGTGCCAGGACAGGGAAAATTGGTGACGGGAGAATTTTCGTACTACCTGCAGGAGAGTCGGTACGTGTACGGACAGGGGATGTGGAGGCCTGATATGTAGCGGCATACCAGACCTCCCGACAAAAAATCTCTCCAAATGCAAACATATGTTTGCATATGCTCAAACCGGATCGCGGACCGATGATAAGGCCGCGATCTTTTTTTTCCCTGTGAAAGACGTGTGTGTCCGGATTCAGGCCGGACAACCAGATGTCTGTTCAATAAAAGCATTAAGGTAACGATTCTTTTTGCATTATATGGCAGCGGTAAACATGTACCTGGCCATTCATACCGATACCACTTTACCTTCATGGTGAAGATTGCAGGATTAATAGGGATATTCCCATGCCATAATAAAAATTATTAAATAACTAGGAATCACAATTCCTTCCATCATATGATGGAGGACATGAAGTTAATTACGGGTTCTGCCACTCCGGAACCTTGTAAAAGTGCTTTATTTCAGTCTTTATGCTGCGGCAGTACAATGAACACTGGGATATCCCCGGAATATACGTCCTGGTTTCATGTGGAAACATGTCGTGTATCATCCGGAGACGGACTGTCCAACACAATGATAGACCCCCGGGTTAGAACTTCAGGACACACTTCTATGACGTCCTCTCTCCCCGGATGTGAAGATACGGTCTCAATTCCGGCATCCTGCGTTTTAATCGCACCTGGTGCCGGTTTATTGGATACTATGTCATATCCGGGAATTTCAGGACCTGGAATACAAAAATTTAAGTATTCTAATCCGGATGAACTCATATCTTTTCAGGAACGGCCTGGAGATTACACACCTGCCGATCGGTAACAAAAAAATTCGTGAGGTAACAAAAAATGGTATTAGATACGGGAACTACCGCATGGCTTCTGGCATCCACTGCACTGGTCATGCTGATGACACCGGGCGTTGGATTTTTCTATGGCGGACTTGTACGCAGGAAAAATTTTATTTCGATGGTTGCGCTCTCATTCATCGCATTTGCACTGGTGAGTATCCAGTGGGTTATTGTTGGCTATTCGCTTGCATTTGGACAGGACATCGGGGGCTTTATAGGCAATCTTGAATTTGTTGGTCTTTCCGGGGTTGGGATGGATGCAGGAGATGCTGCGTATCCGCCAATTCTCTTCATGGTGTTCCAGCTGGTATTTGCAGCAATCACAATGGCTATCGTGACATCAGGACTTGCAGAGAGAGTGAAACTATCCTCGTTTATTCTATTTGCACTCCTGTGGACGACGCTTGTCTACGATCCGCTTGCTCACTGGGCATGGGGTGGTGGATGGGCCGCTTCAATCGGCTCGCTCGATTTTGCCGGAGGAACTGTCGTTCATATAAGTTCAGGATTTGCAGCACTGGCGGTCGCATTGATTATAGGAAAACGGTCAGGGTTTGGCCAGTATTCGATGGAGCCACATAATATCCCGATGACACTGCTCGGGGCTGCACTCCTCTGGTTCGGGTGGTTCGGGTTTAATGCCGGAAGTGCACTTGCCGCAGACGGACTTGCTGCCAATGCATTTGTTGTGACAAATATATCTGCGTCTGCAGGAGCCCTCGCGTGGCTTGCAGCGAGCTGGGTGCGTGGTAAGCCGAGCTCTCTCGGGATGGTGAGCGGTGCGGTTGCAGGACTGGTCGGGATTACTCCGGCAGCCGGTTATGTCGGCCCCATGGCAGCCATCGCAATCGGAGCGGTTGCCGGATTGATCTGCTACGCAGCGATGCTCTTCCGCCTCAAGAAAGGACTTGATGAAAGCCTTGATGCATGGGCTGTCCACGGCATGGGCGGTCTCTGGGGGGCACTTGCGACAGGTATTTTTGCCTCTGCTGCAATTAACGGTTATTCGGGGCTCCTCGAAGGAAATGTTGATCAGTTCATTGCAAATGCAATCGGTGCTATCTCAGCTATGGTCTATGCATTTGTAGTAACGCTGGTTCTGGCATTCATTATCGACAGGACCCTTGGTTTGCGTGTTTCAGAAGAAGAAGAGTATGTAGGACTTGATATCTCCCAGCATGGGGAGAGGGTATGAGCAGAGGATCGTCATGAAACTGATTAAGGCAATTATACGACCGGAACGATTTGATTTCGTTAAAAAAGCCCTCGAGGACAAAGCGATATACGGTATGACCATCATGGAGGTGATGGGACGTGGCGACCAGAAGGGAATTGCTCTCCAGTACAGGGGAGGTTCGATGATGGTTGATCTCATCCCCAAGATCCAGATAGAGATTGTGGTAAAGGAAAAGGATGCAGAGATGGTCATTCAAATCGTGAAAGAAGCCGCAAAGACAGGAAAAATCGGTGACGGCAGGATTTTCGTATTACCTGTCGAACGATCAATCAGGGTCCGGACCGGAGAAGAAGATCTCTGAAACACAGGCCCGTATAATTTATAATTTTTTCGGATTTTATAGCAATTTTCAATGTCTCATCTTTTTATTCTTTTAATTATTGGCTAAAACCAGAAAAAAAGGCAAAATAACGTTTTAATATTGTTCTTTTCCATGAACCGGATATATTCGTTCCTCCCTGAAAATGTCATTATGAGCCATATCCCCTGTCATATTAATTGAAAGAGAATTTGTTTTCCCATTCAGAGCCTGTAAAAAAAATCATTGGCCGGCAATCGATAAATAATCTGTATTTTAATGAAGATCATACGCTACAAGGGAGGATACAGTTTATTATCCGGTACATTTTGTTAATTAATACCAATCAGGTGCGACACAGGACTTCCCCCGGTTCGTTCCAGGCAATTATCCCGGGATGATCCTTTTTAATGATTCTTCCGCTGCCACTCTCACATAACAATTATCATCATTGCAGGCATTTTTAAGCGGTTCAATTCCACGTTTGTCTCCCAGCTTTCCAAGACTTATTGCAGCTGCAAATCGCACATCATGGTCCGGGTCAGAAAGAAGCGGAACAATGTATTCGAACGACCGTGGATCACCTAAGTTACCAAGCGAATCAACAGCCGCAATCCTGAGCCATTTATTGGAATCCCAGAGATCAATAATCAGGTATTCAACAGCAGCCCGGCCAGGCTTCTGTAGACCGGCCACTGAACGCCATCGCTCAATGCCATTTTCCCCGTCGAGATCTGTTTCCTCTGCATTCATTCCTCCCACCTCCCCCATAAAGGCGGACAGACACCAATATGCATCATGGCATATCAATCTATGCCAACCAGCAATCAACAGCAGAGTAAAAACGTGATTTTACGGGTTTAAAGCAATATATATCTCTGAAAAGGCAAGGGTATTCCAGGTGCCACTTCTATTATTATATGATGGGCCATCTGCCATGTACTAAGATTATATATAGTGTACCTCCTATGGTCTTTTAGAGCAGGACCTTCAAAGGTGAGAATGCCGGAACGGGCGTCTTACACCTATTCCATATGCAGGGAGCACCCAGATGTCGAGTAACTATTTCACGGGTTTAATGGTTGTTTTTATCGTAATGCTGACGTTGACGGCGGTTGGTCTTGCAGATACCCCGGTACAGTACGAGATTGATTTTACTGCAAATACGACGTCAGGTTTCGTTCCGCTGGAGGTTCTCTTCACCGATACCTCAACGGTTCCGGGAGAGGTTATATCGCGATATTGGGATTTTGGTGATGGCACCGATGTCCCCGGACCCGAATTGAGCGTAATACATATCTACACAAGTCCGGGCCTGTATTCAGTCAGGATGGACCGCACCGATGACGAGGGTGTGCACAGCCGGGTTAAGTTTGATTACATTACTGCAGAAGAGTCCCCTCCACCCACTCCGACCACCCCGCCGACAACCATTCCGACGACAGGTCCGACGACCCAGCCGACAACCACTCCGACGACAGGTCCGACGACAGGTCCGACCACCTCGCCGACGACCTCACCGACAACCATCCCGACGACAGGTCCGACGACCCAGCCAACCACCTCGCCGACAACCGTCCCGACAACCGGGACGTCCCACCCTCCTGCTGAATTCCGGGGGACTGTAACAGTATCCGGGAGCCCGGCACAACCCGGGAGTATCATCACCGGTACAATAGGTGGTATTGAACGGGGCCGGATAACCACGTCAGTATCCGGCATATATGGTGGAAGCGGTCCGTTTGATGAACGTTTAAGGATCTATGCAACCGACGAAGACCTGTCAGGAGGAAATCCGGTCATCCGGTTCACCGTAAACGGATACGATGCGGACCAGGCGGTCCTGTTCGTGGAAGGCAGTAGTACACGGCTGGACCTGACGGCCGCAGGGCCGGTAACTCCGACGACCCAGCCGACGACCTCCCCGACCACCGCTCCAACGACAGGTCCGACGACCCAGCCGACGACCTCCCCGACCACCGCTCCGACAACCACTCCAACGACAGGTCCGACTACCTCACCGACGACCTCACCAACAACCATCCCGACGACAGGTCCGACTACCTCACCGACGACCTCACCGACAACCATCCCGACGACAGGTCCGACCACCTCGCCGACGACCTCACCAACAACCATCCCGACGACAGGTCCGACGACCCAGCCGACGACCTCACCAACAACCATCCCGACAACCGGGACGTCCCACCCTCCTGCTGAATTCCGGGGGGCTGTAACAGTATCCGGGAGCCCGGCACAACCCGGGAGTATCATCACCGGTACAATAGGTGGTATTGAACGGGGCCGGATAACCACGTCAATATCAGGCATATATGGTGGAAGCGGTCCGTTTGATGAACGTTTAAGGATCTATGCAACCGACGAAGACCTGTCAGGAGGAAATCCGGTCATCCGGTTCACCGTAAACGGATACGATGCGGACCAGGCGGTCCTGTTCGTGGAAGGCAGTAGTACACGGCTGGACCTGACGGCCGCAGGGCCGGTAACTCCGACGACCTCACCGACCACCGCTCCGACGACAGGTCCGACGACCCAGCCGACCACCTCACCGACCACCGCTCCAACGACTGTACCCACGACTCAGCCGACACCCCCGGGCCCGGCAGATTTGTATATCTCCCTGTGGCCAGGCTGGAATTTTGTTTCTGTTCCAATGGTGCTTGAGGAGGGGTTCAATACCGCAGGTATATTCCATGATGTGGACACCCGGGGTCACGGGATATTTTCCTATAATGCATCCTCAATGAGATGGCTGCAGATGAACCGGACGACTCTCCTGACCCCTGCAGGATCATTATGGATTTATTCTGCGAACTCGATGCAGGTGCCGCTTCACTTCTCAAAGAACCAGACAAAACAAGACATAACGTTGATGAAGGGGTGGAACGGGCTTGGAATTACCGGCAACAGTTCCTCTCAGGCGAAAAATGCATTTTCACCACTCGGTGACAACTGGTCTTACGCGATGGGATTCAATTCCATTTCCCAGCAGTATGAAATCTCGATCATCAACGGTGGTTCGGGATCGCACAGTGATACACGACAGGTGTATCCCACGCACGGGTACTGGATATTAATGGCAGAAAATATGACTTTTAAGCCGTTTCCATAAAATTTTATCCCGTGAATGAGTTTTAAACCAGATATTGAATCCATTTTTTACATCATTTTAAAAAATACTGTAGCAGCGGCAGTCATGCCCGTATTAAAAGATAATTTAGTAAGATTTATTCGTAATCTGATCAGATATGCTTATATTTGTTAAAACTTCCAGACGAACAGGCCAATTCGCATATCATCGGCGAACTGCTGATGGTTATCATCGTCATAATGCTTGCGGCACTGGTAATCCTGATGTTTTTCCTGCCGGATTTTTCCCTCCATTCGCTTATTGTTCCCTCGTTTATCGAGATCAGGGCAGTGTATCATCTGAATGAACAGGGTGCGATGAACCTGGATTCACGGGTAATTCTTTTCCATAACGGGACCGAGTCCTATGAAAATGACAATTTAAAGGCAGTGTTCTACAGGAACGGTGAAAAACTGTCCTGCAATGTGAATACCCTGAACGGCCATAATTTCATCCCGACGCACCATTCGGGTGTCCAGACCATGGGCGGAACAGGGTGCCAGGGGACGTTGTGGACCCCGCACCAGAAAATTGCGCTTGATTTTACCGACGGGACATTCAGGCCGGGGGACAGGGTGAGGGTCGAGGTATTCAGGAAACCTGATACTCTTCTTTCAGGTTTTTCATATACTGCATAGCGCTCCGTGCAATAATTCTTGCAACCCGCAGGGGTTCAGGAATTTTTCCGTCGTATGTAAATTGTTGTACCAGCACAAGGGCCGTGCTCTCCTCTATCCCATATGGACGGATGTAAGCCGTGTAGCCTGTCGAAAGGGCTAATGGCGTCCTTTTTCCGAGGTTCCGGTAGAGCCGGAGGCGCTCTTCGTCCCCGGGGAAATGGTGGCGGATATGGTCTTCCAGCCCTTCGGATTCCTCGTAGGTGACTGCTATCACCGGGAGTCCTGTTTTTTCTGAGATGTGCTTCAGATCTATGATATTATACCAGGAAATGATGCACCCGCTTATCATGATGCACTGGATGTCACCCCGTCCGAGAGAAAAAAACGTATCGATAATACAATCGGTCGCATCCAGGCCCCCGACAGTAACCGTTCCGAACGCACACCCGTCAATCCGCAGGTCTTTTCTCATCACCACCCCTGCGATGAGCGATCTCTCACGTGAAGAGAAGCTTTCCGCTATTCCGAGGATGCGGATTCCTTTCTTGCCGAGATGCATGAAAGCACTTATGAGTATGGATTTTAAATAATAATCCCAATGGAGATCGACAAGGATAGTGTATGCATCCTTATCCCTACCTTAAACGAGGCGCCGACAATAGGGGCGCTCGTGCGGGAGTTCCGTGATCTCGGGTACACGCACATCCTGGTCATAGACGGAAAAAGCAGCGACGATACCCGGGCCATTGCAGCACGGGAAGGTGCAAAGGTTGTTATCCAGTCCATGAAAGGGAAAGGAAATGCCATGATCGAGGCATTCGGGCTGATCGAACAACCATATATTCTCATGATGGACGGAGACGGCACTTATTCCCCGTCCGATGCCGGCCGTATGCTTCAGCCGCTCCTTGAAGGGTGTGACCATGTAATCGGCGACCGGCTCACCGACCAGAACCGCGATGCATTTTCACGCCTGAATTTTTTTGGAAACCAGGTGCTGAACCGCCTCTTCAAAGCTGCACATTCATATTACCTGTCCGATATACTGTCAGGGTACCGTGCGTTTACCCGGCATTCACTTTCGATGATGCAGCTCAAAGAAGAAGGTTTTGTCATCGAGACAGAGATATCCTCGGAAGCTGTCAGGAAAGGGATGAATATCAGGGTGGTTCCCATACAATACCGCAAAAGGCCGGGGACCCCGACAAAATTAAACCCGTTCCATGACGGCTTCAAGATCGGCGCCACCATTTACCGGCTGGCACGGATGAACAACCCGATGTTTTATTTCGGTCTCATCGGCATTATTATCATGATTCTGGGTGTCCTGACCGGGATCTATGTCCTATTAGAATGGTTTCATGATATTGAACACCTGCCACTGACTGTTCTTACCGTGCTTCTCATTGTTGTGGGCTTCCAGGTTTTCATGTTCGGAGTTATAAGCGATATGCTGCTTACCTATCACAGGGAAGTGATCAGGGAAATACAGGCGAATATGCCCAGGGAACCAAAGCCCTGAACGGTCATTATTATCCGGCCATTTGCACCCGATACCGGGCGCCGGCATTGATTTTTATTTTTTTTATGCAATATTAATCAAAAACAACCTTTATGACTGAAAGGATTAATATGATAATGAAATTTCACTGCGATAGTAGTCTAGCGGCAGGACAGGGGCTTCCCAAGCCTCTAACCCGGGTTCGATCCCCGGCTATCGCATCCGTTCTATGTATGAATCCGAACCGGAAGTTTTTGCAATCCGCATCATCGCTGAAAACCGAAAGGGCGTATTAAAAGACATTTCTACTGTAGTTGCACATCATGATGCCAATGTGCTCATGGTACACCAGGAACTTTTCGAGTACGGGATTCTAAAGGGGATGGCCGAGTTATATCTTGAGTTCGAAAATGGTCATGACCATGCATCGATGGTCGAGGAACTTCTGGCGATCCCCTCGGTCAGGGATGTCAAGCCGTATGAACCGTTCAGCAATATTTACGGGACCCGTGTGATTATTATCGGGGGCGGGGCACAGGTTGCACAGGTGGCGCTTGGTGCAGTGAACGAGGCAGACCGTCACAATATCCGGGGTGAGCGCATATCTGTGGATACCATTCCGCTTGTCGGCGAGAAAACTGTCGCACAGGCGGTCGATGCCGTAGCCCGTCTCCCGCGTGCTGCAATACTTGTCCTCGCCGGGTCTTTGATGGGCGGGGAGATATCGAAAGCGGTGGATCGCGTCAGAGAGGCCGGGATCCCCGTTATTGCCCTTAAAATGGCCGGGACTGTTCCCCAACATGCGGATCTGGTAGTCACCGATCCAATCCAGGCCGGGGTGTTTGCAGTAATGCACGTAAGCGGAAAGGCAGTGTTCGATATAAACCGGGTCAGGGGACGGGAATTCTGATGGACCAGGTTGAAAAAGCCGTTAAAATCCTGAAACATGACGGTATCGTTATCTACCCTACCGAGACGGTATACGGACTCGGTGGCGATGCGTTGTCCGAAGAGGCGATTCTCAAGGTATACGAAGCCAAAAAACGCCTGCTTTCAAATCCTGTCTCAATTGCCGTCTGCAGCTGCGAGATGATCCATGGTGTCGCAAAAACAGACGACCGGGCACTCGGATTCATCGATCGCTTTCTCCCGGGGCCGGTAACAGTGGTCCTGCCGGCACGAAATTCAGTCCCTGAAGTCCTCACCGGAGGAACTGGTATGATCGGGATCCGGTTCCCGTCGCACCCCGTCGCTCTTCGCCTTATCGACATGTTCGATTCACCAATAACAGCGACGAGTGCAAATATTTCTGGATCAAAAGACCCTGTTACACCGGGCGAATGCCATGTCGCACACGATCTTCTTATTGATGGCGGGAGACTTCCCGGGACGCCCAGCACGGTCATTGACCTTGTAAGCGGGGAGATCATACGGGCCGGGGCATCGGTCTCTGAAATTGTAGAATATATTAAAAAATTCTGGTGAAATTATGGCAACAAAGCCTGTCCGACTGCGTGATTTTGTGGAAGACCGTGACGGGTGGCTCTATGCGGTGTCGGTTTATGATAACCAGGACCGGGTGGGCTGTGTCCTGCGGTATGTGCCGGACCCTGCAGGCGAACGCGTCGACAGTACGGGGGGCCGGTTCCGAAAACTTGATTTCGAGGATGCATTTAAAAAAATAAGGGATGAAAAGCCGCAATATTGCGATATTGTCCAGCGGGTGCCGATCCGGGATATCAGACGCGTCTACAAGCCCGAAGAGGAACTTGATTCTGTTCTGAAAAGGGATACCCGGGTCCGGAAACTGATTAAAATATTCGGCCTTCCCCCGGTCGCGGTCGGGGTCACGGGATCATTTCTCTGCGGTCTCGAAGCAGAAGGTTCAGATATTGATATGGTGGTCTATGGCAGTGCATGGTTTCATGCGCAGGACCTCCTCAGGGATGCAATTGCAAAGGGGAGACTGCAGGACCTGGACGAGGATTTATGGAAACGGGTTTATGAAAAGAGACGGCCTGAACTTTCGCCGGACGAGTTTATGCTGCACGAAAAGCGGAAATGGAACCGGGGACAGATTGACGGGACGTATTTTGATCTCCTCTATACGCGTTCATACAGGCATCTGAACCCGGTTCCGACCGGTAAAGGCGAGTTGATGGGGAAAATGACCATTGAAGCGAAGGTTACCGATGCGAGCCTCAGCTATGATAATCCGGCAGTCTATACCGTTGAACATGATTCGATCAGCAGAATCCTGTCCTTTACCCATACCTACAGCGGGCAGGCACAAGATGGAGAAATTGTTGAAGCCTGCGGGGTCTGTGAACAGCACGGGGATGAATCATGGCTTATCATTGGGACAACCCGTGAGGCAAAAGGGGAATACCTGAAATCAAAGACGCTTCTCGAAGAAAAGGCGTAATTTTTGCAGAGTTCAATGGGTTATCCGGTAGTATTGCGTTCCGGTCCGGAACGGACCGTCTTTCAGATAGCACTGCGCCCGGCCCCGGGCAGACCGGGAAAAATCTCATTTACCACGAACTAAAGGAGATCTGAAAGCCGTGTTCCGCCCGGTACGCAGCGATCCGAGAACCTGCACCACGTACACGGTGCACGGGATGGTTTTGCAGGGATAGTCCCGTCCATTACTTTTTTTGCAGAATGAAGGGCACGGATGAATCTGCGGCGATCGATTGGTTGTGGAATACACTGCCGCACTATCCCGTCGGGGATATACTCGACAAGTCCCCCGGTGATATGTTCGCCAAAGAGCTCCTGGAGACAGAACGTATAGGCGGTGATCCTGAGACGGTCAGAATGGTAGAGTCCTGCAGCCGGGGCCTGAGACGGGCGAACGATTGAAAAAAAAGGCTCATCCCGGTATAATTTGTCCACTATCCCGTATATCCCGAATTTTTCTGATTTGACCGGCACGTCGGTCTCGTCAGGAGGGATCCAGGAGGAATTATTCCTGCATGAACCGATGCATGCATCGAGGAACCCGTAAAATTCCGGTGAGATATCAGGGTGTATTGCACAGATTTCCTCCCATACGGTTTCACGACTGACACCGGAGCCGAGGTGTTCTGAAAGCTGCCTGCAGACGGCATACCTGCCGGGCGGGGGTGATCCGCCCGATTTTGCATACCAGAGCCTGAGGGGACATGCCGCCGCAGTAACGAGCGATGAGATGCTGACTGCCGTACCTCTTCCTGTGGGCGGATTCATACACTTCAGATGTCTCTTGATAGTATGACAAAAATCTTGCTTTTCGCCTTTATGCGGCAGGCATGATAATGAGACCCGATGAGCCGGGCTCTGTCGTGTGTGTTTGATATGTCATGGGGAAAACGAAGTATGGCAGTGCCGTAACAGATTTTTGCGGTACGGGCCGTGCAATAAAAATTGTAGAATCCGTTTATTTTTAAAAAGAATGGTTTTTTGTATCAATCCCTGCCCGGGTTTACGCAACCATCACCGGTCTTACAAATATCCCGACAGAATTACTTATCGACTCCTCGTAATATGGAGATCCCATGTAGTGGGCGCGGTAATAGACCGGGTTGACTGCAGGCGGGATATCGACGAATACATATGTCCCGTCCAGTCTTGAGCTCGCCGTGCCGGCTGAAGTCCAGTTCGTGGTATCGGTCGATCGTTCAACCGTAACTGTTTCAAGCATAATTCCGACTTTTAACCTGGAATCAGTGAGGGTGCCGGTGATGTTGACGTCCTGGCCGGCATTAACTATGACCGGGCTCACCGAAGCGGTAACAGATGTAGGCCTTTTCACAATCACCTGGATTACCGGGCTCATCGATGGGAGTGTTGTCGCGTCGCCGTCATATACTGCCCGGTAGTAAAAAACGCCGCCATTTACGTTGGACTGGAGGAATATGTAATACCCGTTCGGGAATGTGTTTGTCAACCAGCCCGGGTTCCAGTTGACCCCGTCGGTCGAGGACTGGAGCCGGACCTGCCTGTTACCAAGCCCTGTCCCGCCACTCTGCGTTGAAAGGGTACCGTTCAGGGTAATGACTCCTCCAATGGATGCCGTGTCGGGTGTGACCGTTAATGTAAGTGTTGTCGCTTCCGGTTGCGGCCTGGGGTTTACCGTGACTGCAACTGCAGGGCTTTCTGCCGGGGCATAGGTAATGGATCCTGAAAATACAGCACGATAGGTATAATTGCCAGCATCTGCAGGTGTATGACGTATTGTATACTCCCCGAGACGTGTTGCCCCGAGTCCTGCAGTGTTCCAGTTCAGCCCGTCGGTTGAATACTGCAGCATAACTGCAAGCCCTGAAAGGCCCCGATCGTTTGAAGTGTCAGTGAGCTTTCCGGTTGCGGTGACCTGTCCGCCGGCAGTCAGGGTGACTGGTGTCACGTTCAATGTCAGTGCAGTTCCCTTCGCGGTTTTCGCAACGACATTGACTGTTGTCACCGGACTGGTAGAACCGGTGTAATCAGCGTTCCCGCCAAATACTGCGCGATACTGGTATGTTCCCGCGGTCCCCTGCAACTGGCTCGCGGTATAACTGCCATCGGACAGGGTGGTCATCAGCGCTGCAGGATTCCATGTTGAACCGTCTCCCGAGACCTGCAATGTCAGAGGCTGGTAGCCGATACCGAGACCTGACCCTGAATCAGCCAGGACACCACTGAGGGTAAACGGGGTGCCTGCCGTCGGGGTGGATGAAGTGGACCCGATTGTTAACGAGGTCGTATTTACACTGATGACCGACGTAACCGTTGCCTGTGTGACAGGGCTTACCGAGCCTGTATACTGGCTTGTCCCTGAAAATTCAGCCCTGAAATAGTACGTTCCCGGGATATACATGACCTGGCTCCAGGTAATGTTTCCGGTACTGTCGGACTGTACAAGCGAGAGGGTGTTGTAAGTAATCCCGTCAGGTGAAGACTTTAGTAGTACCGCCTGCCCGGCAAGTCCCTGGCTGCCCTGTCCGGCAGTAAGTCTCCCGTTGAGTGTAAGGAGTTCATTGACCTTGAGGGTGGCAGGTGTTGCCTGAAGCGTGAGAGCGGTTGATTCCGGGCCCTCCGGTGGCGTTACCTGAACCATGACAGGGGCGCTCGTTGCGCCCGAGTAGGCAAATGAACCGGAAAATACTGCCCTGAAATAGTAATCCCCGGGTTGTGTCATGACCTTGTTAAGTGTAAATTCCCCGATCCGGGTGGTAGAAAGTCCTGCGGTCTGCCACGTGATACCATTATCAGAGACCTGTATCATGACCGGCTGACCGGTAATTCCTGCCCCTGTCGAGGCATCAGATAATGTTCCGCTTATAACCGTGTACTCTCCGGCCGTAATCCCTGCAGGGCTTGCAGCGACGGTCAGAACCGTGGGCCGGGCTGCAAGAGCCGGTGTAATACAGGTAAGAAGGAGAAGAATGGATATTCCGGCAACTAGCCAGAGCTTTTTGTTGATTCGTTTCATATGAGCCACCTTGTATGGCTATCCTTTGAAAGGACGCCAGATTTTCATGGAAACCGGTTATTAACTGCGCAATGACGTATTTCAGCACCTTTGATCATCTGCAGCGACTGCCTGTGGCCGGGGATGCCGGCCCCGATCCCATCAACAGTAGAACGAAGTACGGTTATATAAACATTTCTTCAGCAGGTCATATGGCCGATGGAGAATGCGCCAACCGGGTGATGCAGGTTGTCGCAATTGTGGCCTGTGCACCGGTTACCTGGTATCCTGGTCCGGGGATGACCCCTTTTTCCTCGGATCGTATCACCGGGGCTCACGGTTCCCGCCAGGGACACTTGTATATGGTACCATGTATATTTAAGAAAACGGGTTCCATGAGTACTCATGTCACAACCACATGAAATAGCCGTGAATATTCCGCAGGGGCTCGATCCGGTTTACAGCAACATGATCCAGATCGCGTATAAGGACGACGAGTTCACCTTTGTATTCCTGCACCAGATCCCGGGAGTCAACCAGGCACGTGCCAAGGCAATAGTATCGATAACTCCGCAGCACGCCAAGAACCTCGTCGCTGTGCTGACCAAGACGATGGCAGACTACGAGCAGAAATTCGGCAAGGTTGAGCCCCCCCAGGGAAAACCGGGGGTCGAAAACGTGACGACCATGAGAGGCTACTCATAACACCTCTTCTGGTCAGATTAATAAGTTCCAAGTGCGATATAAGTAAGGTACTGCGCCGCCATGGCTTAGCGGTATAGCGGCTGATTCGTAATCAGCAGGTCGGGGGTTCAAGTCCCCCTGGCGGCTTATTTTAGGGTTGAAACAGGTAAAATCCCATTTATTATCAATATTTTTCTTTATATTTTGGTTCCCGGACACACTCATCAATATCTGGGGCACTCAATTCTCCGTGGAGGAGAGCGGGCTCTCGATGCGGCGGAGGACGAATGCCTATACCTTTGACCGGTATCTCTACAAGCACTGGGTAGCTGGCGGCGGGGTGTGGATCGAAGAGATGGGTCCGGTCGAGGGTGATGACCCCTGCAATCCTCCGGCACCCTTCCCCGGTCCTTCCCCGGATGTTGCAGGAGAAGATAATGCGTCGGCGGCGACGACTGATGAATCTCTCTCTAGTACACACAGTACGTGTGTGAGTACATGTGTGTCCTACTGTAGAGAGGAAGATACATACCGGGACGGTGCGGCGGGTGCATGCACTCCTGCAGCTGTGAGTAAGGTGAGCAGTGCGGAAGAGCTGGGGACAATCTCCTCGGCAGAAGGGGCAATTGTTCAACCCTGCGATTTAAACGGCCGGAATAGTACCCGGTCCGGGTTGAAGGGTGCCGAAAGTGCAAGCAGGAGCTGGATTTTTATTCCGGCGCAGGGAAGGGATGTTCACCCCGTCGCCGTAAAGAAACACCGGAATGCCGGTAAAAGATGCGGTAAAGATAGTGCTGTACAATGAACGAATTCCGACATGAACAGGTCGGGCTGGTTCATCGGTCCGATGAATCTTGACAGGGGAAATATATATCGATCCTGACGTTTTCTGTTAAATCGTAACGGGATTTCTTCTTTCCCAGATGACATATGAATAAAACTGTATTCAAAGTAGGACTTGTTGTTATTGTGCTGGGCATTGTGGTAGTGATGGCCGGCATTATTCCTTTCTTTAATATACTGGGGGTATCAGGACTCTATGTCCTTGCCATATCGCACCCGGTTGTGAACGATTCGTATCCGGTATACAAAACCGTCCCTCCCGATATAACCGATGAGGAAGTAAAGCGCTTCGGAGCGTTGTTCAATGTATCCGGGGATGTACAGGACTATAGGCCCACATCCGGAATATCCAGCATAACTGATTATTCAAAACATCCTCAAGCAGTCCTGGAGGTATATCGAAATTCCGGAGCATTCACTTACCGCATCCCTGAAAAATATTATCCCTATACTACTGATAGACAGCCGGATCTTCCCTCAGATGAGGAGGCTCGTGAAATAGCGACGAAATACCTGCAGGATCGAAATCTTCTTTCGGATGACATGCATTTCACTACGGTGAGCATTGGATCCCTATACGAACATCAATCCCCGAATTCTTACACAGGGTATAAACTTACAAAGAATGTAGGATTCGTGAAGGAAATTCAGGGAGTATATGTTTATAACGCAGGTATTACTGTTACAATCGGCGATAAAGGCGAAGTGGTAGATGCGGGAAGTTCTCTGAGAGAATTAGAACCGGAACCATTCAGATATGTGAAAATAATTACGCCGGAACAGGCACACCAGCGACTCCTTTCCAACGATGTTGTGGTAAGACTAACCTGTTGCACGGGGAGTTACATTGTAAAAAATATCTCACTCGGTTACTGGATGGATATCAAAGCCTATCCACAGAAATATGTTCTGCCGGTGTATGCTTTTTCGTGTGAGAGTATTGAAGGGGAACATATCACCCTCTATGTATGGGCCATTGAGCCGTCCGAGATGCAGGAATTTTCATGAACAAAAATGCACTCCTCATAGGATTCGCCGTTATTGTACTGGGAATCATTGTTGCAATTGTCGGGGTGACGTATCAGCAACACACATCAGAGGGAATCAACAGCAACAATATTCCTGCGGTTCCGAAAATTATTGGAGCATCAGAATCCGATGACCTCATCATACCATCTCCAACACTCACGGTATCTCCAACAATATCAGTTTCTAACACACCAGGGAATACATCTCCCTCAGTAACCCCCCAAACAAATGTTATAGCGGGGATTAGTGTTTTTACCGATAAACCCAGGTATAAGGTCGGGGATGAGGTCATTTTTGGGATAACGAATAATCTGGAGGTCCCGCTTCAATTTGCCGTTGGCCACCCGTTTTGGATACAGTATTATCAGATAGATGGAACCTGGAAAAACCTTACTTTAGGAGGCGGAACCCAGGCGTTTTGGCATCTTCAACCCGGAGAAACGCACACCTGGCAATGGAGGGTCACAGGACTGTACGATTACGATTATGTATACGGTAACAATAAACCATTCACCGTAATCCCTGGGATCTACCGGGTCATTATATTCGGTGAGTTTGAATCAGAAGAATATACGAAGTTTGCGTTACAGAAAGAATTCATATTCGAATAAGTATCGTAGGTATTATTGGGTGCGTGATGAATAAACAGGGGAAAATTCCCTATTGTTTGCCCTGTATCATTCCTTTTCCGATTGAAATGACTGAAAAAGCTCAAAATAATCCAAGCCCTTTTCAAAATAAATTCAGGGCAGGCTCTCACATGCAATCCCATCGTTATCGCTATCAAGTTCGTGAATATCTCCTTTGCCCAATGAAATACAATAATCGTAACATGCCTGGGCTTCATCATGTGTAGAGAAATCCCCACAATTATAGCGGTTGTATGAACAGTCACAAACTGTTGCAGGGGTCGGGGTCGTTGTAACTGTCGCTGTTGGAGTTGGGGTTATCGTCGGAATGTAGTTCTTTTCCGTAGTGATTGTATAGCCATCCCCGTCCGATGTCACGACAATTGTTCCCTGATAATCAGTCCGGTAAATTGTTGAGCCAATGTCTGTAAGCCGTTGCAATGTGGACGGAGACGGGTCTCCATAAAAATTCTCGGTACCTACTTCGATGATACTATCTTTAGGCGTTACATAATTCAGAAATGTTGAACTCGTTGCGGTGTTTGATCCGTGATGACCAACCTTGAGCAGGTCTGATCTCAAAAAGTAATTCAGAATAAGTATGTTTTCTGTCTCATACCCGGCATCACCCATGAGGAGGAATTCGTCAGAACCACGGCCAAATTTAAGAACAATTGAATTTTCGTTATCGTCAACAGACAATGTGGTTTGAGGATTCAGCACAGAGATGTGCATGTCCTGACCTAAATCAATGGTATCTCCGCTTTTCACGGTGTGACGGGGAATGCCCCTTTGAGCAACGAGATTACGAATATTCTGATACTCAACCGGAATTGCTGGCAACTCTGTGTCAATATATTCTTCGACCACGAAATCTGAAAGTATTGTTGTCATTCCCCCGTAATGATCATAGTGGGGATGGGTAACTAACACAATATCGAGAGTGCTTATCCCAAGATTTTTCAGATAACTCTCAACCAGTTGTCCTTTGTCACCAGGCCCGGCGTCAATGAGCATATCATCATATCCGTGGGACTGTATGAGAATTGAATCCCCCTGGCCGACATCTATGAAATGAATTGTCAGATTTCGATAGAATATGACCTTCGAGAAAACGCCGTACTGAGTGAGATAAACCCAGTATCCATGATTGGGCATCAAATCCGTATAGTCACTATGACTACCGCTCCCACCATTGATGATTGAGGGTTCATACATCTGCTGGGCAGAATTAAATCCTATTATCTGTGTCCATCGGTCTCTTAAAGATCGGAATGTACTTTCCGCTGATTTTGGACATGGGCTAGGAAATCCAAATGAATTCCACCCTTGATAGAGATTTTTTGTAACCGGGTGTTGATCTTCTGCCAGGACCAGTGAGATTTCATAGGTGCCAGCTGAATATATCCAGTAGCCCTCGCCGGGATTCACCGGGGTTTTCGGGGTTACCATGGTCCATTGTTGGGTTTGAGCATCATACGAAAATATTGAATGACCTGCCTTGTCAACCGAATTAAATATCGATCCGGTGTTGTGTCCCTCTGCCAGCCGGACCGGTACCGAAATGAAATTCCAGCCAGGATTGATGTAAACGATGTGTTCTACCGATTCTTCGGCTGAAACAGGGGTGACGAGAAGAAATCCGGAGATAATCAGAAGTATGAAAAGATACTCCGGTTGTCGACTCATACAAGTTGATTGTGATTAGCTTACTAAAATATTTCCTTCAATATAATTAACAACCGGATTTAAAATAATAATTACAACGGCAGGTTCTTGGCAAGGACAAATAACGGACCCTTGCGAGTGAGCTGGTGATTGTGTAAAAGAGGGCATACGTGAAATGTTCTTTCGCGAGGCACGTTTATCCTCTTGGCAGGAACGGTAACGCGATGGTTGCTTCTCGTGGCAAATATTTTTTCACAGTAATATGACGACAGAGTCCCGATGCCCGGCAGTATTTTTTCGCACCTTATTCTTCATGCCGGGCAAGATTTCAATTCCGTACCTCTCTTCATTTTACTTCCATGAAGAGACCTGCAAGGCAGATGTATTAATACCAGAATAGTAGTTCGAATTGTTCAAACGGTAATGCCCTGTTATGAATATATATTAACCCCTATTGCATGGATGTCAAAGGAAACCGGCTTTCCGGAAATATATCCGAATATACTGGAATCTGATTGTCGGCAGTAAAATTTGAAAGTTTTGAATTATTTAGTACTTAATTATATATCTTAGTACGTACAATCGGTAAATGATCCATGCCGATCATCGAGAATTCGAACGTTACTATCGCCCATTTGGGAATTGTAGCCGGTATAATCGACACCCTCGGCATCGTCGAGTACATAGATAAAGAGATCCCCAAGAAACGGCATCACGCAGTTACCCACGGCGAATCAACCAAGGCGCTTCTTCTCAATGGCCTGGGATATGTCGAACGCCGGCTATTCCTGATGCCGGAATATTTCGAAGATATTGCAACGGAACGTCTGATCAAGGAAGGAATCAAGCCTGATCAGCTGAACCAATATGTTTTTGGAGAATGCCTGGACGCAATCGCCGCATATGGCCCAACTCGCCTTTTCACCGGTATTGCGCTTCAGATGTTATCCAAAACCAAGACCGGGACACTCAGGCTCCACTACGATACGACATCGATCAATGTCACCGGGGAATACGACTCGGGGTTCAACACCCGGTTGATCAAAATCGTTCACGGCCATTCGAAAGATCATCGATCAGATCTTAAACAGTTCATCATTTCCCTCGTCACGAACCAGCACGGAATTCCCCTCTTTATGGAACCACTATCTGGCAACGAATCCGACCGGAAAACACTGCTCCGGACCATCGAGGAAGTCCGGAAAAACCTGGTGACAGACGAAACCATCTATCACATGGCTGATTCTGCACTGTACTCCGCCAAAAATGTCGCCCGTCTCGGCGATCAGTGCTTTTGGATAACCAGGATTCCGGAGACGATCAAAGATGTCCAACAGATCGTGCAGTCAAATCCTGATTGGATTAATTGCCAGGATCGTCGGTACAAATATGCCACATTCGCGAGTTCGTATGGTGGAATACCCCAGCGATGGGTTCTTTTCCGGTCCGAAGAACAATACCGGAAGAGTCTTTTGACCTATGAAAAGAACCAGGAGAAAGACCTGCAACGGGATCAGACTGCCCTTCACAAACTCTGCGTTAAAGGATTTGCGTGTGAAGCCGATGCTAGAATTATCGTAGAACGCTGGCTGGCGAAACATCCTCGGTACGCCTTGGAGCATCTCGATATTCTCGAAAAACACCAAAAAATCTCAGGTAAGAGGGGCAGGCCGAAAAAGGATGAGACCCTTGAGCGGGTTTATCTTGTCGATTTTGGTCTCACGTTCGATCCAGTTGTTGTTTCGCACGAAAAGGAACTGCTGGGCAGGTTCCTTCTCGGGAGCAATGATCCAATGATCGATCCGGATGTAATGCTAGAGTACTACAAAGAGCAGAGTACCGTCGAGAGGGCTTTCAGATTTATCAAAGATGGTAAGTTCCATGTGTCTGAAGTCTATCTAGAGAACGAGAACAGAATTGCCGCCCTTGCGATGATCATGGTGCTCTGTCTCATGGTCTATTCTATCACCGAATGGCAGTTCAGGAATACATTGGACCTGAAGGATGCAACAATCAGGGACCAGTATAAGAAGCCGACTCGAAAACCAAGCGCGAAATGGTTGTATTTCCTTTTCCGGAGGGTCAGGCAGATTGACGAAATTATTGATAACCAGCGGGTTTGCCGAATTCTCAATTATACTTCCGAGTTAGTAGATATTGTTCACTTGCTCGGGCCACCGGTGGAAAAATATTACTCGCTTGAAAATTAATGCCGAATGTCGGTGGAATGGGCCCTATATCGAATAAATGAATCCAACCGTGAACCGGTATGAAATTAGGTATCAGTTCTTATATACGAATTGTGAATATGAGTTGTCCCTTTGAAAGCAGATGCGAATAGAACTTCTCTTCTATTAACAGGGTCTTGGCCATTCCATCTTCTTAGCATAAAGATATTGTTTCATTTCTTGAGGCATTGTACGTAAAAACTCAGGATTAGTCTTTTCGAAAAAATCTCCCGCTGTCAGGTTAGACTCCCATAATTTATTCGTAATTTCGAGTTGTGAACTGTTCATTTCATAATTCCACTCCGTCCTTTGAACAGGTTGTGTGGATCCGATAATATATGTGGGCCCATATAATACCAAGAATAGCGAAAAAATAAGGATTACTAATCCAATTCCTACCTTTTTTGCCAAGTTCATTCAATATACCAAATTTTTATTCTCGCAAAAAACAGGTTATCCCCCTATCCCCCGTGCCGCCAGTACATCCGACCCGAAGCCCTTCGATGCGATCGCTGTGCCGCCACTCCTGTACGAGGCCGCGAACGAAGCCATGTCGAAGTTCCCGCCCGCCGGGGCCTCATCCGACAAGGAGACAGTAGCCTGAGACACGAGCGAGGTCGTGGAGGCGGTCGAGGTGGCGGTCGCTCTGGTCGCGGCGAACGAGCTGATGTTCACCTTGGATAGCTTCGTGGTTCCTGCATGGGAGAGCAAATTTTTTGCGACAGTGCCGGATGACGAAGAGGAGACGGTCGGAATGGATGATACCGTGCTGGTCCTGGTTTGAGCAACGGCAGTTAACGCATTCACTGAATATGCTGACGGTTTGTCCACGTAGTTCATCGCGGCAAGGACAAACCGGGCGTCGTCATTCATCGGCATTCCCGTAGCTCCATCCCTCCAGACGCCGTCGCTACCGAGGAAGAAGGTCCAGGTCAGTTCCTCACCCGACGGAGAACTCCCGGTCAGGGTAATGGCATAACTGCCATCATCCAGGAAGTAACTTGTCGCCGCGATATCTGCGGGATACGCTGAAGATAGTCCCAGGTTCGTGAGATGCTCCTGCATCTCGGAGGTGTATTCAGGGCTTCTCCCATCCGAATAATATTGGATGAAATAAAAGCCCGGGTCGCTGGGATCGGGGTGCAGATACCGTTCGGGGACGCAGCTTTCAGGTACAACATTGCCGCTGGGATCGATCCATTCATCGGTTACCTGGCCATCAGGGGACGTATAAATCCCATGCTGGAAACCCGGATATGAATCACTTTTGGGTGTCATCAAACGATTTTTAAGATATTCCTGAAGATCTTCAGGAAGGGCTGAAACTTGATCAGGGACGATTTGGATGAAACAGTCATATACGGTCAAATCCGGATTTTCAGCAGCCATCGTCCTCCATTGGTCATCTTGTTCCGATGTCAACCAGAAATTAAAATCATAGTTCATTCCTGTAATAAAATTTACAATCCCCCCACCCCAGGCGCCTAACCCGGGCTGTTTAAATTCATCACCACAATGAATAGTCTTACTATTATCGCTTATGTAAGGTGGCTCGGCACTCACAGGGATGATTATTAACAACATCGCAAATGCGATTGATAAGATGATGAACTGATATTTTTTCATTATTTACCCTCCTTTTGTTAATTTTTTATTCTATAAATGATGAAATCCTGGAATATATCCAGGATTTCAATATTCGGAGAAATACTTCAAGCGATAGTGAAATACCCTCCATCAATTCCGCTATACGCGTATTGTCCTCCACTGTAATACGTTCCTTGGAAGTCACCAAGGGCATGGTAATATCCACTCGAGTAAGTTGCAGTAGCGTCCGCAAACCTACTAGTGACATCATTTGCTGTACTACTGGAAACCACATAATTCGACCATGTATGCCATGTCGGATTATATTTCTGAACCCTTGTGGTAGCAGACATAAATGCATAGTAAGTACCTGAAGGGTTTGATACCGAATTGGCCCAGGAATAATACACATTCCCACTTACCTGGCTCTTTCCAGATGTATTCGTTGGGGGATAATCAGTTCTGAGAATCAAACCCATATCTGAATTCGCTGCATCAGCTTGTTCATCGATCAGCTTATCCACGCTATAATCCGGCGTTTCAAGCTTCTCAAACATCCCGGTTGCAAGGTTCAACGCATAGGAGACGCGGTTCTCTTTTGAAACCGCCGTCACAATCACCGACTTGACGGCTATGTCCTGTGTTTTCAGGTCGTTCAGGTCCTTATCCAGATTGGTGCAAAGATCCTTGATCGGTTGGGGACTTTGTTCTGCGTCAAGCCACAGGAACATTGTCGAGTCTTTTTCGTCCTTGATGATGAACTCGACTACGGTCAGGTTCTGCTGACCGGACAACAGTGCCGGGAGGTCGCTCCCGACCGTCCCCACGGTCTGTCCGGCGGAGACTGCAGGCACCAGCATGGCCCCCAGTATAAGGAGCCCCAGGACCGCGAAGAATCCGCCGACCTTTTGTTTCTTCTTCATGTGTTTCACCTCTTTTACGAGGGCATGAACAGAAAGCATTTTATTTTCCACAGCTTATGTATTCATGACTAACGGCTGCATTGAGGTTCTTTTGTTACTTGACTTTGGGAACCTCATGCCACCATTCTCTTGCTTGTATTCAACTATCAAAATACTTTCCGGGCGTCTTGATTCTTTTATTTAACCGTGAGGTTCAGGGAATATTCACCAGGATGATGAAGGTTCATCGCTGCGATGACATCCCCTAAACCTGAACGGGTGGTCCGGCTCTTCTGTCATGAATCGGAGTATCTGGATATCACTTTTAATTCGTTTATTGTGCGTATATCGCTAAAAAAAGTGAAAATATCGGCTTTTTCTCTTCACCTATGGCGGTAGCTTTCTATAAGTCCCGATCCTTTCGACGCGAAATCGCCATCAGCACGGTGTGCTGCCAGCACATCCGTGGCAACAGGATTTCCCGCGCCGACCTGTGAAGTTTGCGTATTTTTCACTGTAATCCCCAAACGAAGAGCTGTATTAGTCAGCAATGCCGAGGCCGGGACATCTCTTCTCTGTCTCCCTGACAGGTCAGAAAGTATCGAGGCCGGGGTAAGGCCATAGTGGGATCTGAATATGTTTTCCGGATTCAAAGAGGATACGTCGTTATTATTCGTGCCTTTTCCGCCATACCCGGTAATTTTAAAATAAAGCATCATTTTATCCGCATATCTTTTAGGGTCCGGGAAATCGATGGGTTCTGGCATTTTAACGAACATGCTTGTCTCAGGAGAGAGTTTGTACGAGACCCGCTCATCTCCTGCGACAGTAGTGAGTATCATCTCGGAGAGCTCTACTCCTGCATCCCGTTCCTCGATATAACGATAAATTTGCCCGCAAACAGACTCTTCAGGGTTTAGTATGCATTCCGTCCAGATCTTAAACTGGCGAAGAGAGTAATCCGAATAAAACGCAACCAGTTCAAGTTCCGTAATGTTTTCTGTCTCTGTAATGGTTTCATTTGCACTTTTACATGCGATATTTGTATCGTACGCGCTTACTGTGCCGGTGACGAGCAGGCAGATAAGAACGACGGTTATGATGCCGGTCTGGCATTTATGTATGGTTTTCATCATATCCCCCATTTCTTCAAACAAAGGCATAACAGCACGAACCTATACACTTTCATACAGGCCCTGTCATGCCGTCGTGCCACACGCAGGGTTCTTCAATATTGATTGTCCGGACCCCGCTTCGACCCGTCACTTTTCTCATCAGTTATGAAATACTTTCCCGTTACCTCGATTCTTTTATTCAACAGGGAGGTTCAGGGAATATTTATCAGGACGATGAAGGTTCATCGCTGCGATGAAGATAAAGTATATGAGCTCAACCGCCATGGCAGCACGGGCAGCAGAAGGCCGTCGCGCTGGATACCAAGAACGAGGCCCTGATCGGGCGGGACCTGGCCAAGGCCCGCCAGTGGGAGACGGAAGCGCTGAAGGAGAACGTGATCTCGTTCTCCGGCCGGGTAGGTAAGTCGCTAGTCAACATATCGATTCTCATGAATCAAAGTGGTGACAACTTTTGGTAACCAATAATCGTATTACACATTCTATGTCAGACTTGGATCATAATACCGGGCTTTTTGCAAGCAAATCTCAGATTCATTCATGCGGTTCATGTTTGATAGAGTAATTCCCTTCGCATACCAGGCAAGAGCATATTCAGGATCAAGTTCAAGGGCTACGTTGAAACTGCTGATCGCTTCTTCGTATTGACCGAACGTGTCAAGATAGTACAATCCCTTATAGAGCCAGGCCTCCTTGTTACCGGGTTCCCGGACAACCAAGGCGTCATAATATTTCTGGCTTTCATTCACTCTGATGGCAAAAGACGATATTTTTGAATTTTCATCACCCCTGTCATGCGTACTACATCCACTAAATAATAGCGAGAATATAAGAAAAAAAGATAGACTCAATAATATTTTCATACATTTGTACTATGAGTGAAATTATTTAATTTTCATTCGTAAGCCCGGATAAAAAATCGCTTCGATATAGTCTCATTATTCCAAAGTGATTTCCGGTCAGTGTTGCAGCGGGCGAGTGGGGATTTCGGACCGCAGCGGGACGGTGTGAAGCTGCTGATCAATGAGGATATTCAGTGCACGGCCGGACGTCGAGAGCCGGGCGGTCCCGACCACTCCTGCCGTGTCAAGGAGCCGAACCGAACCGACACCCCAGGACAGGATAAATAGGGTGCCCTTGTTTTCTGAAAATATTTACTCTGCGGTAGATTAACACAACCTTCACTGCCCGCAAAACATAATCGATAGAGTCGATTTTCAGGGTTTGGGTGTGAACTCAATTTTAATATGTGGATTTTGTAAATTAAAAAAAAGGATGAAAGATTCACGAAAATGCTATTTATACCTGCTAACAGAAATTATCTCGCCAGTTGTGGCACTTATTTTTGCAGTTCCACCTGCAGCGGTTCCAGCACAATAAATATCAGCAGGACAGTTACAATCTGTACACCCGTTTAGCATTACGATCCAAACGCCCCCGAACTTTTGTACTCTTGCAGGTTTGGTGAGAATAATTCCCGGCCAGAGCGATTTTGCAATTTCAATTGCTTCATCGCGTGAAATGTAGTTAAGGGATGATACATCCGGCTTCGAAAAATCCCCTGATTGAGGATTACCGAATATCGAGAAAAGTTTTAAAGATAAAAAATCGTTAATGGATGGAGTCGTCCGACTCTGGAATCCAAAATTATATAAATCCGGATACGCCTGGGCGTAACCTCCGGTTATAGTCAATGAAAGCATGAAAATTACGAAAATTTTCATAGCTTGTTTTCCTTGGTTCATTATTATCACCCCCTTATTAAATTGTTAAAATATAAAAATTAAGGTGAACGATGGGGGTACAAAATCACGCCGGCGGGTCAGTTATAGGATACTGGTTACCGAAATTTCATGGATTATTGGGCGAAGTATATCGGAAAACATGCAATCTCATGTTTTGCTGAAGATGAAGAGGACGATATGTGCGTGAATTCTATCAGGGTCCTAAAAAGAATATTTACATCAACCACTCAATATCTGTCATTCATCTGATACGAGACCCCCCCATCTCCTGATCAAGACAACCACGAGCATGACAATGATGACACATTCAAGGAGGACGATGACGACAATCGGCATATTTGTCAGCAGTGTGCAGAAGGAATTGAATGAAGAAAGGGCGGCAATCCGTGATTACATTAAGACGGATCCGCTACTCAGGATTTACTTTGAACCTTTTCTCTTCGAGGATCTCCCTGCACTCGATCGTAAATCAGACGAATTGTATCTGAACGAAGTCGATGGATGCCCGATATATCTGGGAATTTTTGGTAACGAATATGGCTCTGAGAACAAACAGGGTTTTTCTCCTACAGAACTTGAGTTCGAACGGGCCACAGAAAAAAGCAAATACCGGTAAATTTTTGTGAAGGGAACAGATGACAGCAAGCGTCATCCGAAGATGCAGAGTCTTATCAGCAGGGCAACACCTCAGGTTGTGCGACGTCGTTTTACTACTACAGATGATTTGAAAAAAGAATTGTATGCAGCATTAGTCCAGTTTCTGTGTGACTGTAAAATTATTGCATGTAAACCATTCGATGAATCCCCCTGCCCCGGAGCGACGTTACATGACATATCCGATGACAAAATTGCATGGTTCATTCCTGTTGCAAAAAAAGAAAGAGGTTTCCCCCTCAGTCCAGGCACCCCGACCGGACAGGTATTAACACATCTTGATTTACTGGAGGGTTCCCAGCCTTCCAATGCAGCAATTCTCCTGTTCGGAGTTAAACCCCGGAAGTTCGTGCCAACCGCTGAAATCAAGTGCATGCACTATCATGGAACGGTTGTTGCAAAACCGATACCCTCATATCAGATATTTTCCGGTACACTTTTTGATCAGATAGACCAGACTACGGATTTTATTCTCTCCAAAATTAATCGCACGGTCCCACCCCGTGATTCAGCACCGGTCAGTGAAACACGGTATGAGATTCCTAAAGAAGTGATTCAGGAAGCGGTTGTCAATGCGGTTGCTCATCGGGATTATACCTCGGCTGCAAGTGTGCAGGTAAGTGTTTTTTCGGATCGGATTGAAGTGCGAAATCCAGGAAGCCTTCCTCCGGACCTTACATTCGAAGACCTGAAAATAGAGCATAATTCCCGGCCATGTAATCACCGGATCGCTCTTCCTCTTTACCTCACGCACTATATTGAGAAAATTGGATACGGGACAATCCAGATGATAACCGGCTGCAAAGAATCTGGTCTTACAGAGCCCGAATTTGCCCAAAGCGGCGGGGAATTTGTTGTTACGATCTGGAGAGACTGGCTGACAGAATCAGCTCTGACGGAATTGGGACTTTCCGAGCGCCAGAAGAAAGGAGTTTGGTTTGTGAAGGAGAAGGGACGGATAACGAATACAGAATATCAGAATGTGACCGGAGTACTGAAGCGGGAGGCCAGCCGCGACCTGAAAGAGCTCGTTGATAAGGGTGTATTCGAAAAACCCGGAAGTGCAACCGGAAAGGGCACGTATTATACGCTCATCAAAGGGGCCACAAAGGGGCCTAAGGGGCCACACTCGAGATGGTCTTTGACGATACTGACCGCCCGGAGGACCGGAAATTTATCGAGCCCAGCACGATGGCGGCGAAAACAATCCAGCGCCAGATTGGGTTTACCCGGGAGTACCAGGAGCTGGGAGTAAAGCGGTCTGATTCGAAATCAGGGAGCTAAAAGGATGTATCAGTTCTCCGATGCAGGAAAAAATAGGGAGTGACAGGTTCACCCTTGCATATCCGGTGCCAAGTCCTCCACCGGGACAAATAACGGACCCTTGCGGTTGCATCCGGTGATGACCGGTGTAAGGGACCGCAGCGGGACGGTGTGCTTTTCGGTTGGTGCCACGTTCGTAAGTCGTGGTGATAATGAACGGTAAGAACAATCTACAACTTATATTCATCACAGTGATGAATATTCATATAAAAGATTAATATTTACGTCCTTTTTTGACATTCATCGCAGCAAAAGGTTTTTCGTTATGTGAGATGACTAAAAATTGTTGCCGAGGGTTCACTATAGATCAATAATTGAATGAACCTTATTCAGTCCGCCCGGCTATAATGTGGAATTTGATACGGATTTCTATACATGTGATGAGAATTTAGGAGGTTAACAATGAACACGAAACAGATAAAAATCGCTGGTATCACCCTCGTTATTGCATCAATTGTTATTCTCGCGGTGATAATCGCCTTCAACGGTATTGAAGCAGAAGAGGGAAATATTCCCCCCGGAGTGGAAAACCTTACCACTGTGCAACTATCAAGCGTTTCCGAGGGAACAAAGGATATACCTGAGATTACTCTTGAAACAACGATGGCGGCCCCTGAGATAATGATGATTTATAAGGTAAATCGAGGCATTACACGTCAAGAATTCACTGATATGGCCGAGAATTTGGAGATAAAAGGGGAAATTGAAGAAAATCTTAGATCCCTTATGATAAAAGGAGATCCCTACAAGATTAGAGTCGGAATTGAGTCGGGAGTAATAACATATGACAATACTACCCAGCAGCCAGGGTATGATGAAGATTACCTTAACAAGTATCTTCCAAGTGATGACGAAGCTCGAAAAATCGCCGATAAATTCCTTGATTCACATAACATACGACCAAAAGATGCTGAATTTTACAACGTAACCCATGATATCGGATATTTTATATCTGGTGATGGTCAGGTGGAGGTAAAAAATTCCGATGTAATTAACGTCTGGTATATTCACGATATTGATGACTATCAGGTACTAACGGACAAAATGTACGTGCAAATTGATGTACATGGAACAATACAACACATGTTTATCGAGTGGAACGGATACGAACCATATAGTGAGTATCCCGTTATCTCACCTGAGGATGCTACAGAATATCTGAAGAAAACAGGTTTGGTCATACGTGGTGAAGTAAAAAATCCGGTTAAGGCGAAAGTAACAAAAATATCGATAGGTTATATTGCAGAAACACAATCGATGAGACTTCCCTATCTTATCCCTGTCTACGTCCTCGAAGGAGTAGTTCAGGGCGAAGACGGGACTTCGGGTAGTTTCTACCAGTGGATCCCAGCCACGCCGGAATTTGCTGCAGAAATAACATAAAACAGGTGAGTGAAAAATACACTTTTTTTCGGTTTTTTTTGATCTATTATTATAACCTCTTCAAAAATACTGATACTACTAAAAAGAGGTCTGGTGAGGATACAGAATTACCCCAGCAGGTCCGGGGCCAGGTCCTCCACCGGGACAAATAACGAACCCTTGCGTTTGTATCCGGTGATGACTGAGGTAAGGGACCGCAGCGGAATGGTGTGCTTTTCGGTTGGTGCCACGTTCGTAAGTCGTGGTGATACTGAACGGCAAGAACAATCTACAACTTATGTTCATCGC
Source organism: Methanoregulaceae archaeon UBA467 (assembly GCA_002503825.1). Lineage (GTDB taxonomy): Archaea > Halobacteriota > Methanomicrobia > Methanomicrobiales > Methanospirillaceae > UBA467. The sequence continues at coordinate 97,312 of DASP01000011.1, forward strand.
ACTGATGAATATTCACATAAAAGATTAATATTTACGTCCTTTTTTGACATTCATCCAAGCAAAAGGTTTTTCGTTATGTGAGATGACTAAAAATTGTTACCGAGGGTTCACTATAGATCAATAATTGAATGAGCCTTTTTCAGTCCGCCCGGCTATAATGTGGAATTTGATACGGATTTCCATACATGTGATCCAAATTAAGGAGGTAAAAAAATGAACACGAAACAGATAAAAATCACCAGTATTGCCCTCGTTATTGCATCAATTGTTATTCTCGCGGGGTTTATCGCCTTCTATGGAATTGAAGCAGATGAAGGAAATATTCCCCCCGGAGTGGAAAATGTAACACGAATGCCGATAAAAGGTATTTACGAGAGAACCTCTCAGCCTGCTGAAGTTGCCAGCAACATTGCTTTTCCGATGGTTCCGGAAAAAATGGTTGTTTATAAAGTAAATCGGAATATTTCTGAAAATGAGTTGATTCAAATCGCTAATAATCTTGGCATTTCTGATGACTTATCTAAAAGTAGTCCTGGTTTTATCTATATTGGACAGGATATTTATCAAATCAGTTCATATAAAGGAACAATAGTTTATCGCAATAGGACCTCTTTACCCGGTTATTCTCCGGATTACATTGATACACATCTCCCGAGCGACGTAGAAGCGAGAAAGATTGCAGATGAATTCCTTGATCAGCACAATCTCCGGCCGGAAGGTGCCGTATTTTACAGTACGACTCATGATATCGGGCATTTCGTTTCCGGTGAGAACCAGGTCGAGGTGAAAAACTCAGAGTCGATTAATGTCTGGTATAAACACTGGGTTGATGATTACATGATCCTGACGGATAAACTGCATGTGGTGGTCGATGTGAATGGGGAGGTCAGAAAGATGTTCAGGGAATGGCCTGCGTACGAATCCTATAAGGAATTTTCTATTATCGGGCCCGGGGAAGCCTTCGGATATCTCAAAGAAGCCGGGGTTTTCATACCGTCCTGGATGAAGACGCCGGAGAAGGCGACCGTCACCAATATATCCCTGGTCTACATCGACCAGACTATGACCGATGACTTAGATTACCTGATCCCGGTCTATTATTTCCAGGGTGAAGTGCAAGGCGACGGGACGTCAGCAACGTTTTATCAATGCATCCCGGCCACACCGGAATTTGCTGCAGAAATAACCTAAAACAGGTGAGAGTAAAATACACTCTTTTTTCGTTTTTTCTGGTCTATTGTTATCACCTCTTCAGAAATACTGATACTACTAAAAAGAGGTCTGGTGAGGATACAGAATTACCCCAGCAGGTCCGGGGCCAGGTCCTCCACCGGGACAAATAACGGACCCTTGCGTTTGTATCCGGTGATGACCGGGGTAAGGGACCGCAGCGGGATGGTGTGAAGCGGCTGATCAACCCGACACCGCTGGTCAGGGCCAGGTTAAGATCCTCATCACCGAGAAAGAACCCCCTGCTGTCGAGGTCCGACCGGATGATCAGGCATTGCTTGGCATATAGGTACAGAAGAACAGAAGAAGATACGGTATATCATCTCGATGCCGGGGAGCTACTACGAGATCAGGTATGGATAATTGAAGGGAGGTGGAAAGGGGGGTGATTGAATTTTTAAAGTATATTTGTGTATTTTTGAATTGATTCGGGAATTTTAAGCCACTATCTCATATCTCACTATAAATAAGGATTAACAAAGATTATTTCCCCAGTCTTGGCGTCAATTTTTACTTCTCCACCCGCACATGTTCCAGGGATGACATAACCCTCAGGACAATCTCCTTCCCAATCCTTCGCAAATCCTGTCAATGTTACTATCCATACGCCCCCTCTCAATTGTGCTCTTGCAATGCCAGTCCAAGTTGCGGTTGGCCAAAGACCTTTTGCAATGCTTATCGCTTCATCCTTCGAAATCATTTTTGATGGTGAAGATATATCAGGTTTTGAAAAATCCCGGAAATAACTACCGAATATCAGAAAACTGTCCGACGACAACAAGTCGGAAATTGATATAGTGGAGAACGTCGAACTCCGGTGGGCACCTAGATTGTAAATACTCGGCATCGCCTGAGCATATCCCGCTGTCAGGGTCAATGAAAGCATGAAAATTACGAAAATTTTCATAGCTTGTTTTCCTTGGTTCATTTTAATTCACACCTTTGTTAAATTCTATAAATAATGCCTGATAGAAATTATTTCTCCGGTCATGGCATGGATTTTAACTATCCCGCCCGGTGTTCCGGGGCAAGCCAGCCAATCATCGCACTCTGAATATGAGCCTATAGTGACGGACCATACGCCACCAAACTTTTGTACTTTTGGTGTGCTGTAGATCTTTCCCGGAAAGCAACTCTCTGCAATATCAATCGCTTCATCGCGTGAAATGTAGTTAAGGGATGATACATCCGGCTTTGAAAAATCCCAGGAGCGAGAATTGCCGAATATCGAGAACAATTTCGAAGATAAAAAATCGTTAATGGATGGAGTGGTCTGACTCTGGAATCCAAAATTATGTAAATCCGGATACGCTTGGGCACAACCCGCTGTCATAGTCAATGAAAGCATGAAAATTACGGAAATTTTCATGGCTCTTTTTCTACAGGACCAAAAATTCATTGAATTATATAATGTAATTAACAGAAACTATTTCCCCAGTTTCTGCGTCAACTCTCACAATACCGCCTGCTGGTATTGTATCACATCCAGCGTATGGGCACAATTTATATTCTCCCTTAATGGATACAATCCATTCTCCTTTGGTAGTCCGATGTACTTGTATCGGTCCGGTTAATGTAATTGACGGCCAAAGCGATTTCGCAATCTCAATTGCTTCCGATCTTGAGATAGAATTTGAAGAATATCCTGCCGGTAATAAAGAATCCTGTGACACAGAACTCCCAAACATCTTGGAAAACATCGAAGAAATGAAATCCTGGACGGATGGTGTCGATGAACTCTGGGACCTGAAATCGTAGATACTCGGCAATGCCTGGGCATATCCGGCGGTCAGGGTTAATGAAAGCATGAAAATTACGAAAATTTTCATGGCTTTTTTTCCTTGGTTCATTATTATCACCCCCTTATTAAAATGTTAAAATATAAAAAATAAGGTGAACGATGAAGTTATAGGATCACAAACAGCGGACCCTTTACCCCCAATTTTAAATCTCCCCATTCCCCCGATACAGTCACGCCAAAATACTCCTTTTACCAAATAACATCCTGTCTACCATAATTCCCGGGAACGCTGGTAGCAGGAGTGTCAAACAATGGCAGACTTTATTGAACAGACCGTCACCAGGACGGCAGTGCGGAACCTGGCCGTCCCCATCGCGGACGTGTCATCTTTCAACACCATCGTTTCCGAAGTCATCGCGACCAACCCGTTCGGATGTACCGGATACGATGTCGGGGGAATACCGCAGGACGCGGTGATCAAGAGCAAGGAGGCCTACGTTGCCAAGGTCCTCTACGAGGACAACGAGGCAAAGACCGTCGGGAACGCAACCGCAAAGTGCCCGACCGTCGCAGCCTTCAACACCGCTGTCGCAAACATCCTTGCGAACACGGCCCTTGCAACCGCAATGGGCGGAGACCCGGTCCGTGATACCGACGGGGAAAGCTATTCGGCAACCCTGAAGTGCCACGACTCCAGCGGGGAGATCTACTACGTGAGCTTTTCCAGGGACAGCGTCCGGGTATCATCCTACTCTGACAACGCCATCGTGGCGACCGTCGAGGCATGGGCTGACACCGTCCCGGCACTGGCCTGAAGATCACCTCATGACGGGGGCAGGGGGGCGATAGCCCCCTCGGGCTCTCCCTCTTTTTCTCCCGTCGTTCTGGGGAGCGATTATGGAAAATCCTGATATTGTAGTCATCATCCTCGCCGTCGTGCTGCCGGTATATCCTGCCCTCTGGACCATTTACCAGAAGATCGGGCAGTATGACGCCGTATGCGCCGACTTTGAACGGCTGAAGGATGAGCACCGGAAAAATCACTACGTGGAGCATCAGCATGGAACAAGAACTCATCACGATCATTGAACTGTTCGCCACCGCTATCCTGGCACTGTTCGCTTATATCCAGAACCGACAGAAGAACACGATCCAGGCCGAAAACGCACAGGTTGTCGCCTTCTTCGACCCGGCTGATGAATCGGTCAGTACCGCACCGGCCAGTGTGCCGGGCAGGTCCTACAAGATGGGCACTGCAACAAAGCGGTGGCTGACGTTCGACCACTCCTCCGAGGAGCGTTCATGATGACGAGTGAGTCTTGTGCGGCAGGTCATAATTTTTGCAGTTATCATTTTCATAATTTCTGCGCTGGGCAATTATTGAACCGATTTCAAGGCCAATGCTCGGGAATTCAACCCCATCCCCACCCGTTCCCTGGCGGCTCTTTTAAAATGTTAGAATTCAACCAATTTAACATTCCCTTATCAAGGTTGGATCGATATTTACATTCGACGTTAAACTCTTCTTTTGTTGGTAAATATCTCAATACATAATCAGGATTCATGCTGCTCTCAACATAACGATCCTGATTTGCCTGCCAAGAGTGTGTTTGCCCAACAATGGAAAAATATCGTTCATCAAATAGACGTAATCCCAATCATTACATTAAGGTCTGTTCGTCACTGTTTGTTTTATTATTCGAATAATTACCGCTCTTTTCATTGTCCCTCTCACTGAAAACCCATCCCTCACCCTCATTTCAATACATCTATATCCTCCCCCGAATATCATTCTCCATTTATTCCGGAATACTCCGGCGGAGATGATCGTATGATCAAAAAACGAACGCTCTTCATCACATTCCTGATCCTGGCCCTGTGCGCCTGCTGCCTTCCCGCGGGAGCCACGCTCCCTTCTTACAGCTTCCGCGGGTCGGTGATCGGCGTTTCAGAATCCGACAACACCGTCACCATCCTCGCAACTCATAAGTGGGGCTGCGTATACGACGGGAGGGAGAACCCATGTTCCTGGATATCAATGACCCCGAAAATGCTTACCGGCACCGTGCCCGATCATAAGGTCTTTGACCATCTCGGGAAAGGATCGTCCGTAATGGCCGGGAGCATCGGGACACAGGGGGAGAGATGGATCAGTATCGGGATCCTGACACCCCCTTATTCATCGGAGCCGCTCAATGCGACCGACCTGTTTGGTGAGCTGGGCCTGCTCCGTGCACCGCTGGTCGCAGGATACGCCCTGGATGTCGAGACGCAACCCGACTGCGGGGACTGTTCCGGTGCGATCTGCACGGCACAGGCGGTAAATGTTACGATCTCCCGGAACGGTGCGGAGGTATGGAGCGGGACCCTCCTCCCCGGTGAGGAGGCCGCATACACGGATCCTGCAGACGGGTCAGGTCTCTCTGTCCTATTCGTTTCCGGGCAGGCATCGGCAAACCTCTGCCCTGACACGCCTCCCGGGATGACGGGGATCCAGCCTACCTCGGTCTTCATCGTCCATGCCACCGGGGCAGGTCCCGGTCCCACCCCAACGAGGACTCCGATCTCCTCCGGGGTGCTCAGCGTTTTCTCTATCCCGTCCGGGGCAACCATCCTCCTTGACGGGGCGGCAGCGGGTTCAACCCCGGGAACGATCTCCGGCATCGATCCAGGCGTGTATAGTCTTGTCCTCGCAAAGGAAGGGTATGCCCCGTATGAAAGATACGTGACCATCACTGCCGGAAAACCGACCTCCGTAACCGCGACCCTCACTCCTGCCTACGGGAGCCTGCGCATCCAGTCCTCGCCATCGGGAGCATCGGTCTTCCTGGATGGAGAACCGGAAGGGGCGACCCCGCTCGTCGAGAAAGATCTTGAGCCCGGAGAACACGCGGTCTCGTTATCGAAGACAGGGTATGAGACAGTCAACCGCACGGCAACGGTGGTCGCCGGGCAGGAGAAGTTCCTCTTCGTGACGCTGCCAAAGAAAGGCGACGGTCCGGAGAAGATAGATGCGTTCATCTCGGCACTTGAACGGGAAGGATTCACCGTCCAGGAGGGGAAGTTCGAGGTGTTCGACGTACTTGCCATGTATGATGCGCAAATCATCCCGAGCTGTTACGGCAACAACCCGAGCACCCCCTACCTCACCTACAAGCTCCCGGGATATCCCGGTCTTGCCCAGGGGGGCAGGGTCTCCGATGCTCCCATCAGGCCGGACAACAAGGGTCTCTGGCTGGATTACTTCATGGAACCCGATGAGGCGATCATCTTCGTGGGAACCACGCCCCCCGAAGTAAAATACTTCAGCTACCGGAGTTATATCGGGACACGCTGGTTCGATGAACTGGGTGACTTCTCCAGGATCTTCGCAAGCCTCGGGGATACCGTCAACAATTACCGTATCAAGACCGGCAACATGCCAGGCCAGATCTCATCGGGTCCCTACCAGAAACCGGTCATGATCATCACTACCGGAGACAGGGGTACGAATGAACTGGTACGGAAAGCCGCCCTCCGTGCAGGATATTCCACGAACATGATAAACGATGACATCATCCCGTCCGGTCTCATCAGGATGGGACTGGCGAACACCTCGGATACCATCGCGTTCATACACCGGCTCGCCTTCTTTGCAAACGAGACGCTCGGGATGGAGTATATAAACAGCACTCCCGGCCACGTCTTCAGGATAACCCCCAACATCACCTACACCGCACAACCCTACGGCGTGCCTCATCTCCTCGTCAGGGGAACGGGCGACGCCCAGGAACTCAACTTCCTGGATGACCAGGAAACGCTCCGGGAGGCCATCATCGACCGGCATGGAGACGGGATGGGAGTCTCCGGCAACAAAACCGAAATCTGGGTCCTCGAAGGGTTCGATTCGCTCCAGCGGGAAACCGATGCACTGGGTGATAACCGGGATGCACTCTACCTGCGAAACGGGGATTACCTCCTTGGAGATGATGACTTCCTCATCGTATATGGTGTCAACCATCAGGCAACCGGGAAGGTGCTGTACACGAATATCGCCGTCTATGGAACAGAGGCATTGAACGGCGTCGTCGCAGTTACCGATGCCGATATCGCAGGTTCGGCGAACTCCTACCTGCCGGGGAACCCCAGTGCCGATCTCTTCTACGTGTGGAAGTTCGCACGGCACTGCAACGGGGAGGCGGGATGCACCGAGGTTCCGTGCTGCTGTGGAGGCCTTGGGATTCCCGAAAACGTCCCTGTCCGTATCGCGTTCAGGACATACGTCGAGGAGGAGACCGGTATCGGGCCGGTTTGCAACGAGATCCTCTACGACCAGGCGATCCATTTCTCACCGGTATGAAATGCTCCCTTTCATCCCTTTTTACCCGAATAAAATTTGCACGTTTTCCCAGGCGGATGACGTGATGCCTGATTCGCTTGGGTTTGTTGTACTGAGTATCGGGTCCGGGTCCGGGACGTTCTATGCACGGTCGGGAAGTATGGCGGGCATCGGTCCTGGCGGTGAGCTGGGGTATATGAACGGTGTATCTGAGATGTTGTCGGTAGGTGGGCGGTTTGAGCTGGATGGCGGGGTGCAGTGGAGTTCGTTTTCGGGGGTGAGTGGAGGGTGAGAAATCATAATTAAAAATTCGTTGTTAAAAGGGGGAGTAATCTGTTAAAACGGTAAAAATATTTTAAATCTAAATTTTTTACTCAATCATCTAATTTTGCAAATATTTATTTAAGCTATCGATTATTCCCTATGAAACGAACATGATGAAAAGTCAAAAAACCATTATAATTGGCGTTCTTGCAATTGTAATCATTATAATTGCATGTACAATGGTATATAGCGAAACCTCAGGGTTCGGACAGAGTCCCACAGCAGGGATTTCCCCGGTCTCAACAGTGGAACTTATTCTCCAGAATACACAGCAAGTGCCCGAGATACGTCTTGACATCCCCAAACCCGCTTTCCCGAAGGAACTGATGGTTTATACGATCGATCGCAATATAACCGAGCAGGAAGTCCTCACACTCGCAAATAACCTGGGGATCAAAGGAGAGATCATAAAGGAACCAGGAATCATCGTTATTTGTCAGGATTCCGTTATGTTCGATGCCAACCTCTCCTCAGGTGTAGTATTTTACATAAAAACCGATGTCCCCGGCAATACCCTGGAGGATATCAGGAAGTATATGCCGAGCGATGAAGAAGCAAGGGAGATCGCCGACAATTTCCTTGCATCGCATGACCTTATGCCAGAGGGGGCGAAATTTTATTCAGTCACCCATAATGAAGGAGCGTTTGGGAGTGATCCTCAGATGTATATAACCTCCAAAAGCGTGTGGTATAGTCACGAAATCGATGGATATCGCATATTGACTGATAAATTATACGTTGAAATCAGGGACAACGGTGCTGTGACACGCATGTTCAGACGTTGGTACGGTTATGAGCCGCTTAAATATTATACAATTATAGGGCCCGATGTGGCAATCGCGTCCCTCAACAAGACCGGGATAATAATTCCTGCGGGTATGAACAGTCCGGAAAAGGCGGTGGTGAAAGAAATATCTATTGGCTACATCGGCAGCACCCAAACCAAGGACCTACCTTACCTAATTCCTGTGTACGTCTTTAAAGGTGAAGTGTACGGCGATGGGACATCCAGCGATTTCTATCAATGGATCCCAGCAATACCGGAATTGACTCAGGAATTACTTACATAAAAATTAATTTTTTGAGAAAAAGGATATGAATACATTTTTATTTTCCAAAACAAGAGGAAATTTTCAATCACAATTTTACAGCCTTTACCCCTGTGGCGAATCGTATACGGAAATTGCTGAAAGATACAACCCCTTCTTTCAATTCTTCAGGACTACCCATATCTCTTATACAGTTTATGGGCTCGTTCTATCGTCGTGAGCATATCAATCTTCACAGTTTTATGCTCGATATCGATTTGATAAAATGCGGTATACGAACGACTGATATGCATGCGATATACCGGGGGATCAACTGGAAGATCAAGTTTCTCTTTATCCCCGAAATCTCCAGGAAAAGGATTGGTACTAAGTTTTTTCAGGTTTTCCTTAATTACGTTCTGACTTTTCAGAGGAAGGCTTGTAAGAAATCCGAAAGCTTCTTCCTCGATCAAATTTCAAACATTAGAACTCAATTTTTTGATATTTACCTTTACTTCGGATATTTCCAATATCCCTCGTCAACCGGCGGGCATGCTCTGCATCGATCATTTCCTGGAGTAATTGATCATATGTCTGGTTCGGTGCTTTTAATTCACCAATTGCCCGCCATGTGTCTTCGGTTACCGGAATTCTCTTATCAAGAAGGGGCAGGGTATGCTAAGTACATGTTGTAAACGACTTTTAAATACTATTGCATGAGGAATTAGAACACGGATTCCGACATGTTTCGGGGTTGTATGAAGTTCCATTAACCACACCCCGGAAATCTAGGGAACCGTGTCGCATGACACGGCCCTCTTCTGATCTTTGGTCATATTATGAAGGAACTACCTTCATCCCCCGATCCCCCGTGCCGCCAGTACCTCGGACCCGAAACCCTTCGATGCGATCGCCGTACTGCCGCTCCTGTACGAGGTTGCGAACGATGCCATGTCGAAGGTCCCGCCCGGCGGGGTCTCACTGACCGAAGAGACGGTAGATTGCGACACGAGCGAAGCCGTGGAGGCGGTCGTGGCGGTGGTCGCCCTGGTCGAGGCGAACGAGCTGATGTTCACCTTGGAAAGCTTCGAGGTTCCCACCTTAGAGAGTAAGGTGTTCGCGACAGTGCCGGATGATAAGGAGGAGACAGACTGTGATTGAGCTGCGACGTCGAACAAACCGACAGATCCTACCGACGAAGCCTTCGCGGCGATCTCAGTTAAAGCCGGGGGGGGAGTGTAGTCAGGAGAGGTTGCATAAGTAAAGGCCGCAAGAACGTAATGCAGATCGTAACTGATCTCTTCCCCGGTCGCGGCATCGGTCCACGAACCGTCCGATT
>DASP01000014.1 GCA_002503825.1 Methanoregulaceae archaeon UBA467
TTGCGGTCGGAGCTGAACAGTTACTAAAAATTAAGGATTATCCCATTCTTCCGGGATTGGGATAAATAACCGGGATAAAAATATAGTTCATGATCAGGTATCTGTTTTTAAAAAGAGGAAATAATCGTAAATATTTCAAATAATTAAATACTCTTCTGAAGGATAAAATTTTATGCTGGATGTCCGGCACATTTCATAAAGGAGATTTTATAATTAAAAAACGGATTGTTATTCTATCGTTAAGCATTTTTAATTCTCTGTACTGGTCTGGCAATGGCAGATACAGGTGTGCCGCAGGTACCTGAAACACAGGGATTCACCACAGCGACGGCAATTTCAGCGTTTGGTACTGCAACTGAGACCGATTCCATTGTGTCACATATATCCAGCACTAGTTTCGTGGGGCTTCCGGTTAAGCCTCCGTTAAGCGGCCCCGAAATTGCAGTGTATACCAGTTCGTACACAGAAAACACCATCGCAGATAAGGGACTGATTACCTATACCAAGGGAATCAAGACTGATAGTACCGGGATATCTGCAGAAAACCAGTATAATGTCGTCACGAACAAGATTGTCGAATTTGTCGGCAGCGATACCGGACGGATGATTTCTGGTGAAAGCACGCTCCTCTATGGAGCTCCAACAGAATTCCCTGACGAATATATCATGCTCTGTCCATTCACCTCCGGAGAAGAAATGTACAACCCGGCATTCTGCAACATCGTGGAGGAAGGAAGCAACGTCGACCTGACGATAGGATCTCTCACAACCGGAACTATGCGGCGTCATATCATGCCATATGCCGGCTATCTTGACATTGGCTGGGATCTCCCGGTCTCTGATGCTGGAGTCGAGATGGATTACAACATCAAGCTTACCGGCTTTGGGGATATCCCTACATCTGGAAGTGCAGATACATTCATGAACGTGCACATCCAGGAGGGTCGGGGTGCATTCTATAAGGCTGAGGATCTTGTTTACTCTGAATCCAGCACTGTTGCAGGAGATATTACACTCTTCCAGAAAGTGATGAATTATAAATCACAGATTACCGGACCGGGTGCGGTTGAGCCGGCTGCAGTGGGAGGATAACCTTACCGCTTCTCATTTTTTCATTCTGTTCAGAACATTCATTAATTAAAATATAGTGCCCCTGATTTCCACATATCTGAATTATTCGCACCCTGAAGAACATATCACACGCCGTATAAATCCGGTCCGGACGACAGGCAGACAAGAATATCCTTTTCCCGGACACGAGAAGAAAGAACGGACCCGGGTATAAAATGGGATGCGCAAAAAATACCTTGTCCATCCTCCTTTCAATCCATCACCTGTCAGGGCCTTCCACCCACCGCGAAAGTCCTCCCATCCGCCTGAATGCCTCACGCATGGGGAGTCCGATGCCGGAACGTTGTGCATTGCGGAAAAACCGCCATCGATCCCGCAGCCTCGGGCCATTTTTTTGACCGTGTGAAAGGACGTAATCGAGCGTTTCCCGCTCTTTTTTCATCCACGCAAACCGGGCCAGAACAGATCTGGTATAACTTTCGGGATCCTGCAGGGAATCTGCAACCATTCTTGCACACTCCAGTGAATAGACAATACCTTCACCAGTGAAGGGTGATACTGTCCCTATCGATTCACCAACCCCGATAACCAGCTGCTGCGTCCCGTCTTCCCGGGTCTTTCTGGAATAAAACGGTGTCGAATAGTAAGGGGAAGCGACACGGATGACCCCGTGACAGCTGCAGAGCGTGGTGAATGAAAACCGTCCTGCCAGGCCCTGGTAAAACCGGTCCATAAGAGTAGTGTGCCTGACATTCCCGATACCCCCGACACCTATGTGGTACTGATTCTTTCCGAGGGGAAAGACCCACAGGTAACCGAGTCCGGGTATCTGGTTCCCGTAGACCCCTGCAGGAAGGTCTTCGCCATTACATGATTCCACGGCTACCCTGTGCTGTATCGTGGGCAACGTCAGATCAGACCTGCACGGCGGCAGGAGAGCCCGGGCGATCCCGGTCGCATCCACTAAAATATCATAACCGGCTGCGTCATCCGGCCCCAGGTTCTTCCGGTTCAGTCTGATGCCCCCTGTTAAATCCCGGAGAATTGCGGGTTTATCAAGGGTGCACAAGGGGGTCTTTGCCACTAGGCCGTCGAAATTCATGGTATTCATGGGTTCAAGGAGATAGTCGTCCAGTTCGAGCCCGATACTGGCAAGGTATGGTTCTATACCCATTGGCGCACCCCACCCGCATGAGCGACATCTGCAGCAGGTGTCATGGTCCATCGCATCATACACATCCGGGGAGATTCCCCTCTGTTCGAGAAGTCTCGCGAGATACCCCCCGGCAATCCCGGCACCTGCAATGGCAATATTCATGAAAACCCTCCGGATACGATGATAATGACGGTATCCGCCATCGTATGTACACTAGATGCTCCGACCTGCTGCAGCATTAGACTGCTGGATTTGGACTCGGAATCCGGGAAGATGATATATGGCCTTGGTGCAGAGATGACTGGCACTCGCACCGGAAGTGCAGATGCATTCATGAACGTGCATATTCAGGAAGCTCGGGTTTACATTTCACCTCTTGATTCTCCGAAAGTGGAAGACCTTGTCTATTCTGAATCCGCAACTGCTGCAGGAGATATTACCCTCTTCCAGAAAGTGATGAATTATAAATCACTGATTACCGCACCGGGATCGGGTCCTACCGGACCATCATAAATGATCAATTCTTTTTTTATTCTGTTTCAGATTATACATTGCTTAAAATAATGTATCATCAATATCCGCAAATCTGAATCCCATATTTATCCACTAAAACGGCATATCGAACTCCGGATAAGTCTGCTTCGCAAAGCTGCGGTAAATCGCAATTCGATAAGCACATATCTGGTCCTCCGACGGGCAGATTTTGATCAATAATCATCCCGCTTTTTCCAAAAAACCTGTGACTTACACTTCGCGTATTGCGGAGAATGTTCAGCACAAGGTATATTCAGACGGTTCTTCTATTCCATGTTATTTACTTCATATCCTGTACTTTATGGTGCGAGACCGGGATCAACTATATAAATTCTATAAAACACACTTTGTCGTAAGTGATCCAAATGAAAAAAACCACTATTATGATTGCATGTGCCCTCATCGTTCTTGCGATGACAGGACTTGCATCGGCCGAAGTAACCATGCAGGCTGGTACAAGCGGTGCCGGCAATGTCTATACGACCGGAAGCATCTATATCGACTCCACCCCGCCGGGTGTAACCGCAGTCCTCGACGGCGGAGACGAAATACTCTACACCCCCGGAACATTCTCCTCTGTTTTACCAGGTACCCATTCAATCATCCTGGCAAAACCAGGCTACCAGACCTTTTCCACAAATGTCGAGGTGAAGGTCGGATCCACAACAAACGTTATCCAGACCCTTGCCACCGTCGTCAACCCGGGAGCGGTTGCGGTCAATTCTGATCCGCGGGGTGCCGCGTTCTATATCGACGGTATCTCAATGGGAAAGACCAACCAGATCGTCGGGAACCTTGCTCCCGGGAACCATGTGCTCACCATATCAACCGCTGAATACGAGATGTGGCAACAGACATTCTCGATTACTGCACGCGATATTACCACCGTGAATGCAAAACTGGTCCCTGAAGTCAACACATCGACAGGTGATGTCAGGGTGACTTCTGTCCCGTCCGGGGCTGCAGTCTACGTTGACAATGTCTATAAGGGTATTACCCCGGTTGACGGCCCGCTCGATGTCATCGACCTTTCGCCGGGAAGCCATGCCCTGGTGCTCACCAGGACCGCATACCAGGATTATAAGTCAACCCTGACTGTCGAGGCCGGGAAAACCACGATGGTGACCGCCCAGATGCAGGCATCAGCCGAGGTTCCGGCCACCGCGACTGCCGAGATCGGGTCAACCCCGTCTGGTGCAGACGTCTACATCAACAATGCATTTGTCGGCATCACGCCGCTCTCCTTCCAGAATGTGCAGCCCGGGACCTACACCGTCGAGATAAAAATGGTGGGGTACGCCCCCTATTCGACCAGCGGCGAAGTGAAGGCAGGACAGAACGTCCAGCTCTTTGCAGCACTGGCACCTCCCCCGACTACCGTGCCGACCACGAAGGCGCCACTACCACCGTTTATTGCAGTTCTGGCCATTTCAATAGTTGCCATGGCAGGATACCTGATATCCAGGAGATAACATCCTTCTATTGTAAGGTGCCGGTAAAAGACCTGCACCCGGGAACAGGCAGGCCCCGTTCCGGGCCGAATAATCTCTTTTTCATTTTCTGGGTTACATACCCATGAAAACGGACACTACAAAAGTACACCTCATATAGATTTCTTTCATTCATAATTCCGGGTGTTCAAAAATGAATCTGAAAAGAATATGAACGCGAATTACTACAGATCCCGGCGGAGAAGGAAAGGTGAGGCAATGAAGTTAACAGCTACATTTTGGCACTATTGGCAATAAATCTAAAGACTTATTTAACTTAATGCGTAAATAAAGTATATATGAAAATGATCATTCGCATTTTTTGTCTATTAGTGCTGCTTGCAGGTGCACTTATTGTCTGCGGTTGCACCTCGGACGGTACAACAACAACGAACACAGAAACAACACAGGCTGCCACCCCTGTCGCAACAATGGCTGCAGAAAAAACCCTGCTCGTCTATTGCGGCGCCGGGATGAAAGAACCCATGGAAGAGATAGCCGGGATATTCGAAGAGAAGGAAGGCATAAAGATCGAGTATACCTACGGGGGCTCTGCCCAGCTGCTCAGCCAGATAGAGCTTTACCAGACCGGCGATGCTTACATGCCCGGAGCACTTGCCTATATCCAGTCGGCCATGGACAAGGGCTTTGTCGACAAAAACCAGAGTGTCGTCTACCACGTGATTACCATCGTCGTCCCGAAGGGTAATCCGGCAAACATCACCCGGCTTGAAGACCTTGCCAAACCCGGTGTCAGGGTAGCAATCGGTGAACCGACCGGTCCTGCAATCGGGCAGGGAACTAAGAAGATGCTCGAAAAGGACGGCCTCTGGGAAGATGTAAATGCAAATGCAGTCGTTAAGACCGCGACCGTCAACGAGCTGATCGTCTATGTTGCAATGAACCAGGCTGACGCAGCACTCATCTACGAAGACCTCTATAACCCCGAAGCAATGGAAAAGATCGAGATCCCAAAAGCACTAGGCAAGGTTGACGTCGTCCCGATTGGGACCCTGACCTTCTCAACCAATAAGGAAGACGCCGAAAAGTTCATGAATTTTGTTTCATCCGGCGAAGGAAAGGCAATCTTTGCAAAACACGGGTTTGAGACCTATCCCTCTGCGAAGTACGGTGATGCATGAAATGTATAAAAAAAATTACCAATTTTTCATTATAACGATGAACTGCGTTTTTGCATAAAGATCTGAAGGATTACGAAGGGACCGGCCTATGAAGATATCAAAAGATCATGAAGTCAGGTGGAAAAACAGGGACATTCTATTCCACCCGATAGGAATTATCCATTCTGAACACACCGAACACGAAAATACGCCGATACAGGGCATTTTTAACCCAAGCAGGGGATATATCGAGGTCTTCCCCGAATATGAGCAGGGTTTATGCGATATCGAATCATTTACGCACCTGTACCTGCTGTACTACTTTGACCGTTCAACCGGCACAAACCTTCTCCAGAAACCGTTCCTCGACGGTGAAAAAGACAGGGGGATCTTTGCCATCCGGCATTTCAACAGGCCAAATCCAATCGGGCTCTCGATTGTGCAGCTCTGCAAAGTCTGCGGGAATATTCTCGATGTCTCAGGTGTCGATGTCCTCGACGGGACCCCGCTTCTCGATATCAAGCCGTATGTCCGCCAGTTCGACCACCGTGACGAGGTGAAGAGCGGGTGGGTCGACGACCAGCACATGGATGATATCGCCGAATGGAACAGCACTCCAAAAGAGTTGCGAAACCGTAAACGAACGCAGACATGAAAAATTTGCGGAACTCGTGGCTGAAATACGCGACGATATCTGTCGGAGTCCTGCTTGCGGTATTCATTATCATCCTGCTCGCACTGATCGTGACAAAGCCGACACCCGAAGGGCTTATCGCGTCTATCACTAGTAAAGAGATCCATTTCGCAATCACTTTGAGCCTGCTGACATCGCTTGTATCGACGTTTCTCTGCATCCTCATCGGTGTCCCTGCAGCTTACGCCCTCGCCCGGTATAACTTTACAGGAAAGAACATGGTAAACGCGTTGCTCGACATGCCGCTCGCACTTCCGCCGCTTGTCGCAGGCCTCGGACTCCTGCTCTTCTTCGGGACGACCAGCTTCGGCAGGGGTCTTGCAGAGATGGGCCTTGTTTTTGTTTTCACGCCGCTCGGGATTATTACAGCCCAGTTTTTTGTCAATATCCCATTCATGCTGCGTATCATGCGTTCCACCTTTGAATCCATCAGTCCGCGGTATGAAAACGTGGCAAAAACCCTCGGCTGCAGCGATGCACAGGCTCTCTGGCGGGTCACCCTCCCGATGTCGGCCGCAGGGTTCTTTGCCGGATCGGTCATTACGTGGGCAAAGGGTATCGGCGAGTTCGGTGCAGCACTGCTGCTTGCCGGGGCAATCAAGTGGAAAACTGAAACCCTTCCGATTGCATTGTTCCTGAACATGTCGTGCGGAAACCTCGACATGGCAATCTCGGCAGCGACAATCCTGATCATTATCTCGGTTGTAGCACTCTATATCTTCGAGCGGTATGGCGGTGCTTCCCGTTTCTAGGAGTAAAATGATGTTGCACATTAAAAACCTGTCAAAAGACCTCGGGGAATTTGTACTGCGTGATGTATCACTCGATATTGAACGTGGCGAGTACATCGTCATCATCGGACCGACCGGTGCGGGAAAAACAATCCTCCTTGAGACCATCGCAGGGATCTACCCGCCGGATTCCGGCACCATCATCCTTGATGGGAGGGATATAACCGGCCTCCCGCCGCGTGAACGGAATATCTGCGTCGTTTACCAGGATTACATGCTCTTTCCACATCTCTCCGTCGAGGAAAATATCGGGTTTGGCCTTGTCAGCAGGAAAATGCCGAAGGACGAGATAAAAAAACGTGTTGCAGATGCAGCTGCACTACTCTCCATCGACCACCTCCTCCACCGTTCGCCTGAAACGCTGAGCGGCGGAGAGCAGCAAAGAACCTCCATTGCACGGGCGATAGTAATGGACCCTGTCCTCCTGCTCCTTGACGAGCCTTTAAGCGCCCTTGACGGGCAGACCCGTGAAATGCTCAGAAAGGAGCTCCGGCGCCTGCACAGCCTGTATAAGATCACTGTCGTGCATGTTACGCATAATTTTGAGGAGGTTTTTTCCCTCGCCGATCGTGTCGCGGTGATGAATGACGGCGATGTTGTCCAGTGCGGTCATCCCGACGAGGTATTCCGTAAACCAAACTGTGAATTCATTGCAAACTTCACCGGTGTTGAAAACATATTCAGCGGGACCTGCATCCAGCAGGACGGGGCATCGGCCATCACGGTCGACGGACTGACGATCATCTCGGGAACGTGCAAAGGGGATGGAGAGGTCTGTGCATCGGTCCGGCCTGAAGATATCCTGATTTCGAGGGAATCCATCAAATCAAGTGCCAGAAATTCGTTTAAGGGAACAATTACCGATATTGAGAATAACGGGGTGGTCATAAAGGTGACTGCCGATGCAGGAATCCCGCTTGTGTCGGTCCTGACCCGCCAGGGGTATGACGAGATGCAACTCAGAGAAGGCGACGAAGTGTATCTCACCTTCAAGGCATCTGCAGTTCATATCTTCTGAAAATAGGGCTCCATTCTCTGTAAGACCGGTCATTATGATCTTTTTTTAATGTTGAGAAGATTGCATTTTTTAGCAGGAGAACCAGTATTTTTCGTTCCATCTCCTTAAAAATTATCAGGACAGGTTCTTGAGAAATGTCCGGAATCTCCGGCTGGCGGCCCACTCGCGTTCAGATACGGTAATTGCCGCCTTCAATTTTAATTGATTTTCCGTGCGTCAGCGCATCGGCGACCTTTCTCCGGGCGGACGTCACCAGCCGGTGAAATGTCGGCTGTGATATCTCCATCTTTTCCGCACATTCGCTCTGGTCGAGCCCGAGGAGATCCTTGAGTCGCATGGCCTCAAATTCATCGATTGTGAGGACTACTACGTCAGGCGAATAAATCCCTGCTCCTGCAGGCGTAAAAGAAGTGAAAGCAGGCTGAGAACCTACCCTCCGGCATCGACGTCGTCCTGGCATTACTGCATATCGTTCAGTCGGCGTTCTATTTCTGCTTTTTCCACATCGATTCGTTTGAGTTCAGCTTCGAGCAGCTGTTTTTCAGCATCAGCACCGAGCGGAACCGGTTCGACATAGTTCCAGCAGTATCCCCGGCCAAATCCTCTTCCGGCTCCTCTCCCGAATCCTCTGCCCGTTCCCGGCACGAAGCCGCGCCGGTATGCAATTCCTCTTCCACAGGGACCCATGCCCCTTCCTGTTCCGGCACCGTATCCGGACGGTCCGGTCTGATCAAATCCTGGCATTTTTGTATACCTCAAGTTATGAATATATATTCATATCACGAAAAAGGTTCCTGAACCGGCAACAACAGGACACGTCATTAAAAAAAATCCCTCCTTTATTTCAGGCACGGAAATTATCCGGGAGCTGTTATAGTAATCTGCAGTGAGGTATGCTCTCAGTGTGACATATGAACCTCCGGTCCGGAGCCCCGGCAGGTAACTATTATCCTTCCCCGGGTAATTGAAAAAAGGCACAATCGGTTGATACTGCCAGATTTGGCATATATCCCCCTTTTCACAAGAACCCATAAGACATATGAGTATTTACGAATCGGACCTGCTGATAATTTAACGACAGGTGCAATCACTAAAAAACTGATTCCTTTCTCCAGGCATAAGTTTCCGGTAACAATTTCCCTGTAGGAATTTATTTACTGTTTTTATGCGGCCATCGTCTGACTGCAGTCATGACGAACGGTATGAGCATATAACACCACATGCTGCCGGACGAATTAAAAAACGTCATGATAATCGCAAGAATTATGATGCAGGGTATGATAATTCCCCGTCCGATAAAGATGCGTCTGTACTTTTCAGGTTCAGGTTCTTTCTGATATGAACCGAGTTCCTCATGGTGGCGATGGACATAGATCCCTAAAATGGTGAGAAGAATACTGCAGATAAGCAGATTGAAATGGAAGAAGAGGACGGCCTCGGTGACTGTACTGTAATCCCCTGAAATAGAGGTTGAAAACGGTATCAGCACGATGAAAAAGAGGAGCAGGAGATTTATCCAGATAAGCCGTTCGTCGACATACTGCACCCGGCGGAGGATCCGGTGGTGGACCAGCCAGAAACTTGCCTGTATAAAAAATGCAATGGCGAAGAAAAGGAACTGGGGCCACATACCGGCAAGAATGCCGGGGAGGAGTTGCGGAGCCTCTGCAGCCGGTATGACCGGAACAGCGAGAGAGAGTACAAGCAGCGTCATCGATATGGCAAAAATCCCATCTGATAGCGCTTCGATACGTGATTTCCCTAACCCTTCGCGTTGACGGTGCTGCTCGTTCTCCATGGATAAAACATTCTGGGCTGTATTCTATTAAAAGATGAGGGGTTTTATGCGGGAAGCCTGCTCACAGGCAGATTACAATACTTCAAAAAACGCACCCGGCACCGATCCCATATCGGTGTTGACCTCTGCGAGTTCATCGAAATCCGAGATCCTGATGTTATTTGCATAGAGTGCAAATGCAACATTCCTGCCGCTTTTTGTCGTCATGTATCCTGCAAGCCCCTTCCCTGGTATTATGACATTGCCGTTCATGTCAGACTGCATCGATATGCCGGTTTTAGCATAAATCTTACCGGTTGCAGGGTTATCAGGAGCAGCTGCATGTGCAAGCGAGCCATCGACGCAAAGGACCGGCAGACCTCTGGTCATCGTTTAGAATCCGGGCATTCATAGTAATGAACGACAGATGAGGAAGGGTTTCCGAAACGGCTGCGCTTCACGGTCCAAAGTATATATCCCTGAAGAAAACGATTTTCATCGACCCCTGTTACACCGCGGGGAGGAATCAGAAGCCGGTATTTCAGAACTTTCCCGCGCCTTCTTCCCCGTCCATGATAAGCAGTCGCAGGCGTTCCCTCGGATTTCTCACGTCTCCGGCATATCGCGGTATCACGTGGACGTGTGCATGAAATACCGACTGCCCGGCAGCCTCACCTGCATTCACGATGATATTGTAACCGTCCGGGCGGTAGAGCTCGTCCAGCAGGGCCCTGCAGACCAAGAGGATCTCTAAAAGAGATGCTCCCTCCCCGCCGGAACAGCTGAAGATATCCGGGAAATGCCGGAACGGGATTAAGAGAGTATGGCCGGCTACAACCGGGAAATCATCGGCCCGGGCATACCAGAACGCGTTGCTGCAGAGGATCCTGTCGGAAGGCGGGTTACAAAAAGGACAATCCGGGTTGTTCAGGGACATTTATTATACTAGTGCTTACCGGACAACTAAAAAATCCTGCTGTTCTTTTTAAAAAAATCTTCCAGTCCATTTCTCTTATCCTTTCCTGATTGCTGGCACGAATTCACTCAAAAATAGTACACGGGAACTGCGAATCCGGGTTTAGAGTCTTTTTTATCTTTTCCCCGCGAATACTGGATCGAGAACCAATGAAAACCGCCGGATATATATTATGCACTTTTTTATGCGTGCTGTTCCTTGCTGCCCCGCCTGCTCTCGCCGCGGGACAATGGCAGACCGTAACGGTCCCCGTCGACGGACTAACACCAATTGCTGCACAGGTTTCGACTGATACGATTGTCTTCACCGCCGCTGCAGGCGACCCGATGAACCAGAGCATTCCCCGTATCGTGTGTCTCTATTCCATTCCAACCGGGACACTCACAAGGATTACCGGGAGTGTCCCGCCGATGAGCCTGACCGGTGCACAAATCTCGGATACGAAGCTTGTCTGGTTTGAACAGCCGGAGTGGATTCCGAATGTCACGGGCGGACCAGACAGGATCCTCCTCGCCACCATCCCTCAAAATACCCCGCAGGTCATTCATACAGGTGATGATGCAGAGTGGCCGAAGGTATCAGGGAACCGGGTTATCTGGTCAGGGGACGTGAACGGGTCAGACTACATGCAGGGCATATATCTCTATGACATGACGACAGGCACTTCTGAAGTGCTCCCCGGGATAACAGTCCTTGACGCGGCAGCAACGGTACTCGACGCGGGTACTGTCGCATTCCAGGACGGTATATCCATGGACCTCGTCCTCTATGATATCGCGACAGGAAACCGGTCCGTCGTGGCCCGGGAGGTCAGGACTGATGCATCTGCAACGAATATCGATTCGTTTGCATTTTCCGGAAACTATGTCCTTTTTATTACAAGAACCCTCGGGCTGGAAAAAGATGACCGCGGCGAGTCGAAGGCACTCTTCCTGTATACCCTCGATGACACTACGACCCGTCTCATCAGCCCGGTGAACGGGGCTTTTGTGAATACATTGACAAAAGAGGATAAGTCGGCAACATTTGATTCCCCGTTCACCGACGGCAGGCGTGTCGGGTGGGTACATGTCACCGGCATCGGGAGATCGGTAATCATGGTCCTTGACCCGGAATCATCCGAGGTCTCCATGCTCCCGGTCGATTCCTTTGTCGCCTTCCCTTCAATGGACGGTTCCCGTATTGTCTATACGACGGATGGATTCGGGAAAAACAGCAGCCTCGTTCTTGCCACTAAGGACGAAGGCCCATCGCCAGGATCCCGGTCTCCAACACCTACGAGTGCACCCGGATTTGCGTTGTTTACCGTACTTAGTGCATGTTCAGCAGCGTATATCGTGAGCGGGATGAAGAAGAGATAATTCACTTTTTCTTTTTTTCCTTTCAAATCTGGTCACATGTTTCCGGGGTAGTAACCAGTAATCAAAGGGGATACCCCCGGACGTCCTGATGAACATCAACAGCGAACAGAACCCGGTGCCCGGCACTATCAATAATTATGCATCACCGCCAATTCAGGGTATAAGAGAGCCCCTTTATTCATCCCTGGAATAAAAAACCCGGGTCACTTGATGAATGGTTCAGCATCCTGACCGGAAGGAGCCAGCCGGTATTTACTCTCACCGGGAAATCATGGAAGATACTGGTAGCAGGGAATATCGTTATTGTGCTCGCAATTACAATCTACAGCCTCACATCTGGGATTACAACCATCTTCCTGCTCTTTTACTATGTCCCTGTTATCTTCCCTGCGTAGCATTACAGGCGATACGGTTTTTTACAAACTGTCATTTTAAACCTTATTTATCTGTTCCTTTCACCAGGATTTTATCCCGGACGACCGGACTTCCCCGAAGGTGCCGCCATCAGGACGCTTACCTCCAAAGGAACAGGCTGCCCTTGTCAGCTGGCTTTCGGAGGGACTTTTCCGGAGCCGGGACGAATTGCACCGGGGGACCAATGTCATGCAGACCAGCATGATGAAGGCACAGATCCGGCTTTCCGTGCCGGACCATAAAAGGATTATATAAATCTGGAATTATGCAGCAAAACGGATAAGCAGGTACTCATCACCCGGTGTCGTCAAAAAAAACGATCTGGAAGAATCTGAACCCGGACCCTGCCCCAACTGTGAGAATAATCAGTCATGAAGAGGTTACACAGGTATTTACTTTATCTCCCGAGATCATCCACACCAGGGGAGCGTGTCCACCGGGTCTTTGCACGGCAGGGGTATGACGATGAATATCCTGTCAAACCGCTCTATCTCCCGGGTATAAATACGATAAAATGAAAAACCGGAATACATGGATTCGCAGATTGCATTCATTCATATGCTGCAGGCGGATCTCCCGGGACAGCAGGCCTTTTTCCAGGCCGTTGCATTCCTTGGTCTCCCTGAATTTTACCTGCTCGTAATACCGCTCATAATATGGTGCTTCAACCGGTCCCTCGGGGTCAGGCTGGTCATTCTCCTCTCTATCAGCGGTGCAGTCAGCGATGCGCTGAAGCTGTGGTTTCACAGCCCGAGGCCCTACTGGATAAGCACAAAGGTGTCGGCATACTCATCCTACCCTTCCTTTGGTTTCCCGTCGACACATGCCCAGAATGCCGTTGGATTTTTCGGACTCATAGCTGCCACCTTACGGAGATGGTGGATATGGATCGCCTGTACCCTCATTATTCTTCTCATCGGGCTGGCACGTGTTTACCAGGCGGTCCATTTCCCATCAGACATTATCGGAGGGTATTGTGCCGGCCTTCTCCTTCTGGTACTCTTTCTGAAGTTCGAAAAACCTGTCGGGCTCTGGATGCATAAAACACCTCTTCATGTCAGGATCGGGTTCTCATTTGCTGCGTCGTGTACCTTTATCCTTTTCTCGCTGCTGGCGCTGGCAAGCCTCGGCTCGTGGCAGCTTCCGCCCGAATGGTCGTCACTTGCATTTGCACAGACCGGTGTCTCCATCGACCCGCTCTTCCCGGTCGATACCCTTGTCAGTGCCGGTCTCCTCTTCGGGTCGGCTGCAGGTGCGGCCATCAGTGACGAGTATATCCGGTATGAGGCAGACGGGAGATGGTCCCAGAAAGCTGGACGCTACATCGTCGGGATCATCATCCTGTTTACCATATGGATCCTGCTCGGCCCGGCTGCCACTCTTCCTGGCATTACCGGGGATCTCCTTCAGTATATCAGGCCCGCACTTGCAGGGTTATGGATAACGTGCGGAGCACCAGCTCTCTTTCAGCGGATCGGTCTTTTTAATGAAGAACCGGTTGAATATGTCAGGGAAATACGGTAGCAGCATGAGAATAACCTGTAGTCCGGCTGAATGACTGCAGACCTTCCGGATAATGCCGGGATGCAGGAACGGCCTGAGTATTCTGCCTGAACAGGTTTTATTTCCCGGGCATTCCGGACTTTACAGACCATCCCGGCAGGAATGCAGAGCGACATTCAACCCGGTAAGTATGTATGTTGCAATCCATCTATGCAGGGTTATCTCCGGCCAGACCGCACAGTAAATACGATATTGTGCAAAAATTTCCAGGAAAGCGTCGAAAATAGCCGTCACAGAAGATTGATTGCCCTGCCCGGGCAACAATAGTGCCGAGGTACTGACGATGGGTAAAGTCATCTATGACGGCGAAGATTTCAAGCGTATGCTCAGGACAGATATGTCTGCCCTGCAGAAGATTGTCGAGAGTAAAAAAACAGGTATCTTTGAAGTCCCGTTCCGTGATAAAAAGATAAAGGTTGAGATTGTTAAGAAAGGGGATGACATCGTCGTACGGCGGTTAAGGATGGCATAACAGTCAATATTGTTCCGGGAAAAAATAAGAGTGAATATTTATTCAGGTCAACCCGGGAATACGGCGATACGCAGGGAATAACCGGGCATTCCGGGTACCAGGAAACGCAGGTTAAAACAGGTCTTTCCGGGCGCCCGGATGCAGCATCAAGAGAGTCACAGATTGCCCTGAAGATATTTTAACACTGCCATTTTTTATATTTCCAAAATTGAATAAGGGCCGATATATTTAAATTTCATCACAACAGGAGTGGTAATGAGATGGTACCTGTATGAAGAAAAATACATTATACATTTTCATTTTGTGTGCTGTAGTTCTGTTCTGCCTGCAGCCGGTCTCAGCCGCGGGGAATTATACCCCTGCAGGGACCCTGCAGGTCTTTTCCAACCCCGGCGGAGCATCAGTCTATCTTGACGGATCTCTGCAGGGGGTCACCCCGCTCACCCTTACCAATGCAACACAGGGGATGCATGCAGTCAGACTTGAAAAAACCGGTTACCTCAACTGGATAACATCTGCGTATGTCCAGAACGGTGCAATAACCACCCTGGTAGCCACAATGGTCCCGGGAGTTGCACCCACTCAGACCACAATACCGACGGTCGTGCCGACTACGGTAACGCCGACACCGACCGTGACCGCCACCGCAACGCCGACGGCCACACTGACATATACCCCGTCCGGCACTATGCAGGTCTTTTCCAACCCGACAGGGGCAAAAGTTTTTCTCGATTCTGTATACCTCGGAGTAACCCCGATCACAATCCCCGGCATCCAGCAGGGGAACCACCTTGTCGAAGTGGAAAAAGATGGATATTACCCGTATTCAACACAGGCCTGGGTCCAGATCGGAGCACTCACCACCCTCTTCCCCACGCTTGTCCGGATCGAAGGATACGTCCCAACGCCGACACCGACTATTGTCCAGACGACTGCCACGCCGACGCCGACCGTGACCGTCACCCAGTATGGCGGGCTGTATGTGGAGTCTAATCCGGGAAGTGCACTGGTCTATATCGATTCGGTATACCGGGGTGTATCCCCTGCCATGATACCCAACCAGACGGTCGGATACCACCAGGTCCTCCTGAAAAAGTCAGGCTACAACAACTGGAACGGACAGGTCTATGTCTGGCCAGGTCAGACCACAATCCTTCGTCCTGAACTCGTCCTGTCGTCCGGAGATACAACCGCGACACCGACACCAACAGTGACCGTTACACCGACTGCAACCTCTGCATCGTCCGGGATCCTGAAGGTCTTCTCTACCCCGACCGGAGCAACGGTCCTGCTTGACGGCGTAGAGAAAGGTACCACCCCCATCACCATCACAGGTGTTCCGTTCGGAATGCACAACCTGCAGCTCGACAAGGCAGGATATTACTCATGGAACGGCCAGGCATGGATCCAGACCGGGGCAATCACGACGATATTCCCGACAATGGTAAAATCGACGGTTATCACCCCGACCGGGACCCCCACCACAAAACCGACAACGGTGACCCCCACTCCGACCCTGACCCCGCCGGTCTATGGAAACCTTATCATTGTATCGAATCCGACAGGGGCGACACTTTATCTTGACGGTGTACTGAAGGGGAATACACCGTTATCATTCCAGGGTCTTGCCGCCGGTAATCATACATTAAAGGCTGAAAAGAGCGGTTACATAAACTGGACCGGTACAGCCACAGTAAAATCCGGCGAGACCACCACCCTGAACATGACACTCATATCAGTCAATGCAACCCCGGCGACAACAATCCCGACTACAATTCCTACGACAACCCCGGCAACGACATCTCCCATGCCGACCCCGACAACCATCCCGTCGGGAGCACTCAGGGTCGTTTCAAACCCGCTCGGAGCTCTCATCTATCTTGACAATGTGTTCAAGGGTACGTCACCGGCATTCATCTTACCCGTTACGACCGGAAACCACACGGTAACACTTGCGTCAGAAGGATATGAAAATTCAACGACAAAGATCGTAATCCATTCTGCGCAGACCACGAGTATTAATATCAATATGGTACCACTGCTTTAACCTCACAACCTTTGTTTTTTTAAAAATTCCTTTTAATGTTGCATAATGCGTCGCTGCCGGCTGACAGAACAAATTGATTACTTCCTTTGCTTTTATAACGCTTACAGGGATGTAAAAATTTCAAAGACGCCTTTTGATACATAGTGCAGTTGCGATATGCAATCCTGGAAAGCTGTTCTCTCTGTGGCACCATTATGATCCTGAAAATTGTACCTGGTCCGCTCGCTTCCCCAGAAAATCCGCCCGAAATATCCATTCCGGGATACGGCCCGTATACAATCACGGCCTGAAATTACCGGTTCCGGACATGCGGCCCTGTAACAGGATCTGATGAAGGTTGTATGTATCATGGTTCACCGCAGGACGGTAGCACCAGGGCCATAGATCGGGAATAAACTGTTAGTTTTTAAAAATCGTCAGATATTACAGTTATTTGAATATTATTGGTCTGGATCCGTATTTTCCGGATCGGACACAATAGTGAGACATGAATACAAAAAAAGGGGGAAAAAAGACAGAATGCTACAATACATTTATATAGTATTTGATAAAGTATTATTTGAGGCTTTAAATGGCTGATTTACCTATTGCTGCAGTTATCAGAATTGCAAAGAACAACGGAGCAGAAAGAGTCGGTAGCGATGCAGCTGCTGCACTCGTCGCAAAGGCAGAAGAATACATAGCAGACCTGACCCGGGAAGCAAACAAGCTTGCTCTCCATGCAGGGCGTAAGACTATCAAGGAAGAGGACATCGAACTTGCGGCAAAGTCCGCCTGAATGTCCTTTTTTTTAAATTCACTTATTAACTGATACCGGCTCGTCTCCTGGTAGTACAGGAGCGATTACCCGGGTCATTGCAGGAGACTCTTTTCCATACATCTCATGGTCTGAAAGGACTGCATGCAGATTTCTTAAAATACGTTACACCGGCTAAAAATCCGGATAACCCCCGGAAGAACCAGTATAGACAGGGTCATCTCCCCGCTTTTCTTAAAATTCCGGCTGCCTGCAAACGCACAGTGGCTGACGGCGGTTACCAGCACCGCTTCAGACGGACCTCCATTCGCACCACGACAGAGTGAAATTGAAGATAAATACCTCGGGTTATAAAAAATAAGTCTGGGTCTTCTGCTGACGAGCAGATGCAACCATTTATGCCCTTCGTGGTGTTTACTATTGGTATATGCAGACGCAGCCTGTGACCAATCTGAAGCGCTATAAGGAGATAGGAGAGGTCCTGCTAAAATGGGGGTTTGGAACAACAGTCCTCGAAGACCTCTCGCCGGGACTTGCCGCCCTGAACATCAATGAACGCCTGCATCCCGAAATTGCAGGGATGTCGGTATATGAGCGAATGCGTCATGTCCTTGAAGACCTTGGTCCGACTTTTGTAAAATTCGGGCAGATACTCTCAACCAGGCGCGAGATGATCTCACAGGAGATGTTCAATGAACTCTCAAAACTCCAGGATAAGGTAGCACCACTCCCGTTCGAAGAGATCCGTCCGACAATAGAGAAATACTGCGGCCCTGTTGATGAAGCGTTTCTTGAATTTGATAAAACTCCCTTTGCAGCCGCCTCGATATCGCAGGT
Source organism: Methanoregulaceae archaeon UBA467 (assembly GCA_002503825.1). Lineage (GTDB taxonomy): Archaea > Halobacteriota > Methanomicrobia > Methanomicrobiales > Methanospirillaceae > UBA467. The sequence goes on from DASP01000014.1 coordinate 18,080, forward strand.
ACACAAGGCGATGCTCCATGACGGCACTGTCGTTGCCGTCAAGGTACAACGCCCCGGGATAGCCGAACTGATCGAGATCGACCTGCCGATGTTTGAGAGGATGGCGGAGCGGATGGAAAAACTCTCGCCTGAAGCACGGGTCTTTAACCCCCACGAGATGGTCAGGGAATTCGCGATACAAATCCGGAAAGAACTTGATTTTACACGAGAGGGAAAAAATGCCGAGATCCTTGCGGCAAATATGGCAGATATCCCTGAGATCAAAATCCCAAAAATTTACTGGAAATATTCGGGAGAACAGGTTCTCACGATGGAATTTGTCAGCGGCTGCAGGATCGATGATCTTGAGACGATCAGGTTGTGGGGAGTAGACCCGTTAAAAATAGCAGATGCCGGATTTTATTCATACATCAGGCAGATCTTCCGTGACGGGTTCTTCCATGCCGACCCACACCCCGGAAACCTCCTCGTCTCCCCCTATGGACAACTCATATTCCTTGATTTTGGCATGGTGGTCCTCCTCCGGCCGGAACGGAGACAGATTTTTATCAAGGTGCTGGTGTCAATTGTCGAGAGCGATGTCGATACCCTTGTTGAATGTTTTGAAAAACTGGGGCTTACATTCAGGCAGCAGGATATCGAACCTCTGAAAGACGAGTTGTATTCGGCACTCAGGGAATACCAGTCATCCCAGCTCAGCGAGTTCAACGTCGGCAGTGCAATGGAATCTCTCCCGAAAATCCTCCAGAAATATCACCTCGTTGTACCGGGTTCGCTGATGATGGTCCTCAAGGTTATCTGGATGATCTATGACGTGGCACTCAGGCTTGACCCCACGTTTAACTTCAACCAGCGCGTTAAGCCTCATTTTGAAGAAATTGTCCGGAGTAGTTTCCTCTCACAGGAAACACTCAGCAAACTTCCCCTCTCGCTGATGGAGATGGCCGAAGCCATGATGAATCTGCCAAAAGCCGTCAACCAGACGCTGCACAGTATCGGGCATGGCGAATTCAAACTTGAGGTCGAGGCCAATGACTTAAAAACGCTGAGCACATCCATCCAGCAGTCCTCGGACAGGGCCCTTATCGGGATGATCGTATCAGCGATTGTCATCGGGGCATCAATAGTCGTGCATGCAGCTGACGCCCAGATAACAGGGTGGCTCTTTTATGTCACCTTTATCGTTTACATCGCTGCAATTTTTATCGCAGTCGTTTCACTGGCACGGCTGCTGAAAAGGCATAATTAATCCGGAAAAACCGGATTAAACGCTTTTTGTAAGTTTATAACCAAAAATAATGGCGACTACACCGAATACGATGCAGAACACGCCGAATATCTTGTCCATAATCTGGATAATCAAAGACAGGTTAAACAAAAGCGCTATGCCTACAATAATTGTGATTATCCCTGCAATAAATGCAATTGCTGCGATCCAGTCCATTCTAACTCCACTCTGCTGTGGGACTATTCAGAATTTAAATATAGCGGTATTTCACCGGGCGGTCGGGAGTATCCGGGAGGAAGGGATCGGCTCTACCCTGCATTAAGGTAATTTTATCAATAAAACAGGCATGCTTCACTCCCGAAATAAAGTAATACGCCGCGCCATTACCAGGAACGCCTCACATGGAGCCGGATATGCTCCCTGGTTCGCGCCGGAAAAAAACGGGAAGAGATAATACATGCAGGCAGACTATAGTCAGGCATATATCTCCACAACCGGTGTTACAAAAGTGTCGCAACTTGATGATTTTTTAAAGCCACTCCATCACGGCGTCTGGGAAGTTGAAATACCCAAGGAATCCGTGACCGAACCACTGGATGCCGGCTGGGAGCGATCGGCAATCAATGTACCGTCTCCGGGGACCATCGCCAGTTACCGGAAAGGGCACTATCATGTCCATGAGACAGAGACAGAATGGCGTGTCCACCTCGACCGTTACGACCCGAAGATCCGTCCCGTCATGCACCTTGTCGATGACGCCCCGCTGCTCCTGATGATTGGCGGCACCGTGGTTGCCCTTGCAAGAAAAAGCAGGGGCATAAACGGGAAAGATACATCCGCAGTCCTCGAGGAGCAGACGACCGCATGGCAGATCATCGTTCTCATCGGGATATCCATGGTGCTTGTCGGGATCTCTATTGTTCTCAACCCGCACACCACATTCGGGGCCATTACAAACCTGTTGATACCGGCACTCCTCATAATCCTCGGGATTATCATTGCGGGCAGGGGGATGAAATTCAGACCTTTTGCATTCGTTTCAGTACGAAATATCCTGATGGGTGCAGGCGTTGTTGTGATAGGTGCGGTGTCGCTCGTCTCCGGCCTTGAACTGTGGGGAGCGGTTATCCTAGCAATCCTGTCAATCTGGGGATTTGGTAGTGCTATTATGGCGCTTCGGCGAGTTTCCCATGGCAGGAAGGCCGTACCCGACGGTTTTTTTAAATGGCTGGCGATCGGAGTCCTTTCATTTGCCCTCACAGGCCTTATCACTTTTTTACCATACCAGTCTGTTGCACTGCTGATGATACTCCTCGGCGCAATTGCAATACTCCTCGGTATTACCCTTATTATCAACGGCCTCAACCTGCGTCAGTGGATGAAAGAAGTATAAAAAACATTTTTTCCCTGTTGACATCCTCATTTCGATAAAACATGTTCGATACAATTCTCTGACACGAGGGGTTGCACCCCATCCTGCCCTACACCGCTGCAGGAGGGTCGGCAGGCAGGGTTGATAGGGATCCTGTTATTTTTAAAATAACAAGGGCCGTTCCCTGTCGCATTGTCGGGACTCACAAATACGATCACGGGCATCAGCCCCGGGAGTGTCACGATGAGGAGTGCGGCAAAAGAAGAATGGCAAGAGATGCGGGAAGGAGGTCGACAGAGCGTGTTATAAGCCTGGGGCTCACAGATAAGCATGAAAAAGGAGGGCAGCCGGTTATTAACCGGACTTTCTCATACCCGTCACTATTTTAGCAGTTTTCACAACGTTTATGTGACATCCCCGGGTAATGGAAGGATAGGTGTGAGACATTTCTGTGCAGGAGGACCCCGGGGCGGTAACTGTCGAACGCAGGCAGGCAACAGATGCACTCATCACGAGGGTCGCGTGGTACTCGCTCCTTGTCAATGCAGGTCTGGTCGCAACAAAACTGTTCCTTTCTTACCTCTCCGGGAGTCTTGCCCTTGAAGCCGATGCCATCCACTCCTTTGTCGATGTTATCGCTTCAGTCGCCCTTATCGTCGGCGTACGGCTTTCATCCCGTAAAAGCAGGAATTTTCCATACGGCCTTTACAAGGTGGAAAATATCGTATCCGTCATAATCGCGTTCCTTGTCTTTATTACGGCCTTCGAGATTGCTGCCGAGGCGCTGAGCGGGACAGGGGCCGTCAACCCGCCCGGCGGCTGGGTGGTCATCGCGGTTGCAGCCCTCGTATCGGTCCCCTATCTCCTCGGAACCTATGAGATCAGGGTCGGAAAAGCCTGCAACTCCCCGAGCCTTGTAGCTGATGGAAAACAGCACCGGGTCGATGTGCTCTCCACTTCTGTCGTCTTCTTCGCCCTCCTGGCACAGTATTTCGGGGTCCCGTTCGACAATATAGCGGCCGTTATAGTCGCCTGCTTTATTGCGTGGTCGGGGTGGGGTATTCTCAGGGAAAGCATGAAGACGCTCCTTGACGCGTCCATCGATTATGAAACCCGGGATACCATCAGGTCTGTCATCCTCTCCGACCCGCTGGTGAAGGGGATAAAGGATCTCACCGGGAGAAATTCGGGCAGATATATCTTTGTCGAGGCAACCGTCGTAATGCATGAGACCGACTTCGGGGACGCCCACCTTGCAAGTGAACGTATCCAGACAAAGATCCGCGAGCTGGTCCCGAATGTGGAACGTGCAACTATTCACTACGAACCGGAGGAACGATCTCACCTGAGATATGCAGTCCCGCTCAGCGATCCGTCCGGGACTGTCAGCCCGCATTTTGGTGAGGCGTCCTTTTTTGCCATTCTCGATATTTCAGTCAATAAACCAGAATTAAAAAAGAGAGAGATCGTTTCAAACCCCGCAAAAGACATGGAACGCCAGAAAGGCATACGGACGGCGGAATATATCCTTTCATTGAAGCCCGACGTGGTCTTTTCAAAGCAGTCCCTCTCGGGAAAGTCGGCAGAATATGTCTTCGAATCGGCCAGGATCGAAATTCGGCGAACTGATGAGACGGATCTTGACAGCCTCACAGCAGGTATTATCAGGGAACTTGAAGAAGAGCACGCACGTGAGGACAAAGACAGAGATAATGCTGTATAGCGCTTTGTCTGCCGGCAGTGCAGGAAGGAGTTTTTATGGGAATGCCGTTATATTCCGGGCTACGGTATCGCCGTCCTTTAAAACACTGGTAATCCCGGGCCGGAGATGGCCAATCGGAATCAGGTTTATCAGGATGTATGAAGAAACAGGTTAATTACATGGATGATAAGGCGGGAAACAGGCGGTACATTCTGAAAAAGCTGCTTGAAGCGGTACTTGTTTTTGTGGTAACCGGTATGGCGGCACCACTTATCATCGGGGCGATTACCGGAATTTCCGGCGGAGTAATCCTCACGCTGGTGACCTCCATATTTTTGCTGCAGGCCGCAGCTCCGCCTGTCGGCCTCGCCCTCGGCCTCACACCTTATTCAATCGTCATAATAATGGGATTTTTTGCATTTGGCATCACACTTGCCATTTTCTCGGTGTGCCAGGGGCTTGCAGCGACATCGGAGCGTGTGAGCAGCTGGATTGACAGGCTGCGTAATACAACAGACAAGTACCCGCAGATCCAGAAATACGGGGCGATATCCTGTATTTTTATCGCATGGATACCCGGAATAGGCCTCTACGGGACTCCGGTCATCGCATGGCTCATGAAATGGCGGAAGCTCCCTTCAATTTTGTTCACGGTGAGCGGGTTTCTGGTCGCAGCAGTATTTGTACTCTTCTTTGCATCAATGATCACCGAGATCCTCCTGTTGATTGCACGTACCGGCGTAATCATTTTTATTGTCGCATCGGCCTGTGCAACCGGTTTCTATGTTACAAAAGGAGACCTGATGACACTTTTAAACGATAAAAAATTCATACTTATCGCACTTTTTGCAAATGCAGTTATTATTCCCGTTGTAGCATATCTTCTCGCGGTCCTGTTTCAGCTCCCCGGGAGTGCAATGATCGGACTTATCCTCGTCGGGTGCGCAGCAGGGTCCGCGTTCCTGCCAAGGTCCGTGCAGGTCGGTACCGCACATACAGGGCGGGCTGCAGCCCTTTCAGCAGTACTTATGATTCTCTCGGCAGTCGTTCTTTTACCGCTCCTCTTTTTATTCTCACCCGTAGTTCCCCCTCATCATACCTACCCGCTCATTGCTGCAGTTTTCCTGCTGGTACTCATCCCGTTCGTTGCAGCTACGGGCATCCGTTCACGAAAGGAGGTTATCGCCATCCGGCTCAGCCGCTGGATGTCGGCCATCGCCTACATCGCATTTATTGCAACATTTATCGCGGTATTTCTTGTGAATTATGACCAGCTGCCGGACGTTGCCGGCACAGGTGGTATCATCGCCGCAATCCTCTTTGTAGCCATTGCCTTTGGCACCGGCAGTCTCCTGTCAGGGCGGAAACCCGGCAATAAAGGTATCCTGTCCTTCGGGACTGCACAGAGACATATTGCCGTTGCCGCTGTCGCGGCCTATGCCGGATTTAATGATCCTGCAGTTCTTGTCATGGTCCTTGGTATCGGGATCATAGGTCTTGCAGTGCTCTGGATTATCGGACTAATCCGGAAGAGAATGGCAGTTCCTGCAGAGGAGTGAGAGAAACATCCGGGGACTGTCATCTGAAGGGATCCGGACCCTGCCGTCTGCTCTCCCTTCACCTGACAGGCGGATATGCAATCAACCCTTCTTTTATCCCTCGTAAAAAACCTGCTTTTTTGTATAATGCAAAGACGGAATCGTCCTTCCGGCCCGTGAGCAGCATCACCTTGTAACAGTCCTTTTGCCATGCATACGTGAGGACATATGAAAGAAGGTCCCCGGCATGGCCCTTATTCCTGTATTCTTTCCGGGTCACCACGTTCTCGATAATACCATAAGGACGGGCCCCCCTCGTAAGGTTGGGGACAACTGAGAGAACACAACTGCTGACTGGCAGGGATTCAATTTCGAGGATGAACAGGCAGGAACGATGGTCATTCATAAGGTCGGCCCATGCCCTCTGAAGTGCAGGATTCCCGGCCTGTTCATCGTGTTCGTGCATGTGTGAATAGAGGTCGACAATCCCGGCAAAGTCACCGTCGTTTGCAGGCCTGATATGCATAGTGAACCTTCCTGTTCAGAGTGTACACCCGGAAACGATAAAAGCCGGCATATCCCGATTCGGTACCTGTCATCAAAAGGCCTGACATATATTTTCCTTTTCAAAGACTTTCCGCCAATTCCGGTAACAGGCCACAATATTAACGTCAATTGACGTGCGGATTTCATTTTCCGGGATCATGAGTGAGAAAAAGGGGTGCGCGAAGGACATGATTGCGGCAATATTTATATCCCGGATGCACATTTAGTATCTCTTTGATTCACGTGAATAGAGACGATTCAAAACATTTTAACTCGTGCATGAAGAATAAATGAATATAGAGGATAATATATGGAACCAGCAAGGCAGGACAGGGACGCCACACCCTGCAGTGAAACCACTGAAAAAGACAATGAATTAATTTCACGTGTATTATCCGCTGCTGCAAAAAAATCCAACCAGCAGATTTTCGAATGTGAAAAATGTCATCGTACCTATTTTCTTGATGCGTGTGTTACAAGGAGCGACGTGTATGAGCTATGCCCCGCATGCCGGAAATTTTTCGTTCTCCGGTGCTCCCGGTGCGGAAAAAGTTACCGGGCCGACATTTTTGATGGGAATGGCTGTTGCAGGGAATGTGTCGAATCAGAAAAAAAATAATGATAACCTCCTGATAAAGACCGATTGGCAATTTTACCTGAATAAATTATTCTTTTTAAAAATAAGAAGCATTTCGAATAATTTTTCACACGCGATTCAGGACTATCCAATTATATACCCCAACACCGATATCAAAAATATTCCGTGTGTTTCAGCATGGGCAGTCAAGGGTGTTGAGTTGAATGATTAAGAAGAAAATACTGCTGGTTTTGTGTATTATTCTTGGTATCCTGGTGTGTATCCCGGCAGGTACATCATCCGGCACGGATGCCGGTACTGAAGTGGCCGGAGCGGAACCAGGCATTTCAGGAAACCCGGGAGCAGCCGGCGCGACTATCGCATGGGTGGTTTCAACGATCGGAGAATCTGAAGAGACATACTACTCACCGTATCTTACGACAGACCGCAATGGTCGTCCCCATATCTGTTTTACCATGAAAAGAGACGAAATCGATTACTCGCTGATGTATGCAACACAGGAACGCGGCGCATGGAAGATTGAAACAGTCGATGACGAGTCGTCGGTGCTGCGGGAAGCGCAGGTGGCCACCGACCAGTCAGGCTATCCTCATATCATATACGGCTACCTTCTCGACGGGGTGAGTGCGGAATACGGTATAAAATATGCCCACAAAGACCGCTTCGGCTGGCATATTGAGACGCTGACAACGATCGGGCAGACATATGGAAACCCGGCCATAGCAGTGGATATCCGGGGGACACCACATATTGCATACATCTCCTATCCCGATGCCGGATTGAATTACGCGAAAAGAACCTCGCACGGCTGGGATATTACAACCGTGGATACCAGCGGCAATATGGAGTGGCCCTCGATACGGCTTGACCGGAACGGCAATCCACATATTGTGTATACCCTGATGGAGGGGTGGTTCCACCGTGAGAAATGGTATGCAGAACGCGACAGCACCGGCTGGCATACCGATCTTCTGGACGACAATTATTCCGGCAGGTTTGCGGGTTTTGACCTCGACCTCCTCGGAACTCCGCATATCGCTTTTATGCGGGAACCCGGGAGTATCCAGGAATGCGAGATTGTCTATATCACAAAGGACCGTTCCGGCTGGCAGTACGAGACCGTCACGACCGGTGAACTGGATGAATATGTTTCGCTCGCCGTCAGGAACACCGGGGGTCCGGGTATCAGTTATTCACGGGTCAATTCCTATGGTACGACAGAATCAGATGACTACGCATGGAAAGGCAGCGGCACATGGCATTATGAGACCGTCGCTGCAAACGGCGAGTATGGAGAGATAAAACCTTCAAATCCGGTCGCCTATGGCAGCGGGACCCAGGCCTGCATGGTATTTTCAACGAGTAATGAAGGCATGAACGGTGCATCCGGTGTGCTACGGTATGCCGTCCGGTCTTTTGGCCCTGTGTCTCCCGGGCCCCGCATTCTCCCGTCATAACCTTTTTTAAGCCATCTCGCTGTTTTTTATGGATTTATAGATACCCAGATCTTTAAGGAAGTACTGAGTAGTCTCTGAATCGCCGCCGGGACGCCCTTCGGGGGCGGCAAATTTCATCGTTTTGGGAATGTTGGAAGGCCAGGCATCCCCACATATCACGGTTAAATGAGAATATTTTAGCCCACACATTATAGCGAAGAGCCTTTTTTAATGGTACAGGCTATCACCCGACGGAAGAAATCCATTATTTTTAAAAAACAAACACGATATCCGGATCTGACACCACTGTAAAAACTACCGGTATGGTCCGAATCAGACTGCGGAAACAGGCCATCACCAGAGTCATATCATGCTTCACAGATAATGAATTCAATTCTGTTCCATACACATTCCCGTGAACGATTAAGGGTTATCCGGATACAAAACCCCGCACTTCTATCTACCCGTACCATCAAACCGCAAAGCGAATCTCATACATTTCTCTCCTGACGCGGCCCGTTTCCTTCCCTGGGGGCATTCACCGGAACCCGGGATATCAGGGAGAGGAAATTTACTTGCAGGCGGATATGGACGTAATAATGGATATACAGCGATAATTACAGATTTTCTTTCAGGTCCACATCTCCAGACATACACGGATATGACTTCTTATAACAAAAAAAAATGGATGCGGGTAAGATCAGGATTATGGAATAGTGGGAATTCACTTATATAAGATTAATCAATACTGATCAGTTGAGGGCATTATGGATCGAAAATATACCATCATTTTCATATTGGTATGGCTTATAATCAGCATTATTATTGCATTATTCTTCTTCTTGCCGTTTATTTTCATCGCTATCGCGGTCCTCCTGATTCTTCTCGCCTATGATTTTTACCAGAAGAGCAGGCCAGATGCAAAAGGAGCCATACCCGGAAGAGCTCAGCCCACCCCCGCTCCTCTTCCTTCCACACCGGTTCCTGACACCGGTGCCGGACCGATGAAGGAACGCGAAACACCCCCGGTCCCTGAAGGAATACCAAAAGCTGCAGAAGACCTGAAAAAGAAAGGAAATGAATTTTTCAGGCAGAATAAATTCGAAGACGCCATCCGGTGTTATGCTTCCGCCGTGGATATCGATCCCGGTTATATCGATGCATGGAACAACCTCGGCATGGCATTTTTAAAGACCGGAAACGTGGACCTTGCCCGTCGCTGCAACGAAAAAGTAAAGGAATTAAAAAGCGCCGGGCCAGCCGAACCTGCACGGGAACCCGTTTCATCCCCGCCTGTTGTACCGGAAGCACCGGTTCAGGTACAACACACCATCGTTCCCGAAGAAAAACCCAAAATACAAAAGCAGGAAGTGCCTGAAACAGGACCTGATACGATCAGCTTCCTCCGGGATGTCGCACGACCTCCCGGATATGGAAAAAAAGAGCAGGAATACAAGGAAGAGTCTGAAGCCGCTCTCCGGATCACCCGCGAGATCAAGGGCATCCCTGATATTCCAGCCGATATGGAACCGGACTGGAAAAATTTATTCAGCAGTGCCTCGGAGATACAGGTTCCCGGCGTGAAAGAGTCCGGGACCACAACAGGAGAACCGGGATTAAAAGGAGCGCGAGCAGAGACCCCTGCATATGACAGGGTTATCCCCCCGCTGGAACGCAGAGAAGAACAGGTCACCAATCAGGTCAGCGACATTATTAAAGAGCCTGAAAATTTTTCAGACGAGCTACGAAAAGAAGAGACATCGCCTGTTTACGATGAAGCTGATACCGGGGCGGGTACCGTTCCGGCTGAACCTGAAATTATTCCGCCTGACGTACAGGCACACGCCGGATTACCGGTTCCCGCGAAAGAGGATATCTTACCCGGTCCTGCTCAGGAAGAACCTGGAATTTCCCTCGAAGAGATCCCTGTCCACGTCACGGTGCCGGCTGCAACAGGTACCATTCCTGTGCCGGCCATGGAAGAGGAATTATTCCCCGATGATTTCGATATCGAAATCCCGGGTCATGAAACCCTCATTCCCCCGGAAATTGAAGGTTTCCCTGAAGAGATTAGCGAATTTCTCACTCCCGGGCCTGAGAGTATTCCTGTAATCCCCGGAGAAGAAGCCCTGCGGGCTGTAGATGAGAAGATCCAGGATACTAAAGAAAAAATAACGGGGCCGGGGGTGAGTGCAGATAAATCCATACCAGAGGTCCCGTTACCCCGCGAAGGACCCCCTGTGCCGGTGGAGGAAGAGAAAACCGGCACTACCGAAGTGCTGATGCCGCAGAAAGAGATTCAGCTGCCAGATACTGCCGTCCCGTTCAGGAAATCTGAAGGACCTTCCGTCGCAGGAGCTGATACTGCTGTCCGTAAACCGAAAGCCGAACGTTTCCCTCAGGAGAAAACCGGGGGAATTGAGCCATACGAACAGATGGTCGCCCACGGTTCCCTTTCAGAGCCGGGAAAAGCTGCCGGAACTGAATTGCAAATGCCCGGGGAGGTTCCGGAAAAAAAGATACTCATCGTCGACGATAACGATTACATCGTCACCGGCCTTGAACACATGCTCCGGAAAAACGGCTATCTCACTGCTTCGTGCAATACCGGTCAGGACGCACTCAATATCCTCGGGAATACAAAAATTGATGCGGTTCTCCTTGATTTGAATATGGAGCCGATGAGCGGGTGGCATCTTCTCGGGATAATGAGGTCTGATGTACGGATGAAGGAGATACCGGTGATAATATTTTCAGCAAAGGAGACGCTGCATGAAGAGGCATCGCGGACACCCTTAAAGATCAGCGCATTCCTCTCAAAGCCTGTCAATACACGTCTCCTGCTGTCAGAACTGGAAAAAATCTTTACGGAAGACGAGTTCTCAACCTAGAAAGGTACTTTTTTCCCACGATCCCTTTTTTTTATATAATCACTCGTGTTATTATCCGGTCTTTTCTCTGTTTAGAATCCTCATCTCCACCATACGGGTTATCAAAACTGCTCCGGCTTTCTACTCTGATACTGCGCTGATACCAAAGGTGAATACGAAAATTCAGGCGCTGTCCAAATTTTCTTTGCACACGAATCATTGTACTCCGGGCACAGAACGTGTCATTCGCCCTTCGATTCGCGGTAATTACTACCCTGAACGCTTTTTATTACGTAAAACCGGATAGACAGATTATATCGGGGAATGCGAATGTTGACATCCATGAACATCAGAATATGATTATACAGGATAGTTACATGGGTATCTTTCGTTTTGAAAACAGGTACGCTGTTCCGACACGGGAACAGAGGGAACGGTACATGAAAGGAGAGTGCGAGGAGCACAGGTTTGGTCCTGACGACCAGATCCTGGTGATCGTCTACGACGAGGCGGTGTACATCAAGGATGATATCGACGATGTCCGCATCCTTTTTACCGGAGCAAAAGAGAAGGAACGCGCCTACGAAGAAATAAACACTATCCTCCAGCTACACCAGCAGAAATCCGAACGGCAAAATCCGTTTAAATCCGGCGATGAAGAATAAAGTGCAAAATATTTTTAAAAAAATTCCTGTACCGGACAGGTGCGGATACCTCCCTGCAGGCAGGATGCACCCGTGCCTTGCGCAGGGCCATCTCTTTGGATTCCCTGACTGCCTTTCCAGGAATCCGTGTTCCGCCATATTCCATTAGTAATATATAGATCCGGTTTCCACGTTAAGGGAGAATGCAGCAGAATACCCGTGAAAATTGTAATAATACCGGGCGGGAGCCTGCTACATCTGAATCGTGGTGGACTGAATCAAGTTTTGCCAGGCCGTATGTCTTTGCCCTGCTCCTTTTTGCCGGCCTAATGCTTGAACTTATCATCCATATTTACCTGCATATTTCAGTTGTCTACACGCAGTTTTTTTACCTTATAGTTGTTATAACCGGTCTCTGGTATGGAAAAAAAGCAATCTGGATTGCATTATTCTTTGGTGTCACGCAGGTAAGTGTCAGCTGGATTATAACCGGTACGGTACCGTACGAATCATTTATACGGGCCGGACTCCTCATCCTTGTTGCAGCAGTGGTCGGGAGTATTGTCGATCAGATGATCCTGTACCGGGATGCCTTACGAAACCAGTACCTCGAACTCACCGTATCAAAGAAGGCCTACGAGACGGCAAATAAAAAACTTCAGCTCCTCTCCGGTATCACGCGACATGATATCCTGAACCAGCTCACCGTATTAATCGGGTACCTTGAAATGTCAAGGGATACCGTAACTGATCCTTCCCAGCAGGGATTTCTTGAGAAAGAACTGGCTGCAGCCGGAAATATCAGGCACCAGATAGAATTCACCAGGGATTATGACAATATCGGGGTCCGGGCTCCTGAATGGCATGGTGTATATGCGGGGATAGATGCGGTTTGTAAAAATTACAAGGGCCTGGACCTTTCGTATAGTATAGATATCAACAATCTTGAGATTTATGCCGACCCTATGCTTGAGAAGATCTATGCAAACCTGATCAACAATTCAATCATGCACGGGGAACATGTAACCAACATTCATTTTTCATATATACGGTCAGGAGATGGAGTAACACTTATTTACGAGGATAATGGCACAGGTATTCCGGAAGGAAACAAGGAAAAGATCTTCCGGAAGGGATTTGGGAAAAATACCGGTTTTGGACTCTTTCTTTCGCGGGAGATCCTCTCTATAACCGCGATGACGATAAAAGAGACAGGAATATATGGAAAAGGAGCACGGTTTGAGATTTCAGTCCCGGCCGAATCCTGCCGGTTTACAGTGACCCGGGACAGGAACTGAACCGGCCTGTCATGACCGGCGGTTCGGCATTTTCTTTCCGGGATGAAAGAGAAGCTGATGCACGGACACCCGATAAACAAATTCACTCATTATTCATGGAGTAAATGCCGTCACGGGGTCCTGGCCTGAATAAGATGCCGGAATCCGATTAATTTTTATTCCGCCTGCATAAACCGGCAGTAAATTAAAAAAATGGATATCAGGGAACTATCAGCGGGGTAAGGGACTGATATTCCTGGAATTTCATCCGCTCGCGGGTTCTTATTTTCAGCCACACCAGGGTTCATATTCCGAAATTCCGGCGCTGTTATCTCCTCTTCCGGTCAGTACATTCAAAATCGATGTACCCCTTCCAGGGATTGGTGCTGAGCAGCCGGACAACGACCTTCTGGCCGACTTTCAGACCGTATTCACCTTTCATTACCCTTCCCTCGACAGGTGGGGAGATAAGCCGGACATACGTCCCCTTCTCTGCAGCTCCGGTAACGATGGCATCAAATATATCACCGATACTGTCTTTCAGAAGCACTGCCGCTGCAGATTTTAGCATAAACCGCTCGGCCTTCTGGGATGATTTATCGCGGTCGGTCAGCCAGGACGCGAGTTCGTCAAGTTCCTTCTTCCGGTACGGGACAGGTTTGTTGTCAAGCACCGATTTGAGGAGACGCTGGTTGATTATATCAACGTACCTCCGGTTCGGGGCGGTCGAATGGGTATAATCCATGACGGCCAGTGCAAAGTGACCGATTGGGACGTCACCCGGCGTATATGCCACGTATTCGCCCGGACCCATCAGTTTCACGATCGTCAGCGACAGGTCAGGGAACCGCTCAGGATCGGCTTCCCGCCGTCTGTCAAGGAAGATGGCAAGTGCCTTTGAATCAGGATCTGCCGGGAGGTGCGTACCATACTCTGCAGCGGTCCCGACGATGCCGTCCCAGTTTTTCGGGACCCTGACTATCCGCTGGATCATGGGAATGCCTGCATCGCCGAGGCGTTTTACCATCGTCTGGTTTGCTGCGACCATGAGCTCCTCGATGATTGACCTGGCCGGGTTCTGTCGCTGGACGACAAGCTCCCTGACCTGTCCGTTCTCCATCACGGCTTCGGCTTCAAGGGTCTCGAGGTCCAGGGCACCCTGCTCCATCCTTCGGGCACGAAGCCGGCGTGTGACCTCGGCCTGCAGGAGTATCTGGGCTTCGAGCCCGGGTACGTTCATGATCGTTTCGGGTACAGGGCCGGTCCCTTCCAGCCATTCGCCGACCTGCTCGTACACCAGTTTTGCCCGGTTCTGAACAACGGCACGGTAAATATCACCGTGACGGACAGTGCCGTCAGGGAGGACCCCATATTCGATGACCATCGCCCTCTTCTCTCCGCCCGGGAGAAGTGATGATATCCCCTTTGAGAGCTGGTCCGGAAGCATCGGGAATGTCTCGACGCCAAGGTAGACCGAGGTCCCGTTATGGGACGCATGACGGTCGGCCGGGCTCCCTTTCCTGACATAGTAGTCAACGTCTGCAATTGCGACCTTTACCTGCACCTCATCTCCGGATACCCCCTCGCAGTATTCAATCTGGTCAAGGTCCATGGAGTCTGAATTATCGATAGACGACCAGAGAAGACCGGTCAGGTCCCGCGTATCCTTCCGGTCACCGCGGGGAGGGTTCTCCTCCATCTCGCGGGCTTCCCTCACCACCGCATCGGGAAAATCAGGACTGAACCCGTACTTTCTCATGACATCGCGTGCGATTGCCTTTAAGTCCACCTCGTTCTCTTTTTTCATGGTCCTGCCAGAGTGGTTCATTTCAGTGCATACATAGTTTTTGGAAATTTCGCTCTGTTGAAAACCCTTCCCGCATCCCATTATTCCTCTTTTCCCGCACTCTTCATTGCGACACTCCGGAGGCTGATTCCCCGCTGTATGCATGTGACCCATAATGCGATAGCGTCAGTCGCTTCGTTCTTTTAAAAAATAACAGAATCCCAATCAACCCTGCCCACAGGATAATGCCCGGGGTCTGGGCAGGGAGGTGTGAGAACTCCTCCTTTCAGAGAAATGGTTTGAACATGTTTTTTCGAAATACACATTCCAACAAAGCCGGAAATTAAGTAATTGCAGACGCAATACCCCGGCCATCACCATTGGTGGTCAGTCATCGATGAGATTGAATAGTGCCCGTTTCGAAACTTAGTGAAGCAAAATAATTCCCTTTCATGAAATCTGATACTACACATCTCAGCGTTACCAGAAAAGAACACTTTTAACCAGAGGGCCTGAATAGTATTTGATGAGTCTCCTGACCGTCACCATACTCGTAGAAAATACCACCCTGCCGGGTACCGGCCTGACTCCGGAAGACGGCTTTTCTGCTTACATTGAAGCAGACGGGACCAGCATACTGTTCGATACGGGACAGTCAGGGATATTCCTTGAGAATGCAAAAAAACTTGGGATCAATCTAAATCCTGATTACCTCGTATTATCGCACGGGCACAGGGACCATACCGGGGGGCTTGCGGCTCTTTCAGATACGACTTTCCCACAACCCCCGGTCTGTATCGGCCACCCGCACCTCTTTTATCGAAAGTTTAAGAAAGGGAGTGAATTCGGCATCCCTGTCACTGAAGAGGCTCTTTCACGGATCTGTACACTCAGGCTCACAAAAGAACCGGTGTGGCTTTCTGAAAATCTTCTCTTCCTCGGGGAGATCCCCCGTCGTCACGGGCATGAGCTTCCCGAAGCGGGCAGGGTCGTCCTTATCGATGGTAAAGAAGTCCCGGATCTGCTTCCCGACGACACCGCCCTCGTGTACCGGTCTCCCGGGGGCCAGGTTATTATTTCCGGATGTGCACACAGCGGGATCTGCAATATTATCGATCAGGCGATCCGTGTCACCGGCACCGGGGAGGTTGCAGCGGTCATTGGAGGAATCCACCTTTATACTTCTGATAAGGAGAGGATAGCTGCTACCGGGGAATTCTTCAGGGAAAAAGGTGTGAAGGCATTGTACCTCTGCCATTGCACCGGCAGCACTGCAATCAGTACCTTTTCCCGTTCCCTTCCGGTGAAACCCTGCGGGTGCGGGTGCAGGATCACTATCTGACCGGTATTCCCCGGGGATCTGTAATCCGCAGATCATCCATTATCTGCTGCGTATAACCTGCATGTCTTTCCTTTTTAAAAATCGAGCTACAGATATCACTTTCACCCCGCTCACGAGGCGGGTTAAAATGCCAGTCTGGGTAACGGGTATATGTCACACCACTGGAAATTCCTGGTGTGACACGCTAGGGGTAATGAACCAATCTCTTTTAGGGCCGGGCAAAGAGCACATCACCGAGGGCCCGGCCCTCACTAAAACCCTGGACACTCCTGGTTTATCTTAAATTCATCTTTTCCTTGTCCTGACCTGTATTGGTGTGTCCATACCTGAAAAGTTAATTCAGGAGGCCCGATTTTCACAGGAGGGACTATTACCCTTCACGAAGACGTAACCTGAGAGAAGGAAACAGGGTCCATCATATCAGTTGTTCCCTTCAACAGCAATTATCGTGACCGTTCATCAGAACAGGAGTAAATAAGATGGAAATGAAAAAAACCTGTGATGTATGTGGGAAAGAAGCGATCGGCATGCAGATTATGGGCTGCTGTAGTTCAACCCTCTGTGAAGAGCATGCTGATGCACATTTAAAAGAGATGAAACCCGGTGAAAAGAAGGAGTGGGGCGTCTGCTATTTCTATCGTTTTGAATGAATAACGGAAATATCCCCGTGTTTTTGAAGTTATTTTACTGCCCGGACAGGAATATGCATTCCCGCTCAGGGCAGCGATTTTAGGGGCAGCCTGCCATTCGTGCCGTCAATCCGGATATGGTAGCTCCTCCGGGCCTGCTGGCGATAATATGTTTTTAAAATTTCACTCTGATAAATATTTTTTCTTCATCGGCGACTGTCGTCAATGAGAGTCTTTACTGAATACGCCCGGCATCCCTTTTTATATTATTGCAGAACGTACCGGGCGGTATAAATTTTTCAGTAAATGCCTATTCACTTTTTTTCTCTGCCATTTTCTTTATCTTTGCGTTGATATTTTTGCTGTTCTTCATGCGGTGCCATTCTTCATTGCTCATCCCCATGAAAAAGCCGCACGATGAGCATTTGAGCCATATCTCGTATTTGTCAGGGAATTCGGCAACCAATGTTGATTTTCCGCATTTCGGGCAGGCGTATGTTTTTTCCATACTGTGGTACTCCTGAAAGAGTGATCTCCTCCTGATAAAAAAACTGTGACGGTTTGATAACGAAAAGATGTCCTCATTCAATATCTGCAAAACAGCGAGGCAGCCTTTTTATCAGATGTTTTATGATATCAGAAGGTAGGTTTTCAGCAGGAATCGCTTGGGAAAACAGGGCCCTCAAACTGGGAAATGTGAGTAGTTAACAGCTGCTTTCGCTGAAATAGTCGGGGCTTATGCCCATGATCGTATGTTTGCGTCCCCATTATGCGACAGGAGCCATGCGAAGCGATATAAAAAAAATGGCTTTCACATCAAACCCTTCCTGAACTCTGATAATTCCTGATAAATTATTGATTTGGGAAATTGAACAAAACATGTGAAAAAAATTAATCTTCTTTCCGGCGCAGGAACAGAACGAATGCTGAAATTGAAAGAAGGATAAGCGGTACTTCCGGTGCAGATTTTGTCGGGGCAGTGGTCGGCTGTAAAGAAAGGGTGGCATCAACAGGGGTAACCTGGCCTGACTGCACCTGCACGGTTGCCTGCCAGCTGGCATATCCGGTCTGTGACACCATGACGACATGGGAACCCGGCTGGACTGACGGAACGGTCAGCGGGGTAATTCCGATATACCCATTATCGACGTAGACCCCGGCACCTGACGGATTCGAGTTCACGGTAATTGTTCCGGTCCCGGGTGCCGATGTCGGGTACTGGGTCGGGGAGACCGAAAGCTGCTGCGTCACCGTCGTCGTTTTACCTGATTCCACATAGATATTCCCGTTCCAGTCCTGGAATCCTGAAAGAGAAAGACGTACCTGGTGATACCCGGGTGAGAGCCCGGCTGCGATCTGGGGAGCCGGGCCGTAATACCTGCTGTCCACATACACGCCGGCTCCCTGCGGCGTGGATACCGCATAGATTGATCCGGTACCCGGGGAATGCGGTGTGAGCGATGCATATACCTGTGAATTCTGGCTGTTATATACAGTTGTAGTTCCGGTCCATGTCTGGTACCCGGGCATATTGACCTGGACCGTATGACTCCCCGCAACCACGTTGTTGAAGGTGCACGGGGTGGACTGCGAGTTCCCGCCGTCAAGTGTAGCCGTTGCTCCACTCGGGCTTGAGGTCACGGAAACACTCCCGTACGACTGCACAGGCGTCAGGTAGGCATTCACATAAACGGTCTGGCCTTCGCCCGGATTGCCGGAATAGGTCTGTGACCAGGTCTGGTACCCGGAGAGGGAGAGGCTTATCGTGTGACCCGGGGTCCCGGTCGTCGGGACGGTAACCGTCACAGGGGATAATCCCTTGTACGAGCCGTCAAAATAGACACTTGCACCAGACGGGGACGAACTGATGGAATAATACCCTTTACCTGACCCGACTGGGGGTGTGGTCGGGATGGTGATCGGAATAAAGATCAGGTCAGCATTGATATGGATTGTTTCACCCTGGAAAGGGTTGCCGTTATAGGTCTGTTCCCAGTCCTGGTAACCATCCTTTGTCACCCTGATCTGGTGACTCGGGGTCCCTTCCGTTGCAACGGTCACAGTTACCGGTGTTGTACCCCGGTAAGACCCGTCAAAATAGACACTGCCATATGAAGGGCTCGAAGTAATCTCAAAATAACCCTGGCCTCCGCCTATGATTTCATCGGCATACACAGGGACTCCTGATGCAATAAACACTGCCAGCAGGACGATTCCAACAAATGTAAGACTTTTCATGCGAAAAACACCCTAATTTGGTTAATAATGGGTAAACCTGAATGTATTTGAACTCTGTGATATGTCAGACAATGGACTGACCAGTATCATCACGGCAGGGGTTGAAAATACGGGAGTTATATGACATGGCCGCGATACTCCCACCGGGAGTGAGAATCGTATCCTTACATTGATGGCATCCACGATACTATAGAAAATGATATGCATACAACGCTGCGGGCATACGTGGACCTCCTCCGGCTCCATTTCTTCTTTGCGTGGCCGCTCCTCTTCTGTTCGGGCTACCTGCTGGCAACCGGCATCTACGGAAATTTTTCCTGGATTGATCTCCTGAAAGCTGCTCTCATTGGTTTTTTCGGGTTTGAAGCAGGATTCGTGCTGAACGATTACATCGACCGTGAATACGATAAAAAAGACATCGAGAAAAACCGCCTGACCCGTTACTGGCGCCTCTTCGGAACCCGCCCTATCCCGGCAGGATTAGTCAGTCCAAGGACGGCACTCACCCTGTTTTGCGTCCTTGTTCTCCTCGCAGCTCTCCTCATCGCCACATTCCCGTTCCCGCATTCCCTTTATGCCCTCCTCATCATGGGGGTTTCGTACCTGCTTGAGGCATTCTACCAGGTAAAGAAACGAAAGGAAGTATTCCCGGTCGCACAGCTCGTCGGGCGTATCGATTTCGCCCTCTTCCCGGTCGCCGGGTATCTCATCGCAGGGTTCCCCGATAGCACGGTGTTGTTCTATTTCATCTTCTTTTACCCGTTTGCCATGGCACATCTCGGTGCAAATGACCTGATAGATGTGACAAATGACCGGTCCCGGGGATTGAACACCATTACGACACTTTACGGTCTTAAAGGCACGGCTACATGGATTGCCGTATTCACCGTGATACATGCAGTCTTCGCGCTCCTTTTTATGACCCGGCTCGGCTGGATCGGCAGGACCGGACTGGTGGCAGGGCTTGTTCTGCTCTCGGTTGCGAACGTGGTAATAATGAAGCAGAAGTCCCCGGAAGCAGCTCTTAAGGTACTGCCGATGTTCCATGTGACAATGCTGGTCTATGCCGTATCAATAGCGGGGGATTCAGTGATCTAATAAAAATTTGTGATCCTCATAACTGTGTTTTTTCAAAAAAAGAGGAGATGATCAGGTGTTTATCATCTCCGTTCAGGTATTATGGATATATGTTCCAGCAGGACCGGTGAACTGCGACTTGTAGTTCATGGTCTTCTGGAAGAGTGTTATCTCTCCGGTTGTCGTGGTCAGTTCCGAATAGACGAGATCTTCTGCCTTCGGATAAAGGGAATCCATATTGGAAAAGTCAACAACCCGTCCTTCCTGTACATGCACGTTCAGGTACGCAGTTGTCGTCCCTGATGCCGCAATATCTCCAAAGCCGGTCAGTTTGACATTGTAGTTTGCCTCGACACCCGGGTCTGCAACAGGCCACGGCCATGCCATGCCGTATCCAGTCTGTTCTCCTTCGTCCGGGTCAGGAGCAGCGAGCATAATAAACCGTTCTGATGACTGTGTTGAAAGTGAACCGATCGTGATATCGACTGAACTTCCCTCTTCTACAATGTTGCAGAACGGCGGGATGATGTCATCATCACTCTGTGTTGCGAACGGGCAGAGCAGTGAGTATGTCGTATCAAGTCCGGTACTTGCTCCATCGAGAAGCAGGGACTCCTCCGAGGTCATCCGGCCGGTATCGCTCCCGATAAACTCAGTCAGCCTGTCGGTGACAAGGTTATACTGGTTTTCTGCCGCCATTCCTGCAGTATCATACTTCATGGTCCTGGCAAACGATACCAGGCCCTGATCGGCGATGGTGCGCTCTGAATACGTGCCCGAATAAATGACCGATGTTGGTACCATCGGTGGAGCAGGCGGATTCGGACCATTCTGATATCCGTCATTGATGGTCGTTGCAATGCGGTCTGTCTCTGTTGCCGTTCCAGACAGCTGCATGAGCGTGCTGGTCACAAAACCCTGCGTCTCTTCGACCTGCGGTTCCCCGCTGTCGGCGAATGCAACACCGGTTGTGATAAGGACAATTATTAGTGTAATAAGACTGATTCGTAATTTCATGCATTCCACCTACAGTTTTGCTGAATTTCAGCAAATTTTTACTTTTCAATGAGTATAGATAATATGTTCAACAATTTTTTTCGGATATAACTTTTAATAAAATTTCTCATTTTATCACCTGAAACTTAAAATCAGTCATTTTCACTGGAACGACTTAACCGGTTTTATAAAAAAGTGGCTTTGTTGAAACCCTTGCGGTACTCTCACTATTCCTCTTTCGCCGCACTCCACTTCGGGACCCTCCCGGGGCCGATGCCCCGCCGTATGTGTGCGACCCCATACTGCAATAAGGACCGTGCTCAGGTTCTTATAAAAAATCGTAAGGTCCCTGTCAACCCTGCCCGCAGGACATCCCGGGGGGTGGGGCAGGGAGGGGTGAAACCCCTCCTGTCAGAAAAATGAATCGAACCTGATACCGGAATTAAGCATTTTAACAAAGCCAAAAATGGTATTCTTCAGAAAAATCTGAACCGGAAGAGAGGAGAACACATTGATCATTCCATTCCAGTCTGTATCCTTTTTACCTTAACAATCTCAGGAAGATCCCACCCCCCGATCATCTCAACAAGTGCCTGAACGTAGGGTTCCTGCCGTGTCATGCTCGGAGAAGACCGGGGGTTATGCCGGTCACCTTTTCTTCCCATCCCGGCATGTCCCGTTGCAACAAAATGCAGGAAATCCTCTTTTGGAAGGTACCAGGTACAGTTTATCGTCAGCCTGACAAAATTCCTGTTTTTCGGGTGAGGATACAGGAGAGCACGCGTCCCTCTTACCGGCACCGGATCTCCGTTCCCGGACTCTGAAAGTTCGATTATCCGCAGCCAGAGTTCGTTGCATCCCTCATCTGCCATGACACAGGTACGGCAGGAACGGTTTGCAGGCGGGTAGCCGTCTCCCTCGTAAAAACGGCAGAACCGGATGTCCATACTACATCATGGGAGGCCTTCCCTTAATCCGTTTCCATACGAAGGGTTGCTGCGGTGAAACCAGCAGGTATGAATCTGCACAGGGGGTGCCTCATTCTTCAGGATAGTTGTGACTACACGGAATCTGGTTAACTGCCACGTGCCGGTTTTGTACTGTATTCCTTCAATCCCTTCATACATCAGGAGCCTGGATAAAAAATAGAGTAATTGCCTGATAATACTGATAGAACGATTATCAGGGCTTATCCGTGCCATGCAGCTCTTCGGCGACATCATCGAGCATCAGTTCTTCCAGACGTTTCTTCGAGGGCACTCCTGTTGCCGGATCGCACCCGTGAAGACGGTAATAGGAGTCGAGCAGCGAGTTGTGGAGGATTAAGTCTTTTTTCCCTTCATCAGTACCTGCATGTTCAGGCCGCTGTGGCAGCCTGTCGTCAGCCCGTGTCATCCTGAAGCGTGCATTAAATGCCCTTTCCTGCATGTAAATCCGGTCAAGGGCCTGTTCCAGTTCCTGTTCATCAAATGCAACGCCCGTCGACGCCTCTATCAGCCTGGTAACTCCACCCCACAGCGGGTAACGCCATACCAGCGGGACGGCCAGGTACCAGCTGTTTACGGCACCTTTGCACCGACCGAGGGCATCTGCGAGTGTAGTGACCCGCTCACCGGCGAGGAGTGCACCTGCAGGGTCATTTGTAAGATACCCTTTCCTGACGAGTTCCTCATAAAGATCAGGTTCATTCTCACCAAGGGCCCACGTCCTTCCCCTGAGATGATCGGCACCACGGGTAGAAGTGGCATGTGCGAGGCTGTATATCCCGGCAGGGTAGACACCCCTGCTCACTCCCTTGACATCAAAGCAGTATGCCGCTGCTTCGCCCCCGAGTTTTTTTGCAAGACCGTTCATGCCTTCCGAAAGGAGGTCCCCAAACCCTTCCCTTCGGGCAATCATGTGAATGAGCCTTATCTGGCTTTCTGCATCCTCCCATTCAAGCGGGATGCCCCCGGTGTCCTGCAGGGTAAGGAGTCCTTTCTCATAGAGTTCCTTGGCATATGCAATCACGCTCCCGAGACCGATGATGTCCATACCGTAACGGTTGGCGAGGTTTGACATCTCCATTATGGCAACCGGGTCAAGGATTCCGCTGTTTGTCCCGAGCCAGTGGACAGCCTCGTATTCAAGCGCCTCTCCGACCTCTCCCGAATGGTCTCCCGAAGGTATCCGGAATACATTCTTGCACCGGACAGGGCAGCCGTGACATCCGGTCCGTCCGATCTCATACTCTTTCCACGCACCTGACCGAAGGTCAGCCGGAACATCGTCGTGCTCCCACCGTTCCTGGCTGTTCCGGAATGCCGGCCTCCAGTTCTCAACGCCGATAAGAGACCCGTGCGTGCCGACAGGGTCATGGAAGAAATCGGATTCCCTGAAAAATGTTGAATCCTCGTGCACAAGGTCACGGAAACTGTCGGGACGGGCGAGTTCAACCCGTCCGGTACCATGTATCACGACTGCTTTTAAGTTCTTTGAGCCGAATACCGCCCCGCTTCCGGGAGCTGCTGATGCATACCTGTCGATGATGGTTGATGCAAACCTGACACGCCGTTCCCCTGCCGGGCCTGCACAGGCAACGCTGATATGTTCACCATGTTCTCTTTTCAGGAGTGTGGTCGTTTCCCACGTATCACGTCCCCACAGGTCTCCTGCATCGCAGATGGCAACGTTATCGTCATCGATGAGAAGGTATGAGGGAACTGCGGCCCTGCCTGTGATGACAAGCTGGTCATATCCGGCACGCTTGAGGTGCCATGCACATTCGCCGCCGCCACTGCCATCGCCAAGGATCCCGGTGAGAGGCGAGAGCGTACTGACCGAAAGCCTCCCGGTAAAGGCGAGGGAAGTCCCGGTCAGCATTCCGGGTGCAAAACAAAGAACGTTACCGGGGCCGAGCTGATCGGTGCCGGCCCGTATCTCTTCCCACAGGACCCGGGAGTTAAACCCACGCCCGCCCAGGAATTTTTTTGCGTAAAGGGGATCAAGAGGTTTTTTTGTTATCGTCCTGTTCGTTAAATTTACCCGGAGTATTGTTCCTCTCCATCCATACATTTTTGATCATCTCTCTTTACCCGGTATTCAAGGTAATGAAATGGTCAGATGCCTCACGCATGGGCCCCTGCAGAGAGCAGAAGTTTTAAGGATGTGTACGGGTTGTAGTCATCTCTGCGACGTCTTTAGCCGGTATCGCAAGCAGTGTTTCGGTTTTTGCAAACCCGAGATGGGCAATCTCCATCATCGCCTTTAACATCGCTTTTTCATCAGGGGTTTCTGCAAATGCCACAAAATCATAGTGCCCGAGTGTGTAGTAAAGATTTGTTATCTCCCCGCCGACCCCGTTCAACTGTGTCTTCATTTCAAGAATACACTCTGTCACATTCTTCACCCTGCCCAGACCCGCAGGGGTGAAATTTCCTACAATAATAAACGTCACCATAAGGATGTTTCATCTCCAGTCTCTATAAGGGACAGAACCCGGGGCCTGATAATACTTTTTCTGTCCTCCCGGGTATGAATCAGATATGTCACTTGAAAGGGAAAGTATACCGGGTATTTTATTTCAGGCCCGTCGTATGAAAAGAACAGATGAAATTTTTATCATACAGGACTCAATGTGTATCCTGGTTCTGCCATGATGCAGGCAGGACGCAATTTAGGATCTCCTGAAAATTATAGACAGGGATTACCTTTAAATCTTCTTCCCCGTCTTTGTAATCTTTTTTTCAGGTTTTATCGGGCCGGGCTGATTCGTGTGCGGGCCGAGGTCCTCTTCATGCGGATGAGAATGGGGGGTGTGCACTGGAGGAAGGTCAGGTTTCTTCTGGGGATGATGCTCCGGGTGCGGGTGAAGATGGTCATAAGGATGGTGCTGGTCCTCGTCTTCTTTGCGTTCCTTATCCGGGCTCTTTTTTGTGCCGGTATGGTGTTGGCCGGGATCAGTGTCAGGGTTATGACGTGGTGACATGAATTGAATTTAATTCTGCAGGATTAATGCTTTTCCATGTCGCGATATCCTCCTGCAGGATATGTGCCGGTTGAGAAGCAGGTATTTTCCCATAAATCCCGGAATTTACCGCTATGTCTGAATACTTAAAAAATTCATGCCTTCCTGGCATCTCCTCAAACATTTTCTCATACCGCCCGGACAGGATAACAAAGAAAAAGGAATGCAATATGAGGATTTATGCATAAATTTTATCATTCATGCCTTTGAAGGGGTCACTTATTTATCATCGACACACCATTACTGTCGGGAAACGTCAAGAAAAGATGCCCGATTACATTATTTCACCAGGATACCGGGGATTATTTTGCGGGCATGAGGGATCTGTTTCCATTTTGATTCCTGATAGTATCAGGAAAGGAAATATATATCTGAAACCCTTGACCACAGATACCGTATGCGGACTTCAGACCATCCTGCCTGTCGGGACCGGCTGACACGGTTCCCGGTCTTTTTCCCGGGATCATGACGCTTCTCGCACCCAGGGAACACCTGACCGGTGAAGAAGTCACAAAGGGACTTTCAATCGTTCTTCGGGACGGCCTTGCGACACAGGCGATGGTAACCCTCACCGGGGGTATTTTTCTTGTCGCGTTTGCCCTCAGTCTTGGCGCATCCAATACGGTCATCGGGCTCCTGGCTGCCATTCCGCCGCTTGCTGAACTCATCCAGATGCCGGCCATATCCCTGGTTGAACGGCTCCGGAACAGGCGGCTTATCTGTATTTCTGCATCGCTTATCGCACGGCTTTCATGGATTGTAGTCGCGCTCATTCCCTTTGTCTTCGGGCCCGCTGCAGGTATTGCGGTCCTGGTCGTATCGCTTATATTCTATGGCTCCGTATCAGCCGTTTCACACTGCAGCTGGAGTTCATGGATGCGTGACCTCGTCCCGGCTGAGATCCTCGGCGCTTTTTTTTCAAAACGGATGGCCCTTGCAATGGCTCTTGGTGCCGTCCTCTCGCTATGTGCCAGTATTTTTATTGATTACTGGCAGACTCATTTCTCCGTCCCCGTCACTTTTGCATATTCGTTTATTTTTATCGCCGGATTCATTGCGGGTCTCATCGATATATGGCTCATGGCACGGATGCCGGAACCACTCATCCGGGTTGCGGATACACCCTCGCTCTTCCGGCAGGTCAGGGCTGCGTTCTCAGACGAGAACTTCTCCCGGCTCATCTCATTTGTAGGTTCATGGAATTTTGCGGTGAACCTCGCTGCCCCTTTTTTTACCGTATACCTCCTCACACGGGTTGGCCTGGACCTTACCCTCGTGATTATTCTTGCCGTGCTCAGCCAGGGGGTGAGTGTTATATCCTACCAGTTATGGGGGAATATTGCCGACAGGTACAGCAATAAATCGGTTTTACGCGTTGCAGGACCACTGTTTATGCTCTGTATTCTTGGCTGGACGTTTACGACCATGCCTGAGAGACATCTCCTGACCCTCCCCCTGCTCGTCGTGCTCCATGTCCTGATGGGACTGTCGACTGCCGGTGTGACCCTGGCGTCGGCAAATATCGGGCTTAAACTGGCACCAAAGGGGGGAGCGACTTCATACCTTGCCACTATCAATATTACCAACTCTCTTGCAGCCGGGATTGCCCCGATCATCGGCGGTATGTTCGTTGATTATTTTGCTGCAGCCGAGCTGTCACTGACACTGAACTGGAGAAGTCCCGGTGCCGTGTTTGCGTTCCAGACCTTTGATCTCCAGTACTGGGACTTCTTCTTCTTCTTTGCATTTTTAATTGGCATCTATTCAATACACCGTCTCGCATTTGTAAAAGAATCGGGGGAGGTGGAAGAACGTGTCGTGGTACGGGACCTGATTGCCCGGATG
This sequence comes from Methanoregulaceae archaeon UBA467, assembly GCA_002503825.1. GTDB lineage: Archaea > Halobacteriota > Methanomicrobia > Methanomicrobiales > Methanospirillaceae > UBA467. The sequence goes on from DASP01000014.1 coordinate 45,210, forward strand.
AGCAGGGAGATGCGGAACCTGTCCACGGCCGGGGGGCTTCGGTACATGCTTCGGTTCCCGGCCATTGATACAATACCTGATACTGAAAAGGACGGAGAGACGTCCGTACCTGAACATCAGATTTCAGAGAACAGATAAATCTTAGAATAGTCAGTTTATTCCGTTTTATCCCTCCATACACCGGGTTTTTCCTGCTTTCCATGGCAGGGCTGCACAGGGAAGACCGCCCGGCAGAGATAATACCTGCATTCCCAGATACACGGAGATGATGAAGGTCCTGTCAGGAGGGATCCGCATGCCGGGCAGCGGACAGGCACAATCTCTTTTCCCATGCATATCCAGGGATTCCCGTGAAAATAGCACCGGTACCATGCACGGTGAAAGTGAACAGATGCGAAAATGAGACCCGTGGAGTATCAGATTCTTGCCGTATACAGAGATCGCGGATTTGCTGAAATTCTTATCGCAGGCGTGAATATATGAGGCGGGCGTGTTTTATTTTTCAGGTAAAACGGTATGTCCCGGGCGGAACGCGTATCTCAAACCGGGCTCCTTCACCTTTTGAACTGGTCTGGGAGATGGAAATGCCGGTATCTTCAAGTGATCGCCGTGTCAGCGCAAGAATTGACTCTTCGTCATCAACATACAGGACAAGTATCAAAACAAACCTCCCCAGTGACCGGACAAATAAGTGGATCTAAGCGAAAATAGATGTTAAATATGCTGTTGAAGGTGCATTTACGTCAAAATCAGCATGAACCTGATGTATTCCGGGAAGAACCCGGCGGGATACCCATCTCAAACCGGGCCCCTTTTCCGGGCTCCCCGGTCTCTCTTATTGAAATTCCGCTTATGGTGAGAATTTCCCGGGCAAGAAATAACCCAAGGCCTGTGTTCCGGCCGAATCCTCTCAGAAAAATTTTTTCTTTCTCATTCTCAGGAATGCCGGTCCCGTCATCCTCACACACAAGGACGAGCCCTTCAGGTGTGTAACTGGTGTAAAAATTGATCCTCCTGATTGTATCGCCGTAACGTACCGCATTTTCTATAAGGTTGACAAAGACCTTGACAAGCATCGCATCAGCAAGGATTTCAATATCGCTGACACGGTTATCCCATTCGATATCCCCGATATTGACCAGGGAACGTGCTTTTTCAATGATATCACCAGCTGACTGCCAGACAGGGGCTTCTATTCCCATCTGCTGGTATTCACGGGTGAAGAGGATCTGCCTCCCTATTGCAGATGTTATATGGATCTGCTTGTCGAGGAGTTCCCTTTCCGCTGTTCCCAAAAGATGATCGCGAAGCAGTTCCTGGTATCCCTGAAGGGCCATCAGCTGGTTCTGGATATCATGGCGGGTAATGCTTGAGAGGAGGTTGAGTTTCCGGTTGGCAGATCGGACTATCTCTTCAGTATGTTTTCTCTCTGATATATCCTCGATGATGCCATCGACAACACGGGGAGCTTTATCGGGAAAACCTGGCAGGTTGGCAGTAATTGAAACCCAGAAGACAGACCCGTCTTTTTTACACATCTGCAGTTCCCTGCGTACAATATATCCTGAGGAATTAGTCTCCTTGTAGAGGTCAGCCCGGTCATCAGGGTTTGCATAAAAATCTTTTAACGATACTCCCCGCAACTGCTCTTTTGATGCAAAACCGAATAAACGGGCAAAAAAAGTATTTGTTTCAATAATTGTCCCGGCCTTATTGTATGATGACCGGAATATTCCGATATTTAAGTTTTCCACCAGGGTCCTGTATTTTTCTTCGCTCTCCCTGAGTGCATTCTCGGCAGTTATCCGTTCGGTAATGTCCCGGATGAGAGCGACCATCCCGTTCATACTTCCATCCTTCCGGTAGACAAGGGCGGCACTGATCTCTGTTGAGAATTGAGAGCCGTCTTTCCTCATGATCCGGTAGACTGCAGGGATGCAGGCATCTCCCTTCAGCATTTTTCCGATGTCATTCCGAACCCTTTCGTGATCTTCGGGAACTATCCACTCAAAGAGGGATGTTCCGTTTACTTCTTCGTAAGACGGGGCATGCAAAAGGGAAAGCACTACCGGCGATGAAGCGGTGATTCTTCCGTCATTGCCGATATGGACTATCCCGCTTGGAGAGGCCTGGAAAAGGCTCCGGTGGAGGTCTTCGGATTGTGCAAGCGCCTCTTCTGCGATTTTTCGCTCAGATATATCATCAACATGGGCAATGATCGCGACAACCCGGCCCTGCTTGTTCTTTATGGCCGACGCAGACAAAGCTCCCCAGACAACCGTTCCATCTTTTCTGATATATCGTTTTTCGGCCTGGTATTCATCTTTTTTCCCGGTAATAACATCCTTCATCACTGATATGTCGGAGTCGATATGCGCAGGGTGTGTCACGTCATGGAAGGTCATCTTCATCAGTTCTTCCTGACCATACCCGAGCAGTTCTGAGAATTTTTTGTTCACCGTTCTGAAATAGGAATCAGGTCCGACAAGTGCAATTGCAACCGGTGATTTTTCAAAAATGATACGGAATTTCTCCTCGTTCATGAGAAGGGCCCCGGTTTTCCCGGCAGGCTCGTTGTAATTGTTCCGTACCCGCCCCTCTGAGTCTGCCTGTTTTCTATTGCCGGCAGCCATGCTAACCATATCAGCAATTCCGCTATAGAACATCTCGTCACCATCTGACCGTACGAGACAGGCGTCAGGACCATTCCCGGCGCCTTCTGACAGATATACCTCGCAGGACGTACCCGATATCAGGATAAAGGGGATATCCCGGGACTTTCTGACTTCCCTGAAAAATGAAGCGATCTTTTCATCAGGGGTGATCATATCGGCGATGATGATATCGATTGAATCAAGTTGTAGTATTAAACGTGCTTCCTGCTCTGAAAAGGCGGATTTTATCTCTATGGTGCTGTTTTGTCCAATGTACTGATATGCAGATGCATGAGAATCCGGATTAACACCTACATACAGTACATTAATCAAACCACACCCCCGGTTTATTCGTCTGTTTTATCAAAGATAATGTTTGGGATTTGATTCCGCTGACATACCAGACTAAACTAATCTCCCGGAAAAAGAGATAAATTCTAACCTGAATTTTAATTTCACATCTCTAAAGCAGGGTTACTTTTTTTTGTCCGGATACGAGGTCGTAGATGAAGGGACATTCCCGTGACCCGGATGAAACCTGAAAAACAGGGCGGAATAAAAATAAAGAATTATTTTTTTCAGAGGAGTTTTGTCTCCTCGGTCGGTTTCGGTACTTTTACGACCATAACCCTGAAGAGGTCCCCTGATTCGTTTATCCAGCGGTGCGGGATCCGTGCCGGACTTTCGACAAGGGTATCCCTGCCAACCGTGACTTTTTCATCACCGATCTCGACGGTCCCGATACCCTCAAGGACATAAAAAAAGACATCGACCGGGGTCATATGTCTTTTCAGGGACTCTCCCGGCTGGAGCGTAATGATAACGGTCAGTGCATGCGGTGAATCGTAAACTTTGCGGGCATCCACGTGATGTGGATTTGGCTGTGATACGGAATCTGCAAATTTTGTAATCTTCATGGAATCAACCACTTACTCTTCTGCTGATTTATCTGCGGCTGCGGTATGGCACATCTGTTCGAGAAAAAGACCCTGTACGCCGGTAATGAACGGAAGTGTGACGATGACTGACATCCGTTCGCCGTTCATATCGTATATGATCATCATCTCATTGTCATCAGAGAGAACGATTCCTTCAAAACGAAATAAGTTTCGCTCTTTCCGGATCTCGCCGGCGAAAATCTTTTTGTAAATCTTTTCGGTAAAAAGTGGGCAGAACTGCGTTATCGGGAAGAGTTCCGCTCCCGGTATCCCTATGCAGTCATCAGCCCCTGCAGGGAATAAAATTTTAAGCCTGACCCCCCGGCGGATGGTGCCTAATATATCCCTGTATTCCATCGCGAGTCCGGGCCTGATGACAAAAAACGAAATAACATCCCGGGAGTCCCCGACAAGGGCGGTGAGGTTGCGGCGGATGCTCCAGTCCCCCTTCAGGTACCAGATAGGGGAGAAGTTCTGCCGGGCCTCGATTGAGATTGTCTCAAGGGCTTCGACGCTCTCCCGTGCAGCTTCCTTTATCCTTCCGCTCAGGTCCGCAATCACCCGTACGGGGTCGACCGGACGATAGAGCAGCGGAGTCCCCTGCCTGACTTCCACACATCCTCTCTCTTCCAGTGACTGAAGGATATCATAGACACGAGGGCGTGGAACCCTGCTCACCTCGTGAATCTGTCGGGCATTTCCTTCGCCCAGACCGACAAGCCCGGCATACACCCGTGCTTCGTACTCTTTTAACCCGAGGCTGGTGAGGTTCCGGATAAGATCTCCCATTGTGTTACTATCATAGTTGCAACAATTTTATAGTTGTGGTAAGCCATACTGATTATAAGAGAGGTGTACCAGGCAGCATGGCATTTTATGATAATTCCGCCTTCCAGGTGATAGGTATTGTATACGCAATAATTTCTATTTTTATTGGTGCATGGCTCTGGCGTACGGGCAGGTTCGGGAAAAATGTTCAATTTCTGTTTCTTTTTCTCACATCGTTGCTCGGGTTCCTGATCTTTTCCCCGATGCTCCCGGTGCAGTTCCAGGATGCACTGGTCAGGGGTGCCACCGGGACCAGTCCCGTTACCGGGGCAGGGGCAGAGTCAGGACCAGCTGTCCCCGCAGTGTTCTTTGGCGTCATATTCATGGTTGTCCTTGCATTCATCTTTGGCAGGCATTTTTGCGGGTATCTCTGTCCAATCGGTGCGCTGCAGGAACTGGTTTATCATATACCTCTCAAAAAAATTGTGATAAGGCAGAAACAAACCCTGACTATCATCAGGTTGATTGTTTTTCTCGGGATTATCGCAGCAGCATTCCTCTTTTCGACAGGTCTGATCCAGTTGTTTGGAATAAAATCCTTTTTTTCACTTGCCATTACCGCAACGTCACTGGTCTTTGTTACAGTCCTCGTTATTTCTCTCTTCATCTATCGCCCATTTTGCAGGATAATCTGTCCGACCGGGCTCCTTTTCCAGGTCGCAGCAGCACCTGCTCGCTTAAAAATATACCGGACCGATGCATGCATAGAATGCGGAAAATGCGAGCGGGTGTGCCCGACTGATGAATCGAAACGCTCAGATTTAAAATCCGAGTGCTATCTCTGCCACCGGTGCATCGATGCATGTCCTGTGGAGGGCAAGGCGTTGCGATACGGTATTCCACCCGATCGTCCGCTGAATGCCAATGAAAAAGAGACGGAATAAAATGGCTACGAATGAAAGGGATGAGCTGAAGGGAAAAGTCCTCTCATTAAAAGAGCTCGTCGCATACCTGGAGGGCACCGTTGCCAGCAGGATAATGCCCCCTCCAGTTCATCCATTCTCCGGAACTGACCTTCAGTCAAGCAGTTTTCCCATCACGACGAGATCAACATACCCGTCATCATCACGAAACGCTTTCCTCTTTACACCTTCACGGGTAAAACCTGCTTTTTCATAAAGGCGGAGTGCCCTGGAATTAGGTGCTGCAACCGAACATTCGAGCCGCGAGTACCCCCTGTCCCTGACCTCATCTTCAAGAAAACGCATGGCTTTTTCTCCGATACCCATTCCCCAGCAGGCCTGTTCAAGATAAATAAAGAAAACCGCAACATGCGAGATTTTTGTGCCTGGATCCTCTGGCAGGGCCCCGATAACACCAATTATTCTTTCTCCGTCCCTTATGCACCAGAGAAGCGATCCCCGGCCCTGTACGAATATCCAGAAGTCGTGGGTCTTCTGAAAGGGTACCGGGGGGATGAGGTTGAGGTACCGTACGATTTCAGGTTCATTTACAAGCTCGTTCAATCGCACGAGATCTGATTCGCCTGCCAATATGAACCGTACCCTGTCCTCCGTACATGTGAGGTCCATGCAATCAGTAATACTTCCGTGGTAAAAAAGAGATATGGCCATCCGAGCGATAAAAGGGGACTCTTTTACTCCCGGACAACAATTATTATCCCTGGCTCAGCCTTCCTCACCGGATTCCGGCTTATACGGCGGGGTTGTGTAGACCTTCCAGACAAAGAGGCCGATGCAGATGATAATGATGACTGCAAGCAAAACGGCACTCAGGATATTTTCGGCCATGTTCACACTCGTGCTGATCGCTATATTCATCCCGGTCGCATCATTGAATGCACCGATGACCAGCGCAATACCAAAGAAAATGAAAAAACCGACAAATATACCAAGGATTACTGCGGCTATTATGCGCAGTGGACCTGGATTGGATGTATTTTCTGCCATGGAATTCTTATTTATTCCTTAAATATATAGTAATTCGCATTGCATGGCTGTTGCTGCACGGGATTTATCCTGAGGTCCTGCTGAACGCGAGACATTTTCTTTTGATAACTCCTGCCGGAAATCCGGCGATAATCAGGTTTATCGGACTATTTATGAAGACAGATTCATTAAATGCAGGAATACCGGGACATCTGTTCAACAGGTCAGCCCCTTAACGGATATCCGCAGGCACAGCCGCTCCCGACCGGGCGTACCATTTGAATACCTCCATTACAGCGAGGATTACCGACGCAATAATGAGGAGGATTGTCCAGTCCTGGAGCGAAACCGGGGATAACCTGAGCACTTCGGCCATAAAAGGGACATTCATCGCCAGAATATGTATGCACTGGGCGAGCACGATTCCGAGGATAAGAAAATAATTACTTTTAAGGGGTATTTTAAAGACCGACCGGTATTCCGAACGACAGTTCAGGGCATGGAAATTCTCGAGCAGGACCATTAAGAGGACGACCATGTTCCGGGCTGATGACTCGTCCCACCCGCTCTGCAGGAGCCAGTACCACGTGGAGAACGCAAGGAGGCCTATAACGGCCCCGGAAAGCAGTGTCTGATGTACCATCAGGCGGTTGAATACTCCTTCCCCGGGATTTCGGGGAGGTCTTAACATGGATTCGGGCTCGCCTTTCTCAAACGCAAGGGCAACATCCTGGATACCATTCGTCACAAGATTGAGCCAGAGCAGTTGTACCGCGAGAAGAGGCAGGGGAAAGCCGGCGATGAGCGCAAGGGTAAAGAGAATTATCTCTGCAAACCCTGTCGAGATGAGGAGATAGGTAACTTTCCTGATATTGTCGTATGCATACCTGCCCTCCTCGATCCCGGCAACTATCGAGGAAAAATCATCATCTGTGATAATCATCGAAGAGGTGTCTTTTGCAACATCACTGCCTGATCCCATGGACACCCCGATATTTGCCCTCTGGAGAGCAGGGGCATCATTCACACCGTCACCGGTGACCGCTACAAAATGACCGTTTCGTATCAGTGCATTGACAATCTCGAGTTTCTGGACAGGGCTGACCCGGGCAAATACCCGTCCCCCTGCCACGACCCGGTTGAACTCAGGGAGATCGGGTGAGCCTATCGCGGCCAGTTCTGCTCCGGATATTACCTGTGATTCGTCATCCGCAATGTACAGCTCCCTCGCCACTGCCAGTGCGGTACCGGGATGGTCCCCGGTAATCATGACGACATCGACACCGGATTGTTTTGCCTTCCTGACTGCTTCGGGCACATCCGGCCGTACAGGGTCAATAAAACCGACAAGGCCGAGAAGGGTAAGGGCGGGCCTGACCATTTCCAGTTCGAGAGGTTCCTGAGGTAACTGCGGAAGTGATCCCCGGGCGATGGCGAGGACACGAAAGCCCTGTCCGGTCAGAACCGTGTGGAGTTGCTGGATCCGTTCATGGTCACAGGGTGTCACTCCTTCTGCAGATGAAAGAGAGGAACAGTAGGGAAGCACCGCCTCTACCGCCCCTTTCACGGCTATCCCGGGAGATTCCGTTCCGGATTCTCCGCTGGTGAAATAGACTGCCTGGTATCTTCGTTCCGGTTCGAACGGGACCTCGTGCAGGACCCTTATATCGCTCCGTACCCGGTCCGGCTCAATGCCGGTCTTGTATGCAAAGGCGAGGAGTGCTACATCCATGGAGTCCCCGTTCGAGATCCACTGTTCCCCTTCGGCAAACAGGCTCCCGTCATTACATATTGTGCCTGTCTCTGCGATCTCTCTGACACGGACAAGTATCCCGGGTGAAATGGGTTTTCCGTTACTGTCCGAAACGTCTCCTTTCCCCTCGTACCCGGCCCCGCTTACGGTAATATTCTCACCTGATGCAAGAATGAGACGTGTGACCGTCTGCTGGTTGACGGTAAGCGTGCCGGTCTTGTCAGTAGCAATCATCGTGCAGCTGCCAAGGCTTTCCACCGAGGTAAGACGTCTGACAATGACATTCCTTTGCGCCATCCTTGACGCCCCGATCGATAAGGCAACGGTTATTGCCACAGGAAGGCCCTCAGGGATTGCCGACACTGCAAGTGCGACGGCGAGGAAGAACACCTCAGAAAACGGGGTTCCCTGCATGAGTGACACCCCTGCCATGAGAGCACTTGCCAGCACGACAAGGATGCCGATTTGAAGGGAGAATTTCTCCATCCTCAAAAGGAGCGGAGGTTTTGCAGCCTCGGTCTCTGCTACCGTGTGGGCAATCAAACCAACCTCGCTCCGGGTGCCGGTCGCAGTCACCACGCCGATTCCCCGGCCTGAGGTAACAATGGTGCCGCCATACACCATGTTGGTCCTGAGCGCGAGTGTTGTATCTACCGGGATCACAGACAGGAATTTCTCCTGCGGCACTGATTCCCCGGTCAGTACCGATTCGTTGATGCTGAGGCGTGCCGCATGAATGAGCCTGAGATCGGCAGGGATCCGGTCGCCTGATTCAAGCGATACAAGGTCCCCGGGTACAAGGGATGCCGCCTCGATCCGGTGTGTTGTCGCTCCACGGTGAACCCGTGCCTGGATCTGAAACAGGCGCTGCAGTTTCCCGGCACTCTGTTCTGCCTTCCATTCCTGGACCGTTCCGATTCCGGCATTCAAAACGACTACAAAAAGAATGAACAGCCCGTCTTTTACATCGCCGATAAGAAACGATATAATCGCCGCAACAAGGAGAATATAGATAAGCGGGCTTTTAAATTGTCGGAGAAAGAGTACCGCAGGACCAGGCGGCTTTTTTGCAGGAAGTTCATTTTTCCCGTACTGGATAAGCCGCTTTTCTGCCTCTTCCTGCGACAATCCGGCCGGTGAGGTGCAGAGCTTTTCATAGACATCCTCAATCGGCAGTGAATGCCAGTGAATCATGTCTGTAAATTCATCGCTCTGGCGTTCCATTGCTTGGCTCCGGGGTTTTTCCTGCTGCCGTTTCACCGGTCAGCAATAGTGGACACTTTTCTAATCCTGTGAATGTCTGCTCCGTGATATATATGATAATGTGATTTATATGCTTATTTCAGGAGGGGCATGTCGTTTTACAGGTATTAAGTCAGACATTAAAAATGCCGCTCGTACAGGATGAAGGTATTACTTTATATGTTTATAGTCCCACAACCCTCAATGGACAAAGCTGAAGATGTGGTTTTCAGACTGGATACGGAATATCAGGACCGGAAAAAAGACTTCCTACGTGAAATCGGACCGGGAACAAAAGAAGGATGATGACGAGGACGAGGAAGAGACCGAAGAACTGGTCGCACTCGGTATTATCTGATACTCCCTGCCGGAATTATGCATACCGCAAAAAACACGTGAAGTAATTTAATCTGCCCGATGGATTATGACAGATATGTTAACGTGGAAGTAAACATAGCAAAAGTGCGGATTTCTTTTCAGGTACGTGAAACAATGACCTCTGTTGAAGAAAAGTTACTCATCCTCAGGCAGTATATCGCGGATAACGGACCAATGATCATCTCATTTTCCGGCGGTGTGGACAGCGGGGTGCTTGCAGCAGTAGCCCACGATTCAGCGGGTGGGCGTGCGATATGTGTGCTATTATCAAGTCCCCTCATCCCGCAGCGTGAAATTTCAGGAGCAGTCCATATGGCAGAGACTATCGGGATCGAATGCCGTATCATCCCGTTTCCAATTCTCAGTGACCCGACGTTCTGCAGCAATCCGCCTGAGAGGTGCTATTCCTGTAAAAAAAAGGCTGCAGTCATCCTGAAAGAATATGCAGCAAAACACGGCTACGCGTCGGTTGCAGATGGGCTGAATACCTCTGACAGCGGAGAGTACAGGCCGGGAATACAGGCCAGTGATGAGGAGGGAATCCTGCACCCCTATCTGGTTGCCGGAATTTCAAAAGAAGAGATCAGGGAGATTGCACAAAAGTTGAACCTTTATTTTTCAGCTAAGCCCTCATCGGCATGTCTTGCTTCCCGTATTCCCTATGACGAGGTCATTACGCCGGAAAAACTGGCTATGACAGAGCAGGCCGAAGATGCCCTGTGGTCTGCCGGGCTGACACGGTTCCGTGTGAGAAGCCACGGCACTATAGCACGTATCGAGCTTCTGCCGGGTGAGATGGAGAGAGCCATGCAGAAGAGGGACTGGATCGTCCGGAAACTGAAGGACGCTGGTTTTCTTTATATAACTCTCGATCTTGAGGGGTTCAGGAGCGGAAGTATGGACGAGATCTTAAAGAGAGAACAGACCTGACCGGTCCATGAGAGTCTGAAAGAGAGATATATACATTTAATGTACATGCTGCTATTACTTTTCAGCCCGCCGGGGGTGAATTGACTGACTTCGCCTGAATAACTTTTCTGTCCGGTTCCCGAAACAGGCCAATGTCGAGCCTGGCAGTGACTATATCCTGACCCTCGAGTCCGGGGAATACCATCGTCCCCTTGAAAATTTTCTGTCGCAGTTTTTTCCCCTTCGCTGTTTTGTATTGATTTTTTGAAGAACAACACTTTTAGGAGGTGGCAAATAGTCACTGAATCACCGCCCTGGTGCCGTCCGGCGGCGGCGAAATTCATCCTGCCCGGGCATTAGGGGAAACTGCCCGGACATATCATGCAAAAAGAAATAATGCTGTAATCCGCACGTAAAAGTAAAGGGATTATTTCAGGGCCGATGAGCCTTTGCTGCGGAAATAAGTGATTTCAGTTCCTGTGCAGCACTCCTGACGTCATCTTTCCCAAAAACTGCAGAGATCACTGCAACGCCGTCCGCCCCGTGTGCAATGACATCGCTGACATTTTCCCGGCCAATCCCGCCAATGGCGATCACCGGGACTGATACCGCATTTCGTATTTCCCGGAGGACGGAAAGGCCGTGACCGGCTCCGGCATCCGTTTTCGTCGGTGTCGAAAAGAGCGGGCTGAGTGCAACATACCCGGCTCCCTCCTCTTCTGCACGAACGGCCTCTTCAGGAGAGCCGACTGACACTCCGACAATACCACTAAAATGTGAGACGCTTTTCACCGCCGGGACAGGGAGATCGTTCTGTCCGACGTGAAGACCATCTGCCCTGCATGCGATGGCAATGTCGAGCCGGTCATTGATGACCAGGGGTATCCCGTAATCACGCGTAACCTTCCGCAGTTCAAGGGCTGTTTCGAGCATGACCCTGCAGGTGCTCGTTTTGTCCCTGTACTGGATGATGTCGGCACCCCCCTCGATAGCCTGCCTGACCAGGTCCGCCAGCGGGGTCTTTCTCGTGGGTCTGTCGTCGGTGACGATATAGAGGTCATACGCCATACTGATACACTTTACAACTCCGTAATACGGGTGTGAGATGCGATATCAGCAGCAGCAATTGATGCAAGACTGTCAAAGAGCGCTGTCCTGAAGGAATAAGGACCTTCTGCCTTGCCTGATGCGATCTCTCCGGCCCTTCCGAATACTGCAAGTGCCGCAGCAGACGATTCGGTATAATCATCAGAGACTGCTGCAAAGGCCCCGGTGACAGACGCCGCCATACACCCGGTGCCTGAAAGGCGGTCCATCATCGGATGTCCGTTCTTTACGACAAAGACGCGACGTCCGTCAGTGATGATATCATCAGGCCCTGTCATCGCAACTGTACACCCTGTGGTCAGGGCACATTTTCTGGCGGTCTCGACCGGATCTCCGGTCAGGCCGGCTGAATCGACACCCCTGACTTTTCCACCCGATCCTGCAATCACCCCGATCTCCCCGGCATTCCCTTTCAGGACAGAAATTTTGAGAGAGGCAAGGAGGCGGAGGGTCGTCCCGGTACGGTAGCTCGTGGCCCCTGCACCCACGGGATCAAGGATGACCGGTATCCCGAGTTCATTTGCTTTCTGTCCGGCGATGAGCATCGCGTCTACCTGGACCGACGAGAGTGTACCGATATTGAGGACAAGAGCCCCCGCCATCGTCACCATCTCTGCGACCTCGTGATCACTTTCTGCCATTACCGGTGCGGCACCTGCACAGAGCGTAATATTTGCGCAGTCATTTATCGTCACGTTGTTGGTAATATGATGGATGAGGGGCCGGTTTTCCCTCACCCTGGAGAGCATTGCTGCAACAGATGTCCCATTCATCATTTCATATATCCATTGCATGTCTGAATTAATAGTACCATTGACTAAGACACCAGGTCTTATGAGTGCCCGATCAGCTCATACGTTTGTTTATACCTCACAGGTACAATATCCTGAAGTAGAGAGATGACGAATATGTAAAACATACGATGACCCACCCGGCAGATACCGAATCCATTGAACAGGTAAAGGAGAGAACAGCCCGGCTCTCTGTTCTGTCAAATGCCGGCCTTGTCATCATGAAACTGGTCGTCGGTATTGCCATCGGATCCGTCAGTATCATATCGGAAGCCATTCACTCTGCAATGGACCTCCTTGCAGCGGTCATCGCCTATTTTTCGGTACGGAAATCATCTGAACCCCCGGACGCAGCCCACCAGTTCGGGCATGGGAAGTTTGAAGACATTTCAGGCCTGGTTGAAGCGGTCCTCATCTTTGTTGCGGCTATCCTTATTATCAGGGAAGCGGTCGTCAAGCTTCTCGGGGAAGCTCCCGAACATTTTTCTCCCGGACTCCTCTTTGCAGGAATAGCGGTGATGGGTATTTCTGCCCTTGTAAACTGGGGAGTCTCGCAACGGCTTATGAAAGTTGCAAAAGAGTCCGAGTCTATCGCGCTCGAGAGTGATGCATGGCACCTCAGGACCGATGTATATACCTCTCTTGGCGTGTTTTTTGGCCTTATTCTTATCAGGCTGACAGGAATCACGCTCTTTGACCCGCTCATCGCCATTGGCGTTGCAATCGTGATCATGAAGGCCGCATATGACCTGACGAAGCGCTCATTTTCAGACCTGATAGATCACAGCATCCCACAAAAGGACGAGACGAGGATAAAAGAGATTATATGCGAACATTCCAGCGAATATGCCGGTTTCCACAGGTTCAAGACACGGCGTTCGGGTCCGGACCTCTTCATCAACTTTCACCTTGTCATGCCCGGGGAGATATCAGTCAGCCAGTCACATGACCTTGCTGAACATCTCGAATCTGATCTGAAACTTGAGTACCCGCGGGCCATTGTTACGATCCATGTCGAGCCGTGCAGCAGGGGATGCACCCGGTGCGGGGAATTCTGCACATTTTTTGAAAAAAATTCCGGTCACAGGAAATAAGCTGTATCATTCATACCGGATAAGCCAGAGATCCTCTCCCAGACGATATATCTGGTGAACAGATAGTGGCGGTCAAAGGAGTATTCCGGATTTGTCAGAATGCACCCCGTTCCTGAGATATATTTATCAGCATGGCAGGAGTAGTCAACTATCATGGCATTAAAAACCACGATTATCAAACGTTTTGGCGTAATGACCGTCGCCAAATTCGGCACAGTTATCGGCGCAATTTACGGCCTTATCTGGGGGATCCTTGTTGCTGTTCTCGGGGCAGGATTTGCCAGCAGTATGGGCATGGGTGCACTGGGAGCGACCGGAGTCGGGGCAGCTGCAATTGTCGTCGGCCTTATCCTGGGGGCAATCCTCGGGTTCATCTTCGGGGCAATCGGTGCATTTATTTACAATGTCGTCCTCGGGCTCATCGGCGGCATCGAGATGGATCTTGAGATAATGGAGTAATCCATCCATCTCTTCTTTTTTTTATTGATTCCTGTAAAAGAATGATTTTGTTAAAATACACCTTTATCATGAAAAATTATTCCCGAAGACCTGATTGAAGGTCATTTTTCAGGTCCATACCGTCGAAAGGTAGTACAGTCCGAAAATTATCAGGAACAGGCCACATATCCCGAGTGTCCACCGGTACTGCTTTTCACCGAGCAGGAACCTCCCCTTATGCACCCCCGTAGAGACAATCGTCAGCCAGGTCATATCTGCACTCCAGTGACCGGTGATAAACCCGAGGACCGGGACAAGGCCACCCTCTGCAGCTCCTATGAGGAGTGAACTTCCTACCGACAGCCACCATATCCAGAAATAAGGGTTGGATATACTTGTAACCACCCCGGCGACAAATGGCCGGGTAATCGTTGATTCGTCTGCAATTACATCAAGGCGGGCATTCCTCGATTCGGCAAGCGTCAGTACACCGAATATAAAGAGTGCTATCCCGCCGACAAGTGCGATAATGGTCGAATATTCGCCCATGACACTGCTTATTCCTGCGACAATCAGGATGACCATCAGCAGTTCGACGAGCATATGCCCGAGGGTGACCTTTGGGCCCATGGTCCATCCGCCCCGGACCGATGCGTTAATCGTGGCAATCAGCGTCGGACCGGGAGCAAGTGCTCCTGATAACCCGATAAAAAAACCAAGAGCCAGCATCTGGGCAAACAGGGTGACAGGTTCTGCCATGGCATTCCTCCCTTTCCAGATACAACTGAATAAGAGTTGTCATTTTATACGGTGACTACGGGACTCATGCCAGTACAGGTTTGTACTCAGCTATATTTCTTATCCCGGCTCACCCGGGAAATTTTCAGCCGGTCAGCTGTTATGGAGGAGTCGAATCGGGGTACCTTTTCTGAATTGATTATGAAATATTTCCTGATAACGCGGCCCTCCTACAACCACCGTACCATAAGAGATATCTCACCGGAAAGCCCGCTATAAGGGGTATTTTTTCCGTCGTTATACGTTTTATAGGCGACAGAACAAAATTCAGAGAACCCGGATTTCAAAAAACAGTCACGGGAAGCCGGTGAAGTACATTCTGCCATGGCAACCCGGTATCCATGATTTTTCGCATGTTCAAGAGCACGTATTATAAGCATCGTTGCGAGCCCGTTTCTCCTGTACTGCGTTATTACCCCGATCTGAACGATATGATATCCTTCACATTTTAACAGGGGATATTTTTTAAGAAATTCATGTTCCAGCCGTGCAATTAATGTGACACAATCAGAAAAAACCTCGTACATCTGCGCCATTTGGAGATCATTCTCTTCCCAGGTCTCACAAACGTCACTTGCAAGGAGAAAACCGGCACATTCACGTGTCCCTGCTTCCTGTGCAACAAAACTCATTCCGGCCTGTGCACAGAGATCAAGGTAATGTGTGGCCAGAGGATAGAAAACCGCAGGATCGACGGAACAGGCATGGGTCAGGGGTTCATCGCATGCAAAAAGGTCTGCGTACACCGTGGCAGTTTCTCCGGCAAGATCAGCGGTGAGCGGCAGGATATTAAACTGGTGTTCTTTTCGGGTCATGTCAGGAACTTTCCGGGGCTGTATTTTTGGTATTCTATAGAAGTAATGAATTGTTCTGACCAATGTAGATACCTGTTGTGATACTGGCAAATCAGTATGGTTGATTACATAATCGTGATAACATGGCGTTGAAATGAACTATAACATTAAACCGACCGGCTTCGGAGACATCCCGGCAACCGGAAGCGCAAATGCATATATGAACGAGCTTATACAGGAGGGGCAGGTCCGCTGATTGTTCTAGGTCAGCTACAAAAGGCTGAAGATCTCGTCTATTCCGAGTCATCTACTGCAACAGGCGATATTACGCTCTTTGACAAGGTAATGAACTACAATTCAAAGATTAACGGATTCACCGAATTGAGTGGGGATTAAAAAAGGAAAAATAAACACTTTTTCCTTTTAAACATATTTTACTTCAGAATTGTATTTACTGCATTTTATCCGGAAAAAACAGGAAAAGAATCAGAAATCCTCTTATTCCATGTCCAGCCCTTAATTTACCTGCCTGTAATACCAAAAAAAAACTAATGTTTCTCTTAATACCATCACTTTTTCTATAAACCGGCGTGAATAATTCTTTTTTTTATCCAGTTTAATTGACAGATAATCTCGTTTTCAGCGAAGACAAATTATTTGAACTGTTCTCTGCACCGGGTTATTCATCCAGAAAATATATCCGCTACCGCTCCAATGAGACTTTTATGAAAAGCATAGTTGCGGACCTGCTGAAACTACGGTTTTTGCCCGTTGCAATACTCTGGAGCAATGAAAAGCCCGAAAAGGCACTCCAGTTTGTCCCGGGCCGCAGGGGGTGCCTGATGTCTCTTTTTGCACAGGCAGCACTTGGGAAAACCGCAGTCATCGACCGTGAAACATTCGGGTGTTACGGGGGAGGGGTTGGAGCAGGATTCGGGAACCAGTTCGAACACTCCCCGGGCGGGATGGAGCGGTTCAGGTATTTCCTGTCGAATGGGATACTCAGCTGTAAATCACCGGGTGATTTTAACGATATCGTTGAGAAAATAACCCGTCCCGAACAGAGAGAGCACCTGCTGCACGGGGAGCGGTACCGGAAAACTCCTGAGCTGGTTGATGCATTTGTCAAAAATCTCCCTATTACGGATATCCCTGCCACGTATGTCATTTTCAAACCACTAGCTGATCTCGCACGAGATGAAATACCTAAAGTTGTTGTCTTTTGCGGGAACCCGCACCAGGTATCGGCACTGGTCACGCTGGTCCATTACCGGAGACCGGGAGTAAATTCTGTAATAATTCCGGCTGCAGCAGGCTGTCACCAGATCATGCTCTTCCCGTACCGGGAGTCAGAATGCGAAAATCAACGGGCGGTTCTGGGACTTACCGACCCATCCGCACGAAAAGAGGTGATGCGGGTCCTTGGCGATGATGCGATGACATTTGCAGTCCCATGGAAGATGTTCCACGAAATGGAAGAAGATGCCCCGTTGAGCTTTCTCTCCGGAAATACGTGGGCGGCAATCAGCAAACGCCTTTAATTTCATATTTTTCGTCCGGAGTATCACAACAGCAATGAATAAATAACAGCCTGTATACCCTATCCATATCCTGCACGAGAAAGTGAATGAATGGCAGTCTGCATACACCGTTCCTTATCCTGGACCTGCAATTCATATTTCAGGTCAATTACGGAACGGTTGATGAACCGGAACCGGCTCATCTGATATGCACTCTGAATCAGCTGAACGAACAGTGTACCCGGGTACATATGCCTTAATTTTCACCCCGCTCCGCCAACTTATATAGGTGTCAGGCGAAACGTAATATCTGTGATTGCCCCTGCCAAAAAGGAGTGTTTTTTATGAAGATTCTCCACACCTCTGACTGGCACCTCGGGAGTTCGTTATACGGCAGGAAACGGTATGACGAATATGAATCATTTCTCAACTGGTTGTCAGAATATATAGAAAATGAGGATATTGACGTATTGCTCGTGGCAGGGGACATCTTTGATAACAGCACCCCCAGTACTCGTGCCCAGGAGCTCTACTACCGGTTCCTCCACCGCATGGCCCGGATAAACGGCCTGCAGGTCGTGGTGACGGCAGGCAACCATGACTCACCTTCCCTTCTCAATGCCCCGAAAGCGCTCCTAAGGACACTTGATATCCATGTCATCGGATCAGTGACCGGAGATGCAACCGACGAGGTCCTTGTCATGAAAAACAGGGATGGTGTCCCCGCACTGATTGTCTGTGCCGTGCCGTATCTTCGCGACAGGGATATCCGTAACGCAGAACCAGGCGAAAGCACGGAAGATAAGACAAAAAAGATCCAGGACGGAATTTACGCCCACTACCGTGAAGTACTGGAAGCGGCTGAAGCCAGGCGTGTGGAAATCGGGCATGACCTCCCGGTTATTGCCATGGGACACCTCTTTGTCAAAGGGGGCCAGGCCGGGACAGATGACGGTGTTCGTGAGCTCTACGTAGGAAACCTCGCCCTCGTCAGGGCTGACCTCATCTCTCCCGGGTGTGCATACCTGGCACTTGGCCACCTCCACCGGCCCCAGGTAATCTCCGGCACCGTGCCTTGCCGCTACAGCGGGTCACCGCTTCCGATGGGGTTTGGTGAGGCAGGACAGGAAAAAATGGTTATCGTTGCCGAGACAGGCCCGGGATCTGCCTTCAATATAAATGAGGTCCGGGTCCCCTGTTTCCGGCAGCTCCTGACACTGAAAGGAGAACTGGAAATGGTCGAAGCCCGCCTGCAGGAGATCTGCCTTTCAGGACAGAAGGTATGGGTGGAAGTGATACTCGATGACGATTCTGCAGCAGCAAATGTGCAGGAGCGGCTAAGAGAGATGACCTCGCAAACTGCGGTACAGCTCCTGCGGGTAAAAAACACGGCACGTGAGGAGTGGGCACTCCGCCAGATCGAGGCAGGTGTTTGTCTTGAGGATCTCAGCGAGACCGATGTCTTTTTACGTTGCCTTGATGCTGCGGAAATTACAGGTGAGAAGCGAAAAACCCTCATGGATGCATTCGCCGAGATACTCGTGTCGATCCGGGAAGAGGACTCCCTTGCAGGGTGATCAGGCAGATGAAGATACTGAACCTGAGATTTAAGAACTTAAATTCGCTTGCCGGTGAATGGACAATAAACTTCCAGGACTTTGAACTGGCCTCATCCGGTATCTTCGCTATAACCGGTCCTACCGGTGCAGGCAAGACAACGATTCTCGATGCTATCTGCCTCGCTTTATACGGCCAGACCCCCCGGCTCGGGCGGATCTCGAAAAGCAGCAGCGAGATCATGACCCGCCAGACAGGGGAATATTTTGCAGAAGTGGAGTTCGAATCGCAAAAGGGGAGGTTCCGTTGTCACTGGAGCCAGCAGAGAGCATACAAAAAACCGGGCGGTGAACTCCAGCAGCCGCGTCACGAGATATCTGATGCAGTAACCGGGAAGATAATAGAGAACAAGCTCAGTACTGTTATCGATAAGGTTATCGAGACCACAGGGATGGACTTTCAGCAGTTTACGCGTTCCATCATGCTTGCACAGGGCGATTTTGCCGCGTTTCTCAACGCAAACCCTGATGAACGGGCACCGATACTTGAAAAGATAACCGGGACCGAAATTTATGGGACAATCTCTGTCAAAGTACACGAACGGACGGCAGAAGAGCGGCGGAAACTTGAGGAACTAAAGGAAAAGGCAGGCATCATCGATATACTTCCCCCCGAAACGGAACTTGAACTGAAAAACAGGGAGCATGAGATCTATGCTGCCGAGCGTTCTGCCGCTGTCTCCAGAAAAGAGATCCAGCAGGCCGTTTCCTGGCTGAATACCATTTCCGGCCTTGAAAAAGATATTGCAGGGTTTCAGGACCGGAAGCAAATTCTGGAACAAAAAAAATCAGAGGCTGCACCGCGTATTTCACTTCTTGGCAGGATTAAAATGGCAAACCTGCTCAAACCCGAATACCTTGCACTTTCAGGAGAACGGGTCCGCCTCTCCGGGATCGAAGAAGAGATCCGTGACGCTGGTTCCCGCCTCTCTGAAACAGATCTCCAGCTGAACGATTCCCTGACAGAATTCCAGTCTGCAGAAGTGGCCCTTCAATCGGCACAGGATATACAATCGCGTGAAAGCCGGACCATTCAAAACGTACGGGAGATGGATTCCCGTATAAGGGAATATATCACACAGATTGAGGGAAAAGACAGGGAGACCGGATCGCTCGATGCCGATATCTGTTCCCATCAGAACCAGCTCTCGTTATACAGGGAAAAACTTGATGGAATCACCCGGGCAGTGGGACAGGCAGAAACATTCCTTTCAGCGCATGAAACAGACGGAATCCTGCAGGAGAGCTTTTCAGGCATTGATCAGGGTATAACAAATTTTTTGAAAACGAGTGCTTCGCTTGATCAGAAGAGAAAAGAGTATGAGACAAAAAAAGCCGGAATCGCCGGGGCTGACAAGGCACTCTCAACACTGAAAAGATCGTTGGCAGAAAAAGAAGAAAGATACAGGGAACTGATAAAAGAACGTTTCCAGGCTGATAAGGCATTAACGGCTCTCCTCGATTTTAAACCTCCTGAATACTGGAGATCCTGCGAATCTTTTCTCAAAGTGGGAATATTCCGGTTGAAATCCCTCAAAAAGACCACCGGGACGATTGAGAAGATACGGAACCAGATCGAAGGACTCGTCCTCTCACTTGATTTCTTAAACGACGATATGGAAAAACAGAAGAGAAACATTTCGGCCCTCGTAGAACAGGGGGCCCTCACCGATGAACTGGTACACAGGATAGAAACCACGCTCTACCTGCATACACGTGTAAAGAGCCTCGAAGAAGAGAGAATGAGACTCGAGGACGGAACGCCCTGTCCACTCTGCGGATCCCTGGAACACCCGTTTTCATCCGGACTGGTCCCGGACCCCGATACCGACCGGCAGGAGCTGACCAGGAGAAAACAGGAACAGGCTGAATTGCGCACAAAAATACAGGAGCTCGAAAAGATCATTGCATTAAAAGCCGCGGCAATCGGGCAGAACCAGGAAAAACAAAAAGAATATTTCAGGCAGCTCGACGATGCCGGAAAGGAACTTGCCAATGGCCTTGAGAGCGTCGGACTGCACCCTGATGCCGGAAATGAGCGTATAAAAATTGATGATGCACTCCACGTATATGAAGAGAACCTTGCACTGTGCACGGATATCTCCGGACAATCTGATCAGGCAGCCAATAATCTCAGGTCCGTCGAACTGGCGCTGGCCATGGAACGTGAAGGCCTGGATGATCTTAAAACCTCATGCAGGGAGGCAGAGTTCGAACGGACCTCCCTGCTACGACAGGCAGAAGACCTGTTAAAAACCGTTGAAGCCCTTGAATCCGATTATGCCCCGCTTCATCATTCACTCCTCTCTATGATGATACCCTTCGGAATTGAGACGCTGACCCCTGGTAATGCAGAAAATATACGGGCTGAACTGAGCACACGGCGGACTTTTTACCGCGAACAGTTACGCCTGAAAGAATCACAGGAATCCGAAAAAAACAAAGTTTTAACAGAATACCAGCAAACAGAGGCCCTCCTGAACGAAATGACCCGCTCACGCCGGAAGTGCATGGAGAACAGAACTGCCATTGAAAAGACCAGGGAGGCTCTGGCGATACAGAGAAAGGAAATTTTTGGGGACAAAGACCCCGGGGCAGAAGAGGAAAATAATTCGGTAGCTGTCCTGAATGCACAACATACGCGGTCGACTGCCCTTGAAAAGAAAGCCAGGCTCGAATCGCAGCTGAAAGGTTTACACGAGGAGATCTCCCGTCTTGAAAAGAGGCGGAATGGAATTATTGAGAATCTTTGCGAGCTTGAAACCCGGTTTGTCAACTCCCTGAACCGTGTCGGATTTACAACTGAAGAAGGGTTTATTGCTGTCCAGTTACCGGAAGAAGAATTCAACTCGCTCTGTGCTCTTGAAGAGGACCTCCGGAGGGAGGATACCGCGATTACGTCCGGAATTCATGAGAAGGAAGTCCGCCTGGAACAGGAGCGTTCACAACACCGTACAGACCGCACAGTTATCGAACTTGAAAAAGAACTGGCCGAATATGACACCGGTATCAGCGATCTCAACCGTGAACTTGGTATGATCCAGGAGAGACTCAGGCAGGACCGTGAACTCAGACGTCAGAAGGAAGACCTTTTGTTGCAGCATTCGAATCAGGATCGGGAATATTCACGCTGGCAGGCCCTGCATGACCTGATCGGTTCTGCTGACGGTAAAAAATTCCGTATCTTTGCCCAGGGGCTTACCCTGGATATTTTAATCGCACATGCCAACCGGCACCTGAAAAAAATGACCGACAGGTACCTCCTTATCAGGAACCGGCAGTCCCAGCTTGACCTCGATATCATGGACAATTACCAGGCAGGGGAGATTCGTTCAACGCGGAATCTCTCGGGCGGAGAGAGTTTCATCGTCAGCCTTGCCCTGGCTCTCGGCCTCTCCGGGATAGCAAGTCATAATGTCCGTATCGACTCACTCTTTCTTGATGAAGGTTTCGGTACTCTTGATGATGATACGCTTCAGACGGCACTCGAAACACTTTCCGGGCTTCAGCGTGAAGGAAAAATGATTGGTGTAATCTCGCATGTACCGGCGCTTCGCGAGCGTATTCCAACTCATATCAGGGTCGAGAGGACAAGCGGCGGGATGAGCCGGCTTGTCGGACCGGGATGCAGTTCAAAGGGATTATGACCGATGAAAATTCAGGTAACCGGTGAATAATTATGAGAGAAAGAATCGTTAACAGGGACGATAAAATTCCTGCCTGAGACAGACCTATGCCAGCCCATATCACTCATACCTACGGTTCTCCCGGCGACGGCTTTGATGCAGTCATAGAAAAATTTTATGAAAGTGCCGGCAGGGACCCGTTTTCAACATGGCTGATTGTTCCGACAACCCGGCTCGCACGGAAAGCAGAAAAAGCACTGTCCGGGAAAAACATCCCGGTTCTTTCTTCCCGCATATGCACGGTCAACGATTTTAGCCGCACCTATTTCAATACGTACCGTTCGACGACAGGATATGTCAGCAGGGCAGAGGCCGGAATGATCCTTCTCGGGGTCCTTGCAGAGAACAGGGACCGTATCCCTCTTTTATATGGCGGATCACGGGTATCTTCAGGGACACTCGACGGATTGCAGGAATTTATTTCGGTCATTACCCGCCGGAAAGTCAGTTTCCCGTCATGCCTTGGTGATCTTCTTGCGGAAAAGACCGCCCAGATAGGAGTCATAACAAGCGCCTACATACAAAAAATGCAGGCCCTCGATGTTGTCGATGACGATGGCATACTATTATGGGATATTGATCACCTGAAAAAAAACGGAAAGAACACTTTTGGCGAGGTATATATCTATGGCCTCTTTGAACTGCTGCCGCTCGAAGAAGATCTCCTCTCCCTCATCAGGGAGAAGTCAGTCACATTCGACTGTTATCTCCCCACGGGATCCGACCCGGCAGTATTTCAGCGTAACCTGCAATGGGCAGGCGAACCGGCTTCACGGGTTTTTTCACAGTTACCGGATTCTGAAACAAAAATTTCTGCTATTTTCAGGGAGCCTGCTCCTGCCGGCATAGCTGGGCATATCAGGACCGCGACATTCCCAAGCAGAAATTCTGAACTGGCAGGCATTGCATCAGAGATCTGCGCACTTCATGAAACGGGCGTTTCCTTTTCTGATATTTCTGTTGCATTTCCCGACGTGAGGGAAAACCTGTCTCTTGTGACTGAGGTCTTTTCAGATTTTGGCATACCATGGAATGCAGCAACTAAAACACGCCTGTTTTCATTCCCGGCAGTCAGGTTCCTGGCCTCGGTTCTTGCACTCCCTTCAGGTCTTTACACACGCGAGGATGTGGTAAGCCTTATTAGCAGCCCGTATTTCAGAAATTATGGCCCTGACGGGGTGCAAACCGGCCCTTCCCCCGGGGATATCGATCTTGTATCCCGGTATGCAATGATTGAAAGCGGGCGTTCCGAATGGATCAGCCGTCTTGACCGGCTTTATAACGATATCAATTCAGGCAAAGGACCACACATAAAATCAGACATATCCCCAAACCTGGTCGATGCCGTCAGGAGGTACATGGCAGGTTTTTTTGAGGATATTAAAACTCTTGAGGGAAAGAGGACCCTGGGTGAATTTCTTCATAATTACCGCATGTTTCTTAAAAGAAGGGAGATTCCCTGCCTGAAAAATCCCCCCGATGAAACCATAGGGAAAGAAGAAGAAGCGGCTGTGGCTGAATTATATAAAATCCTGGACAAATTATCAAAAACCGCCCGGCTTTTTCCCGAACGAAAGTCTAGTGCAGGAGACCTGCTTCGTATCCTCTCTTCCATGGCAGAGGAATCCGGAATCGATGTGCATTATGACCCGCACGGTGTATCAGTACTTGGCATCCGGGAGTGCGTTCACCAGGCGTTTCCCTGCCTCTTTATAGCCGGTCTCAATGAAGGTGCAATGCCCAGGCTGACAACCCGGCTGCCATTCACCAATACCCTCGAGAACCAGCGGATGGGAACGAGGTCGCTTGCCGCTATCCTTCGTGAGGAACGATATTATTTCATTGCCGCCCTGATTTCAGGCCGGCACGTATACCTGAGCGCCCCGCTGTCAGATGGTGAACACCCGTTCCTGACGTCAGCATTTTTTGAACGCGTCCGGGTACTCGCACCATCATCGGTATGGAATGACAAAGGCGGAATT
The DNA here is from genome assembly GCA_002503825.1 of Methanoregulaceae archaeon UBA467. Lineage (GTDB taxonomy): Archaea > Halobacteriota > Methanomicrobia > Methanomicrobiales > Methanospirillaceae > UBA467. The sequence continues at coordinate 69,627 of DASP01000014.1, forward strand.
GTGCATTCGCATTCGTCCCATGATACTGCGATCCGTGCCGGGGAGATGATTGGTGAAGGGAAGGTCCCCGAATCTCTGGATTACCTTTCAGATACCGTCCGGGTAGAGGAAATTGTCAGCCGGATAAATATTGAGCGCGATTTCAGGCGCGGACGGTGTGATACACCTTACGACGGCGTATTATCAGGCGATACGAAAATATGCTCAATGCTTGGAGAACGGTTCGGGCCGGAACATATATGGGCCCCGACAAGCCTCGAGACATACGCAGGGTGCCCCTTCAGGTTTTTTATTGAAAAAGTGATTGGTATCGGATCCTTTCCTGAGGTTGAACGAAACCTCTCTTCTGCGGACCGGGGGACGGTCGTGCATGATATCCTCTGCCTGTTTTACCGTCGCTGGAGGGCAGAAGGCAATGGTAAGATTCTTCAGTCAAACCTGGCCGGCGCCTCCGGCCTCATGTCCGGTATCGTCTCGAAGGAACTGGCGGCACAGCAATTCCGGAGTCCTCTGTGGGAAGCGACCTGCCTTAGGATGACCGGGTCGGATGAGAGCGGCCCGGGCTGGTTTGATCTCTTCCTTTCAAATGAAGTTTCAGAGTCGGCCTCTCCCCTTATACCTTCCCTGTTTGAACTCTCTTTCGGCATGAAACCCGGTCATAATGATGACCCTCATTCAGTATGTGACCCTGTTCAGCTCGAAGCAGGGGACTCCGAAAAAATTCGTATCCGGGGACGGATTGACCGCATCGACATCTCAGACCGGGGAGAATTCTGTATCACCGACTACAAGACCGGTTCGGTAATACCCGGCCTGAAAGATATCAGGGCCGGAAAAGCGCTTCAACTCCCGCTCTATATTGCCGCGTATGAAAAGATGTCGGGACATACCGGTGTGGCGGCAGGGTATTATAAGATACAGAGGCAGGTGGAGAACAAGATCCTCCTTTGCGATACGGGTGCCCGGGATCTCTTCTCAACCGCACCGGCCGTCATACCCGATTTTCGCGAAGTACTCACCCGTTCGCATTTTTTTGCAGGAGAATATATCAGGAGGATTAGGAACGGTGAATTTCCTCTCCCTCATGCTGATAAATGCCCAAACCCTTATTGCGACTTCAAAACCGTCTGCCGCTTCAACCCTTTCCGGGTCTTTAGTGAGCAGGAGGGGCCCTGATCATGTCGTCAACAAAACGCCAGCGTGAAGCCATTACCACCCACGACAGGAGCATGGTGGTCACGGCCGGTGCAGGTACCGGTAAAACCTACGTCCTTGTCAGGAAATATCTCAACCTGATCGAAATAAAAGGTGTCACCGTCCCTGAAATCCTTGCCCTGACCTTTACCGAGAAGGCTGCCGCAGAGATGAAAGAACGGATCAGAAGAGAGATCAATAACCAAAAAGGCCCTGCCTGGGAAAAAGCGGCTGAAGATTTCATGCTCGCCCCGGTCCAGACATTTCATTCGTTCTGTGCACAGGTGTTACGGGAATTTCCCATTGAAACCGGCCTTGACCCGGGATTTTCCGTAATTGATGAACAGCAGCTCTCATGGATACACGCAACTGCATTTGAGACTCTCATCCACACGCCGCAGGACGACGAGATCAATTACGCAACCGTCCAGGTCCTTTCGGTTGTTGAGCCGTCGGTACTGAGGCAGATGCTCGCTGCCATGTATGTCAGGCGTGAGCAGTACAACAGGTTTTTCGAACTTTTTCAATCTGATGAAGAAGCAATCAGGGAGTTCTGGCACCAGGAGATCTGCAGGTTCAGGGATGAAGAGATCTCCCTGCTCGTAAAAGACAGGAGTTTTTCCGGACCGCTCACGATACTGTGTGAACTTGCCGGTATCTATGAGGGTACGGATGACAAAGCTGCAATCTACCTGCAGGAAGTCCGCCCCTGTCTCGAGTGCATGTCCGCAGGGTCACCGGGAAATGATTTCTGTGCCGCAGCAGTGGCATTTTTAAACAACCGCCCCGGTAACGTGGGAAGCAAAAAAAGGTGGAATGAAGCCGACCTTGAATCATTCAGGCAGGCAAAAAGGGAATTTATTGACGTCCTCGAACGGAAAAAAACCCTTATTTCACTTTCAACCGATCCATACGACCCGCTGATTTGCGGATCAGTACGCCTCCTCCGTCACCTCTCCCCGGTCTTCCGCCGGTATCTTACGATAGTGGCCGACGAAAAGGCCCGGGCAGGAGGGCTTGATTTTTCTGATCTCATCCTCCATGCACGGCGGCTTTTTACTACAGAGCATGAGATTGTTTCAACCCATTTTATGAAGAGATTCCGGTATATCCTCGTTGACGAGTTTCAGGATACGGATCCTGCACAGTTCGACATCGTCCTTGCCATCGCAGGCGATCTTCAGCCGACCACCGACTGCCTTTTCATTGTCGGCGACCCGAAACAATCGATATACCTCTTTCGCGAAGCTGATGTTACACGATTCAAAAAGGCACAGGGCCTTGTCCTTTCTTCCTGCGGGGGACGTGTAATCAATCTCGATACAAGTTTCCGCAGTACAAAAGAGGTGACTGGCCTGACGAACCATATCTTCTCGCGGCTTTTCGCCTCCGCAGAAAAGCCATGGGAGTTCGGTTACGAGCCAATCCTGACCTCGGATGCACGAGCCGGGCATACAGGCCGGATCGAACTGATGCTCCCTCCGAAGGGAGAGGATACACAATCAGGTCGGCGGAATGAGGCTGATATGGTGGCACGAAGGATTAAAAGCCTCGTAAACGGCAACCCTGCCGGAGTATACGAAGACGGCACTACCCTGAGAACGGCAAAGTACGGGGATATTGCCATACTTCTTGAACAGCGGACCAATCTTCCATTATATCTTTCCGCCCTCAACCGGTACGGGGTCCCGTATTACGTTCATGGCGGGACCGGGTTCTACGGGCGGCAGGAGATACTTGACCTCTACAGCATACTGGCATACCTGGAGAACCCGAGGAATGACATCCACCTTGCCGGTCTCCTGCGTTCGCCTTACATGGGCATTTCAGATGCCGACCTGTTTTTTGCATCGAATGAGAAGGGGGTTTCGTTCCGTGAAAAATTTTCGAATTATACAGGGAGTAGTTCTTCGGGTTCGTGTACACGGGCACTCGGACTGCTTACCAGGTGGGAGTCTTATGCGGGCCGTTGCGGGATTGTACCGCTGATTAGGATGATACTCTCGGATTCCGGGTCATACACGCTTTACAGTGCCCTGCCCGAAGGTGCCCAGATACTTGCCAATATTGAAAAACTTGTGAGGATTGCGGCAAAAAGGGAGGAGGAGGGGCAATACAGCCTGTCATCATTCATTGCAGATATACGTCGCGCAATGGAGGAGGAAGAGCGTGAGGGGCAGGCCCCGCTCGATTCTCTTGCACGGGACTCGGTCAATATAATGACGGTCCATGCTGCAAAGGGACTTGAATTCCCTGTTGTCTTTGTCCCGGACATGGCAATGCAGTTTCGCGAACGCTACGACCCGGTCATGATTGGCGACGACCCCCGAATGGTCGGCATTAAAGTCCCTGATCCCTCCCACCAGTTCCAGCCTGCTGCAGGTCCTGTTCTCCAGGTACTCAGGGCACTGGATGGACAAAAGGAACGGGCAGAACGAAAACGGCTCTTTTATGTCGCGATTACCCGGGCCCGTGATATCCTTGTCATGAGTGGAATACCCCCGGAAAATCCGGAAATATCATTTGATCTGGCGAAAAACAGGATAGAATGGGTCTTTTCAGCACTCGGGATAACCGGCGACTCCCTTGCAGCAGGAAAACATATCCTCGATCCAGGAGATGAATCAGGACCGCTTGAAATGGCAATCATCTCTGATCCTGAGACTATCTCTGCAGAAACAGGACCTGATCTTCCCGGGCCTGTCATCGTTCCTCCCGGCTGTGAAGGAATGACGGGGCATCGTTCCGGAACCCCACCTGAACCACATGGACCTGTTCTATTTACAGAACTTACCGTATCAGATCTCGAAACTGGGATAAAGGGATCACATATAAGAACCGGAACCGGACAACCCCACCCGGTTTTGCATGATCAACGGGACATATCCCGGACAGGGGCGATCCAGGGAACCGTCATTCATGAAGTGCTCAGGGGAAGAGATCCACATGTCGTATGCAGTGAATACGGGATGGTTGATGAGAAATTCCTGCTTTACTGCATGGAGACGGCCATGCATTTCAGGGAGTCTGCACTCATGCAAATGGTAAAACGCGAATTTTGTGAACTTCCGGTTTCTCTGCCTGTCGGGGATATACTCATCAGGGGAACGATCGATCGTCTTTGCGAGATGGATGATGGGTCCTGGATTCTCATCGATTACAAGAGTGACCCGGTTAATCCCGATTTTTACCATGCTGAAGAAGAACGTTATAAAATCCAGATGGCCGTGTATATGCTGGCGGCAGCACGTCTCCTGAACAAACCGGTGACCGGGTATCTTTACTTCACCACAACCAGGGAATTTCACCAGGTGCAGTTCGACGTGGATGAGGTAATTGAGAGCATCCGTACTCTATCAGGGCATCGGACATAAGAGCTGCACACCAGCATAAAAGGGATATGATTCATCGGGTATCCTGCAAATCATAACCCATAAAAAGTTCTATTCATACAGGCGGACACGGGATAGGGCAAATACTCATTCTCCCGGCGTCATGGGAAAAGTGAGAACCAGGCCTGATACTTTTGGCACTCCATGCCCGTCCTGCCACGCTAACTATCCACGACAGGGGAAGTGCAGTACTCCTGCGGCTGGGTCTGCGGGTCAGTCAGGTAGTCGATGACCTTCCGGATAATTTCTTCGTTTTTCGGGAGCATGAAATGGCAGTACTGTTCCGGGTTGCCTTCGAGGGTCCGGGGGTCTGCAGGGAGGATATCAAAACCTGCACCAGGAAGAAATGAGTCCGAATGGGGAACGATCCCATCTCCGTGGTATGTCTGTTTCCAACCGCTTTCTATTGAAAATGCCCAGGTCTTGCCATGGAACCACCGGAAAAATTCAGGCGTTTGCGTGCGGTTTTCGGTGAGGAGAATTCTGTAGGGAATATCCTTTCGAAGTCCTGCAGATGCCAGTTCTTTCATCATAGCGCTGCCTGGCCTGAATTCCTGTACAATAACATCTTCGGCAGGGTCGAATCCAGGCTGTACAAAGACGCCGTGGAGTTTGCGGATTATGTCATCTCCCATGCATGAATCATTAAAGAGTTCTGCAATTGATGACCCGTTATTGGGCGGGCCAAGCCCGATTAACTGCCGTATCTCTCCTTCCATGGTGTGAGAGTTCATGACTTCAATCATGTAGCGTGCGATACAGGTACCCATACAGTGACAGACCAGGTCAACAGGCCCTCCATAGCCGGAATGATCGCGCTGTTCAGCGATATAATCCTGCAAGGCCCCCGCAATCTCGGATGTCGAAGCTCCGCTCATCACTGCATGGTCAAAACTCCAGACGGCGAGATCCTGTTCTTCCAGTCGCGATATAAGCCGTTTCCATACCCCCGGATGGCTCTTCCAGCCATGGACCAGGACCACCGGGTACCGTTCAGCAGACACGTACAAATTATTTCTCCCTCAACAACCAAAGAATTTGTGAAATGGATACCCGCAGGTACATGCCTGCACACACTTTATTGAATTGTAACGGGGTCCTTTGAGAGAATGGAATTGACATGTACTCCATAAGGCGGATGTATTTTTTCATGGAGGGTCAGAACCGGTGAGACCGCATATACAGGCACTTTATTGAACCCGTGGTTTTTATTTACCCAATAATCCTGTGGTGACCCGACTCATCGTTTTACGCGGTCGGCCCCGTGAGCATGAGATTCAGTTTGAATAATTTTTAAATATCAGCCGCCAACACATTTCCATGGAAGTGAAGAATGGCATTTGACTGGGACCCGATTCTTTTTGTGAACCTTGTACTTTGTATAGCCATCGTAATTCTTGGATATCTCTGTTATAAGAAAAGCGGCGAGACCCTCCCGCTTTATATCGGCGGGGCATTCGGGCTTTTTGGCATATCCCATGCAGCAACGCTCATGGGACTCAAAGTACCGCTCACTATCCCGCTCATCATCATACGGACGCTTGCGTACCTGCTCATTGTCTATGCACTCTACCGTTACCTGAGATCAAGCCTTATCCAGAAGGAGACCCGGCAGGCATGGGTCGACTATTTCAAGGACGAGTCAGGGGATAACGAAAAGTCCGGCTGATGGGTTGAATGGTCGCACTCTTTTTTCCGGCAGGCCGAACAGGATAGTACTTACGCGCCGGGTCGGATAAAAGAAAAAGTGAATTAATTTACCAGGATTCCGGAAAGGCCATATTGACATAGATGTCTTCGAGCCGTGCCTTGTGACCGCGTTCCATGTTGGCCAGCTGGTCAAAGACCATTCTCTGTTCAGGGTTGCTGCTCGCCTTTGCAAACTGGGTATACATCTGCATTGCTGCGAGCTCTTTTTTCATCGCAAGAACAAGCCCGTCAACCGGTTTTAATTCAGGGGTCAGTTTCGGTGTCGCTGAATCGTCAACCACCTTGTAATCGTGGGATGCATCGAAGTGGAGCATCCTGACATCTTTTGCAAGGAATGCCTGCAGGATCTCCCTGTGGGTCTTTTCATCGGCTGCGAGCTCGTTAAACATAGTCTTTACTGCAGGTGATTTTGCCTTGTCTGCGGTGCTCTTGTAGAAAGTGTATGATTCAACTTCTTTGTCAATTGCATTTGAAATAATTTTTCTGTATTCTTCTGCGTTCATAAAGGAATTCAACTCCTTTACCCCCCCAGTTGACCCTATAGATATTAAACTTTTGGTTCGTATGAACGAGAGTCCGTAAAATATGAGTTATGTTAAAACAAAATTATTACTGTCCGGAATTAACGATAGCAGAGCAATGGGGATTGTCCTGGTATCATTCTGTGCTTCACTTTGCATACTGTTTTCATTGAAACGAAAAGGGAATTGATTTTTGAATTTTTCTGCCTGAGTTTATAATCTGTCAGAACATATCCGGGAATTCAATATAGGCTATTTTCCCGGAAGATGGCTCTGTTGACACCCTCCCGCTCTCTCAATATTCCACTTCACCGCACTCCTCATCCCGACACTCCCGGGGCTGATGCCCCGCCGTATGCGTGCGTCCCCTCATTGCGACAGGGACCGTGCGGGGTTCTTTTTAAAAAAATAACAGAATCCCAATCAACCCTGCCTGCAGACCATCCCGTAGCGGGGTGGGGCAGGGAGGGCTGCAACCCATCCCGTCAGAGAAACAGATCAAACAGGTTTTATCAAAATGAGGATGTCAACAAAGCCCGGAAAATGAGGAATTACATTGAAATTCCATCATCACATGACGGGTAAATGGTAAATATCTGGTTAAAACCGGCAGAGACAAAAACTTCCTTTACAAAGGGCTTTAATGAACAAAGTGCCACTTTTCCGCCAGTTTTTTTTGTATTTTTCGCTGTCGACAAAAGAACCCTGAGTCCTGCACTCGAGATATAATCCGTTCCGGAAAAGTCAAACAGGATCTTTCTTTTCCCTTCCTGTATGACCTTCTCTATCTCTTTTTCCAAATCGTATGCATTTGAGGAGTCGATCCTCTTATCGAGCATTATTACGGTAATATCGCCTTTCTGTTCCATAGAAAAAACCATTCTGCACCAACCGCCTTTTCAGCCGGATTCATTCCTTCACAAGATGTTATACTTCCAGTATTTCGGCTGGGATTTTAAAAACCTTTTTTCCCGGTTTTTGCGGCAGAATACTCTGGTGCAGACAGTGTATACAGGACAGAGACCTGATCAATGCCATTGTTGTATCCGGAAAAGACCGGGTGGTGAGAAAAAAGACTACCCCGGATTAACGCGATACACTCCCAGGCCCAGTTCCGGGAGGAAAGATCACATGCCTGAAAAGATGAGTTCAGGATGGCGGCCTGCAGCCTGCATACGACGAATCACGCTCGTATTCGGGCGAGTCGCACTAATATAACCTGTTTCACCGGATTCGAAAAACCATCCCCGGATTAAAGAAGATAACTTCAAATGTGATGAAAATCCACTTCCGTATACTGTTCAGGTGGCAGGAACGATCAAGGTGGATGAACAGAATGGATACTGCGTTTCTCTATGCAATTAAAAAAGCGGCAGATATGGCAGCAAAGGCTCATCAGGGCCAGTACCGCGATGACGGGCAGACCCCATATATTGTGCATCCTGCACGTGTGGCAATGCTTGTAGCCCTCTTTGGAGGGGATCACCGTGCAGTTATTACTGCATGGCTGCATGATCTGCTTGAGGAGTGTCCCGGCCGGAAGGGCGAACTCTTTCTCCAGCAGGCACTTGCGACACCTTCACTTCCGGCAGATGACCGGAAGATAATCTGTGATATGATACGTTCCCTTACAAAAGATGAAGATGTCCCTGATGAACAGCGCCTGCAGGACTCTCTCGCCAGAATCATCTCCGCACCATCCGGAGCGACACTGGTAAAATTATGCGACCGGCTGGATAATCTCACCGATCTTACTGACAGCAGCAAGAATCCGGACAATTATATTTCCTCGACCAACAACCTCATCGGATTTCTCTCAAAACGGGCTTCAGACCTGGGATACCAGGAACCACTCTTTCTAATCATGGAAATGGCAGGCAGGTATACAGAGCGGGATACCTGAATAAACTATTAAAATCCGCTTTATCCCCTTCATGTCACGATAAAGAAAATACCGGTATATCATCCGGTTCCGCACATTTCACCAGGCATTTTTTCAAAAGAAATAAAAACTTTACCACAAATCCGGTGCTCTTCAGGAAGGCGCAAAAAAATTATTCAGACTTATTACCGCCACATATATCTGTAACTCTTATATTCCGGATATTCCCGGGGATCACTAAAATTCATCGCCGAAGTGGAACCGGGAATTATTCCTTATAAACCGGTCCGGGGTAGGATGTGTATGAAGAAGGAAGAGGGATCTGGTTTAATTCCTTCTTAAGATCAGACAGGCTGTTCATTTTTACAAGTACTTCCGAGACGGTATAGAGCACGTCCCCTATGTAGAGCGAACGCCTGACCGACAGCGGGGAGTTCCAGTACCCATAGATCTCGTTGTATCCATGCGCCACGGTCCCTTTCAGGACAAATCCTGTATCAGGGGTCAGGCTGTATGCATAAGCTCCATTCCAGACACCGGGTCTGTAACCGTATTTTGTACCACTACCTGCAGGGGTCCTGGTCACTTCATTCACCGGGATAACAAGAAGATCCTTCTCGCGATCAAAGAGGAATGCCCGGTGATCCTGGAGTGCAGGAGAATCCGTGCCCGAATCTCCGATCTCTACCTTGTCGAGGAGGCGCGGATTGTTTACATCGGTGACATCAAAGAGGGCCAGCTTCAGTCCGCCAATAGAGACCCCGCCCCATTCATTCGTTTCAGTCTCTTTTCCGATGCCGATGATGTGATTGCTGTCGTATGGGTGAAGATAATCCGAATATCCGGGAATTTTCAGTTTGCCAAGGATGAACGGCTTAGACGGGTCTGAAAGATCGATTACAAAGAACGGGTCCATCCGCTTGAATGTGACCATGTACAATCTCTCACCGATAAACCGCGTGGAATAAATCCGCTCATCGGGAGCAATATATTCAAGTGAACCCTTCGTGTTAAGATCGGGATCGAGGACGTAGACGTTGTTATACATATAAGATCCGTCACGTCCATACCCTTCAACCGTGGTCGCCACCCGCAGGTTGCCCCGGTATTCATCCATCGAAAACTGGTTCAGGAGATGCCCCGGGACATCCCCGGTGGCCTTATAGTTGATATTGCCGTTATCGATTGCAAAACGGTGAATCACGGTGCCCTCGACCGGTGGTTCCTGGCTTGCGATACTATCTCCCGCAAGCGTACGGGGAACTGAAATACGGGTGTACGGAACCTGTTTCTGGTAGGCAAGGTAGATATTGTCCTGTGATACGTAGAGCGTGGTTGAATACCCGGCAAGAAATGTCTGTGACTTTATACCGGCACCTGAATCAGGGGAAAATGATGAGATAGTGTAATAGATGTAATTGTTGTACGGCATGTTGAAATAATATATATCGGGGGTAATTTCGCGGTTATCTCCGGATTTCACAACAGGGAGAACCGGATTGTCATCATACCACGGAACCGATTCACTTGTCAGTACATAGATATCGTCCCCGATCATGCGGGAATTAAAGTACCTGCCGCTGAATGTGAGCGTATCGGCGAGTAACGGTTTACTGCGGTCTGAAATATCATAAATACGGGCTTCAGTCACCTCTCTCCAGATCGGAACGGGGGCGACACTGGTTGCAGGTTTTACATACGACTCACGCTGGACCATGGTAAAGACGACGAGACTGTCTTTCTGCTGGAATATCTCAAACGGCTGACCTGTAACCGGCGTCATGGAGACTATTTTTGACATCTCGGCAGGGTACGCATCAATGATTACCAGCGTCCCGCCGGTAAGGACATAGAGGTATTTACCGTCACTTTTTATGATATCTGCCTCGTCAACTCCCTTTACCTGGATATTCGTCGTCGAAAAGTCAGGAGAAGATGCAAAGGTCGGAGCAGCGGTGGGCATCGCTGGTGGTGCGGAGAATGTTCCTGAACCTGACTGCGCTGTACTGGATTCCATTGTTTTCATGTCAGGCAGATAAATTTCTCTGCCATCATTGATCCCGGAACCCACGGAACCGTATCCGCCTGAACTGTATGTTTCACGGTGCTCTAGGAGGTATTCTTTCAGTTCCTCAGGCGAGGAGAATTTTTTCATTTCATCTCCCGGAATCACCGTGTCGTTTTGTTTCATCAGTGCAAGACCTATAATTGCACCCACGATGATTATTCCGGCAAAAACCAGGGAAATAAGATATTTTTTATCTGACATGGCTGACAATTTCCTGTATGAATGCATTATTTGCGGCAGAGATAATGTATATTGCGTTAACTGCCACAATTTTCGCAGTCATACGGTGTAATTTTTAAATTTACTGCTCATTTCGGGCTGTTACCAGTTAAACAAAAATTTTGGAGACGGAATAAATAATTGTAATTTTTTTCACCGGGTTTTTCAAATCCGGAAGAATACTCAATGGCTGTCACCCGGATTTTCTTTTGAACCGGCATGAAAGGGATAACTACAAGAAGAGGGGGATACGAATACCTCCATACAAAAGGTGACAATACATATGAACTCCCTGAAACAGACAAAATCCCCATCTGCGACTGCAGGACCTGCATCACTCCTCTTCATCATCTCGCTCATTATCTCCATGATCGGCATATTTGCAGGCATTTTTTTTCTGTTCGTGAATCCCGGGACTGCTATAGTCGTTGTTACGCTCCTGCTCGTCAGTGGTGTAGGGATTTTGAGCTTTTTACGGCATTCTGTTTATTACAGGTCAGACCAGGCCCGCATGGGCTGGTCCCAGGAACACCCGGAATTTCAGATCGAGGTTGGCTTTGCAAACCTGGCCATAGGTCTAGCGGCACTTATCGCAATTGTCCTGAACATGGGTCCGCTTGCATACGGCATGGCATTGCTGACGTACGCACTCTACCTGCTCTGTACTCTTGTCCTGCATGCATGGGAGGCGATGTATTCGAAAGAGATGCGGAAACGTGCAGTACAAAGTACATTCAATACAGGCCTTTTCACCCTGTTCCTGCTCCTGTTTGCAGTCATGGCATTCATGCAGGTGTAAATTGCATCATCAATACGAAGTATCTCAAAAAATTCACCCTTTTATTTTTTTGTTCAACTGACCCTGCCGGGGAACAGCATACATATTGCACAAGGAAAAACATTATATCCGCAGGAAAAACAGGCTCGCATCCCGTATCCGGTTATATAGGGAGGTACATCCTGACAGACACCGTTATTGCAGTGCATGCAAAATAATTCAGGGATAAATTCTCATCATGCTCCAAGGGCTGTATCCCGGCAACAAGGCATCGAATGATTTTTTCCCGTTTGATCGTGTGCTTATCTCAAGGATGAAAAAAGTGAAATCACGGCCCGCATTATCCAGTAAACAAGTCCGAGACCAGTAATCATACAAATAACACGATATTCCCGGTGATTTAGGATTCATGCGGGTACACTTCCGAAACCCTTTTCTCATCCTGTTGTCTATAGCACATTTGCCGGCTGAGGTCACACCGTGTATTTCCTTACAACAGGCATACACCGGAACGGACCTGCCCCGGGATTGCCGCAACTGGTAATCCCGGGTATGGCACCAGCTTCACCGGTAACCCGGTTGTTGGGCAGCGCCCATCACCTTGAATGGCCTGGTCACTGTGGTCCACTCCCCAAGACACAGGGAAATGCCCGGAAAGGTATCTGTCCCTGCGGACCCGGTGACTTCGGCATTATTATGACACTTCATTCCTGATTATTCAGCATTTCCTGCTTTTATTCTGATTATCTCCGGAAATTCGGATTTCAAATAAAATAGCCATTCTATAATAAAAATATCGTTTATTACCAGTTAGACAACCGTATCGGTCATCGGAAAGACGCCTGTCCGGTCCGGAAAGTTCTGTGAAAACACTTATGAGAAAAAAGGATTATTCGAGGAAAAGGTACGCACTTAACGTGCTTATGAAACCCTGAGGGAATGCCCTGCTCAATACGCCGGATTTTTTAAGTATTACATGCTTCGAGGAATACTGCTCAAGTGCCTGTGACTGGATGGATGAGAATCCTGGCTTACCGGAGATATAACCATCAACAGGACTTATTGTGAGTCCTGTCCCCTTTCGTGCAATCAGATCTGATGCCGATACTGCCGGAGAGAGATGTTTCAATTCCCCGCCCTTCACACTCGTAACCAGCCCACACGGGTTCACTTCAACCGTTTTCTCAAGTATCTGGCCGAACCATTCACCGTTATTCTTCACAAGGCGATATTCGACATCATAAGTACCGGGGCTGCATGGAGCATTCAGCGTGAATGTAAATATATAGGAATGCCCGGGACTGACAAAGGTACCAGGTTCGAGAGGTACAAGCACCGGTTTGAACTGCTTTGCCTGGTCATTGTATGCTCCCAGTTCGACATCATTTTCAAGCCAGCCGGTTGTGCCGGTATTATTCACCGTCACGGTTATTGAGGTATTACTACAGGCGCACATGATTGTCGGGATGCTGTCCGCGGTGAATACTGCATTCCATTCAAGCTTGGGTGGCACGGGCGGCTGAGGGGCCGGACCTGGCGGAGGAGTTGGTATCGGGGTGGGCGGCGTTACCCAGATAGCGAGTGGGTGCTGATCAATGTTCACCTCGCCGGGGGTTACATTGTACAGTATGGTGAAACCGCCTCCGATATCCGGGTTGACCTGCGACCAGCCTGTCCCGCCAGGGTTTGCCCAGAAGTTACCGCCCATGTTCGGGCCACCGGCGATATTAGTGCCGGGAATGGGGGTGAGATTCCATATGGTGCCAGTACTTGCACTATCGATGTTTACGTTCACCGTATTGTTGAAATAATTATTGTAGATGGAATTTCCAGTCGAACCTTCGAGAGAGAGCCCGTAATTGGCGTTCCCAATGATCCAGTTCCCGGCGAGGATGTTTGAATGGGCAGGGTTATCCCCGCCATCACTGGTAATTTTGAACCCATTGCTGTTGTTCGTTGCGTTGTTGCCCGTCAGTGTATTGAAAGAGGAGCCTGCAAGATAGAACCCGTCTTCCCAATTATTGGTAGCAGTGTTGCCGGAAAGGGTGTTAAAAGAGGAGTTGTAGAGGAAAAATCCATCATACATAATGTTCCCGGTGGCTGTGTTACCGGTGAGGGTGTTAAAGGAAGAGTTTTCGAGGAAGAACCCGTCTTCACCATTATTGGCGGCAATGTTGCCGGTGAGGGTGTTATTGTCGGAGTTATCTGCATAAAAGCTAAGATAGAACCCGTCTTCCCAATTATTAGTGGCAGTGTTGCCGGTGAGGGTGTTATTGCTGGAATCTTCCAGATAGAATCCATCACAGCCATTAGCTGATGCATTGTTCCGGGTCAGGGTATTAAAGGAGGAGTTGTAGAGTGAAAATCCGTCATATACAATATTTTCAGTGGCAGAGTTACCGGCCAGTGTGTTATAGTCTGAGTCTTCCAGACAGAACCCGTCCCAGCCATTCGCAGTGGCATTGTTGCTCGTCAGGGTGTTATAGGAGGAGTTGTAGAGTGAAAATCCGTTGATTATATTCAGTGTAGCGTTATTACCCGTGAGAGCGTTATTGTTGGAATCTTCCAGATAAAACCCGTCCCAGCCATTATTTGTTGCGTTGTTACCCGTCAGGGTGTTATCATCGGATTTGTAGAGTGAAAATCCGTCAAATAAAATATTTCCAGTGGCAGTGTTACCGGCCAGTGTGTTATGGTCTGAGTCTTCCAGATAGAACCCGTCTTCCCAATTAGATGATGCGTTATTGCTCGTCAGGGTGTTATAGGATGAGTTGTAGAGTGAAAATCCGTCATATTGAATGTTCCCGGTTGCGGTATTACCGGCCAGTGTGTTATAGTCAGAGTCTTCCAGACTGAACCCGTCCCAGGTATTCGCTGTTGCGTTATTGCTGGTCAGGGTGTTAAATGAGGAATTGTAGAGGAAAAATCCGTCATATTGAATGTTCCCGGTTGCGGTGTTACCAACCAGTATGTTATTGCGGGAATCTTCCAGATAAAACCCGTCCCATCCGTTAGCTGTCGCGTTGTTGCCCGTCAGGGTGTTATCGTCGGCGCTGCAGAGTGAAAATCCATCGCCCCCGTTCAGGGTGGCGTTGTTACCAGCCAGTGTGTTATTGCGGGAGGCTTCCATATAGAACCCGCTCCAGCCATTATCTGTTGCGTTGTTGCCGGTCAGGGTGTTATCGTCGGAGCTGTAGAGTGAAAATCCGTTTCCGCCATTCTGCATTACGTTGTTGCATGAAAGGACGCTCATACCTGAATTGCCAAGGAAGATCCCATTGTTCCGGTTTTCAGTTGCATTGTTGCCGATGAGGACCACACCCCCGGAGTTGATGATGTGGAACCCGTCACCAAGGTTATTCGTCGCATTGTTCCCCGCAAGCCTGCTGGAACCCGAGGACTCAAGCGAATAGCCCCATACCATGTTGTTGCGTGCGTCGTTCCCCGTAAGCGTGCTGGCTGAATGATCGAGAGAGAACCCTTCGGCCCAGTTGCTTGTCGCACTGTTGCCGGTCAGGTTGCTTCCCATGGAATTTGAAAGGTAATACCCTGCGCCATGGTTCCCGGTGGCACTGTTGCCGGAGATATTGCTCCGGGACCCCACGAACATGAACCCGTTGGCCCAGTTACCGACTGCCTCATTCCCGGTGAGGTTGTTGCCATCAGAATTATCGAGGTGGAACCCGGTCCTGCTCACGCCGGATACCTGGTTGTTCACGAGTGTGTTGTTGGTGGAATTCACGAGGGAGATCCCGTCTCCCCACCCACTTTCGGGATCGCCAAAGCCGGTCACGGCGTTCCCTTCCAGCGTGACGGATTCTGAATTCATGAGCACTATGCCGATATTATAATTGTAGTCCGCATTCACATCAGTGATTTCCGATGCTGTTTGCGCAGCAGGCAGAGTCCCGACGACATTATTGAAGAAGATCCCGGCCTGCGTGAACCCGAGGAGGGTGATGTTCGTAATACTGATGCCACCGAGGGCATTACCCGGATCAGACGAAAAGAGATTGTAATTTGCCGCTGTCTGGTTGTTCACGATGATACCGTATTCCGTGTGCCCGCCCCCGTTAAGGATTGCACCCATTCCGTCGAATATCACGTTTGATGCATTGATCAGGAGCGCAAAACCGGGGCCGAAGTTTGTATAGGTGTTGGTCAGGGGGTTGAAATTGATGGAGTTGTTTGCTGCTAACAGGTCATATTGCCAGGAATGCCCGGACTCGTTGATTACCCAGTTGCCTGCCGCCCCGTTGATAGTGTAATACCTGTTATCCGTCTCGTTGGAATTGAGCAGATACAGGGCGGGTATCGGGGTTGGTACGATAATCGCGAGCGGGTGCTGGTCGATATTACCGGTGCTTACTGTGTAGGGAATGGTGAAACCGTCAGCGTTCCCTGTGTGGGTCTGTGACCAGCCGGTCCCTGTCGGGGTTGCCCAGAAGTTCCCGCCGAGGTTCGGGCCGCCGACGATATTGGTACCGGTAGTCGGAGTGGTGTTCCATTTGGTGCCCGTGCTGTTGCTGTAAACGAGAGCATTGGCCGTATTATTGAAGTAATTGTTGTAGATAAGGGAATTGTCTGCATTAGTCATCGTAATGCCATACCAGGAATTGTTCCGGATTATATTGCCCGTAAGGGTGTTTGATGCAGAGTTCTGCAAATAGATCCCACCACGCGTATTTTCGCTGGCGGTGTTCTGGGTGAGGTTGTTTAAGGTGGAACTGCCGATATTGAATCCATACCACCCGCTATTCGTGGCGGTGTTCCGCGTTAAGTTATTCGAGTTGGACGAAAGACCGAGATAGAACCCCTGGGCGGTATTCCAATTGACCATGTTTCCTGTGAGATTATTGTTACTGGAACTAAAAAGAGCGAACCCCCCCTGGTTCCCGGTGGCGATATTATCCATGAAGGTGTTCGAGTTTGCGTAGTAGAGATAGAACCCGTCCATTTGTGAGCCCGGGCCTGATGTCTCGTGATTTCCGGTGGCGATATTTTCGGTAAGGGTGTTCGAGCTGGAATAGTCAAGCCTGAACCCATCACCACCATTCCCTGAGGCGTTATTCCCTGTGAGATTGTTATTGTTGGCGTAGTAGAGATAGAACCCTTCACCATTTCCAGTGGCGTTATTCCCTGTGAGGTTGTTCGAGTCGGAGTGGTCGAGTCTGAACCCATTGTAATTATCTGTTGCCGTGTTGTTCGTGAGGGTGTTGCCATCTGAATTCCAGAGATTAATCCCCCAGTCATTATTGCTGGCATTCACATGTTCGATTGTTGAACCGGTGGTATTCCTGAAATAAATCCCGTGCAGGTTGTATTCCAGTTGGGAGTCGCTGACGGTGATATTTGTGCAGTTTATTGCATAGACAGTTCCCGCATTCGATGTAGAACCGATAATGAAATCTGCCGTATTCCTGATATAGTAAATACTCCTGCCGTTTACAAGGTTAGAGATATCGTCAATATTCTGGACATAATCCGGATCATTGCCGGTAATACCGAAATTTGTCAGGCTTCCCGATATTAGGTTATCGTGGAGCGTATTATCCGGCGAAGACACTAAATAGATTCCCCGGTACGTGTTATCCGCCACAACATTCCCTGAAAGGTTGTTTGATGCGGAATTTTGCACCTGAATGCCGCCATATAGGTTCCCGTTCGCATGATTTCCGGTAAGGTTGTTGGTATTTGATCCTGAGAACAGGAAAATACCATAGGCATCATTTCCGCTTGCGGTGTTTTCCGTCAGGTTATTCGATGTTGAGTTTATCAGCCAGAACCCGTTCTGGTGATTCCCGGTGGCGAGGTTATCCGAAAGGTCATTCCCGGCTGAATTGTCGAGCGAGAACCCATCTAAGGTATTATTAAATGCAGTATTGCGGGTAAGGTTATTCGAAGTAGCGTTCTGGATATGGAACCCGACATCAAGGTTTTCTGTGGCGGTATTCCCGGTGAGGTTATTCGAGTTTGATTCCAGTATTAGGAATCCCGCCTCAAGATTTTCTGTGGCGTTGTTATTGATCAGGTTGTTTAAGCTGGAATCGAAGAGGATGAACCCGCTCATGTTATTCCTGGTGGCGTTGTTGCCGGTGAGCGTGTTCGAGTTGGATTGATAGATATCGAACCCTGTCCAGTTATTCCCGGTGGCGAGGTTACCATCGAAGGTATTCAACGTGGATTGATAGATATTGAACCCGCTCCAGTTGTTCCCGGTAGCGTTATTGCCGGTGAGCGTATTCGAGTTGGATTTTTCGAGATAGAACCCGAAATAGATGTTCCCGGCGGCGGTAACATTCTGTACCGTAATCCCTTCTGAGGATAGGAGGTAAATCCCGCAATTTCCGTTATTCGCCGCCTGTGTGTTGTTGATTAGCCCTCCGGTGACGTTATCAAAGAGAATTCCGTCCCGGGCGTTGTTTTCGACCGTCACGGCCCCGGCAGAGAGGTCCGATGCAATATAGACATTGTTGGAGTCCTTTGCAACGATACCCGAACCGGTAGTGCCTCCTGATCCTTTGTTCCCGGTCACCGTGGTGTTGTCCATCACATAGACATTGTCGGCTCCCTGGATCGAGATCCCCGTATCCCAGCCGAGGATGGTCAGGTTCACGATCTGGACATTGCCTGACGTCCCGTTAATCACCACTCCTGTTGCACCGCTGTTTGCGGTTCCGGTATACTGGAGTGTATTTCCCAGACCGTCGAGAACAACATCAGTGACGTCATGAATCCAGATGCCGACAAGGGACGTCGTTGAGAGCCCGAAAAGGTCAAGAGGGTAGTAGCCGGACCCGGTTGTCCCGTTGATCTCCCACATTTTACCGCCTGACGGCCCGTGCCAATTCGTATCATTCAGTGGAGGATCTGCAAGTTGCCCGGTCCACGAGAGGTTGAATTCTCCGGTCTGATTCCCGGCATTACCCGGTTCGCATAAAGGAGTTCCATTATCCATGAGAAGAGTGAGATTTTCAGGGTTTACGACGGGAAGAAGTCCCGGATCTAAAATCGTTGCATTTGCATCGGAATATAGTGAATCCGGCGTTCCGTTTCCAGGGACTGGTGTCTGGTTCCCGTCAACAGTTATCATCGCTCCGGCAGGGAGATCTGCAATTGTGCTGTTTCCATCTGAAAGGATATCCTGAATGATTCCTTCGGGGAGAATTGCTATTGTAGTGTTTTCGTCTGCCGGAATTTCCTGAATGATTTCTTCAGGGAGTAGTGTCAGGGTAGTGTTTTCGTCTGCCGGAATTTCCTGAATGATTTCTTCAGGGAGTAGTGTCAGGGTAGTGTTTTCATCTGCCGGGATTTCCTGAATTGTTGCAGAAGAGGGTAGTACTATTGTATTGTTCGTATCTCCCGGGTTTCCATCCGATACACTCGCGGTCACTTCGGGAAGAGGGACACACTCTTCAAATGAAATACCATCTGCAGGCAGAAGTCCCTGACCAGTGTTATCAGGTCCTGTTTCTGATTCCGGCAGGGGATTAAGGACCGGGTCAACGAGTGGTGACCCCGTTTCATCACCTGTGGTTTCCTGCTCGCCTGTTTGAGCGGGAAGAGCAGGAGGTTCTTCCGCAAGCATTCCGGAATCACCTGCATCTACAGTATAAGACCCATCCATTCCTGAAGGATCGCCTGAAGTAACCCCGGGAACCGGCGACACCTGGAGAACGATATCAGGGACCACATCAGCGGTATCATTACCGGCGGCAACAATACCGGTTATACCTATGGTCAGAACGCAGGCCAACAAAATTAAGAGCCAATACACATGCAATTTTTGTTTCAACTTTAACACCCGTCATAAAGCAGATACATGAAATAACCTAATGGAAAAACGGTACGCACCCTGCTACCCATATAACACCGGAAATTGACACCCCGCCTGATCCGTACCAGTCCGGAAGAAGAAATACCTCTCCCGCTCGCTGAATAAAAATTCCTTCCTTCGCATATATAACTTAGGTAATTTGATTACAGGTTTAAC
Organism: Methanoregulaceae archaeon UBA467; assembly: GCA_002503825.1. Lineage (GTDB taxonomy): Archaea > Halobacteriota > Methanomicrobia > Methanomicrobiales > Methanospirillaceae > UBA467. The sequence goes on from DASP01000014.1 coordinate 89,384, forward strand.
AAATCCATTTGAAAAATGAGACGAATTTTTTGATAATCAAATCATTGACTCTTTAAAAAGAATCATTTCTTCACCATCAGGGAAAAACGGTGCTTTATTTTTATTATGACACTTCGTAGAAGAACACTTCTTCAATGGAGACCCCGAAATAACGGGCGATTTTAAATGCAAGTTCAAGCGAGGGATCGTACTTGCCCTTCTCGATAGCGAGGATGGTCTGCCTGGTCACCCTCATCTCTTTTGCAAGCGCCTCCTGTGTCAGGTCATGCATGGCCCGGAATACTTTAATCCTGTTCTTCATCCGAATCCCATACTCCGTATTTTTTAGAATAATACATCCTGAACCCGACATACAAAAATATCACCAGGCAGAGCATCCCGAGCTGGAGATATCCGACAAAGCGCAAAGGAAATACATCGATCGGCGGTTCAGGTCTCATTCTTATCCAGAAAGGTTCCTTAAATGGTGGCGGCCTGAGCAGGTCAAGAATGGCACCGGCAGAAAATGCAAAAAATATCACCCAGAATACCTGCAGTGTCCTGAGTGCTGATTTCTCGGTAATTTTTGCACTGAGCTCATCTTCGACGATGTCGGTTACCTGCTTTTTTGCAAAATAAAGAAATACAATTCCGCCCACAATACCTATCCAGACCGGTAACGGGGAATGTATCGCTGTTGCCCACCAGAATAGCGCAACTATAAGAACCGCAACGATACCGATGAGCAGATAATAGATATTTCGTTTCATTTCGTGACCCGATCGCTTTTTAATGACATTGTAATAATTATTTTACTATATGTAATGAAAGATAATATATATAGATAGTGTTACCTGTTCGGGAAATCAAGAGAATCAGTGAGAATTTTTTTGAACCCGTGAAACCAGACCTTTTCGATTTGCTTTTTACACCCGATACTTATATACCATAGCCGATGTACTTTCAGTCACCTGATTTGAATGGAGTACCCGGATGACCCACTACCGTGATAGAATAAAAAGAACCAGCCTGTTATGTACCGCTTTTGCCTTTATCCTCTTATTCACTGTTTCTCCAGTAGCAGGGACAGACCCATACAACGTCTCCGTTCCACTTGAAGACGGATGGAATATCCTTTCAACACCCGTCACACTCCAGTCTGGAAAAGATACTCTCCCAGCAATATTTGAAGGGAATCCACAGTCCGGTATAACGATAATCCTCGGGTGGAACGGCAATTTCTGGTTTATCCCGGAGCAGGATTTCCGTTTGATCCCGCTCAATGCAATTTTTGTAAAGACATCGGGAGGAGCAGATGCCCTGCTTATCCCGTCACAGCAGGTCAGCAGCCCGCCTGCACGCATGCTTCAGCCAGGCTTAAACCTCATCGGTCCTGCTCCGGCATTTAATGCCGGGCAATTCCCTGCACAGGGAGTTGAAGACGCCCTGATCACGATTGAAGAAGTCCCGGGCGGCCTTCCCGGGTATTCAATGGTCATCAGCCCGGGTATCGGGCAACCCGGGTGGGTATATGCCACGGGTATGGCTTCCCGCGATCTTTTGCCATTCAAAGGATACTGGGTAGTAATGGAAAATTCAGGAACTCTTGCGGGATTTTCTACAACCCCGTTACCCGCATGATTTTTCCCGTACCTGTTTACAATCCGGATAGTGCATTTATAAAAGGTTTTAAAGAATGATGGTCCTGGCTTGCCTGGCAATTCTGGTTTTTGTCTCTGCCATTTTATAAAAAGCCGGCTTTACCGGACCGTTTCCTGTGATTTAAAGATGTTGTTGATTTACCGATATGTAACGATTTAAAAGACATGATATGGAGAATTCATAGTGCCAAAAAATCTTACACAAAATAAAAAATCTCGGCACGACGATCAGGGCGTCAATAGAAGACAGATGAAATGTTATGACAGGTGCGCCATCTTCACGGGATTTTTCAGGTAATGAAATTCATTGCATCCAGACAGGCGGGGCAACAAACGACTGCCTGATACTGCGGGAATATTTGAAATCAGGTAGTAACGGACAGAACCGCCTGCTTAATGCGAAACATGAACCTGAAAGGATAGAATAACTTCCCAATCCACAACAGGCCATGTGATCATACCAGTCTCTCGCCCCCGATACCATCCAGCAATATGGTTATTCATTGCATCTTGAACAATCAAACCTATATGGTCTTCCGGCCTACCCGGATACCAGCGACCATGGGGAACCGGTAATGTCCAGTATCATCCATCGAAAAGTGCGTTTCGAACATCCTGTCATGGAAGAACTCCATGCCGGAGAGTTTTCTGCTGTTGACATGCATTTCCACACTTCCCACTCGGACGGACTTGTCAGTGTCAGGAATTCATTAAAAAAAGCACAAAAACAGGGGTTCGGGCTGTCTATTACCGATCACAACCATGTATCAGGGGTCCGTGAGGCCGCCGGGCTTGACACCGGGGTCATGGTCATCCCGGGTATCGAGGTAAGTGCATCAGACGGCCCCCATATACTCATTTACTTCTATTCGGCTGCCGACCTGTATGATTTTCATACCAGACATATCAGGGACAACATTCGGAAAAGCCCCTATCTGGCAATCACCCTTGACACCGGAGAGATAATCGAACGAACCGAAGGATACTCATGCATTCGATCGGCCGCCCATCCGTACGGGTACCTTGTATTTAACAAGGGTATCCAGAAATGCATTGATTGCGGAGCCCTCGATTCAGGACTTCTCCCCAGGTTCGATGCGCTTGAAGTAGTCTGCGGTTCCATGCCCCGCTCCCAGAACGAGCGGGCAATAGAGCTTGCAGGGCGATATAATACCGGAATAACGGGTGGCACAGACGGACATCTCCTTGGTGATCTGGGAACTGTTCTTACCTGTGCCACCGCCGGATCATGCGGAGAATTTCTTGATGCAATAGTGAAAACGGAGAATTTTATTATCGGCCAGGAAAAGAGCCTCTTTGGGAAAGGGATAATGGGATCTCTCGTCCTGACAAAATACCTGAAATATACCATCCCGTCCCTGGCCATCCACTACGAACAGAATGTTCCGAGAATAAAAAATTTTGTAAAAAAATCCCTCCGTAAAGAAAAATAAAGACTTTTCACACCTGTTTTTACATTAAAGCGAGGCAGGTCCCTTACAAACAATTTTTCAAAGGACGGGACACGGGTATTCTCCCTCTCTGCAGTAACCCATCCGGGTTAACGGATGACCTGCACACTACAGCAGTGACACATTTTTTTCTCATCCATATCCGGAAAAATACCTGAATAAACCTGAAAGACTCTTTTCACGTCACCCCGGGCACGGATAATTGATTTAATTGCTGCGAACATATCCGGCATCTAAAAATACTTAGTCCTGTTATAATTCATAATTACCCGGTCTATAACGGACATTACGGAGTACCTTCAATGGTTGCGGCACTTATTGACATTTATCTTGACCTTGCCCCGGTTTTTCTGGTAATCAACATATTTTTTGCCATCGGTATTGTATTTCTTGAACGAAAGAACCCTACTGCAGCACTCGGCTGGATTCTCCTCCTTTTCGTTATTCCCATCCTTGGTTTTGTGATGTATATCATTTTCGGGCAGAATTTTTATAAAAAACGCATATTCCGCCTGAAAAAAGAAGAGGACCTCTATTTTCAGGAGATTTTAAAAAGACAGAAAGAAGAACTCGTAAACAGGGAGATTTTGCTTCCCGACAGCAGGCTCGAACGCTTCAGGCCGATGATCTCGATGCTCCTCGAAAATGCGATGGGTTACCTGACACTGGACAATTCGGTCGGGATTTTTATCAGCGGTGACAAAAAGTTCTCTTCACTGCTTTCAGAGATCCGATCTGCAAAACACCATATCCATATGGAATACTACATCATACGGAACGATCCTCTCGGGGCGGAGATCATTGATGCCCTTACAAAAAAAGCACGGGAGGGCGTGGAAGTCCGTCTCCTTGTCGACGCCCTCGGCGGAAGGGCGTGGTCACCGGGAATGCTGAAAGAATTCAAGGCTGCAGGCGGAAAGGTCGCCCGGTTCTTCCCGTCGCTCATCCCCTTTTTAAACCTGCGTGTCAATTACCGGAATCACCGTAAAATTGTAATCATCGACGGAAAAACGGGATATATCGGTGGTTTTAATATCGGCGAGGAATATCTCGGGAAAGGCCCGCTTGGCCCGTGGAGAGATTCTGCACTGAAAATTACCGGTACCGCGGCACTTGCCCTGCAGGTCAGGTTTATCATGGACTGGAATTATGCATCAAAGGACGATATCGGGTTCTCAGAGGTATATTTTCCTGAGAGCGAATCCTCAGGCGGGGTTCCGGTCCAGATAGTGTCGGGCGGACCTGATACGCGCTGGAACCCTGTCAAGGAATCGTATCTGAAGCTGATAACACTTGCACAGCAGACCATCTACATACAGTCGCCATATTTTATCCCTGATGAAAGTGTACTTGACGCCCTGCGTATTGCTGCACTCTCCGGTGTCGATGTACGCATTATTATCCCGGTAAAACCCGATCATCCGTTTGTGTACTGGTCAAGTTATTCGTATATTGGCGATCTCCTTGAAGCGGGTGTCAGGGCATATACTTATGATCACGGCTTTATCCATGCAAAAACGATCGTCGTGGACGGCCTTGCCGGATCGGTCGGAAGTGCAAACTGGGATGTCCGAAGCTTCCGGCTCAATTTCGAGGCCAACGCAGTGATCTATCACCCGGAATGCGCCGGAGAGCTGCATTCAATATTCCTTAAAGACCTGACCGGTTCTTCGGAAATTACCCTTCAAAAATACCGGTCACGTCCTGCATGGCTGAAAATAAAGGAGTCTGTTTCCCGCCTGTTCTCGCCGCTGCTGTGATGAAAATTATCAACGCTGTGACCGGAAAGGCTCTCCCGTCCCCTTTAATCTGACCTGAAGGGGATACCCCTTATAAAAAACCGGTATCAGGGAATGGAAATATCTGCCTTAAATCAGTCCGTCCTCACGCTGCAATAACGGGACCGCCATGGCAGAGATGGACTACAACAATCGACCCTGTGATGCGGGAACGATAATCCGGTGAAAATTTCGTGAATTTGAATCTGGAAAATGCGCACGAAAAAATAAGAGATTATAACCTGTCGAACAGTATCAGCAGGTCGTTAAAATCTATCCTGCCATTCCTGTTGTAATCAAAAAGACTGACAGGTTCATTATCAGGTATCCATTCCATGCTGTTGAAAAACAGGATGATATCATCAAAGTCATTTCTGCCATTTCCGTTAAGGTCATCATAAAGCCCGTCAGAATCGGTATCCCCGGGGTGAAGATACTGACCGGGAAACGGCATAATTGCAGGGAGCATTACCCGGATATAATCCGGGGAGGTGACTTCCACCGAACCGACATCGTTCGTCACGATTAACGTGATGCTGTAATTACCAGGTACGGCATAAATATGAAGCGGGTTCTGTTCGTCTGAATATTCCCCGTCCCCGAACGTCCAGTTCCACATCCACGGGTCATGGATAGAGTAGTCGGTAAACTGCACGGAAAGGGGAGCGGTTCCTGATCGAACACCGGTACTGAAGGCAGGGATTGGGAGGTCCTGTGAGGGCGTCGGATCAGGGGAGGGCTCCACGGCAGGTTCCGTTGTCGGGACCGTAGTAGGAACGGTCGTGGGAACCGTAGTCTGGGGTGTCGTCACCGGCAGTGAGGTCGGAATGGTCGTGGGAATCGCCGGTGTGGAAAAGGTAAGGTCCTGCCATTTTATACCGCTGCTAAAATACGGGCTCTGGTCTGCTTTCAGACCGTTTGCATAAAATTCAACCTTTATCGGACAATGGCAGGCAGTATCAGATTCTGTCGGCTGGACAATGAGCCGGGGTGCGAAAAGACAACTTGCCCCATAGACCCCGGGAGCGGTTGTCGTGAACTGTCCCCGGATATTGCCGTTGATTCTGGCAACAATTGTCGTGCCGACAGGCGCATTATTGCCGTTGATAGTAATTTTTCCAAAATATTCTGCAGGTGCAGGCACAAACGCCGTCACCGGTATAACCATTGTTACGGAAAAAAATAACAGTATCAGAAGAAAGGGAATGAGTCCCCTCCGGTATTGATAATTATTCATATGCCACCAGATCCAGTTCTGGCGGCGATCTATAAAAGATCGATCCCGACCATATGAATCCCGTGTCCTGTTCACAAGTGCAGGATATATAAGCACTGATATTAAGCGAAACTGCAGACGGTTATACATGAGCCATTGGTCATTTCCGGTCTCTTCGATGACATACCGGATCCTGCTGCAACTGGCGCACCTGATAATCCACTTCCCCGGAATTTCCGCCCATTATCTGTGCCGATACTGATCGTGTATGACGGAATCCCACAGGTGCATGCAACTGCAAACCCGCTTTTCACTGAATCATCTCCCGGCAGGATGTGCATTCCTGCCTGTGAAAGCGCTGTACCGGGCCCACATCACTTTCACGGTAATTGCCCGGATTTTTTCAATAAAATCACTCTGCCGCTGTTTCCCGGCACCTACTATTTATATTCTCCAGAATAAGCGATGAGTGGCCCCCTTTTAACTCATGGCCTGACAGATATCCTGCTACTTCACTACAGTGTACCCTGCCCGATGATCTCCTCGCTACCATCCTCGTGAATGATATTACACGAGATAAGACCTCCACTTTTCCGGTAGAGAACAGAATCACACATATGTAGTTCTGTACTGTTTTTTGTCCAGCTCTGTCAGACGCAGGATGGTGGAAGGCAGTATCGGAAATCATTAACACGTCATGATACCATACATCCGCGTATCGGGCTGTGATCATAATTTCGCAAGCGCATACGATGAATGACCCCCGGACAACGGAGCGGTTGGTACCATGAACAGAGAGCACGGAACATTCGAGGTGACACCGGTATCGTGGGATGAGGCCATCCGCCTATCAGCTGTACTTTCAGGTGTGATTAAAAAATCCCGGTATAACCCTGACCTGGTTGTCGCTATCGGACGGGGAGGGTACGTACCCGCCCGGATTGTCTGCGATTACCTGCTTTCCGATCGCCTCACCAGCATCAGAATTTCACACTGGGGTGTTGCAGCCAGAAAAATGGAACGGGCAGAGGTCGTATATCCGCTCAACACACCGGTTGAAGGAAAAAAGGTTCTTGTAATTGACGATGTCACCGATACCGGCGAGACCCTCGCGACCGCCATCGGTTATATCAGGAGTCTCTGCCCGGAAGACGTAAAAACGGCGGTATTACAGCATAAAAGCGTATCTACGGTTGTCCCTGATTTTTACGCAGAAGTAGTGACACAATGGCGGTGGATAATATACCCGTGGGCGTTCCATGAGGACTTTACCGGTTTTATCCTCCTTGTCATGGGTGACGATCCGTGTACGCCTGACATGATACGGCTCAGGCTCGAAGACCGGTACAGGATGAAGCATGACGATAAGGTCATCTGCTCAACCCTTGAAGACCTCGTTTCAACAGGAAAAATAACCCGTTCCGGCTCCCGTTTTATTAAAAAAAATACCCGCGGCCCGCCATCCCGTGGTTTTGACCCTTACTGTTTTATCGAATAGAGCTCTTCCCGGTCCTGCAGGGCAGGAGATATAGATCATTTTTTAAAAAGGCCATCAGAAACCCGGGACAGGGAAAATACGGCCTTTAAACATGCTTTATACCATATTACCCGAAAAAAAGGCCCGGCATTCTCCATCCCCCACTCAACCGGGAATTTCAGATTGAAATGATCATGAATAAAACGGTCCCGATAATAACGGAATACCGTTTTTAAAAAAAATCCACCTTGGAAATTCACCCGGTCATAAAAAGATCGTCATTACACCGAGCGACAGGAGCAGGATAACAATAGTTGAAAGAATAAATCCCCCCAGCATTATCGCAACTGATATCCTTCGCTCCCAGGCGAATACCCAGGCAAGTGCAGGACATATGTAAAAACCGGCAATGATTATTCCTGGTACCAGGCCCCAGACACCATACCGGTGAATCAGTCTTCCTGCACGTGACCCCTGGACCCGTTCAAGAAACCTGCTGACCTTTTCTGACCGGGCCGAAAAAAAGTCGAACAGTTCAAGGGAGAAGAGGATTACACCGGACGCGATTGAAGTCATCACGACAACCAGGAGCACCGGGTGCACACCAAGCGCAAGACCCGGCAGCACTGCCCCGTACTCAATTAACAGGGTACTCCCGATCAATGCCAGTGCAACCCCGGGGGCGATACCTGCCAGTGCAGTTATACTAAAGGGAATAAGTATTATGCAGATACCAATGATCCAGCCCATGCGTGCAATGGTGCGATATTCATTCATTATTCAAGAGCCTCCGACGGTCAACTTTTTCCCTGGCTGCAATTCCGGTATGAGGTGTGAGGACCGCGAAGAGATCAGTACCTGCGAATCTCCTTTGATTACGCGCATTTAACATGATATCCGGAGACCCGTACCTGAACCGTCCCCCGTTTACCGCGATAATGTTTGTCCCCTGCTCATATTTTCATTTCAGACCTTAAATAGTGAGAACAAAACAGGATTCACCTGTGTTTATCGAATGGTTTTAATTCCTACAGCGCCCGGAGTCGCGAAAGATAAGTTTCCATACGTATTTCCACCCGGTTCAGGGTACCCGTGCGGGAAGGATCCGGAACGACCCGGTCCTGTTGTATCAACCTGATGACTCTCCAGATTGAAAGTCATTCCCGGCTGATAAAAAATACAGGGCCTGTCGACGGAAAGTGCTTATAGGTCACAGGGCAATATACGAGATGTATTCAGGTCATGCCATCCCTCACGGAAAACAGGAGTACCTGTGGAATGGTGGGATGACCGGTCGCTATGAAGGTGTACAATGACAGGAACACGAGGATACTTTAAAGAAGGAAAATGGGTCGAGGAAAAGATTGGCGGGGAGACAGGAGGAGCCAGTAAGCCTGACGGGAAAGCACTTGAAAAGCGCATCGATGAGGTCTCCTCATCTGTTTCGCGGACCCTGAGCGATGTCATCGGACTTGCACGTGATCTTGTTGTTACCAAAGAAGGCCACATGGTCGTCCAGAAGAAAATTGATGATGCAGGGAAATCTCTCGATTCTGCGATTCGGGATATGATTACCGAGGCTAAAAAATCCACAGAGCCGGCAAAAAAAGAAGGTTCCGGAGATGCGAAAAAAAAGATTGACATTAAATAATTCTTTTTTTTTTAAATCTGCGGGTTTATCGGCTGGAACGGCATGTCCTGGTCGATAACCTTGTAGCGGTCTCCGGTATCCAGGACAATATATACCATGACGCGGTCAGTCCCGGTAGTACCTGGAAGAACAATCTGGGTATTCATCTGGGGATTATCTTTACTCTGTTCTTCCTCACGCCCGTCGGACGTATAGACAACCGCCTGCATCTGCTCTACAAAGCCGAGACCCTGCCCGCCCCGGAACGAGACCGTGATATACGGATCTGTTGATATCGTATTCTTCTCAACAGTTATTTTAACCGAATATTGCGGAGGCACCACATCGGTCGGTTCCGGAACCAGTGAATACTGTGTCACCACAGGGGATGGCGTTGCCGGAACGGTTGTCGGAAGAGTCGTCTGAACCGGCGTTACGGTTCCCTGCTGCGTGCATCCTGCAGTAATAATGGCAAGGACTGCCACCACACCAATGAAAATAATTGCAAGAGTTTTCATATATCCCCAAAGGTAATCCAGATATTTGAAATCTTCCTATTATTCCGAAACCTGTTCTCCACGGCCGGAAAACCGGTGATGCAGTTACCGGTCAATAACATAACTTTGAAATCCCGGCCCGGAGATAACCCTTAATTCAGCTGTATTGACCTGATACCGCGATGGTGGTGAAAGACTGACTGACAGGGGAGCATTTTCATTCAAATCCTTATCGATCAGGTATTCCCTTGTCTTTTTCATTGTCATCATCATCCTGATCGTGATTGGTTTTCTCGTGACGGTCTCTTATATACAGGCAAAGGATGACATGGTCAGCCAGAACCGGTATCTCGAAGAATATACCGAGATGAACATCATCGAGTCCCTGACACTTGTGGACAAGGGACTCAAACTGTATGATGACACCTTAAACGGGCAGATGGATGAGGCATTCGCTGAATTCATCCGCGCCTACGAACGTGCTGACGGAAACCCTGCAGGTATCAATCTCTCCGGTGTCAGGACTGACATCTCCCCAATGTTTGAAGGTCAGGTCGATCTGTATATCATCAATGAAAGCGGCGTTATCATTGCATCGACCGTTCCGGAAGTGCTCTTCCTTGATTTCCAGAAGTATCCTGATTTCTATCGTTCCATAACCGCCATCAGGGAGGGGGACGATTTTTCTGCCGACAGGGTCGTTCGGTCGGTTACAAATACCACGTCAGGAACCGTCAGCGGGGAACTGCGTAAATTCGCATATATGCCTACCCCTGACCACCGGTATCTTCTCGAACTCGGTCTCGTGACCGAGTCATTTGAAGCCGAACGATCTGGCCTGTCATATGTGGATGTTGCAAAAAAAGCCGGGCAGCTCAATCCAAACGTTGAAAGTATCAGGATCTTTGATTTTAACCGAAACCTTGTGATGCAGGGCGGCGTAAACCCGCACGGACAGGTGAACCGGACGGTTCTTGACCGGGCGTTTCAGGAACGGGAGAGTATAACGGAAAACGAACCGGAAGAGGACCTTACCGTCAGGTACCTCTTTGTCGATCTGAAGAGCGAGTCCACTGCATCGGATATGAGTCTTGTTGCAGAGATCACCTACAGCGGCGAACTCCTGAGAGAGCGACTTTTTAGGATACTCCTCTTTTACCTTCTTATCGGGCTTATTGCCGTCGGGATGGGTATCGCCCTTGCATATAATTTCAGCAATTACTTAAGCCGGCCCATCAGCGGGATCGCAGAGGATGCGGACAGGATCGCCCACGGAGACCTTGACCACCCGATTCGCAGTATGCCCAATGCCGAATTCGAAGGGCTGAAAAATAGTATTTCCATCATGATCACCCGTATACGGGAGTACAGCGAAGAACTCGAACATGAGCGTGCCGAACTCCGTATTGCCGCAGACATCCAGAGAACGTTCCTTCCCCGCACAATCCCGGACGTTCCAGGTTTTTCCCTTGCTGCAATGAGTATCCCGGCCCGGGAAGTAGGTGGGGACTTTTATGATTTCATCCGGCTCGACGAGAGACGACTTGGTCTTGTAATTGCAGATGTGGCAGGGAAGGGTATCCCGGCAGCCCTTTTTATGGCTCTTTCCCGTTCGGTCGTCCGGGCGATGGCCTTAACCGACCTTGATATCGGGATCTCTATCGGGGAATCGAATGAGCTTATTTGTGCGGATGCCGTATCAGGTATGTTTGTCACCCTCTTCTACGGGATGCTTGACCATGAAACACACCTCCTTTCCTATGTCAATGCCGGACACAATCCGCCTCTCCATTTCCATGCTGAAGGGGCCGGGATTACCACGCTGCTTCCGACCGGTATCGTCCTCGGCGTTGAACCTGATGAAAAGTACAGCGTCGGGGCAATCCGGCTCAATAGCGGTGATCTGCTCATACTTTATACCGACGGCGTCACCGAGGCGATCAATTCCGCAAAAGAGCAGTTCGGAGAAGAACGTCTTTGCGATATTATCCGCACACATGCAGGCAGCACCCCTGAAGAACTTTTGGCAGTCATTCTCGGTGAAATAGTATCATTCTGTGAAAATATGCCCCAGTTTGACGATATTACACTTGTCATCCTTAAGGCCGAGCAATAAGCCAAAAAACGGTCCTGCCAGATACGCAGAGATAAAATCGCATTCTGTCGTCATTTTAAAACGGATCTTTGCATTTTTTGCCCTCCCGTATTGACAAATTCAATCTGCCTGGGATCCTCATAGCAGGACTCCTGTCCGTGCATGCATCCTGGCATTTATTCCAATACTCGCAGGTCAGGGCATAACGCCGTGATCGTGTGAATCCGTTTCTGCCGGCTTGCGCAGGTATAAAAGATCCCGGCTGGACAGCCACAAGCACTTTATAAGAATGCAGCACTCTCTTTTCTATCGAACCGGACGTACCCGGGGGAGCATATGATATATGAAAATGAACACTGGAACCATCACAACAGCAATTGCCTTTCTTGCAGTCCTGTTTCTCTTTCTGCAACCGGTAACGGCTTCATTACTTAGATTTGACGAATCTGACAACGGTGCGGTGGTACATGCAGGAATGAACGACCTTATCTTCATCAATCTTCCTGAGAACCCGACGACGGGATACATGTGGGATGCGGATGCCACAACAGGTCTCTACCTGAAAAATGACGCATATAACAGGCCCGCAACAATGAGAATGGGGGCAGGCGGTTCCCACACGTGGAATTACGTAGTTACGGGCACAGGAACACAGGAATTTTCTGCAGTATATCACCAGCCATGGATGCCGGCAGAAGAAGGGGACTATACCTACTCCCTGACCTTTGAAATTAACCAGCTGTCACGGTCCGGCCTGCTTACGCGGTCGTCTTCGGGGACAGCCGGTTCGGTTGCTGAATTCCGTGCAAAATTAAATCTTTAATCTCTTTTTTGGCAGCTATAAAAAAATCCGGTTGATATTTGCCTGCCCTCCGTTTTCGTGCTCACCGGTGAGCCGGGAAGGCTTACGGCAAGCTCTGTTGAATTCCTCACTTCTCTCACTGACTTTTTCAGCACCCGTCATTCCGGTACTGCCTGGACTGTGGCGCCGGCCGTAAGTGTATATCTCAACAATGCGACAGGGACCCCTGCATAATGAGTATGAAGTAACACAGGGTCCCGATCAACCCTTCGCTGATACTATCCTTCAGCGGGGCGGGGAAGGGGGAGTGCAACCATTCCTTTCAGAAAAATGAATCCGGCAGGTCTTATCGAAATGAGGATGTCACAAAAGCCAATTTTTTTGTCTGTCCTGATTCGCCCTGTTGTGATAATTGGGAACATTGATGTACATATCTCTCATATAAATTAGCAATGACTAAATGCGAGCGTCATCCAAAACATGAAGCCGGACACACCTGCAGGCTCTGCAAGGACGAATGCTGTGACGAGTGCTACAATACCACTTCCGGCATCTGCAGGGGATGCCTGGTGAAGATAGGAGTAATTGTCCTGCTGGTTATGATTGTAATCTCGTACTCTGCCTGGTTTGGTGTGTTCTGATTCCGTCTTTTTTCAGGCAGGATCATGCATCCGGAACCGGTAAAAATACCGGATTGCCTCTCTTTTTTCTTCTGAAACAAATGTGATCCCATGGAAAAACCATGAGAGCCCCGGTTATATTTCACATTTCATCGCCGATATGACCGGTCCGGAAATGAAGCCCGGGACCTGCCCGGGGGCGCCAGGACAGGGGGATATTGTTCCTGCCGGATTCCTCCGAATGGAAATATCCGGGGATTTTACGAAAAGTGCTCCGGAACTATCCGGTAAGATTACTTTTTTTTATGTGCAGCTCAGAATCGAATTCATTTGTTGCATCCGGAATACAGTCAATGGCCGGGGAATACGGCTTTATATCAAGGACCGGTGTACCGTCGAGGGCGTCGAGACCTGCAACGGTAATCACGCCGTTCCGAACCTCTTTAACCGTTGCAATTCCGATACCGATCGGGTTCGGGCGGTTCGGCGAGCGGGTGGAAAAGACCGGTCGTTCCCGGCCTGTCCCGGGAGGCGTAGCGGTAAGGAGATCGCGCCGTGCCCTGTCAAGCCAGTACAATACAAAAATATGGCTGCAGGAACCAGGCTCTCCCACGCCGGCCTTATAGGGATCAAAGATATGTATCTCTGATACGGTATTTTCAAGGCGTCCCTGTCTCGGTGCATCACCACGGTTCAGATACGGGGAGCGTATCACACCAATGGATACCAGTTCCATCTTTTCCTGCATACAAGACATTTATTTCGTTACGGGTGCCTGAAATATCTTGCGATATCCGGCATGACCCGGGTTTAGTCATAAGATTCCGGGTGTTTTCTCCTGATTCAGGTAATGGATATACATACGTTGGACACCGATAATACAGGACGATCTTCATGATAACACGAAAACACCTGATCCGGCTTGCAGATACCCTCGTCCCAAGTTCGCAGATCACGAGGATCAGGAACTATATACCCGCTGATTACGGCCTTTTTCCTTCCGTTGCAACACGGGGACGCCTCCACGACTACGGGGATTCCGACAGAAAGGAATTTTTTTCCATCATTCGCTCGGTCAGGAAAGACACAGATCTCCTTCTCGAGGACATCGAGGCATATACCATTTTTATGGCCGTAAAAAGGACACAAAAGGTAAAAGGTGACATAGCAGAGGTCGGCGTATACAGGGGCGGTTCGGCCACGATAATTTGTGCTGCGAAAGGCGAACGTCACCTGTTTTTGTTTGATACCTTCGAAGGCCTGCCCCGGGTCGATTCAATTGATGCGGTCTGGCCATTTTATGAGGGGAAATTCCAGGCACCCTTTGAGGAGGTCCGGGACTACCTTGCCGGACAGTCGAATGTATTTATTTACAAGGGCATCTTTCCGTCGACCGGAACAGCTGTCTCGGATCGTTCTTTTTCAATGGTGAACCTTGATGTTGACACATATCAGAGCACAAAAGACTGTCTTGAATTTTTTTACCCGAGGATGAACCCGGGTGGCATCATCCTTTCCCATGATTACCTCAATACCGCCGGTGTACGAAAAGCATTTGATGATTTCTTCTCAAATAAGCCTGAGCCAGTGCTGGAGACTTCGGCGTCACAGTGCATTGTTGTAAAAATATAATACTTGTTCATTCGGGACAACCCTGCCGGGACCGGCAGGGAAATAAATACTAATGTATTATTATCTGCCAGGGAAAGGATGTGAATTCCCTTCCGGATTTTTGTGCGCAATTCAGCTCCCGGCACTCAGTGTATTGATACCCGATGAAAATCCGGATATTTTCTATAAAAAAAATTTCGCTCTGATGAAATCCTTATATCAATAAATCAGCAGGATGTGTAAGCGAACGGAAAATGTCCCGTTAAAGCCTGAAATTGCATGGATTACTAAAAAATATGTCTTTTCCTGTCCAGGCTGCCGTTCATGCGGATATTGGCATGAACAGGAAGGAATTTCAGGTTATTCGGGTATAAAATTCTGTTAAGGAAATATCCATCAAAAATCTTCCCGACGCAGGACCATCCGTACTGGCCATGACTCCGGTATGCAGGCAGATTTAAATCCTGCAACAAAAGACCTGATACCAGGACTGCTGAATGGACTACAGGTCAGATCTGCTTCAAACCACAGTATAATGAGTACTGCTCACCATTTCATTTTCAGTTATGCATGTAAATTTCAGGCGTTATGGCCTGTATCTCCTGAGATGGCAGGCGAGCACCCCCATTCTTGCCGGGGTCGGCATCCTCCTCGCATCCATGGGTCAGATCGTCGCTGCAGTCATCGCAAACCTGATTGGAGGATTAATCTTTTTCTGGGTGGACAGGTTCATCTTCACATCGCAGGCACTTGCAGCACAATGGGAGGTCAGGGAAAAAATTGCCTGTGCAGACTGCGGGAAGATAACCAGAGGGTACCGCCTTGTAATGTCCCCGAATTATGACAAAAGCCACGATAATAAACCTGAATTCCGCTGTGAAGAGTGTTCAGAGAAAAAAACAGCAGAACTGAAGAAGCGGGGCATAAAAACAGACTGAAACTTCCGGAGGAATGGGGGGCTGGCAATGCCGAAAAAGGTAAACTCCCGTGCCGATGACATGATCCCCGTGTACCAGTCGATATATTTAGGTGAACAATGCAATTCACTGGTATCCAGGGGAGGTCCGGGTAATGGCATACATGGGTGAAAAACCAGATGATTTTGTATTAAAAGACCAGCACGGCAAAGAATTCAGGCTTTCTGATCACCAGGGGAAACGGGTTCTTCTGTCGTTTCACCCCCTTGCATGGACTGATGCATGCGCCGGACAGATGAAATCATTAGAAGATAATTTTGACCGCTTTGAAAAATGCAATACGGTACCGGTCGGGATCAGCATAGATTCACTCCAGTCAAAGCGGGCATGGGCACAGTCGCTCTCCATTACCCGTACCCGTTTACTCGCGGATTTCTGGCCCCATGGTACAGTTTCACGTGCATTCGGGATTTTTCGTGAGAATAACGGAATCTCGGAACGGGCAAATATTCTTCTTGACAGTTCTCATAATATTGTCTATTTCAGGATATATCCCATTCATTCCGTGCCCGGCCTGTCCGATATCCTGGGTATCCTTGAAACGGCGGACTGACCGTGCATTACCCGTACGTACCACATTATAATCCCTAACAGCAGGTTAACCATGAACAGCGAGAGAATAAATGAATTAAAGATTTTTCTGGAAACTGCCTCTGTCCACCGGGGACGAATCTCAAACGCGGCGCTTGAACTTTATAATCTCGCATTTACTCATAGTTCATGGGTAAAGGAACATTGCCAGGACGCCGGAAACGAATCATGCAGGGCCGATAATGAACGCCTTGAATTTCTTGGAGACCGGGTACTAAACCTGATCGTCGCGGAGTATCTTTACAGCAGGTACGAGATGAATGAAGGAGCAATGACCGGAAAGATGGAAGTAACGCGGAACCGGAACCTCGCCCGTGTTGTAAAGGACCTCGACTGCGGTTTTGAAGACCTCATCCTTGTCGGGACCGGCCAGAAAAAGACACCGGGAATCATTGCAGATGCCTTTGAAGCATTTATCGGTGCACTCTATCTCGATCTTGGCCTGGCAGGGACCAGAAGGATCGTGCTTGACCTTATACAGGATGAGATCAGGGAATTTTCTTCGGAAAGGAATTACAAAAAAAAATTACAGGAGTTTCTGCAAAAAAACCAGAGACCGCTGCCTGTATATGAACTGATTGACAAATCCGGTCCCGACCATGGGCCGTACTTTACCTACCGTGTATCAGTCGGCGATTCTGTTCTGGGGACAGGGAAGGGCCTGACGAAAGCCGACGCCACACAGGACGCAGCGAGATCTGCATATGAAATTATAAAAAATAAGGAAATGTAACCCGTATCCCGGCCTGGATTAATGTCCGTCCCATGCGTCGCCATACTGATAAAAGAATGGTTATAGTAATTTTTTTCCCTGGAATCTGCCCGGGTTTTTCATGATGCCCAGGTGATGCATGTATAATTGGGGTAGCAACCGGATCGGGCGGGGTTTGATGAGATCCCTGCAGAGGTCTATCTCCCGAAAAATATCACCGGTCCGAAGGTTCGCATGATATCCAAAAACCCCTGCAAGATATGAGATAGAGTTATATTGTTAAAAGAGGATGTTCGGATGGCAGAGAGGCAGAATTATGTTTAAAAAAATATTAATTGCGGTCGATGGATCTCCAATAACCCGCAAGGTACTCGAAATTGCAGCTGAACAGGCAAACGCAGGGAAAAGCGACCTCCATCTCATCTATGTCATCGAGACCGGCTGGGCTGAGGGGGATGTCGCCCGCGAACTGGCAATCCGCGAACTCGAGGATGAAGCAAAAGAGTTTATCGGGACAATCAAAAAAGAGATCAGTGAGATGGGAACCACGGTCACAACGCATATAAAGCGTGGTCACCCCGGGGATCTTATCGTTAAAACTGCTGAAACTATTGGAGCAGATCTTGTAATCCTCGGTTCTGTCGGCCGGAGCCAGATAAAGCGGATGATAGCCGGAAGTGTATCAACTTTTGTTGTCAACCACAGTCCGGTCACGACAATAATAGTAAAACCCTGATCAGGGATAACCGGGATTCTGGTGACCAGAGGTTCCCATTGCCCGGAGTTTTTTCATTTTACAAATCTCTTCCCTGAATTACCGGTCAGCCGGGAAATTATGCCCCGTCCGGATCTCTTTTGTCACCAGCAGGTATTTGAAGATCCGGGACTAAAATTTGCGGATAAAAGAGAGAGTCAGTGATGGTATTTCCGGAAGGGGAGGATGATAATGGACAGGGATATCAGGACGGCGGATATGCCCGCCGCAATATTATCATGTTCATCGTCCTCATCGGGACTGCAATGGCGGTCATCGATGGAATTGTAGTAAGTATTGCACTTCCTACTATCACCTCCTCTTTTGAGGTGGGGGTGACCCAGTCACAATGGATTATTACCGCCTACCTTGTGACTGAAACCTCCCTTCTCCTGATATTTGGAAAAATTTCGGAATATACCGGGAAAATAAAAATTTTTCTTGCAGGAGTCATTATCTTTACTTCCGGCTCGCTCGCATGCGGAGTATCGGCAAGCCTTGCGGAACTTATACTCTTCCGGATTATCCAGGCAACCGGATCCGCCATGATATTTTCGCTTTCGACTGCAATTATTTTTGAACTGTTCCCAAAAGGTGAGCAGGGGCGTGCAATGGGGTATATCGGGGCGACGATTGCGATTGCCAGTATCGCCAGTCCGGTCCTTGGCGGAATTATCACCGATACCCTCGGGTGGGAATATATCTTCCTGATAAACGTCCCGATAGGCATTATTCTCCTTCTCCTCGCATTCAGGTATTTCCATTTCAGGGAGACCCTTTCAGGGAATCTCGATATGGACTGGGCAGGTGCAGTTGCCATGATCCTTTTCATGGTCTCGCTTATACTCTTCCTTGGAGAGTTGAGTACAGGAATTGCTCTCTCTCCTGCTGCCGCCGGATATCTTTTCGTGTTTCTGGTGTCGCTCGGGGTCTTCCTCGTCCGAGAAATGACCCATAATAATCCTCTCCTTGACCTTTCAGTCTTTAAAAACCGTTATTTTTTACTTCCGGTAATGGCCATGATACTCATTTTTATCGCCCTTTTCATGGTCAACCTGATCGGACCGTTCTACTTTGAAGGCGTGATGGGACTGAAACCCTCGCAGGTAGGGCTGGTATTCCTTATCGCACCGTTTATCATGGTAATTGCATCGCCCGTCACCGGGTGGCTTTACGACCGGTTCCCTTCACGATATTATTCTGCCGCCGGAATCGGACTTACCGGCATCTCGCTTTTACTGCTGAGCAGTAGTGCCCGTTCTGCTGACCTTACCCTGATTGTCGTCTCATTTATCCCGCTTTCTGTCGGGAGTGCACTCTTCCAGAGTCCGAATAATACTGAAATCATGAGATCCCTCCCGCCTGAAAAGACCGGCATCGCCTCAAGCCTGAGTGCTACACTCAGGAATCTTGCAATGACACTCGGTGTCTCCGTCGCAAGTATCATTCTTACATTCCAGCTGCATTCATCGGGGTACTACGGTCCGGTCCTCAAGGCAGATGCCCCCCTCCTTGCAGGTTCGATCGGGGATATCCTTGTTGCAGGGGCGTTTATATGTTTTGCCGGAATGGTATTCTGCCTTGTAAACAGTACAAAAAATGTACCCGGCCAGGCATAATACCCGGGTTCCCTGACAGGCAGTTCCGTCGTGTGAAGGCATATTCTAAACACCTGTTCAACGGGTCCGGGGTATATAACTCACCGGTACCCGGGATTTAATATCATATCTTCTCCCGCGCCGGTGAGAGCCCCCGGATACTCATCGCCCATGACCTCTGCACAAACAGGGACCGCATTGTTTTGACATAAATTTGCAGTAATCGCATAAATTTAACGTTTTTCGCGCTTTGCTGATATACTCATATCAACAAGACCTGTTGGATTCATTTTTCTGACATGATTGGGTTGCACCCCTCCCTGCCACACCCGGCTGAAGGATGATCTCAGGGAAGGGTTGATCGGGACCCTGTAACATTTTTAATAATTATTGCGCACGGTTACTACCACCTTGCCGGGGCAGAGTGAAAAAATAAAAAAATTGCTGACACCATAGGATGTCGACAAAGCCGTTTTTCGTAAAAATTTTTTTTTTTGGGGGGGGGAAGAAAATCTTTCCAGAACCTTTATTCCCTCCCGCACAAACCTCTGGATTGTGTACGGCGAATATTCTGAACCGTTCTCGTACAGGGATGACCGTATTGAAATCTCGGTGGAACCTGAGGGAGCCTCTTTTTTGTACAGGCGGGTCTGCGATGGCCGGGTGGTTGAGAAAATCATTGCAGATGAGTTCAACCTTACGATAAACCCGGTTGAACCATTTCACCTCCCTGAAAAGATCAGCAGGTTTCTTGAGATCTCTTTCCGGCCGGTTATCCTGAAACCGGGAAGCAAAAAGTCGATCTACCTTACCTTTCCACTTGAAATTGGCGTATTACTTGGCAAAGGTACCAGTTATGACCTTCTTGATATCTTCTCACTCAGCGCAACGAAGTATTCCCTTTATGGTACACCCGACGCAGGACAGATCACGCGATGGCACGAATGCCAGGGGTTTGACTCTGTTCCGGCGACTGACAATCGATACGAAGGCGTACTCTACCTGACAATGGAAAACCAGAGTTCAGGTTTCATTGAGGTATCGCGGGCGATTTTATCAGATTACGGCATGCAGATCTGGTACGGCGACAACGTATCTCTTACCTGCTCGATGAAAATATTTTCCCATTCCACGGCCGAGACTTTTATCATTAACCGTCCGCTCAATCCGGGAATGAAGAGCAGTATTCCCCTTTATGTCGCATTAAAAATCCCTGTTGTACAGAGAAAGGGACACTTTATGGAGCATGGCCTGTCATGATCACTGACAACATACAGGAGATACTCGATGCCATCCTCACCGGTAAGGATGTCAATATCGTCGGCTCTGTAACCGGTGCAGATATCCTGTTTTTTATCTTCTCCCTTGTAGTGGCATTTGTAGTGGCAACAATCGCCGGATTTTATATAAAGAGGAAATTTACCCACCGTTTAAAGAAAGATACTCTCAAATTCTTTACACGGGTTGTTCAGGTCATCATTTTTATTATTGCCCTTGGAATAGCTGTTCCCAGTTTCCTCGACATCAGTATAACGATCCTTCTCATCGGGATTGCCGGAGCGCTTGTAGTCATGGCGCTGTCAAGCCAGAATGTCATCTCAAATTTTGTCGGGGGTATTGCCCTTCATTACGAAAGACCAGTCAGTTCAGGGGATTATATTTCCATCCAGGACATATCGGGCGTGGTTGAAGGCGTAAAGATGTTTTCAACCATCGTAAAGACCACGAGCGGCGTGTTTGTCCGTATTCCGAATAACCAGGTGTACAGTGGTACGGTGACAAATTATTATGCCAACGTGGCCAGGCGGTATGAGTATGATCTCGGCATCCGGTACCAGGACGATATCGGGAAGGCGATAGAACTGGTCCGGATGGCACTTGAGGAGTATACGTATATCCTGAAAAATCCGGCACCCGACATTTTTGTCAGTGACATCGATGCAAACAGTGTCCGTATCAAATTCAGGGTATGGTTCCCGGCCTCGTGGGCCAATACAAGGGATGATATCTCACTCTATACCGGTATTCTCCCCAGGATAAAACTGGCACTTGAAAAGGAGGGAATAGAGCTGCCGTATGCCCAGGCGGTCCTGCATTTCGCTGATTCAACTCTGAAAGTACAGAACAGGGGAGTGTAAGATGAAAAATACCCTTATTCCAGGGGTTTTATCGCTTCCACTTCGAGCCGCACCATGCCAATCATGATGTTTCCCTGCGGGTCAGGCTGATGATCTGCGATATAGTGCCGGTATATATCTTTTATAAAACGTGACTGCAGGTCTTTTGGGATGCACTCAAGGTAGGGGTGCCATGTCGTTTTAATCCATCCTGACAGGCCTTCATATCCATGCTGCACCATCACTTTCGGGAGAAGTTCGACACGCACAGGAATCAACTCTGCCGACTGCAGCCAGGGCAGGTAGTCCTCCGGGCCGTAAAATGCATAAGGAGACAGAAACCCTTTGAAATATCCGGCATATGGTTCATCCGGGATAATCTTTTCAATCACGGCAAAGATATCCGCAGCGTTACCCTTCCCGCCCATCTGGATGAGCATCCGCCCTCCGGGAACCAGTGCCCTTTCAATGCATTTTAACACGATATCATGTTCTTTTACCCAGTGCATTGATGCATTTGAGAATACGAGGTCAAACCCGTTTACAAACGGAAGTTCCCGCATGTCACAGACCTCAAAAGAGAGGTTGTGCACTTCGCCGACATGGTAATGTCCCCGGGCAAACCCGATCATATCAGGAGATGAATCAATGCCGGTCACCTTCCCACCGGGAACCCTGCCGGCTATTGCGGCAGTAATTTTTCCATCACCGCACCCGATATCAAGCACACGCTCATTTCCCAGGAACCTTATTTTCTCCAGCAGGTCTGACGCCCATCCCGATTGGGGAGATGAAGATGTATGATAAAGATCCGGGTCCCAGCGATACATGTTTATCGCACGTATGTGATGTCATTACAGATGAAACTCCCTGCCCACCGGACAAAGATCTTCTGCACTATCGGGCCCTCGTCATACAGGCTTCCGGTATTGAAGGCAATGATACGGAGCGGCATGAACGTGGCCCGCCTCAACCTCTCGCACGGTTCTCCGGAGGAACACCGGACCACGATCTCCAATATCCGCCAGGCAGGAGCTGAGGCAGGTAAAATTGTTGCCATACTCCTCGACCTGCCCGGTCCGAAGATGCGAATCGGCGACCTCCCGGACGGGCCGGTGAAGCTTACCCGTGGCAGGGATGTCAGGCTCTGTCCCGCGGCAGACCGGGTCGTTCCGGACTGCATCCCGGTGGACTGCCGGGACCTTCACTGCATGGTCAGAAAAGGATCCCGAATCCTGCTCGACGACGGCTTTATGCAGCTGAAGGTGACGGGACTGTCAGGTCAGGTCATCGAGTGCAGGGTAGTGTCAGGGGGGACGCTTACCTCCCGGAAAGGCCTCTCAATAACTGGTGAACACAGTTACGGGGGAGCACTCGGTGAAGATGATTTTGCAGGCATCAGGTTTGGTACAGAGTCCGGTATCGACACATTCAGCATCTCGTTCGTCGGATCGGATATGGATATCATTCAGGCCCGCGAATATGCTGCATCACTCGGAAAGGATATCCGTATCATCGCAAAAATCGAACGTCAGGAAGCACTTGATCACCTTCCGGCCATTCTCGATGCCGCTGACGGAGTTATGATTGCACGCGGGGATCTCGGGGTGCAGGTACCGATCGAAGATGTCCCGGCCATACAGAAAAAAATTATCAGGATGGCCATGATACGGGGTAAACCCGTTATTACCGCCACACAAATGATGGAGTCGATGAAAGAGAACATCAGGCCCACCCGTGCAGAGGTTACCGACGTTGCCAATGCTGTTTTTGACGGTACTGACGCCCTGATGCTCTCTGCAGAGACGTCTGTCGGGTCATACCCGGTCGAGACCGTCCGCATGATGGCAAAGATCGCAAGGGCCGCTGAAAAAGCCAGGAGCACCCTCGGAACACTCCCTGCGATCCGTGATGACCTGGTTGCAGGAAAGGGGAAACAAACAATGAATGTCGGCGATGTGATCTCCCTGAACGTGATGGATGCCCTGCGTTCGCTTCCGATACGCTATATCCTGACACCCACACGGAGCGGAAGCACACCCAGGAGGATTTCCAGGTTCCGCCCCGTTACATGGATCCTTTCATTTTCGAGGAGCGATACGGTCCAAAAATTCCTCTCCTTCTCGTACGGGGTAATTCCGGTCATGCTTGAGGGATCGGGGAGCATCTCCCATGATGAAATCCTGTCCTTTCTGAAGGA
Organism: Methanoregulaceae archaeon UBA467; assembly: GCA_002503825.1. Lineage (GTDB taxonomy): Archaea > Halobacteriota > Methanomicrobia > Methanomicrobiales > Methanospirillaceae > UBA467. Next base: position 113,171 of record DASP01000014.1, read on the forward strand.
AAAAGATCTTGCAGAGGGAGGGGACCTGGTCATACTCACCGAAGGCACCTCGAAAAAACAGGCCGGGACTGATTCGCTTAGAATCATCCATATCGACTGATTTCCTGTCTGTACCCGGCACTATCACCATGTTTTTATATTCCCGTGTGCTCCTGTAAAGAGTGATGAGGACCAGGGCAAAGGAACTGGCGTCCCGGATCATGAAGTGGAACCGGGAAGATGTCCATGAACTGCTTTTGATGATCGAGGAACTTGATACGCTCGTCGATCAGCACTTCCCGGGGGAAAAATTCATTGATCTAAGCATCCTGCCCACAGTCCCTGTCCCGGACCTCGATGTAGCGTGCGCACCATACCCGGTATGGGCGATGGACATCCACGAGATGTGTCTTGCCGGGGATAAAGATCTCTTCATTGAATCGCTCGAACATATAATGTATGGTCATCCCGGGGAGAGATGCCGGTAACCTGTAACGATAATAAACACTGTCAATTCAGGCAGGTCACGGGACTTTTCAGGTATCACCCGCATTCAGGTATATTGCCCGACTTTTGAACTGCCATGGCAAGAACATCAGCATGCTGTGACCCAAGGAGCAGTTGTTTTCTATCTTTTTTTATGAGCCTGACGCCTTCTGCCCCGCTGACATTATAAGCTATCCCGTTTCTGCCATACCTTATTCCCCATCCGCCATATTCAGCAAGCGGGCGGTATGTGACAGGTTTTACACACCTGAGTTCATTCCACCCGATGTGGCGAAACGTGAGCTGAACCGGATAAAAACGGTAATATATGCCGTCATTTTTTACTTCCACGGTGAATGCAAGAAAATAAAAAAATAACGGAAGGGATATTCCAAAGATCAGGACGACCATTAAGAGAACAATGCCGGGTGCAGGATTATTTCCCACATTTACCCCGGCACCCGCCTGCAGCGCTGCTACCAGAATGCTGATAAGTGAAATTGCTCCAAGAAAAACCCAGAGTAACGGCTGCCTGAATTTCTGGGTCTCACGAAACTTAATGCCATCTAAAAATTCCTCGTACGTGACACCTGAAATCGCATTCATGACAGGACATCTCCTGTTCCATGCTCTCTTTGTCCGGTACCACTTTTCCGGATTAAAAATGCATTTCTGATTACCGCATCCAGAATTAGCGTATACCGCCCGGACCGGCAGACAATAGGTAACAGATAATTACGGGATACAGGGTGACACCGGGGTTCCGCTCCGGGATAACAAGAGATGGTGATGTACATGTTCGATAGTAGTGTATTTTCATTCAGGCAAAAATGGTTTATCCCTGCGGGAATACATGCGTCCCGTATACCGGGTATGATCTTTAAATGTGTGGCGGCACTATTGTAACGTGACGGTCAAATGAAAATATTGTACGTTTATGCACACCCTGAATCCAAATCCTTCAATGGGGCGCTGAAAGATGCGGCTATGGTCACTCTTGCCCGGAAAGGTCACCAGGTAAAAGTTACGAATCTCTATGCGATACAGTTCAAAGCCGTGCTTGATGCACATGATTTCAGGATCAGGGCCCGCCAGGACTTATTTAACCCGGCACATGAACAGATCCACGGAATTGCAACAAAAAGCCTTGCACCTGATATCATGGAGGAGATAGAAAAGGTCAGTTGGGCAGATATGATCATCTTCCAGTTCCCGGTGTGGTGGTCGAACATGCCTGCAATCCTCAAGGGGTGGTTCGATCGGGTATTTATCCAGGGATTCGTGGTCGACCTGCAGGAAGGCAGGGTCTATGACAGGGGACTTTTAAAAGGCAAATCCGCGATGCTGGCAGTTACAACCGGGGCATCTGAAGAGATGTACTCACCGGGCGGCATCCATGGCGACCTCCGCCAGCACCTCTCGGTTATCATGCACAACACCCTTGAATTCACCGGGATTTCGGTTCTTCCGCCGTTTATTGTATTTGGTGCGGCAGATATGTCACGTGAAAAAGGCAGCCGGGAGATCGACCGGTACCGGAACGTTCTCGAATCGCTCTGACCGAGAAATTAAAAATTAATTTTCTCCGGCAGGGCACAGGCAGTGACATCTTTATTCAGAGTGCAGGGGGGTTGTTCTCCACTTTTTTTTCGTTTGCTTCTTTTCCGATAAGGCAGAAGATAGCTCCGATAAGCATGATGAGATCGAGCGGGGGCAGCACACAGGAAATAATTGCATATATACCGGCACGATTGAAATCGCTTTTTTCAGCTGCAAATAACGCGAGGAAACCGAATACAAATCCGATTATCTTCAGCACCAGGATCGCGGAGAGGATCCACAGCGGTATTGCAACGCTCACACCCATACCGTTGACGCTTCCTGCCATCCATATCAGTGCGGTGACAAAACCGAGTGCGATTGCCACGAGAATCCCGATGATTATTGCTACCAGTATCAGTATCTTCCCGATTTTCGCCTCGGTACTGATACCTTCCATATTAAGCATGATTCCTTCCTCACTAGTACTAGTCGGGAGCTTGGGCTGATTAAAGTATCTCCCTTAACGAGCTGAAATGAACTGATTTTTTATATTTGACCGGCTATGGTGAAATTCTTCCCTCCTCTCGCTATTCCTCCACTGCCACACTCCTCATCGCGATACTTCCGGGGGTGACACCCATGATCGTATGGGTATGTCCCCACAGTGCGACAGGGAACGTGCTTCATTCTTTTAAAAAATAACAGGATCCCGAATCAACCCTGCCTGCAGGCCATCCTGCAGCAGTGTAGGCCGGGGAGTGTTGCAGCCTCCCTGTCAGGGGAACGGATCGAACAGGTTTTATCAAAATGATGGTTTCAACAGAGCCTGTTTACCCTTATTTTCATTCACCGTCAGGCAAATTCATCGTATGTACGGATGCAGACGATGTTCCGGGAAAACGGCTTTTTTATTGCATTCTGTCGTCCTGCCGGTTTCAGAAACCCTGTGGCTGCAGGGCCCTTAAGAATCAGGGCGTTGATATCGAATTGTTCTTCACGTACACCATCAATACGAGGGACAGAATGGCAAGTGCCGTTCCGAAAACAAACGTAGCTGCAGGCGAGTACACATCCCACAGCATGCCTGCGATAAATCCTCCGGGAAGTGCAACGAGACCTATTGCGGTATGAAACGTCCCGAGAGCGGTTGCTTTGATAGCGGGAGGTGAAAGGTCGACGACAAATGCCCTTTGCGCACCGTCGACAAACGCAAAAAATATGCCGTACAATGCGAAAAATAGGGGCAGAATTAAGTAACCGGTCACAAAAACTAGACCCGCCGAGAGAATGATGAATAAGGCATACCCTGTTACAATCAAGGGTTTTCTTCCTATCCTGTCTGACACGATTCCGGCCGGTATGGTGCAGAGGGTGTATACGCCATAGAAAAGTACATAGAAAAGCAGTGCCGTGTCATCCGTTGCCCCTGTCGACTGTGCCTTGAGCAGAAGAAATGCATACCCGTAGTGCCCCAGCGCAAAAATTGCCGATGCCAGTATAAACAGGCGGAGGTTGCCGGAAAGCATGCGGAGACTGACGGTTAAAGAAGATTTTTCCTTCTTTTCAGAGGGGGATTCTTGTTTCCGGTCATCTTCACGAATGAAAAAAATCACCAGCACCGCGATGATCCCTGGAATAAATGCAATGAGGAATACATTCTGAAACCCATATATTGGCAGAAGAATGACGGCCAGGATAGCCCCGCCCATTGAACCAATCCCGTCCATGGCCCTGTTAAATCCGAATGCCTTTCCCCGCACCTTCACATCGCTGGACTCGGCAACGATGGCATCGCGTGGTGCCGTCCTCAGGCCTTTCCCTATCCGTTCGATGACTCGCAGGGAGAGGACCGCCGGCCAGACGGCCGCAAATGCAAAGAGTGGTTTGACAAACGAGGAGAGGCCGTACCCAAGGAGAACAAACGGTTTCCTTCGCCGGATGCGGTCGGAAAAATATCCTGATATCACTTTCAGAAACGAAGCCGTGGTCTCTGCGGCCCCTTCCACCAGCCCTACGACAAAAGCACCGGCTGCAAGAACTGACGTGAGGTACAGGGGTATAAGCGGAAATACCATCTGGCTGCTTAAATCGGTGCAGAGGCTCACAATGCCAAGTATAATAATATTCAGGCCGATTCCACTGAAAAACCGGCCTGAGATCTTTCCTGATACCCTGCTCACGTTTTGTACTCCACTTTTTATGAGTAACTGCAAGGAGTCTGAATTAAAGGGGTAAATGCATTATGAATTTTAGCGGGGAATATCCGGTTTTGTGATAACGAAAATGGACTATGTCCATATCACAACGGAATGCCTGACAATGTATGCATCTCCCGGACAATCAACAGGATCTCTCTCCTTTCAGGAAATAATAACCCTCCTATAAAGCAAGCCCCGGCGTCGGGACGTCAGGACTGCCCCCCGGGTTACAGGGTTGATTTCCCAGAGATTCCGGCCCCGCTTCTGGTTTACCAGGTAATCAAATTGATGGTGACCTCAGGTCTCTTTTTTAGTATCCGCTGTCTCGGTCTGAAGAGCAGGACAGAAATTACAGATCGAATAGAAAACATCTTTTTCCTTGTCACGGATCGGGCAGAAAAACCGGCCGTCCTTTTCTTCGACTTTAAAACCCCCTGGAAACGGTATCCCGACCGGGTGGCCTGGGAGTATCAGGACAAACATAGAGAATGCGCTGATCAGGTAGTAAAAAAGTCGGTGAAACGGCGTATAAAACTGGATCCCTGATTCCGTATGCTCATCCCAGCAGAAACACCCGCGGGGAACCATCTGGCAGAACGCAGAAAAAGTGTCAGGATCGGATACCGGAGCCTTCATTGCCCGGAACTGCCCGCTCCTGTGCATGAGAAGAAGCCGGTGGTACATCCCGAAGATCTGCTCGGTGAAATAAGGCCGTACCGCCTCCCTGTAGGGTGACGGAAGTTGTGCCACTTCATTTACAAGCCTGCCGCCAAGCACCTGGAGATCATACATGGAATAATGCATCACCTGCCGTGCAATTGCATCCCCGAGCTCTCCGCGGGTGTTGCAAAGGAGAATATGGTCGCAAATCTCCTTTATCCTTTCAAATTCTTCCGGGAAGGCCCCGTTTTCATTTATGATACTTTCAGGGGCTGCCTGTGTGTCTGCCATACGCACTCGTAAATGACCTTGTTATGTCCGTGATCTCATATACAATACCTCACCAGGGTACGGGAAACCGCTTATCTGATCTGAGCTGCCCGGTCTTACAGAGGGCAGGGTCCTTCTTTTTCCGGACCTTTTCCGGTTTTACGTCTCCGGCGTTACCGTCCGGGTCCCATGCAAACGGTAACCGGCACCGGTCTCACTTATTATTCTTAGCGGCCTGATCTTCCGGAGAACCCTCAATAATGGATTCCCGCCTCCTGCAATGGAATACTGCAATGAGGACCATGATCCCCCCGATGCTGGCAAAAGGTAAGAAACCCGATTTTGTCGGCGCAGGAGTTGTGCCGGGGGTCACTTTTGCCGCGATACCCTCCTCTGTCGGCATCGTCGAGATCGGGGCCTGTGTGACAAGCCCGATCGGGGGATTGACGTGAATAATAAACGTTGAAACCGGCTGGGGCCCGGTCATCCCACCCTTTCCCGGGCAAAGCGCTGCAGCTGCCTGTCCGGCAAGGAATATCACCTCGACGCTCGAGTTATCATTTCTGCCTGAATAGGTAAAGGACTGCCCGGTGTTCATAGACCGTTCAATAACACTCATCCCGGAGCTGGTGAGGTTGACACGGGCAGAGAGTGCAGTGCAGACGGCACCCGTACATTTGTTGCAGTCCGGGGTCGCCGCGTATGAAAAACCATAGTCTGCAATAAGCGGAACCGGGATGCTTGCCGGGTCGCCGATGATATCGGTCGCTTCCCAGTTCTCAATACCGGGTGAAGATATAACGCGTGCAATTCCGATCCATTCAACACCCGGCGATCCCAGGCTGGATACGACAACTTTATCCCCACGGGTCAGCCTGGAAATTGCGATAACGTCAGGTGAAGTCCCGGTCAGCTCCCGCGGCGTAATTGCCGAAAATAAACTGACCGGGGCACTCCCTCCGGCCGGATAATTGCAGCCATATTCAGCTTCGGCCCGTATCGTTACCGATTCTGATACCGGGTCGAGCGCCGTCACCGTTCCAAGATATGTGTATTGCTGAAGGACTGCCCCTGCCGGGGCGGCTATGGCAACCAGCAGTAATACTGCCAGTAAAACCGAAATATTCAGATTCCTCATGTCAGATCCTCTCCTTTCCTGTCCAGGCCGGCCGGAAGTATTTACAGCAGCCGTCGCCGGATCAATGATACAGTCGGATTTCCCCCGAATGGTAAAAAAGGTACCTGTCTGATCCTGAACCGTGCCTTTTAGAAAAGCCGGCCTGGACCTTACGGCTATGTTGTGACCCCGGCCTTTTTAATGAGATAATATGCTGCTGCAAGCGAGATGACGATCGCGCCGAGCCCGATGAGGGGCAGTTCGACAGCCCCGGACATGACATCTGCCGACAACGGGTCAAGGAGAATAATCTTACGTGCCACCGCGATAATCGCGAGAAGGACGATAACCTCAACATGAATTTCATGTTTTGTGATGTATGCCTTGATTGTATCGAGCAGTTCAATACCAATCAGGATCAGCAGGAAGAAACCGAATACATTCAGGATCTCATGATTGTCGAGACGGTAGGTGATATCAAGGATAAGACCCTCGACAAGCAGCCAGATAAGTTCGAGCACTGCAAAAAAAATGACTCCTGCGAGGAGTATGATAAGAACATAATATACTCCTCTTTCAAACTGATTAAGACGTTCCAGCATCCGACTGCTCCCGATACATATACCTTCAAAATAGTATTTGAGTATTTTGGATGGAATCCGTGGTACCACCCGAATCCCCGGATTCAGCGATTTCACCTGTCCGGGCGTTATCCGGTGATCACGGTATCCTTTTACCTCTGTGCCGGATTCCCGGGATCAAGAGTGAACTATTAAATAATGAGGCGTTATCCCTTTATATAACTGATTTGTGGAGTAATCCGAGATGAAACTGAATGAACGTTTACGTATTATCATGGTCATTGCCATCACGCTCGTCCTGACCGCAGGGACATGCATGGCGGCAGACGGAGTGACAACTGGTGCTGGCGGAGATTTCGGGTATTTTGAAATTGATTCGGTTCCTTCGGGAGGACAGATTTTTTTTGACGGGAAACTGATGGGACCGGCGCCGGTTACCATCCCGGTCTATAGTACGGCAACCCCGTCCCACACTGTTACCGTTACCCTTCCCGGCTATCTCCCGTGGAACCAGCAGTATACGACAAACCCCCCTGCAGGACAGACCATCCCGGTTATTGCACGGATGGTTCCTTCAACAGGGTACGGGTCAATTTCAGTTACTTCATCCCCGAACGGAGCCCTTGTAACACTTGACGGGGGAAAAGGACAACAGGCCCCTTGGGTTTATAATGATGTCCAGTCCGGATCGCACCTTGTACAGGCCTTTCTCTCAGGATACCAGCCATATTCAACCATTGTCCAGGTCGACCCGGGTCAGGCTGCCACGGTTAATGCAGTACTATCTCCGCTGACTATCATCGGGACGCTCCAGGCAAAATCATCCCCCGGTGGAGCCGATCTCTATATCGACGGGTTCTATTCCGGGTCTACCGCCACAACAGTCGGGAACCTCGAGGCCGGCAACCATGTCGTACATCTCAGGCTTGCAGGATACAATGACTATACCGGGGTTGTAACGATCCAGCAGAACCAGGTCACGACCCTCGATGTGACCCTGACAGTTAAATCGCAGGCAAAAGACGGAGATATTGTTGTCCAGTCAAATCCTCCCGGTGCATCGGTAGTCCTCGACGGGGCATTTATGGGCACAACAGAAAAGGGAAATCCCCTCGACCTTACCGGTATCGCAATCGGGAGCCATACCGTTGATATCAAACTGGAAAATTACAATGATTATTCTACGGTAGTCGAAGTCACAGCCGGGAAAGTGAGCAGGGTTACTGCTGAACTGGTCCCGGTCAGCCAGCCGACCCAGAGTGGTATCGTCCAGATCACCTCGTCACCTGCCGGGGCAAATGTATACATGGACGATAAATCTACCGGGATAACCCCGCTCACTCTGCCTTCAGTGAATGCCGGTACGCATACACTCTTCATCCGCCTTCCCGGGTACCAGGACTATTCGACCACCATAAACCTTGGAGCCGGGCAGTCGCTCCAGGTTGACGCGGCCCTTACACCGGTCCCTTCGCCCACCGGCGCAGGAATATTTCCATTTACGATTATCATAGCCCTCGCCGGCCTTGCGATAGTACTGGGAAGGAGAAGATAGAAGGATTAGATGATTTTTTACGGTACATTCCGGGTTATCCCGTATCCTTTTTTTACAGGGTGAGCATCATTACGAGACGGTCTTCCCCGGCGCCAAAGTAACGGGGTTCGAAAGCATTTTCAAAAAAACCGGCCGATGCATAGAGCCTGACGGCAGGAATGTTATCAGGCGAAACGGTCAGGAATATTTTATTAACGCCTTTATTCGAAAGTCTGGCAATAAGTCCGGAGGTGAGCCTGCGCCCGAGCCCCCTGCCCTGGCAGTTATCTGCAATTCTCATCCTGATAATCCAGGCTTCCCCGGGTTTTGCATGCACAATACCTGCAACCGCATATCCACGCACCAACCCGCCCTCCTCGAGCACGAGAAACGTATCAGGGAACAGTTCGCCGGCCTGCCTGGCAAATACTGCAGCAGCGTACGGCGACCCTTTTTTTCCCTGTTCAAGGGAACAGACCAGGTCAAAATCTCCTGAATTATAGTACCTGACCGTTGGTTCCATACCAGAGATTCGTGCCGGTGGAATTAAAACCCGACGGGAGCCTTCCCCCACCCGGACGTTGAGAGATTGCCCGGCAGGGTATACCCGTATATCTGTACATCTGAATTTTTTCGTGCAGGGAACAATAGTATCCACTGCATTCTTTCCTCCCCGGGGTATGAATCCATCCACCTCCCGGGGATATGGCAGAACAGATCGATACTGTCATGATGGTGCAGGATAGGTTATTAAAATTAAACCCGGGATATGGAATTTTTACAGACCTGGCACCGGCGGACAGTTACGGGGTGATACAATACCACTTATGATTAAAATTTGCGGCATTACAAGACCGGAAGATGCAGAATGCGCAGTTACGCACGGTGCAGATGCAATAGGAGTTATTATGTATTCCGATTCCAGGAGGTCCGTCGATATGCAGCGTGCACAGGAAATTTTTTCGGCTGCAGGCCCGGGAGTGATGAAAGTCGTTGTAACCCACACACGATCAGAGGATGACATAAAAAAAATACTCTCCTTGCGACCGGATGCCATACAGGTTTCACATCCCTTCACATTCCCTCCCGGCCGGCCCTACAAGGTGATCCGGGTTGCAGGAAGCACAAAAGACGGATATGAAGACTATGATGCACTGATTATTGACGGGAGCATGGGCTCAGGAACGTTATTTAATTGCTCTTTCGCAGAAGAGACCGTAAAGAAATCCTCCCGGCCGGTGTACCTCGCCGGGGGGCTCACGCCGGATAATGTCGCTGACGCTATCAGGACAATCCGACCCTCCGCAGTTGATGTTGCATCCGGAGTCGAAACGTCACCCGGTATTAAAAATTGTGAAAAGGTCAGAAAATTTATTGAAAATGCCCGGGCAGCTGAAAAAGAAGAGCACTACTGACATGATCGTATGCAACAGCCCTTTGCACAGCGCAATAAACCGTTGATACGATAACTGTTACCGCCAGATAATTTTAATCAAAAGATCGTGCAGGAAAACAGGCTTTAAAAGAGTTTAATATTTATGGTTCATGTACGGGACAAAAACCTGTTCAATACATGACATAGCCGGGGTATGCTAAAAAGCCTGACACGAAGTCCCGGATATCCGGCGGATTATTAATGTTCACCTGATACCCAGCGTGAACCATCTGCAAGCAGTTCCTTCTTCCAGATAGGAACTGTCTCCTTTATCCGGTCAATGATGAACTCACATGCTTCAAAGGCTGCTTTCCGGTGCCCGGCCCCGACCAGTATGCATACAATCGGGTCTGTTACGTCAAGAAGCCCTATCCGGTGAATAATTTCCACAGATTTGATATCAAACCTTTCCATCGCCTCGTCGCGTATCAGTGTCAGCTCCCTGACCGCCACTTCTTCGTAGGCCTCAAGCTCAATACACCTGATACCGTCATCCCTGACCGTGCCAAGAAACGTGACGATTGCACCTGTATCAGGACTGACTGACTTTTGTGTGAGTGCTCCAATATCAAAGGAGTCCCGGGTAACACGTATCATATAATTGCATCTCCTGGTTAACCGCCTGCGACAGGGGGAAGAAGCGCAAGCTCGTCACCCCCGGCGAGGGATCTTGCAGCCCTGTCATCCCCTGAAAGGCGCTTTTTATTGATCAGTATAATAATATAAGGCCTGATCGTTCCTTCTTCGTTATAGAGCGCTTCCTTACCGCCGGGTACCCGTGCCGCGATCTTTTCCACCGCATCCCCGGTCGTCGAGCCATCCGGGAGAGTCAGTAAAAATTCTCCTCCAAATAGTTCCCTGAACCGTGCAAATGCTTTTACCTGAATTATCATCCTCTTTGCTCCTCTGCCTTACCTCAACTGCCTGCATTCGCTGCATGCGGGATCCCGTTCTGCCGGTACATATTCTATCGTGGCACTCAGGCCGTCCCAGAGAAGGATCTGCCCGGTGATGAGGCTGCCTCTTGCGGTGATATATTTAATCACTTCATTTGCCTGTATCATCCCGATGATGCCGGCCGTCGTGCCAATGACAGGCGCCGGCCCGGTGGGCGGGGGATGCGGGAACATGCATTTGAAACATGCCGTCTTTCCCGGGATAATCGTTGCAACCTGGCCGTCGAACCCGCATACTGCACCATGTACAAGGGGGACCGCATTCCTGCACGCCACCCGGTTGAGGGAATAGCGGGTTGTAAAATTATCGGTGGCATCCACAATAATATCCGCACTCCCCACAAGAGTTCCCGCTGATGAATCATCTATTGTTGCAGTAATGGCTTCCACGCGGATATGAGGGTTCAATCGCTGTAATCGTTCTTTTACCGCGACACTCTTTTCAGTACCTATTGAGGTCTCGTCAAAAAGTACCTGGCGGTTGAGATTTGTTATCTCCACGCGGTCCATGTCAGCAATAACTATCCGGCCAATCCCGGCAGCGGCAAGGTACAGGGCAACAGGACACCCGAGTCCGCCTGCTCCGGCAATAAACACGGTTGCTTCCCTGAGCCTGGACTGAGCCTCATCTCCGATAAGCATCAACTGCCGTTTATATCGCTCCTTTTCTGCCGAATCCAACATACCGCTGCTCTTCATACTCTGCCTGGCTGCCAGTCCCCTGATCGAATTTCCAGGTCATGTGTTTGGGGAATATACTTCATACATTTTTTCTTTTTGCCTGTTTATCAATCTGTGCAGTGATGCCCTCGCACGTGTGAACTGTAACCTCACGCCTGCGAACACGCCCGTTTAAAAATTCTACCCGGAATGAATACGCCAGCAGGAACCCTGAAGGGCGGAATATCACAGGTCTTTGTCCAGACATCGAATCACCGGGTGAAAAATTACAGTTCAGAATAACAAAATCCGGTCACGATCAGGCCTTTGAGAAACGCGTAAAGAGGGGACGGCAGACTATGGTCTTTCCGGACCCGCTGAAATTCCGGTATGCGGGCAGGGAAAGATCACCCATAACCTGACGTTCATTTCGGATATTCCCTCGTCTATATACAGTTGAAAACCGTCCTGCTGAGGCATACGGCCATGCCCGTGAAAACATCCGGGACCTGAATGACCGTTTTTTTCAGAACCGGACAGCGCTCACCTTCGCAGACATTGGTCATTCTATCGCAAACCCGGCTTTCTGAAGGATATAACTGACAATATAGTATACGAGGATTAGTACAAGTGCAGATACAATAACTGAAATAACCGGGTTTCCCGTAAAGTTCCGGGAGATATCCCCTGCAAGAAGCCCGCAGATGGCAGAAAAAAAGAGTGCTGCCAGTGTGAGCGGACGTAAAAGGGTCTTCATGTCATAGTAATGTATGATCAACCCTTTATTTAGCGACATCCCGCACTACGATCTTTTTTTTTAACGGGCAGTTATTTCAAATCCATAACAATACTTATCATATGAATTGTCATTTTCTTGGCACAAACGGCTGGTACGATACTCCTGCCGGCAATACCACCAGTATCCTCCTCGAATCAGATGAAGGCTTTTTTATCCTCGACGCAGGAAACGGAATACAGAGGATGGACCAGTTTGATACGGGGGATATGCCGGTTCACCTGTTTCTTTCCCATTTTCACCTCGACCACATCATAGGGCTCCACATTCTTAACAAGTTCTGCTTCGGGGGAGGACTGGTCATTCACGGTCCGCCTGGATTAAAGGCCGCGATGTCATTTTTCTTAAACCCCCCTTTCACAATTTCCCACCGCGATCTCCCGTTCCCGGTTACATTTCATGAACTGGGTGAGAAAAGTTACAAAAAACCTGTCCCCTTCGAATGCCTGGAATTACTGCACTCCGTGACCTGTTTTGGATACCGCTTCTCTCTCGAAGGGCGGACTATCGCATACTGCCCGGACACGGGCTATTGCAGAAATGCCGTCATACTCGGAGAGGGAGCAGATCTCCTCATCACCGAATGTGCCTTTCTTCAGGGAATGGAAAATCCGGAATGGCCCCACCTCAATCCCGAAACCGCGATACGAATTGCAAAGGAGGCCGGAGCCCGGCAGCTTGCTCTCGTTCATTTTGATGCACATCTCTACAGGACTATCAAGGACCGCTACGCCATCATCGACGAATTTTCACACGATTTCCCGGGGTTGCATGTCGCAACGGACGGGCTCCGTCTCCCGGTGTAGGATAACTCATATCCGACCCCAGGCCGGCCGGTATGATGAATATTGAGAGAAAATACACCGGATACCCGAAGGAATAAGGATTTTTTTTCCGGGTACCGGCTAAAAAAAACGGAGTGCGGGGTATGCAGGAATACCCGTGGTACTGGCGATATTGAATGGTATCATTCCGCGCCGGGCGGCACTCCCGTTTTCTGGTGTGGCCCCGGGGATCTCATTTCCCTGTTTTTCCGTGGCTGTTCTGACATCGTACCCGTCACATGAAGGAGGAGAATCCGGTCCGCTCCTGTCAATGGTGAATATTCAGGCCTTACTGAATATTTTTTCTGATTGATAACGGATTAATAACCCTAGAATTCCCAAATTAAAAGAAAATTTGGCTTTGTTGACATCCTTGTTTTGCTAAAACCTGTTTGATCTGTTTCTCTGACAGGAGGGGTTCTCACCCCACCCTGCCCCACCCTGCTACAGGATGGTCTGCAGGCAGGGTTGATTGGGATTCTGTTATTTTTTTTTGAACTACACACGGTCCCTGTCGCAATGAGGGGACGCACGCATACGATCATCCGGCATCAGCACCGGGAGTGTCGCGATTTTGAGTGCGGCGAAAGTGGAATATTGAGAGAACGGGAGGATGTCAACAGGTCTGAAAATTTTGCTAAATTTTTCGGTCCCGTGTTATGAAGAGAATATATTTATAATCAGAATATAATTACTCCTTCCGGCATTCCCGGAGGTGATCACGATGTCAGAGGGAATCATGCATAAAGACGTACTTGAACTGGCTGTTGCAGACGGCAGATTTTCGATATTTCTCAATGCGATAAAAAAGGCAGGTCTTGAAGAGTTTTTTATGACCCCGGGGCCTTTCACGGTATTTGCACCAGTGGATGCGGCATTTTCGCGATTTTTCAATATACTGACCGTGACCGTTCCAGGGGATCCATTCGGGTGGTTAAAACACCTTGTCCTTGATCATGTGGTCCACGGTACCATCATGATCCTGCCTTTTAACCCGTCAGGGCGGGAAATATTTAAAACTATGACAGGAAAAACGCTTGTTTTACAGAGAGACAAAAAAATTATGATCAATGGTGCACGGGTTCTTGAAGCTGATAACGTATGCAGGTATGGCTGCCTTCATGTTATCAGCAGGATCCTCACTCCGGACGACGAACTGGAAAAAATACCACACTATTAATATTTTTTTAAAATAATCGTTCTGCGAGTATTACCTGCCGGTACATACGAAACAGGGATAGTGCAGACCCGGGACAGAGGGATAAATTATACACAATCATCCGGTATGCATCACATAATTGGCTGTTACCGGGGGCCTGTTCTCTTTTGCAGCCATGCATGCAACAATGAAAATTAAAACCTGGCGTGAACGGGAATTGTTAAACAGGGAAAAAATTCTCCTTCATACGCGGTTGTAAAAAAAGTCCGTATCTGTATACCGGATTCTGATTATTTCAGAGATATACGGATTTGTTGAAATGCTCATCTCGATAAAACCTGTCTGATCGATTTCTCTGGCAGGTAGGATTGCACCCCTCCCTGCCCCACACCGTTACGGAATGGTCTGTGGCCAGGGTTGATGGGGATTCTGGTATTTTTTAAAAGAATGAACACGTTCCCTGCCGCATTGTGGGGACGCACACATACGATCATCCGGCATCAGTACCGGAATGTCGCGATTTTGAGTGCGATTGTGCGGAATAGTGAGAGAACGGGAGGGGTTTCAACAGAGCGCGCGATAAGCCTTCCCGGCTTACAGACGAACATAAAAAGAGAGGGAGGGCGAATATCAGCCGGACTTTTTCATACCAGCCGGTTATACCTGTTTATTCATAGTATGGGGAATCGCGCATAAATAAAAAGATATAATACCAAAAATATTTTGAAAGGTTTCAATATGCCCGTTCACCATGCTGCGTCAGATCCAGACCCAGGTATTCTTCTGTCTCTGTCACCCGCAGGCCAATAAACCGGTCGATTACCCTTGCAAGGATATATGTGACCCCGAATGCAAAAATCATAATAATAACCGCCCCTGTTATCTGTGTAACGAGGAGATCCGTATGTCCCTCAATGAGTCCAGATGCCCCGTTTACACTGGCAGTTGCAAAGATTCCGATGGCGATTGTTCCCCAGAGTCCGCCTACACCGTGAACTGCCCAGGCATCAAGGCTTTCATCCATTTTTCTGTTGATCCGCCATAACATGGCCTTATAACAGAGGACCCCGGCGACAGCCCCGATAAGTATCGCCCACATGGGCGTGACATACCCTGCACAGGGTGTAATTGCGCCAAGACCTGCTACCGCACCGCTGACCATCCCGAGCGAACTCGGCCTTCCCCGCAGCCACGAGATAAAAAGCCATGCGAGTGCGCCGGCTGCAGCAGATGTATTTGTCGTAACAATCGCGTTTACTGCAAGACCGTTTGCAGCGAGGGCACTCCCCCCATTAAAACCGAACCAGCCGAACCAGAGGAGCCCGGCCCCAAGGAGTGTCATAGGAATATTCTGTGGATCAAGAGAATACTCTCCGAACCCGGAACGTTTTCCGATAACAAATGCAAGTGCCAGCGCCGCAAAACCAGCGGTAATATGGACAACCGCACCTCCGGCAAAATCAAGGAACCCCATCGTCGCGGCCCACCCGCCACCCCATACCCAGTGGGCGACGGGCTCATATACGACAGTAATCCATATTAACCCGAAGATCAGGAATGAACTGAGTTTTATACGCTCTGCCATTCCGGAAGTGACAATAGCGAGCGTTACCGCTGCAAATGTCAGCTGGTACATCATAAAAAGCATTGGCGGATATGGCAGATCGGGCGCATCAAACGGTACATTATTCAGGCCTGCATAGTCCAGGGAACCGATGATACCCGATACATCCGGCCCGAATGCAAGGCTGTACCCGATAATAATCCATTGGATGCTTACAAGGGCGAACGCGATGAATGAAAGGGCTACCATTGAGATGAAATTCTTTTTCCTGACGAGTCCCCCGTAAAAAAAACCCACACCCGGGGTCATCAGCATGACCAGTGCGGTGGCACACAGAAGCCATGCTGTTGTTGAACCGCTGTCAACCGTCATGAACTCTTCACACCTGACGAGTGAGAAAGAAATGTTTCTGAACCATCATTTATGCAGCCGAAAACAATCATTATCGAAAAATCATACTCCTTTAATTCTTTTACCAGATATTTGAAGGGTGAACAACAACCAGTCAGTAGAATCGCCTCTTTCTCAGTGGTGGAAAGAATTGATGTTCTATCCTAATTAAGATTATTTTTTAAGATCCTTAAAGACCATGAATATCACAGGCACGTAATCACTGAACGCCGGTTTAAAAAAAACGGATTCCAAAGTAACCGGATATCCCTGCCAGGTTTTAATATCGCTACGTCAATAATTACAGCTGGCAAAGACTGCATACCACATACTGACACATACAGAACTTCACCAGACCGGGCTCACCTGTTCTGCCCGGCCGATTGGCGGTCTGCCGTGGTATTCACCCCCCCGGAGAAGATGAATGATTGAATATATCATTGGTTTTTTGATCGCGATTATCATCGGGGCTATCGCAGCAGTGGCCGGTCTCGGGGGTGGGTTCCTGTTTGTACCGACCCTCATCCTCCTTTTTGGTGTCGATCCAAAGACTGCAATCGGCACGAGTCTGTCAATTATTGTATTCTCGACATTATCTTCATCAGTGGCATATTCACGCCAGAAACGTATTTTTTACCGGAGCGCTGCATGCCTTGCGATACCGGGAATAATATTTTCGCTCCTCGGATCGCTTGCGACCGCGTATATTTCCAGTACTACCCTGACCTTCATTTTTTGCGGGGTCTTGTTTATCGTGGCTTTAAAAATGATATATCCGGGTCTTCCATTCATTGCCCCGATGAAATTCGGTCCCTCTCACAATGAAGTCTGCACGGACTGCTATTCGAATGTCATAGAACACCGCCTGTATTTTATTCATGTAATATTCTGGGGATCGCTTGCCGGCCTGATGTCAGGCCTCACCGGTATCGGAGGGGGGGTAATCAACGTTCCCGCCCTTACGATGGGAGGTATGCCGGTTCACTTCGCCGTGGCCACTTCCACTTTTGTAATACTCTGCACGGCGCTGGCAGGAACGACAATACATAGCCGCCTTGGCCACGTATCGCTTCCTTATATGGTCTCATATTCGCTAGGCGCAATCATCGGGGCCCAGATCGGAGTCCGTCTCGCCCCCCGGATAAAGGCTGAACGGTTAAAAACCGGTGTTGCAATCGTCCTTTTTATAACCGTGTGTATCGTCCTTGCCGAGAATCTGTTCCTGATAACAGTATAAACGTATTTTTTTTTGGAGAATGCAGGCCTGATATTCACTGCACCGTTGTTTCAGTGCATATGATAAAAAAAATTCATATAATCCGGCCTGAACTGGTTCCAGCCCGGGACGAAGAGAACGTTACCATATCAGTCCTTTGCCTGTATCCGGTAAAGTCCCCCCGGGACGATTATTTCAAAGGTGGCACCTTTCCCCGTCGTCCCGGTTTCTCTGATCTCAAGCCCGGTAATTGAGAGGATCTCACGGGAGAGGAACAGTCCAAGACCGGTATTTTTACCAACCCCGCGCTCAAAAATGCGCTGCTTATCAGGAACCGGGATTCCCTCTCCGTTGTCGGTTACCGTAATAATCATCTCCCCGCCCTCCTCTTTTATACCGACCGAGATTTCCGGGGTGGAATTCCCATATCTGACTGAATTGTCAAAAAGGTTGTAAAATACTTTTTCAAGAAGTGGATCTGCATAGAGACTGACCGAACTGACGACCGGATCAAACCTGATCTTCATGGATTCAAACAATGAACCGGCCTTAGTGAGGACCTCCCCAAGGTTCTGCCATACCGGGACACTACTGCCGATATCCTGGTAATCACGGGTAAAAAGGATCTGCTGCCTGATATTTTCTGCAGCATTCATTGCCCTCCCTATATACCTTCTGACCTCTTCGCCCACAGGGAATGTTCCGGTGACACTGAGGAAACCGAGCAGCACTGTAAGCTGGTTTAGGATATCGTGCCGGGTTACGCTCTGGAGAAGGTTTAAATTTTTCAATGCTACTTTTAATGCTTCTTCCGTCTCTTTCCTTCCGGTAACATCGGAAAAAATGATCAATAGTTTTTCCCCGATAAGGGTCCCGAATATCTCGAGAATTTTTTCAGACCCGTCTTTGCAGGTGACACGCGTTTCCTGTGACAGGATCTCCTCACTATTTTCCAGGGCTGATTCAACCGATCTGTTCCACCGCCTCATCTGTTCCATCCGGTATACCGGGTCAGGATATGCATGCAGCCACCAGTCATTGATCGAGGGGATATCAATAAGCGTATATCCGATTGTGCTCAGGAATTTTTCATTCAGCAATTCAATATTGCCTGTATAATCCAGAATCGCCATCGCTACAGGAGAATAATCAAACAGCAGCCTGAACCGCTCTTCACTCTCACGCAACCTCTTCTCTTCTTCAGAAAGTTCTATAATATTCCGGCGGAGTTCCTCTCCAAGCGTGGCCAAACGGGAATTTGCAGCAGCAAGTTCTTCATTCTTCCTCCGTAGCTCCTCTTCCGTCTCTTTTCTGAACGAGACGTCGCGAATTGATTCAATCGCACGGTAAATCTTTCCTTCACTGTCGAAAAGAGGTGATGCAGTGAACCAGAGGTACCCGCCACGGCCGTTATAGATCCCGGGGGCATATACTTCGCCAACGAGCTTATCATTGACTTTTAAGAGCGAATCATATGTCGCCGCAATTTTCTCGTTAAAATCAAATAATAAATCGATAAGAAGCGGCCTTTTTCTGTTATAAAATGGAATGGCATAGGAATAATCACCCTTCCCCCTGATCTTGTCTTCAGAGATACCCGTCATCTCCTCCATCGCACGGTTCCACGCAATAACACGATGTTCCCGGTCAATGACGAATGTCGCGTCCGGGAGAAACTCAATGATCTTCCGCATCTCTTCCCTGGCGCTTTCAACCTCTTCAAGGGTCTTTTTCAGATCAGTAATATCGGTGATGACCCCTTCGAGCGCAAGAAGTTTTCCTTTTTCGTCAAATACTCCGCGCCCCTGTTCCCATACCCAGCGATAGGTCCCATCCGACCGTGCAATCCTGAATTCGAGCAGAAATGGACTTTTACCCAGGAGTGCAAGCTGGACATCATCCCATACCTGCTGCCGGTCGTCAGGATAAATGAGATCTCCATAGACAACAGTTCGTGATTCGACAAAGTCCTCCGGGGCGAATCCAAGAAGGTCATACACCCCGTCACTCATAAATTCCATTGTCCATTCAGGATCATTCCGGCATCTGTACACTATTCCCGGGAGATTGTTCATCAGGGTTTCGAGCTGACGCTTTTTTTCGTCCAATTCCTGCTGATTTTGCTTTCGCTCGCTGATATCACGTATAATTGTCAGGAGCTGGTCTTTATTTTCAGAGAATATCGGTGTAACGCTTATTTCTGC
Source organism: Methanoregulaceae archaeon UBA467 (assembly GCA_002503825.1). GTDB lineage: Archaea > Halobacteriota > Methanomicrobia > Methanomicrobiales > Methanospirillaceae > UBA467. Next base: position 132,742 of record DASP01000014.1, read on the forward strand.
ATCGAACTCAGATCCGTCTGCATAGAGAAATCTCCATTCAAAGAGGTGTGAGTCGCCGGTCAGCATTTTATTGCTGAATGACATGACCTTTTCAGCGGAAGACGCCCCATCCGACTGGAATTCCGGTGAATAATCAAGAAAGGATCTGCCCCTGATCATCTCTTTTACCTGCCCGAACATTTGTTCTGCCGCCGGGTTGCAGTCTGTTATCTGGTATTTATCAAGAACAAGGATGGCGTCATTCGCAGTGGAAAAAATATTCCTGTATTTCTCCTCACTTGCATGGAGTGCTTTTTCTGCAATACGGCGCATCTTTTCTTTATCAAAAAGTTCAAGGGCAAATGAAATATCTTCAGCCAGTTCCTCGAGCAGATACAGTTCCTCCCCGTAAAAAAAATCCTTCTGTGACGAACAGAAGGTAAAGGAGCCGATAACCCGTCCTCCCGTTTTTAAGGGGAATGCACCAATCGAACGAAAACCTGCCTGAATTCCTGAATCGCGTCCCGGGAATGATACCATATGCGCTTCAAGGTCATTTATTACGCTGAACGACCCGGTCAGAAAAACAGCCGTTGCAGGGTGTTGATTTTCAGGGGGTATATCATCATTTAACCTGTAACTGTCAATGGAGTCTTCCAGTATCCCTGATTTTGCACCCGGGATCAGCATTCCGTTCTCATCGGGCAATCCAATCCACGCAAGGGAAAAACCTCCGTCACTGACCGCTTTTTTGCAGGCTTCTTCAAATAGGGTGGCCGGATCCCGGATCCTCATGACACTCTGGTTTATACTCGAAAGAACGGTATACAATCGGGTAAGATGCGTAATTTTTCTTTCATCTTCCCTTTTCTCGACAGCCTTGACAATCTTGTGAGACAATTCAGCAAACAGGGGCCTGGGGTCCCCGCCTTTCTGGACATAGAAATCTGCTCCGTGCTCCAGTGCATCCATAACGACGGTCTCCCTGCCCTTGCCGGTAAAAATGATAAAGGGAAGACGGGGGTACTGCTTCCTTACTTCCCGTAACAGCTGTATTCCATCCATTCCAGGCATCTGGTAATCCGAAACAACTGCATCGAATGTCTCAGATGACAGAATCAGAAGAGCTTCATAGGCAGATTTACAGGTTTTAACATTAAATTCCCCGGAACGTTCAAGAAAAATTTTCCCGACTTCGAGGAGATCAGGCTCATCATCTACAAGAAGAAGTGAAATCATGCCCCGACCCCTCACACGTCATCCTAATAAAATACCTGCCGCCAATTGTAAAAACCTAATGGAATTATATTTTCAATGGAATCATCGCCGGTACGTGTACCCGGGCAATTACATGACCCGTGATATGTCATTTATTTTACATCCGGGCCGTAGTAAACCGCTTAATGTTCACTCCCTCTCATATCATGTTTCCAGGGAAACCTGATCTCAAAACGTGAACCTCCAGTACTGTCTATCCTGATGGAGCCGTCAAGCTGGCCGGCCAGTACCTTTACCAGCTGCATTCCAAGGGTATCCAGTGAATCGATATCGAAGGATTCCGGAAGACCGATCCCGTCATCGTGCACGACAAGCATAAGCTCCTTTTCTCCGGTTTTTCCAAACGTGATTGATATTTTTCCGCTGTCTTTTCCTACAAACGCGTATTTTAAGCAATTCGTAACGAGTTCATTCAGGATAAGCCCGAGCGGTATTGCAGTGTTCAGATCGATATCGATATCCTCGGTATTATACACGATGGAAATATCCCCGGCAAGATGGGAATAACCTAGAATATCAGACCCGAGCTTACGGATATAATGTGAAGCACTGATGAGAGCAAGGTCTTTTGACTGGTACAATGCCTCATGCACAAGAGACATCGAGCGTACCCGGCGTTCACACTGGCCGAACTGTTCGACGGCTTCAGGATCTTTTATAAGTCCGGACTGGAGATGGATAAGACTCGAGATGACCTGCATATTATTCTTCACCCGGTGATGGACTTCTTTTAAAAGGACTTCCTTTTCTTTAAGTGACGCCTTTAATTTTTCTTCATACTTTTTCCGTTCCGTAATGTCGCGGGCGGTAAATAATATGGACGGGACATCGAGATAGAGTATGATTCTTCCCGAGACCTCCACCGGCATTTTTTTTCCGTCACCGGGAAGGAAGACCGTCTCATACATCGCCTTTCCGTTTTCTTTCAGGTTGTTCAGCCATACGCCCCTGTCCGTGATAAATAATGCATCTTCGAGTTCATTGCTTTTCATGTGCATGATCCGGTCACGGGAATAATGGAGCGTCTGTTCGGCCACCAGGTTCACCTCGAGTACCTTTCCATCCATATCGGTGATGAACGTCGGATCGGTTGCATTTTCAAAGAGTGCATGGTACCGCTCCTGCGCCTCAAAAAGTGCATCTTTTGCAGCCGTCTGCTCGGTGATATCAATGAAAAGGGCAATATATCCGCCGTCGTGTTCCTTTTTCTGCCGCAGGAGAGGAGCGATATGAATATCCAGCTGTAACGGGTCCTTGCCTTTTGCGCCCGGCATGAACACCGGTAGAATATCATCCCATGAAACGGAATAATTGAAGGAGATTGCTTTTCCCTGTCGCAAATCTTCAGCAAGGTGCGGGGTGATGATTCCAAGATGGAACAGGTTCAGTTCTTTGATCTGTCTCCTGTCCGGTATTCCAAGAATCCGGAAAAAAGCCGCGTTCGCCTGGGTGCAGTACCCGTCAGTCCTCAATGAAAGTATTCCTATTGGTGCACTCTCAAAAATAGCCCTGAAACGTTCCTCACTCTGCCTGAGGTTCTGTTCAGATCTCTTATGCATTATAGCGCACGAGATAAGGTGCTCAAGCTCTGCAAACTGAGACTCGACATCTATCCCCTTCTGGATGTAATAGTCTGCCCCGCTGTGCAGGGCCTCGATGACAACTGCGTTGCGTTCTTTCCGGGTAAACAGGATAAACGGGATATCAATCGATCGCTCGCGCAGAATTTTCAGGAATTCAATCCCGTCGATCCCGGGCATCAGGTAATCTGCGACGACCGCATCATATGAATGCCTGCTCATTTTTTCAAGTGCATCGGTCGCAGATATCGCAGTATCGACCTTGATCGTTCCTTTCTTTTCAAGAAAAAGTTTTGATATCTCAAGAACACCTGTTTCGTCATCAACCATGAGGACATCTAATAACTCAGGCATTTCTTCTGCTCACCAGCCAGCCGTTATTGATAACACAACAGAATTCATCCCTGAATCATACCATGCATGCAGTGAATAAGTATTTTTCCTGCGGTTCGGCATGCAGGGCCGAACAATGAATATCTTGCGTCGAAAAACCTGGTTTTTTGTAAGGAGGTATCCGCATAGTTATCGATCTGAAAACCTACGGGTGTGATATTATTCGTTTCAGAGGAATTGCGGATAATTGCATGATATGGTAATGACCCTGAAATCAGGTGACCGGGCTATGGCCGGCGGAAGGGCTACCACACATCAACAGTGATGAAACAGACCGATCCGTTCGACGCAATACCTATTCCAATCAGGTCATAATCGGGATTCATCAGGTAACTCCGGTCTTCAGGGGTTTTCACCCACTCACTGACAAGGATTTCAGCCTGTGACTGCACCGGTATCGAGGTCAGGTTATCTGCGGCAACCTGCCCGATACTCTCTGAAATGCCAGTCCTGTACATCCCTTCACCGAGAGTCTTCCTGACAGGAAAACCAGCGTCCATGGCCCGCGTCGTCGGGGATTTACCTCCAGGATCAGTCCGGGAGAAATATCCCCTGACGGCCATGTCGACACTATGTTCTCTTGCGATACCTGAAAGAAGGGTATCATATCCAAACGGTTTCAGTTTTTTCAGAACACGTTCGCTGTTGAACCGGTCAAGGACCGCCCGTTCAAAACCGGGGCAGGGAATCCCCGGTGCAGGCAATTCCTGCATGGACGCGGTCGTTATCGTGGACGTTATCGTGGGCGTTATCGCGGTCGTTGATACAGATGATACCGTTTCAGTAACAGGTGGTACCGAAATGGTTGTCACTTCATGTACTTCAGGCATGGAAACCTGCACAGGGGATTGTACGGGAGAAGGTGCGGCAGGAGGTGTATTATCCGGACTCATTGCAGGCCCGGGATAATTGGCTCCATTTTCATCCGGCAGCAATAATGAAGGTCCTGAAGTATCTTTCTCCTGCACTGCCGGATATCCGGCAGGAGCGTCTTCTGACCCGCCCGGTCTGGTTTGATACTCCGTCTGCCCGGATACACTCCTGAAATCCTGGAAAAGAGATAGTTTATAGCCTTCTGCCTGACCCGGTACTAAAACTGGGAAAATGATTGACTGGAAGGTATTTTTTTCCCGGGTAACCTGATAACCCCCGGCCATGATCAGCGATCCTTCATCCAACTGCGGTTCATTCATTTGTGAGATACCGTGACCGCCTGTAATTGAATTTATATTGGTAATCACACCTGCAGAGCCGTTCACCAGCAGGATAATGCCGAGCAGCAGAAAAATCGCGGTGATTGCAGGAACAGGCCCTGCAGGCGGAGATAAGGATTTTTTATAATAATACTGGTGATATATTAATTTTCTTACGACCCATTTGACCCGCACCCCGCATACGAGAATAATGAGGGACAGGATGAGAAATATTACAGAATTCACTGCGAGAAACACAAGAAACAGTTCAGCCGAATGTATATTAAGAACCGAAAAATAATAGAACATCAGCGGGATAAACACCATCGCCATCGAAAGAACCGTGTCGTCCTGTTCCCATAGCCTGACTGCATATTCAATATAAATCAGAATGATCCCGGATATGCCAAGAAGTGCCGGAATCATAAATACCGGGGAAAAAACAGGTCCGCCTGCAATTATTCCTGCAGCTCCGATGACCAGCAGCACTCCTGCTGCGAGTCCGATAATTGTTTTGTTGAACCACGGCCTGACCGGTGCGGATGGCATCTGTTTCTCAATATTTATCTTTATTTGCTGGTGAAGTAGGGCTTTCGGTCCGTTCATATCCCGGGTATAATTATAATTCCGGGTCTGCAGCGATTTTTATGACTATACCCTCACCGGTACCCGTTTCCCGTTACCATAAGAAGTGTCTAATGATTATCCGTGATGCTGCCGGGAGTAATATCTGTAAGAGTAATGGCAAACAGGGTGATCCCGGGGGTATAAATGTCATACCTGATGATTCTGACGGATTTCGTTCTTTTCCCGATGTCTGAAAAAGAAAAATTGTTCCGGCTTATAGGTAATACAACCAGATTACCGGGCTTTTGCCTGCACTCGGGGTTCAATGATCGTCCATATCCAGTCTGCGAGTTCCCTGATGTTCTTGGTCTGGATATAGATCTCTCCGGGCCCGGTTATCTCGGTGACGAACCCTTCACCGCCGAGCAGTGTCTCTTTCAGCCCGCCAAATTTCGTCACTTTATACTGGCACGAATCGGAAAAAGCAACGAGATGGAAGTTATCGACGACCAGTTTTTCACCCGGGGCGAGGACATGCTTGTCAATGGCACCGAATGTATTGATAAAAAGCAGACCGTTCCCGGTCACTTTAATCATGAAAAGCCCCTGTCCAAAGAGACCCTTGGTAAAACCCTGCCACTGGACGTCGAGATCGACCCCCTCCTGGGATGCAATATACGCAGTCTTCTGGACGATGTATCCGTGACCTTCTGATACCGTAAGAGTGTCAATATCACCAAGTGGCGCTGCACTGAACCCTGCTTCACCGGCACCGCCGGTCGCGGTAAAATCATTGACGAAAAATGTCTGTCCGCCCAGGAGACTCATTCCAAGGGTTCCCCAGAAACTTTTCTCTCTTTTCCGGGTTTTTGCTTCCAGTGTCGGCTGCATATAGGTCATGGAACCTGCTTCTGCGGTGATCGATTCTCCCGGACTGAGCAAAACGACAAGAAGAGAATAGGATGGCTTGTACTTTATGTCAAATTTCATTCCTGAACACGTCCAATAAATGGAAATAATACCTGAACAACAATAAGAATATCTTTTTTCTGCTATGAAAATCAAAAAATACAAAATACTGTGTTTCGCGGATACCGGCCTGTTTCAAGGTGCCAGTCATCTGGTTTTATATTTACTCCCTGGCAATGACGGATGCAGGTATCAGCCAGGGGTCCCGGCCATACATTTCAAATATACGATCCTTCAGCACGCAAAACGAGTACCTTATTGACCTGCTGCCGATATATTTTGCAATAAAAAGTAAGCGAAGACCGTTATCTGCCGGTCCGTGACTGGAAAAGTACCTGAGCTGATGAATGCATGACAAATCCGCCCGAAGAATATTCCGTGATAGTGAAGAGGGTTGTCCTTCTTATCGCAGCACTAAGCTCGTTTATTACACCCTTTGACGGCTCTGCAGTCAATATTGCGCTCCCGTCGATCGAGAATGAATTTTTGATAAATGCCATCACGCTGTCATGGGTCTCAACGGCCTATCTTCTCTCTTCTGCGGTATTTCTTGTGCCGTTCGGAAAATTTGGCGATTATTTTGGGAGAAAACGACTCTTCATCGCAGGCATTGCACTATTTGCAGTATCTTCCCTGCTTGTTTCACTCTCCATGTCCCCGGAAATGCTCATTGCCATGCGGTTCATCCAGGGCATAGGGAGCGCCATGATATTTGGAACGTCCATGGCCATTCTGACTGCGGTCTTCCAGCCAGGTGAAAGGGGACGGGCGATTGGAATTTCGATTATGGCAGTCTATCTCGGCCTGTCTCTCGGACCGGTCCTCGGCGGGTACATGACCGCATACCTTGGCTGGCGAAGCATTTTTCTAATCAACGTTCCCCTCGGGGTCATTATAATCATTCTCACCACATCGCTGCTGAAAGATGAGTGGAGAGAGGAAGGAGGGTCATTTGACCTGAAGGGGTCAGTAATCTATGGCTTGTCACTTACAGGCATTATCTATGGATTGTCTCTTGGTCCTGTCACACCTGCGGTTTTGCTTGTAACCGCCGGTGTTCTTGGCATCATACTGTTTGTCTGGTTTGAGAGGCGGCTGGATACACCGGTCCTCGATGTTTCACTTTTTAGGAAAAGCCGGGTTTTTTTATTTTCCAACCTCGCTGCGCTGATTAATTACAGTGCCACTTTTGCAGTGACATTTCTGATGAGTATTTACCTCCAGATCTCCAAGGGATTCGGGCCTGAATACTCCGGTCTTATTCTCGTGGCACAACCACTTACGCAGGCTGTTTTTTCGCCCCTTTCCGGAAGGCTCTCCGACCGGATAGAACCGGGCCTTATTGCTTCCGCAGGTATGGGGCTGTGTGCGCTCGGACTGTTTTTCCTTGTATTCCTTGATGCAGAATCCGGGCTTCCGTTCATCATCGGCTGCCTGCTCCTGCTCGGATGCGGCTTCGGCCTCTTTTCATCGCCGAACACGAATGCAATTATGAGCTCTGTTGAAAAACGATATTACGGAGTTGCATCAGGAATGGTTGGCACAATGCGTCTTTTAGGCCAGACCTTTTCAATGGGTGTAACCATGATGATCTTTGCAATTATTATCGGTGAAGTGAGCATCACGACAGATAACAGCACACTCTTCCTCTCAAGCATGCATATTGCATTCATATTCTTCACCATCCTCTGCCTGCTCGGAATCGGCGCCTCGATGATACGTGGGCGCCTCAGGTCGGCAGGTACTTCCCGATGAAAAAATATCGTAACTGGCGGTCTGATCCCCCTTTTGTGTTCACAGGGAGAAATTCCCTCCCTCAAACGCCGAGCAGGAAACGGGTTTTAACAGAGCATCCACAGGTAAAAGCCCTCCCACTTTTTTTAACATGGGTTGCAGCACCGTAAAAATACCGGCACATGGTATCATATACCGATGAATTTCAGTGCATTTTTTATTGCTGACACGATTCCATTAAATAATCCTGAATTATTCTGTTCATTCACCGTTTTTTCGGGAGTTGTTACAGGATTTCCAGATAAATCTGGTGTCGCCGGCGAACGGCCGGTCTGAGCCGGAGTGGTGAGGGTCATATTTTTTGTTCCTTCAGGCGATTCCTGACCTGGGGATGCAGGCGTTTCTTCGGTTTTCTTATCAGGGGGTACAATGAGACGGGGTTCCCGGATCGTATTGTATCCTGCGAGGTCAGTAATTACAATGATATCCTTGTTTTCAGGGGAGAATACGACCGGTGCAATACCCTTTGCCGTAACAAGGAGTGTTAATTTTCCGGTTTCGTCAGGCATGCCTCCATCCGCCGGAAGCGTGAGTGTGCCCCCGGTCACCGTGGAGAGGAGTACCGGGACCGCTCCGGCATTTACCTGTTCGACTGTCCATAACGGGTTGATAAGGTCTGTTGAAACCATAACTGTTCCAGGACCCGGTTGATCACCTGCACTCCTGATGAAGTCCATTGTGACCGATGCCTGGATAACAGTGCCTGATACAATCTCACCGGTATCAGGATCACAGTGGATGGTATCAATCCCGATTGCTCCCGATGCCGTGCCTGACAGCATACCTGCAAAAATAACGATGACGAGGAGCAGCCCGGTTTTCATGGATTCTCCATGAGTTTTTTTTTCGTTCTCACATGATATATTCTGTACCTGACACCAGCAGAAGGGCTGCCGGGCGCTGACGGGGGTGTTACCCGTTCCGGCACCAGGGTCGGTACAGAAGAATCCACTGATAAAATCAGTTCATTCAACGTGGCCGTCACCCTCTCTTCATCGGGCAGGTCATGCAGCGTGCAGCCCCGTACCCGCCGGTAAGGTTTTCGAGAATGAGCGGATAGGCATCGATACCATGCTGGTAAATCTCCTTTTTATGAGGGAAAAACTGTCCTTCCAGCTTCAGATCCCGGTAATCCCTCTCTGCCTGCGATAACAGCGCCCCGTACCGTGCCGGTTCAAGCTCAGCCTTTGCCTTCAGGGCGGTAAGGACATCCCTGACAACCCGGTCCACCTCGACTGCAAGGATTACTCCCTCCCGGATACAGAGAAAATTCGGTGCGTACGCCATCTGCTCAAGGGTGGTGATATCGATAATCGAGAAACCTTTCTCTTTTATGTAGGTGAAAAGATCCGTTTTTCCCGGGATTGGAATATACTCATCCCCTTCCCTGAAAAATACCTGCACAACAGCCTCTTTCATGAGTACTACAGACCCTGCCACCACACCCGGAGATATAACGTTAAAGTACGTGTCAAGATGCATATTTACCATCGGGTCCGGCCTCAAACCCGGAATAAGCGGATGCGACGGTTGTGAAACGATTCCGGTTTCATCGAACCCGACCCCCTGCATGACCTGCAATGCCCCGGCGGTATTCGTCCGGTCACCTGTTCCGATAAGTGCAAAATCCTTCATAGGGAAAAAATCCCCGCCTTCGAAGGTTCCGGGTTCCCGGACCCTCAAAACGACAGGAGTCCCGGTCATTTCCCAGAAAAAATCAGTTAACAGCGGTTCCCTGCGCCTCTGCGGCTTTGCCATGCGGGAGAGGATGACGCCCTTATTCGTTACCACCTGCTGGTCCCGCATAAAATAAAGATTTGACAACGGCTGGCGTTCGGTGACCTTCAGCTGAATATCCCGCGTCCCCTGCCCGGAATGAAGATCGACTACCGGGTTGAGGAGTAATATGTTGAAAAAATGCCCTGAATCAAGAATGTCCTTATTCTTTTCGAAGTCTCGCCATGCGAGCCTGATCTCTTTTTCACCACCTGAAAAACTGATTGCCTCCCGAGCTGCATTGATCAGGTTCAGGCGGATTTCAGGGCGGTTATCTGCTGCTGCAAGTATCTCTTCTTTAAGATAGAGCACCTTGACACCGAACTCGTCACGCAGGGTATCCGCAAGCCGTGAATGCTCAATACGGGCCCGGTATCGTGAGAAAGCCCGTTCATAAAGTGAAGTATACGGCTCAAGCAGCCCGAGAAACATCTCGACGCCGGGACGGTGCAGGACCACTGTCCGCAACCTGTCCCATTCAGCCCTGACACCTGCATCCATTTCTGTTCACCTGATACTCTTTTATTATCCCGGAAATATTTGTATCAGACAGTCATGGCGTGCAGGACATATATGCCTGACGTCAGATCTGTCGGACCGGGTAAACGACCTTGCGATGCAAATACCCACTCCGGGAACCGGATCAGTTGCATACATATGGAATGCATTTTAGAAAATCATATTAAATCAAATAACATCCGGTGCAGGTTACGCCACGGATGCAGTTTAATGCGGCAGGTATTCAATGGCCTCCCCAGTCCTGCAGATGGTGCGACCGGAATGCCCGGGAAATGCGATGCCTGTGTCCTCATTGCTGCTTTACACTATATACTCCTGATCCGAGCCACCACGTGTCGTCAATCTTTCTGACATACCCGAGTTTTTGTTCAACAGTATTGTTATGCACGGGATTTATGTAGTAATATGTAACAAATCCGCTTCCGTTCCGGGCTGCGTCCATGAGATTGCGAATAAAGTACTCTCCGTGTGCATCTTTTTCGTTAAGGCGGTTCACGCCTATCAGCTCAGGATTGACAGGATGGGCAATAACTGTCCCGTTGAAGTCATAGGCATAGATGTACAGGTCACCTTTCATGAACGAACCGGTTTTTTTATCAAATTCCAGTAAAGCAGTTTCTTTTCCGTTTATCGTGGCGTATTCAACCGCACTGTTGACAAACGCGACCATCTCTTCCCTGGGATGTGACCAGGTTACGGTGTCAGATCCTGTATTCCCGCTGATATTATCGGTTAAAAAACCCGTGCTGCTGCACCCGGCTACCAGTACTGCAAAAAACAATGCTACTCCGCAGAGGGTGACGTCGCGCTGATTCATGAAAACAGGGTATGCATGATGAACTGATATTTTTTTATATAACAATTCCAATAAACCCGGCATGTCAACAGACACCGGAGGTTATTGCAGGCTTCATCTTCGCGACTAATCCTTTTTTTCCGGCATTCTTTCTTTTGAGGAAAAACTGGTATCACCGGATTATGCATTCTGCAATTTCATGCGCGAATTCCATCAGAATTTTTTTAATTCCATCCGTCCCACTGTCCGGCCCTGATAAGGGACCTGTCGCCGGATGCGCCGCGTAACATTCAATGAGTACTGCACCATGGAGGACCCACAGCCATGATTCGAAGGAATATGCATCATGATAAAAAGTCCCCCCGGTTGGACCCGCTGTCACATGGAAGCCGGCGGATATTTTTAAGAACATCTCCCCTGCAGCAGGTTCATCTTTGTACCTGATCACTCGCACACCGACATTTACCACGACTTCTCCGGGTCCGGTTTTATGATCCGGGCAGTATAATGCAGTAACAAATGATATTTCACCCGGAAAAATACCCGGATACGGTTCATCACTTGAACGGCAGGAATAGCCTTCAATGTCCGGGAAATAATTCAGGTAAATGTCATTCCCCGGTTCTTCGCAGATACAGGTGCAGCGTCCACAGGCCGTTCCGGATTCAGGAAAAAAAGCCCTGGCGGGCGAAAACCTTTCTAATTGTATTTTTTTCACCTTATTATCTGGACACCAGGAAAATATAAGGTTTTTTTTTCAGAAAAAAATATTCTCCATACCAGTCTTTCACATTTTTTATGGGATTTTCAGGTCATCGGGCAGTTAAACATACGTATCGAGAACAAGGGACTGCGATCCGTCCCTGAATTTCGCGATGACAGTTACATAATCAAGTCCATTCGTCCCACCCCTTATCGCGATATCGTCTCCGGGTGCGGGTCTCTCCACAGTAGTAACGAACTCTTCTGAATCCGAATTGGTGACTATTGTTTCAATGACCGCAAGTCCGGCAGCATTTGGCCCGCCAAAGTAATAGAGCATTATCTGCGTATCAATTTTTGACAGGCTCACTGAAATGCCAGGGGGGCGGTCGGTGGAATATGAGAGCGACCCATGGCTCACCTGCGGTGTGAAAGGGGTACCTGTGGACATGGCAACTGGTCCCGCAGGGGTATAAACGGAATACGAAGGCTCCTCAACAGGTGCAGCGCAACCGGCACAAAGGACTATTACAATAATAACAATAATAACCGGAAATAAGACTGGCTTCATTGAAATGAGATGTGATCCGGTACATCACAATGATTTCTGTTCATATGAAGCGGACAGATGATCCGGCGATATAACGTAATAAGGATAATCATGAAAAAAAATTCATTCACATCTCATGTCATCCCCATACCAGCACTGCATCCTTAATTTTTTTCCTGTTTTTTAACCCAGGGAAAGTTTATGCGGGATACACATTCATCAGCCTCTTTATTCCTCCCGAGGGCCCGGAGGGTCAGGGACTTATTGTAAAACACAAATGCATTTATTGCATTGAATTCGAGTGCCTTGTTGAAATATTCAAGTGATGTTTTATAGTCCCCAAGTTCCCGTAATGCAATACCCTTGCTTGTCAGTACCCTGATGTTTCTCGGGTTCTGTTCAAGAGACCGATCAAAGTATTCAATTGCTTCCCTGTACCGTTCAAGTCCATTCAGGGCATATCCTTTATCATTCAGGGCATATGAAAAATCAGGATCTGCTTCAAGTGCCCTGTCGAAACAGGCAATGGCATCCTCAAATTTTCCAATCTTGCGAAGTGTATAGCCTTTCTTGTACAATGCCATCAGGTTGCCGGGATATCGGGAAATTATTTCATCATAGTTCGCAATGGCCTCCTGGTGCCGGCCGAGCTCATAGAAAATATCTCCCTTGTATTCCCAGGCTTTCAGATTATCGGGGTTTAATTCAAGTACATGACCGCAATCGTTGAGTGCCAGGTCATGCCTGCCCAGAGACAGGTCACGGTGAGCTTTTTCAAGCCATTCATCTTCGTTCATCATCCACATCAATTGATAAGCATATAGGGTATTTATCGTTATTCACAACCGGTTCACCGGATCATTCCTGTAATATGCTTCAGAGCCCCTGCCGTTTGAAAGGATTGCACTCGCCGGATTCAGAGGGACTGCATCGAATATACCCGGTTATGGCTTCAATGACATGCCTGCCATAGAATGACCTGATGTTTTTATATATTCCAACGATTTTAACTAACCTATCACGGAGTGAACCAATATGCCCGATCCGATAAAAAGAGAGCAGACTGCCACCAGCCAGTCACGTATCCAGATTCCGCTTTTTTACAAACTCATGATCAGTATGCTTTTTGTTGCGACGATTCCAATCGTTCTCCTCGGTATCGTCTCTATTGGGGGCACAAGCTCAATTGTCACCACAATCGGAAGCGAAAATAGTATCATCATTATCACCGTGATAAATGTCAGTGTCGTTTTAATGTGGAGCTATTTCCTTTCACGACGCATTACCGACCCTGTTGTTCATCTCTCACGGATCGCCACCAGGTTAAGCAGGGGTGAGATGACCGATACCGAGATTGTTATCCAGAGCAACGATGAGATCGGCGAGCTCGCCACAGCATTCTCAAAAATGATCAATACCTATAAGATTCTCGATACGCTCGCACGCGAAGAAGTGGAACGATGAATTGAAAGTGCGGTTCACCTGCTTTCCCCGGATAAAAGTGTTTCACAGGCGAACTGATGATGCCGTGACATCATTCCGGAAAATCTTTAAGAATGAATTTGATTAAGTACAGAAGACGCCATGCTTGAGCACATACTCGGAAAATTTCTGGTCCTGAAAGGCGTGTCCGCCGTGACCCTCATCCACAGGGACGGCGAGGTCATTGAGAGCGAGGAGACAATTCCCCTCAACGAGCAGGCAGTAGGAGCCGTGGTTTCATTCGTGCTTGCTGAATCGGCAGCACTTGCACAGGGACTCGAAAAAGATAATTTTTCCATGGTTATCGTTGAATTCGAAGACCTCCTGCTCATTTCCAGTCCGCTCTCCGATGACATTTTTATTGTTATCATTGCCGGTGCACACGCAAATATCGGGCAGGTTTCGTATGAACTCAGAAAAATAAAAGATGAAATCCTGGTAAACGCATGATCGAAGGGTTGCCTGAAGGGGAAAAGATAGGGGATATGCAGGCCTCCCTGTCATGGATTTTTTCTCATACCGCCAGGTTCTACGGCATTATTATCATCCGCATACAGGACGGAAACGGGAGCATCCTCATAAACATGGGTAAACCGGCCGGATACTATTACGAGCATGGTAACCGCACCCTGAGGGGAAACGCAGCAAAAGAATTTTTCATGACACAGCGCATAATCGACTTCACCCTTTATCGTTACCATAAAGACGAATTCGAAGAGGCGGTCCGGCTGTTTCAGATGGATGAACTCTCTGAACTTCCATCAGCCCTTACCAGCACAGCTCCTGAAGAAATCCCTTTCCAGGAATCCGGATCGCCTGACGCCACGCCCCGACCTTTCGCTGAACAGGAAATTTCGGGTCTGGATCATGTTCCAGGCGACAAAGATGTGGAGCACGTGGAAACCGTGACAGAACCTGGCGAGATAACCGACGACCTGGCACATGCCGAGGTCATTACGGTCCACCGGAATGAACTCGCACCTGTGGATCTGCACTGGCTCGGCCAGATCCTTCTTGGGGAGATCACTGCACTCCCTGGTGTCGCAGCAGTTTCTCTTTTTCACGAGGATACTCCGATGCTTTCCATCGGAAATATTGATCTTGAACCCCTCATAAAAAATGCCGGTCATATGCTGCAGTCTGCAAAAACGATATCATCGGTGATGGATTCCGGAGAATTTCTCCAATTAATCCTTCAGATTCCGGGCGGACATGTAATAATCGCACCGTACTGGGAGGAACATGTCTGTATATTTGTCAGGGAAAATGGAAATCTCGGTCAGATTCGAAAGACATTAAAAGAGATCAACAGGCGTCAGTCCTGAATATCCTTCCAGATCACTGTTTTACAAATGTCCGGCATAGTATGTCCCTTTCAATGGAGTGCAGGTACTGGCACACAAAAAATGCATCACCCTTCCTTTTCCAGGATACAGGTGTATTTTTAACGTTTCCGGGATCCGGTTCCCGGGTTCGAATGCCGGTCACTACCCTGTCTGCCGGGACATTCCTGTAACAAAACCCGTCCGAACCTTTTATCAAAACAACGAATTTACCTCGTGAACCAATAAAAAGGCATTGATATGCAGTTATTTCAAGTGAATACCGGGAACCCCGGTCTTTCAGGATCCCCGGCATGCTGGAATAACCTTTCCCTCATTTCGCCGCAATAAAAACCCGCAATCCCGGTATCGTGGAACATAAACACATAAGTCTTATGAATGCATCCGCCTTTTCACGATGCCGTGCTTTTCGATGTTTTCTTTAATCGGTTGTCTTTTATATGGTAATGAACTGTTTACTTTCTTTTCTCAGGGGCGAGGGGGCTCACCACGGCTTCGCTCAATGTCATATTAATAAATGAAATACCTACCGATCCCACACTCACCACGGCCTGGATTGCCCGGTCCAGGTCCTTTACAGAAAAATCATTGTAAAACGGGTATATGTATCTTGAGATTGTAAACCCGACAACCTGTCCGTTTTCAATGATGCGGGAGTATCCTGTCAGGGGAGACGTGAATGCACAGGTGAGTTCGTAATTAAAATGGACATCTTTCCTGGCATAGAAATCATTCAGTTTCTTTACCTGCGGACCATCCGGAAGTGTAATCTGGAACGCAACTGCACAGTAGCGTGTACCTTTTTTGTTTTCGACCATAATTGGGAAATCCCCGAATTTTACCCAGAATCCCCAGAATTCTTCTTCATCAAATTCTTTGACAATCTGGACATCAATATCTTCGAGGTATTGTTTCAGTTCATCCCGGACCTGTTCGGGGGGCTTGACCGGCACAGTAGTTTTCATATAATCAGAAGATTGCATAACGAATTCAATAATATTTCGCTTATAAAAAAACTTAATTGTAGCATGCATGAACCTCCAGCATTGTATAATTTTTTATAATGTCATCCGGAATGGGTGAGTGGCGGTATTCATGGTACTTCTTAATAAGAACAGCCACGTTACTGCCCGGGTCAGGCCTGTATGCATCCAATTACGGGATCATGCGGGTAAAGCCTGTGCCCGATATGAAAAAACAGGTAAAACGGAGGTGAATAAATATACTAATATCGACAAAAGGCATGGCATTCTGTGGAGCGATCATCGTATGCATGATGATACTCCCGGCAGCCAGTGCTGACTTCAGCATAGATAATGCTGTATATCAAATCTCAACCGGCGGTGGCTTTTCAGCCGGCACGTCTCCCGCGTCCGTATCCCAGGTCACGCAGGGAAATGCACCTTTACTAACACCAGGAACAGATACTTCAGCATTGCTGTTCAGCCAGTATCCTAATATCCTGGCAGGAAATCCAATCCCGGCACAGACGCTGAAATCCCCGTCCATCACTGGCAACTCTGCACAGGGTTCCATATCAGCATGGACGAATTCACATCTGATGCAGGGAAACAGTGACGGCTCCGTATCAGATATTCAGTACTCCCAAAAAGTAACTGCGAGCGGATCTATCACGAATTTTGTATTCTCTACCTCATATCTGTCAGGAAACAGGTAACCGACTTACAGGGCCGGCTACCTGCAATATTTTTTTAGTGGCTTACGGGGGCCCGGTTTTTACCCGGTGAATAAGAGACGCATATTATAAAAAGCCCGTATATATAAAAAACAGCCCTGTAGAAACCCTTTTTCGTTCTCTCACAATTCCTTTTTCGCCCCACACCTCATCGTGACACTCCCGGGGCTGATGCCAATGATCGTATGTCTGCGTCTCCGGAATGCGATAAGGGCCGTGCCTGGTTCTTTAAAAATAACAAAATCGAAATCAACCCTGACTGCAGACCATACTGCAGCGGGGCAGGGCGGTATGCAACACCTCCTTTCAGAAAATGAATCGAACACGGTCTATCGAAATGAGGATTTCAACAAAGCGTGCCATGAGCCTTCCCGGCCCAAAGATGAACATGAAAAAGGAGGACAGGCGAATATTAACCGGACTTTTTCATACCGGCCAAAAAACCAATTCTATCAACAGAATACTCAATTCCCAGAAGGACAACTAAAAATCCACGGTGTTATACACAGGGTAGTGGTGTCTTTACCACCACGGCCGGTTTTCGCAATGATTAAGGATCATTTCCGCACGGCAATAAAAAAGCCGGATGCCGGGCATAAACAACAGCCGTCCCCGGTCAGATCAACAGGAACGTTTACGTATACTAAAAAAAACATGTCGCCGTGCATCGCGGTGACGGAAAGAGATTAAAAAACCTCCTCGCTGTTTTGTATGGGTTTATAGATACTCATATCTTAAAGGAAATACTGAGCAGTCACTGAATCGCCGCCGTGGCGCCCTTCGGGGGCGGTGAAGTTCATCGTTTTGGGAGTGTTGGAAGGCCAGGCATCCCCACATATTACAATTAAATGAGAATATTTTAGCCAACACATAATAGCGAAGAGCCTGAAAAAAAGATTATTTAAGTTTTTCCTGCAGATCTGCAATTTGTTGTGCCAGTTCACCAATTTCGTCGGTTCTGCTGGTATCAATTACAACGCTACGCTCACCGTCACGGATCCGTGTTACTGCATCGGTCAGGGACCTGATATCCCTTGAGACAGATCGTGCGAAAAACACAATCATTCCAGCTCCGATGATCAAACCGGCAATGACCGTCAGGGCAAAGGCATAGGCAACACCTGTGCTCCGTGAGTTCAGGTCAGACCCGTCCATGTCGATACCGAGGACTGCAACGGTATTTCCGTTTGCATCCCTGACAGGTGCATAACCTGATATATAAGTGCCCCATTTGTCGGTGTACGCATTTTCTGAGGCAGTCGGGACAGAAAGGGCCCCAAAGATCTGCATGCGGTCAGGAGTTGTATAGGGTTCCCCGATCTTTGCCGCCTGATCCGGGTCCTGGAGCCAGAAATCATCGACAATAAAGGTTATTTGTCCCTCCTGATCCACCTGCATGATATATGCATTGAGCACTTCATCATTTATCGACTGCATCTCGTCGAGCTGCCTGGCAATCCCAATATAGAGGGGCGATCCCTCATCTCCGGGGCGAATGGAAAGTACCTCCGTTGCATTCATCTGCGTGGCCATGACCCCGGCGATAGATGAAAGTTCATCCCGGGTTGCTTCTTTGATTGCAGTACTGGCACCCTGGTATGCCAGGAGTGCTCCGATTGATGCCACGATTATTACCAGAACGATAAATATCGCGGTCATTTTCAGGACAAGGCTGGTTTTCTGTGTCATTTAAATACCCTCCGCCGGAAGATACAGGCGAGTCCGGCAAGCATCGCCGGAACGAGTACCAGTGATAATTCCAGTCCGCTCTTCGTCTGGGTCGGCAATGGAGCCATCTGCAGCACGACAGGTGTCGTCTGACCTGCGCTCACCTGTGCATCGGTTTTTGCATCACTGTATCCGGCAAGTCTCACCATCACGGAGTGGACCCCTGTGGTAAGATCACTGATGGTCGCAGGTGTATACCCCCGGTAGGCATTATCTACATAGATCTCTGCGGCCGAAGGAGTGGAGGATATACTGAGTGCACCTGTCCCTGACGCGGGTGATGTTGTTACTACAGTAGTTGGCTGGATACCTATCGGAACAAGTACCACCTGGAGGTATGCCTGCGCCCCGCTGATAACATTGACCGTGCTGACAGAGTCATAATAGCCGGATTTCGATGCTTTAACCGAATGTGTCCCTGAAGCTACATTCTGCAACTGGTAATTCCCGGAAGAGTCGGTCTGTCCCCGGTAGTTACCGTCAAGATAAATATTAACCCCTGGTGGCGAAGTCGAGACCAGGATCGATCCGCTCTGTGACACCGGCGAGAGGGTTGCCGAAACATATGACGTGCCGTATGCAACCACGCTCACCTGCTGTGAATAATCGTAATACCCTGCCATCTTCACGAGAACGGTCCGGACTCCCGGATACTGGCTTACCGTGATCGGAGTAGTCCCCCTGTAGGTACCGTCTACATATGCCTGTGCACCCGACGGGCTGGAACTGATACTGATATACCCGTAATCATGGTGAACCGGTGACTGCTGCATCGGGGCATAAAAAGTTGACTCCTGGCTGTTATAGACCGTCACATATGCCGAATAATCCGAATACCCTTCAAGCCGGGCAAGGACTGTATACGTGGTTGCTTTCAGGTTTGTCATCTGAAGGGGAGAATATCCCTGGAACTGTCCGTTTAAGTAGATTGCAGCCCCCGTTGGTGTTGAGGTTGCATAAATCGACCCTCTTCCCGACGGCGGGGTTGTAGGGTATGTCGTAAATGTCGGATACGTCGTCGGATACGTAGTCCGGGTAGTCGTAGGATTAAGCGGTTCCATTGTGTACGACAGGGACTTATGCTCCCCGGACTCAATAGAGAAGTCCTGCTGGACCAGAACATAACCGGGTTTTGAAAGACCCCAGAAATGGCTTCCTGACGAGACCTGGTAATTATTCACCGGCGTATTTCCAACCGGACTGCCATCAACCGAAGCGGTTGCACCTGAGGGTACTGAACTGATGCTCACCCAGGCAGGACCGGTAATCCCGTCCTGAGCTGATGAACATGAGACCATCCCGCAGGCGATAAGGATGATAATGGCAAAAATATGATAATTTTGCATCATTTGTAGCTCATTCCGTTTATACTTGATAATAATGGCGCAAGTATTTATTTTATTTGTATCCTGGCCCTAAACGATTTCAGGACAGAACAGCCCTGTTTTAAAATTTTTACGGCATCTGCAGAAGTTTTTATACAGGGCTTGTTATCATTGGCCATGTACGTGGACGGGACATATACACCACTTTTTCCATGCCCGGGGCGTCCTCCGGCCTGCAATGCTTCCGTCATCATGAGGGAACCGCTTTTCCGGGAGTGTCGTCAGAAGAAGTCGTCGATCCTTCGCTGAGCATTATCCACTTTTTCCAGGGTCGACGCCCGCAGACCGATCAGCCTGACTTTGCGTCCGTCAAGCAGTTCAGCAAGCAATACCCGGGCAATCGCCCTGAGTGTGGCAGAGTCTCCAGTGGAGCGATCCATTGTACGGGACCGGGTGTGTGTCAGAAACCCCTGGTACCTGACCTTTACCGTTGCGGTTTTCCAGAGCACCCCGTCTTTTTTCAGGCCCTGGCTGATGTCATCGGCAAGTTCATCGAGGACTGCAGCCAGAAATCTGCTGTCATCCGTGTCCTGCTCAAATGTTGACTCCCTGCTGGCTGACTTGTATCCCTCACGTTCAAGGACTTCATCATCATCCGCCCCGTGTGCAAGGGAATGCATGTGAAGGCCCCACCTGCCAAACCTCCCGATCAGGACCTGGATATCAGTTCCTGCCAGATCTCCGATGGTCCGGATATCCATCGACGCCAGTTCTGCACCGGTCTTTTTCCCTATTCCGGGAATTTTTCCGACCGGAAGCGGGAAAAGAAAATTTTCCACCTCTTCAGGGGCCACTACGGTCAGGCCGTCCGGTTTCCTGTAATCAGAAGCGATTTTTGCGACGATTTTTGCAGGGGCGACCCCGATCGAGCAGGTCAGCCCTTCTTTTTCCAGAATCTCCCGCCTGATCTCAAGGGCGGTCTCAGCTGCAGCCCTGAAATCTCCTGATGATGAAATATCAAGGAACGCCTCATCGATGCTCACCTGCTGAAATTTTCCACTGCGGCGTTTCAGGATCTCCATTATCCTGCGTGATGCAGCGTTGTAAAGGGGAAAAGAGGGCCTGACAAAGATCGCATCCGGGCAGAGGTTGTAGGCTCTCGATATCGGCATGGCCGAATGTATTCCACACGCTCTCGCTTCGTAGGAACAGGTACTTACCACACCCCTTCCTGTCCCTCCTTTCGGATCGGCCCCGACTACGACGGGCTTTCCTTTCAGTTCGGGATGCTCCCCTGCCTCAACCGATGCGTAGAAACTATCCATGTCGAGATGAAGGATTATTCGTCCGGTGTTCATACAGGTACAGATCCTTAGATTTCTGATAATATAATGAAAACCAGATCTTCATTTTAATAATCCGACACTCATTCCTGTCACAACGCGAAGAGAGTCGGGGTAAATTGAATGAAAGGTTCTACAAGTTATGTTGACAGCCATAAAAAGGTATAAATATTATTATTTTCCTCCTCTCTTTGAGGGTAACCAAATGACTGATGTAATTGTATATGAAACCTCACTTTACAATGTAAAATGGGGCGCTTTTATCCTTATCGGATTCCTGATGCTGATATTCGGATTTCTCATGGCATTATTCCCTGATGTTACTGCAACAGTAATTGTAATGCTGGTCGGGGTCATTATTCTCATTCTTGCCTTCCTCGCGATAATTCTCGCACTACTGCATCCTGCGGGGGCATCGTCAGGTACGCTCCTTCTCATAGGCGGAATAATCGCATTCCTGATTGGTGTTGCCGCAATCCTCTCACCGGTCTTTTTCGGAGCGGTGCTGGTAATGATAATCGCGATCGTCCTCTTCGTTATCGGTCTGATAAACATCGTCTTTGCAATCGCAGAAAAGAGTGCTCAGCACAGGCTGATGACAGGTTTTCTCGGGGTGCTCTCGATTATCTTTGCACTCCTCCTGATGGTGTATCCCCTTATCGGCGGAGTCGTCATTTTCGGATACCTTATTGCCATCTACTTCATCATTTACGGTATTGTATCAATTATCGCCGGATATGCCATTCGGGACCTGATCAAAGAGTCCGTTGCTTCCTGAAAATTATATCCCTTTTTCCGGGAGGAATTCTCCTGGAATGACCGGTGGCGTTATCTTTTGCCCATGTTGACTCTGGGAATCCACGTATGCGATAAGGCGGCCATATTTCAATTTTTTAAGGCGACAAGGATCTTATTTATTCGAGCATTATTGTCTTTTCGCTTTTCGGGATCTCCAGTTGGGCCAGTTTCTGTTCAAACTGCCTGATGTCGGCTTTTAGTTTCAGATTTTCCATCATGACCTTGTTTAACGTGATGGCAAGTCCGGCATTCTCATTACTAATGACTTCAATTTTCCTCTCAAGCCCCTCGACGTATCTTTTAATCTCTTCGGCATCCATGGTGTATCCCGCTGTTCTGGTATCGAAATGTCCCCGGTTCTCCAGAGTATTTTCTTAAATGAAATACAGGTCTGAAATATTTTTAAATGTTGTTATCTGTGTGAGTGGGACCCCGCATTCCCTGTTGCCGGTAAGCAATGAAAATGGTTCAGCAGACATTTTCCATGAATTATCAGGCCAGGACCCCTTTCCCGATAATAAACATCTGTTGTTGAAATCCCCCCATCCACCCTCCTCAATCCGGAGCTTTGAACAGCCGTGCCAGGTGCCCGGGGTATCAAAAAGATTAATTTTTAACAACAATCGTGGTTACCGGGCTGTGCGTTACAACGAATGTGCTCACACTTCCGAGAAGGGCCCGTTTCAATCCGCTTTTTCCATGCGATCCGACTACTATCAGGTCTGCCCCGATCTTGTCAGAGAATTTGACAATCTCCTCCCCCGGATGTCCGATTTTTGTTTTCACTTCTACCGGGAGTCCACAGGATTTTACCGTATCCCTGATCCCATCGAGTATATCCTTCGCCTCCGAAAGGAGGGCCTCCTTTACATGATGATAGGTCGTGCTTCTTTTCTGGCAGTAGGTTGACAGCACTTTATTTTCGTACAGGCCTGCATGAATGACATGGATGACGAAAAGTTCTCCACCTCTCATTTTCGTTTCATTCATGGCAAATTTCAGGGCATTCGTTCCGTATTCGGATCCATCGGTTGCGACCAGAATTTTATCACCCATCTCCTGCCCCTTCCTCGTTCTTTTAATGACTCAATTCTCCGGCTGAATATATATAAATCACCCGGGTGTGGACCCGGGACTTCTCACCACGTGTTTTCCAGGACCGGTCGGCAGATAGGAAAAAGGAACTCCGGTGTCAGATCGACGGCTGTTGCTGGGTTATGCAATGGAGTGTCCCAAGCCCGTGAACCATCGCAGTGCAGTCAATTCCGGTGACTTTTCGTCCCGGAAAGAGTCCCTGCAGGATCCCGCATGCAACCGGATCATTTGCATGGCCAAAGACCGGGACAAGCACAACACTGTTTCCGATATAGAAATTTGTATAACTTGCAGGCAACCGCTCTTTGTTCCCCACCCTTCCCGGCATCGGAATTGGGATCACGTTCAAAGGATTCCCGTCCTGGTCAGCCGATTCTTTGAGGATCCTGTAATTTTCCTGCAGCAGTCCATAGTTATCGTCGTCCGGGTCCTCTTCAACGGCACATACCACTGTATTCTCATCCACAAACCGGGCTATATCGTCGATATGACCGTCGGTATCGTCACCTGCAATCCCGTCCTTCAGCCAGATCACGTTTGTTGCACCAAGGTATTCTTCCAGGCACTCCTCAATTTCATTTTTTGAAAGTGCGGGATTCCTGTTTTTATTCAGCAGGCACTGTTCGGTGGTGAGCACGGTCCCTTTTCCGTTTACGTCGATTGAACCGCCCTCAAGGACAATTTCCGGCAAAAACAGCCTGTTATTTTTTTGCAGGTTGTTGATAACATCCGGAATTGCCGTATCGTTCAGCAGGTTTTCGTATTTTTCACCCCACGCATTGAATACCCAGTGCACCATCCCCCGTTTTTGGGCAGTCCTGTTGACCACATAGGTCGGCCCGTAATCACGGAACCAGACATCTGCATAACCGGCGATGAAAAGTTTTACACGGGTGAGATCCACGCCCGAGGATTCCAGTTTTTTCTGGACATCCCCGTACATCTCCATGTCCCTGACGACCAGATTCACCGGCTCTTCACGGTGTAGTTCGGATATCATACGGCAGTAGGATTCTTCAACGCTTTTCAGGTCAGGGAACGTATCCTCGTCATACGGCCATGCCAGCCACACGGCATCATGGCGGTCCCATTCCGCAGGCATCCGGTATCCGAGTTTTTTCGGGGTATCAGGCCGGTTAAGGGCAGGAGGGCGGTGCCCGGCCATAAATACCGGCATTAACGGTCCTGTCAGGCTCCCGTAGGTATCGGGCCGCCGGTTGCGTAAAAATCCCCAGCCCTCCCTGACCTCCCGGTTTTTCGAAAAATCGACATCGATGACAAGGAGCCCGTCCTCTTCGCCGCACCGCCCGAGTACGTTTCCAAATGAATCGCAGATAAATGAACTTCCCCAGAACTGCAGGTCCCCTTCAGATCCTGCACGGTTCACTGCTGCCACGAATACACCATTTGCAATCGCATGGCTCCTCTGGACCGTCTCCCAGGCATCCCTCCAGTCGCCCTCCGAGGGATCCTCCATCCCCCTGATACGGCCGATGGCAGTAGGATAAAAAATAATATCCGCACTTTCAAGCGCCACTGCCCGTGCCGCTTCCGGAAACCACTGGTCATAGCAGATCAGGACCGCGATACGGCCGTATACAGTGTCATACACCCGGTAGCAGTTACCGGGGCAGAAATAATTTTTCTCGTAAAAAAGCGGGTCATAGGGCACGTGCACCTTCCGGTACACCGGCAACAGGTCCCCGTCCGAACCGATCACTGCCGCAGAATTATAATAACACCCGTCTGCACCTCTCTCAAAGAGGGGCACGATAATGACGACGTGATGCTCTTTTGCGATCCGTGAGAAGACTTCAGTCGATTCTCCCGGTATCTCCTCTGCATACCGGGCCGCATCGACCGATTCATACTGTGGAAAATAGGGTGACCTGAATAATTCCTGCAGGCAGATAATCCGGGCACCTTTCCGGACAGCGGCCATGACTGCCTCTTCCGTGTTCCGGAGGTTCCCGTGCAGGTCTTCTGACACAGAGGTCTGGACAAGCGCGATGGTGACGGTGCGATCTTCCATGGTACGTCTATAATATGCTGGTGACTTTACTTTATTCCATCCATTAACTATGCCAGATCCCTAAAACATCTCCAGTATTGCGCGAGTATCGCTGACAGGTCACGGGTGGTTTCGATGACCTGCAGGTGTGCTGACGGATCAACAGCCCCTGATAACAGTGTTTCATATGCCCCCGGCTCGCGTATACCGGTCAGGTCCATGCCGGCCATTGCAGCAATAACCCCGAGGTTCGTATATGGAAGACCAGCCTCGACACTATATCCCCCTTCGAGGACGGCGACGAGTCTTCCTTCGCAGATATCCCCTGAAAGCCTGACTGCCCTCTGCATCATCTCTGCATAGCCCCGTGCCGTCAGCGCAAGACCGGTCAGCGGATCGGTGAAATGGTTATCCTGTCCTGCAGAAACTGCGATGAAATCAGGTCGGAATTCATGAGCGAGCGGCTCTATCACTTTTGTGAAGAGGTACCGGTAACTTACATCGGTGGTCCCTGCAGGCACGGGCATATTCACCGTATATCCTTCTCCTTCACCGTATCCTGTCTCTGATATATATCCGGAGCCCGGGTAGAACGGGCTCTGGTGGATCGACGAGAAGAAGACCGATGCATCGTTATAAAAGATATCCTGCGTACCGTCGCCGTGGTGGGCGTCCCAGTCAAGGATCATGACCTTTTTATACCCGTTTTTCTGGATCCTGCGCACCATTATAGCCATGTTATTGAGGTAGCAGAACCCGGCTCCCATGCCGCTACGTGCATGGTGACCGGGGGGCCGGACGAGGGCGAATGCATTCTCCACGGAACCGTTGCTGACCGCATCCGCCGCAGCGATTGCACCGCCTGCGGCAAGGCGTGCGGAATCATACAGCCCCGGGGGTATGTTCGTATCAAAGTCAATATACCCGCCCGTCCGGCTCATCGTGCGTAAGAATGTGATGTACTCTTCTGAATGGACCGCACTGATATCGGCCTCATTCGCCGGTGCCGGGGTAATCCTGATGATACGCGGGTCGTCCCAGATCCCTTCCTCCTCGAGCTGGTCAAGAGTATAGCTCAGCCGCTCCTTTCGTTCGGGATGTGCGGGATGCTGTTCATGGCTGAGGTATGCCGGGTGATACACGATCCCTGTGGTCATAGTACACCCGCCGTTATTCCGGGTGCAACCTGCATGACAACATCCGCGATCGTTTCATTCCGGTACCCCTGCCGGACGACGTCATACGAGTTGAAATAGACCAGGCATATCTCTTTGAGGTCTTCCGGGTCTGCCCCGGCACGGAGGGCCATCTCCCTTACTTTTTCCCTGCAGGCAGCGATGAGGTCATCATCATCGTTCCAGGCCGGGAGCGGAACCAGTTCGCCGTTTATGACTGCCCGTCTCCTCCCGGTGTCAAAATGTCCCCATAGTGTCATGCTCACCCGTGAAACCGCCACTCCTACGGCATTGGCGCTTTCACCGTGTTCCGGCAGGCTTGCAGGGACTCCCGTTTTCCGGGAGAGCAGGGGGATGAGCCAGCGGGCGAGGTAGCCGGTACCGACGATTTTCTTAGGTTTATACGACAGTACTGCATCAGATAGAAGGGATACATAGTACCGGACAGCCTCGTAGGCGATATCCGGGTCCATCACCAGTGACCGTGCGCTGTCTCCGATTGAGTGCCCGCAACAGTTGAGTGCATCGGTCAGTGTCGGTTCCGCCCCTCCGAACGCGAGTGCATTTCCAATCCGGGTGGGTTCGAGCCGCTCGCCAATGTATGAATCCCCCCCGTAGGGAAGGGATTGTGCGGCGACACTTTCGATAAGGGTATTCCTGTCGTTTATACGGATCCTTTCCATGACCGGTTTTCCGTCACGGAGAAGGACCTGGTCGGTGGTGGTGCCCCCGATGTCAATAACGAGGCAGTCTTTTTCGCGGGACAGGTAATACGCACCGAGTGCCACTGCCGCCGAACTTGAATTATAGAGCAGGCCCGGGTTCTGGTGCGCTAAGCCGGGAGCAACAAGGCCCCCGTCACCCTTGAAATAGTAAAAATCTGCGATATGCTCCCGTATCATCCCGCTGATACCCAGAACCGTCTCCTTCATGCAGGCATTAAGCTCTGTGGTGGCAATCCGTGCAGGAAAATTCAACCGGCCGAGCACATGAGAGACTGCGATCTTTTCCACCGGATAATATTCACGGGCAATCTCTGCGATAGCTTCCTCTATCCCGGGATTCCTCACCGAAAACTTGGCAGATATCGAAAGCACATCTGCAGGGTTATGTTCCAGGATTCGCCGGACCTCTTCAGGGTCCACCGCCTCCACGAGATCGCCCCGGTGGTTTATCGCACCGGAAACGCCGCCGGGATAATACAGGCCCGGACCGGGGATTATGATGCTCTGCACTTTCAGCGGACTGCCTGCTATCACCCGGTTGAGCGGTTGCGAGGTGCTGACGGCAAGGCGGCCCTTTGCCGGGACATGTTCAAGTGCAGCGGCAAATCCCAGCTCGTTTGGTACCTTGACACAAAAAATATCGTCCGAGATACACGCCACGTCCGTGTTTGTCCCGCCGATATCCATGCCGGTCAGCATCAGTATTCACGCCTGAGGTCAGTCATTTGCTATCGTATCTATACCCTCCTGCATGGAGAACCTTTCTCTCAGGTAGAAAAATGCGAAATAATTCCTCGATATAATTTTGCTCGGAAAATACAGGATTCGCAAGATCGTATCACTTTTTTAAAAGAAAGATTCTATCTGGAAAAGTTCGTGTTTGTAATATCTAATATCCAAAAAAAATAAAACTGAATTTCCATATATTCAGGGCTTTATTCAGGTCGCCTGAAAACTTCATTCATTAAATATAATGAAAAAGTCACTGAACCGCCGCCGGGGCGCCCTTCGGGGGCGGCGGCGTGTATCTATATTTCTTATTTATAAGGTTCTGTTGAAATCCTCATTTTGATAAAACCTGATTGTTCTATTTCTCTGACAGGAGGGGTTGCACCCCTCCCTGCCCCACCCCGCTACGTGATTGTCTGTAGGCAGGGTTGATTGGGATTCAGTTATTTTTCAAAAAGAACTAAGCACGGTCCATATCGCATTGTGGGGAGGACGCACCATACGGCGGGGCATCAGCCCCGGGAGTGTCGTGATGAGGAGTGCAGCGAAAGTGGAATATTGAGAGAGTGGGAAGTATGTCAACAGGACCCATTATTATGAAAATTTCTGTAACCACAATATAATAAAAAAACTGGATTATCCCCTACACTTCAATCGCCGGGGTCAGGAGATACATTATCCACCCGACATGCTCACGCCCGTACCCTGCATATTCGTCCTGGATATGGTGGAGGTAGTCAAGTACCTCTTCCCGGTCAGGATGCCCCGGGTTCTTTTCAATCCATTGAACACATGCCTGCCAGATTCCTGTTTCATACCGGTCCCAGTCGTCCTCCGATGCCCTGACGAGGTAGGTACAATCAAATCCCGCTTCCCGTGCAAACCGGAGTTGTTCGTACTCGGTGCAGACATCGGGCCACTCCCGTGCAAACTCAGGCGGGACGCGATCATTTCTCCAGTAACGGTCACCAATCACCACCTTCCCCTTTTTGTGCACCATACCCTGCAATGCCTCGAGCGCCTGAGAAAACCCACCCCAGATAAACGATGCTCCAAGGCATACTGCACAATCGGCAGGAGATTCCGGAACGAACGTTGCCGCATCACGGCACTGGATGAAAATCCGGTTCTCAAGTCCCCGTTCCTTTATTTTTTTCCGGGCCTGATCGCAGGCTTCACTCCTGACTTCGATGCCGGTCGCTGATATCCCGAACTCCCCGCTCCAGAGTGACAGGAGGGTGCCGTTTCCACACCCGCATTCGATAACAGAGTCCGAAGAACAAAGGCCTGCGGCTTTTCCGACGGCGATTACCTTTTCAGGCGATACCGGGTTCATGATGGGAAGCGATCCCTGTGTGATTGTGACGAGGTCGGAGAATTCCATGGTCATTCCTCCCGTTGTTATAACCCGTGAATGTATTAAGTCTGCGTGTCGGATACGGGGATGTTTATCAGAGACATCTTTTCATACAAAACGGGTTTCATAATCTGCTGTCGGTCGTCTCATTCCGGCGTTCGGCAGGTTTTCAGAACATTGTCCTTCGTCAGGAGAGAAAAACGAGGACCGATGAAAGTGCAGAATTATGCCGACGGTTCCGGGCCAGGTAAGGGACATCGGGTTACTCTTGATTTCTGTAAGTATTTCCTCTATAGATCGATTAACCGGGTATTTACTGCCCACGAAAGGATCGAATCAGCCGATTTTCATGGTTTGAGCGTGATCTCACTTTTCATATGTGGGTTTCATAAATTGAAAAAAAGGATTCATTGATATTACATTAAATGCCTGACAGAAATTATTTCTCCGGTCCTGGCATTGATTTTCACAATCCCGCCCGGTGTTCCGGGGCAAGCCCGCCAATCATCACACTCTGAATATGAGCTTATTGTGACGGTCCATACGCCCCCTAACTTTTGTACTTTTGGTGTGCCGTAGAGCTTCCCCGGAAAGCAACTCTCAGCAATATCAATAGCCTCATCACGTGAAATGTAGTTAAGGGATGATACATCCGGCTTTGAAAAATCCCATGAGTGAGAATTACCGAATATCTTTGAGAATGGTGAAGAAATCAGATCAAAAACGGAAGGGGTGGATGCACTCCGGTAACCAAAGGAACTAAGATCGGGTAACGCCTGGGCATATCCCGCGGTCAGGGTCAATGAAAGCATGAAAATTACGAAAATTTTCATGGCTTTATTTCCTTGGTTCATTATTATCACCCCCTTATTAAATTGTTAAAATATAAAAATTAAGGTGAACAATGAGGATACAGAGTCACACCAGTGAGTAAGTGTTTAAAAAATAGTGCCGCTGAAGGGAGAAGTCTGCCTAAAAATCCCGGTATACAACCCGGCGGTGTCGTATATAATGCACCACTACTTCTTTCTCCTGCTGGAGGACCTGGTAAATGATGCGATAGTCCCCGGACCGAACCCGGTAAAAATTCTCTGCACCGCTGATTTTTACACAGTCCCGGGGGAGTGGTTCTTCGGCAAGAGATTCAACTTTTTCGAGGATATGGGGAATGAATTCACGGAGGGATTTTCCTTAAATCTTTTTCAACTCCCGTTTTGAATGTGAGAGTTAATCGGGCCATGAAGAACGGTCAGAGACGTAATCATCTTAAGATGAATTATCCCTCTTATTTCTTTTTCCATCTCAATCCACCAGCCACAACTGCGAATACGAATATCCCGAGGCAGATTATCGCCGGTTGGTAACCCGGAATAATATAGAGTCAGTTATTCTGCAATTCCGATCATTGATCAGCAAAATCCCCGGTTCTGAAAATGAACGTAATGCAACACAGATTGCCAGGATTGAGCTTGGGTGTAATCGGGCCGGGTAATTGTTGGAGTCAGGGGGAAAATTGTCTGAGTCATTGAAATTATTTAACCGACAATCTGATTCCTGTGAAAATATAGCGAGTAGCCCTGCATAGATTATTTATTACAAGGAAATAACGGTCGATTTTCATGTTACGGCCCGTACCACGTTAAGATAACTTCTTTTGCTCTATCAAACCCGCTATCGATATAAATCGCACCGATAACCGCCTCAAGAGTCTCGGCAATGACATTGGATTGCTCATTGTGTTTTTGTTCCTCAGCGCCTTTACCAACCTGAATATATTTCATTAATTCAAATTTTTTCCCTAATTGCGCAAGAGATTCCCTGTTCTCAATTTCACTCTTTTTAATGGTAATCTGGCCTTTCGTGTCATACCCTTTCCGGATAAGCCAGTCGCAGAGGATTGTCTTCAGCACTGCATCGCCAAGCGTTGCAAGTGCGTCCTGATCTTCGCAGGAGTGTTTCTGCTGCCGTTTTTCATTCGAATGTGATTTATGAATCAAAGCGGTTTTAAGCAGACGTACATCCTTAAACGAATACCCGATTCGCTCCTGCAGGGTTACGGAAAACTGCTCAAATTCAGGGTTAATAGTATCACTATTTTCAATTTTTTTGTTATTGTTCTCCATTAAACATTACCGGGGGGAATAAATTGATAAATATTCTCTTATATAAAAACGACATAATGAAAAAAATGGGTCTCAATGAAACTACTCCCCATTATAATAACCATGGTGATCATCGGGGCAGTTATTCTTTTTTTCCGGGCAGCTCCGGGTATTTTCCAGATTGAAAAAATATCGGAAGATAATCTAACGCTATTACGGTGTACCGGTGACCGCTTCGCATTCATTCAGGGAACCTATCTCAATCCCGTTACAGAAGAAGAAATCGCAGCAGAAAGGGAAGCGGTGATATTAAAAGTCAAAGATACCGACGGACACGGGTTCCTTGCCGGAGGAGACGGAGGCGGCGGGCCTGGAGAGTCACGGCTTGTTGCATGGGGATATAGCATCGATTATGATGGAGTGTCCTCAGGATTCAGTTATGCCATGGGAAACGACGCTCCATCGAAAAACGCTCTGGAAAAGTCGAACCAGTGGTATCAGGAAAAGATCGTGAACCGGTCACTCGGAAAGAATACCACCTGTACTTCGAGGACCGTTGTTGAACGATTTAAATTTACAGGAATGGAATTGATACGAATTACCTGACGAATTAAGTCAGTGTCAGATACCGGATTGACGTTCTCTAGAAAATTTAAGTGACTATCGTGAGATTCAATCATGTTTATCAGCGAGCCTAGGTACGGGACTTCCATCTACCACAACAATTATTCACTATCAGGTAATCCCGAATACTATGAACACCAGTACCGTGATTTCAAAATACTCCCCGCTTCTTCTCGCCGGATCTGTAATCCTTTGCCTGCTTATAGGAGCTGCAGGATCTGTTTTTACCATCACCGGACCCGGTTCATGGTATGCCCTCCTGATAAAACCATCCTTCAACCCCCCGAACTGGATCTTCGGCCCGGTCTGGACGACGTTGTATATTCTCATGGGCATTTCCCTCTACCTTGTCCTCAGGGAATGGAAAAAAGGGGTCGATATCCGTATTGCAGGCGGATTGTTTACAGTCCAGCTCTTCTTGAATTTCATCTGGAGTTACATGTTCTTCGGCCTGCAGTCACCGTCATCAGCATTTATCGTCATCGTACTGCTCTGGGTGGCAATTCTCGCAACAATCATTACATTTTTCCGTATCAACCGTATTTCTGCATATTTGCTTGTACCGTACATTCTCTGGGTGAGTTTTGCGAGCATCCTGAACTATTCAATTATGGTACTCAACCCATGAGAATAAAATTATAAAAATTGGGATCTGAAAAATTCCTCCCACCAATCAGTATTTCTGGTGAATTATTGTCGCAAGGATTTCTACAAAGGGAATCGTTGAAACCCTCATCGTGACAAACCCGGTTCAATCCATTTCTATGGCAGGAAGTGGTTGTATCCCCCCTGCCCCATCCCGCGGTAGATGAGTGGAGCTGTCATAAATAAATCCCCTTGCCACGCCGTGCCTCGGAGAGGCCCTGATGCGGGAAAACCTCGTAAAATATCGATTTTCATGGTTCCGGAGTGAACCCTATAAGTTCATGCATATTCCAGCAGAGCCCCGGAAAACCAAAAAAATGAAAATATTTTCCAGCAACCCACAATGAAATTATTCAGCCCCTCGGGAACCCTGCTTCACGGAGACGTCCCCCAAGCTCGGTGAGCACCGCCGGATCATCAATTGTCGCAGGGACAGTGTAGGTTTCACCGTCTGCAATCTTTTTCATCGTGCTCCGCAGGATCTTCCCTGATCATGTCTTTGGCAGCCGGTTAATTATTACTACATTTTTAAAGGAGGCAATCGGCCCGATCCGCTCCCGTACCATGCCGATCAGCTCGGTTGCAATCTTTTTGTGGTCCCTGGTAACCCCTGACTTGAGCACAACAAATCCAAGCGGTATTTCGCCTTTGACATCATCAGCGACACCGGCAACCGCACATTCCGCAACATCGGGATGGGACGCGAGAACCTCTTCCATCGCCCCTGTCGAAAGCCGGTGTCCTGCGGTATTTATGATATCATCGGTCCTCCCCATTACCCAGAGATAGCCGTCCCTGTCAAAGAAACCTGCATCGCCGGTCAGGTAAAACCCGGGGAATGTCGTAAGGTAGGTGGAGATGTATTCCCTGTCTTTCTGCCACAGGGTGGTCAGACAGCCGGGGGGGAGGGGCAGCCTGATAACAATGTTTCCGGTCGTCCCGTATGTGACTTCAGCACCTTTTTCGTCAACGATCCTGACATCGTACCCCGGGAGGGGCTTGGTGCAGGAACCGGGCCTGACAGGGAATTGTTCAATGCCGACCGGGTTTCCTGCAATCGCCCAGCCCGTTTCGGTCTGCCACCAGTGGTCTATGACCGGCACCTTCAGTTTTTCCTCAGCCCAGCGGAGAGTATCGGGATCACAGCGTTCGCCGGCGAGAAAAAGGGTCCGGAGCGATGAAATGTCATACTCCCTGACATAGCTCCCCCCGGGGTCTTCCCTCCGTATCGCCCGGAAGGCGGTCGGCGCCGTAAAGAGGAGGTTGACCCCGTGCTCTTCGATTAAACGCCAGAATGCTCCCGGGTTCGGAGTTCCCACCGATTTTCCTTCATACAGTACCGTGGTGCACCCGTACATCAGCGGGCCGTAGACAATGTATGAATGCCCGACGACCCACCCGATATCCGATGCCGCCCAGTAGACATCCCCGGGGCGTGCACCGTACACATTTTTCATGCTCCATTTCAGTGCGACGAGATGGCCGCCGTTATCCCTGACAACTCCTTTCGGAATACCGGTGGTCCCGGAGGTATAGAGAATATAGAGTGGATCGGTCGATGCTACCGGCACACATGCAACCGGTTTTCCCGACCTGATCCGGGACCATTCAATATCCCGTTCTTCGGTGAGAGGGGCTTTTTGCTCCTGCCGCTGCACAATGACCGAATAATCAGGAGAAGTCCCGGAGAGCGTTATTGCCTCGTCGAGAAGTGGTTTGTATGAAATTATCCGGTTCACTTCAATTCCGCATGACGCAGTCAATATCGCCCTGGGTTGTGCGTCCTTTATCCTGCTGGCCAGTTCCTTTGCAGCAAAACCCCCGAACACTACCGAATGAATCGCCCCGATACGGGCACAGGCGAGCATCCCGATGACTGCTTCGGGAATCATCGGCATGTAGATAATTACCCTGTCGCCTTTCCCGACACCAAGCTCCTGCAGCCCCCCGGCACATCTCTGCACCTCGTCAAGAAGATCGCGGTAGGAGTAGGTCCGCGTTGTCATCGTTACCGGGCTGTCATATATCAGTGCTGCCTGGTCCCCCCGGCCGGAAATAATATGCGCGTCAAGAGTATGAAAGCACGTATTCAGAATGCCACCCGGAAACCACTTGTAAAAGGGTTCATGGGACGGGTCAAGGACTTTTTCATACTTCTTCATCCATGTGAGGGCATCTGCATCTTCTGCCCAGAATTTTTCCGGATTGGAAAGCGATTCACGGAAAATATTTTGATAATCATGCATTGGCCAAAAACTCCCCTATAAGAGAAAGTAATCTGGGGGGCTTTTATATTTTTGCAGTTCCGGGTTGTTGCGGGACCTTGCATGAATGATTAAAAACAGGACAGTGACTGATTCACTGTACTCACATGGCGATCAGTTGTTGAAGATGACGGAATACAAATAAAAATATTGGACTACTGCAAATAAAAAAAGACAGATGGATTTTTTCCTTGTAGTCTTGATTGCCATCGGTCTTGCCATGGACTGCTTTGCTGTTTCTATTGCTGCAGGTGCAGCAATAACTTCAGCGAAAACTAAAATGGCGCTTACTATGGCTTTATTCTTCGGCCTCTTCCAGAGCGGCATGCTCATACTCGGATGGGCAGCAGGGGTCTCATTCTATGATTTTATCTCAGGTTTTGATCACTGGATAGCATTTCTCATTCTAACCGTCATCGGGGGTAAAATGATATTTGAGGGGTTGAAAGATGAGAAGGAAAAAAGTCCCGGTTTATACACGGGGATACCGGTGTTGCTCATACTGTCAATTGCCACGAGCATCGACGCGCTTGGGGTAGGTCTGAGTTTTGCACTTCTCAATACCGGTATACTGGCGTCTGCAACAATAATCGGGGCAGTATCATTTATTTTTTCATTCGCCGGAGTTACTTTTGGATCCCGGCTTGCCGGCATACTCGGAACCAAAGTCGAAATTATCGGAGGGCTTATCCTGATCATCATCGGGGTTCGAATTCTAATCGAACACCTGTTTCTCAACTAATGCACTCCGGATTACAGATACATGCCCCGGGATATCTGGCTGTTGGAAGGCCTGCCTGAAGATGCCTTTAAGGAAGTATTTTTATCTGCAGCGTCTCCATAATCCCACAACCACAGACAGGTGATTTTATGGCCGGTCAACCAGAACTGCGAAAATTTGTTGCTCCTGAACTCGTGTTTGGTGAAGGGGCGCGCCTTCTGGCCGGACAATACGCACGTAATTACGGCCTTTCAAGGGTCCTTGTGGTTACTGATCCCGGTGTAGAGAATGCCGGGTGGTCGGATGATGTTGTGGCAGGTCTGACCGGGTCGGGTATTGAACATGTACTATTCGACCGGGTCTCATCCAACCCGCGATCGGCAGAAGTGATGAACGGTGCAGCGACCTACCAGGAATACTGTTGTGACGGTATCGTAACGGTCGGAGGTGGGAGTTGCATCGACTGCGCGAAAGGCATCGGGATCGTTGTTTCCAATAATAATCATATTCTTACGTTCGAAGGTGTAGACATGGTCCATATCCCGATGCCGCCGCTCATCAGCATTCCGACAACAGCGGGTTCTGCGGCAGATGTTTCCCAGTTTGCAATCATCAGCGACGAATACCGCCATGTGAAAATTGCGATAATAAGCAAGGCAACACTGCCTGATGTTTCACTTTCTGACCCTGAAACAACAATGACCATGCCGCCAGAGC
Source organism: Methanoregulaceae archaeon UBA467 (assembly GCA_002503825.1). Taxonomy (GTDB): domain Archaea; phylum Halobacteriota; class Methanomicrobia; order Methanomicrobiales; family Methanospirillaceae; genus UBA467. The sequence goes on from DASP01000014.1 coordinate 168,718, forward strand.
TTACTTCCTATACAGGCATGGATGTTCTCTGCCATGCAGGTGAGGCGCTCGTTTCGAATGCCAGCTCACCTTTTACCGACCTTTTTGCCATTGAGGCGATACGTCTTGTAAATACAAATCTCCTGAATGCGATCAACAATCCGGGTGATCGCACGGCACGACGTAATATGATGCTTGCAAGCTCTTATGCAGGGCTCGCATTTTCAAATGCCAGCCTCGGGCTGGTCCACGCAATGGCCCATAGTCTTGGGGGGCTTCTCGATCTCCCCCATGGGGAGTGTAATTCACTTTTACTGGAACACGTCATCCCGTTCAATTTCAATGCAGCCCGGGACAAATACATAATGGCAGCGTCAGCATTGGGAATCAGTTCACATGAATCCGACACCGATCCCTGCTCGTCTGTGGTCAGCCGGATACATGATCTGCGGGTTTCAGCAGGGATCAGGGGTTCACTCTCTGAACTTGGTGTGACACGCGATCATATACCGAGGCTTGCCAAAAATGCCTTGAACGACCCATGCATTATCACCAATCCCCGTATACCCAAATTGCACGAGATCGAGGAGTTATATGTCTCATCCCTCTGATCCCCATGACTGGCAGAGTAAGCGGGAAAAAATAATCGGCCTTGGGGAGAGCTCGTTCCGTAAAAGTTACTACCCGCAGCTCAGGCAGAAAATTGAGGAACTCTCCCGGTTCCGAACATTTCTTGACAACAGCTATGATGCGATCTTTTTAATCACCCTGCCATCAGGGAAAATCCTTGATGCGACGAGTGCCGTCTCACGGCTTCTTTCGTATTCTTCCTGCGAGGTGCTGGACAGGCATTTCATGGATTTTTTTCCCGGTGACAACATCCCGGCAATACAAAATCTCCTTTCCGATCTTTCAGGATCGGCTGATGAAAAACGGACCCATGTTACTACCATGATCAGCAGGGAAGGAGTACATATACCGGTTGAACTATCCCTGACATCCGTGGTCTATAATGGAGTTCCTTCCGTGGTCGTTGTCACCCGGGACATTACTGAGAGGGTCAGGGCCGAAGAAGAATTAAAACGTTCAGAGGAACGTTTCAGGTTTTTGTTCGAATATGCACCGGATGCGTTTATTATCTTAGACGGTTCGGGACGGTTCATAGACGGCAACCGCGTCGCCACACAGATGACAGGCTATTCAAAAGCGGACCTGCAGCAAAAGACACTCCTTGACCCGGGTCTTATTCCGGCTGAAAATTCCGGTTCGGTCACGACGATCCTTGAAAAGAATGCACAGGGATCTCCGACAGGCCCTGATGAACTTATTCTCATCCGCAGTGATTCGCAACGGATTATAATTGAACTGCAGACATTTCCGTTTCAGTTTGAAGACCGTAATTCAGTCCTCGGGATAGCCAGGGACATTACCCGGCGACGGCAGGAGGAGGTGGAAAGAAATCGGGCTGTCCGGCAGATAACAAAAAATATGGAGCATTTTGCCATTCTGAATGATGAAATCAGAAATCCACTCCAGGTTATAATGGGCCTTGCAAGCCTGCAGGATGAAGAAGTGAATGATAAAATCACAAGGCAGCTGAAACATATCGATGCAATAATCAACCGCCTTGACAAGGGATACCTCGAATCACAGAAAATCAGGGATTTTTTAAAAAAACATGATGGAATCTCAGATGATGACCGGTGAATCAGTCATACCGGGAACGCAAGAGAAAAATTTCATGCATTAATGTTTTTCAGCCCCGGCCCGGTGATTGTGCCTATCTATTTTATTCCAGACGGAAATCTTTATTTTTTATCTTTGTCGACATAATAACTGATCAATCGCGGGGTGATGATAATGCCGGATGTGTACCATTCTATATACCAGAAACTTGAAAAAATGGGGGTACTCGGGATCAAACAGTATGCAGTGATTATGAATGATCCTTATGTCCCTCTCTGTATTGACCGCCTTGACGAGGTCACATTTGCAATCTCCCAGAATCCGGTTGTGGACGGGGTTGTAGTGGCAGATCCTGACATTGAGATCAAGGTCGACACCTCCAGAAAAATTGCCGAGCCCCTTACTTATCAGGATCCCGCCATCCGGAAGGTTGTGTACACAGAACCCGGCAGGGTTAACCTTGCTATCCGTAATGAAATTACAGAGTTTCTTGACAACTGGCTGACCGAACTGATTAACCAGGGGTTTAAAAGAGAGATATAATCAGAACCTGTTCATCCATGGCGCATCAGGATGTCAAGCGCCATCCTTGCCTTTTCATTTTCAGGGTTGGTTTTAAGCGATTTTTCAAAACAGGTAAGTGCATCGCCGTAGCAGCCAAGTTTTTCAAGGCTTGCACCTTTCGTATACCATTTCATGCTGTCTTCAGGATCCAGTTCAATTGCACGGTCATAACAAAGGATTGCCTCACGTTGCCTTCCGAGGTCATCTAGACAGACTCCCTTGAAATACCAGCTGCCGGGATCTTCACGATCCAGTTCAGATACTTTATCAAAACACTGTATTGCTTCCCGGTACCGGCCAAGCTGCATCAGGCTTATCCCTTTATTGTACCAGCAGTCCGCATCGTTCTGCGCGATCTCGATTGCACGGTCATAACACCGGATCGCCTCTTCGTGCCGTACAAGTTCGTTCAGGCTGAAACCTTTATTGTACCAGCTCTCCGCATCTTCAGGATTTAATTCAATTGCACGGTCATAACACCGGACCGCGTCAAGGTGACTCCCGAGAAGGGCAAGGCAGCGCCCCTTGTTATAATATGCTGAGGAATCATCAGGGTCATGCCGGATTGCATCGTCAAACGACCTGAGTGCATCGACATATCTCCCGATCCGGTTCTGGAATATACCCCTGCTCACATATGCCCTTGCATAGCCGGGGTTCAATGCAATGACCCTGTCGTAACAGTCGATGACCTGTTCATACCGGCCGGTTGCTGCATAGGTCCGTCCCTTCGCAATCCATGCCTGGATATTCTTTTCATCTCCTTTTATTGCGAGGTTGAATTGTTTTATCGCATCACTGTACCTCTCAAGCGCATAGCAGCTCATCCCGCTTGCAATATATGCAGAGATGTAGCCGTGATCAATACCGAGTGCCCTCTGGTAACTTACCAGCGCCTGTTCGTGACTTCCGAGTGCTGCACAGCTTTTTCCATGATTGTACCAGAAATCAGGATCATCTGACGTGACTGATATCGCTTTTTCAAAACACCCGATGGCTTTTTCATGCTCGCCGATGAATGCCTCGCTCCTCCCCATATTGTACCATCCTATCGCATCATCAGGGTCAAGGCCCACGGCCTTTTCAAAACAGGGTATTGCATCCCTGTAACGGGTAAGTGCGGCGTAACAGATCCCTTTTCCAACCCAGGAGTACTCATCTTCAGGATCAATTTTTATTGCCGTGTCAAAATCAGTGATGGCATCCTTGTGGCGGCCGAGGGCATAGTTGCATATACCCCTGTTACACCATGCCTTCGATAAATCAGGGTCATATTCAATTGCTTTCGTATAGCACTGACAGGCCCTCGAGTAATGCCCGAGCGCTGCATAACTGATTCCTTTGTTTAACCACGCAAATGCATAACCAGGGTTATTCTCAACTGCACGATCAAAGCATTCCAGGGCTTCACGGTGACGGAACAACTTTTCGAAGGCGATACCTTTCTGGACCCATGCGTAAAAATGAGACGGATTGAGTTCAAGCGCCCTCGAAAAATAATCAAGTGATTTTTGGTACTCCTGGTGCTCTACCAGCAACATACCACGATTATACCACGTTTCACTCTCAGATTCTGACGATTGTTTCCTGAAAAATATAACCAGCACCCCCTTATCATGTCGTTCAGCTGGCTCTTTACCGCGCTTTATCGAATTATATCATGCATGAATGCATAAAGATTACCATACACACTTGTCCTTCCCTGAACATGCACAGGTTTTGAGCCGGGGCATAATTACCGGGTGTGAAACAGGAATGCTATCTTCCTGCCCTTTCAGTGCTGAACAGCTGGCATAATATAGATACCTGAAAAAGAGTGTATGAAAATATTTTTTTTGTTTTTATGGATCACAATGTCCTGCTCCCCGGAAATGCGTGGAATAAAAATGCCCTCACCGACCCCCCGTTTTACCTTCCGGATTTTGAGGAGGCATTCCGCTATATCGTCGGGGAATACCGCATCAAACCCGGAAAAATTGGAATATTTATCCCGTGCGCTGTTAAAAAGCCCTATAGTGCAAGTCCCAGTCACCGGCTCTTTCGAAAAGTAATTGATTCGACCCTCGAACCCGCTGATTACCGGATTGTCATCTTCGGTACCTGCGGAACGGTCCCTGCTGAACTGGAGAGAATGTATCCTTTCGCCCACTACCACTACATGCTTGGAAACTGCCCTGATGCACGTATAAAAGCTGATTTCCTTGAAATTGAGACCCACCGTATCGCAACGTATCTTGAACGGACAAAAGCATGCTATCAGAAGAGGATTGCCTATTGTATCGGGATCTTCCGCGAGGCGATGATCATGGGGAGCAGGCGCTCGGGAATACCAATTGATCTCCTGCTCCCGACAAACCCGACTATTGAACGCCTTCGTGATATCGACTGCCCCTTTCCGGACGGGAGCCTTTCAATGCAGGAATATATTGAAGAGTTCCGCTCAGGACTTATGAGCATGAAATCAACGCTTTCTGATACTACATCACCGGATGAATACCTTATTTTATAGTCATGAACCTTGCACCGGTCTTTTAAGCACGGTATTTATGGCGACAGTCTTTTAACGCATTTCATTTTTTGTACAGAAAACTCTCCCCATTCCGGCATTTCCCGGAGACTCGTGAAGAGCCATGATATATTCAGGCGATATCCTGGTCGTTCCATCATGTATTCATCCGGGAAATCTTTTCATCCATGCCGGGCAGGGACATGTCCACAAACCTGTGATAAAAAACCTGGCGGGAGGCCATGATCATATTCGCGGCCGGAATTTTGATAATTGTGATAAAAATCCTGAATTTTTTACTCATTTGTCAAATTAAGAGATTTTTTTCAGGTCTTGAATTTCAAAACATTTAATAATCATTCGTATCCATTTTATTGCAGGTGTATTAGTGTCCAACTAAGTCACCGTATGAACGTTCAATCCACTGGTGTATGCCCTGGCCGGTTCGCCGGCAGGGCAGAAGCCTCCTGTGATGCCACCTTCTGTTTCTTCCCGCCCTTTTACCACCTGTAGCCGTGCCCTGCGAAAAGCTGACATCAAAGTCGGAACAGGGGAGCACTCCACTACATGTTTCCACGGTAATCCCGAACAAGGCAGGTAGCCGCGGTCGGGACCATGATCAGCTCATCAGGGGAATGATGAGAAGAAAGTCTGCATACGCCCGGAGTCCCGAGGACCGGAATTAATTTTAAGAATAGCCCTACCCGCCCGTGGTAAATTATCCCTGAAATACATGCAGGAATTTTCATTTCATCTCCGGCATCACGCCCCGTTTAAGGCTGAACAAGAAGCAAACCGGTTCCGGCCCTCACAATTCAGACCGCCTTCAACAGTATCCCCGGGCCGGTCCCGGTTTCAGGCAACCCGGAATAAAAAAAACCGTGCAAAAATGGTTGAACTCTTATAGAAATATCAAAATAATCACAGCTGCGTTTTAACCACGTGGTGCAAAACCGATATATTTGCTTCATAACAACAAGTGGCAGGGTTTTACATCAGGAAAATAATTACTACGGCATCACTCACCGGGAAATAAATCACATATTAAGATGCCATTATCAGGCATCCGTCATAGTCAGGCAATCAGATGAAACGCCGGCACAATAAAAGATATAAGGAGGAGCTTGCAGGTAGTATTGCCCCATGAGAGGATATATTCTGAAACACATGTTCGGCCCCATGGCATTATGTCTTTTTCATCCGGAATTCTTACGCCGTTTTGATTCCCGGATTCATTCTGTCACGGCATCATGTTCCCTGAACATTGAAACGGCCCTTAAACGAGATGTCTTCATCATCCATTGTTCATTCTGCCGTTTCGAACAACGGATCCATTTCGTTCAATGCAATGTTACCTGAACATTTGTTCGGCACCCGGTGCAATTTTTTTCTGTATATGCACAGATCTTTTCGCCGTCTGGAGCTGTACTCTCTTGCACAGGGCATGTATCCCCAGCGATCCCCTCTGAGGCATATCCTGATGATCTTTAATACTATATATAATTTACCACGGGAGAGAGAAACCGCATCGTGTGAATTTCTATTAAAAAAATAAACGCGCATATTAAGTCTGGTTTTTTACCGCATATATTTCATTATATTAACATTAATTTTTATTATTATTCAAATTTGAATTCCCGATATGTTTTTTTGCAGTTAATCGCACTTTTTCATTGATGGCGCGGTGCCGCACATATACTTATATAGGGAATTTTCTGCACATTCAGCTCCTGTAGAAAAATGAACAAAAATCATGATAAAACCATATTCATCAGGGAAAACGGTCAGAACTTCAAGTCAGGAGCCTGGTTTCACATATTCACCGGGAAGCAGGGTCCTTATTCGATGCGGTTCCCGGTATAATCATTACGGGTCAGAACGGAGGGGCAGTCTCGCGCCCACACTTCAATAACTAATTTTTCATCATATCATTGCCATGCGGTCTCCTGTCCGGGTGTACTATACCGGCGATGAACCCGGGGAAGATTCACCTGATGCATCGCTGATTCCTGTCGCTTGTGAGGTCTGATCAGAAGGAAGACCGGCAATTGCCACCGCACGGTCATGAGATCGTTTGATGATGCGGCTGTACCTGAAATAAAAGAGTTTATTTGTGTGATTTTTCGGCCTGAAACCGTATCGAATCAATTACCTGCCGGTAAAGTATCAAATCGCCCCATACATCCTTTACCGTATCTGATATCTGCTGTACCTCCTGTGCAATGACCGATGGATCATCGCTCGAAAGTGTTGAAACGGTTGATGAAATCCTTGAAAGCGGTGCGTTGATCTTCTTGATCTTTTCCGAGGTCTCGTCGAATTTCCCTGTCATATGAGAAAGGTTCTCAAAAAGCACCTGTAATCCATGGTCTGGATCATTTATTACAGGCCTGATCGTTGTAAGAACAGACAGGACCTGCTTCCCGGAATGAACGGGATTTTTACTCACTTCGATCTTTCCATTCCGTATCGATCCCTGGAGATTTTTTATAGAAATCCCTGCATTTCCGGTCCTGAACACTTCTTCATACTCATGATAGTTACCGATAAATGAAATTTCCCGCCCAAAATGAGGCTTATCAAGCATATTTTGAGTGAACCCCATTCCTGCGGCAAGGTCCCGGAACCGGGAGTTGCAGTGGAGAATGTTTAAGTCCCTGTCCATGACAAATGCGGGATACGGCAGCGCGTCCAGAAGATCCGGGCATCCCGGTTCGGGACATTCCGCTTTATTTTTCGCAGCAACAATATCGGGCTGGTAATCCTTTAAAAAGTAAATGATTCGTTTCACAGTCCCTTCATCATCATGGACAAGCCCGGTGGTGAGGGAGAGATTTTTCAGGGTCCCTCCTTTCGTATTAATCGAAATAATATCGTGCAGATAATTCAGAGAACCCCTCTCTATAATGTTTTTCACTGTAATTTTATCAAAATATGACCTGTATTGTGTACTTCTGAACTCAAGTTCGTGAAAAAAATTTTTCCCTCTGAGCTCTTCATCCTTCCAGCCGGTGAGGATCTCTGCGGCGGGGTTGAGGTAATCTATATTTCCCCTGAGGTTCGCAATAATGACTGCATCGGGAATCGTCCTGAGGGCATACTCGAAATTTTCGATATCGCTGTCTGTTTTTTGTTTTATCCTGTGTTTATAGATTGCAAATTCAATATTGGAATAGAGTTCCCGCTCGTTGAAAGGTTTTACAAGGTAGCTGTGGGGACGTGTCTTCATCGCCCGGTTGAGCGTTTCATCGTCGGTATACGCCGTCAGGTAAATAACCGGGATGTCGTACATGCTGCTTATTTTTTCAGTAGCTGATATCCCGTCCATATCCCCTTTCAGGTGAATATCCATAAGAACGACATCAGGGAGAGTCTCTCCTGTTTTTTGTACTGCATCTTCACCTGTTGCACATATACCGGTAACCACATACCCGAGTTTCTTTAATGTTTCACGAATTGAAAGGGCAACTATTCCTTCATCTTCGACAATGAGCACTTTTTTTTGTTGAACCATTCCCAACCTTATTTTGAAGAGAAGATGCAAGGGTATATAAAACTGCTCCTGAAATGGAGAGTACACCCAGTTCTGCTCAATCATACCGGACCGGGAGCGCTTCCAGTCAAGGAATGATGCAGGCCGGTCTTCTGCGATATTGTCAGGAGAGCAGGAAACGAGTTTTTATCCAAAAAGGAGCTATTCAGAATGGATCGCAGTGAAGAAAAAAACCTCCGGACTTCGCAATGAACAGACCCGGAGGCGGCTCCACCCGTTTTCATGAAAGGACGGTACCCGCTGCCCGGGATTTCGGGACCTGGATAGCACTTATTGCAATCATCACCCTGGTTGATGCACTCATCACGTTGTATGGGTCAGGAACCGGAAATATTGACATTATATCACACCTTTTTTATATACCCATTATTCTCACGGCCTATTTTTATCCCAGGTGGGGAGTTGAGTTTTCACTTGTTATCGGTACGTTGTACATCCTCCTGAATATCCCTTTTACAAGCGACCCGATAGTAATCTCCAAGATCTTCCTTCTCTCCGGAATATTTGTCGGCGTCGGCGGGATCGTATCACTGCTTTCACAAAGTCTTTCTGACGAGAAAAAAAGATACCAGACGATTTTTGAGGCCTCTTCGGGGGGATTATTTACAATACGCAGGACCGACCAGTCCATTACCGGTTGCAACCCGGAATTTCTTTCAATTATGGGATACACTGCCAACGGGCTGATCGGGAAGCCATTTTCTATACTCTGGCCCTCTGCCGCTGATATGGACAGGTTCCTTGAACTGATAAGAAATGCGGTAAAGACGACCGGGTTTGAAACAGAACTGGTTTCATTGGATAAACACCATAAATACGTCGTTCTCTCGGGAGATTCCTCGTACAAAGGCGATATTGTCTGCTCCCTTACCGATCTTACCGAACGGAAAAAGTCAGAATTGCTGCTCCTGAAAAGCGAAGAACGAATCAGAGCTTTTTTTCGCGATGCACCTATCGGAATTGCACTCTTCGACCATGGCGGAGGCATTCTGGACGCAAATGGGGCATTTATGGAAATATTTGGCTTCTCCAGAGCAGTGATTCAGTCGGGATACAACCTTTTTGACACCCCGTTCGTAGCGGAAAAATATGCCCGATCATTACACGATGGAAAAAATGTTATGTTCCGGTTTTCTCTTGAACCGGAACCTTCTTTGTCAGCCGGAATAGCAGAGGGTGAATACAGGGAGAGAAAAATTCTTGAGATCAGGATAAGCCCCCTCAGGTTCGGTGAAAGTCACGTAATTGACGGGTATATGACACTTGTCCAGGATATCACAGGAATAATTTCTGTTCAGGATGCGCTCTTTGAATCTGAAGAACGTTATCACGCCCTGTTTGAAAATGCGAACGACCCCACATATATCCATGACTTAAAAGGGCGGATTCTTGAAGCAAACCGTATTGCCTGTGATCTCCTTGGCTATACGCATCGCGAACTGGTGACCCTGTCACTCCGGGAGATTGAAGATCCCTCATGCCATCCCGCCATCCGGATTCACATCGATGAGCTTTCCGAGCGGGGACAGGGTGTGTATGATACTATTCTTAATTCAGTCACCGGGAAAAAGATACAGGCGGAAGTATCGGCAAGAATAATTCTCTATAACGATATCCCGGCAATCGTATGCAGTGCACGTGATATTACCGAGCGAAAACGATATGAAAACCAGCTGAAATCGTCTCTTACCGAGAAAGAAATCCTGCTGAAAGAGGTTCACCACAGGGTGAAAAATAACATGCAGGTCATAACGAGCCTGATTAAACTCCAGTCATACAGCCTGACTAATGACCATGCGATTGCCCAGTTTGCCGAATGCGAGCGGCGGGTCAGGTCAATGGCACTGGTCCACGAACTTCTGTACCAGTCACACAACCTCGAATCGATCAATGCGTCCGGATATATCCATAAACTTGCATCGGACATTATATCATCATCGAACCTCCAGAAAAATGTGAAACTTGATATTTCGGTGGAATCCATTGAACTCGACCTTGATACCGCAATCCCCTGCGGCCTCATAATCAACGAGCTGGTAACCAATTCGATGAAATATGCGTTTAAACTGCAGGAACAGGGAACGATAACGATCTCGCTCCTGGTTTCACCTGACAGCCGTTATATACTTACTGTGTCAGATAACGGAATTGGCTTACCAGACACATTTGACTGTTCCGGATCTGATACCCTCGGGATGCAGCTGGTAAGTGTACTGGTACAACAGATTGAAGGGAACCTGAAAATATCCGGCGAAAACGGCACACACTTCGAGATCTGTTTTCCAAAGAAGAGATAAAAAGCCTGAATGCCTTCATTCAGAGAACCGGGATATTCCTGGAAGTTAACTCTTTTTTCAGTTCTGAAAGCCGGGTTTCCTCTTTTGTAGAGAAGAAGGGCTCTTCCATATAAATCGACCCAAGTATTTTTCGTAGTTGTGAGTTTACATCGACAATACGGCATATATTTTTATATTCTTCAATAAATGACGGCAGAACGCCTGCATCCCGGGCATGCGCCGCAGTGATTTCAATCGCAGCCCTGCGGTCAAATACATGCTGGATCGCCTCGTGGAGCATCTTCTGGGTGACAGGTTTCATGATATACCCTTCAATATAAAAATAGTAATTTTCAGCCTCCTCGGGAGTGAGCTGTTTTGCAGTTTCCATCATCACCGGGATATCGCTCGTCGATGAATTTTCCTTTATTTTTATGAGGGTTTCCCAGCCGTCCATGCCGTCCATCATAATATCAAGAAGAATAAGATCGGGCTTTGCCTTTTCGAGTACCGAAATACATTCTTCACCGCTGTAGGCGACAATAGTCTGATATCCGCCTCTTTGAAGCATTTTGGAGAACAGGTCGACCAGATATGCGCTATCGTCCACAATGAGTATAGTGTGCATGCGAAACCTCCTCAGCCCCTGATCCATTCATTAAGCATTCCGGCTCAACAGGGATTACCCTTGTTCATGTAATCTACCCCGGACACGCAATAATTAGTGAATGTTGTCTGCGGGACTATATATTTACTTACAATATAGGAGTGTCGCGATGAGGAGTAAGGCGAAAGAGGTGTAGTAAGAAAAAGGGAGGGTTTTACGGGAGTGCCAAAAAATATCTTCATACCTGTCATCTGCCGGATTTACACCGCGAAGGACTGATATTCATATCATTCATAACTTTTTTTGAAAAATGAAACCCGTAACAGTAAAAAGTTCTGGTAAAAAGGAAGGCAGTTATTAATGACAGGATCGGGCAGGCCGGTTATTTTTTGACTGGCCGGATCTTCATTCCTTTTTTCGTTCCCGGGCGTTTCATTTTTCATCATGAGATACTATTAAATATCCGCAGCGGGGGGATTATATCAGAGCCCGGATATAAGAAGTGAGACGCGTGGGGTATTACACATCCTTGCTGGAAAGGAAATTCAGGGACAGGGTAGGAGTCAGGTACGAGATAATTCTCCAGGAATACAAAGATTTCCTTCCCGGGAACCATGAACTGAAACTTTCCGCAATACACCGTATATTAATGCCCATTGATATGTTCGTAGAATCCATACCGGATCATCTCCCTTTCCTTCTGAGCGTGTATGAGGCCCCGGCCTGCCTGGTCTATATCATTGATACCGACCTTCTCAATCTCATCAGATCTGAAATGAATTACAGGGAGGGGGAGGAATTTTTAGAGAAGAGAGAGATCTTTGCCGATGAGAGACTCAAAAAAATCTCGTACCTTCTCGAATCGGCGGGAATCCGCACTCTGACACAACGTATTGTAGGAAATAAAGAGCAGAATATCATAGCGATGTCAGGGGATCATGACCTGCTGGCAATATCCAGATACTACGGTTTTCATCATGTTTCCCACAAGGGGATCAGCCCTACAATACTCAGAATAAGCAGAAAGGTCGAAATCCCCCTGCTCCTTTATTGATTTTTTTAAATATCGATTTGGATCTGCTCCTTAGTAAAAATAAAATACAGCTAATTGGAAAATTACATGAAATACAACATTACATTCCACTTTAAAGAGCAGAAATTAAAAAATGACTTTTTATCCTGAAAAATTCTTTATTTTTTCTTATGTGTATTTTTCCCTGAGAAGAATTATTAAATACATGGTCTCATATCCTCATATCCATTACATGGATCCCGGGTATACAATGATGGAGAACAATATAATTCTGGTTAAAAAAGCAGAAAACGAAGCTCTGGAGCTCCTTAAAAAGACGAAGGACTATAAAGATGAGCAAATCATGACTGCCCGGGAGGAATGCGAGAAATATATTCGCAGAAAAGAAAATGTGGCTGATCAAATTATCAGCACACAAAAAAATGATGCGATAAAATCAGCGGAGAGAGCTGCAGAAATTATTCTGGATACTGCAGAAAAGGAATCTGAAATAATAAAAAGTGCTCAGAGTAATAATGTCGCTCTTTCTGTGAGGATTATTGTATCAAAAATTACCGGGACGGATGATGTTTTATCCTTCAGAAATGAACCGTATTACAATCGGCCTCCATAGAGCCTATACACAGGACGCCATTCGTGCTCTTCACGAGACCGGGGTAATGGAGATTATCAACATCAGGGATCCCGGGTCACATATCTCACTGTCTGTCAATTCTTCCCTTCGTCCTGAAATGGCAGAACAGTGCATTGAATATAAAATCCGGATAGATAAAATTCTAGATGCATTCGCCTACGCTAAAATTGGCGGAAAAAACCCGATAATTGAATTATTCATACCGGATCCTGTCCTGAAGGTCCCCGTTGACAGGGTTGAACTGTCCGGAATTATTTCCGATCTGGATGCCGTTCTGGAAAGAGCCAAAGAGGCACTTTCTCTGAAAAGCAGGCTCCTGGAAATCCGTGATCAAAAGGATTATTATGCACGGCAGATGGATTCGCTTACGTTATTACTCCCCTTTAATATTGACCTCTCCGGACTTGGAAAGTCTAAATACCTCTTTATCGCTGCCGGAGTAATAGAGACTGAATACTATCCGTTATTTGTTCAGGAGATGAATTCTTCCGGGATCCTCGACCCGGTCATTCTCACCGGCAAAGAAAAAAAGAAAGATTTATACAGCGTAGTATGTGCTTTTTTATCTGCTGATTATCACTTGTTCGAAAATTGTGCAAGGAAAACCCATTTTCGGGAGATTGAACTGGATTCATATAACGGGACTCCAAAGGAAGCACTCATTTTACTCAAGGAAAAAAATGATCTCCTATATTCCAGGGAACAGGAATTGATAAATTCCTTACGGCTGATTGATGCCGAATGTTCGTCTTCTCTTCTGATCCTGCGCGAAGAGCTCCTGATCTTTAAGGAGCGGTTTGATACCATCGGAAAAGCGGGTACTACCCGCGAGGTGATATTTATCGAAGGCTGGGTGCCTTCCACAGAGACTGATAACCTGAATAACCGGTTATCAGAAGCAACTGATGAACATCTTATCTTTGACTCGGTATCTCCTTCAGATTCTGAGACGAATATTCCTGTGAAATATGATAACCCGTGGTATCTGCAACCGTTCGAATATCTCACCACTATGTTTGCCCGTCCAAAATATCTGGAAATCGACCCCACACCATTTATCGCTCCAATATTTGTATTGTTCTTTGGCCTGATGCTCGGGGATGCAGGATATGGAATTATCATAACGCTCATCGGGTACCTGATTTTTCGTGGAGCGGGCAGGGTTAGCACCACAATGCATGATCTGAGTTTTATCCTTGTTGCATGCGGGTTGTCGGCTATCGTATTTGGCATGATACAAGGAGGCTGGTTCGGAGATTTCTTCCCCCGTTTTTTGGGAATTACCCCTCCTTTGATATTTATTGATCCCTTAAAGGATCCTATCGCATTCTTTCAGATAGCACTTATCATAGGAATAATTCATATCAACCTTGGGCTGTGTCTTGCACTGATTCAAAACCTGAAACAGAGGGCATATAAAATGGCTATATTCCAGCAGGGGGCGTGGTTCATATTACAGCCTTCTGCAGCGGTTCTGCTTGATAACTTCTTTGAATGGGGGTTATTCCCTCCACAATTACTGCCTGCTGCCTATTTAGGAGCCATTGCAGGGCTCATCATGATCTTCTGGCATTACGGCCCGATGGGCTTTTTCAGGCTCACGGGTTTTCTTGGAGACTGGTTATCCTACGTCAGGATTCTCGCACTTGCACTGGCAACAGCAGGGATCGCCATGACCGTCAATATTCTCACCGGCCTGGTAGAGTCGATCAATCCTTTTTTAATCATACTCGCAGTCATAGTATTTCTCGGCGGACACATATTCAATATCATTATTCAGTCACTTGGAGGGGTTATCCATGCCATCAGACTCCAGTATATCGAATTTTTTGGTAAATTCTATGTTGGCGGGGGAAAGGAGTTTGAACCATTTATGGTAAAAAGAACATTCACCGTTGCACGGGAGGAGTATCGATAATGGTTATTGGACCGGGAACTGCATTGATGGCAATCGGTGCAGGGATCGCAGTCGGATTTTCTGCCATAGGAGCAGGAATTGGAGTGGGGATAACCGGTGCATCGTCCGCCGGGGTAACTTCAGAACGACCTGAAAAATTTGGTGCCGCTCTTATCTTTTCTGCGATCCCCCAGACACAGGCAATATATGGTCTTCTTGTTGCAATTCTTATCCTCCTCTCTGCCGGTTTTCTGGGCGGATCCGGGAATGATGTCCCGATCCCTATAGGCCTCACGGCAGTAGGGGCCGGTCTTGCGATAGGTATTGCCGGGCTGTCGTCAATTGGACAGGGAATAGCGGCCGCATCAGGAATTGCAGCAACTGCCCAGCGGCCGGAGACCTTCGGAAAGGGAATAGTTTTTTCTGCGATTTGTGAGACACAGGCAATTTACGGCCTGCTCGTTGCAATACTTCTGATGGTATTCAGTGGTCTTCTCTCAGGAAATTTCATTGCTACGACTGCTGTCGGGCTGGCCGCAATAGGGTGTGGCCTCGCAATAGGCCTCTCGGGCATGTCTGCGATTGGTCAGGGAATCGCCGCCGCCGCAGGGATTGCCGCCGCAGCCGAACAACCAGAGACTTTTGGAAAAGGGGTTGTTTTTTCTGCGATTTGTGAGACGCAGGCAATATATGGCCTTCTTGTTGCAATTCTGGTCATGTCATTTACCGGGATGTTTACAGGAAATCTGGTCTCAACCCTGGCTGCCGGAGTGGTCTCTATAGGATGCGGCCTCGCCGTGGGATTTGCTGGTTTTTCGGCCGTCGGACAGGGTATTGCCGCTGCCGCGGCCATAGGTGCTACTGCGGAGAAACCTGAAATGTTTGGGAAGGGTATTGTTTTTGCGGCGATTTGTGAGACACAGGCAATATATGGTCTTCTTGTTGCAGTTCTCCTCATGGCATTCACCGGGCTCATAACCCAGGACAGTACCCTCACGCTTGCGGTTGGATTTGCAGCCATCGGAGGAGGGCTTGCCGTGGGACTTGCAGGACTTTCTGCGATTGGCCAGGGAATTGCAGCTGCATCGGGAATTGCAGCAACTGCGGAAAAACCCGAAATGTTTGGTAAAGGTATCGTATTTTCGGCAGTATGCGAAACCCAGGCAATTTATGGTTTGCTTGTCGCAATACTGCTCATGGCATTTACAGGAATTATTACGCATAATTTCATTACTACAATTGCAGTTGGCGTCGCTGCAATCGGAGCAGGTCTTTCGGTAGGGTTGAGTGGATTTTCAGCAATAGGTCAGGGCATTACCTGTTCCGCAGGGATTGCAGCAACTGCACAAAGATCAGAATCAATGGGGAGAAGTCTGGTTTTTGCCGCAATGTCAGAGACATTTGCAATTTTCGGGCTTCTTATTGCAATTTTAATCCTTTTCGGCCTTGGTATTTTTAAGTTATAAACGGTGGAACTGATGAGTGGAGAACTGATTATCAAGCGCATTCTTGATGAGGCCGAAACTGAAAAAAAACAAATTGAAAAAGAAGCGGATATCCGAATAGCCTTAATTCAGGCTGAAGGGAGAGCAAAATCAGAGCAAAAATACTCTGAAATGATGAATTCCGCCAAAAAAGAGAGAGAGTTGATAATAAACCGGATTTTAGCACAGGCACGCATAAAAGCCAGGGAAAAGAAAAGGGCAGCAAGGGAATATATGATATCTCTTTGTTTCGACCAGGCAAAAGAAGATCTGCGTCGGATCAGGCATTCAGAAAAATACGCTGCGGTTCTTGAATACCTCCTCGAAAACGGGATACATGAATTAGGTGAAACCCGTGTCGTGCTTGATATCTGCCCTGAAGACGGGAATATAATTCAGGAAATAATTAAAAAATTTGAGGGAAAAGGATATCATCTTGTTATATCTCCGGTGCCTGTCATTTCGGAAGGCGGGTTGATAATCAGGTCCGGGACACGATCCATCCATGTGAATAACACGTTCGAAGCGCGGATGCAACGATACAGAAAAGAGATCCTGTATGAAGTTGCAGGCGTCCTCGAAAATGCGGATATCGGAGAGGGAACAGATGACTCAAATGATTGACCCTTCTTCGGGAATAGACATTTCCTCACTTTCCGGGACATGGGGTTTAATTGCATTAGTCTTCGGGATATCAATTCTTCTTGTGTTTATCATCGCGATTTTTGCCGGTTATTTTAGAATACTCTATAATATTGCATCTTTTGCCTCCCCTGTCGCCCGGGCCAAGGCAATAGGAAACCCGTTCCTTTTACGGGAAAACATGGACCAGCTCATTGAATCAAAAAATCTGCACGAAATTACAAGTAAAATGACCGATACAGGGTTTTTAATGGGAGTTGAATATGAAGAGGATATCATCAGGATTGACAGGGCATTAAAAATCGCTTATTATCGCGAATATGAGAATTTGCTGACCACCGTTCCGGATGGGATTAAGCCGTTTTTTCTCGCATTCCGGATGGTCCTTGAGGCCGAACAGGTCAAGAGTGCAATCCGGGGAAAATTCGGGAGACTATCAGAAGATGAATTAAACAAGATAATAATCCCTGTCGGGATAATCACCCCTGAAACAGTTGCCAGAATCTGCCGTGCACAAAGCCTGCAGGATGCAATACTCCTTTTGCATGAGACGCCCTACGGGAGTATTCTCTCTGAGTCCCTTGAAAGTTACAGCCACAGCCAGAGTATTTTCGAAATGGAATGGGCCCTGGATTTATCAGTCTTCCGCCGGATTTCGGAGTCAAAAATTAAAGTTGATTCCTCGCTCGTAGGCCCGGTATCTGAATTTATTGGCTTATATTCTGATATTATGAACATTAAAACCCTCATAAGAGCAAAAAGGGAGCATTGGAGCCCTGAAATAATTTCAAGGTTTTTTGTACCCGGTGGGGCACACTATAAAGAATGGCGTCTGGTGCAGTTATATGAAAATCCACAGATCCAGGATATCGTAAACCAGCTCACAGGGAGCGATTATTATCGCGTTCTTGAACCCCAGATTCCCTCCTACGAGGGATCAGGGAGTCTTCATTCTTTTGAAACAGCCCTGGACACGATGATGCTCGAAAAAATCAGTTCCATTTCTTCAGTCTATCATCTTACCGGGGGTCCTCTGATCAAGTTTATCATGGGAAAGTTTATTGAAACAAAAAATATCAGGGCAGTCATTTATGGAATTTCCCGGGGCATTTCTCCGGAAAAAATAAAAGAGTATGTTGTATGTGCAGGGGGGCCCACATGAAAATCGCAGTAGTCGGTGACCATGAGACGACCCTCGGGTTTTCACTGGCAGGTGTGAAATTGAGCATGCCTGTTCAAAATGCCGAAGAGACTATCAAAGCAGTGGATTATTTCCTCAGTTATTCCGGTGTCGGGATTATCCTGCTGCAGGACAGCATGGCACGACAAGTCAGAGCATATCTTGCCGATAAAATGCTTAAAAAAAATGTGTACCCCATTATTCTTGAGATAGAAGGCATAACGGGCCCTGATAAATCGGCTGACGCGTCAAAGACGGATAAAACCCATACGGACACAGACCCGGGCACGCGGAGGAGTGCTTATGGATGAAAGAGGATGTATTATCAGGATAACAGGGCCGGTAGTCCAGGCAGAAAATATGCTTGGTTCACGGATGTTTGAAATTGTAAAAGTGGGCCATGAAGGGCTGATCGGGGAAATAATTTCACTTGAAAAAGATATTGCCACGATTCAGGTATACGAAGAGACTTCCGGGCTTTGCCCTGGAGAGTCTGTACAAAGAACAGGCATATCACTTTCTGTTGAACTTGGCCCGGGACTCCTTGGAAATATTTATGATGGCATCCAGCGTCCTCTTAAGGAAATTAACCTCCAGACCGGTGATTTTATCAGTCGTGGAGTATCAATCCCTGCTTTAAATCGAGAGAAGTTATGGGAATTTTTTCCGGTGGAAAAGACCGGAATGAAGGTAGAAACCGGGGATGTTCTCGGAACAGTAAATGAAAGTCCTGGAATTATCCATTATATTCTTGTGCCACCGGGTGTGAACGGAACCCTCACATGGATTACAGATCCGGGAAACTATACTGTCGAGGATCATATTGCGACAATCGTAACTCCGGGAGGCGAGCGTCCAGTCTCAATGCGTCAGAACTGGCCGGTCCGTATTCCACGAACTTTTAAAGAAAAACTTGAGCCGGTCGAACCCCTTATTACCGGGCAACGGATAATCGACATGCTTTTTCCCATCACGAAAGGGGGGACGGCAGCAATTCCGGGGCCATTCGGTTCGGGAAAGACGGTAGTTCAGCACCAGCTTGCAAAGTGGGTAAATGCTGATATTATCGTCTTTGTAGGTTGTGGCGAACGAGGAAATGAAATGGCCGATGTTCTGCATGAATTTCCTAATCTTGAAGATCCACGCACCGGTGAACCCCTCATGAACAGGATGGTGCTTATCGCCAATACCAGCAATATGCCGGTTGCAGCCCGTGAAGCTTCAGTGTACACAGGGATGACAATTGCTGAATATTATCGGGATATGGGATATGACGTGGCGCTGATGGCTGACTCTACTTCCCGCTGGGCCGAGGCCATGCGGGAAATATCAGGGAGACTTGAGGAGATGCCGGGCGAAGAAGGATACCCGGCATATCTCGGATCACGTCTTGCTGATTTTTATGAACGGGCAGGTCGGGTACGTATTTCCGGCAAAACTGAAAAAATTGGTTCTATCTCCGTTATTGGCGCAGTTTCCCCGCCAGGTGGTGATTTCAGCGAGCCTGTTACGCAGAATACCCTTCGTATTGTAAAGGTATTCTGGTCGCTTGATGCAGATCTCGCATATAAACGACATTTTCCCGCAATAAACTGGCTTATGTCGTATTCTTTGTATTTAGGACCGGCAGGGGCGTGGTGGGACCGTCATGTCGGTCCGGAATGGGGTTCCAGGATGAAGCGGATTATGGCAATTCTTCAAAAGGAGAGTGAGCTGGAGGAGATCGTCAAGCTGGTCGGCCCCGATGTCCTGCCTGAACCGGATAAACTGATACTTGTAAACGCCGAAGTTATCAGGGAAAGCCTTCTGATGCAGTATGCATTCCATCCTTTTGATACATATTCAAACCCGGAAAAACAATACCGGATGGTTAATATGATTTTCAGGTATTTTGACCTGGCAACCCGTGCTGTGAAACAGGGTATACCGGTCGAGAGAATTCGCACGATGCCTCTGTTAAGTTACCTGGCCCGAATGGGGAGAACTCCTGCTGAACAGGACGAACAAATGTTTTTTGATATCGAAAGAGCGATGGACGAACAGTTCGCCGCACTGGGGGTGTAACAATTGTCACCACAATCCCGTGAATATACAAAGGTAAACAAAGTATTCGGTCCCCTCATTGTTGTCGACGGCGTGGAGAATGTTGCATATGGGGAAGTAGTTGAAATTTCACTTCCTTTTGGGGAGAACAGGCTGGGCCAGGTACTGGAGACCCAGACCTCAAAAGCCGTCGTCCAGGTATTCGGGGGAACACGGGACCTTGATACAAAAATAACCTCGGTCCGGTTCACCGGAGAGATATTAAAAATCGCCTTATCAGCAGATATCCTTGGAAGAATTTTTGACGGGCTCGGAAATCCCGTTGACGGCGGGGGTATGATAATCCCTGAAAAATCTCCCGACATTTATGGTTTCTCCATTAATCCTTATGCACGGGAATACCCGCGGGATTCGATAGAAACGGGCATTTCTGCCATCGATGGTATGAATACACTTATAAGGGGGCAAAAACTCCCGATATTCAGTGCCGCAGGGCTTCCCCATAACATTCTGGCCGCACAGATTACCCGCCAGGCAAAGGTCCTGGATCAGGGAGAGGATTTTGCGGTGATATTTGCAGCCATGGGGATCACCCATGAAGAAGCATCATTTTTTATCCATGACTTCCAGAATACCGGTGCATTGGAAAGGGCGGTAATCTACCTTAATCTCGCTGATGATCCTGCAATAGAGCGAATCATTACTCCAAGACTTGCTCTTACAGCCGCAGAATTTCTCGCTTTTGAAAAAAATATGCACGTTCTGGTCATACTGACAGATATGACAAATTATTGTGAAGCATTACGCGAAATTGCTGCAGCCCGTGAAGAAGTACCCGGAAGGAGAGGGTACCCGGGATATATGTACACCGATCTCGCATCGATTTATGAAAGAGCAGGGAGAATTAAAGGCAAAGAAGGATCCGTCACCCAGATTCCGATACTCACCATGCCGGATGATGACATTACTCACCCGGTACCTGACCTGACCGGCTATATCACGGAAGGCCAGATTGTCCTAACAAGAGATTTCCATCGAAAAGGAATTTACCCCCCCATCGATGTCCTCCCGTCCCTTTCCAGGCTGATGAAAGGAGGTATCGGGACGGGAAGGACGAGAGAGGATCATGCAGATGTCAATAATCAGCTTTATGCGTCTTATGCGCAGGGAATCAAGGTGAAAAATCTTGTTGCGGTCGTCGGGGAAGAATCTCTGACTGATACAGACAGGAATTACCTGGAATTTGCCGATCGCTTTGAACATGAATTTGTAAGACAAAAGACTGATGAAGACCGATCTTTTGAGCAGACACTTGATCTTGCATGGAACCTGCTGTCAATATTTCCTGAATCGGAATTGAAACGTATCGACAGGGAATATATTCAGAAATATCATCCGGTTCACCGCGGCGGGCACCATGAATAAAATTGCGATCAGTGGTGTACGACCTACAAGAATTGAACTCCTTAAATTAAAAAAACGTCAGGTTCTCGCCAGGAAAGGACATGATCTCCTTGAAGAAAAACTGGATGCCATGGTAATTGAGTGCTCTCATTATATTGATCAATATCATCATCAGAAAGAAAAAATTCATAACGAGATCAGAACAGCCTTCTCCAGACTTATCGAAACAGAAATGACAACCGGCCGGGACGGACTTCGGGAAATGGCAGCTGCAGTCAGAGAAATTGAAGACATCCCAATGGATACCCGCGTGATAATCGGAGTGAAAGTTCCTTCAATCACCATTCCCGAAACATTGCATGTCACGGGAAAGGGTCGGGGGTACAGTTATATGGGCACTTCTGCATTAGTGGACGAGACTGCCGACGGATTTGAACGGGTCATTCAGATTGCATTGTCCCTTGCAGAACTGGGAGATACTGTCCGAAGGCTTGAACAGGAGATAATCCGGACCAGGAGAAGGGTGAACGCCCTTGAAAATATTCTCATTCCACGACTTGCAGCAACTGAAAAATATATCGAGATGCATCTTGAGGAGAGAGAACGAGAGGATATGTTCAGGCGAAAAAGGACCAAACAGGTGATGAGGGAAAAAGCAGGTTCCGTATAAAACATGACTCTTTACAAGGTTGTGCTGGCCGATGAAAGATGAATGGCTTGAAAATCTCCTCAAAAATCCGGAAAACCGGTCAAAACTGTCTTTATTTATGATAATTATACAGATAGTCCTCGGAGCATGGATACTGATCGGAATACTCCTCTTTTTCATAATATTCCTGAAAAAAACACTATAATTTTCTTTCTGAAATCTCATCCTGACCGGGGATATTTCCAGTCGTGTGGAGGATAATGACAGGTCTTTTTGTGGTTCGCGCCACTTCAAAGCTGGTTGTACCAAGGACATGCTCCCCAACCCAGCCTTTGCCATATGAACTCATGCAGATAAGGGAAACATCTTCGGTTTCTGCCACTTCATTTATCACTGCTGTGGGATTGCCTTCAGACACGATTGAATATGCTGAAAAACCACGAGCTTTCAGCATTGCGCATTTTTTCTCAAGCATAACCCGTGCGTTCTCAATGGCGAAAACGATTTCATCTTCTGTTTCAGCTGATGAAACGGCATGAAGAAGTATGATATGATCTGGTCCTGTACCTGCAAGTATCCGGAGTGCGTTGTCGGAATGAACAGAGAAATCAGTTGGGCATAAGACCTTTGAAAGGATCCGGGGACAGAATTTTTCAAATTTTTTCCCGGTCAGCTCTTCGATAACCCTGTATCGCATGATAAGAACATGTGTTGTTGCGTGTTTGATCACTTTCGATGATACGCTCCCAAGAAAGATACCCTTTATAAGTCCTTTTCCCCGTGCCCCCAACACGATGGTAGAAATATTTTCTTCCCGGGCAATTCTGAGAATTGCATCTGCAATAGATCCGCTGGTTATCGTTTCAATCCGCGATACTATCCGGGCCCGGGGATGCTGCAGGGACTTTTTCTCTTCATCTATCTGTCGTCCTGCCTCTTCCCTGACATCATCCAGTACCCAGGCACCCCGTGCAATTTTTGTGGTACCCTCAACGACATGAAGCAGGTGAATCTCAACAGTCCCTGGAAGTCCTGCAATACAATCCAGAGTCCTCTTTGCGTATTCTGAAAAATCAGTAGGAAATAAAATCCTTTCGAACATTAACATTCACAACCCGAAATACCCTTTCTCGTAGTTTAAGGGATGATAGATCCTTGATCTGATATAATTGACCCCTGAATTTTAATCGTATGGTCATGGTTAATCATATTTATCATAGGCAGATATTCAGATAATAACCGGGACCGTTTGAATACCATTTGCGCGGTTTATATGTAAAGATAAAAAAATTAAAATATTTTAAAAATTTTTAACCTTATTTTTGACATATATTTATATATTAAAAAAACAATTGTTTACGCGACCTTGAAATTATGGAGGTAAGTCCTGATGCCAGTACTCAATCAAGATGCAATTGAGAAATTAAAAATTGCTGCATTGAGGCGGTGCCATGAAAGAATAATTAAGGCGTCAGAACGGGCTGCGGGAAGTGCGAAGGTAAATCAAGTCGCTCCGTCATGCGGGATTACTTCTCACCTGAAGCATCGTTACGGGTTACTATAGGAGGGGAACATAATGGAGGATGAACAGTCACTACTCGAGCAGGTCAGACAAAAAGAGGGTGAATTGAAAAAAAAATTTGAAACCATTCACGATCTGAACGAGAAGAAAATTACAGAGGCAAAAAAGAAAGCAGCTGAAAATATTGCCAGAGCCGAACTTCAATCCGACGAAGAAACCAACGTTTTTTTTGCTGAAAAAAGGCTTGAGCTGCAAAAAGAGATGGATAGTTTAAAAGAACTGAATAATGCCAGAAAAACTGAAATAATTGCCCGGGGAGAGGAAAATCTGGAAAATGCAGTCTGCAGAATCGCGAACCTTGTATCAATGAAGGAAGAGTATGCTGCAGAAAATGATTGATGTCCTGGTAGTAGGCCCGAAAAAGGACTATGAAAAAATCGTGGATGTCCTCTATCAGCTTGGGACAATTCATCTCCAGGATGTATCCGACAATTTTGAAAGTGATGATCTTACTTTTAAAAAAATGGACCTCATAAAATCTGAAGAAATTTTGCAATTATTAGTAAAAATTAATGGCATATATCAGATCATTCCAACAATATCAGAGAATGGTGCCGGTCATGACCAGATTTATGAGAAATACCGATGGCTGACAACAGTAGAAATTATGAACCGGGCTCAAACTATAATCGGGGAACTGGAAAATAAAACCCGCGATCTGGCCAATAAGAAGAGTGATGATAAACTGAACATCATCGCTCTGGACCGTTATAAACAGATTATGGAAAAAATCTTCTCGCTTGAACAGCAGATACCCACCCTGGAAGGTTTTGAAGTCACGGTCCTTCTCATACAGAAGGAGTACAGGGAGATACTTAATCAGATACGCCCTGAAATGAAAAAGATCACTAAAAACCAGTTTGAATTTATTTCAGCAGATATTGACGAAAATACAATAGCGGCAATAACCGTTTTTAATAAAAAATATTCAGCACAGGTACATTCACTCATTTTTACCAAAAATGTAAATGAAGTAAGAATTCCTGAAGAATATTCAAATTTGCCTTTTAATGATGCAATTATCCAGATCGATAATGAAAAGAAGCGTATTAATGATGAAATTGCGGCTATTGACGAAGAACTGTATCAGATCTCTTCTTCCTGGTGGCAGGAACTATCCGTTCTTCAACGTATCATCCGTGACCGTGAAGAAGAAATAAATGCGTTCGCCAAATTCGGACAGTCTGACCATACCATCATGGTCCAGGGATGGATACCTAAAAAATATTTGAAAAAGACGAAAAAAGAGCTTTTTTCGGTTTTCCAAAACCGGGTCGTACTTACCGAAATGCCAGTGTCACCGGAAAAAACTGAAAATGCACCTGTTTTTTATGATAATCCGCGATGGGTAAAACCATTCGAATTCTTTATGAAATTAGTGAGCCCCCCAAAATATCTTGAGGTTGATCCAAGCCCTGTAATTGCAATTTTTTTCCCGATATTCTTCGGGATAATAGTGGGGGATATCGGATACGGCCTCTGTATACTCGGGTTTGCACTTGTAATGAAGTGGAAGTTCAAAGAACTGGATTGGTTACAGCAACTGATGAATATCATGATTATTTCGGCAATTCCTACGATATTTTTCGGATATTTATATGGCGAATTTTTTGGTGATTTCGGTGAGATGATGGGGTGGCTGCACCCGGTCCATTTCCTCGGCATCACCTGGAACCGGCTTGAGGCGATGATCCCGATGCTTATACTTGCCATAACCCTCGGAGTATTCCACATTTTTGTCGGACTTGGAATTGGAGTTTTCAATGCCTATACCAGACGAAGTAAAAAACATTTATGCGAAAAATGCGGGATGATCGGAGTCCTCATCGGGATTATTTTACTGCTTGGAATTATTGCCGGGTTTGCCCCGGGTATCGTTCTGATACCTGCAATAATTATCGTTGCAGTCACAATACCACTGATATTTATTGGCGGGGGAACACTCGGGGTTATTGAAATCATGAGTACTCTCGGGAACATCCTCTCCTATGCGAGGATCATGGCAATCGGAATGGCATCTGTTATCCTCGCCATGGTAGCAAACAGGCTTGGCGGCGCAATGGAGGTCGTCGCCCTGGGCATAGTCATTGCAGTCCTGCTTCATACGTTAAACATTATCCTTGCTATGTTCAGCCCCTCGCTCCACACGGTCCGCCTGCACATCGTCGAATTCTATTCAAAATTTTATGAAGGAGGAGGCGAGTTATACCATCCTTTTGGTAAAGAAGGCACTATTCCAAAAACCGTTATTCACAATAATATTTCAAAACATTAACTGCATTAAATATGTATATTAATATATTTTTAATTAAATAATAATAATAAATAAAGTTCAACCTTATTTCTATCATATTTAAATAATATAAGGATTATGATACGTACTTATTGGAGAGACATCATGGAAGGATGGGAAGTACCAATAGGAGCGGCAATAGCATTTGCAGCAGGGGCAATAGGAACCGCATGGGCACAATCACGTATTGGTGCCGCAGGTGCAGGAACTATAGCAGAAAAACCTGAGACTTCAGGATCAATCATTGTTCTTGAGGCAATTCCTGAGACCCTTGTCATTCTCGGTTTTGTTGTGGCATCGATGATCATATTGATGGTGAAATGATCCGGTTGCCTGATTGAGGTGGAAATCCCTGTCAAATTGAAAAAAAGATAGAGATTTCCAGATTTCTTCGCATATCTGTCCGAATTCAAAAAAAACACCAGTTGAGAAGATGACATACAATGACCTGATCAAGTCTATGGAGAACGGCGCCCAGGAGACTATAGATGAAGCGCTTTTATCGACCGAAAGAGTTATCAGAGATATTTTAGAGGAGTCCGAAAAAAAGTCAGATGCACTGAAAAAGGAACGCATGCGGCGGGCCATGGAAAAAATGAATATGGAACGAAATATGGCCATTTATTCCCTTAAAGAGGAGCTCAAAGCAGATATCAGCGCAACAAGAAATTCAGTGTATGAAAAGGCATTTTCTGAAGCAGAAGTGATACTGAAAAAAATACGCCAGGATCCTGTGTATCAGGAATGTTTCAGCCGCATGCTGGAGGAAGCCATGCCTGAGTCAGGTGATGGCGAAATGCGTATACACATTGACAGGCGTGATGATGACCTATGCAAAGCATGCATGGAAAAATATTCAATCAAAGGAGAAATTGTACCGGATCTCACGTGTTCAGGCGGTCTTAACATAAGTACGGGCAGAGATAAAATTATCGGTTTCAACACGATTGAATCACGATTCGCACGATCAAAGGAAGCCCTTCGAAAAGAGATCTATTCCATTCTCTCCGGGTGATCGGATATGGACTACGGGTATGTGAATGCAAGGGTGAAAGGGATGAACAGCATTCTCTTTAATCGTAAATATTATGATACCCTGATCCTGAAAGCAGATATCGATTCATTGATTACAGAGCTGGAAAAAAGTCCTTATAAAAATGAAATCGAAGAAGGATGCGTATTACATCCGGGAATCCTCGGTATTGAGTATGCTTTACGCAAAAACCTCATAAAAAACTATCACAAAATTCTCGGTCTTGTCAGAGGGGATATTGGCGAGATATATATTAACGTTTTCCTGAACCGCTGGGATATCCAGAATATAAAAACGATTTTGCGGGGAAAAAATATTCATGCATCCCCGAACGAGATCCTCGAATGCCTCGTTCCTGCCGGCGAACTTGACGAAGCAACGCTGACCGAGCTGATGAAACAGCAGGATATACGATCGGTTATAGATCTCCTTGCGACATGGCAGATATCATATTCACACCCATTGACAATGTATCTTGATGAATATAGTGAAAAGAACGACCTTGCCGTTCTGGAATATGCACTTGACAAGTACTATTACGAACATTCACTCAGCATCGTTGCCGGAAAAAAGTATGACAGCCGCATCATTCACGACTTGCTTGCAACCGAAATTGATATTGTTAATATCAAGACTATCCTCCGTGTAATCCGTGATTCAATAGATATAGAAGAGACCCAATCCATGCTCCTCCCCGGAGGGAAAATTTTCAAACACAAAAACCTGCTGGAACTTATCAACACCAATTCAATCAGGGACGTCGTGCGTAAGGTCGAATCCACCCCTTATTCATTTTTATCAGATATTCCGGAACAGGCTTTTCTCACTGATAAAATATCGGCCTTTGAAAAAGAACTGGACAGATATATCATCAGAAAGGGTATCAGGACACTCCGGGGTGACCCTTTGAGTATTTCAATCGTAATTGGATATTTATGGGCAAAATTCAACGAAATAACAAATATACGGATAATAGCCCGGTGTAAAAATGCGTACATCTCAGATGAAGAACTTCAGGAGGAGTTGATTTATGTATAAATTTGTTGTAGTCACCGACCCTGATTCAGCAAGCGGGTTCCGCCTGGCTGGCGTGGATGTCATCGAGGTTTCCACGATGGATGAAGTAAAAAAAATCATTCCGGATCTCTTATATCAGGATGATACCGGGATAGTCGCACTGAACGAGGATTTTGTACCGGCACTTGATGATAAACTGATGACCCGGATAGAAAAGAGCTACCGTCCGATTATTATTCCCATTCCTGCCCGGAACCAGACAGTCAGCCGGATAAGTTACATTGAGCGCCTCTTGCGGAGAGCAATCGGTTATAATGTCGTATTGAGGAGATAAACATGATTCAGGGTTTCGTTTCCAGGATTTCCGGACCGGTCGTTATTGCCGATTCCATGATGGGATCGAAAATGTACGACGTGGTCCAGGTAGGGGAGGATCATTTAAGCGGGGAGATTATACGACTGGAAGGTGACAACGCTGTAATCCAGGTATATGAAGATACAACAGGGTTAAAAATCGGCGAACCGGTGCACAATACCGAAGAACCCCTGTCGGTCGAACTGGGGCCAGGGTTGATTTCATCGATTTATGACGGTGTACAACGCCCATTACCTGCCCTTGCCGAAAAAAGCGGTTGTTTCATCTCAAAAGGCATATATGTTCCCGGCCTCGATAAAAAGAAAAAATGGATGTTTATCCCGGCCGTAAAAAAAGGAGAACAGGTTGCCGGCGGGGATGTCCTGGGCACGGTAAAGGAATTTCACATTGATCACAGGGTTCTTGTCCCCCCCGACACCGCAGGTATCGTGTCAGAAATCAACGAAGGCGAGTATTGCGTCGGGGACCCGGTATGTACACTTGACGACGGGACGCAAATATCCATGATCCAGAAATGGCCGGTCAGGAAGGGACGGCCCTATTTACGGAAACTTGACCCCGAATTTCCATTATTAACAGGACAACGCATTTTTGACAGTCTCTTCCCTCTTTCAAAAGGCGGTACGGCAATGATCCCCGGTGGATTCGGGACGGGAAAAACCGTATCAGAACAGACACTTGCCAAATGGGCCGATACCGATATTGTGATCTATATCGGGTGCGGAGAACGGGGAAATGAGATGACAGATGTCCTGACAGAATTTCCCGAACTGGTTGATCCAAGAACCGGGCTGCCCCTTATCCAGAGAACGATCATGATTGCGAATACATCAAATATGCCGGTTGCAGCGAGGGAAGCATCGATATATACAGGGATAACCATGGCGGAATATTACCGTGATATGGGATACGATGTAGCCCTTATGGCGGATTCCACATCCAGGTGGGGTGAGGCATTGCGTGAAGTTTCAGGAAGACTCGAGGAAATGCCAGGTGAAGAAGGATACCCTGCATACCTTGCCACACGGCTCGCCGCGTTTTATGAACGTGCAGGGAGAGTGACCTGCATAGGATCCGGAGACAGGACGGGTTCGGTCACAGTTGTAGGTGCAGTGTCACCTCCCGGAGGAGATTTCTCAGAGCCGATTACCCAGAATACATTGCGGATTGCAGGAACATTCTGGGCACTGGATACAAATCTTGCCTACAGGAGGCATTTTCCATCAGTGAACTGGATTAAGAGTTACTCCCTGTACCTGGACAGCCTGGATGGGTGGTATAATGAGAATGTCTCCCCTGAATGGCGTGATCTCCGGGATAAATCAATGTACCTCCTTCAAAAGGAAGTGGAACTACAGGAGATTGTCCAGCTCGTAGGACCCGATGCCCTTCCGGAAAGTGAAAAGGCAATTCTGGAAGTCACACGGATGATAAGGGAGGATTTTCTGCAACAGAGTGCATACAGCGATAAAGATTCGTTTTGTCAGATGGAGAAACAATTTCTGATGTTAAAAGCGATTCATGTATTTTTCGACTCCGTCAGTGATGCAATGGTTAAAGGAGTATCTCTCCGCCAGATCACCTCGCTTCCCATTAAATCCGAACTCTCAAGGATGAAAGAAATTGATGATATCGGAAAGATACACGAACTTATCGGCAATATCAGCTTGAAAATTCTAGCACTTGAGGTTGAATCATGAATCCTACCCTTTTGGTGAAAGAATACCAGACAATTAATTATGTATCGGGTCCGCTCCTCTTTGTTGAAAAGCCAAGAGGTATATCATATGGTGAAACCGCCCTGATAACTCTCTCCAACGGGGAGCAGAGAACCGGCCAGGTCCTCGACATTTCCCGGGAAATTGCCGTTGTCCAGGTTTTTGAAGGAACAAGCGGAATTGATAATCTCAGTTCCAAAGTTCGTTTCATGGGCGAATCACCGCATATAGACGTCTCAATCGATATGCTGGGGCGGGTGTTTAACGGAGTGGGAAAACCACGTGACAGAAGACCTGATATCATCCCTGAAGACACGGTCGATATCTCAGGGATGCCGATTAACCCATATGAGCGGGATAAACCTTCTGATTTTATCCAGACCGGGGTGTCTGCGATCGATGCCCTTAACACTCTTGTGAGAGGTCAGAAACTCCCGATATTTTCAGGAGCGGGACTTCCCGCAAACGCCCTCGCAGCTCAGATAGCCCGGCAGAGCCGCGTGCTGGGGGGAGGTGAGAATTTTGCGGTCGTATTCGTTGCCATGGGAATCACGTTCAAAGAAGCATCATTTTTTATGAAAAACTTCGAAACAACCGGGGCCCTCGAACGGGTTGTATTTTTTATGAACCTTGCTGACGACCCGACAATTGAACGCATCGCCACTCCGCGTTGTGCCCTCTCGGTGGCTGAATATCTTGCATATACGCACAACCTTCATGTTCTGGTGATTTTATCAGATATGACCAATTATTGTGAAGCGCTGCGTGAAATTTCAACCGCCCGCGAGGAAGTCCCGGGCAGGAGGGGGTACCCGGGATATATGTATACCGATCTCGCATCGATTTATGAACGGGCCGGAAGGATAAAGGGAAAGGACGGATCAATAACCCAGATTCCCATCCTCACCATGCCTGATGATGATATTACACACCCGGTTCCCGACCTGACTGGATACATTACCGAAGGCCAGATCGTGCTCAGCCGGGACCTCTTCAGGAGAGGGCTGAATCCACCTATTGATGTCCTTCCCTGCCTTTCCCGCCTTATGAACCTGGGAATCGGCCAGGGTAAGACCCGCGAGGACCACCGGAATGTTGCCGACCAGCTCTACGCATCGTATGCATACGGGAGAGATCTCAGACGCCTGGTGGCCATAGTCGGTGAGGAAGCACTCACGGAACTGGATAAAAAATATCTGAAATTTGCAGAAGAATTTGAGCGCAGGTTCATCACCCAGGGAGACCAGAACAGGTCTATCGAACAGACGTTATCGATCGGGTGGGAGCTTTTTTCGATGCTTCCGGATGAAGAACTGAAACGAATAAAAATCGAATATATCGAAAAGTACCACCCGGCATACAGGGCGGAATGAATATGGAACAAGTGAATCCCACCAGGATGGAGTTGATAAAAAAGAATGCACAGATTAAGCTTGCCGAACAGGGACGCGACCTTCTCCGCGAAAAGATGGACGCATTGATCCGTGAATTTTTCCTTATTATGGAGAATGTGTCCAAGTCGAGAGATGAACTGGAAAAAGTCTCCGACCTTGCACAGCGATCACTGCTCATTGCACAGGCTGTCGACGACCCCGTTGCATTAAAATCAGCATCTTTTGCAACAAAAAGGCATATAACACTTGATATAAGCGGAAAAAATATAATGGGGATACCGGTCCCGGTTATCGGAAAAAAACGGGTCTCTCTCAGTTTGCTCGAACGTGGCTATAGTATACTAGGGGTGAGTGGAAGAATCGATGAGACTGCTGAAAAGTTTGAGGCAGAGATTGATCTGATTATCGGGCTGGCGGAAACGGAGACAGCCCTGAGACGTCTTGGTGATGAGATACAGATGAATCGTAGACGGGTCAATGCCCTGGAACAGGTATTGATCCCTGAACTGAAAAAACAGGCAAAATTTATTAAAATAATAATTGAAGAACGGGAGCGGGAGGATTTATACCGCCTTAAAAAAGTAAAAAAAATCCTAGACCAGAAAAAAAAGGCGGCCCACCGGATGAAGACATCTTAAAATCACTTTTCAGGATTACACGGGATGTCCTTACAATCTTCCAGGTGAGCAGAACGACAGAATGTCATCCCGGTACAATGAAAAATGATCCGTTTTTAATATCCCGTTATCTCATACGGGAAGAAATAGAGGAAGAGATTCATCCTTTGTTCCTTTCCGCAAGAGAAAAAAAATTAAAAGTTCACCTGCCCTTCGTACCGCCGTCATAATTACCAAGAGGATTGAAAAACCACATATTGAAGGTAGTGCATCGGGAAAAAGAGATACATTGGAACGAACAGAACCGGGCAATAAACAGAATGCCCCGGGGTCAGGTATCGGATCAATCCTCCTCTTCGGATTTACCAAAACTATTATGAATCCATGACACCATTCTCGCGTACCCATAATGGGAATGAGGAGAGGGAATTAATTATGCCAGAGGTTTCAAGGGCTGAGATCGGTAGAAGAATTTACAGGCTCCACCAGGAAAAAAGTGTAGAAGAGGCCGTAGAAAAAATCCGTCAAAAACTGGGTGATGAATGGAAATCTCTCATAAAAGAGGAGATTGATTCTTTAAAATTCATCCTCGGGGAGACATGGGTCTATGTCGAGAGGGACGTCTGGGATAAGATCGCCTTTACAAAGTTATCATTCGAGGATATCAAAAATATCATCAGGCTGGGAAGAGGCAGTATCGACAGTGATATTACCCAGAAATCAGCTGTTGAACAGACTATACTTATACTCAGGAAAACACTTTAATCCCGCTATTATTATTTTCAGATAATTATCCGGATAATTCACCAAAAAAATATCCAAATGGCTTTCAATGGTACAATCTGACAGGTATGACGGAATGTATATGCAAAAAAACATGTATACCCTCCGTAACCGGCATCAGCATCCACTTGCGCGATTGTGCAAATTATGCATGCTTTTTGTCAACAGGAACTATCATCAGGAATGTACTTCGTCATGACGATTGAATAATGATGATCGCGTGAAGTCCAGCACCTGACCGGTGACCGTGATTAAATCAATAAAATCTAAAGATAATATGCGTTTATTAAACAATTCGACCTCTGCCATACTTATGAACGCAGGGCTCACAAACCCGGAAAAAATATTCATTATTATGAAATCAAGGTGAAACTGAACGTTACTCATATTGTATTGCACTGGAACAGGCATTTGAATGACAGAAATCACCGTATGTCCAGGAATTATGCCGTATTTTATTTTATTTTCTTTTATGAGCGAGCTGAAAGCCACAATTATACGATAATATTCGAAAAAGGGGAGAGATATTCCCCTATTAACCTGCTGTTAAAATAGAACTATTAATAATGATAAATTTACAATAGTAAATAAAAGAGGGTTACTGGATGATTGATCTCGTATTTCTAATCGTTTTTCCGCTTATTGCTGCCGTATTGCTTTTAGTCGTATCAAAAGACTCAATTCGCGACGCTCTGGTTAAGATTTCTGCATTGTTGATCGGTATCGTCTCTTTAATGACCCTTTTCCTGTATTATAATACCGGGGCCCTTTATTTCCCTGTTGGCTATCAGCAGGTCAGCCAGATAATATTCCTGGTTGAAGTATTCCTCGCACTCTTTATCCTGTATCTCGGTATAAAATACAGAAAATCCCTTGCGGTAGTACTCATACTCGTGCAACTCGGTTTACTGGCCTATTTTGAAATGTTTTGTTCAGAAGCTCTCCATGCAGTTCAAAACCTCTTTATTGATCAGTTATCCATCATTATGGCCCTGATAATCGGAATTATCGGAAGTGCAATCGCAGTCTACGCAGTAGGCTATATGGGGACATATCACCGGAATCATCCCGAAGTACAGGACCGACGGAGAACATTCTTCTTTATGGTCTTTTTATTCATATCTTCCATGTTCGGGCTGGTATTTTCCAATAATCTCATATGGGTCTTCCTGTTCTGGGAATTAACCACCGTATGTTCATTTATCCTGATCGGATACTCCCGTTCTGAAGAGGCAGTCAATAATGCCTTCCTTGCGCTGGTAATGAACCTCCTTGGAGGAATTGCCTTTGCAGGAGCCCTGATATACCTCGCCGGCATTGACCCTTCAGGGAATCTCTTCGAGATAAATCAACTGATAAGTGCCGGGCAGGCACTTGCAATAGTACCTGCGGTCCTGATCAGTTTTGCAGGAATTACAAAGGCAGCCCTGATGCCATTTTCTTCCTGGCTGGTTGGCGCAATGGTTGCCCCCACACCGGTATCAGCCCTTCTTCATTCCAGTACAATGGTAAAGGCAGGAGTCTATATCATCGTTCGATTTTCACCTGTCCTTTCCGGTAGTTTCGAGGGATTAATCATTGCCATGATAGGCGGTTTTACGTTCCTTCTCGCCTCGGCTATTGCTATCTCTCAAAGCAATGCAAAGAAAGTGCTTGCTTATTCTACAATTGCAAACCTGGGACTTATTGTCGCATGTGCGGGAATAGGGACGTATAAACTGGTCTGGGCGGCAATTATGCTGATAATATTCCATGCCATTGCCAAATCATTGCTCTTCCTCTGTGTAGGCACAGTCGAAAACAGGATCGGGAGCAAGGATATTGAGGACATGGCCGGCCTCATCGTCCGCATGCCCAAAATTGCAGTCATGATGTTTATCGGCATAGCGGGTATGTTCCTAGCGCCATTTGGCATGCTTATCTCGAAATGGGTTGCAATCGAAGCCTTTATCGACGCCCCGTTCGGCATCATATTTGTAACGATCCTGGCATTCGGCGGATCAATAACCGTATTGTTCTGGTCAAAGTGGATGGGAAAGATAATTTCCATTACCCAGTACGGAAAACGCGTGGAAGGAAATATCCGTTCAGAAAAATGGTTTGTTCTTTATTTACTCACGAGTTTAACCGTTCTTGTCTGTCTTATATTCCCGCTCATATCTTCTGTACTCATAGAGCCGTTTGTCCTGTCGGTATACGGGTTTACGACCAGACTGGCACAGGATAATATCATGATAATGGTCATGATGCTTTTCCTCCTGATGATTATGCCCCTTTCAATGTTGTTTTACCGGAATGGTGCCAAGGAACTACCCCCCTACATGGGAGGAAGACCAACGACTCCCGATATGAAATTTGCCGGTTCGATGGGAATTGTCCGTGAATCATCATTTTCAAATTACTATTTTGAACAGTATTGTGGTGAAAGCAGGCTTCTCATGGCCGGGACAGGGCTTTGCCTGGGGTTGATACTTATTGGCGCCACGCTTCTCCTGGGGGTGATCGTATGATTTCAATCCTGAATGCAGTCCTTTTCATCATACTTGCCCCGCTGATAGGAGGTTTAATCGCCGGTATCGACCGGAAAATAACCGCAAGGATGCAGGGAAGGATGGGCCCGCCCCTGTTGCAGCCATTCTATGATGTTGCAAAACTCTTTGAAAAAGAGAACGTTGTCGTTACACCGTCCCAGAATTACTATGTACTTAGTTATATCGTATTCATCGCAGTGAGCGGTGCATTGTTCTTCTCGGGCGGCGACCTGCTTTTGGTTATCTTTGCCTTCACCCTTGCGCATATTTTCCTTGTACTGGGAGCATATTCAACCAATTCCCCGTACAGTTTCATCGGGGCTGAGAGAGAACTTATCCAGATAATCGCCTATGAGCCAATGATTATTCTCAGTGCGGTCGGGATGTACATGGTGACGAAGAGCTTTTTTGTAAGCGACATTATGAACTCTCCAATTCCGGTGATTGTGTATCTCCCGGGGATTTTTATCGGATTTCTCATGGTATTGACAATAAAACTTCGTAAATCTCCGTTTGATTTGTCCACATCCCACCATGCCCACCAGGAAATTGTAAAAGGTGTCACTACTGAATTTTCCGGGTCCGGGCTGGGAAAGATAGAGATTGCCCACTGGTATGAAAATGTCTTCCTGCTCGGATTTATTTACCTGTTCTTTGCATTTAATCCGGTTATTGCACTTGCAGCAATTATCGTGACATATCTGATTGAAATATTCATTGATAACACATTTTCCCGGGTTAAATGGCAGTATACAATAAAAAGTGCGTGGATTGTCGCAGGGACTCTCGGGATCGTGAATCTTGCAGTCCTCTATTACCTTTCGGGAGTGATGGGATAATGTCATACATGAAAAAGTCCCCCTGGATCATGCATTATGATGCATCGAGCTGTAATGGCTGCGATATTGAAGTCCTTGCATGCCTGACACCCCTTTATGATGTCGAACGGTTCGGTATCATAAACACCGGAAATCCAAAACATACCGATATTTTTGTGGTAACCGGTGGCATAAACGAACAGAACAGGGCGGTCGTCAAAAACATCTATGACCAGATACCCGAACCAAAGGTCGTGGTTGCAGTCGGCATCTGTGCAACTTCAGGCGGGGTATTCCGGGAGTGCTACAATATCATGGGCGGGATTGACAAAATAATCCCGGTGGATGTATATGTCCCGGGTTGTGCGGCACGACCCGAATCAATTATCGACGGGATTGTAACGGCACTTGGAGTCCTTGAAAAGAAACGGCAATTGATGAAGGAACCTGCAGGTAAAACCGATGTGACAGGTGGAGAGAAGAAATGACAATAGAAGACCAGCAAACAACAGTAATCGATCTGTCCTCCCTGATCGGGAAGGTCGAATCGTTTAAAAACCAAGGATGTCGTCTCGTCCAGATGCACTGCACCCGGATAGAAGATAACTTCGAGATTAACTACTCGTTCGAAAAAGACCTCTCGTTCAGAACTGTCCGTATCCTTGTCCCGATGGATACGGAAGTCCCATCAGTTTCGGGGATCTTCTGGGGTGCATTCATTTATGAAAATGAGATGCATGACCTTTTCGGGGTGAAGGTCCGGGGTATGAATGTCGACTTTAAAGGAAACCTCATCAGGACATCAGTACGATACCCGTTCCGTGAGCCGGTATTCAAAGGGGAGGGGGAGGGTCCATGTCACGAAAGATCGTGATCCCGTTCGGGCCCCAGCACCCTGTGCTCCCGGAACCGATACACCTTGACCTGGTGCTCGAGGATGAGACCGTGGTCGAAGCCGTTCCATCCATCGGTTATGTGCACAGGGGACTTGAAACGCTGATAACAAAGCGTGAATATCCCGAATATGTGTACATTGCCGAACGGACCTGCGGTATCTGCAGCTTCATCCACGGCATGACATACTGCCAGGGAATTGAACAGATCATGGGTGTCGAAGTCCCGGATCGCGCACACTACCTCAGGACCATCTGGTCCGAATATTCAAGGCTCCACTCGCACCTGTTATGGCTCGGGCTTTTTGCAGATGGAATGGGCTTTGAAAACCTCTTTATGAACTGCTGGCGCCAGAGAGAGACAGTCCTTGACGTACTCGAGGAGACGACCGGCGGAAGGGTCATCCAGGGGAGCTGCAAGGTTGGGGGTGTACGGAAAGATATCCCTGCAGCCACGCTTGAACGCATGCTTTCAGATCTTGATCCTTTTGAAATAAAATTGAAGGAACTGGCCGATATCTTCCTCCATGACGACTCGGTCATTCACCGGACAAAAGGCGTCGGCATCCTGCCGCCGGACGAGGCATACGCCCTCGGCGCAGTCGGCCCTACCGGACGGGGCAGTGGTGTTGCGATTGATATGCGGATGACAGGGTACGCGGCATACGGGAAACTGAACTTTACACCGGTAGTGGAGAATGATGGAGACTGTTATTCACGCTGCGCTGTCAGGGTAAAGGAGCTCTTTACCTCGATTGACCTGATACGACAGGCGATCCGGCAGATCCCTGAAGGTGAGACCGAGGTCAAGGTCAAAGGAAACCCGGATGGGGAGTATTTCTCACGTTCTGAACAGCCGCGAGGCGAACTTGTGCATTACGTGAAAGGAAACGGGACAAAACACATTGTCAGGTCGCGGATACGCACCCCTACGCTGACGAACATCCCGCCACTGGTCAAAATGATGCAGGGGTGCGAGCTTGCTGATGTCCCGGTCATCGTTCTGTCAATTGACCCCTGTATAGGGTGCATGGAGAGGTGAGATACATGGCATTTTTTGAAATGGCTAAAACTGCAATAAGAACCGTGCTTGAAAGACCGGCCACCCGCCCTTACCCGTATGTCCCGGCAAAGAGGACCGGACTGTCACGAGGGCATGTTGTAATCGATGTGTCCAGGTGCATCTCGTGCGGTATGTGCATGAAGAAATGTCCGTCAGAAGCGATATGTGTCGGCAGGGAGGAAAAGACGTGGGCAATCGACCGCCTGCGCTGTATCGTGTGTAATTCGTGCGTTGAAGTATGTCCGGTAAAGTGCCTGACCATGGACCCTGTATATACTCCTTCTTTTACCATGCGGCCCGGGATGGAAGTCTTTGACATCACGTATGTCAAACCGGAACGCCCGGCAAAAAAAGAGGAGACAGAATAACTATTTCACCCCCAACCGGTCGTTTTCAGGAAATAAACTCACACACACTTTTTCATCAGGACCCGGACACAATGAACCTTTATTCCACTTTTCCAACCGGGCCTGTAAAAGATACCACGCCGGCACCCTCCGGCCTGCCGTGATACGAGATGGCAGAGCGGATGCGTTTTGCAACCAGTCATCTCTGCCGACGTTCCCGGGCGCCCCTGATATATACCGGCCATGGAACTATGACAATCCGAGCCTTTCACGGATATCCACCAGTGCTCCGATGGCAATTTCAAAATACACAGGCAGTTCAATAAGCGGTTCAATCAATGCAACCTGCTCTCTACGGCACCCTGCCGCAAATGATTTTTCCTTAAATTTTTTCCTGATTGTTTTTGCGGTGACATCCGTTATCCGTCCGCCTTTCATGAGCGCCGCCGCGATAATAAGACCGGAGATATTATCGGCAGCCTGAAGAGCACGGTCTGCAGGGGTGTCAGAATTGCCATAGATAAAATCATTGTGCCGCTTTACAATCTCTGCAATATCCTCGTCCACACCTTCCTCTAAAAGAATCCGGTATCCTTCGGTGCCATGTCGTGCCATGTCCCCGTCAATGAGCTCATAATCAATATCATGTAAAATCCCGATTATTTCCCATTTTTCAGCGTCCTGGTTGAGATATTCCGCAGTATTTTTCATGATTGCCGCGGTGGACAGGCAGTGGTTGAAAAGGTTCTCCCGGGTAACATACGTACCGAGCATCGAGATGGCATCGTCACGGGTTATCATAATCCCATTTTTTCCCGTGAGGAACGATAAACTGATCCGGGAGAGGGCCGGCTGCATCTTACGCGGACACGACTTCCCGGTACCACGTCTTTATTCCGCCTTGCTTTCGCGAACACTGGTACCGGCGAGCATATGTGCCCTCCAGAGGGGTTCAGGCAGGCGGTGACATCCGGCAGCCAGGGTAACAATCTCAACCGATTGATCGACTGTTACCCCGTGTCCCGGTGAAATATAAACCGGACGCGATCCGGGTTTTTTCCGTACTCCCGTTGCAACGTGCTCGTCTCCCATGTAAACCGGGAATTCCAGGCCGTCCCGGCCCCGGGGAAATGTATAATTCCCTTTCATAAGTCTTCCTGCCACGCCTATCACAGGTATATCAAGGAGGACTCCGACATGGGAGGCGAGCCCGAACCGTCGCGGGTGAGCGATACCATGTCCGTTGATGAGGAGTACCCCCGGTTTTTCCGGGAGCCTGTCCACCGCTTCAATGAGGCCCGGGCCTTCGCGAAATGCAAAATATCCCGCAATATAAGGAAACGATGCTTCAGAACGGCTAACGACACTCCGGATTTCAGACAGCCCTGGAAATGTCATCAGGACGACTGCAGAATACACACTATTCCCGTCATACGCGGCATCAGCTCCCGCAATCGTCCTCACCGCAGACAGGTCCGGAACAGGCCGGACAGAGCACTGTCTTCGAAGGGTTTCCTGAATTTTTTGCGCCCGGGCGATCGAGGCCGGAATCGTTCCTTCGTTCCTCTTTTTTTCAGCCAGTGTACATCGTACTGTCTCCATTTTCGTTTCTTTTTCCAGGCATGATGAAGCCGCGGGAGGTCTTCTCTCTCCCTGTCCTCGTGTTTTATACATACCTGCTCCTTGTTGTGGTCATCTCCATCCGGACTTTTTTTGATATTGCCCCGTTTATCTTCTGTTTTTTGAATTATGGTTATGACGTGGGACTGTCCCGTCTGCATCCGATGATGATGTTGCCGGACTGGAACATTCAACGTATAGTCCGGGGCATAACGGGTGTTTC
The DNA here is from genome assembly GCA_002503825.1 of Methanoregulaceae archaeon UBA467. Classification (GTDB taxonomy): domain Archaea; phylum Halobacteriota; class Methanomicrobia; order Methanomicrobiales; family Methanospirillaceae; genus UBA467. The sequence continues at coordinate 209,163 of DASP01000014.1, forward strand.
AACTCGTATGGTACGATACCAATTACCATATATAAGATTATAATGAAAATATTCATTCCCTGAAATGGCCGGAAACAATCGCGAGGAGATAACACAGACAATCCTTGTAGTAGACGATAACCGGGATCTTGTAGATCTCTATATTACCATACTGACGATGGAAGGATATACCATAGTCAGTGCATACAGCGGCCGGCAATGTCTTGAAATTTTAAAGACAATGGTTCCCGATCTCATATTGCTTGATATCATGATGTCCCCGATGGACGGGTGGGAAACCCTCGTCAATATACGGTCGAATCCGGCCACACCGGATATCCCGGTTATCATGGTCACAGGTAAACAGTTCGTATTCGAAGAACTGGAAAAATTCGGAAATTATATTGACGGATATGTTATCAAGCCGATAAGCCCCAGGAAACTTAACGCACTCATCGAAGAGTTCCTTGCACGAAAATCCGCCATCGGCCATGAGGTGGAAAAAGCCGAAAAATCAGGGATAAAAAGTGAAATTATCAATGAATTCAGGGAGCTTTCAATAAGGGTTCCTGTGATGAAATCCCTGATTGAAATGATCGAGGACGCATATCACGAGGGGCATAAGTCACACTACCATGACGAGCAAAAGGAGAAGATCACTGCAATGCTCGAAACACTTCGCAGAAGGGAGGCCCGGCTCCATGAGATACAGGGGATCTTCGCCGGCGTCACAACCGCGGTATAAATTATCATTCCGTCACGTTCGTCTTCCTGAATCCACCTTTTGAAACCTCGATCAGGAACCGTGCACCTTCCCCGGGAATTCCCTGTTCGGTTATCGTGCAACCGGTAATTGAGACTATCTCTCTTATCAGGAATAACCCGTAACCAGTATTTTTACCATATCCACGCATGAAAATTTCTTCTTTTTCTGCATCCGGGACACCACGCCCGTTATCTTCGTAGATAATGGTAAGGTTCCCATCCGACTCTGCCAGTTTCATCCCGATGTATGAAACCGCACCCCCGTGTCGCAGGGAGTTATCAATAAGGTTAAAAAAAACCTTTTCAAAGAGGGGGTCTGCATACACTTCCACCGTATCTGGCGGATAAGTTACCGAAATACCTGATAAATCAACGGGATCTGCAGCTTTTGCAAAAATTTCACCCAGGTTCTGCCACTGCGGGGCGTGTGCACCAATCTCCTGGTAATCCCTCGAAAAAGCAATCTGACGCCGTATCGTTTCTGCGGAATTCTCGGCCCTGCGAATGTAATTGAGGACTGCAGAATTTTCTTCAACGGTCCGGACCATTTCAAGATATCCCATCAGTATTGTGAGCTGGTTGAAGACATCGTGCCGTGTAACGCTTGAAAGAAGGTTCAGTTTTGTATTTACCAGTCGAATGGCCCTCTCCGCCATGTTCCGGTCGGTAATGTCATGCAGCGTTGCAAAGACCATTTTTTTTCCTTTCAGTGTAAGCGACTTCAGTGATACTTCGGTTTCTACAGGAGTCCCGTCCTTTTTCTGAAACAGCCATGAAAAAAACTGTGGCCGGTCCCATAATGCCTCACGCACGTATTCGGTTGACGCCATTTCCGAATCTCTCCCGTCCGGTTGGCTGGGAGGGGAAATATCCGAAAATTTACGGCCGATAAGAAATTCCCTTTCATAACCGAGAAGCCGGCACATCTGGGAATTACACTCTGTAAGAGTATCGTCAAGGAAAAAGATCCCGTCTGAAGAATTTTCAAACAGGATCCGGTATTTTTTTTCATTTTCTATTAAATTCAGCTCTGCATTTTTTCTTCTGGTAATATCGTCCACAATACAGATTATCTTCCCGCCGTGTTCACCCCTGTTGAAAACAACTGAACAATGCATACCGACATCCACAATATATCCGTCTTTATGTTTCATCAGCAACTCGAAATATGCCGGGTGATGGGAATGTATCAGGTTATTAAAAAAATCGTGCGATACTGACTCATATCCGGCCGCAAGAAGAACCTTCACAGGCTGCCCAGTGACTTCCTCCCTTCGGTAACCGAGCATCTGCTGTATTCTTTCGTTGCAATCCAGAATATTGAGATCAGTATCAAGAGAGAGCAGAAGATTCGGAGCAGTTTCAAAAATACTCCGGAATTTTTTTTCATTCTCTATGATCGCTTTTTCTGCCTCTTTTCGAAGCCTGATATCGATAAAAGTTATGGCAGTCAGAGTCTCGTTAAGCATTGACCCTGATATCATCACGGGAAGGGGTTCATCACTGCTTGTTTTAAGGTCAAGTTCATGACTCGGGACTGATTCGTTCTTAGATATGGATTCCATGAGAGTATCGAAATCACGGTTCTCTGAAAATATTTCAACAGCGGATTTTCCTTTCATTAATTCCGGCGAATATCCCAGCATTTCAGCCCCGTGGGCATTGATATCCAGTATGGTCCGGTTTAAAGTACCGGATTGGATCAGCACGATACCTGCTACACTCTCGTTAAATATCCCGCGATATTGCGTCTCTTTCTCCCTTAATTTTCCTGAAAGCGATGATACCATCACGGATACGGCAACGAGAATATAGAAACTCGCGGTAATGACTGCGTAGCTTAACGATTCAAATGCCGGATACTGGTATAACAGGATCACCAGGAGCTGGACCATCCCTATGGCAACGGTATATAGCACCCCCCTCCTGGGGAACCAGTACGAGGCAAGAATGATGGGGATGTAAAAAATCAGGGGGGTGAATACGAGAAGCCCGTTCTGTAACCCGATAAGGTTACCATAAAAAGCAAAAATCGTACTGATACCCAGAACAAAGATACGGACATTTCTCCGTGATGTCCAGGGCATATCAGCATTTTCCCTCATGGCCGGCTACACAATCTGTTTCTTTAAAAACCAGATATTTAAATCTTTGTGCATCACGGAACAATCATGGAATAATAATGCGGTATTTTTCAGTGTTCACGGACTACTGGAACCGTCTTTTTTTGAGGCGGCATTTCCGGTGACCTGGTATAATATAACAAGACGACCATGGAGAAGTACAGAATGTTTTTGTCGAAGTGTGACGATTATATTAGTAAGGATGGTATGTGAATGAAAGAGAGCAGTCAGGATGAAGCCCGTACTGTTGTACTTGAAGAAGTCCCGGATTATTTTATGGAACTTTCGGAATATCTTGAGGTGCTCAGCAACAGCCAGAGGTTAAAAATCCTTAAAATTCTTGAAAAAAAGCCAAAAGACGTTCGTGCTATTGCTTCTGAAATTCACACCAGCTATGAAAACACAAAAAAACACTTGGACAAGCTCATCAGTACAGGCCTGATAAAAAAAGAGGTCGGGCTTGGACAGCAGACTTCAAAGGGTGTTCACCCGGTCTGGAAATATTCACTTGTCCCGGGTGCGATGGAGGCACTTGTCCGCAACCTTGGAATCTTCTCAAACATGCGTATCAACCTCTCTGACAATGAATTAAAAAAGAGGCTGGATGATGTCCGCGATGCCGTGGAAGATGAACTGACCGGTGACAGTCCCATGTTAATCGTGCTTGGCGGTCCAGAGGATGGAAAATTCTTCCTTCTCCAGGCCGCGGATATACGCGTCGGCAGGGTAGATCCCGGACATGAAGACCGGTACAGCCCGGAAAATGATATCTTACTTTCACCCGAGTACTCTTCCGTGAGCAGGGTGACAAAACCCCATTGCATTCTCAGGAAAGAAACCGGAAAATGGTATATTGAAGACAGGGGGAGTACAGGAGGGACTTTTCTGAACAGCACGTCCCTTTTAAATAAAAAACCTGAACTCCTCCATGACGGCGACCTTATCGAACTGGCGAAAGGGTCTGCCTCGGCAAAACTCCTGGTCATCCTGCCTGAGAGTTCTGCGTAAAGCCAGTTGCAATACAATACCATGACAGCCAAACGGACATATTATCCATCTGTACAGGCGGTATCGGCCGCCATCGTTCTTATCCTGCTGTGCTGTACATTCATTGCAGGAGCTGCAGATGTCTATACAATCACCGCCAGCGCAGGACCCGGAGGACGCATATCCCCGGCCGGGGATATTCCTGTCCAGAAAGGATCCACACAGTGTTTTCCCATCGAGGCTGATGCCGAATATGTCATTGAAAGTGTCGTGATTGACGGAAAAAACCTTGGCGAAATCACAGCATACTGTTTCCAGAATGTCAACTCTGATCATTCTATCCACGCCACTTTTTTACTAAAGACCGGTTCGCTTTCTATTGATTCTGTTCCATCCGGCGCAACGGTCTTTGTTGACGGAAAGGCGTCTGGTCAGACCCCCGCATTCATCCGGGAAATTCCGGCAGGCACCCGTTCTGTATCACTCAGGCTGGACGGGTACCAGCCATGGAACGATAATGTGGAAATCCGGTATAATGAGGTCACCACCATTCCGGCAGTCATACTGGTTCCGGTGACGGTCCCGACAACGACTGTTCCCACAACGACGACCGTCCCGACAACGACGAGCCCGACACCCGTTCCGACAACTGTCCCGACAACGACCGTTACAACAACTGTTCCTACGACAACAAAAACAACAACGATACCGACAACGACAAAAACAACGACCATAGCGACGACCAGTCCGACCCCGGTCCCGACAACCGCCGCGACGACTATATCAACCACCATCCCGGTAACAAGTTACACTCCCGTCCCGACAACGGTCGCTACCACGATTCCGACAACTGCCGTACAAAAAGGAGCAATACTGGTAACGTCCTCTCCTACCGGGGCGACTATCTTCGTTGACGGCGTGGAAAAGGGTATAACCAATTCTATCGTCCAGGACATCCCGGTCGGGAACCACGATGTAACCCTAAGAAAAACAGGTTACCTGTCCGAAAACCGATCTGTCAGTGTGAATGAAAACAGGGTAACCAGCCTGCCATTTATCAGGATGGTTCCCGGTATTGAAACATCAGTACCAACAACAATTCCCACCGCTACGACCACGACTCAAAGGACGACTGTGGTGACACCGGCCGCTTCCGTGGTGCCGGGTGATAACAACAACACCACTGCCCAGCCACCGGGTTCCGGGCCGGAGGAACCGGGAATTACCCTCTTTGCAGGCATCCTGGTCACAATTATTGCCGGGGGGTTCTGTGCGGGGGTGCTGTCCTATGACCTCTTTTACATGAAGTCCCGTCGATATACCACGTCTGCGGTAAAAAAAGCAATTCCTGCAGCTGCATATGCAGTTATTGCATGCTTCCTTGTGAATGCAATAATCCAGGCGATATCTTCAGGTTTGTTCCCGGTATTATCCCTTGCAAGTCTTCCATTCATTCTTATTTTTTACCTCGCGATATCCAGTATTGCACTCTTTATCGGGTCTGTGCTCGCGTGGCCTTTTCGCTGGACATTGAGGATTCATGCAGTCAGCGGCGTTATGGTCCTCGTTACCGGGTTGATGGCACTCGGAGGACCTTCGCAGGTAAATTTCTTCCCGCTGGCCATAGCAATGGCATTGTCTCCCCTCTCGTCGGTTCTTGCACTCTGGCAGGAACGACGGCTCTATTCATCAGAAAACTACAACGCCGGGGCACCGACAGGTACGGGCGGCGTACCTTCGCATACAACTGGCGGGTATGACGATGACAAAACGGTTGTTGTACAGCAGTCCACCGCTGATTTCTTACCACTCGAGCTGAGCGGGAAGTATTCTGAGATCAGCTTCATCGGAATGGGGGGTCTTGCCCGCGTATACAAAGCAATAAACAATAGATCGGGTGAATATGTGGCACTGAAAATCCCCATTCATTTCAACGAGGCCACGGGCAGAAGTTTCATGAAGGAGATTGTTGCATGGGAAGGCCTGCACCACAAAAATATCGTCATGGTTTCAGAGGTAAACATACTCCCAATCCCGTACGTTGAGATGGAATACGTCGATAGAACGCTTACCGACCTGGAACTGCCCCTGGATGAAACAGATGCGGTATACATTGTGGCAGGAATTGCAGAAGGACTCGCCTATGCCCACTCCAAAGGAATTATTCACCGTGATATAAAACCACAGAATATCCTTCTTACCGCCGACGGAATCCCAAAAATTACCGACTGGGGAATGAGTAAAATTCTCGGGACTGCGGTCGTTCCCACTATCACGGGATTTTCACTGTCATATGCGGCCCCGGAACAGGTCTCACCTGACGGGTTTGGGGAGACTGACCAGCGGACCGATATCTACCAGCTTGGAACCGTTTTTTATGAACTTGTGACCGGAACACAGTTGTATAGCGGTGATGATATCGGAAAAGTCAGTGCCAGGATCATCTCGGAACCGCCGCCGCAACCTTCGCTTAAAAACCCTGCCATAAAGGATCTCGACAGGATAATCCTGAAATGCCTGGAGAAAAGACCGGAAAACCGTTACCAGTCGGTAACGGACCTCCTCACCGATCTTAGTGCGGTGCTCTCCCTCCGGAGAAATCATGACCAGTACGAAATATTCGAGGACTGAACAAGGAGTTGCCGGATAATGAGTGGAATTGAATCTGTTGGAAATTCAATCGCTGGAATTACCTGTAAAGGTTCCCGCAGCAAAAACGAGGACTGCATACTCATGTTCAGAACCGGTTCCCTTGTCGTCCTTGCGGTCGCGGATGGCGTCGGGGGCATTGAAGGCGGCGAAATCGCTTCAGGAATTGCCATCACAACACTTGAGTCTGAAGTACTTCAGACCTATCGTGAAGGAATGAGTAGTACTGAAATCGAGGCGATGATACGGGCTGCATTTAAACTGGCACATGAAAAGATTCTTTCCAGGGCACCAACCGACGGCAGGGGCATGGGAACAACCCTCGTTGCTGCGTGTATCGAGGGCGATACGGTGATCATCGGAAACACAGGCGATTCGAGGGCATATATCATATCAGATGGATCTTTTTTTGTAACAAGGGATCACTCCCTGGTCCAGTCCCTCATCGACCAGAATGTTATCAGGGACGCGGATAATGCACCAAGGCACCTGCGCTCATGCATAACGCGCTGCCTTGGCGGTCCTTTTGATGTGGACATCTACCGCGAAAAACTTGATAAATCGGGACTGGTCCTGCTTTCAAGCGATGGTTTTCACTCATTTGTCGATCCAGGGAGCATTATTTCAAAAACCTGCTCGCAACCGGCACAAAACGTTGTACTGGCATGTGTCCATGCAGCGCTGAAATGTTCTGACGATAATATTTCTGTCATTGTCTATAAACCGGAATCCGGTGCCGGGATCTCTTCTGCGCAAAAAAAGTGCCGGGATAGCTGATACTATCCCGCCCCTTGCAGGGCAGCCGGTTTTTTGGCCGGCCTGGGATCTCATATTTACACGGGCCAGGTACAAGTCAGCCCGGGATGACTTTGTTTTGTTATCGGATGTGAGTTGTGTGCACTGGAGGATCTGCTGTGTATCAAAGACATGATGCCGTCTGGAAAAAAACAGGTGTTTGAATTCCCTGTTTTTTTCTTATCCCGTTCTTCGGACCCCCCGGGACAGGGGGGCGAGCATCCACCGGATACCTTTTTGGTACGGGTTTTCCGGACATGGTTCCCGTCTGCCTGATACCCGTGCCTTAAGGCTGACAGCGCACCGGATACTTTCATATCCGGACTTTTGCCGGGTCCGGGATGCTTCACCATATCATACTCCCTGCCCGGGCACTATAAATTCACAGTATAGGCGGAGGCAAAGTCCCTTCCAATCCGGTTCATTATTACAACCGGATGGTTTTACACATGATCTGATAAGATCATCCTAATTTTTTTTATGTACGGAAAGTATTCAAAAAGACAATTGAAAAAATAAAAATTGTTATGGGTACTACTCCAGTATGAATTCCGGGGACTGACATATGATATCTGTGCTGCTTGTTGACGATGACCCTGCGCTCTTCAATATAACCAGGATCCTCCTCGAAAAAGAAGGAGAGATATCTGTCGATCTCTGTAACTCCGCGTATAAAGCACTGGAGATGCTTAAAATAAAACCCTATGATGCGGTTGTCTCGGATTACGGTATGCCGGAAATGAACGGGATCGACTTTCTTCGCGAAGTGAAACGAAGGTCCCCGTCCGTCCCGTTTATCATGTTCACCGGTCAGGGAACCGAACAGACTGCAATTGATACATTCACGAACGGAGGGGACAGTTATGTATCAAAAAGAGGTGAACCGGGCCGCGTTTTTAGTGAACTGAAAGGGATCATCATGCACGTGGCAGAGGAAAGGACGAAGAAATCCGTAAAAATCAGGGGCGAACAATACCTGCATCTTGCCATGGAGGTGATGTCGGATCCGCTCTGGGTGACCGATTCCGCCCTTAAGATCCTCTTTCATAATACCGCAGTCAACAGGGTCACCGGGACTGCCGGAACACTGACCGGCCACTCTTTTCTTCATGCACTGACCCCGGCCTCGGTTGAATACTTATTTTCATGCTTCCAGAAATATTTCAGCCAGGTTCCCTCTAATGCTGACAATCCTCCCGGACCATTATCGATGGTCCTTGAATGTATCACCCCTGGCGGACATCCCCTGAAAATCGATATTCAGGCAGATATTTCTACTGACTCTGCCGGGAGACCGCAATACTTCGTCTTTTCAGGCAGAGTTATACAGGGACGAACAGTTATCTGTAATGACCTGGCGCCAGCTCCCGACCTCATGCGCTGAACTGGTCACGGGATTACGGAATCCTCTTTTTGGGTCTCCCCGCTGGTTTCATCGAGATAATGACCAAAAAACCAGGGATTTGTTTCCCGGGCACTTTTCACGCACATCAGAATGAGACCGCACGGGGGATAATTGCGCGTCATCTCCTCAGTTCGATCTTTGAAACCAGCCTTGAATGAATGCTTCGCCCTACCGCCCTGAATGCCTCGTCAATATCGGAATAATTCGGTATTTTATTGTCCCTGAGCACCCGGATGCCGCTCTTCATGGTGTCCCCGCCAAGGAGACACCCGACAATCATCGTGTGGGTATGTTTTGAAAACCTGGAAATCTCCTGTGCCAGGTGTGTCGCATCAAGCACCGCTGATGGAACGGCGATAATAATGGCGATATCCCATTCGTCCTGGTGGCGTATCATCACGTCGAATACTTTTGCATACCGCTCCGCCCCGCCGTCTCCGATTATGTCAAGCGGGTTCTCGTGGCTCCAGAGCGCGGGTAAAAAATCATTGAGCTCTTCGAGCATCGCTTTCGGGAGCGGAATAATGTTGATCCCGTACTTATCTGCATAATCTGCGGCAAGGACCGCAAATCCGCCGGCAGCAGTAATAATGACCGCCCTGTTGCCCCGCGGGTAGCCTTCCGATGCGAGGAGCCCGGCTACGTTAAATGCCTCGCGTATCGAGTACACCGGAATGACGCCGGTCTGTGCAAAGGCTGCCTGGTACACTGCATAACTCCCTGCAAGCGAACCGGTATGGGACGATGCCGCCCTGACCCCGAGAGATGAGGCCCCTGACTTCAATGCAATTACCGGTTTTTTTCTCGTGACGTCTTTCATTAGTTCGATAAATTCCCTTCCGTTCCTGATTTCCTCGATATAAAGGATGATCGCCTTCGTAGTCGCGTCATCCGCCGCATAGCGGATATAATCGATAAATCCCAGGTCGGTCTGGTTTCCAACGCTGATGACCGCTGAAAATCCGATCTCCTCGGGCAGGCTCCAGTCAACAATCGTTGTAATAATCGCACCGCTCTGTGAAATGAACCCTATATGTCCGGGTCTGGGCGATATCGGGTCAAATGTGGTGTTTATCTTTAAATGCGGAAATATCAGCCCGAGGCAGTTCGGACCGACAATCCGGATACCCCATGACCGTGCGGTCGCGAGGAGTTCTTTTTCGAGGCGGGCGCCTTCCTCGCCGGTCTCCCGGAACCCCGAAGAGAGAATGATGGCAAGTTTTACCCCTTTTTTCCCGAGTTCTTCGAGCACCGCGGGCACTCCCCTGGCAGGGATGGCAATGACCGCCGCATCGAGGCCGCCCGGGATATCAAGTACTGAAGGATAGACTTTTTTTCCAAAAATCTCCTTCACACCCGGGTTAACCGGGTAGAGCGGCCCGGGAAACGTGAGGAGGTTGCGAAGTACCGCATACCCGATCTTTCCCGGGTCCCTGGATGCCCCGATGACCGCAATGGAGGACGGAGAGAGGAGGGAAACTTCCATCGGCGTTCTTTGGACTTCCGCGGAGAGCGCGGATTCTTCTCCGGTGTAGACGCGTGCATCGACAATGACCCCACCCTTTTCATAGAGAATGAGCGGATTGAAATCAAACTCCCGGACTGTTTTTTCCTCCTCAAAAAACCGGCAGACTGCAGCGATAATCCGGACAAGTTCATCTTCATCAAGCGGGGGGCTGTTTCTGTATCCCTTTATGAGCGGATATGCCTGGATTTCCTGCACCATCGCCCGTATCTCTTCCGGATCGATGGGAAGGATACGGATGGCCACATCCCTTATTAATTCGACAAGTGTTCCGCCGATACCAAAGGTGATGACCTTTCCAAATGACGGATCGGTCCTGCCCCCGACAATGAGTTCAAGACCTTTTCCGAACTGTTTTTCAACGAGGACCCCCTCAATTACTGTCCCCGGACTGTAGTGTTCGACATTTTTTTCAATCTGCGAAAATGCATCATGCGCCTGTTCCCGGGTTTCTATCCCTGTGATGACACCGCCCGCATCACTTTTATGTACAATCTGCCGGGATATGACCTTCATTACAACCGGAAAACCGATACGCTCTGCAACGTCTGCTGCCCCGGATGCATTCCTGGCGGTATAATATTCCGGGACCGGAATTCCGTACTTCTCAAGGAGGGCAAATCCTTCGTATTCTGGTAACATCGTTTTTCGCATGGTCACATCCATCCCGGCAAAGATCGGCCTGCTGACGGAAATCTCCTGTTCCCGCACCCGGAAAAAGCCAGCTCACACAGAACTGCCCTTAAATCCCTTTGGATCCGGCTCCATATCATCATATCGTCTTGTGATCGCATCACTGAAAAACCCTTATTCTTTCTGCACCGATCAATGTATGAAATGGATGAACGGAACATACTCTCCACGACGAAATACGTCGCAGCTATGAAAAAGAAGTTTCTTGTTTCAGAGATCTGCACCTATCTCGATGATAATCCGGGTATCGATGAAGTGTACTCTGTTATTAAGCCTCACCTTTCAGAACTGCGCCTCCTTGCATCAGTCATCGGGAGTGACTATGAACTCTCCCTGAGAGAGACCCCACGCCCCTTCATCCATGACGCTGAATCGCTCAGCCGCCAAAAGACCTTTTTACAGTCGCCATCCCTCCCGGATGATTTTGAGAAGGGAATCAACGATTTCATCGTGAAAAAAACAGGAAAACCTTTACACGATCCGCTCACGCTGGAGAGGATCCGGACGGCTGTACGTGAACAAAAGGCAGGATACTGGAGAGAAGGCAGTTCCCGGACTATCGAATACAGGAAAGGCTACAGCGTCATGGCATACCTTGCCTACCAGGCCCCCGTGTATATCGTACAGTTTGAACATCTCCTCACAATGCTCATGTCTGACGGCCTTTTAACGCGGAACATGAGGATCCTCGATGCGGGAACGGGGCCGGGGGTGGTCCCTCTTGCAATAATCGATTTTTACCGCCGGTTCCCTGGAAATTCTGCGGAAATTTTTTCCATCGAACAGTCTGACGAGTTTATTGAGGCATTCAGGGAGATCGCAATCCCGTATAACGATCGTGTAGCGGGCATACGCCTCCACCAGCCCCTGCAGGGCGATATCGGCGCAATCGATTCCTCATCCCTTCCTTCCGGTCTTGACCTGATCGTGTTACAGAATGTTCTCAATGAAATCCCCGACATTTCAGCAAGAGTGGAGATCATCAGGAAGTATAACGGACTTCTCTCGGAAAACGGCCTGATGCTGGTAATAGAGCCGGCTGACCTTGACAACTCGACCGGGCTCAGGAAAACGGTCTCGCAGGCACTGGACAAGGGGATATCGCTCTATGCACCATGTGCGTTCATCTGGGGCAGCCGTTGCAGGCCTGAATCCTGCTGGAGTTTTGAGGAGAAGCCTTCCATCAGACCGCCGCGCCTGATGCAGGCACTCGCGGACTGCAGCGAACCGTACCGGTACCTCAATACCGATATCAAGTATTCCTATGCCGTTCTTAAAAACGACCGGCTTTCCAGGACCGCCTATCGCGTTCCCCGCGGGTCACACATGGCACGTTTCTCATCGCTTCACCAGCATCTCAACCGGCGTATCAACTGCGCTGCGCTCAAGATGTCGGGAAACCTTGGTGATGAAAAGACGAACGTATTCAAAATCTGCGATGGTACAACGGGCAGACCGGTTTTTGCAGTGCTCCCTTCCTACCATATTACCCCCGGGAACAGGTGCCTGGTAGACGCCGCCTACGGGGCTGTACTCCAGCTCACCGCCGTCGACGTCAGACTTAACCCCGCACATGACGCGTACAATCTCCTGGTAACCCGGAGATCGGGTGTACGCGAAATGAAGGGATAAATTTCCCAAAAAAGACCGCGGTATCCCGGCATATCCATCCGGAGCCCCCCCGTTTTATACCGGTATCCCAGACGCCCGTGATTCCAATAGTCTCATAATATAGAATATCAAATCATACTGTAACGGGCAGTCATCACGTCCTTCGGGCAGGGATACTCAGTATCTCATCACCCGCGATGCAACGCCTGCAAAAACGGGGCATTCATAATGAAGCATATCATTTCAATCAGAGATCTAAGCAGGGCCGAGATTGATGATATTCTTGAAAAAGCAAAGGTGATACAGGAACAGCAGTATGATACGCATTCGTTGAAAGGCAGGATTCTCGCCCTCCTGTTTTTTGAACCGAGCACGCGCACCAGAATGTCGTTCGAGGCCGCGATGGCCAGGCTCGGTGGCGTATCCATCAGCGTCGGGAGTGTTGAGGCAAGTTCCATCGCCAAGGGAGAAACCCTTGCAGATACGATCCGTGTTGTGAGCGGGTATGTTGACACGATTGTCCTGAGGCATCCAAAAGAGGGCGCTGCACGTCTTGCCAGTGAATTTGCCTCCGTTCCAGTCCTGAATGCGGGAGATGGCGCAGGCCAGCACCCGTCGCAGACCCTTCTTGACCTTTATACTATCCGCCAGTCAATGCCTATCGACGGAGTAAACGTCGGTCTTCTCGGGGATCTCCGTTACGGCAGAACGGCCCATTCTCTTGCCCGCGCCCTCTCGCTCTACAATGCCACCCTCCATACAATATCTCCAAACGGACTCGAACTTCCTTCAGCACTGATAAATGAACTGCGGCAAAGCGGGATGGAAGTCATCGAACATGATGATGTATCCGAGGTTGTGAAGGAACTCGATGTTTTGTACGTCACACGTATACAAAGAGAGCGTTTCCCGGATTCGGCGTCCTATTTTAAAGTTGCATCGAGTTATAAGATCACCCCCGACCTTTTTTCGGATGTCAGGGATCACCTCATTGTTCTTCACCCCCTGCCACGGCTTGACGAGATCGACCCTGGCGTTGACCAGCTGCCGTATGCCAAATACTTTGAGCAGTCCCGCAACGGGATCCCGGTACGGATGGCGATGTTACAGAAGGTAATGAAATGAAAGACGAAACTGCCCAGAAAGGACTCCTGATAAGCCCGATCAGGAACGGGACGGTGATTGATCATATTACTGCCGGTGAAGCGCTGAATGTCCTTAAGATTATCGGGATCACCGGGACAACGAGTGAATCCATTTCGGTCGCAACCAACGTAATGAGCGGGAAAGTGGGCAGGAAGGACATTGTAAAAGTTGAAAACCGCGAACTGCTGAAAGAAGAAGTTGACAGGATAGCCCTTATCTCCCCGTCTGCATCCATCAATATCATCAGGGACTTCCGGGTCTTTGAAAAGAAAGGCGTTGATATTCCGGCATTCCTGACCGGCGTCGTGCGGTGCCCGAACCCGGGATGTATCACGAATACAAATGAACCGGTAAAATCGAAATTTGAGGTCCTCGCGAACGGGGGCCTTCAGTGCATGTATTGCGACTGGCTCATTACAAAGGATATTACCTCGCATATCATCTGAACTTCATATGGTATGGAAAGGAACCAGTGTTTATATTTTAAAATTTTTCAGAAGGAGAATGAATATGAAAAAATTTCTGCTTTCACTCGTCAGCGGGATCCTCATCCTCTCGATGCTTGCCGGTCCGGCTGGTGCTGACAGCCAGGAGGCCGTCCGGTATTATAACGAGGCATTGGATCAGGCCTACCTGGGTAATTACGAGGTTGCATTACAGTCGGTCGATATGGCAATCCGGAACAATGAAAATTTTACCCTCGCCTGGGTCACAAAAGCCGGTATCCAGAATGCCATGGGACGTTACAATGATTCACTTGTGTCCGCGGACCAGGCAATCGTCCTCAACCCGGACCTGCCATATGCATGGATAAACAGGGCTACGGCGCTGATACACCTCGGGCAGAATGAAGAAGCACTAAATGCGTCTGAACGTGCATCAATGCTGGACCCTGAAAGCCCGGAGGCCTGGATAAATACCGGTACCGCACTTATTAACCTTGGTCGTTACGAAGAGGCGGTAAATGCGTCGGAACGTGCACTGGCATTTGCCCCTGCATCAGCAGATGCAATGGAAAACCTTGAAAAATCCCGGGCACTTCTTAAAAACCCGGAACAGACATATCCCGTCCAGTCATCGGTCACCCCGGCGGGAAAAACCCCACTGGCGGTTATTCCCGTGTTCTCCGCCCTTTTTATCTCATGTATTATCGCCCTTGCCTGCCGACACAGGGCGGATGACCTGCGCTGAAGCATCAGGAAAGTACAATCACTAATTTTTTATTCCTCCCCCCGGTGTCTGTCGACCCGCAGGAAAAAACAGCTGCCGGAAAATCTCCCGGGCAGGACCGGCCCATTTCCGGAACCGGCGACCCGGTAGTATGATCGCCGTATCTGCCGCAGCCTGCGGAAGATGCCCCGGTAGAACAATACACCCGGTGTATTTTTACCTTAAACCATGAAACACCCGCATATTGAACATTTCCAGATAATATCATTTCATGATGCATCAGAATGTTCGAAACACCCATGCGAACCGGTCCTTCTGTCTCAATTCCATCAAATCTTCCATGATTCAGCAATATACAATCAACCTTCCAGGGTGTCTGGTAAAACCTGCATGCTGCCTGGAAACGGCAAAACCGACACATGAGATCCAGGGCCCGGGGGATACGTCATCCCGGTCGAATGAAAGGGTTGTGTTTCAAAATCGTGTAATCAGGGAATAATTGCAGATAACAACAATTTTTATATAGTTTTTAGTTGATGTGAGACAACAGGATGATGCCGTAATGGTATCGATGGCAGGTTCACTCAACTATTATATCGAGAATCTTGTACTTTCGAGTTATATTGTAATAATAATTATATTCCTGATCCTGATCCTCTTTTTCGCCTTTGCATACCTCTACCAGAAGACACACAGGGTGCGGGGGTTTGATCCTGCGATATCTCTCCTTCGAACTTCAGGCAGGCATGAATCAGTAATTTCACCATTTATCAGGCGTTTCCTGCACTACGGATTACCTGTACTTTACCACTGGAAAACCGGCTTCATACTCTCAGTTCTATGGATCTTATTCCTTTTCCCGGGAATATGGCTGATATCAGTGAATCCTGGCGAGACACTGTGGCAGTTTTATCCGTTCTTATTTGTAGTCAGCATCCTTCTCGGATTTCTCAATGCGCATTCATTGACATTCCGGCTCCTGGATATCGTATTTGGGAAAAGATTTCTGCCGGCCGTCACCCGGTGGATGCTGCTCTTTACCATTTCACTTGCAGGCCTGGTTGCAGGTATCGGGGTATTATTCTTCTTTGATGCACTCCAGTCCGTAACCGGTGAATTTAATTCTTTTTTTTCAGGAGAAGCCCTTTCACTCTTTGCTTTTTTTGTAAGCGCAATTTTTATCGGGATCACCCCCTTTTCACTGACCTACGAGATAACCTGCGTAAACCGGGATAATTACATGGTATAAACCGAAAAGCAGGTTGTACCTCTCAACCCCTTGACGATATGGACATGCCCGGACTGATCCGCTCATTTACCAGGGGATTTCATCCGGAGAAATTACATTTCTCATCCGCCGGTCTCCCTTTTCATTACGGGAACACAACAACCGGGAGAGAACGGATGCAACAGGTTTACATCGCTCAAAAAAGATGCTGAGAGTATCTGATCAGCATCGTACCTGCCGGTATTTCAATCTGCCTGATATCAGGTGTTCATACGATCAACTCCGGGGGGGATTTTCCCTCGTGAGCGGGTATGCACACCGTCACCTCAATTATTTTATCCACGCATTACCCACTCGTCAATTGTATGAGCCCGCTCATTGAGATCATCCTGATTCTGATCGTAGCCAAAATTCTGGGCGAACTGGCAGAACGGGCGGGTTTTCCGGCTTTAATTGGAGAGATCGGGGCCGGGGCGCTGCTGGGGCCGTTCATCCTTAACATTGTCACTCCGGGCGAAACGATTGAATTTTTCTCAGATATCGGAATAATCGCCCTTCTCTTTATCAGTGGTGCGCAGATCAATCTCCAGGCATTCTACAAGACCGGAAAAGCAGGGGCATTCACTGCAGTTGCAGGAGTTGCGGTGCCGTTCGTCTCAGGGATTACCCTTGGCCTGCTGATGGGATTCCAGCATATAGAAGCGCTTTTCCTGGGTATTGCCCTGTCTATCACCTCTATCGGGATATCAGTACGGACACTTATCGATATACGGCAGTTAAAATCACAGGTGGGCATGATTATCGTCAGTGCGGCAGTCATCGATGACGTCATCGGAATTATTCTTCTGGCACTTCTCACCGCTGTTGCCGGCGGGGCGACCGGAATTGAATCCCTGATTCCCACATTTATCGCAATGGTCATCTTCCTCGTGGCAATTTTCACGATAGGAAAGCCGGTGATGGAATGGATCTTCAAAAAAGCGCAGAAGGCTCACACCCATGAAATGACGTATTCTGCGGCGATACTGATTGCACTTGTCACTGCGGTCCTCTCCAACAGTGCAGGGCTGCATTACGCGATAGGAGCATTCATTGCCGGGTTGCTCCTTGGTGACCATATACGCGATGACAGGATGCTCTTTGACAGCCTCATCGACTTTACATTTGGTTTTTTTGTGACGATCTTTTTTGCATCAATCGGACTCCTGTTCAGCCCGGATGGAGGGGAATTCATGCTGCCATTCATCGTTATCCTCATCCTCGTAGCATTCGTTACAAAAATTGCCGGCGGGATGGCAGGATCGTTCCGGTTCCTGCATGACCTGAAAAAATCATTCCTTGTCGGCCTCGGCCTTTGCCCAAGGGGCGAAATTGCCCTTGTAGTGGTGAAAATCTCACTGCTTGCCGGGATTATCGCCGGGAACCTCTTCACGGCGATCACCGTAATGATAATTGCATCGATATTTATCACACCGGTACTCCTGACAAGGGGATTTGCCCTTGCAGGGTACGTCAGAGATGGCCGACAATCCTGAGGTGAGAGATGATATTACAGATCCCGATGACCCCGATGACCTCCCCGCCGTCGTTTATCACAACGAGATCGGGATGACGGTGCCGTTCAAGCAGCCTGATGGCTTCAGGTATGAGGGTGTCAGCTTTCACGGTAATATGGCTCCGGGTCATGAGATCCGCGGCTGAACTGACACTTCCGCTGATAAGACATTCTATGCAGGTGGCCCTTTTTCTGCTGCGGATACCAGCCTCGGGACTGACAGCAGTCAAAAGGTCATAGGGGGTAATTACACCGAGGAAATGTCCTCTGTTATCGGTTACAACAAGGTCGCTGCACCCCCGTGCTGAAAAATGTGTTGCAATCGTTTCAACCGGCGTGTCAGGGAGCACCCGGATAAAATCGGTGCTCATGATATCCGTCACGACCATTTCATCGGGAGTCGTACCCGATCTTTTTTCCCGGCCTCCGGGTCCGCCGGCCCTTTCTGGACTCATCTCTCACCTGCCCTTAAACATTGCCCTTCTGCTGGTGCATACTTGATCGTTGAACCCGATAAATTTGTGGAATGAGTTAGTCTTCGTCGATCAGGTGCGCGGAGAATGTAAATGCAGGGTTAGAAATTCAGGAAAACAGGATCTTTCCATGATCGTCAATCTCTCCCCGGTAGATCCGCGTACTGGAAATCCAGCGGCCGTCATCGGCGAGGACACAGCTGATCTGGTGGATATCGACCTTTTTAAGGCCGTTTTTCCTCCGTATCCCGTTTATTTCATGGGCAATCGGAATGGTCTCCTCGCTTACGACAAGGGCATCAAAATCGGCCCTGGTTGCAGATCCGTACCGGTCGCTCAACGGTTCAATGCTCCATTCTGAACGGTAGCGGCGACTTTTAATAAAATACTCGACACCCTCCTTCCGTTGTTCGTACGGCCGGACCGGGTGAGTTTTACTGCTCGCAAAACTATCGGTGGTCAGCCCGATGATCACGCTTCCCTTATTTCCGGCAAGTTCGAAGGACCTGCTGAGTAAGCTTTTATGGCCGTCGTGGAGCGGGTCAAAGGTGCCCCCTACCATAACCTTCATTGTTTCTGATAGTTAATTTCCTATGTTATTATGAGTATTGATACGGAGCCCGGAAATGCGTTATTCATCGCCGCCAACGCAACCGTGCTGGGGAGTGTCAGCCTTGGCGATCAGGTCAGTATATGGTTTGGAGCAGTCATCCGCGCTGATAAAGACCGCATTGTAATTGGAAACGGTTCTAATGTCCAGGACAATGCCGTCCTGCATACGAGCAGCGGTCACCCCGTGGTCCTTGGAAAAGACGTCTCGGTAGGCCACGGTGCAATTCTGCACGGGTGCACCATCCATGACAGGGTGCTTGTGGGCATGGGTGCGATTGTCTTAAACGGGGCCGAGGTCGGTGAAGGGTCAATACTCGGGGCCGGAACGGTGGTCACTGAAGGGGCAACCGTACCTGCAGGTTCGGTGGTCGTCGGCGTTCCCGGAAAGGTCATTCGTCAGGCCACCGACGAACAGATAGCCCATATTGTTGACAATGCCCGTAATTACCGTGAACTTGCCGGGAGGTACAGGAATGGGTGACGTCGTTGTCATCGGGGCCGGGGTGACAGGGATACAGGCGGCGCTTGACCTTGCAAACCATGGAATCCTTGTCCATCTTGTGGAACGTGAACCCTCGATCGGGGGCCACATGGCCCAACTCGACAAGACATTTCCCACGAACGACTGTTCGATGTGCATCTTAAGCCCGAAAATGATGGAAGTGTACCGCCATCCCAGGATTCAAATCCATACATGCGCCGATGTGACCGGTATTGAGGGTGAAGTAGGTAATTTTACCGTGAAGGTGCGAAAGAGCCCGCGGTTCATCGATGAGGGCCTCTGTAACGGTTGTGGCGACTGCATTCAGATATGCCCGGTTGAGGTGTACAACCGTTTCGATGCAGGGGTCGGGACAAGAAAGGCAATTTATAAGCCCCACCAGCAGGTTGTCCCTGATATCGTTATCAAGGACCCGGACCACTGCATCGAGTGCGGGCTGTGTTACGACGTCTGTTCGCGTGATGCGATAAAAAAAGAGGATACAGAAACTGAAATAGAACTCAGGGCGTCGAGCGTCATTATCACGACAGGGTACCGGGTCTTTGACGCCACTAAAAAAGAGCAGTACCACTATCTTGCTTTCCCTGACGTCGTCACAAGCCTGGAATTTGAACGCATGATGAATGCCAGCGGTCCGACCGGCGGTAAAATCAGGCGTCTGAGCAATGGTGAAACCCCGAAGAGTATTGTTTTTATCCAGTGTGTCGGTTCACGGGATACCCAGATCGACCGCCCCTACTGCTCAGGTGTCTGCTGCATGGCAGCAATAAAAAATGCCATGCTTATCAGGGAAAAATACCCGGATACCGATGTGAGCATCCTTTACATGGACATCCGGGCATACGGGAAAGGCTATGAAGAATATTATGAACGGGCAAAATCTGCGGGAGTTCATTTTCTCAGGGGAATGCCCGGAGAGATCATCGGCAATAAAAAAGCAATGACCATCCGCGTTGAAGACACCGAAACCGGGGAAATTAAAATTATCAGGCCCGAACTCGTCATCCTGTCCGTAGGGATGGAGCCTTCACCCGGTACCGGGGTCATTGCAGAAAAATTCGGCATACCCGTTGAACCGACCGGGTTTTTCAAATCGCTCCACGACGCCACCGATACCGTGGCAACTCTCAAACCTGGCATCTACATCGCAGGCACTTCGACTGCTCCCCGCGACATCCCCGACTGTGTGGCACACGGCGGTGCTGCTGCCATGAGGGCATTTCAGGATGCCATCAGGGAAGGCAGCGAATGAAACAGATCGAGACGATATTCTGGGACGAAACGATACCAGGAATACAGCTCATCGACCAGACCGGGTTGCCGGGTAATTACCGGATGGTGAGGTGCACCACCGTTAACCGCCTGATTACGGCAATAAAAAGACTTGAGGTCAGGGGTGCCCCGGCTCTCGGCGTTGCCGGCGCATTCGGTGTGGCGCTTGCAGCACGACGACCCCGTGAAAAAGACTTCGAACGTTATGTAAAAGTGCTCAATGCCGAGGCCGCACGGATCCGGGAAGCCCGCCCCACGGCGGTCAACCTTTCCTGGGGTGTCGACAGGGTCCTTGACTGCATTCATGATTCTATATCAGTCAGGGACGTAAGGGCACGGACCCTCGACGAGGCACAGCTTGTTGCACGCGAGGATGCCGAAACCTGTCACAGGCTCGGCGAGGCCGGCGCTGCGCTGCTTCCGGAACGCTGCACGGTCCTGACCCACTGCAATGCCGGGGCACTTGCCTGCAGGGAATGGGGAACGGCACTGGGCGTGATCAGGTCTGCGGTGACGATGGGAAAAGAAGTGAAGGTTATCGCCTGCGAGACCCGTCCCCTTCTCCAGGGAGCCCGGCTGACTGCATGGGAACTTGCAAGAGACGGCATTGACGTCACGGTCATCACGGATTCGTCGGCAGCGTACCTTATGCGGCAGGGAAAGATCGATTTCACCATAGTCGGGGCCGACAGGATCACCCGGGATGTCGTTTTCAACAAGATCGGCACCTACATGCATGCCACATGTGCGAAAAGCCATTCAATCCCGTTTTACGTGGCCGCACCCATTTCCACATTCGATCCTGACCATACCGAGATCGACATCACGGTGGAAGAGCGGGGACGGGATGAGATTGCGTATTCGGGAAGGACGATGAATATCCCGGATGGCGTCCCGGTGATCAACTACGCGTTCGATGCAACGCCACTCGACGATATTTCAGGAATCATCACCGAAAAGGGTGTACTCCGGATTCCGCTTGACTGGGATGCGGTCCGGAAACACAGCAGGAAGAACAGGTAGCCACAGGGGATCTAAGAATAATGGAAATCGATTTATCTCTCTGGAATCAGGTAGTGTTCATTATAGGGGAGATAACGCTCATTATCATACTGGGACTCTTCCTTTTTGCGCTGATCCTTGTCATTATCTCGCTGTATTCAATCAAACGCGGTAAACTTTACTTCCCTCACCTTCTCAAAGCGGGAATGGTATTTATGGAAGGCCTGATCAAGGCGCTTTTCAGGCTGTTCGGTCTTGAAGACCGGGAGATGCTCTCATTTTTCGTCCAGCTTCACAATGCCATGAATAAAAAGGCGTTTGAAGAGATCCCGGTTTCAGAACGGTCAATATTTCTTCCGCAGTGTCTGCGGTCATCGCGTTGTCCTGCCCATCTCACACCCGAAGGCCTCAAATGCCGCAGTTGCGGGGAGTGCAGCATCGGGTACTGGAGAAAAATCCTGGAAAATATGGGGTACAGGCTCTTTATTGTTCCGGGGTCGTCGTTTATCAAGCGCATGGTCAAAAAATACCGGCCACGTGCAATTATCGGCATCGGTTGCTTAAGCGAGGTTAAAGAGGGCCTCGAGATGGCCGATAAAATGGGACTTGTCGGTATGGGCGTTGTCAGCTTAAAGGAAGGGTGTGTGGAGACACTTGTGGACTGGGATGATGTCATGGAAGTCGCCCTCCTCGGCGTGGACCCGTCAGGTTATCCCATGGAATTCGTTAACCACGATAAAAACCGGATACCAGAGCCGGAATAACCGTAACCAGTTCGTTATCAGGTTAAAAGTGTCCGCTGCTCAACCCGGTGAAGACCCGGGTATTATCAACGGGATTTTTCACCGATATTTCCCTTGTTTTCCAGCAGGTTACCGGCTCTGACAGGGAGCGTTCCGGCACATTCTTCATCTGCGTACATTTCAGCAATAATCCGTCCGGACCGGGCAGACCGGGTCCTGTCTGAAAGGCGTTCTCTATAAAAAATATCTGCTGACCGTAGTGCGTTTCAGGCTTTTTGTGCAGCGACCCCTGATACTGCAGGATTTTTTTTCATGACTGCAGCTTCGATTCGGCAACATACAACATTCAGAGAAAAACTGCTGATATGGTAAATACAAGCAACGATGCAAACATACCGTATTTAAGAAGTGAGGTTGCGCCGGTCATCCGCAGACATTCAGGAGTGATGCACTTCAGCGGCCTGAGGGCGGCACAGAGGATAAGCAGGTCTACGAGTGCGATACCGGAAAGGTACCACGGGCCCCACAGGTGTACGGGGATAATACTTGCAAAAATGGCGCCGATAGCAAATAAAAGTGAAACCCGCATAGTGTTTCTGATGCCATAGCGGATTGGAAACGTCACGGCGTCCGACGCTTTGTCCCCCTCGACATCTTCGGCATCCTTTAAGAGCTCCCGGGACATCATTGCGAGGAAGGTGATCAGGGCAAGAGGGACGAGCCTGAGCAATCCGTCTGTCCCCGATAACGCCCCGCCAAAGAGAAATATCGACGCTGAAAGATACGATACTGCAATATTTCCCAGCATAAAGGTTTTTTTAAGATGGGAGGCGTACAGGACAAGGACTGCAGAGTTAAAAATTGCAATACCTGCGCAGAGCGGGTTGGTAAAAAACGATATGAAAACGCCCGCGATAAACAGAGCGGCGGCCATATGAAACGCCGTCTCTTTTTTAACTTCCCCTGACGGAATAGGACGACCGGGACGATTTATGGCATCTATTTCACTATCGTAATAATCGTTGATTACATTTCCTCCCGCGGTCACAAGAAAGACTATGACAACGAGGAGGACGATGGCAGGAATAATCGCGCTCGTGGCGATAAAATACCCGATAACGGCTGCCAGTCCGGCGACAATGGCATTCATCGGCCGCATTATTGAAAAATACCCCTGGCATCTCATTTACTGACCCTTTTTCTGCATGAAATGTTTAACCGTCCATGGTAATGAACGCATCCCGGCACAGCAACCCCTGGAAATTAATACGTGAAAACGATTTCGAAAAGAAACGGGCGTGGAGGGATTTGAACCCCCGACCATTAGCTTAGGAGGCTAACGCCCTATCCTGACTAGGCCACACGCCCCTGCCTATATGAATAGACAAAGAGAAGGTATAAGGTTAACGAACCTCCACATTTCAGGGAATATGGAATGTATCGAGGAGACAGAGGGAAAAACGCGGTTTTTTGTTCCGGTTCAGGACCCTGATACCGCGTTTCCGCCCGGAACTGCTGCAGTATTTTTCAACCGCAGAATGGAGCTGAACCGCGATATAACGGTGCTTCTTACCTCGGTCATTTCACCCGGAAATTACCTCGACGCAATGGGCGCGACAGGGGTGAGGGGCTTAAGGATCGCGGGTGAATGCGGCATACCAGTCACAATCAACGATAAAAACCCGAGAGCCGCTGACCTTATCAGGCATAATGCCGCACTGGCCGGCCATCAGATCGAAGTGACCTGCGAGGATGTCAATGTCCTCTTAAGCGGGCGCAGGTTCGATGCCGTTGACCTCGACCCGTTCGGTACACCTGCCCCGTTCATCGACTCGGCGGTCAGGGGGACACACCGCTACCTCATGGTCACCGCCACTGATACCGCTCCCCTCTGTGGAGCGCATAAAAAAGCAGGGATCCGGCGCTATTTCGCCGAAGCGATGAACAACGAGTACCACGCAGAAACTGGCCTCCGTATCCTGATGGCTTATATCGTCCGTGAGACCGTAAAATATGACCGCGGTATCGAACCGCTCTTCTGCTTTGCACACGAGCACTTTGTCAGGCTTCATTTCAGGCTCACCTATGGTGCTCACAGGGCCGATAATGCCCTGAAGCATATAGGGTATATCCTCCAGTGCCAGTCCTGTCCGCACAGGCATGAAGTGTATGGCATTCTTCCCTCATCCTCATCATGCCCTGAGTGCGGGAGACTCCTTACTCCTGTCGGGCCGCTGTGGCTTGGAAAAATCCAGGACGACCAGATCATTGACCTGATGCGTGCCGCCATGCCGCAGCATACGCTTGGAACTGCCCGGGATATCGAAAAGCTTCTCCTCCTCTGCAAAGAAGAACTTCCAGTCGCGGGTTTTTACGACTACCACCAGCTTGCAAAGATGCAGAAAACGTCCCCGCCGCCGATAGGCAGGCTGCTTGATTACCTGGCTGAAATGGGATTTGCTGCAGGCAGGTGTCATTATTGTGGCACAGGTATCAAAACAGATGCACCGGTCCGGGACATCCTGGCTGCAATCCGGGACCTTCAGTCCGAATTGAAGATGACTGCAGGGTCCTGATACCATCCCTGCCGGATCGCCTGCAGAACGGTCATTCCGCCGGCAATCACACCTTTTCAGGCCGGTTCAATAAAAAACAACCGCTCTGTGGATATCCTTCCCGCTCTCTCAATATTCCACTGCCGCACTACCGGGGCTGATGCCCCGACGTATGAGTGCCCCCCCAAAAAAATGCGACAGGGACCGTGCTCAAAATATGGCTCTTCGCTATCTGGGGCAGATAAGTTTGATGACCCGCTCATTTTATGGGGCTGTTCACCTCCATATCCCCATATACGATGCACGCCACCGCCCACGAAGGACACCCCGGCGGCGGTTCAGTGACCGAATCTTTATGCAGATAGATATCTCCATTCAGTCTTCCCACACGACACCGCGGGGAGGCCCAGATATAAAGACCGGGGAAACCCTGCCCGGAGTCAATCCAAAACGCGGAGGGGGACAGGGAGGGGGTGCGAGCCCCCTCCTGTCGGAGCAATTAATCCGACAGGTTTGACAGATATGAGGATGTCAATAAAATCAAAAAGAAAAACGGTGATTCCGTCAGTGCTCGATAATGATCTGCAGGATATCCCCGTCATGGAGGTTATACGGAAGTCCGACCCGCTGACCCGGGTGCTTGACAAGGTCTCCCCAGACACGAGCATACCTGAACCTGTCGACGAAATCACGGTGAAGCTTCCTGCAGACGTCCTCGATAGAACTTCCGGTCCTGATAATCAGGGGTTCCTCGAGGTCGGCCTCTTCTCCCTGCGGGCGTAAATAGACCCGCATGAACCCGAGACGCTGGTATACCCGCTCTTTTAATTCTTCCATGTGGTAGCCGGTATGCGCAGATATCATGATAGGGGGCATTTCAAACCGTTCAGTGAGGTCGTTTTCGATCTCGTCCGCCTGCAAGGGATCAATGAGGTCGACCTTGTTTACTGCGATGAATGCCGGGACATAGACACGGCTTCCCATCATCGCATCGATGAGGTCGTCCTGCGTGGCACCGCCGCGAATGAGGATATCGGCATTCATCATCTTTTGTTCGCTTAAAATTGCACGTATTTCATCGATATCCAGTTGAAGCGTCCCTACCTTATGGACCCTGACACCGCCATGCGAAGACTTCTTTATGGTGATATCGGGTTTCGGCTGGTTAATGCGGATACCCGCATCATAGAGTTCCTTCATCAGCACGTCGACATGGCCCTGGTTAAAGACATCGACAAGGATGACGATCATATCGGCACTCCGTACGACGCCGATAACTTCTTTGCCGCGCCCTTTTCCCATGGCAGCACCGGCAATAAGTCCCGGTATATCGAGGATCTGAATCTTCGCCCCCTTGTATTCGAGCGCGCCCGGGACCACGGTAAGCGTGGTAAATGCATAGGCTGCCACCTCGCTCTCGGTTCCGGTGAGTTTATTGAGAAGCGTACTCTTACCGGTCGACGGGAACCCGACAAGGACAACGGTGGCATCCCCTGACTTTTTGACCGAGTAGCCTTCACCGCTGCCACCGGATTTCATGGCACGGTTCACGGCGTCATCGCGGAGTCTCGCAATTTTGGCCTTTATACGGCCTATATGTTTTGAGGTGGCCTTGTTGTAGGGCGTGCGCTGCAGCTCGTCCTCAAGTTCTTTTATCGTATCTTCAAGACCTGCCATGTCCGTTCCTATATTATTGGCAGGAGTCCGGACATATAGTTGTGGGTTATGATACGCGTATTCCCGGATATTACGCAGGAATACATTTCATGCCGGTGTAGTTCCGGGGGTGAATCCCATATCAACATGTTTAAGTAGAAAAAATGACCATTTTATTGAGCAGTTGCTGCTATAGTGTAGTCCGGCCAATCATGAGGGACTCTCACTCCCTCGACTGGGGTTCGAATCCCCATAGCAGCATTCTAACGCTATTTTAGGGTTATTTTACAGAATAAACTTGTATTTTATCGTATTTTTTCTCCGTGCCGAAGAAGGGGTTCTCAACAAACGGAATATTTAAGGTTTATCCTCCTGCATGTTTGTATAAGGGGGTATCTGGTTAATTCCGGGCAGGTATGATCTCAATCCTGTACGTTGATGATGAAGAATCGTTCCTTCAGCTTACGAAACGTTCGCTTGAAAGGAACGGCGCTATCACCGTCGATACAGCAGAATCAGCGGAAATCGCGCTTCAGAAACTGAAATCAGGCAGGTATGATGCCGTCGTTTCCGATTACCAGATGCCAGGGATGAACGGCATCGAATTCCTTACCGCTCTCCGGAAAGAATACCCCGCCCTGCCGTTTATTATTTTTACCGGGAAAGGACGGGAAGAGGTTGTTATTGAAGCCTTCGAGAAAGGTGCCAGTTTTTATCTCCAGAAAGGCGGCGAACCAAAATCGCAGTACGCTGAACTCGTTCACAAGATACAGACTGCAGTCAGTCACCGGCGGGCTGATGCCCGTGCCGCCACGCTGAACCGGCTGTATGCGGTACTCAGTGCGACTGACAAGGCAATCGTCCGTATTCATGACAAGACCGATCTGCTCGCTGAACTATGCCGTATGCTGGTAGAGAACGGGGGGTTCCTCATGGCGAGAGCAGCAATGGTCAACCCGGAAAAGAACAGCATCGAACGGGTGGCGGCATATGGCCATACCGATGCGGACCTTGATACGGCAACCTCGACAATTGACGAGGCTGATGCAGGGGTCGGTCCGACCAGGACTGCGTTTCGTGAGGGTACCTACAATATCTGCAACGATATCACGCATGACCCGCAGATGGAACCATGGCGGGAAGATGCCCTGAAACGTGGGTACGGGGCGATGGCCGCATTCCCCTTCGCGTCAGGCACGCCGGGTGCGGGAGTCATTACCCTGTATGCCTCGGAACCCGGGTTTTTCGATGATGATATCGTCAGGCTCCTCGATGAGATGTCGCAGAGTATCACCTTCGCACTCAGGACAATGATTGAGGCCGAGACCCGGCAGGAGGCAGAGAGGGCACTCCGCGAGAATGAACACAAGTACCGCACACTTGTCGAGAATATCCCGGAGAAGATCTTTGTCAAGGATACTACCCTCACCTATGTTTCATGCAACGAGCGCTACGCCAGCGATCTCGGCATTGTTGCCGAAACGATTGCAGGGAAGACGGATTTTGACTTTTATTCAAGGGATCTGGCGGAAAAATACAGGGCTGACGACCGGGCTGTCCTGGAGACAGGCGTTATCAGAGAGACTGAAGAGCGGTATCTCCCGGATGGAAAAGAGTTCTGGGTCTCAACGATAAAGACCCCGCTCCGTGATGCAGCAGGAAATATTACCGGCATCCTCGGCGTTTTTCATGATATCACCGAACGGAAACTGATGGAAGAAGATTTGAGGGAGAGCGAGGCACGCGTCAGGTCGAAACTTGACAGCCTCCTCTCCCCGGAAGGCGATATCGGGACACTGGATCTTTCTGACATTATCGACGTGCAGGAACTCCAGGCACTCATGAATAATCTTACCCTTCTGACAGGCATGGCAACTGCAATTCTCGACATAAAAGGGAATGTGCTTGTCGCAACCGGCTGGCAGGAGATCTGCACCAGGTTCCACCGTGTCAACCCGGTTACTGCACAGTTCTGCACCGAGAGCGATCTCTATCTTGCAAAAAACATGAAAAAAGGCGAATATGTTGCATATAAATGTAAAAATAATCTCTGGGACGTGGTGACACCGCTCTACATAGGCGAACGGCATGTCGGTAATATCTTTACAGGCCAGTTTTTCTATGACGATGAGATCGTTGATGAATCCGTTTTTATTGCACAGGCTGACCGGTATGGTTTTGACCGGGAAGAATACTTATCATCATTCCGTAAAGTCCCGCGGTTCAGCAGGGAAAAGGTCACTATACTGATGGATTACCTGGTCAGGCTGACAGACATCATATCAAAGCTCAGTTACAGCAATCTCACGCTCGTCCGGACATTTTCCGAGCGCGATGCCCTTTTTACATCGCTGCGGAAAAGTGAAGAGCGACTGCATCTCACGATGGATGCGACCAATGACGGCATATGGGACTGGAATATCCCTGCCGGTACAGCGTTTTTCAGCTCCCGCTGGTATACCATGATCGGCTACGAACCCGGGGAATTGCCAGGTACTTATGCCACGTGGCGTTCGTTGCTCCACCCGGAGGATGCGGGTCCGGCAGAAGAGAAGATCCAGTCACACATCAGGCATAATGACGAGAGTTACACTGTAGAATTCCGGATGCGGACAAAGCAGGGAGACTGGAAATGGATTCTGGCCCGCGGAAAAGTTGTCGAACGGGATGCCGGGGGCAGGCCGTTACGGATGGTAGGGACGCATACCGATATCACCGAACGCAAACTGGTTCAGGAGGCATTGCAGGAAAGCGAGCGAAAGTACCGCAACCTCTACCAGTACGCGCAGGTGGGACTGTTTGAGACAAGCCTTAAAGACGGTGTTGTCGTTGCCTGCAATGAGCGCTATGCCACCCTTGCCGGTTATTCGTCAGTTGAGGATGCGATTGGAAAGGACATTGTCCACCTGTATGCGAATGCAGATGATCGCAAAGAAATAATCCGCATTCTCCACGAGCAGGGACATATCGATGATCATATCGTCCGATTTAAAAACCATCTGACAGAGCGTCCGTTCTGGGCTCAGTTTTCTGCACGGATCAACCGCGAAACGGATGTGGCGGAAGGCAGCATCATTGACATCACCGAAAGTAAACTGGCTGAAAATGCATTAAAGGAAAGCGAGAAGCGCCTTCGCCTTGCACTTTCGATAGCTCACATGGGTTACTGGCGATACGAGGTTACTACCGGTGTTTTGCGGTCTTACGAGGGCCATGGGGCACTTTTTGGCGTCTCAACAGAGGGGCACAAATGGACGCTTGCGGAAGTCCAGCCCCTTATCCACCCCGACGATCGGGCTGAATCCGAAACTGCACTCCGCCGGACCGTGGCTGAAGGGGTACTATTCGACCGTACATACCGCACCGTCCTGCCAGACGGAGAGATACACTGGCTCCATTCCGTCGGTCAACTCTACCGCGACTCATCAGGAACGCCGGAGCACGTATTCGGGGTGACACAGGATATCACCGAACGCAAACAGGCTGAACTGGAACTCCTCGAAGCCCATCGTGATCTCGAAAAGAAAGTCATCGAACGCACCCGCGAACTCTCGGATGCAAATGAACGGCTCAAGGAGCTCGACCGGCTCAAGTCGATGTTTATCGCGTCCATGAGCCACGAGCTCCGGACCCCGCTCAACTCCATCATCGGTTTTACCGGAATAATTGTGAAAGGGATGACCGGGGAGATCAACCCTGAGCAGAAAAAGCAGCTCGGCATGGTGCAGGAGAGCGCCCGGCACCTGCTTGCACTCATCAACGATGTAATCGACATCTCGAAAATCGAGGCAGGTAAGATTGAAGCGGGTGTATCCACGTTTGATCTTGCCGATGTCCTGCGCGAGGTGAACAACACCTTTGGCATGGCGGCAGCAGATCAGGGGCTTGTACTGAATGTTGAAATTCCCGGACCTGTTCTTATTACCAGCGACGAACGCCGTATTAAGCAGATTATCTTAAACCTTGTCTCCAACGGGATCAAGTTTACCGATGAGGGAAGGATTGACGTGACCGTGCAACAGAAAGGTGCGATGGTCGAAGTCACGGTCAGGGATACCGGTATCGGAATCAGTGAGGAGGACCTGGCACAGCTCTTCCGTCCCTTTGCGCGGGTACTCACAGAGGGACGCCTTACCGAGGGGACGGGGCTCGGGCTGTACCTGTCGAAGAAAATTGCCCGGTTCCTGGGCGGGGATATCACTGCAGAGAGCGAGCTTCACAAGGGGAGCGTCTTTATGTTTTCCTTCCCGGTAACATATGAAAAACAGGAGGACACATGACAAAAGTGCTGGTTATTGAAGACAACGAGATGAACCGTTATCTCATATCATTTATCCTGAAAGGAGAGGGATTTGAGGTGATCGAGGCAATCACCGGGGAGGTGGGAGTTGAAATGGCAATACGCGACAGGCCTGACCTGATCCTGATGGACATCCAGCTCCCGGGCATCGACGGACTGGAGGCGACGAAGAGGATCCGGGCGTCTCCTGCTGACGAAAAGGTCCCGATTATAGCCCTGACGTCCTATGCGATGTCTGGTGACCGGGAGAAGGCACTTGCCGCCGGGTGCACGGGATATATCGAGAAACCTATCAACCCGGATACGATCATGGATGAAATCCGGAAATACCTGGGATAATCATACCGTTTCCTGGTGAAGGGCTATCCTGAACGACTGAGCTCAAACCCGGAACCGGATATTCTCCGTGCAAAATCCGCTCAATATGCATAGAGGGGGAAACGCCGCCGCCGCATCATCATCAATCCTGTTTTAAATGCTCATCCCTGAAACGAGAATTATGCGCATAATAACTTAATTCAACCGTTTTCCAACCATTCCGGGTTTTGTTCAAGGAATTCTTTCTCTTTTTGCTCGATCTCACCGGAAGAAAACCGGGCAGGAATACAGATACAGCGCTCCTCTGTAAATCTCCCTTCCCTGAAGCACCCGAACGAAGTATCCCTGGAGCAGGCTCCGTATTCACCCTTATCATAATTATGAAATACGAGCTCACGGCCTTCCCGTTCAGCAATCTCTTTTGCTTCTTTCCATGAACTGGCAGCTGCCATAAAAAATCACCAGCAGTTTTTTTACCTTTTTAGGTATAAGCATCTTGCCCTGGCAGGAATTGTCCGGAAGTGATGGTAATTAAAATACGTTGAAGGAAAAGGATGCTGAATTTCCGTCTTTTCAGGATTGAGTGCCGGAAAATGTTGAAATAAACAATGGGATGCGTGCCTCACCGGGAATGTGGCTTTGCAGGTCATACCACCTTGTATACCCTCTCCACCTCGAATGAGTCGATGATCTTTTGTGCGTCTGGCTTGTTGGTTTCAAACACGCTGTCTTCATTCGTTGAAAAAGTCCCGCTGTAGGTCAGTATGTACACCCTGTCATCGATCATCGAATAATACTGGACATAAATCTTGTCCCTGTTGCCCCTGCTGTCCTTCGTGAAATAATCTATTTCATATGCCTTGTTATCCGCCAGTATCGTCGGGGCGCTCTTACTGGTCGAAGTGATTGCATACTGCTGCTGAAGTTTTGATACCGCCTTGTTGAAATAATCTTCAAGGACTGCCGGGTCCGGACTGGGGTCGACTTCAACAGAGAACGAGGCAATATGAACAAAACATTCACCGGTAAACGGGTTGCATTCCTGCAGGGACGGGGTGTTGATGACAACCACTGTTTTCGAGCTGCCTGATGTCTTTTCTATCAGCTCCCATGCCGGCGGATAGGTGACGGAAAACCGGTACTTGGAGTTTGTATAGTTTTTCCATAGATTCGGATCAGGGGTCGGTTCCGGGGTGGGGGGTATCGTCGGTTCAGCGGTCGGTTCCGTGGTAGGGATAGTCGTCGCAATCCTTATTTCGGGAGTCGGGGTTATTCTGGTTGCCGCGAGTCCGGTAGAGCTGTTCATGTCTACCGATATGTTATATTCGGAAAGATTCGCAACAGGCCGGGAGAGCCCCTCGAACTGTCCCTCGACGAGCGCCGTATTAAAAAATATAAAATATACATTCAGTATCAGCGAAAGCATAAGTAAAATAACAAGTGCCCGTTCTTTCATGACAGAATACCTCAAAACCCGTGAGGAAGAACACAGGACTGATAAGCTTTTATTCGCTCAATAGGCTTTATAATTTAACCTCCTGACTTCCCGATAGAGAAAATAAAGGCTCCTGTCCGGGTAGATCCGGGGTATGGAGCGCGAAAAAGATTACGCTGCGGTCAATCCTTCAGCAGAATTGCACCAAATATCACAAGAAATATCCCGATAACGATTCCGAGGATGCCAATAACCCCTTTTATGAAAAGGATCACATCAGGGAGAAATACCCATACAGCATAGGCACCAAGAATTAGAAGAATAATGCCTGCTATCAGGCTTGCAACACCAGTTTTATCCATCACTCATACTTCCTTTGATTCTATCATAGTGTCGATCTGGAAGAACATAAGATTATTGCTCAAATGAGGGATCAATGTCGTGATCAGAGATGATCAAAAAATAATCTGAAGGATACGGATTTTTATCAGACGGTTAAAAGATCAGGACTGACCGGGTTCTTTCATGGCCTCGTACACCTGCCGGAAGATCTCCAGTGTTTCAAGGCCTTCTTCCCGGCTCAGTTTCTGGATTGCAAAGCCGACATGAACAAGGACATACTCCCCTACCTTCACATCAACGAGATCGAGGCGAACTTCCTGTTTGAGCTCTCCGTAATCGACGAGACCAATATTTCCTTCCCTTATTTCAAGGACTTCTGCCGGAACCGCGATGCACACTCTTAACACAACTCCTTATTGATATCAGTATATTGTCTATTCTCCAAAATAAAAGAAGTCATTGGAACAATACCCTCTCCTGACAACCGGACAATGGCCAGGATCTGCAGGAAAATGAGGATTTAGTCATTATTCCACGTGGATACGGGTCACCCTGCCCTGCGGCAGGACTGATTCGGGCGGGACAACCGGGTTGATAACCACAATTTCCGGTGTTGCAAAGAGCCTGAGTTCGACTTCGAGGTTTGAGGTCCCTATCCCGCGGGTGATATAGGTATGTGTTCCGTTCCGTTCAACGAGCCCGCTCATCTCGACTCCGCCGATCGCAAGGTTCTTCGGAAGGAACTGGCCCCCGTGGGTATGCCCCGCCAGGATGAGATCCGAGTCCCAGTCGGCCCTGCAGCCCGGTTCATGGATCATGTAGAGGACGAACGCATCCGAATCCGGGAGAGCGGGAGGATCGGACATGCCGGCCCACCCGTCGTCAACACCAACCAGAAGCAGTTCCTTCCCGCCGATATCCATCGTTACATACTCGTTCCGGAGTACACGCACACCGTTCTCTTCCAGCACACCCGTGAGCTGCTCTGCGTATTCGAAATCGGTCGACGGGTCCGAGTAGCAGCTGACATCATAATGGCCGGTGTCGAGACAGGCACCCGATGCAGCGCCCATTTTCTGTATGGCACTCTGTGCAGTGATGCCTGCCTTATAGTCATGGTTCCCGAGAATGGCATAGACTGGAGCATCGAGATCCTTCCAGACTTCCTGAAGCGTGAAATTTTCTCCGTCCCCGAATACGAAATCTCCCCCTATGAGGACGACAGAAGGCTGCAATGCGTTGATCTCGTTGATCACGGACCTGATATGGTCCGTTGTCCCTTCCTTGAGATGGGGGTCCGCAATAAACACGATTCCCTGTGGGGCGCCTTCGATATCGATGACAGTGATCTCTGATGCCTGTCCCTCCAGGTACATGGTCCCAAGGGAGAGGTTGAGGGCAGCGACCAGAATTATAACACTAAAATAACGGTTGAAATTCCAGCGGGAGAAAGGATTCTTCATATGTTCCGCAACAATTCATTTCACCGGGTTTTTTAAAGTAATATGGTTCGGGGCAGCTCCCGTTCGTGTGAATCCAGGACCATATGGCAGGTGATATCCAAAACAAAAGGACATTAGTTTTTAAAATCGCGATATGTCACCGAGTCACGCATTTGAGATCCACTAAAGGAAAATACCTGAAACAGACCTTTTTGAGGATCGGACTATCCGGGGTTTTTAAATTCCGGACATATCCCGGTTTTTAAAATAAAATCACAGTTTAAAGGCAAATACTGGGTAATATTGTTCTACCGTCTGAAAACCTGCATAACCTGATCTGGTTCCAACATTTCTTTGTTAAAATTTAAAAAAATTGAGCCTTCCGCTACACTCCAGATACGAGCATTTTGCGACGTGCACAGTTATATTTGTGTATATCAGCCCTTAAAAGAAAAATAAAATATCTGGAAATTCCAGGCGGCTCACTTGATTTTTTTCTCGAGTTTCTTGAGCTTCTTCTTGGCTGCCTCGCTACCCGCAGCCGCCTGCTGCGAGAGCTCTTCTGCCTTGGCCTTCTTCACTTTGTTTAACTTCTCCAATTGTTTCTTACTTGTTGGCATACAATTACCTCCCTACGCATCTGGCTTGTTCTATTTACCTTTTTTCCTTTTTATAAATATCCCTGTATTGTTGTACCATCCCGTAAGAGCTTCGAATACACGAAAAGCTGACCTGTTCAACCACTATTTTACAATTTTTAACCGTCAACAACGTGTTATTAAACAAAAATTCTGCCGGGTGGGAGAATATATGTGGCAGAGATGGCCGCGATGCTTTTTTAAATGCTATCTTCCAAGTAACAGTAACCAGGGTCTGCCGGATTGTCATTCCCGCGACCCGTGGAGGATTCATGACAGATGACCTTTTGATAAACCGGCAGCTGATAAAAGAACTACTCGGCAGGATCACCGATCCTGATGAAAACGTGCGTCATGAGGCCACGGAAGCACTGGCACTGATCGCCTCGGATGCGGACTGGAGGCCAGCCGAGCTGATAGAAGACAACGGTATTGTCACCATCCTCGACCTCCTCGATGAGGAAAATGTACATATCCTCGCGTCGGCCCTTGATATCATCATTGCAACCGCAGATGCCGGAGGAGAAGAGGACTTGATCTCTGCCGGGGCCATTGCCGCCCTTGACGAGCTGCAGGACCACGAAGACACCGGAGTTCGGGGAAAAGTGAAACAGGCATTATGGATGCTTGAGCCACAGGTCGAGGATACCGTTATCTCCAAACCGCAGGATGATTATTAAGGAAGGGGGATTTATCTATCCGGGATTAGATAATCTCTTTTTTCTGATTTTTGAGATGCGGACTGTAGGTTCATGAAATCAGGAAATATACTATGTAACTGATTTTTAAAAGAAAACTATGGGCAATATATAATTATCCGAAAAATATTTCGCCAATAATTTTAATTTTAAGATATGCAGAAAAATTTAGGAAGTGCAGAGTTTTGGGCAGGTTCGATTATAGGTGTAATGGGCGGAGTTATAGGAAATTTTCTTGTGAATGGTCTTGAATCAGCAAGAGAGAACCCAAATATGAGTAATATCTTATTTGTGATTCTAGCTTTAGTAATTTTTGTAATTATAATTGGAGCGTTATTCCATGGGTATAATCGTAGTTTAGAGGCTATTCAAATACGTGAAGATTAATTGAGAATATAGTATTATGACTTCCAAAATATTAATAAAAAATTCATGTACTAATATCGAAAGAAAAATAAATCATTATATTAACTCAACTCGAAAAAGGAGAGGCCTCCAACTTGTTCAGTCTAATCATACCCTTATTACCTGTGCAAGAAAACATAGTGGGAAAATGGCTAATGAGGGGAAAATATTCCATGGTGAATGTGCCTCCATCACCGGTGCATATGAGAATTGTGGTATGATGTATAAGGGACGGGTGAATGAATTCAATTACGAAATAAAGACCGATACTGATATCGCCCGGGCATTTCATCAACTATGGATGCGAAGCAAGGCGGGCCATCGCGAGAATATTCTGGACCCAAAACATCAATATGTAGGTATTGGTGTAAAAAGACGTGGAAATATATTTTATGGCACTGAATTGTTTCACTTTTAGGCAGTATTACTATTGAATAGGTTGGATTTCATTAATTTAACCCTGAACTGCTTATATCTGGAGTTATATCAGGGTATACATAATATTATTAGGATCATTCCAATATAATTTGGACATTTTTTAATTAATCAGAAAAGAGTTAATTTTAATTTTGATACGCCGAGGAAGAGATTTGAACTCTTGAGGTGCCAGGCACCAGTGGCTTTCAAGGCCACCGCCTTTCCGGACTAGACTACCTCGGCCCGGATATATACGTGGGATCCCGGATTTAAAAAATGTATCCGTATGATTCCGGCAGAAGCCGGATACTACAAAAAAAGGGGGATTATCTGCGGCGGATAAACGCCAGTATTCCCACGGCCGCAAATGCTGCTATAACGAGCGCGACCGGGAGGGGTGAACTCTGCGTGGGAGTCGGGGTCTCGGCAAAGACCGCCGGCACCGATGAAGTCACCTCGACCGACCCTGCACCTTCGGCTGAAAGAGTGACCTCCCCTTTGTCAGCCATCCGGTAGGGGTACACCTTGAAATACATGATATCCCCGGTCCCCTGGATCGTAACCTCCTCTCCTTCAATCTTGCCCTTGTCATTTACCTTCTGCATGACGCCGCGTTCATCGCCGTACTCGATGACCCAGTCGATACCCGGCGAGGTGAATACCCTGACCTGACCGGTCCCGGTGGCCACGGCAAAATAGGCGGGCTTCTCAGCCGATGCTGAGGCCGCTGCCGCCAGCGCCGGGGGAGCGGTCGTGGGGATAGTAGTCGGGATCAACGTCGCCGGTTTTTCTTTCACGGTAAAGGTCTTTGTCCCGATATATCCCTTTGAATCCGTGAAACTGACCTCGTACTGGCCGGGTTCCGTAATTGCCACCTTCTGGGAGAATTTGCCCTCCATACTGGTAGTGACATACTCAGGTCCGAATATCACCTTGTTGTCGAGGCTCACCACTTCGATCTGCACACCCGAATTAATAAGGTCCTTGATTGACCCTTCGACTTCAAGAGAGCCGTCGAATACCTGGGTCAGATCTGACCTGATGGTAATCTCATCGGTCCGGTCGATAAGTTCGACGACGCGGAGCGTGGTTGAACCGCCGAGATACGAATAGCTGCCGATTTCCGGCACTTCAACCTTGTACTGGCCTTTCTGCAGGCCCTTTGTATCAAACACGACGTTGAATTCCTTGTCGCCCTGTATCGTGACGGTATGCCGTGCTATCTCCTCGGTCGTGTAGTCTGAACGATATAATACGATATCGACGCTGATACCCGCGGGAAGGGTACTCGTGCCGTTTACCACCAGCGGAAGTCCTACCTGTAACCTGGTCGGGGCGCTGATACTGATCTCGTAGGCAGAGACCAGGCCTGTTAAACACACACTTGCAATCAGCAAGAAAATGATTGGCCTGATACCCGGGATCCTGCTTTGTTTTCTTTCCATATGCACTCCTTCCGGCATGAATCATCACCTATATGAATTTATTTATTAATAAAAGATACATTTCGCCTCGGTTGCGTAAATCCTGCTCATATATAAATCATAATTGTCGGTTGAATACCTTTCCGGTTTCGGCCCCCCCACATTTTTGCCTGAAGGGTTTATACTGTCAGGACCAATAATATACAGGGTCAGTATGCCGGAATCTATTGAAAAACCACTCGCCTGCTGGAAAGGTTCCGACAGGTACGGGGACCGTATTCTTGATACGCTCACCATAATATTCAGGACCGGAGGATGTGAATGGAACCGCTGCAGGATGTGCAGTTACCGGCATGAACGGTACTATGATCGCTCTCCTGGCGAACTGCAGGGCCTGGTCCGCCGGCAGATGCAGTGGGTGAACGAGAACCATTCCCTCGACGGGATAGACATGATAAAAATTTTCACCTCGGGCAGTTTTTTCGATCCAAAGGAGGTGGACCCTGAAACGAGGGAGTATATAGGAAAAATGCTGGCCGGAAAGATCGTTGTCGTCGAGACGCGGCCCGAATATATCCAGGAACCCGCCCTCTCAGGATTTATCCGGTCAATTGACACCGGCCAATGGAAGACACCCCTTTATGTCGCAGTCGGCCTCGAGACAACGGATGACGCAATCAGGGAAAAGTCAATTAACAAGGGATTCTCGACAGAAGATTTCTGGAACGCTGCAGATACCGCACGAGAGGCAGGGGTCGGGATAAAGGCATACCTGCTCATGAAACCCCTGTTCCTCACCGAAGACGAGGCACTCATCGATATGGAGAACTCCATTGCCGATATCTACCGGCGGGTGGATATGATCTCCATGAATCCCTGCACGGTCCAGAAAAATACCGAGCTGGAACGATACTGGAAACAGGGAGCATACCGCCCACCGTACCTGTG
Organism: Methanoregulaceae archaeon UBA467; assembly: GCA_002503825.1. Classification (GTDB taxonomy): domain Archaea; phylum Halobacteriota; class Methanomicrobia; order Methanomicrobiales; family Methanospirillaceae; genus UBA467. The sequence continues at coordinate 247,976 of DASP01000014.1, forward strand.
GAGTGTCCTCTCTGTGCTTCTTTCCTCACCGGTTCACATCCTCTGCGACCCGGTCGGTGGCGGACACCAGAGAGGTCCGCATAACTGCAGGAAATGTGACCGTGACATCGTGTCGGCAATCCGCGAATATTCACTCAGTGCCGATACAAAAATCCTGCAGGAAGCCATGGATACCACCTGCGAATGTAAAAAAGAATGGGAATTTGTCCTTCAGCATGAAATGCCCTATTCCATGCCCCTTACCCGCTAGAATTCCCGCTCTGAATATCAAGCTGTTTCACAAGCAGGGGAAGGAATGTCCCTGCATCACTGACGACACCGATCGCCTGCATTGTACCACGGTCCATCAGTTTGGTGACCGATGACGGGTTGATATCCACGCATATCGTTTTCACATGGGACGGGAGGCAGTTCCCGACCGCCACAGAGTGCAGCAGTGTGGCGACCATAAGGACCATCCCGCAGTCCCTGATGTGCTCCCTCATCCGGTCCTGCGCAACCATCACATCAGTAATTACATCAGGCAGAGGTCCGTCGTCCCTGATAGACCCGGCAAGGACAAACGGGATGCCATTCTTCACGCATTCGTACATGATTCCCCCGGTGATCACACCGTCCTCTACCGCTTTTCTGATAGACCCTGCCCGCATCACTTCGCTGATCGCATAGATGTGATTTTTATGTCCCCCGGTCACCGGTTTTCCGGTACAGATGTCCATCCCGAGCGACGTCCCAAACAGGTTATACTCCACGTCATGTGTTGCGAGGGCATTGCCGGCAAAAAGGATGTTGATATACCCTTTCCGGATCAGCTCTGCAAGTGCCCGGTCTGCGCCGGTGTGGATGATTGCAGGTCCGCCAACAAGCGCTATTTTTTCTCCTTTTTTACGGATTTCCAGTATTTCCGCGGCAATTTTCGCAATAATCGTTTCGCTGGGCCGCTCAGGGGACACCGTGCCGTGCATAAACTCAAAATTGCTCATCTGCCTGGGCCGCTCAGGGGGGGTGACCCTGACACCGGCCTCTCCGACAACGACGAAATCTCCTTTCCGCAACTTGGAAAGGGGCGTGCAGACCGCCTTCATCAGTCCGGTATCCACGACGATGAGGCAGTCCATCTCGATATACTCGACAGGGAGCCATTCACCTTTGAATTTTACCGAAGTCCGGTGATGTGTCGTCGAATAAAATCCCTTGGGAACGATGCGGTCTCCTTCTGCCGGGATGACGGTGATGTCCTTGATTTCAAGCAGGCGGGCGCCGAAACGGTGGATTTCGCTCAGGATCTCAAACAGCTGGGAGTCGGTATCTGCATTCACCTTGAGGCGTGCATAGCTCGGGTCGGTCTTGCGCTTTCCGACATTGAACACGACAATTTCAAAATTGCCTCCCATGTCCATAATCCTGTCAAAGACCTTTGTCATTATCCCGGAATCAATGACATGACCTTCGAGCTCAATTTCCCGTGAGACCTGCATATATGTACCTATCGGTTCTGATTGTTTATATTAGTTCTCCAATATGACCTTAAATGATTTAAAAATAGAATTAAACGACGCAGAAGAGAAATAGTGGCAACCATACCGCCGATGCCCGGAGAGTCCGCGGGATATTACAGGGGCAGACCTGCCTCCATGTAGTCCTGGACACGCCTGAGCTCTTCCCTGGTATTGACGTTGAACGCAAGCCTCCTTGACTGGACCAGGATACGGATTTCATCCTGTTCCTCGGTGATCCTCGCCCCGTTTAAAATATTGATTCCCGCAGGGCAGGCCTCTGTCCCGTCAATGTTTTCTGAAAAATGGACCCTGCAGCCTGCTTCGCTGACCAGTGAAGCCGGCACCCATGTCGATTCCGCATCTTTGCCTGACTGAAAATACAGGTCCCTGATATGACTGATAATCGTTTCGTGCAGGCACGGAATATCGGATACACTCGTAAAAAGCGGGCACCTTTCATCGAGCAGGTTCACGGCCTCGACAATATCATCCACGTACCCCTTGCCCGACGCGGTTATATGGTCGATTCCCATGACCCTGCACCAGTTATGGGTATAAGGCGTTTTTCTCGAAAGGACAACGACGACCTCGCACCCGGCAGAATGAAAGGCATCTGTCACATATTCTATCATAGGTTTTCCAAGGATGGTAACCAGTGCTTTTTCGCCAAGCGAGAGTCGGTTTCCACACCCTCCGGCAAGGATCAGCGCAAGCATGCGTCCAGTTCCTCAATAAGACGAATATTTTCCTCCCGCGTACGGACCGCAACCCTGATTGCATCGGGAAGACCAAACGAGTGACAGTCACGCACAAGAATCCCCTTCCTAAGCAGTGCGAGGCAGAGTTCCGTTACATCGCCCCCTGTGTAAAGAAGAATAAAATTTGCTGACGGGGGCTCGATTTTAAGGGGAAGGTGTGCAAGTTTATGGAGCATCCATTTACGTTCAGCCCTGATTTTCCTGCGGGAATCTTCCAGGAGCCCGTAATTTTTAAACGATTCCAGTGCGAACTTCTCTGCAAAGGAATTGACGCTCCATGGAGGCCGGACCATTTCCATCGTACTGATAAGATCAGGGTCCCCGAACCCGTACCCGAAGCGTATCCCCGGAGCTGCAAAACTCTTGGTGAGCGAACGGAGGATAAAGAGATCAGGTTCACGGCATCCCGACATACTCTGGCCGGGATCGGCAAGTTCTATAAATGCCTCGTCAAGGAAAAGCATTGCACCATCTTCCCTGCATTCTTTAAGGTCCCGTGTTAGTTCCGCAGCCCTGACGAGTTTCCCGGTCGGGTTATTGGGATTACAGATAAAGCGGGTCCTGTACTCTTCCCCGTCACCGGCCGGGACCGCCCCTGCAAGCCGGGAAGACAACTCGTATTCGCCAAACGTCGGGGTATCAATCCTGACCCTGTCCCCGGGTTCAAGTACTGAACTGCAAAACACCCGTATCAATTCGATTGATCCGTTTCCCACCGTTATTTCTTCGGGGGGTCGATGAAAAACACGCGATATCTCCTCTTTCAGGAGAGAATAACTGTCGTCAGGATAATGCCCGAGGCAGGATGCAGGATACTCCGGATGAAGCGCGGGGGGGAAAGGGTTGATATTCGCACTGAAATCAAGCATCTCCTGCCCGGTCTCTTCATGGTATTTTTTCACAAGTCCGCCATGAATAACCTTTTCCTGAATAATTTTCCTCAATTCCTGACCTCTTTTGTTGTAAAAGGTTTTGATGCCCGGACAATAAATTACTTGCCAGAGCCCCGGAAGTATATGGAAAACTATATATACCTTTGTGTGTTAGTAGGAATCATCTGCTAAAGTCAGACAGAAGTCACCTCAATGACTGACGAACGTCTGACTAGTGTCAGACGGATGTCACATTTCAGGAGAGACCCGATGAAAAGGATTACACTCAGGCTGCCAGACCAGCAGATCGAAATGCTCGAATCAATGGTGGAAGCAGGGGAGTTTCCAACAGTATCTGAGGCAGTAAGAGATGCAGTCCGCCAGCTCATCGAAAAAAGAGCGGCTCGTGTCTTGAGAGAAAGTGACCAGGTTTCATTCAAGGTTTAGAGGGTTGAACAATGCAGACAATCATCAACGAAGCGCTTAAAAACGCAGAAATCGAAAAAGAGATGAAGAGCAGTGCTAATTCAATTGATGACGACTTCTGTGGCCAGCCACGGATTGTCATCATCGGTTGTGGCGGCGCAGGAAACAACACCATCAACCGTATGCACCACATGGGTGTCAACGGCGCAGAGACAATCGCCATCAACACGGACAAGCAGCACCTGGACATGATCCAGGCCGACAAGCGTGTACTCATCGGCAAATCCCTGACAAAGGGCCTTGGTGCCGGAGGGTACCCCGATGTAGGGAAGAGGGCGGCCGAGATGGCACGCCCGACCCTGGAGGCACTCCTTGAATCAGCAGACCTCTGTTTCATCACCGCAGGAATGGGCGGCGGTACCGGGACCGGTTCGGCTCCGGTCGTTGCACAGATTGCAAAGGAACAGGGCGCAATCGTCGTCGGGATGGTAAGTTACCCGTTCCAGGTCGAGAAGGCACGACTGATCAGGGCCGAGGAAGGAATGGAAGCACTCGCGGCTGCGGCTGACTCCGTCATTGTCCTCGACAACAACAGGCTCAAAAGTTTTGTGCCAAACCTCCCGCTCGGTCAGGCATTCTCAGTGATGGACCAGTTGATCGGTGAGACCGTCAAAGGTATCAGCGAGACGATCACCGAACCATCACTGATAAACATCGATTACGCGGATGTCCGCGCAATCATGAGCAAGGGAGGCGTCGCCGTCATGCTTGTCGGTGAGAGCAAACAGCAGAACAAGGCTGAGAGCGTGGTCAGGGAATGCCTCAGCAACCCGATGCTCGATATCGACTACCGGGGAGCGACCGGGAGCCTTATCCACATCACCGGCGGGAGCGACCTGACCCTGCAGGATGCCGAAGAGATCGCAACCTCGCTCACCTATGAACTTGACCCCCATGCAGACGTTATCTGGGGCGCACGTGTCAGAAACGACATGGAAGGAAAGGTTCGGGTACTGGCAATTATGACGGGCGTCAAGAACGGCCAGATCCTCGGGAACAGGCAGTCCTACAAGTCCGTCGTGGAAGAGATCGATGCAAAGCGGGAGAACCCGAAAGCCCCCGTAATGCCGAAAAACCGGAAGGCCCGGGACTTTACAAGCGGAGGAAGCTTACTGGAATGGGTAGGGTAAACGAATCAGCAGCACCTTAGATTGACAACTGCCGCGGTAAATCTGAACATTCAGATACATTCCGCTTTTTTAAAATTTGGAACAGGATTTCGCCACCTAAAAATCCTGTTTTTTTTTGAACTACGAAATCCTTAATAGGATTGATGACGTTTAAATACTAGAAAATCTTTGATTATCCCTCACAATAGGACATAGTGTGACGGGTCGCATCAACGGGATTTTCTGCGACCTTCTTGTATCGGGAGTTGAATACAATGGACAGACTGTTGAACAAAGGCCCTTATCGCCGGGTAAACATTTCCGATTTTATATCAGTCACGTTTCCTGCCCGAAGCTTCGGGCATCAGCCGGAAGACTCCATGGCCTGCCAGTACAGGGCACCTGTACGGTCCTGCCGGACGTTCATTCAGACACTTTTTCTATTATATTCAGCCATCCCGCATCCTGGAGGGATATCAGACCTGACCAGAGGGTCAAGGATGGGTAATGCATGTTGAACGAATTGATTGAAAAAAGAAAAAAGATTCTTGCCGAGTCTGAACAGCACAAAAACAGAAGGAACGAGCTCAACGCCCTTGCCAGCAAATATGCCCGCGAGCGGAATACCTTAAACAACCAGACGCGTGAGTACGTTGAAGAGGCCCAGAAAAACAAGGAACTTCGTGACCACAACAATAATGAAGTACAGTCATTAAAGGACCAGCGAAACGAAATAAACGAGCAGGCCAACGTCCTCTTTGATGAGATTGAGTCGTTTAAAAAAGACCACGGCGGAATGAAAAACCGCGGAATAAAAGAGCTCCAGAAACAGATTGAGCATCTCGAATTTCGGCAGCAGACTGAAGTCATCAGCACCGATAAAGAACGTGAACTCATCGAAAAGATCAAGCAGATGAAAGAGTCGATGAGGGAGCAGGAAGCCGAACTCGAACAAAATAAAGAGATCAAGGCAAAAATCACCAGTGCCCGTGAATTTCGGAAAGAGGCATCCGAACTTCATGCAAAAGTGACCGAAATGGCCGAGCTCGCCCAGAAACACCATGATATGATGGTTGACTTCTACCGCAAGGCTGACAAGTCACGGGAAGAAGCCGACGCTTCCCACAAGAGTTTTGTCGAGGCCCAGGAATCCGCGGATGCAGAGCACAAGTATTTCATCGCATGCCAGAAAGAGCTGCGTGATTACGACAAGGTTATCAGCGGTCTCCGGAAGAAGACCAAAAAGACAAAAGTTACAAAGGAACAAAAAGCTGTTCGTAAAGAGGCAGAGCACCTCTTTAAAATGTTCCGTGCCGGCGAGAAGCTGACCACAGACGATCTTTTACTCCTTCAGCGTTCCAAACTTGTATAACCCCTTTTTTTTGAAACCAAGGCAATGATTTAATAGAATTATCGCGTTTTCTATAGTAATGCAAAAGGGGCGCACCCTTATCCTTAGTGTCGATCGTGACGACGATATTGGTTTTAAAGGCAAAATAGAGAGCCCGGTTATTGGGCGCGCCGCATGCCTCAAGGCGGGAAACATCCTTGGACTGGCCGATCCTGAAGACTCTGACGTCAATGCCATATTTATGGCGGTGAAAATTTATGACGAGCTTTCGGCGAACGGCGAAGATGTTGAAGTAGCGGTCATCTCAGGCAATCATATGCACATGATCGAAGGGGACAGAAAGATCGCGTCATCCCTTGAATATGTAGTTGAACAGACCGGTTCCACCAGCTGTATCATTGTTGCAGACGGGGCGGAAGACGAGTTTGTCATTCCGATTGTACAGTCAAAAATCCCTGTTTCCAGCATCAGGAGGGTTGTGGTCAGCCAGATGCCCAACCTCGAGGGGACATACTACATCATTAAAAAATTGCTGAACGATCCGAAGATCTCCCGTCTTGTCATGGTCCCGCTCGGTCTCGCGATGTTGCTCTGGGCAATCACCTACCTGGTGGGTTACCCTCAAATCGCGTTGATTACCGTTGTCGGGGTGATAGGAATTTACCTCCTCTATCGCGGGTTCGGACTTGATGAAATCCTTACCGGCTTTATCAATGCACTCCATACATCACTGACAAGGGGCAAGTATTCATTCATCACCTATATCGCAGGAATCCTGCTGATCATTATCGGAATTGCCCTTGGCCTGATGAATGTGCTCCTGTACTATGCAGAGATAGGGCTGCTGCTTTATTTCCTGATATTCGTCTATGGAGCAGTATTATGGATCGCCCTCGCAGGCATTGTATCGTCTGTCGGGATTATCATCGATAATTTCTTCCATGACCGCGAGGGCCTGGCAAAAGTTATTGTCTTTCCGTTCTTCATCGGTGCAGTCGGCCTTATCGCATACGGCGCAAGCATTTATGTAATCTCCATGAGCAATATCCCGGACTTTCCGTTTACCACAACGACTGCATTGCAGTATATCCTGTTCGGGACGCTTGGCGGGCTGGCCTGTGCCTTTGCCGGAGTCGGAGTCCAGTATCTTATCAACAGGTATCTCGAGGAGCATGCAAATCCGGAAATTATCGAACTAATCTGAATTCTTTTTTTTCTGCCTGTTCAACGACGGGATGGACCTTTCCGATGCTCAAAAAACCTATACGAAAAAAGGAGTGCCTTCATATGAACAGTCATCGTTTATCATTCCGAAATCACTGAAAAATCATGCGGTCATAACAGGAACTACATGATATAACCCGTGTACCATCAGGGAACATCCGCGAATGACATTTCCAGGTAAGACCAACTCTTCCGGTCACTTTTTTTATCAGCTCATGTCATAGGTCATCGATACGCCGGGATGAACTGCCATCGGACATGCCTGAAGGTAAAAATAAAGTTTTGACAGTTATAAAAAACCGGGCTTTGTTGAAACCCTTCCGGTACTCTCACTATTCCTCTTTGGCCGCACTCCACTTCGGGCACTCCCCGGGGCCGGTGCCATGGCCGTATGTGTGCGCCCCCATACTGCGAGAGGGACCGTGGCTTAAGTTTTTATAAAAAAATCGTAAGGTCCCGGTCAACCCCTGCCCGCCGGACATCCCCGGGGAGCGGGGCAGGGAGGGGTGATACCCCTCCTGTCAGAAAAATAGATCGAACATGATACCGGAATTAAGCATTTCAATAAAACGTGCTATGAACCTTCAGGCTCATTGAGGGATATGAAAAAAGACCGTTAAGCCGTTTAATTGAACTTGTTCGTACCCGCCAGAAACTGTAAAAATTCCGCTCGCGGTTGCACAAGAGCCGTATGAGAGAGGGAGTTATGTATAAATCATATGCAGTCACTGAAACACCGGCATTTCAGAAAAAACAAGACTTTAGCGTTCGCTTCCGGAACAGGCGGCCCCTCGTGGTGACTGAAACGCCGTCCCTTGTCGCGTGCGGCAGACCATATTACAATTACATTTGTTGAACGTCGGTATCCCACGTCAGGACAGGAAAGACTCCACACTCTCACTCCATCCCGGTTAAAAATGAACATCCACTGTACACCCTTGAAATGAGCCTCAAAAAAATTATCTGAAAGAATACACAGGCAGGAATATTATATTTTAAACATCAAAATAGCCGATACCGTTTGGAATTTCATTGGTATAAGAAAATTCGCGGGAAATCTGGGGCGTATTGATACGTAAAGCCGGAACAATTACATTGAACTGGTGATCCGGGAACCAGTATATTCCACGGCCGTAATTATACGATACATCTTCAACAACAAGTTCTGCATTGTTCATATCAATATTTTTCACCGTGGCATCATCATAATTAAGGATTTTTAACAACTTGTTTTTTAAATCCTGTTTTCCAAGAAGAAGAACGATTACCCGTGTCGGTTCATCAAGTGAATACTTTACATTAATGTGTGCCTTCCCCTTTTCCAGGGAAATATCAACATTCTCTATAGTAATATATCCATATTTATCGTCATTCACCGCTAGTACCGGTGCTACCACACTTACTAAAAAAACGGTAAGTACTGCGATGGCTATACCTCTCATTATGCAATATATTCGGTTCTGCATCATATATCCTTTCTGGTAGATACTATATTGCAATCAGAAGTGATTACTTGCGTTTTTTGGATAAATCTCGAAAAAGAACAAAATTTTTTTCCTGTCTCATCGACGAAAACGATAAAGGTATTTATCCGTTCCGTGTCACAGGTCCTGTTTCCAGGGATTTCATTTCAGGTTTGAAAGAACGATCTCGATACTTGAAACATTGGTTTTTCCGCTGTCGGTATCAATGATCTCAGTCGATGTGACAATCTCCTTCTTTGATACCCCTTCAAGGAAACGGTTCATGGCAATTTCAGCGGTATCGACAGCCCTTGATATTGCCTTACCACGTGCTTTTATCGCTACTTCATCTGCACCGTTGTTAAATTGTGTTACTACTGCAAGTACATAGTTCATAACTGGCTTGTTTCCGACGAATACTGTATTGTCCTTAAGCATATGATCTTCCCCCCTTCAGAGATACTTCCTGGTGTAGATCAGTTCTGCATTCATAACCGAGGCTCCGGCAGCACCACGGATGGTATTGTGTCCCATTGTGACGTACCTGATACCTTCACGTACTCTTCCCACCGAGACGGTCATCCCGTTACCCCTCATCCGGTCAAGGCGCGGCTGTGGTCTGTCCTGTTCATCAAGGTACTGTACAGACTTCGCAGGCTGGGTGGGAAGGTCACTGATCGGGGGATTATAATCCCTGAATGCCTTTTTCACCTCATCAACCGGTTCCCTTATATCAGTCCATACCGCCATGGTATGTCCGTCGATGACCGGAACCCGGTGACAACTCGCACTGACACGGAAGGGCGCCATCCGGACCGATTTTCCATCAAGCGTCCCCATTATCTTCAGTGATTCCGTCTCCATCTTCTCTTCTTCAGAGCCGATATAGGGGATAATGTTGTCAAAAATCCCCATCGCAGGCACACCCTGGAACCCCGCTCCCGATATCGCCTGCATAGTTGCAACTCTTACATCTGAAAAGATAAACTTTCTCAGGGGTGCAAGTGAGAGCATCAGGACGATTGTCGAACAGTTGGGGTTGGTCACGATGAACCCGTCCCTGCCGCTGTCACGCTGCACATCAATGAGCCCGAGATGATCCGGGTTAACTTCCGGTATTACCAGTGGTATATCCGGGCCCATCCTGTGTGAACTCGCATTACTGCATACCCCGATTCCTGCATTTGCACACGCCAGCTCTACATCGTAGGCGATATCTGCCGGAAGTGCAGAAAAAATAAGATCCACATCTTTCAGGCTTTCGACGGTAGTGGGGCTGATCCTGATATCGCCGAGATTTTCCGGAAATGGCACATCCAGTCTCCAGTTGACAACGTCACGATACAGTTTCCCTGCGCTCCTATCTGAGGCCGTCAGCGTCCTTAAATTGAACCAGGGATGCTCAGCCAGAAGCTGGACAAATCGCTGACCTACAGCTCCTGTAGCACCAAGCACTCCAACATTTATCATAATTAAAAATAGCTACAGCACGGGAGTTATTAAAACGTTTGATTTTTATTCGAGGGTAATAGCCTCAGAAGGACAGACATCCACACAGGACCCGCAGTCAACACACAGGTCGGGATCAACTTTTGCTTTTTCCTTTTCCATTGTTATTGCCGCTGCAGGGCATTCATCAACACATGTTTCGCAGCCCGTACACTTTTCCATATCAACTATTGCTGTCATAATAACACTCCACTAAAACTTCGTACACTTAAAACAAATATGTTTCTATTTTACCATTTTATCTGTCGGATTTTCCAGTAAGATTCAGGACATCCCCCATTCCGTAGATACCGGGGTGTTTCCCCATCACCCAGTACGCGGCCTTAACCGCTCCCTGCGCAAAGACAGAACGGTCGTATGCCCGGTGTGAAAGCTCTATCGTCTCGAAATTTCCTGCAAACATAACTGAATGGTCACCGACGATATCTCCTCCCCTTATGACATGGACCCCGATTTCACTGCCCCTTTCCATCATTCCCTCCCTGCCGTACTGTTTCTTCTTCTCCCCGAGTTCTTCATCAAGGATCTGGAGAATTGTCTTTGCAGTACCGCTCGGTGCGTCTTTTTTATAACGGTGGTGGGCTTCGGTCACCTCGATATCATATTCAGGGAGAAGCCGCGCCGCCTCCCTGACCAGCTGCCAGAAAATATTGACGCCGATGCTGAAATTGCTTGAAATAACCGCGGGTACATGCCCCTCAATTGCTTTTGCAATTTCTGCACGCTGGATATCTGAAAAGCCGGTTGTACCCACGATAAGCGCCGCATTATGCCGCGCTGCAGCCCTGATATTTTCAACGGCCGCTGCGGCTACAGTGAAATCAATAACAACATCCGGTTTTGACACGGCAAGAAAATCATCTATTTTTGAGGATTCGAAAACCTCAACCCCGTAAAATGATCCCGGTTTTAAGTCAATTCCACCGACGAGCTGAAATTCGGGAGATTCGTTCACTATTCTCCCGATCGTCATGCCCATCCTTCCAAGGGCCCCGCACACTGCAACTTTAATCATAGGTCGCCAGCACCTCGGACAATTGTGCGGTCTTTTTTGCATCAAGCTCGTCCAGCGGGAGCCGTACCGGGCCTGCGGCCATCCCCATCAGTTCAACTGCTTTTTTAACCGGGATCGGATTTGTATCGATAAACATCGCCCTGAACAGGGGCGAGAGTTCATAATGGAGATCGAGGGCCATATCAAGATCACCCTCACAGAAATAATCAAACAGGGCCGCCATCCTGGCTGGCTGAACATTTGCCGCAACAGAAATGACCCCTGCTCCGCCAAGAGCCAGCATAGGGAGTGTGAGAGCATCATCACCCGATATTACCTGGAACTCGAGGTCCATTGTCCCCTCGATAATGCGCGATACCTGTGCGATGTCCCCGCTTGCTTCTTTAATCCCTACAATACCCGGGTGTTCGGCAAGCTCGATCACGAGATCCGGAGGTAAGTTCTGTCCTGTCCTCCCCGGGACATTGTACATCACGACCGGGATATCGATGTCGGCCAGCGCCTCGTAATGCTTTAAAAGGCCGGATCGATTCGGCTTGTTGTAATAGGGGCTGATGATGAGAACCCCGTCTGCACCAAGGTCTTTCGCCGTCCTGGTCAGCCGGACGGCCTCTGCAGTGTTATTCGAGCCTGTCCCGGCTAGTACCGGGATCTTCCCGTCCACAACATCGATAGTCGTCGCTATGACCTGATCGTGTTCTTCAAAACTTAGTGTAGCAGATTCGCCGGTTGATCCACAAGGTACAATGCCATGGATGCCCTGCGAGAGAAGAAATTCAATGTTTGACCGCAGACCGTCAAGGTCCAGATCCATCGAAGAATTTCTTTGAAAAGGGGTAATAATTGCCGGAAGCACTCCCTCGAACATACGTAGGGTTATGAGTGTCTTCCTGTATTTATCTTTCTTGTGACGTACCCGGCGACCCGGTTCCTGACCCGCTTGCTTTCAATAGTCGTTACTTCAGTAACAATCTGCTTGTTCTCGTCGAAACTGTTGGAAAATTTCGGGCCGTACTTGGAGATAAGTTCCACGCCGACCGATTTAATATAGGATGGTTTTATTCCCATGCGTCTGTCCTCTCGGTTATCTATTATTATGCGCGATGATACTTTAAGAATATAACGTATGGGCAGGTCAAACCGGAAAAATAAGACACTGATACGGTTCGTTCCGGACAAATAAACCCTGAAATCATGTTGATGCACGGGATCGTTTCCTTTTATTCGGGAAATGTTCTGATGAAACGGAACTAAACCCTTGTGAAAGCGCAGAGGGCCATACCCATCTGAAAGCAAAAAGTTAGTATTATAAGATATAAAAAATTAGTCATTCCCGCACAGGCAAACCATACTGGTCCCTGATATCATCATTGTATACATCCAAGACGGACCCTCTGCAGGTATAAAATAACTGGTTGATAAAATGACACACAGCATTCTGATTGTCGATGATAACCCGGCTATTGTGGAACTTTACCAGATAATGCTGGAAATGGAGGGCTACCGGGTTCAGGGAGTATTCAGTGGATCGGAATGCCTCACCGCCATCACGCATAACAAACCCGATCTTATCCTCCTCGACATTATGATGAAACCTATGGACGGCTGGAGCACACTTGAACGTATCAGGGAAGACCCTGAAAACAACCGGATCAGGGTGATTATGCTGACCGCAAAACAGCCCACCCCCGAAGAGGCGGAACGTTATACCCCGCTTATCGACGGCTATATCATGAAACCCGTCGATCACAAGCAGCTCACCGGGCGGGTGCGCCAGTCATTCGAGACGGATGAAACAGTTCATGCAAAAGCAAAACATGCCTGTGACAGCGGAATTCCCCGGACGTTTGTTGAAGAATATTGCCATCTTACCAGGGTGGTTAAAGCCCAGGAAGCTTTTTGCAGCCTTCTTGAACCGATATACGGTTCCGAAGGCGTCTGCATCACCTCCCCCGAAGCCGCCCGGCTCAAAGTGCTCGAAGAAATATTAAAACAGTCCGTTGAACTGCAGCCGTCAGCCGAATAGAGCATACTTTTTCACGCCCCTCGATAATTCCCGGGATATCTGCATCAAACGGGAAGACCGTCTCATTCGATACGGACGGAATAGTGCAATTATCCGTATATTCCGGGGATTATTCCGTCGTGGGCATATCGCGCTCCGGAAAGATACGGATCGATGTATTTACCTCCCATACGGTTTTTACCTGCAAAACGAAGGTCAGGGAAACAATCGACAGCATATCGCCGCATACATGTGATTTTCAATACAAAGAATTTTAAAATAATGAAGGATTCTCATTTTTTCCGCACCCTTTTACATTTTTTATCTCTACTCACAGAAAGGAGCTGAAAAATTACGACCTGCTGCGAATCTTTGCAATAATATTGACCACCTCGACAGGATTTTCCGCAAAAATCCTGATAAGTGCTTCTTTTCCGGGTGCGCCACAATCAAAGATTACATCAGGGACGCCTTCACGACAGCATGATGCGACACCCCAGTCCATGGTGCTGATACCGGGAGGCTCCCGTGCCCTGTCAAAACAACACACCTCATAAAAGAGGTCTTTTAACACATCCACGGTTTTTTGAGAAAACCTCACCACTGCACCGCTTCTGATATCAGGGTCAAATTTCATCGCAGTGAGAACAATGCCTGCGACCTCGGTGTGCTCCCCGAATGAGGGCAGTCCTGTCACCACTATCTGGTCCCCGGAACGCAGAATTCTGTCCCGGAACGATGCGACATCCCGCAGATCCCGTGCCTTTGATGTTGCATACGCAATATTCGACCCGGAATCAGGGACCAGCGCTCCATACATGGATCGTTGCATAAGGGTCAACGCCTCGCAGAGAGAATCAAGGACCTCCTGTCGTTCGCGATCACTCATAGTTCACATCCGTTCTTCCTCCGGGTCCCTCTCACCCGGGCCCCGCCTTGCATGATATGCAGCATGCACACGCGACAGGGCATAATGTTCCACGGATACAGATATAGGCATGTATGCAGACAATATATGGTATGGATCCACGGCTTATGGATATTCTCTCTGCGGCGGGGAGTTTTATCATCTTTTTAATACTGGTCATTTTCCTCCCTGATCTGATTCAGAGTGCAGGGATCGCATATCTAATCGCGATCATTGTCTTCATCATTTCGATGAGCGGAGCGGGATATATTATCGGCGAGAAGATCACGTAGGAGCCGGTTTACCCTTTCTTTTCTTCTGTTTATAGTAACTGAGCGGATGCCCTACCTTCTCGCAGAGAGCGTCACGTTTTACGCATAACCCGTTCGTTCGCATCGCAGCACAGGATGGCGAGGTGTACTCGGTGCCGCCCCTCCCGGATATGTGTTCAACCTGGTACATTGTCTTTGAAATATCAAAATCAGGGGCCCGGCAATATAATTCAATGATCTTGTTGTTGTCCATCCCGATATTATGGAGAAATGCGGTCACTGCAAAGCGCCCTGCATGAGTAATATTTGTCCCTGAGGTAAGCGCCATAAGTATTGCCTGGATACAGGGAGGAAAGCTGTCTTCTTCAACCGTCCCGAACCGTTCAAGCATCTGCTTCTGGTATACGAGGGTAACCTGTTCAAGGGCAGGCTGCAAAAGCTGGCAGATCCGTTCAGGGACTTTTAACGGGAGCTGGCGGGTCAGGAGAACCCTTATCTGTTCCCTGACCAGCTCATCCATCTCCTCATGTGTCACCGCTACCATGCCTGCCCTGACTTCGCGGTTAACCAGCCTCCACCGGTCATCCCGGAGCCCGGATACCGTTTCGACATACCGGATAAAGGGTATTTCAGGGTTCCGGATATCGATTCCCACACTCCACGCAATATACTCTTTTTTGGTTTCTTCCTCGTCAATAAGGAATGAATAGGCCCGTTGCGCCTCGAACCGGGTAAGTCTCTCGATCAGTGAGCGATCGTTCTGGCAGGATACCAGTACACGTGCAAGCGCGTAGCTTGCGACCGCCTGTTTTACACCGAAACTGTCCGATCCGGGTGAGGATGAGTCCTTTTCGCGGTTTTCACGGTCACCGAGCGCGTCCCGGACTCTCCCGAGTGCGTATCGCAACGCGATCTTCCCCGTGTTCGTCTGGATGAACTCTTCGATGGAATCCGCATAGCTGCCGATAAACTGCTGTGATTCTTTTAAAAAAGGATATTTTACAAAATCTTTCAGGTCAAGGGTGACCCTCATCAATCAGCCTCAATACGGGGTGCGAGGAGGTACTCCACGTGTCCGTTTCCACCAGCTAAATAAAATGAGAAATTGGCAGGATGGTCTATGCCAAGCGATAACTCCACCTCTTCTGCCCTGCTCATAACCTTTCCCATGTCCTTTAAATAATCAAGGGAAAAGAGGGAACGGGCTTCGGCGCCATTTATGAAATTAACCTCGGTTTTCCCGAATTCCCTGCGGATATGATCGGTGTCGCCTTCTGCAACCATGTAAAAGGTCTGTGTTGCAGGATCAATGCCCAGCGCAATCTTGTCGGATACCACGGCTGCTGCTTTTATTGCATTGTTAAGTTCACTTCCGGAAAGTACGACCTTGCCGGGCAGGTTGATATTCGGGATGTTCGGGTCTTTCCTGATGGTATTAGGGTCAAGAAGGGTGATGGAATACTGGTACCCTTCAAAACTTACCTTCAGTTTGTGCCCCTCATCAGGGAGCTCGAGTGCCAGAAGGTTCTCTTTTCCCATCATACCAAAAATATTTTTGATTTTGGCGATATCAAGTCCTAATTCACTCTTTGTTGAACTAAATGATTCAAACGCTTCTTTTTTCAAATGAAACGATATCATTGCCACATTAGCGGTATCTACTGCCCGGGTGCTGATACCGGTCTCATCGGTGTGAAGTCTGCATTCGGTGACCAACGCCGATATGGCATCGATGGACTCCTTCAGAATATCTGCATCAATCGTTGCTTTTAACATCATACACCCCTTATATTATTATTATTAACTATACAATCATATTTTTAATAATATCTGATTTCATTCTGCCTCCGCTGGAGGATTAATAAGGAGTTTACGTCAATGGGTTCTCAGTGGGGAAAGGACAGCTGTTATACACGTGCAATGAAGGAAGGCTACCGCTCCCGCGCTGCGTATAAAATAATAGAGGTCCAGGATCGTCATGGAATTATTCGCAATGATGACAACGTCGTGGATCTCGGCGCAGCGCCCGGGAGCTGGCTCCAGGTAATCAGGTCACTGACGCAAGGCATGGTTGTCGGAGTTGACCTCTCGCCCGTTCCTCCTCTCGAAGGCGTGAAAACGATTGTCGGCGACCTGACAGAGCCTTCGATCAGGGAACAGGTCAGGGCAGTCATGGGAGTCGTCAATGTGGTTGTATCCGATGCCTCCCCAAAACTATCAGGTCACCGCAGCTATGACCAGGCCCGCGCCATTGGTCTTGGTGAAATGGCCCTTGAGTTTGCCTGCACGGTCTTAAAACCGGGAGGCAATTTTTTAGTAAAATCCTTCCAGGGCGAGGATTTCCATATACTCCTGAACCGGGTGAAAGAACATTTCCTCTCGGTGAAGACATATAAAACACATTCTTCACGAAAGGGAAGCGCAGAGATCTACATCATTGCCAAAAATTTTATAGGTCAGCCACATGAGACTGAAAGATCCCTATGACCGGCCGGTCACAAACTTAAGAATAAGCCTTACTCCGTCATGCAACCTGAACTGTATTTACTGTCATGCAGAAGGGGAGATAAGACCGGAAGCAGAGATGTCCGCAGGAGAAATTGCGGAAATAATGAGGGTAGCCGATAAATTCGGAATCCGGAGTATAAAATTCACCGGCGGAGAGCCACTTCTCCGTAAAGATGTGTGCGAGATCATCGAATCGGTTCCGAAGGGAATGGAATCGTCGATGACCACCAACGGGACCCTTCTTGCCGATATCGCCCCTGACCTGAAATCTGCAGGTCTGTCAAGGGTGAATGTCAGTCTTGACAGCCTTAATCACGAGACGTACAAAAAAATTACCGGCTCGGATTCCCTTGGTGAAGTGCTCGAGGGGATTGTTGCTGCAGATGAAGCAGGTCTTACCCCTATTAAACTCAACATGGTGATCTTAAAAGATATCAACGAGCATGAAATGGATGATTTTCTTCAATTTGTCCGTGGAAACAGGAACATCATCCTCCAGGTCATCGAACTGATGGACTTCCGCGACTGCCAGTACCACCAGGCAATCAACGGTCTTGAAGAACACTTTTCAAAGCATTCTGAACAGATTCTTACCCGCCGCATGCATCACCGGAAAAAATACTGTCTTGACGGCGCTGAAGTCGAAGTCGTAAGGCCGCTTCACAATACCGAATTCTGTGCATACTGCAACCGCCTGAGAGTCACTTCTGACGGAAAGCTTAAGCCCTGCCTTTTACGGGCAGACAACCATGTAGATATCAGGGGAGCATCGGGCGAAGAACTTGAAGCACTCTTTATCGATGCAGTGCAGCGAAGAAAACCATTCTACGAATAAATTAATCGTCACTTTTTTTTATCTGGCAGGAAAATTTTGCTATTTCCGGAATTTATTTAGTTCTGCCGGATGATAGCTCATTATGAACGGCAATATGGAATATGTACAGGTTCTTGAACACGTTTATGAAAAATCACTGATGCTCCATGACCCGTCGCTCTGGCACCCGGTGCTTTTTTTTTACCATATTGATGCGCTCGCCCATATCGATTATACCACCGGAATACTGGCCTACAACATCCAGTCCCCCAAAAATATCATGGCCGCACAGTATATGCGCTGGCGGATTGACGAGGAGAAAAAGGGAGACCGGGTAAAGTTCCCGGGATTTATTGTCTGGCTGAAAGAGCATTTTCCTGAAAAATTTGAGCGCCTCCCGGCCCTGTGGAGATGTATTTACGACCCTGCGGACCGGGCATCATACAGGAGTTTCCGGATAGTCACTGACCCTGATTCAAAGAGCCCAATCAGTCCCCAGGTGTTTTTTGAGATGACAGACGACTTTTTCGAACCTGAATTCTTAAAAAGTCTCTACATGGAAGGGTCGCTTTCGACCCTGTTTGAAAAGTATAATACTGAAACGAAGAGCTGAAGGAGGATTTTCCGGATGGATGTTGTCAGGCTATGCTCTGAACTGGTGCAGATAAGGAGTGAAAACCCCCCCGGCGGGACCGACGAGATCATCCGGTATATCAGTGATTTTACCGACAGCATCGGGATTAAAACCACAGCCATAGAAAGCCCGGGAGGGCGGTGGAACCTGATTAATTCCCATAGGAGTGGAAAACTGCTCCTTTGCGGCCATGTTGACGTTGTCCCGGCGGTACCCGGCGGGTGGAAATACGACCCTTTCGAAGGGATATGCGCTGAAGGGTTTGTATGGGGGAGAGGTGCAACCGACATGAAAGGCGGCTGTGCCTCGCTGCTCTGGGCATGCAAATCGGTCGTCGAAAAAGAGGGCGAGCTCCCCTGCGACCTCTGTTTTGTATGCGACGAGGAGACCGGGGGCGATTACGGGATCAGGTCGCTCCTCAAAGAGGGACTTCTCTCTCCCTGTGACTGCCTGATTGCGGAGCCGACACCCGAACTGCACCCGAATATCGGTCAGAAAGGACTTTTGAGGATGAATTACCGGTTTGAAGGAGAACCGGGACATGGTTCCTTGTACCCTGTCAAAGGTGTCAGTGCCGTTATGGAGGCATGTAAACTGCTCCGTTACCTCGAAGACGTGCACAGGCAGGAGTTCGATCCCGGTCCGGAACTACAGCCTGTTGTAGCGCAATCTGCCGATGTTCTGGAAGACCTCTTTGGTATGGCAGATGTCAGAAAAATTCTGACCCATGTCATGTTCAACCCGGGCAGGATAGAAGGCGGTGAAAAACCGAACGTGATTGCGAGGGAATGCTCTCTCGAACTTGAACTCAGAGTACCCTGGGGATGCGAAATCGAATGGCTGACTGAAATGCTGCAGAAGCACGCCCCGCATGGAAATGCTTCATGTGCCGGCGTTTCACCGCCCTCTATCACCTCACCGGAAGAGAAGATCGTCGCAGTGACCTGCAGGGAAATTTCACGGCATTATCCCGGTACCGTTTTTCCAATCGTGCAATGGGCAGCCAGCGATGCCCGTCACCTGAGGAATTCAGGGTTCTCCGTTGTCGAGTATGGCCCGGGAGAGATATCAACCCTTCATGCGGTCGACGAACGGGTGCGTTGTACTGCACTCGAAAACGCAGCCCGCATCTATGAAGGGATTATCCGGGCCTATTCCTGAACGGGTAGCCGGATACCGGGGAGAGAATACTGCCAGGGGTCTGACGCCCCCGGCACTCCCGCAATAAAAGACTCTTCTGATTTCTCTTTTCCAAAAAAACAAAGTGTACTATATTTATCGGATTACAGGGGGGGTAACAGAGGCGTGATTTCAGCCCCGCCGGGTGCGATGAATGCCCCACACCATCTCACGCGGCCAGGTGTTTCTATGGGGGATCCGTGAACTAATCATGATTAAACCTCCTTGCCCCGCCGTGCCCCGGGGAGGCCCTGATACAGGGAACCCTCGTAAATATTTCAGATTTTCATGGTTCGGGTGTGAACACCCGTCGGTATATGTTTCAGAAGCCCCGAATTTTTATAAGACCTATAAAAAAAGATTCAGTCCCTGAGGAACCGGTCGATTGCATGGGCGGCGTTTTTTGCACTTCCCATTGCCAGGATGACCGTTGCTGCCCCGGTGGCCACGTCTCCCCCGGCATAAAATCCCGGCAGTGAAGACCTGCCGTCATCTGCAACGATGATATTTCCCTTCCTTCCGTATTCAACCCCGGGTAGTTTCCGTATCAGCAGTGGATTCGGTCCCTGCCCGATTGCTTCGATGCACATGTCTGCATCGATCAAAAAGGTGCTCTCCTCGACGGGTACCGGTTCGGGCCGTCCCGACTGATCAGGATCGCACATCTGCATCCTGATGCATTCCACACCGGTCACACACTGCTCCCCGAGTATCCGGACCGGGTTTGCGCACAGGACAAACTCGATCCCTTCCTCTTTTGCATGCGCGACCTCAGCCTTTCGCGCAGGAAAATCTTCCTCGCGTCTCCTGTAGACAAGGCTCACCCGGGCGCCGAGTCTCCGGGCGACTCTTGCCGCATCCATCGCAACATTGCCGCCACCGATAACGACGACCCTGCTCCCGCGCTTCACAGGGGTGTCCGTTTCAGGGAACCTGTCAGCACGCATAAGGTTAACACGGGTCAGAAACTCGTTTGCCGAGTATACGCCTGCCAGCTGCTCTCCCGGAATTCCCATAAAAAACGGCAGCCCCGCACCAGTGCCGATAAAGACCGCATCGAATTTTTTTAATTCATCCACGGTGACGCTGTTGCCTGCGAGGTGGTTGAGCTTAATCTTCACACCCATCGACCTGAGTTGATCAATCTCGGCCTGCACGACCTCTTTTGGAAGACGAAAAGAGGGAATTCCATACATGAGCACTCCCCCGGCCTTGTGAAGCGACTCGTACATTGTCACATCATGCCCGCGCTTTTTCAGTTCAAAGGCTGCCGTTAACCCTGCAGGACCTGACCCGACCACTGCAACCTTCTTCCCGGTCGGCTTTCCTGTTTCCGGGAGTGCCGGCGCATGAATGCGTTCCCAGTCTGCGGCAAATCGTTCCAGCCCGCCGATATTTATCGGGATCTCCTTTCCCTTCAGGATGCATTCACCTTCGCACTGGACCTCCTGCGGGCAGACCCGGCCGCACACCGCAGGGAGGATGTTGTCTTTCCTGATTATCGCCGCCGCACGGTCAAAGCTCCCGGCCGCAATTTCAGAAATAAACGCCGGAATATCAATTCCTACCGGGCACCCGCGGACACACCCCGGCTTTTTGCACTGGAGACAGCGGCCTGCCTCTTCCATCGCCTCGTCAGGGGTGAGTCCGGTGTCAACTTCCCGGAAATCCCTTACCCGTTCATCTGCAGGGCGGTCACTCATGGGAATCTCCCCCGCACCTGCAATCATGGCGGTGATAATGTTCAAGCGATTCGCGTTCTTCCCCGGTATAGATCCGCTGGCGCTGCATCAGCAGGTCAAAGTCCACCTGGTGTGCATCAAACTCGGGACCGTCCACGCATGCAAACTTAGTTTCGCCACCGACCTGCACCCTGCATGAACCGCACATCCCGGTCCCGTCAACCATGATGGGATTGAGGCTGACAAAGGTCTTCACCCCGTAGGGACGCGTGACATTTGAGGTTACCTTCATCATGATGGCAGGGCCGATTATCCACGTACAGTCAACCGGCCTTCGTTCGAGTTCTGCCTTCAGCACATCACTGACAAAACCGTGAGTACCCTTCGAACCATCATCCGTGGTGATAAAAAGCTCGTCGCAGATGGTCCGCATCTCATCCTCGAGGATGAGAAGGTCTGCATTTCTCGCACCGATTATCCCTATTACATAATTACCGGCTTCTTTTGCTTCCCGTGCGATAATCGGGGTGCTGGCAATTCCCACCCCGCCACCGATAACAACACAGGTACCATATCGTTGTATTTCACTCGGCCTTCCCAGCGGGCCGGCCACGTCCAGGATTGCGTCTCCGGCGTTCAGCGTGGCCAGCTGCTGCGTGGTCTTTCCGACTGCCATGAAGATTATTCTGACAGTATCCCCGTTTACCGCAGAGATCGTGAGTGGGATTCTTTCACCGGTCTCGTCGATTCTTATTATGAGAAACTGGCCCGCCCTGGCATGTCGTGCGACATGCGGCGCATTCACCCATATCTGGTACACCCGTTCTGCGAGCAGTTTTGTCTCTTCTACCCTGTACAAAAGGTTCACTCCATATCGGATCTGATTTGATTCTCACATCTATTGCATCTTGACATTCTTTATCTTACGCACCCTGACCGCAACACCGCGGACAGATCGCTCCATCTCTTCCGCGTTCATCGATGCTCTTCCCGTGGCAAGAGCACGCGGACCGATCACTAAAACCTCATCTCCCTCGCGGACAGCCGGATCCGCACCCGTGACCCCGGGTGCGAGAATATCACCCTGAGGAATGAAATCGTCGATATAGACACGATAACCGCTGCTGATGTATTCCCAGCCGGCAAACGTCGGCTTGAGAAGCCCGGTTCCGGTATCGAGCGTGAAAAGCGGGGTCCTGTTCTTCATGACGGCAATTTCAGGATATCTTCCCCTTATTGTCATCCCCTTTGTATCAGGAACACAGTTGAACTGCCAGGAGCAGGTGCCCCGGACAAGGTTCTGCCTGACCTTCCTCATACCGGATAACGCGCTTTCAAGGGACTGGAGCGATTCCGATGAGGTGGGACGACCGGTACAGGTAACCTCCACCTCAGTCCCGGTACGTTCTGCAGCCATCATAACCACATCAAGGGCTCCGCCCTCGAGGTGTGCGATATACCTGCTTTCCGTGTGCCGCTCAAAATAGCGTGCCAGGACAGAGGATATGAAGGCCTTCTCCTCCGCATCCCAGTAACCGGTAACAGGGACATCATAGTGTGCTGCAGGATAGATATTCTCCAGTTCCCTCGGGACCAGGCCGAGCGGCGAGGTGACGATCAGTTCCAGTGCCCTGCCGTTGATAACCTGTGCAAACCTCCTGTGGCTCTGTGAGAGCGAATAGGGTTTTTTTGCTGAACATGGGAGGAGAACGGTCACCTCCGACTCCGGCGGAACATAACGTCCGATAACGCGTTCGGCAAACCTCCTCACTTCGACCCTGTTCAGGGTCTCGCCGGTGGTGGCGCCGAGGGCGCTATCCCGTACAACGGGAACCGCTTTTTCAATAAACGGATAGTTGTTGTCCAGGTGCCTGATGACTGCAACCTGCCAGGAATGCAGGCGGCACCGAGATTCGACAAGCTCCCGGAGCTGCCCCATACTGATATACTTCGATACAAGCGCGACTTCCCGCAGAAGTGCCATACGGTTGTGCGTGAGAAGGTCCCCCTGCTCGCATCCCCTGCATGTGCAGACCCCTGACTCAATGAGGTCTCCTGAAAAATTCCCCTCTGGCATGCAGAACAACCCCTGCACCGAACAAAGGTCAACTCCTGTAAAGTCAAGGAAGTCGAACCCTGAATAGCACAGGATCGCAACGTTTGACGGAAGTGCGGCAGCGGGTGCATACCACGCCGTATCCGGGAAGATGCGGCTTTTTAAGGCGGTCAGCCAGTTTACATAGTTACGCGGGTTCCCGGACGCAGTATGCCAGTTCCGGACAAGGACAACGTCGCCGTGATCCGGCGTACACGATCCTTCCGGGTGGACCCACACCGGCTGACCCTCACCGCACCACTCGTACATTGTGGTAAAGTCCTTTCCTGCAGAAAGGGGGATATTCCGGGAGGTGCATTCCGATAAAGCCGGAAAAATCGTCTCCGCCTCTATCACGGACGGGGTGTCAAACCGGACGCCTTCATGGATAAATATCCCTTTCCGTGCCAGTCCGTCACGTTTTTTTACTTCAAATGTCGTCACATTTCACCTCTGCACCCGGAACCATCTGCCTGACAAGATCATGCCATTCGCGGGTACAGTAGATGGTGACCTCTGTCCCCGGGTTGCTCTGCGTGTATACAACAATTCCCTTGCAGCCCGCACGTACCATATCATCGTCCCACTCGGGCAGTTCGCTCTGGCCGATTGGAAATGTTTCTTTTAACTCTGCAGGGTACGGACCAAACGGCGGTTTAAAGAAGAGCACCTGGTCGAACCCTTCTCTCGTCCCTCCGTCCAGGGATATCTGAACCCTTTTCCCGGAAGGAAGACGGGGGATCATGTGCCTGTACCGGATTACTTCGGTGCGGCTGCAGCTTTCCGTCCCGCGGTAAAAAAACCGCCTCTTTGAGACCCGGTCGGATTGTTCCAGCAGGTCGGCATGCCTGAGCAGTTCACGGTACCCTTTCAGCAGTTCAGGATGTGAACGGCACCGTTCATCAACAAGTTCCCAGAGCACCCCGTCATAGATTGCCTGCCTGATCCGTGAGATCTCTGCAAGGCTGACCGAAAGGTTATGAAACGAAAGCAGCCGTTCCCTGTCAGGGGATGTATTCAGCTCTTCTGCAGTCATCTTCCGGCAGACTTCGCAGGCACACGGGAGTTCAACAAGCTCCTTTAATTTGTAACTCCCTGACTGGGTCATGTACCTGCCCTCTTTCGCGTAAAGCGCGTATGCGGCAGAGTCAAAAATATCACATCCCATTGCCACCGCAAGTGCAAACATCACCGGGTGCCCGGCACCAAAGAGGTGCACGCAGGCAGATGCCGGAATTCCTTTCTTTGCTGCAATGACGACCTTTACAAGGTCCCTGAACCGGTAGGACTCCATGAGAGGGACAACCGCTCCAATCGGGCAGAAGGAATAACCGAGGTCTCCGACTTCCCGTCCGGTCTTTTCCCGCAGGTCCTCGTACATCCCGCCCTGGACAGGACCGGCAAGCTGGTGGTCATCCCCCATTATCATGGTGGCCTCTTTTAACCGTTCCATGGTGATTGCAAGTTCACGTGCGGTCGTCTCCCTGTCCGCATCCGGGTGAGTGGGAATATCCAGGGGGACCCAGATATCGCTCCCGATTTTTTTCTGGAATTCGAGAGTCTCCCTGTTTGTTATCTCAACATCGCCGTAGACCGAGAGCTGGAACGACCCCGAATCGGTCATGATTATCCCGTCAAAATCAAGTGTTTTATGCAGGCCTTCAGCGAGCGCACGCTCGCGGTACTCACGACTCCGGTGGAAGATATATGCATTGGTGATCAGCGCTTCCACACCCATCTCCTGCATATCGCGTGGCGGTATGAGCTGGATATGGGGATTAATAACCGGAAGGAGGGCAGGGGTCCGCATGATTTTGTCCCCGACCCTTAATTTACCAGTGCGTCCCGCGATATCGCGGGCTACTGTTTCAAAAAATATTGCCATTGTTACGATTCCTGTTCCTGAAATATCTGCCCTTCAAAGGTGTAGATCTCGGTATCGTCCGACTGCCAGCATCCCTGCGGAAGCCCTGCCTTGATGCAGGTGTGGTCAAGGAACTCGCGGCTGTTCCAGCCGTATTCGACCGGGACCTGCGGGAGGAGAAGCCCGCTTCTTCCTGATTTACGTACAATCAGGCCATGTTTTCCCACTTCAATCATATCCGGCCGTTGTGCCGGTCCGGCGTCAAGTCTGCACGGGACCGTAAGGATAGTGACCTCTACCTTAAGTTCGCACACCTCCTGTGGCCCTACCGGATAAAAACGCGGGTCCTGTAAAGCCGCCGATACTGCAGCTTCCTCTATTGCTTCTTTGAGCGGGTATACGGGTGTCGGAAATCCAATACACCCCCGGAGCTCTCCTTTTTTTGTAAGTGTCACAAAAACGCCCCTTTTTTCCCTGTAGATACTGGTCAGGGGTAATGATGGCATTTTTGTCCCACAGATCTTATTCTCAAGGGTGGACCGGGCAAGCCGCACTGCCAGCACACCCTCTTCCCTGCTGAGCACTTCCATTAAGAGTAAATAATGAGCTCTCGTATAATAATAGGAGAGGGAGAGTGCGGCTGACGGTGGCAGAAATGCTGCTGAGGAAAGTCCCCCCACCTGCTGAGCACGCAGCCATATGCAAGTATGGGTGGCGAGAGTCACGGCAATGGCACAGAAACGACACGGCCTGTTCTTAGTAATGAAACGACCGAGCCTCCGGGCGAGAAATGCAATTCGTGCATGAGATAACTCGTTGAACAGAGGAACAGGATACGATGAAACGGTGAATCCCTGCGGGTGCAAGCCAAAACAGGGCATAAAGGTCGCTCAGTCACCGCCCGGGTATGGTGCATAGCTGAATGCCGCAACGAACAGAAGGGGGCTTACTCCTCCCACTCCATCTAGTATATGCATGACATGCACACCTTTTAAAAATTATATCACCATTAGTAATACCATATGCATATTCCCACTCCTGAAGAACTGAGGGCACGACGCGAAGTACTCGGGATACGCCAGAAAGAACTCGCCGAAAAGGCAGGGATCAGCCAGTCGATGGTAGCCCGGATTGAGGCCGGGAATGTCGACCCGCGGGTAAGCACCTTAAATAAAATTGTTCAGGTTTTAAACAACGCAGTCCGACCGCGGGTCAGTGCGGCGCAGGTTATGCACATGCCGGTACTCTCTGTCTCACCTGCAGACCGGATCACAAAAGCTGTCGATATAATGGACCAGAATAACATTTCACAGATCCCCGTCATCGAAGCAGGGGTTCCGGTCGGATGTATCTCCGAATCTTCTATTGTCAACGCCATCGAAGAACAGGCGCTGCACCGCGGGCATACGGACCTTGTAAAAAATTTTATGGAATCGGGATTTCCGACCGTTCCCCCTGACATGGACGTGGAAACGGTTGTCAGAATCCTCCAGCACAACCATGCGGTCCTGGTCCTGGAATCAGGGAAAGTCAGGGGCGTCATTACAAAACATGACCTTATCTCCCTGATTGTCGATCGTTAGAGAAGTGAGACCAGGTCGCGTAGCACGGCAATGGGTGCCTTGGCCTTGACAACGCCTGATGCGAGCAGAACTCCGTTTGTACCCAGCTCGAGAGCTATTTTTAAGCATTCACCGGTCTGTATCCCTGCACCGGTAAGGATCTTCACATCAGGATTGACCTTCTGCACTGCAACGACGGATTTCCTGATAATATCAGGGTTCGCCTTTGAGACCGAAACACCGCTCCCTATCAGTTCAGGCGGTTCTATAGCCACATAGTCCGGGGAGAGGGCAGCTGCCGCTGCACTGGTAGTCTCGTTGTTCGAACAGACCACCGATATCAGTCCCGATGCCCTGAGGGCCCTGACGGCAGCCTCGCAGTCCGCAAGTGTCAGTCTGCGTTCCGAATGGTTGACAAGCGATCCTGTTGCACCTGCCTGTTTTAAGGCTTCCGCAGTGATTGCCCCTGTATGCGCCCCCGGTTCCCACCCGTCTACATGCTGGGCATACACCGGGACTGCGTAATGCATGCTGATCGGGTGGATATTCATAAAACCCGGAGCCAGCGCAATTATTGCGCCGCTCTCTTCTGCAACAATTTCTGCGGCTTCAGCGATATGGTGTGCCCTCTGTCCGCTCCCTTCGGTGTAGCTCTTTAAATTGATCAGGATAAAAGGTTCAGCCATTGTTCTCATCCACTGGATTCTAGTTGGTCTTACTCTGCAAAAAACTTGTGAGAGATGACCTCCCGAAAAAATCAGGAACCGCCACGTTCGCGTGTAAGGTGCATGGCAGTGATGCCTCCAAGCGATATCTGCTGCACCTTCTGTTTGAGGAGTTCATATTCCTCACTGGCGGCGGGTGACTTCAAATCCCGGTCAGGAATCAGAAGGGCATCTGTATAAACAGCTGAAACGGCCCTGACATACATACTTCCCCTCCGCCGGGCGTCGATGGAAAACGAGTGTATCCCGGCGTCTACGACTGAAGGCAGGTGATTGATAAGACAGGTCTCGGAAGAGTTCAGGATATGCGTCCATCCTTCATCGTCGACAAAAAAGGGGAAAATTTTACCCCTTTCATCTTTCAACCCCAGAAAATTTCCTTTCCTGCAGGGTCCTGCCTGTGTGCCTGCCGGGAGGGTAAGAAGCAGGTTGTCGCGGGACACCATGGTTTCAAGACTTCCCTGCACAATCATCTCAAGCCGTGTCGGGAGATCGCGACACATGGCCCGGCTCCCGAGATCCCTTATATCCTGGATGGACAATTCGGGCGAGAGAGTCAGGGAGAAGAAATGATCCCCGGCATCCGCCACCGAGAGACTATTGCAGATATTCAGTCCTGCACCTCCATAGACCTTCATTGCCGGTGTGTATGAATGGATCCTCTCTGCAAATCCCACCGTTTCAACCATAACCCCCCCGAGACCGCCGGCCAGAAGGTCGGCAAGTACAGGGTAGGCACTGGCGGAAAAACCGGGAGTAACTATGTGCGGCCATTTCCAGACGAGTGTCGAGCCGGTTCCCGCACATATCGCAAGTGCATCCAGGATACAACGCTTCATCGGTTCAGGCCGGCATCCCGGGTTCTGCTCCCGGTGCTGCCCGGTATTTTTTTCGGTCAACCCGGAGGGTTCATAGTAAATTGTCCTGATTCCCGATTCACAGGCTGCGAGCACAGAATCAGGACTGTCGACGTATATGGCGAGACCGGGCTGAAGCTCCCTTTTTTTCCCTGAAACGGGAATCCGGCCATCTGCCCGGGATAAAAATGACGTCAGACTGGCCTGGGCCTCCTGTAATTCCCGGGCGCCGGGGATGAATGCCGAGAGAAATGCAGATTCAGCTTCCTGGAAAAAAAGGCGCCGGAGGTCATTTAAGGCCCGGACCGGCATAAATAGCCCCCCATCATACGAAATATCAATTGAAATGACTCCAAATACGGTATCGCCTGATTTTTCAAGCTGCTGTGAGATATGTTCCACCCCGAGCGGTGCCGTCTCTGCGGTCACCGGAAGGATGCTCCCCTTCACTGATACGACAATATCATTCCCGGAAGGGCCGGTAAAAGTACCGGACAGCACAGGGAATTCCCCTTGCCGCAGGACCAGTTTCAGGTCAACAGGTATCTGGTTGCGTCCTGACTTTTTCCCGGCGGCACGTATCGATTCTACTTTTTTACGGAACTTCGGGCTCCCTGTCAGCCACAACTGCATACCCGGCCTGCATGAGATATTTTGCCGGATTACAAGGGCATTTCCCTTCCTTTTCACCGGGTACCGGACGATAAATCCTTCCTCCCGGTCACTTCCCGGAGCGGTAAGGACCATCCCGTCACCAGGTGTCGGTACGACGGTCCCTTCCTGTTTTATTTCGATCTCCGTCTGCCCGACGTTCAAACGGCACGAAATGACAGTGCCGATAAATACTCCCCTCGGGTCGGGCCGCTCGCGCCCCATGCAGTCGTTCGAAAAGAGGTACCCCCCGGTAAACCCCCTGTTGAATGCGAGTGCAAGGTCCCTGATGTCATCATCTGCAGGGGTCCACTGGTTCCGGTTCACTGAATCGAGTGCACGACGGTACACATCCACGACAACTGCCACATACTCAGGCGATCGCATCCTTCCCTCGATCTTTAACGATTCTATCCCCGAATGTACAATATTGTCCAGGAACGGACAGGTGCAGAGATCACGCGTGGAAAGGAGGTACCTGTCGCCGGGAGTGATGGTAACAGGAGAATCAGGTCTCCCGTACCGGTCGGAAGGCCCGCACACCAGCCGGTAGGGTTTCCGGCAGGGTTGTGCACACATCCCCCTGTTTCCGGACCTTCCCCCGATGACCGAGGAGAGAAGACACTGGCCCGAAACACTGTAGCAAAGTGCGCCGTGGATGAATATCTCTATCCCGGGCAGTTTTTTCCCCGTGCATTCTTTTTGGATTGCCATCACCTGTTCGAGCGGCGTCTCCCGTGCAAGAACGACACGTGAAAAACCCCGTTCCTCTGCCCACACCATGCCTTCGATAGAAAAAATGGTCATCTGGGTCGATGCATGAACCGGGAGGGCAGGGACAACCATGCGTGCAGTCATTGCCACGCCCGGGTCCTGTACCAGTATGGCATCCGCTCCCGATTCAAAAAGGAAATACAGGTAACGGGCAAGTTCAGGGAGTTCGTGGTCCGTGAGCAGCGTGTTGACCGTCACGTATACCCGTACGCGGTGAAGGTGGGCAAAGGCGATGGCCCGTGCCAGTTCTTCATCGGAAAAATTGCCGGCATATCTTCGTGCGCCGTACATCTTCCCACCCAGGTACACGGCATCGGCCCCGGCATAGACGGCAGCCTCCAGCGACTCCCATGAGCCGGCGGGAGCAAGCAGTTCAGGAAGATCAGTCATACTGTCGCTTCAGCACTCCGGCATCATGGTTGTCCTGCCCGGCACAAATATCCTTGTAAGGGACCATTTAGGAGTGAGTCCTGGAGAGAACAGGTAAAATAGGCTTTGTCGAAATGCTTTATTCCGGGCTTTGTTGAAATGCTTAATTTTGATACCATGTTTAATCTATTTTCCTGACAGGAGGGGTTTCACCCCTCCCTGCCCTACCCCCGGGGATGTCCTGTGGGCAGGGTTGACCGGGACCTTACGATTTTTTATAAGAACTTAAGCCACGGTCCCTGTCGCAGTATGGGGGCGCACACATACGATCATGGGCATCGGCCCCGGGAGTGTCCCGAAATGGAGTGCGGCGAAAGACGAATAGTGAGAGGGCGGGACGGGTTTCAACAGGGCGCTTAAATGCTCACTTTTATCACGATTCCCGCGCACATCAGCTTGAACATGCAGATTGTCGCCGCGATACCCGATCCTGATCTCATCCCAACCGCAGCCGCGTTATCACCGGATTTCATTGAGATCCGGCTCGACTGCATGCAGGACCATACTCCTGAAGAGATCTGTTCATTTCTCAGGGGAAACAGCATTCCGGTCATCCTGACGGTGCGGAGCGAACGTGAAGGAGGTCAGTTTACCGGTACGCCCGCGGAATGGTACGATCTGATAGAGCCCCTTCTCGATTATGCAGATCTCGTCGATATCGAACAGTCCTTTTGTCAATATTCGTCACGTATCCGCAGCCTGAACAGGAAGATCATCGCGTCGTACCATGTAAATGCGATGCCCGGGCTCCATGATCTGGAGACTACTGAGAAAAGATTAAGATCGTACGGGGATATCCCGAAAATCGTTGTAAAACCGGATAGTAAGCGCGATGTGCTCGATCTCTGTTCATTCACGCTCGCGGCGGAAAAACCGGTTGTAACGAGCATTATGGGCGAACAGTACAGGTATGCACGGGTCCTCTTCCCGCTTTTTGGGTCGATGATCGTATTCTGCCACGCGGGAATTCCGACCGCACCCGGGCAACACCACATCCTGGAAATGCGTGAAATATTCAGACTTTTACTGAAGGGATCATAAAAAATGCCTTCTCTTTGTTTTCTCCGGGTTGATGAATACCCGGATTTCTGACCTGGTAATGTGTAGTCACTGAATTGCCGACGGGGCGCCCGCCTGGGACGGCGAAGTTTATCGTTTTTTGGGTATTGGAAGTTCAGGCATCCCATGCGGTATATAGAAGAGGCATAAATTTTGCTGCACAGGCAGTCGAAACCTGATATATACCGGGCCGGTGACACCCGTATATTAAAAAAGGATATAAGGAACTGTTTTTCAGCCGGATGCTGATGAAAATGACGGAACCGCACGGACCGTGTAGTCCTCTGTGCATTCCCCGTCAAGGTCCATCCTGACACTGCGTGATTCCCCGGGTCTGAGGGTCCCGATATAGATCTTTTTTGTGTCCCTGACTGATCCGTTGCCTGCATTCACGAGTTCGATATAGAGTTCCACATTTCCGGCCTCCGTATCACCCGTGTTCGACACCTGGAATGCCGCTTCCCACGTGCATCCCCGGCTGAAGGACCACGCCGAGTCCTGTCCGATAAGCGCGACCTTAATCGTTCCGTTGCCCGCGTCTCCGCTGAAGGTATCCGGACCTGCAGGAGTGAGTACCGATACGCAGCCTGACAGCAGCAGGAACACGACAAAAATAATCAGGATGCCCGGGATTAACGGGTTACAGGGCATCCGGATACGAAGACTCATGATATCTCATTCTCCCTGATACATTCATATTTTCCCTGTTCGAGGAGCGCATCGATAAGGACGAGTGCAAGCATGGCCTCTGCGACCGGGACAATTCTCGGCACGATACAGACATCATGCCTCCCCTTTACAGATATTTTGCATTCATTACCTCTTATATCGACGCTGTCCTGTACGGTCTCGATCGACGGGGTAGGTTTCACGGCAATCCTGACGACGATCTCGTTCCCGTTGCTGATACCGCCGAGGATCCCGCCTGCGTGGTTCGTGATAAACCCTGTTGCATCCATCTGGTCGTTGTGTTCGCTCCCCTTCATCAGTGAAGACAGGAATCCGTCCCCGATCTCCACACCCTTTACTGCTCCGATACCCATCATTGCCGAGGCAATCGCTGCATCCAGTTTGCCAAAAACCGGGTCTCCCAGCCCGGCCGGACACCCGCGGGCATAAATCCCGACTATTCCCCCGACCGAGTCCTTATCATCCTTTGCCCTGCGGATCTCGCGTTCGATCTCATCAGGTCCTGATTTTCCATGGACTTCGAGAATTCTGCCCGTGATAGTAATCCGGAAACGTTCGAGGCACCGGATCGCCACAGCACCTGCCGCCACCCGGGCTGCAGTCTCCCTGCCTGAACTTCGCCCACCTCCCCGCCAGTCACGGATACCGAATTTTTTCTGGTAGGTAAAATCAGCATGCCCGGGCCTGAATATATCCCTTAATTCAGAATAATCCCCTGACCTGCTGTCACTGTTACGGATCAGGAGTGCAACCGGGGTACCGGTGGTTCTGCCCTCGAAGGTCCCGGAAAGGATCTCAACCCTGTCGGACTCCGTACGCTGCGATGAGAGGGGATCCCTGCCCGGCTTCCTCCTGTCCAGGCAGGGCTGGATCCCTTCCTCTGTCAGGGGGATGCCGGCAGGGCACCCGTCTATGACCACCCCGATAGCGGGGCCGTGGCTCTCACCAAATGTCGTGCATCGAAAATTCCTTCCAAACGTATTCATTTCAACAGCCCCCATACCTTCTCCCGCGGCACCCTGACACCGGTAAAATACCAGAACTGTAACACGGCCTGCCTGACAAACATCTCCATACCGGGAATTATTGTACAGCCCTTCTGGCGTGCATACCTGATAAGGGGAGTCTCGGGCGGGGTATACACGAGATCAAAAACAGTCATCCCGGGTTTTAATAATTCTTTGTCCAGGGGACTTCCGCTTCCCGGGTACATGCCGACAGGGGTGGCATTGACGACCACGTCGGGGTTGACGGTTTCAAACGAGCTTACGGGCCCGTAACCGCAGTCAAAACGTAAAGCAAGGAGTTCAGCATTCTCGACGGTGCGGTTCAGGACCGTGACATCCATGTCGAGAGACGTAAGCGCATAGACCGCGCTTGCCGCTGCCCCGCCTGCCCCGATCACTACAGCCCGTGAACCGGCTGAATCCGCCAGCGGCTCCCGTATACCCAGCCAGTCGGTATTATACCCGGAAATATCTCCCGAACAGAAAACCAGCGTATTCACCGCACCAATTGCGTCTGCATGTTCATCGCAGATATCCACACATGAGAGTGCAGCAGCCTTATGCGGGATTGTGACCGAAAGGCCGCGGACATCAAGGTCGTGTGCAGTCCGCAGGATACGGGAAAAATCAGGGTCCTGGAACCAGGTATAATACGCATTGATATGATAGAGCGGGTAGAGTGCATTGAAAAGCGACGGGCTTTTACTGTGGGTGCAGGGGTCTCCTGCGATACCGTATATTCTGGTGAGGGGGTCCGCACCCTCCGACAGGATCTTCCCCTCCAGTTCTGACGCTTCAAACGGCTCGATTCCTGACTTCCGGATACGTGCAACCGCACGCTCCCGCTCAGGCCGGATTGAACGCCCTTCTTTCAGGATCCTGCGGATCTCAAGGCAGGTCCCGTTGATACTCCCTGACGAGGTATCAACACAAAAATCAGCCGCCGCGTTATAATAAATTCTCCGTTCCTCGAGAACCTGCGATATTTCATCGCGCAACGGAAGATGTGTCAGGTGCGGTCTTTTTGTATTCATGATCCGCTTTTCGATCGTCTCCTCGTCCGCCTCCAACAGGATTATGACGCTGTCTCTCCTGAGCGCCTCGACATTCAACGGGTCAAGGACTGCACCCCCGCCTGTACTGATAATGCAATCGCTCCCGGGGAGGGAATGTATGATCTCCCGCTCAACGGCCCTGAAATATTCCTCTCCGTCTGACTCGAAGATCTCATGCACCGGCTTGTCGCACCTCTCCTCGATAAGGTGGTCAGTATCATAGACCGGAAGCCCGAGGAGGCGTGAAAGAAGCTTTCCGACTTCGGTCTTGCCGGTTCCACGAAAACCGGTGAGGATCAGTCTCATACCAGGCCCTCCCTCTTAAGAGAATCCCAGAACCCGGGAAACGACTTGTTCACACACCCTGCATCAAGCACCCTGACCGTGCCGGTGGCAGTGCCGAGGACTGCAAAACTCATTGCAGTGCGGTGATCGTCATGCGGGTCAATGCTTCCGCCGTGAAGGGGCGAAGGACGGATCGTTATCTCGTCATCTGAAATCTCCACATCTGCCCCGAGAGACCGGAGCCCTTCTGCGGTAATCCTGATCCTGTCACTCTCCTTGAACTTAAGATGCGATATCCCCCGTATCGTCGTAGGCGTCCGGGCACATGCAGCGACCATACATAATGTCTGTACAGTATCAGGTGAAGATGACATGTTCACCCCGATACCATCAAGATCGCCGCTGCGTTCCACCGTCACCGATGAAGGTCCCATGCAGACAGTACACCCCATCCCTTTTAAAGCCGCAAGAAATGCCATATCCCCCTGGGTTGAGCAGGGGTTGAGGTTTCTGACGGTCACACTCCCACCTGCAATCGCGGCGATCGCAAAGAAATACGATGCCGATGAATAATCTCCCTCGACAGGGTAATCTCTTGCGCGGTACCGGCCGTTGCACCTGACATGAAAACGGGTGTACCCCTCCCTTTCGACGATCCCGCCAAAGAATTCAATCACATCACAGGTGATATCAAGGTAGGAGCGGGAAGCGGGCTCGCATTCAAGAATAAGGGTGATGTCATCATCTATACACGGGGCTGCCATGAGTACCGACGAGATGAACTGGCTGCTGACCGTCCCGTCAATAACGGTCGTCCCTCCCTTCAGCCTCCCTCCGGTCTTCACCGGCGGGAACCCGGTCTTTTCCAGGTACTCAATCCTTCCGCCAAGGCGGTTTAACGCGTCCACAAGGGGCCCGATCGGACGCTCCTTCATCCGGGGTGACCCGGTCAGGACAACCGGGTTTTGACAGAGAAGCGCAACCGAGAGGAGAAGTCGCATACTCGTACCTGAATTCTGCATGTCGATAACCTGCCCCGGCAGACACCGCGGACCTGATGCGCAGCCGGTAATCCTGACGTTGTCTCCTTCGTGTCCGGCATGTACACCCATCTGGCCAAGTGCCCTGATAGTCACTTCCGTATCCCCGGATACGAGGGGATTTTTGATACACGATTCTCCTTCTGCAAGAGACGCAGCAATAAAAGCGCGATGGGTATAACTCTTTGACGGGGGCGCATCAAAGACCAGGTCCACCCCTGACACTTTCCGCGTGATCATCTCCATGAGGTTACCTCGATTTTACTGTAGCAGCCCAGGTTTTTTACGCTCGTAACCGATTGTAATTCTTCCATCGCCTCCCTGCAGGCAGATGTCCTGATAAAATCGATAAAGAAGACATAACTCCCGATTCCTCGGCGTGAAGGGCGTGACTCTATCCTGGTAAGATTGATCTTCTTTTTTCCAAAAATACCGAGTATTTCATAGAGAAGCCCGGGGCGGTCCTGCTGTGGATCGATGATTATGCTGCACTTCCCTGCATCATTGCTTATGACCCGGCTTGTCGATATTACCACGAACCTCGTCGTATTATCAGGATTATCCTCGACGTGCTCCTGTCGGACCGTAAGCCCGTGAATATCTGCCAGATATTTTGAGACAATTGCCCCGGAGCCGGGATTTTTAAGCATCTCCCGTGCACTCGCCGCATTGCTGCTGGTATGTATCACCTCTGCTCCCAGCGCCTCTATCACCCTGCTGCATTGTTCATGGGTCTGGGGGTGTGCGTAAAGCACTTTTATCCCATAATCAGGGCCTGCAGAGACGAGATAATGGTATACAGGCATGAACAGCTCCCCGGTGATAAAGACATTGTGTCTGACCAGCCCGTCAAGTGACGGGCCCACTCCGCCAGCTTCGCTGTTTTCAAGGGGGATCAGGCCGGAAACAGTATTTTTCTCCACCTCGGAAAATATTTCTCCGATTGTAGGGACCAGCTGGATCTCGTCCCCGAAGACCTTCCGGGCGAGTTCATGTGAGAACGTGCCTTTCGGACCAAGCGTAACGATCTTCATCGTCCCACCAGTGATTTAATCAAAAAATCGGTCTCGTCGGACGCTTTTTCGCAATAGCCGTTGAAATTTTTTGCATTTTCCCTGAAGATCCCGCAAAATAGTTCTTCATCCTCCCCGTTTATGATATCCCTCAAATCGCTGACTGAATGTTCACAGGCCGCGAGCACGGCAGGCACAAACGGGTTTAACATGAGCATATCCCCGTAGAGGCCCGGGTCCTGTGAGAGCAGCCGTCCCACGATACCCATTTCGATCTGGTATACGGGGCTCATGTACGGGCCGGTTACCTGCGGGTTCATACCAGTCCGCCGCATCGTCTCGGCGATACAGAGGGACATGAAATGCGTAAGTCCCTGTACGACCGCCATGATCCTGTCATGCTCCTCAGGGGTGCTTATTGTAATATTTGCACCTTCATTTCTGAATAGTGCGGTCAGCGTCTCACGCGATGCGTCAGTGCACCTCGAAGGGCAGACGACAATGGTCTGCCTGCGAAGTGACTGTACAGAGGGCCCGAACATCGGGTGCAGGCCAATTACTTCGGACCGCGACTTCAACATCGCCTCCACCGGCGCTGTTTTAAGTGAGGTAAGGTCGCAGATCAGTTGTGACTCTGACAGATAGGGAGTGATCCGTTCAATTATACGGACAGTTTCCCTGATCGGAACAGATATCATTACGATATCGGATTTTTTTGCGATATCTTCCGGAGTAACAACTGTTTTTCTTCCTGAACTGAGGACTTCGTACCCGGCCCGTTCAAATACCCCTGCAAAAAGGGTGCCCATCTTTCCGGTCCCGCCGATAATGCCTGCCTCCATGATCTCACTTCTCAAGGATATGTTCTTTTATGGCGATTCCAAAATGGCGACCGCTCTCCATGGTACACCCGATAACCCGGTCTCCGGGTGAGAGATCAACGACCGAAAGCGCTGAACCGTCTTCCCTGACAAGGCGGATCGTCTCCGCGTTTTGCAGGACAAGACTCACATGTGCACCACCGGACTCTGCTTCAACCAGGAGAAGCGGCCTTTTCTCAATTTTTACCCGCCCCACGGTAACTTCATACAGATTACCCGATGCATCTGAAATACAGACCCGGTCCCCGATCTTTAAATCAGACAGGTATGCGGTCTTTCCATCAGGGACCATGGCATATGCATGCACTGCACCTGCATTGACACGGAACGGCCTTGGGGAAACATACGGGTTTTCAAGGGTCTCTGCATGGACAAGAAGGAATGCTGATGAGGTATTGCCGACAAGCATCCCCTGCCCGTCAGAGAGCATTGAACAGGTGTCGACACATACCCGGTCACCCATTCCGGCAGGACGGACAGACGTGACGGTAAACGCTTCAATCCGCGTATGTTCACCTGCTGCCCGTACAAGTCCGGCCACCTTCCTGATGACCGTGACACTGTCGGTGCGGAGAAGGATCCCCTGCGTTCCTTTTTCAAGCACATTCAGGGCAACTTCGGCTTCTTTCTCATCTTTTACGGCAGCAATAATACGGTCCGACTGCGCGACGAGGTTTTCAAGGGGAATCACGGTCCAGTCTCCACCGGTTACAATGACATACCCGTTCTTTGAATGGTTCAGAACCTCTGTTTCACTCTCTTTCCCTGAAATTTTTACCTCGAATACATCTTTTCCCGGCAGCAGGTCACCGTCAGGTGCGACCACCTTCACCCGGCCAAGTTCATGGACAGGACCGGCATGGTCGGCAACAATGACATCCGCACCGCTCTCGATTGCAGCAGTTGCCAGTTCCTTCTTCCACGGCCTGATATCAACCCAGAATTCCTTCATTTTCCCCCCTTCAATGCCATTTCCGGCTCCATGTCCTCGTGAACCACGCGACAGAGCGCCTCAACAAACGCCCTCGGGTCGTCTCTCTGGAAGGCGTTGCGCCCGACACAGACTCCTGCACCACCGACCCTGCAGGAATCCCTTATCGCTGAAAGTGTCTCAATATCCCCGCTTTTTTCCCCGCCTGCGATCATGACCGGTACTGAACATGCCCTTACAATTCTGCCAAATGACTCGGGATCACCGGTGTAATTGGTCTTGATGAGGTCCGCACCCAGTTCCTCGGCGACCCTGACGCAGTGACCGACACTCTGGGGGGAGAACGAGTCGATTCCCTTTCCTCTCGGGTATATCATGACTAACAGGGGTATTCCCCACCTGTTGCAGTCTTTGACAATTTTACCCGCGGATTCAAGCATTTTAGACTCATTCGGCGCACCGAGGTTGACATGAATTGAGACTGCATCAGCACCGAGTGCGATCGCTTCCTCAACAGTGCAGACAAGAACCTTGTCATTCGGGTCCGGATTCAGGGAAGTACTCGCTGAAAGGTGCATAATGAGCCCTATATCCTTTCCCTGCCTCCTGTGCCCTCTCTTCACCAGCCCTTTGTGAAGGACTATTGCGTTTGCCCCGCCTTCGCTGACTTCAGAGATGATCCTCGTCATGTCAAGAAGTCCGTCAATCTGTCCAAGGGTAAACCCGTGATCCATCGGGACTATGACTGATTTACCCGTGTTCCGATTCATTATCCGTTCGATTCTGATCTCTTTTCCAATCATTCAGACCGCCTCAAGGAATTCAAGTGCTTCTACTGCAGATCTGCCCTGATGCACGATAAGGGCTGCTGCTTTTAAAAATCTGTCAGGGTCCGGGTGCTGGAATGCATTCCTCCCGACAGAGATTCCGGCCGCCCCACCGTCCATGGCACCCTCGATCAGTTCAAGCGTGGCGAGATCGCTGGTTTTTGACCCTCCTGCAACCACAACAGGTACCGGGCATCCCCTGGTGACCTCCCGGAAGCTGTCCGGATCTCCGGTGTACACGGTTTTTACAATATCTGCCCCAAGTTCGGCCGCGACGCGGGCAGAAAGGCTGACGTGCTCAACCTGGTGTTCGTTTTCAATATTTCTCCCCCTCGGGTACATCATCGCAAGGAGCGGCATTCCCCACTCCATGCATTCAATGGCAATCCGCCCGAGATCTGAAAGCATCCGGGCCTCAGAATCTGCACCGATATTAACATGCATCGATACCGCATCGGCTCCCATCCGAAGGGCGTGTGTCACCGTGTTTACCAGGACCTTGTCATTCGGGTCGGGCCCGATCGAAGTACTTGCCGAGAGATGAAGGATAAGTCCCACATCCCGGCCGCCACGGCGGTGGCCGTGCAGAGCGAGACCTACATGACCAAGCACGGCATTTGCACCCCCTTCTGCCATAAGGTTCACGGCACGATCAAGATCGATGAGCCCCTCTATAGGGCCGTTTGATACCCCGTGATCCATCGGAACGATAATTGTTTTTCCAGTGTTTCGATCCATAATCCTTTCAAGACGAATTTCTTTTCCTCTCATCATATCCTCCTCCTGTCCCTGAAAACCAGAACGGTATTCAGAACAGGCGATAAAAGAAATACCCAAACCGGGTAAAATAGTCAGAATAGCGAAATACAGCCAGTGCTACCGGAGTTTGACATTCCTGAAGAACGGTTGCGGAGACCGGCTTTGTGCATGGTGAACAGACGTGGCTAGGTGCGATAAAAACGTTCACCGGCGAAAAAACACTCACCTTGCATACTTCAGTTTTTGATCAGCATCTATTTAAACCAACCTGTAATACCAGCCACGGCCGGAGATACGGAGATACGAAAAAAGTCATACGGCCCGGTATATTACAATGAAAAAAAATAGGGATCTTATTCAGGTTTAACCCTGTTTCTGGACTTTTTTAATGGATATTACATCCCCGAGCGTCGGCACGACTTTCCCCTGTTTTTTTCCGGATTCGGTTTCGGCCGGTACATCAAGGAGCCGGATACCCAGGGTCCTCTCAAGTTTTATCCTTAAGTCCTCCTCTGGAATCAGGTCCTTCTTCTCAACTTTCTTGATGAGGAGTTCCCGCTCCTTTATCTCCATGGCAAGGTCTTTTTGTGACCATCCCTTTTCCATGCGGGCCTTTTTAATGCGCTCTCCGTAATCGTCCACGATCTCGCCTTCCATCATGTCAAGGACATCACGGCTCTTACGGACAGGCACTTTGAGAGGTACCGCTGCAGAGGCGGGTCTTCTGCTGTCTGTCTTTTTTGCGTGCTGGACCTCGGTACCGTATTTTGCGCATTGCGCGCACACTTCAAGCTCGGCACCTTCGATTCGCACGGTCTTTGACGGGCCATTTATCCTGGCTCCACATAATTCACACTGCATAAGCCTCGCAAACATCTTTATAATCATTTTTCCCTATATACTTATTCGAGGAACGAAACGAGATGGGAGAAAGCGCCCGGCAACCACAGGAACCACAGAACCAGGAGGAACTGTACAGGTACCTGCTTGACCGCGTCACCAACATGGAGACCCGTAACCTGGAACTCCGTGAACAACTTCGACAGATAGAGTCTGATAAACGGTATATCGAGACCCAGAAGATCCGGTATGAACGTGAAGTCAGGAAACTCAAGAGCGAGATCGAGCAACTCCGGAGCCCCCCACTCGTTATTGGAACTATAACCGATATTGTCGACAGTAACCGGGTCATTATCAGGAGCAGTGCCGGACCCAGGTTTCTGGTTCGGAGTTCCCTCTGCATCGACCCGGAAAAATTAAAACCCGGTGTGAGAGTCACATTAAACCAGCAGTCCCTTGCCGTGGTCGATATCCTGCCTGAATCCTTTGATTCGCAGGTATACGGGATGGAAGTCGTCGAGACCCCCGAAGAAAGTTATGCAGATATCGGGGGCCTCGGGGCACAGATAACCGAGATTAAGGAAGCGGTAGAACTTCCGATGAAGAAACCTGAATTATTCGAAAAAATCGGGATAGATCCCCCGAAAGGTGTCCTGCTGCACGGCCCGCCCGGGACCGGAAAGACGCTTCTTGCACGTGCTGTTGCACATGAGACGAATGCCTATTTCCTCAGGGTTGTCGGGTCCGAACTTGTCCAGAAATATATCGGAGAGGGTGCACGACTGGTCAGGGAACTCTTCGAACTTGCAAAGAAAAATTCCCCTACGATCATATTCATCGACGAGATCGATGCCGTAGGTGCATCCCGGACGGAAGCGACAACCTCAGGCGATCGTGAAGTCCAGCGGACACTCATGCAGCTCCTCGCAGGAATGGACGGATTCGAGAGACGTGGCGACGTGAAGATAATCGGCGCTACAAACCGGATTGACATCCTCGATCCCGCACTGCTCCGGCCGGGAAGGTTTGACAGAATTATTGAAATTCCGCTGCCTGATCTGAGTGGCCGCCTTGGAATACTCAAAGTCCACAGCAAGGGTATGAACATCGATGCAGATGTCAACCTTTCCGAGATTGCCGGTCTTACCGAAGGTAAAAACGGCGCGGACCTGAGGGCAATCTGCATGGAGGCAGGGATGTTTGCAATCAGGAAAGAACATGACACCGTTACAAGAAACGATTTCCTCAACGCCATTGAGAAAATAAGTCTCGATTTCGACAGGAATAAATACCCAGGCAGTTTCGGGGCGATGTTTGCCTGACCGGGTCAAAAAAATAGTCCTCTTTTTCTGCAGTTTTGGATCTGTTGACACGGACATGGACCAGTAAGGTTCACTCCGGAACCATGAAAATGTCCATTCAAAATTTCCTTATATTGTGGGTTGTTCCATCATTTTCATTCGAAATCCCCATATTTATAACTCATAGAATGTTAAGAGAAGAGTAAGCGTTTCAACCGGGCCGCAAATTTTTTTTATCGCTGGAATGAACCTTTTTTGACACCCCCGTCGTCACGGGAAGCCGGATTCCTTTTACCTGGATAATGGCCCGTCACACGAAAAAAGATCCATGCGAAAGATTTCATTTCATTCATGGTCTGGTGACCGGAACACCCACTTCGTATTTATGAAAAAACCATTTGTAATAGTAATCCGGGGCATTATAACTGGTTTTGGTAAAATGGTTTATATAGGTGAAAAAATAAGTTACCTTTTATCCCGATGAACGGGGGGGGAATGGATATGACAGTCGTTAAAGAATTCATGGATTTCCTGTATGAATACAAGGTAATCGGTCTTGCAATTGCGGTTATTATAGGCCTTGCGGCAAATCAGCTCGTCAAATCACTCGTGGACAACATTATTATGCCGGTTATTACAGCATTTATTCCGGGTGGGGCCTGGCAGGAGGCCACACTTGACCTTGGGCCGATCGTTATCAGCTGGGGAAAATTCCTCGCTGACCTGATTTACTTTATAATTGTCGCATTTGTAATATTTATCATCGCAAAGAAAGTCCTTCACGAAGAAAAAGTTGAAAAAAAATAACTTTATTTTATTTTTTGTCCGGGCCCGTCAGGCACCTCTTCCGATGTGCACCACACCTCAAGGACAACCTCATTATCTGAAACGGGAATGTTACATCTCTCTCCGGGTAAAAGCCTCTCCATATCAACGGATATGTGGTCCCTGATAATATACCTGAAACGATACTTCCAGGGTCCGGAGAGGATCACACTCCTGTCGTAATAGACCTCTTTTGCAAGAGGGTGAGAACAATAGATACCCTCTGATACTTCAAAAAGGACCGCTCTCATATATCGCTTCACATACCATCGAAGATCCGACACAAGGGAAAGTGCACTCCCGAGTGATGCCATGGCGATACTGATACCCCCGTGGGCCTGGCGCGGATGGTAGAACCTCAGTGCGTCCCTGCTGGTCTCGGAGGCGATGAGAACCTGGTAAAGGTCGACATCGTCCTTCTGGAGAAAAAGCACATTCACACGCAGTTCACCTGTTGAAAGTGATAATCTTTATAAAAATAAAAATGTAGGGGGGAAACCGGTACAATTTCAGATATACATGCGGTTGTCCAGTAAGACTTCCGCCCTGACTTTTTTCACTGCTGCAAGGAAATCATCCTGTGAAATGCCGGATGCCTCCCTTCGGACTGCTATCATTCCTGCCTCGCGGCAGATCGCCTGAAGTTCCGCACCAGTCGTATTTTCGGTCATTTCAACAATTCTTTCCAGATTGACATCGTACATGATCATACGCTTTGAATGTATTTTCAGTATCTCCAGTCGTGCCTCTTTGTCAGGAAGCGGAATCCCAATGACGCGGTCAAACCTTCCCGGCCGGAGCAGTGCGGGATCAAGCATGTCGACCCGGTTTGTCGCGGCCATGATCCTGACGTCCCCGCGGTTGTCAAATCCGTCCATTTCAGCGAGGAGCTGCATAAGCGTCCTCTGGACTTCTGCGCTGCCAGAGGTGCCGTCATTGGTCCTTGTGCTCCCCACTGCATCGATCTCATCGATAAAGACGATAGAGGGCGATCGCTCGCGTGCAAGCGTGAACAATTCCCTGACCAGCTGGGCGCCTTCTCCGATGTATTTATGGACAAGCTCGCTCCCGGACATCCGTATGAATGTCGCT
Organism: Methanoregulaceae archaeon UBA467; assembly: GCA_002503825.1. GTDB lineage: Archaea > Halobacteriota > Methanomicrobia > Methanomicrobiales > Methanospirillaceae > UBA467. Next base: position 291,825 of record DASP01000014.1, read on the forward strand.
TTTGCCTCGTGGGCGACGGCTTTTGCAATCAGGGTCTTTCCGGTCCCGGGCGGCCCGTAGAGAAGGATTCCCTTTGGCGGTTCAACCCCGACACGCTCGAAGATATCGGGACGTGTGAGCGGATATTCCACCGCTTCCCTGACCTCCTCAATCTCCTTTTCAAGGCCCCCGATGTTATTGAACGTTATGTCAGGGGATTCTTCCAGTTCCATGACCCTTACGCGGGAGTCGAAAATATTGCCCACGACCTTCACGATTGAAAGTGCATTATTGACGGCGACCTTGGAGCCGGGCTTGAGCTGGCGATAGAGCTCTTCATTCACATGTGTCAGATATTCCTGGTTATTGCCCTGCTGCCTGAGGTAGACTTCTCCCTTGTCAAGAATATCAACCACGACCGCAATAAAAAGCGGCATCCTCTTGAGCTGATTATTTTCCCGTTTGAGCTGTGCATTTTCCTTCAGCAGCTCGTCGTTCTTGACCTTCATGTCAAGGACCTGGGACTCAAGATCCTGTATTTTGAGCTGAATTTTTAGTTCGGCATCGCTGCCGACACTATTGATGATGGTTTCCTCCATATCACTAATATATCTCCCGTTTCATACATTTATTAGGTTTGATTATGATAGTCAGGGGTAGGGGAATTTCAAAAGGTACAGGATCCGGGCCCGTGCTCATAAGCGCTGCTCCAATATCGTTTTTATCCGGAGTGGACCCGGATACAGGAATAATTGTTGAAATAGGCCATCCACTCCAGGGAAAATCTATTTCAGGAACGGTACTCGTATTTCCCTATGGGAAGGGCTCGACAGTAGGGTCCTACATCATTTATGCACTCGTTCAGAACGGTCATGCCCCTGCTGCGATAATAAACAGGGAGGCAGAACCAATTATCGCGGTTGGAGCAATAATCAGCGGTGTTCCGATGATAGACCGCGTGGACATTGATAATCCCGGTTTTAGGGACGGGATTGTGGCAACGGTGAACGGGGATACAGGGGAACTCGAATATGAACCTGAGGCCGTCTCCGGACCCCCGGCATAATTTTGAAATAGAGCGCGATACTACCTCATTCCATGAAACAAAAATCCCTTTTTCCTGCACTCGTCTCTCTCCTGCTTATCGGATCACTTGCGTTCTGTGGATGTACTTCCCAGGGTGGATTCATCCCGGAAATTCCCGGACAGGGAAACACTGGCGGATCCCTTCAGCCGGGACCCGTTCAGACGCTGCCTCCCGAAAGTACGGTCGAGATCCAGATCAATGAAAAAGACACGAGCTATGCCACAATCCAGGTAATATTTGCAGGAGGAAAAGGTCAGATCGCGGTCACTTCAATACTTGTACAGGTGACCAGGCCTGACGGGCAGGTCATTACCAGGACACTTCCCGCAGAAAAAGGCGCCGAGGTGAAGATACAGGGAAGTAAGGATACCGATCGGATCGAGGTGTTCGTCTCCCTCAATACCGGAAAAACCTATAAGATCATTGACCGGCTGCTGCCTTACCGGACGCGTGGCTGATGAAGATAACGCATTCCCGGGGAAAACAGGATACAAAACTCTTGTTTTAATGTTTTTATGGCAATGACACGGCTTCTGGCATATCTTTTGGGAAGGTATGCATGAGAGTGAACTGGAGATACATCAATGCTTCGCGCAATTCGTATGCCATACTTTATGCTGCCTGCGAACGCGAAGGGCATATCCTTCACCATGTAAAGTCCCCTGATTCCGACATTACCTGTTACAGCCTGAATTCTATCAATGAATCAAAATACAGGGATGAAATCGAATCCGCGCAATGCATCACCATTGTCGGGGGACCTCATGCATCTGCATCCCGGGAAGAGGTTGCCGGATATGCAGACTACGTGATTGTCGGTGAAGGAGAGTATACGCTGCCGCGGCTCCTTTCATATATCGGCGATAAAAATGCAGTGATGCCCCCGGGCGTTGCTACAAAAAATGAATATACTCCGGCAGGGCAGTGTGTTCTCCTCGATTATTACCCGCCATTTTCTAAAATGAAGGGATATGTCGAGATATCACGCGGCTGCCCGTTCAGGTGCGCATACTGCCAGACCCCGCAGATATTCGGTCATTGCATGCATCACCGGTCTATTGACACTATCGTCTCCTATTCGTCGCGCTACAGGGACGGACGTTTTGTAACGCCGAACGCCTTTGCATACGGCTCGGACGGGATCCGCCCCAGGTTCGACAAGGTCAGGGCGCTCCTTGAAAAACTGCCGAATAATATCTATTTCGGGACATTTCCAAGTGAAGTACGACCTGAATTCATCTGTGACACGTCCCTTGACCTGGTGAACGACTACTGCAGGAATACCCGCATCCATTTCGGAGCCCAGTCAGGAAGTAACACTGTCCTGAAAATGATCAACCGGGGCCATACTGTTGAAGATGTAATCCGCGCTGTTGAGTGTTGTCGGGACCATGATCTTATCCCTGTGGTAGACTTCATAGTCGGCCTCCCAAATGAGACCGAAGAAGACCAGAAAGCCACATGCAGGCTCATACGGTGGATTGTACGATTTGGTACGGTGCACGCGCACCAGTTCATGCCATTGCCCGGAACAGAGCTCGCGGGCTGCAAAACAGGGCCGGTTATCCCCGATCTCCTTCATCTGCTCGGATCCCTTTCTCTAAAGGGTAAACTGACAGGTTCATGGGGTGATCCTCAGATAAGGTTTAGTAGATAATCTTCGAATGATTATAGCATGATGGATGTGCTATTGTTAGCAGATCTGCATGGTGAATACGGCAAAATTGAGTCCTTTCTGGATTTAGGGGCTGAAGCAGTATTTATTGCAGGTGACATTACCAACATGGGTCCGCTCGACACAGTCGACGGCCTGATGTCACGCATCGATGTGCCCTGTTTCGCGGTTCCAGGAAACTGCGATCCACTGGGGATCATCGAAGTGCTTGAACATTCCGATTGCGTGTGCCTCCACGGCTCCCAGATGAATCTTGGGAAAATCTCGCTGGCAGGCATCGGGGGATCGAATCCGACCCCGTTCAACACACCATTTGAAATGACAGACAAACAGATTGACGATTTACTGCACGCCGTTCTTCCGAAAATGGAAAAGGCCACCCACAATGTTTTAATCGCCCATGCTCCTCCATATGGCATTCTTGATATGGCCGGGGGGAATCATGTCGGAAGTGCGAGTATCAGAAAACATATCGGGGCATTCGATCTGGTCTGTTGTGCGCACATCCACGAGCAGCGTGGAATCGCAGAAGAAGAAGGGATTAAATTTGTTAATCCCGGCATGGCCGCCATGGGCGACTGTGCGCTGATACATTTCGGAGATGTCGCAAAAGATATCAGGATTGAGCTTCTTTCCGTGTAGAGAGTATCATTTCAAGGTAGGATGAGAGGGTGGGTTCACCTTCAATTCCAAGTTCTTTTTCAATTTTTTCTATTAATTCAGACGGATTTTTAATTTCGCCTGACTCCATCACTTCGATTTCTATATATGACCCGAGCCCTTCGACTTCATCGAGCGAGATGGTCGCGCCCCGGTACCTGAAATTCTCACGGAGCTTGTTCACTTCAGCAACACGGAAAAAACCGAGACTCTGCAGGATGCCTTCACAGGTTTCTCCTGATTCCACCCCGGTATTCAGTTCTTCCCGGGCTTTCATCGAATATTTCTTTATTTTAGGGCCTTTGTAGGTCATGACGGCACATTCACCGGCAAACCGTATCCGGAGCGCCTCGTCAGTCATGCCAAAATCACGATGCGGGGCATTGTAATATACATCCCGTTCATGTTTTTTGTTGAGAAGAGTTGCATGGTGAAGCAGCAGCCGTTCCCTGATAAGAGACAGATCCTTCACTTTCATCTTTAATTCGATTTCAAGCATGGCTTACACAGTTTTATGTATAATCGTTGCTACGTAATATAGTCAAAGGTGATGATTCATGCCGGTTAAAAACGGAGATTTTATTCAGCTTAACTATTCGGGAACTGTTGCAGGCCGTATATTCGATACGACTGATGAAAACAAGGCAAAAGATGCAGAAATATTCAATGCACAGGCAAGTTACGGTCCGGTAACCATTCGTGTGGGCAGCCACCACGTTATCCTCGGCCTTGATGAAGAACTCGAGGGCAAAGAGGCCGGTTACGAGGGAGAGACCGACGTCCCCCCGGAAAAGGGATTCGGCGAACATGATTCAAAGAAAGTTGAAGCATTCAATAAGAATTCATTCCGTGAAAAGCCAAAAAAGGGAACGCAGATAAAAATTGATGAGCGCGGGGAGGGAACTGTCGTTGATATTATCGGTAACCGTGTCCTTGTTGATTTCAACCACCCGTTTGCCGGTAAGGAACTTCATTATTCCTATAAAATCGAAAAAATTGTAGAAGATCCGGAAGAGCAGCTGAAAGGCCTTATCCAGTTATATGCCGGACGTGACATGGACCTGTCAGTCGATGGAGGTACCGTCACCCTCACGCTTCCGCCCGGTATCAACTACGACAGGAGATGGGTCATGTGGAGAAGCAGGATCATCCACGAGGCCTTTGAATATATCCCCGGGATCGAGCAGATAACCCTTACAGAGACCTTCAAGAAACCGGAAATGACAGAATCCCAGCCTGAAGAATAAGATTTACAACTCAATTTCTTTTTAATCCCAACGGTCTTTCGTATGGGTTGAATGAACCTGGTTTTCTCAGGGGTTGTACGAATCAGTCACCGGATTACCGCCATGGCTTTCTTGGGCGGGGTGGGGTTCAATCGTTTTGGGATAGTCCGGGAGCGAGGGTCGCCTCATGTTATACCGATACGAGTATTTTTCTGCATACCTAATAGAGAAGAGTCTTTTTTTATTTCGCCGCTCTGTTAAAATCCTCATTTTGATAAAACCCGTTCGATCCATTTCTCTGGCAGGGGGTGTTGCACCCCACCCTGTCCCACCCCGCAGCGGGATCGTCTACAGGCAGGGTTGATTGGGATTCTGTTAAATTTTAAAAGAACGAAGCACTGTCCCCTATCGCATTGTGGAGACGCACGCATGCGGCGGGGCATCAGCCCCCGGACTGTCGCGATGAAGAGTGCGGTGAAAGAGGAATACTAAGAGAGTGGGAAGGATTACCTATGAAAATGGGGGAACAACCCCTAATATAAGGAGATTTTGAATGGACATTTTCATGGTTCCGGAGTGAACCTTACCGGGTCATGTCCGTTTCAACAGAACCTATCTAACAAAAAAGGATTACAGAGGATACTATCAAAATACACACAATATTATCCTGATTTTAACATTTTAAATTTGAAAAGAGCTTTTTTGAAACCCTGCCCGGAATCTCATTAATCCTGCAGATTAATGAGGGATGTTATTTTAACTACACCGGAATAAAATATAAAAATAGTTCGCTTTTTCATCACACTATCGTGTAATGCTGCAGTTTTTTTATCAGCCGTTCCACCTGCGGTACGGCAGTACCAATATAGCTGTCCGGCCTGAGATACATCTCGATCTCATTTTCATCCATGAATTGCGTGATTTCGTCCTTTCCTGCAAGAATTTCCGCAAGAGGACGTTTTTTTGCCAGTGCGTCCATACTGGCGACCCTCACTATCTCATGAGCGGTCTGCCTGCCCATCCCCCGCCTGGTAAGTTGAATCATTATCGATTCTGCCATGTTGATACCATGCAGCATATCAAGATTTTTCCTGATATTGTCAGGGTTGAGCCTGAGCCCCTCCAGGACCCTTATCATGAGCCCGAGGCAGTGATCGGCCAGGATCGTCGCTTCGGGAAAGATTACCCGTTCGCATGAAGAATTTGTCAGATCTCTCTCGTCCCAGAGAGTATTGTTCTGGAGGGCAGGCTCGACCGAGCTCCTGATGACACGTGCAAGCCCGCATACCTGTTCGCTTTTTATCGGGTTTCTCTTGTGGGGCATGGTGCTCGATCCGACCTGCCGCGATCCGAATGCCTCCTCGACCTCTCCGATTTCCGTCCGCTGGAGCGACCGGAGCTCGACACCTATTTTATCCAGTGTGGTGGCGAGATTTGCGAGGAACATGAAATATTCCGCGTACCTGTCGCGTGAGACGATCTGGTTTGAAACGTCCACCTGAAAAAGACCGAGAAGGCTCATCATGGTCTCCTGTATTTCCATCCCTTTCTCACCGAGTGCGGCCTGTGTCCCGACCGCCCCCGTCATCTGCCCGACTGCAACCCGTGGCCTGAGTTGTTCGAGCCGTTCGATATGCCGTGCCACTTCACTTGCCCATATCGCAAACCGAAGCCCGTATGTGGTTGGAACCCCAATCTGCCCGTGCGTCCTCCCCGCGCAGACCAGCTTTTTTGTCTCTCCAGACTTTCTGAGAAGCACAGCGAGCAGGGTTTTTAATTTTTTTTCGATGATCGCGATCGATTCCCTGATCTGAAGACCAGTCGCCGTATCAAGGATATCATTTGACGTGGCACCGTAATGCACCCACCGTCCTGCCTCGCCACACTGCTCCGACACTGCCGTGACAATGGCCATCATATCATGGTGGATCTCGTCTTCGATGGCTTTTGCCCTGTCAAGTGTGGCACTTTTTGCCTTTACTGCAATAATCTCCGCTTCCGGTTCCGGGATCATGCCATGCGCTGCCCCGGCCCGCGCCAGTGCAACCTCGGCCGCAACAATGCAGTCAAACCGGTTCTGTTCACTCCAGACCGCCTGCATTTCCGGTGTCCCGTAACGGTATTCAATGGGATGGATTGCCATGCACACATATCTCTCCTTCTGCAATAATAAAAAGAAGTGAACGCCTAATTATTACTGATGGATTCGCTCGACGCATGGTTCCCGTACAATAGTTACCGCCCGTACCAGCGCGGAATGCTGGAAACATGCGCACAATGTGCGAGGGACGGGGGCATTGCCATGGTCGACGCCCCTACAGGAAGCGGTAAATCGAGTATTATCGCTGCTCTTCTCAGTGAAAAAAAAGATAGAAAAATTATCGTCGCCGTCAGGACGATAAGCCAGCTGAATACCTTCATCCGGGAGCTTTCGCTTATCCGTTCAAAGAAACCAGGCCTGAAAACCGCGTACCTCATCGGAAAAAAGAGTCTCTGCCCGCTCGGGGGAGAGGGTGATGTGTATCGCCGGTGCGAAGGGGTAAAAAAATTTTCAACTGCGCTCATGCGCGAAAGGGCTGAAAAAGGCTCCCTTGTACCCTCGAAAGACCCCCTCATCCTTCAGCAGATAAAGCGAATGGATCCGGAGCATCCCCTGCTCTGCCCGCAGTTTATCCAGAGCAGGATCTTTGTGCCGGGTGAGAGCGGTTCGGTGAAAATGGTCCCTTCAACGCTGTTGAAATCCAAGGCTGATCGTGTCGCCAGCCACGGGATCACGCCCGGGCAGCTCGGCGAGGTCAGCTCCGGCGTCTGCCCGTACGAGATGATGTCACTTGCGGCGCAGAAGGCCGATGCCGTCATTGTCAATTATCATCACATTTTTGACGACTCGATTCGCGAACAGTTGTATGTTTCCCTCGATGTCGAACCGGGAGAGGTAATTCTGCTCCTTGACGAAGCCCATAACTGCGGCGACGTCATGCAGAACATCCAGAGCGTCACGCTCGAAGAAGCTGCAATTGAACAGGCATCACGCGAACTAACAAATCTCCGCCGGGACCTGAAAGGTACCGATGCAGTACGCCACGTCCTTCCGCGGATCAGTGAATTTATGCAGGGGCTGAAAAATTCCGATGAGATTGAAGACTGGTTTGATCCGACAATCTTTGACAGGATGATCATCCGCGGATCGCTCTACCGCAACATGTCAGAGATCGTGGAAGAACTTATGCGGATCAGCGAATATATCCGCGAGAAAAATATCAAGGCCGGGGAATACCGTGAGACGGCAATCGAACACCTGACAGAATTTCTGTTCAGGATTACACAGTCATCCTCTGATCCCGCATTTCTTACTATTTACAGGAAAGAAGGTCCTGAAATATATCTGGAAGTCAGGAATATCGACCCCGGAAGGAAACTGCAGGAACTTGCAACCAGCCATCACAGCTGCATCATGATATCCGGGACCCTGTCGCCGGTTGAGAGTTACCGGAAATATTATTTCGAGGATCTGCCGGTCACTCCCTATTCTCTTCCAAATGCCTTCCCTGAGAAAAACCGGCTGGTCCTGTGTGCAGATGATATCACTACCTCGTTCAGCACCCGGCGTGACAGTCAGACCATCACGCGAATAACTGAATACATCATCGAGTTTTCAAAGTTAAAGGGGAACCTGGCGGTTTATTTTCCATCGTACCAGATCCTTGAAACGTACGCCGACCTTCTCGATTCACGGTTAAGGAGACGAAATCTGATAATTGAGCCCAAAGACGCGCGGGATGCCGCCGATGCACTGAACCGGTTCATGTCACTGCCCGGGAGGGGGGATTCCGGAATTTTATTCGCTGTCTGCGGAGGAAAATGGAGCGAAGGCCTTGATTATCGCGGTGATCTCCTTTCAGGAGCGTTTGTGATCGGGCTTCCGCTCGCCCCCTTCAACCGGGTGAGACGTATGGTTATCGACTATTTCAGGCATAAATTCGGAGAGGAAGGAGAGTTTATCAGTTATACGCTCCCTGCAATCAACCGTGCGACCCAGGCGCTTGGAAGAGTGCTGCGAACACCGGATGACCGGGGCATCCTCGTACTCGGAGATAAACGGTTTCTCGAAACACGCGTAAAAAACGGTCTTCCCCTCTGGATGCAGAAAGAAATGATACAATGCGACCTGAAAATATTCCGCGAGCAGTTGAAAAAATGGAAATCATAAGCGGGTCATGCAGATTCGGACTCTGGTTTGTCCGGGTCTGGTGGAGCGGCAATCTTGTCTGGAACGTGACCTTCTCGCACCAACCCCTCGGGGGGCCTGCACCACCGGAGGTTGTAAAATTCCTCGCCGGTCATTCGACCGATCTGTCCCCGCTCAGGAGCGCGGCCGCGACACCCGGTTCACCGTATTCGCATATTTACCGCGAGGTCCTGTCAATCCCGTATGGATCGACGGCAACATATGGCGAAATTGCCCGCAGGGCAGGATCTTCACCGAGAATGGCAGGTCTTGCCATGAAAAGAAATCCGACACCATTATTGATCCCCTGTCACAGGGTGGTCTCTCAAAATGGCATTGGGGGGTTTACACCCGATGTTGAGATCAAAAAGATGCTCATTGATCTCGAACAAAAAAGGAAGTCCTATAATTAAAAAATACGATTTTATTATAGATACAGGAAGAAGTACGATGAATACATGTTCTGACGGCAGGGATGGGGATACAGGGGGGCCGAATCAGCGGGTTTTATTCTTCCTGAAATCCCTGCTCAGGTTTTCACACTACTTACACCGCCCGTTTTTTGTCAGCCGGTTCAATAGTAAACAAAAAATGTCAGTCTCCCCTGCTGAAAACCCGGGGATAACTGGTGGCATAAAAGTATGAAGTCCGCGATTGTACTCGTCGGGGGAGAGGCGCGACGTGCCAATGGAATGGAGAAATACTTCTTTGTCCATGGCGGAAAAACATTCATCCAGAGACTCACCGAATCGCTGGAGCGGGTTGTTGATGAGATTGTCCTTGTTGCGAAAAACCCTGAACAATGCCGCCGGTTCTCCCACATGCATGGCATCAGGTGCGTAAACGATATCCGAAGCGGTATCGGCCCGATCGGGGGTATCCATGCAGGGGTCCTTGCCGCAGGGGGTGAGGAACTATTTATCTGCGCATGTGATATGCCCTGTATCGAAAGCGGAGTTATTCACATCCTGTTTAACGAACTGGGCAGTTATGATGCGGTTATTCCATCCTGGAAACCAGACATGTTCGAACCGTTGCACGCGGTATACAGGCGTGAACCACTCCTGCATTATCTGAAAGATCATCGATCCCTCTCCCTCCGCGATATGGTGAAGAGCCTCAACTGCCACTATCTCGACGTTGACAAACTCAGGCAGATCGATCCAGGCCTTGTGACCTTCACAAATATAAATAAAATCGAAGATCTCGCGCAGATGAAACCTGAATAACCATATTTTTATATCGTTTGCCTGATCGAATCATCTCCACCGGTCAGAATATCCTGATAACTTCCTGTGAATAAAAATTGTATAAAATTGTGAAAACCATTAAAAACAGGAAATAATCGCTCTGTTGACATCCTTCACGTTCTCTCACCACTCTTCTTTCGCCGTACTCCACTTCGGGACACTCCCGGCGCTGATATCCAAGATCGTTTATGTGCGCCCCCATACTGCGACAGGGACCGTGCGTAGTGCCCAAAAAAATAACAGAATCCCAATCAACGCTGCCTGCCGGCCATCCTGCAGCCGGGTGGGGCAGGGAGGGGTGCGACACCCCCTGCCAGAGAAATGGATCGAACGGGTTTTATCAAAATGAGGATTTCGAATGAAAATTGTGGAACAACCCACAATATAAGGAGATTTTGAATGGACATTTTCATGGTTCCGGAGTGAACCTTACCGGGTCATGTCCGTTTCAACAGAGCGCGCTATGAGCCTCCGGCTCATAAATGAGCATGAAAATCGAGGGGCTGCAGATATTACCCGTACTTTTTCATACCAGTCGAAATACCAAAAAAAGAATCCAGTTAATCCATCACAGATTCGGGCAGGACTGGGAAGGAACTGTCAGGCCGGTCTCGTTCCCGATCTTCTGGATCCTCATCTGGACTGAGGCATTTACATCGTTACCGGTAAATTCTATGACATAGTTGCCTGATGACCTCAACTGTATCTCCCGCTTCGGAGTGGAACTATAGGTTTTGGCAAAACCGTCCTTTTCGATGATGGCCCCGGTGTTCTTATCCCGCACAATAATCTCAAACCATGCAGACGGGCTTATTGTGGTCTGCGTGACGGTCTTTTCATCCCTTGATCCATAGGAACTGACATACCAGATATTGCGCGTCACAGTCTTTGGTTTGATACAAATATCGATTATAAGGGGCGGGTTTCCAAGAATATACTCGTATGCAACAGTATTGTATTTCAATGCCAGTTCGTTGTTGTAAATAGTCAGGTACTCGACAGGTATCGGTGTCGGGATCGGGAGATTGCTGTACGTCGATCTCGGAGTGGGAAATTCATCCTTTGGATACGGCGTAACAGAAGTCAGAAACTGGGTTTCAATAATTTCAGGGGTTATTTCAGGAGTAGGTGTACTGACCTGACCGGCTCCATCCCCCTGGGACGTGGTCTCCCCCTGGCCGGTATCCTCACGTGGTGGAGCAATACAACCGGAACAGAGAAGGATAACGATAATCACGGCGATAGAACATCCCCGCAGAAACCAGCTACTCATTGCTTGAAGATTGACCAATGATCTATTTATGCCTTTATACGCCGTTATCCCTGACAGATTCAATCGGATTATTCCGCATGAACTCAGGAAAACCGTAATACCGCGTAAGACAAATGATTCCTACCCAATGACGTCCGGTCCGTGTTGAAGGGTCACATACACTAATATATAATTGGATCAGGAATAACAATAAATACCCAGTTCCCGGGGTGGGCTTGATGACAAAAAAACAGGTGTGGAATAAAAAAGAAGAAATTCTTAACGAAGCCGATAAAATGGTCCTTCAGGCCGACATTTTCGCATTTGAGAGCAGGTACGAAGACGCCAATTCATATTATGACAAAGCCCTTGCCATTGTCCCGGGAAATGCTGATGTATGGGCATTTAAGGGCATCACGCTCGAAGGCGGACTCGGTCGTCAGGAAGAGGCATTGAAATGCTGGGAAACCGCAAAACGCCTCGATCATGACATTGCCGATGCAGTGGATATGACAAAGGACGAGGAAGAAGAGTTAAACATAGACGGACTCGACCTGACCGGAGTATCTGACAGCTGCAAAGAAAAAATCCGTAAACTCATGCTGCAGAATAAAGAAAGCAAAACAGGTCAGAAAAAATAGATACGGCTTTCCACGCACCCTGATTCCCGGAGCTATTCTTTTTTCACTGATTCAAGTTCAATGAGGACCGGGGCAATTGTTCCGGTATCGACACATCGTTTTGCAAGCCTTGTAAGCCTCCTCATGTAATAGATATGGGTTATCTGAAAACTTACAAGCAGCCCGAAACAGAATGTCACAACGCTGATCATCAGGTACGCCAGTGTATCAACCATCTTTACTTACTCCCCTGTTGTGTTTTCACGATTCACGCTCCATTTCAGTGATAAGCGGTACAATGGAATCAACCTTTTCCGATTCCTTTGCAACGCTGACGAACCGTCGTTTATAATATTCCGTCATAACCAGGTACCCGAGAATAAGCCCTATCAGAAACATCAGTAAACCGATTACAATGTATGCGGTAAAATCTTCCATGGATTTCCTGACTCCGTATAATGTGAAGTACAAATGAATGACATATAAATTTACGTATTTCATATGCACCTGACATTTTTTAATCGGGCGAAAACCTTTTAAAAACGTAAAAATTCAAAAACAAAACAAAAATGCGTAAAGATAAATTAAAATCTGATTACATATTATTAATCCAAAAGAGGTGAAGTATTTCAATAATTACCTTTGCACACCATAAAGGTGGAACAGGGAAGACCACCTCATGCCTTAATATATCAGGATTTCTCCAGATGGCCGGGAAACGGGTCCTTGTGGTGGATATTGATCCACAGGCAAATGCTACTTCAGGTCTTGGCATAAACCCGGAGACGGTCGACCTGAGCATGTATGATGTATTTATGAGTGAATTTGAAGGGTTTCCTGATATTGACATTCAGGATATCGTTGTGAATTCTCCCTCGGGAATTGATATAGCGCCCTCAACCCTTGACCTTGTAGGGGTTGAACCCTTCCTTTATAATGTCGAATACAGGTCTGTCATCCTCAGGGAAATTCTCGCACCCCATAAAAACGAATACGATTTCATCCTGATTGATACACCTCCAAGCATGGGCCAGTTTGTCATCAATGGACTTATCGCTGCGGATCATACAATTGTAACCTTCGACCGCGGGGTCTTTGCCTTAAACGGACTTGCCACCCTGAGGACCATATTCAACGATATCGAGGAACTGGTAGGCGAAAAAATATCGCCTGATATGGCAATTCTCACCAGATGGGATTCCATATCAGGAAAAAAGAAAAAACCGGGAATCTTTTCGTTCCTTTCAGGACTGAAATCCGCTGAAATGAGAACGGATGCACATGCAGACGCAGTGACCCTGAAGCTTTTTGAAACAGAAGTGAGAAAATATTTCAGGTTTGTGTACACCATTCCTTTCAGCAGGGCAATTTACGAATCGCAGCAGGCAGGGCTCCCAATATCCCATTTTGCCCCGGATAACGATGCTGCGAAGATCTACCGGGAGATTGCCGGCGTGATCATGGAGTGGGGATAGCAGATGAAGCTGGTAAGTGATAATAATTATGAAGTATACCTTGACATGTGGGGGACCCAGACATGACTGAAAAAATTGGACGAAAAGCTCTTTTTATGGGAGTCGCTTCGAAAAAAGATGACCCCCTCCATGGGGAATCAGAATATAACACCTGTTGCAGGCAGTTATGCACATCTCTTGAAGCAATAAAAAAAGGTGAATCATCTGCACCTCTGGATAAGGAAGAGTTCCCTGAACCTTTGAGGCCGCTCGTTTCTGGTCTCGAAGATCTATTTAAATCAATAGTGGAGGAGCGCAACACATTACATCTTTTAAAGGACGCATTCGAGCAGAACCCTGTGCCAATAATTTTAAAGGACGAATCCAGTCATAAACTCATTTCCAGCCACACGTATGATTCACTCGTTGAATCCGTCGTCTCTCCGGCACCGACAGCAATAAACCAGATCTCCTTAAACGAGATGACTCTTATTACACCCGTCCTTGGAGAGAGAATCCCCGGAACGCTCGAAACTCACATCGATCTGAACGACGGGAGAAGACTTGTCATAGAGCAGACAGCCACGCCGGTATTCGACGAAAACGACTCTATAGAGGCAATCTGCTTCAGCCTGCATGACCTGACTCCATTGAAAAATCTCGAGGAGGATTTAAAGGAGGCTGCACTGAAGGCCGATACACTTCAGTCATCAACTGATCATATGGTCAGGATGAATCCTGTTCCAATCCTTATGCTCGATGACGGTCTGAAAATCCTGCAGGTTAATGAAGCATTCAACCGCATGAGCGGCCTTGCCGAATCAGATCTTCTCGGACGGGATTACGGAACTCTTCGCCTGCTCGAAATGAAGGGACAGACTCTCGATGAGATCCTCAGATTTAAGAAATTTGGCGTCTCGGAAACTGTTTTTGAATTTCCTTCAGGAGTTCATATCCTTCAGCAATACGGGATCCCGATCCCGGTCAGGGATTCTCCGGACAAATACCGTATCATGCTTCTTTTCTTTGATATCACCTCTTTGAAAGAGGATGAAGACCGGTTGAAAGAACAGGTCGTGTTTTTAACCGAGGAAGTGGAAGATTTAAGAAAAATACCCCCGCCTGTAGCAGTTCCGCAACCAGTCGTACCCCATGCCACCCAACCGGTGCCTGTTATTGAACCGAAACACGAACCTGAGGTAAAAGCAGAACCTAAAATTGAAAAGGCCGCGCCAGCAAAGATAATTACCCATGACGTGGTGGAATTTGAAATCGGGAACGAAAAGTATGCACTTGACATTCACCTCGCCCGCGAAATTGTGGAAATGATGCCTATCACACCCATTCCCAGATCCCCGCAATATCTCTGCGGCATCATGAACCTCAGGGGTGAAATTACAAACATCATCAATATCAACACCATACTCGGCGTCCCTGACGTTGATACACGGTCCGGGAAAAAAATCATCGTGCTTTCATCCGATGCAACAGGCGGAGAGAATATCGGAATCATAGTGGACGATGTTCACAGTGTCATACAGGTGCTGGATAATGAAGTCGAGCAGCTTGGCGGGGGCATTTCATCACTCTCCAGCGCCCATATCAAGGGAATAATTAAAACCGCCGAAAGTAAAACAGTAGAACTGAAAAAAGGGGAGAAAGGCACAAAGAACCTGATTATCTGGATTGACATGCACAGGCTCCTGCAGGACCTGGTCCAGCTGAAAAAAACATGAAATCCCCTGGAATACCTGTGAAAATTAGCTAATAAATTTTTATACCCATATACCGGCAATTTCATTAATTTTTTTCAGGCGTGGAAAAAAACGCATAAATCTTTAAGGGATAAATAAAGAGAACTTATACAGGTAACCAAATTGTGTCAGGTTGATCTTATCAAAGGAGTATGAATCATGAAAACGGTGAATATTGTTGATGCCCTGTCAATGACCGAAAAAGGGGACTATGATATCAGGATCGATGACGCTGTCTCCGATCCGGTCCAGAAACAGTACATTGAGCTGATTAATAGTCTTATCCAGAAGTGCAGCAAATTAGAAAACCGATCAAAGGCAGAGCTTGAACAAAATCCCATGCCAATCCTCGTCTTTGATGACAAGTTTAAAATTATCACTACGAACGATGCATATGCAACACTGAGCGGGATTTCAAAGGAAAAACTCCTATCAATGAATGCAAAGGAGTTTAAAATCCTTGAACAAAAGGGCGAAGGACTGCGCGATGTCATTAAAAACAAGAAAAGAAGTTATGGCGAGGTTAAAATCGAACTCCCTTCGGGTGTCAAGATACTCGAACAGTACGGAATACCTATACTTGATGCGCAGGATAACCTGACCAACCTTTTTGTCGTATATAATGATGTCACTGAATTAAGAAAGAAAATGATTCAGATTGAAAAACTTCAGAAAAGATCTGAGTCCATAGTACAGGACAATCCATATCCAATCCTCGTCGTAAAACCAAACATGGACCTCATGGTCTACAACAAGGCATTCATTGAAATGTCAGGTTACAGCACTGATAAACTGAAAGGCCTCTCGCTTAAGGATTTCAAGTATATCAAGAGTGTCGGCGGCAAGATGGAAGACACCCTTAAAAACAAGCAGCGGACGGAAGGGGTTGCGACCATCGAATTCCCTTCAGGCAGGCATATCCTCGAATGGTTTTACATACCCCTCCTCGATAATACCGGAAATGTCTACAACATCCTGATCGTCTACAATGATATTACCGAGAAACGCCTGCTCGAAGAACGCCTCCAGAAGAGTATCGGGGAACTTGCCGAAAGCCTTGCCGCTCTGTCACTGGGAGACCTGACCAAACCTGCGGTCACTTATAAGGATGACCCGCTTGAAAAGGTCAAAGGTGACCTGAACAAGACTCTTTCCGAGCTAAGGGGCACACTCGGCGAGATCCTTGCACAGGCCAACCAGCTTGAGCATGCCGTCATCGATGTCGGTAAGGGTGCCGACGAGATCGCAAAGGCCTCACAACAGGTGGCAATCACCGCCCAGAAGACTTCAGACGATGTCCGGACCCAGATCGTCGAGCTTGAAAAAGTCACAAAAGAAGTCTCTGATCTCAGTGCGTCCATAGAAGAAATTGCAAGTACCTCCCAGGAAGTAAAGACCGTCACTACCAATGTGGCAAAGGAAGGAAATGATGCGGTCCGCGTCGGTAACGAAGCAAACTCCAAGATGAAGATTGTGCAGCAGATATCCGAGCGTGCCGTGAATGAGATCACTACCCTGAATAATCAGATGCGCGAGATCAGCAACATTGTCAGACTTATTACCGATATCGCAAACCAGACAAACCTCCTCGCCCTCAATGCAGCCATTGAGGCAGCGCGTGCCGGTGAACACGGCAGGGGATTTGCGGTAGTAGCCGGGGAAGTCAGAAACCTTGCCGGCGAATCAAAAAATGCAACCCGTAACATCGAAGAAGTCATCGGGGGCATTACACAGAGCAGCGAAAAGACTGCTGATGCAATGAAAAAGGCCTATGAAGAAATTATCAGCGGTATAACCAGTGTGAATTCGACAATCGACGCCCTGAACCGCATGGTCTCTGATGTCAATATTTCTGCAAACAGCATCGCCGATATCTCGCGGGCAACCGAAGATCAGGCAGGAGCGACAAACAACGTCACCAGGAATGTTGATTTCATCAATAATCTCATCCTCTCTGCAGAGAAGAGCATGGAGGATCTTGCAGCTCTTGCGGAAGAGTCCAGCGCATCGACCGAAGAGGTGGCAAGTGCCTCGAATGAGATCAAGACCATGGCGGTTCACTTACGAGAGATGGTCGGCAAATTCAAAGTGCAGTAAGGTGACCTGATGGCCTTAACCATTGACGTGGTGGAGTTCGAAATTGGAAAAGAACTCTATGCGATGGATATCCAGCTTGCCCGCGAGATTGTGGAGATGATTCCTATTACTCCACTCCCGAAGGCACCCGAATACATTGCAGGAATTATCAATTTACGAGGAGAGATCACCACAGTACTATTCATCAATAACCTTATCGGCATACATGGAAAGCCGATTAACGAAAACCAGAAGATTATAATCCTTGTTCCTGAAGCATCGGGGGGCTCGAATGTCGGCATCATCGTGGATGATGTCCATAGTGTCATCCAGGTGAATGAAAACGACATCGAGCATATCGAGGGAGGCATCTCTTCAGGAGCAGGGCATTTTGTAAAAGGGATCATTAAAATCAAGGTTGACGCTGCAGAAAAGAAAAAGAAGGAAGAGGACGGCGCCCATCAAAAAACCCTGATCATCTGGATTGATATCGAAAAAATATTAAGGGAACTCGTTGATCTCGAGAGGAAATAACTTTTTATGGACGATTTTTCGTTATTGCTTGCCACAATCGAGAAATTATTTAAACTACATTGTGGGAATTACAAGGAAGATTATATAAAAAGGCGGCTCCTCTCCCGGATGAACGCGAGCGGTATGCAGGATTACAAGGAATATCACAAATTCCTAATAAATAACCCGGAAGAACAGGAAAAATTAAAAAATGCATTGACAATCAATGTAACAAAATTTTTCAGGGACCCGGAAGTATTTGAAGTTGTTAAAAAAGAACTCATTCCACCAATCATCAGGCAGAAACAGAGGGTGAGGATATGGAGTGCAGGGTGTTCTTCAGGCGAAGAGCCATATTCCTATGCAATTATTCTCACCGAACTCGCACTCTTTAACAAGGATCTTGATGCCCTGATTTATGCAACCGATATTGACGATGAAATATTAAAGAAGGCCAGCGAAGGCATCTATGATAAAAGTGCCCTTGAAAACCTGAGCGAAAGCCAGATCAGGAGGCATTTTACCGCACGAAGCGACGGGAAGTTCGAGGTGAAACCGCACCTGAAGGAAAAAATCCGGTTTTCTCACCACGACCTGATGTCAGGAAAACCGGCTGCACGCAATCTCGATATCGTATCCTGCCGGAACGTAACAATTTATTTCAATGAAAAACAGAAAAATGACCTGGCCCGCGAATTCCACGAGGGTCTGGGCATGGAAGGATATTATATTATGGGAATGTCCGAATTCCTGGGAAAAGAAGTGAGTCCGTTATTCAGGTCATACCGTCCATTGCAGAAAGTATTTATCAAGGTCAATAATCCGCTCTGAATCCTTCCCGTATCAGGACCTGGCCCGGGAGACGGATCATCACATGATAACATTTTCTCGGGAAGATCTCATCCGTAATTTCGAGACCGCTCCGTTCAAGATTTCCACCGAGCATCTGGTCAAAATATGTCTCGTATTCCTGGTAATACCCAATTAACTGGTATGGATACGAATCACGGGAATCCCCGGTCATTTTTTCGATTATTTCCTCAAGAAAAACTTGCGACACTTCGAATGGCACATCATGCGTCCTTTCATTGACATGAATTATGCACCGCTCCACCTCGACTGTTTTTTTTTCAAGAATCAGGAACCTCATCTCAAAATCGATTTTATGCAGCCCCTGCATCCCGTAACTGATAAAATTCAGTAAAAAATCACAAAATAAGGAAATATTCTGTTTCAGTTCTTCACCGACCGCGTTTAATGCCATATCCCGGGCCTGTTCAGGAATAGCCCTCTCTTTTTTCAGTTCTTCGAGAAGGATCTTCTGGGTATTCATATGGTGGAGCATCGCCCCCATTACCCGGTATCGTTTCCAGAATTCAACCTCGTATACAGAAGAATGAAGTGATATCTCACGTTCCATGCCAATCACCGGCCCGACGCACCTTATTCATTTTTCTCACCATTGTGGCTGAATTTCCGCATGAGCTCCTTTTTCTTTTTATGCTCCCGTATCTCGGTGAAAATGAGAATAAAATTAAAACCGACAACCATGAGAATAAGTGTGGAACTAACCCAGAACAACGGGGATATGCCCTGAACTACAAACGTTGCTGCAAGGAGAATGGCAACAAAGCAAATCAGGTAAAAAAATACCCAGGGCCTTAAATTCATGATGTCCATAGGATACTCTGTGCGGTATTAACCTGTAACAATTAAAGACTTTTTATTCAGAATTCTATCGATATGACAGGAACCGGATCACTCCTCCTGTGTAATACCACACCGTTTAAATGGTTTACAACATCATAGTGATAAGACAGCATTCAGGTTACGGACAGATACGAGCATGAACGCCAGTAAAGCCCAGAATTCCAGTAGAGATTTCATTAAATTAGGAGTAATTGGTGCATTTGCAGTGAGCTCGCTCCTGCTCACGGTCTATATCATCGGGTTTCGGAATCAGGCTTTATATGTTGATCTTTATCCACTCATCCCTCATCTTTACCTGATCCCGATTATACTTCTTGCACTCTGGTACCCGAAAAGGGGCCTCCAGATTACAATACTTCTCATAAGCGCGATACTGATCCTTACCTTTTATCTTTTTTTTATCGGGGTACTACCAGACCCCCTGCTCTCGCTTATGAACGCAGGGATGGATATCGCTATCTTTGTCGCACTTGCACTGTATGCAAAAGACCGATCGCTGGTGGAATCCTTTCTCAAGGGATTTTTTGAGCATGCCGGCATGGGTGAAACCTTTGATGCAAGTATACGAAAGGAGTCTGAGCGGGCAAAGGTAAAATTTGAAGGCGCATTCGAAGAAGTGGTGAGGGCGCTCCAGACCGGTGACGACGAGGTCCGTGAAGAGGCAGTCAGGGCCCTTGGCGAACTCAATGACCGTCGTGCCGTTGAACCTCTTATTTCGATCCTGAACGATGAAAACAGGTATATCAGGAGAGAGGCCGCGAAGTCGCTCGGGCGGATTGGTGACGACCGTGCTATTCCCCCCCTTATCTCCGCCCTCAAGGACGAGGACCGGTACGGTCGGGAAGGTGCCGCTGAAGGTTTGGGCGAAATGGGGGAAAACGCAGTCGGACCACTTATTTCAGCGCTTAAGAACCCGGACTGGCATGTTCGCATGGGTGCGGCCATTGCTCTTCGAATCATTGGCGATAAAAATACTATCGCCCCGTTAATCATCGCACTCGGTGATGAGAACCGGTTTGTCAGGCGTGAGGTTACAAAATCTCTCGGACGGATCGGGGATGCACGGGTCATCGACCCTCTCATCCGGGCACTTGGCGACACAGACAGGAGTGTCCGTATGCGGGCGGTGAGTGCCCTTGCAAAATGTGGTGACGAGCGGGTCATCGATCCGCTGATACGGGCGCTCGGTGACGAGGACAGCGGTGTCAGGCTGAGAGTCATCAGGGCACTTGAGGAGATGGACGACCCGAGAGCGATAATGGCCCTGAATAATTCTGTCGGTGACGCAACCCACCTGGACGGAAATCCGGATGATGATTGAAGTATTCTGAATTCTTTTTACTTAAATTCACGGATATTCCTGTTTTTATGATCTCAATGAAATTAAGGTGAAAGTATCTGATATTTCGTTTTTGAAGGAATCCGTGTTTGGCATTATAGATATCATCGTATCTATAATTCATTATGATATTGAGAGATGATGAGGCTATAACAAGTCCGGATTTATTATATGGTATAATTAAATCCCTGGAACGCCGCCGATCCCGAAAAAGTTTAATATTCTGGGCTCTGTTGAAAACCTTCGCGTTCACTCACAATTCCTCTTCCGCCTTACTCCTCATTGTGAAACTCCGGGGGCTGATACCCAGTCCATATATGTGTGTCCCTACAAGGCGACAGGGACCGTGCTCAGCTCTTTTTTTAAAGAGAATAGAATCCCTATCGACCCTGCCTGCAGACCATCCCATAGCGGGGCGGGGCAGGGAGGGGTGAGAACCCCTCCTTTCAAAGAATTAATCGAACAGGTTTTATGGCTCTTCACTATTATGTGTAGGCTAAAATATTCTCATTTAAATGTGATATGGGGAGATGCCAGACCTTCCAACATTCCCAAAACGATGAACTTCGCCGCCCCCGAAGGGGGGCCCCGGCGGCGATTCAGTGACTATTTAGTACTTCCTTAAAGATCTGAGTATCTATAAACCCATACAAAACAGCGAGGAGGCGGTTTTATTGAAATAAGCATTTCAAAAACGCCAATTCTTTATTCATTCGTATTATCTACACACAGTTCGGAGGTATTTGGCCATCCCTCAATAAAGGTGTCCTGACGGCAGACCCGTATATCGAATGTATCCCCTGATTAATGACCCCAAAGGGATTACACATACTTCTTATTCAAAAAAAAGAACACAGGTCAACTACATAAGAAAAATTATTATTTCACGCTCTTTCGGTTTTTCCCGTAGATACTCGTGAAATTTATTTTATCGCAGAAAAGAATTCCGGAACCGCCGCCGGGGCACCCGTCGGGGCAGCTGCACTATCTTTCCGGGGTATTGGGCCTTGGCCCTCATCAGGTGACCCTGTCAGGTCCCGGAGTTACCCCCCCATTTTGAAAAAGAACCAACTTTTTAGTTCTCTATAGTTATATATTACAAATCAATAGCATTTTAATGATACGATATTACAATGATAACCGGAAAATGATGAAAAAAGCATTCTACACCCTTTTTTGAACAATATATTTATTTATTATTAAAACAACCAAACAATTACAGGCTGACAGGAGGGATCCGTTAGCTTTGTGAGGTGTAGATTATGAAGAAGTTCGTAAGAAATGAAGACGCGTTCACCGGTCTTGAAGCCGCGATTGTGCTTATCGCATTCGTCGTGGTCGCCGCGGTGTTCTCGTATGTAGTGCTCGGCGCCGGTTTCTTCACCACGCAGAAGAGCCAGCAGGTTGTCCACGCAGGTGTGACCCAGGCTGCATCAAACATTGTAGTTAAGGGAAACGTGTACGGGATTTCGCAAATTCCAAATGAAGTAGGATATCTCCAGTTTGATCTTGGACTTGCAGCAGGAGGATTACCCGTTGATGTAACCAGGATACAAATGGTTTTCGCGACGGAAGCTGATACACCGTACACCGCAGCGTTTGAAGATACCAGTTATAATGGGGACTGGCCATCTGCAGCAGGTAACTGGACGGTTATCGGTAAAAGTGCAGAGTCATCCACTGACCTGATCATGGAAGGACAGTATTTCACAGTCATGTTCCAGCCAAAAGCCAACCTGACTCCAAGAGAAGGATTCAGTCTTGAAATCAAGCCTGAAAATGGTGCGGCACTCGGTATTGAGAGAACAGTACCTGCCGGGATAACGAACACGACAATTCTGTTCTAATCCAATCTTAACCCTTTTTCGGAATTTTGCGATAATATTCTGAATTTTTTTTGTAGTTTTTCTGATAATTTTACTATATTGTCACTCAAAATCTGTCCAATCAGGATCCCGGCATAAACTATAATAACTTTGAACAGAGACTTAAGATTACTATGGCAGTCAACCAGGCACAGGTCGATCATATCATCTCCACTGCATCAGCAGACGACCCCGAGGTGAAACTGCTCAAGCTCCAGGACGAGGTAGAACTCATCAAGACGTCCATTAAAAAGCTCCTCATTGATATCAGGGAGCGGATGAACGATATGGAGAACCCTATCGTCATCGCACCCTCGAGGGGAACCGATACGGAAGTCTCTGAAAAGATGGCAAATGTGTTCAGGGATACCTCATCTGCGATGGAATCAGCAGCCGGGGCATTGAAAAGCAGTTCACAGGCGAGGGCTGAAGAGAGCAGGCAGCCGGTGCAACCTCAGGAACCGGCACCTCTTCCTGACCAGCGACCCCTGGTACAACAGGAATATTCCCAGTCACAAATACCGCAAGGTCCGGCCGGCGCCCTGGCACGGGGAGATATGGATATTCTTACCGCACTGAAGGCACAGATCTCTTCGATTTCCGGTGAAAACGATACAAGACCTGTCCAGGAAAAGGACAAGGTCCGCCTCCAGAAAGTCTTCCGCCTTTTTGAGTGGACATCCAAAAACGTAAAAAAATTCGGACATGACCGGGTCGACCTGATGCTCGAGTCCTATCTTGCAATGGGTTATATTTCAGAGAAGTCCTGTAAACTGGTGAAAGACATGTCACGCCTGATGCCGCAGGATATCGGTGAACTGCACGAGATACGGGCCGATGAGTTTGTTTCGGAGTTATACGAGCTGAACCATATACTGAACCCTGTCGATGCAACCCTCGACCGCGACATGATAGAAGTCCTGATGGAGAAGCGTGAAGAGAGGAGCCAGAAGAAAGGCTCCTCATCAATGCGGCAGGCAGAGAGCGGGAACGAGTCAGACTATATCCGCACACGTGACAGGATATAAATAAATGTCGAGCGAGTCGATCGTCACGGCCCTGTTTTTAATCAGTGCCGTCGTAGCAGCAGGGGTTCTAATCAGCGCCATATTCCCGGCAATTTACCGGACGGCCGATACATTCGGGTCGGTATCCCATGAAGCTGATACAAAGATGCGTACTGATATTAAGATTGTAAATACATATGCGGACGGAACACATGCCAAAATCTGGCTGAAAAATGTAGGATCTTATCGGATCAGCACCGTCGAACTTGATGAATCAGATATTTTCATAGGGGCAGTCGGCGATTTCGAACGAAAACCTCTTCAGTCGTATTATACCCTCGAGGGCGCTTCAAATAATTTCTGGGATCCGGGAGAGACCATGAGTATCGATGTTGACAGTACCAAACTTCCCGGCACTTCGGGGAGCGTTGTGTATTTTTCGATTGTCCTCTCAAACGGAGTGAGAAGATCAGAGGAATTCACACGGAGCTAAGAAATTACCGGAGGAAATGAATGGCAGCCGCATCACTTGTCGCTTCTGCTTTAGGGATAGTTCTCATCCTGGTCACTGCATATATCCTCGTCGGTGGAACCGTTATGACGAGTGAAACGGTCGTCAATGCCCAGAAAGATATGACTGCACTCCAGGTAAAAATGATCGGGACAACAATGGATATCACCGCAGTATCCAGCAGCAATCCCAGGTACATTACCATCGAAAATACCGGAAGCGAATCAATTCGTAATTTTGAACAGGTCGATGTATTCCTCACTTTTTTAGATTCTGCGCCAACAATATACAGGTATAATGCAGATGGCGGTATTGGATACTGGAAAAAAGAAATAATAGTACCTGATCACATTCACCCCCGGCAATGGGATCCGGGTGAAGTACTGAATATGTCGGTAGAGTACCCGGTAGAGGCCGGCACGCTCATAGAGGTCCGGATCACAACCGGAAACGGAGCGAGTGCAGTAAGAGCAATATAATCTTTTATTTACTTCCGGTTAGGAACAGTTTAAGTCTCAAAAGAGAGACATATATTATATTCTATGGTGGCGTCTGTGAACGAAGGTCTTGCAGGACTTCTGGGGGGAGAAGACAAAAAGATTCTCTCAACGGGAAGTACCGAAATCGATAAGAAAATTGCCGACGGGTTACCGCTCGGTTCCCTGACCCTCATCGAAGGGGAGAACGATACCGGAAAAAGTGTTCTCACCCAGCAGATCATGTGGGGTGCAATGAAGCAGGGCCTCAGTGTTGACCTTTATACCACAGAGCTGACCGTAAAAAGTTTTATTTCCCAGATGGAGTCAATGAGCCTTGATATTTCCGATTATTTTGCATGGGGATACATCAGGTTGTTCCACCTCCACATGGTCGGATTTAAATGGTCAAAAGAGGAGATGGACGGGATTCTCCAGCGGATCATCGACCATATCAGAACAAGCAAGGCACAGGTTGCAATTATCGATTCCCTCACCATGTTTACCGAATATACAGCCCAGGAAACAATTCTGACATTCCTGACGAACTGCAAAATGCTGGTAGACCACGGGAAAACAATCCTGATTACTCTGCATACCTATGCATTCCAGGAAGATACCCTGATCCGGATCAGGTCAATATGCGATGCCCACCTGATGATGAAAAAATCCCTCATCGGCGATAAGTACGTCATGGTCATGGAAGTCACAAAAGTCAGGGGTGCACGGAAGACGACCGGAAACCTGGTCAGTTTCGAAGTACATCCGGGGTATGGAATGAAGATTATCCCCATATCAATGGCAAAGGTATGATATGAGTGCGCTGACTGCGGCGATCAACCTCCCTTTCAAACCTGCCAAAAACGACGAAGACAACGACTGCGCAAACAACATCGAGAGCTGTGCACTGTACCGGATGCTGCCGGTCAATGCAAAGGAATATGTAAAAAAAAGCCCGCACCTCCTTGAATACCTGCACCTGTTCCCGGTCGACGAATACGGCATACCGCTCTTTTTTTCAGAACTGAAACGTGACCTCCGGTCAATCAAGGAACCGAATCTGATTTATCCCGCAGGTGACACCGTCTTTGTGCATATCTTTTTCGATGTGAATGATGTGAGGAATTACTATATCCCGGTTGACCCGTCATTCATGCACAGCGTCAAGGAACTGGCCCCTGCAGTAGATATAAAACTTGTCGACCTGCTTGATGCACTTGAGACCGATCCGGTTACCGATGAAGAACGGACGATTGTTTTAAAAAATCTTATCAGCCAGGTTACCTATATCCAGCAGCCCGGCCAGAATGTCTCCCTGCTGAAATCAAATGAGAAAAAAGCAGGGTTTGGAAGCAAGATAAAGGACTTCCTCAATAAAGATCTGACCGCAACGAACAATCCGAGAAAAAAAGCTATCTTTTCGCATGTCTCGCAGACCCCCGACGGGCGGATTATCGTAAGCCCCCAGGAATACAGGGCACTTGAATATATGATGGTCAGGGACAAGATCGATGTAGGTATCTTAAATCCATTCATCAATGACCCGTATATTGAAGATATTTCAGTGGATGGTGTCGGGCCGATCTTTATTGAGCACAAGATATTCAAGGGCCTGAAATCAGTTGTCGGCTGGGATAACACCGATGAACTCGACAATTTTGTTATCAAACTGGCAGAACGGACAAAACGGCCCATCACATACAGAAATCCAATCGTCGATGCGACCCTCCCCGACGGATCGCGTATCAATATCGTCTACAGTACTGATATCAGCAGGAAAGGAAGTAATTTCACCATTCGTAAGGCGATGGATGACCCCATCAGCATACTGAAGCTTATCGAGTTCAAGACCTGCGACTATACAATGGCTGCATACCTCTGGATCTGCATCGAAAATGGCATGTCGCTCTTTATGAGCGGAGAGACCGCCAGCGGCAAGACCACCAGCCTAAACGCGATGACCACGTTCATCCCGCCTGAAAATAAGATCGTGACGATTGAGGATACGCCTGAACTCCAGGTCCCGCATAAAAACTGGTGCCGCGAAGTGTCCAAGGGAAAAGGCAGTGGCGAAGGTGAGGGGTCGGATGTCACCATGTTTGACCTGTTGAAAGCCGCTCTTCGTCAGCGCCCGAACCAGATCCTTGTCGGTGAAATCCGTGGTGTTGAAGGTGCAGTCGCATTCGGTGCAATGCAGACCGGTCACCCTGTATTAAGCACATTCCACGCAGCATCGGTGGAAAAACTAATACAGCGTCTCTGCGGGGACCCGATCAATATTCCAAAGACGTACGTCGACAATTTAAATCTCGTCGTCATCCAGAGTGCGGTAAAGCGGCCAAGCGGGGAAATGGTCCGTCGTATGCTTTCAATCAACGAGCTCGTCGGGTTCAACCCGGAGACGCAGGGCTTCTCTTTTGTTGAGATGTTCCACTGGGACCCGGTCACCGATACATTTGAATTTACAGGGAAAGGAAGCAGTTTCTTACTGGAAAACCGTATCGCTACAATGCTCGGCATACCCGAACATAAAAAAGCCGGCATTTATTTTGAAGTTGAAAAAAGGGCGAGAATACTTGAACGATTGCATAAAGCAGGATATACCAGCTTTTATGACCTCTATCATATGATGACGAAGGTCAAAAAGCAGGGATTGCTGACCATCGATATAGATGCCATTTGAAGGTTTTGGGAAAGCCCTGAAAGGAAAAAATGCCGGGAAACTGCCATTTGAGGATTTGATCAGGTCAGTTAAAAAGAAACTGGGTTCTATCTCCGAGAATAAGCAGATGGGGCCGGATCTTCTCTTCCTTATCACCTACATGGCATCCATCACTACCGCACAGGCTACACGTCCTGAAATTTTTGCATATACTGCTGCGCGAACAGAATATGTCCCGGCAAGATACATCGCCAAAGTTGAATTCTTTGTAAAAAGATGGAATTACAGCTATACCGAGGCGCTGACTACCATTGCAGAACGGGTCGATAATGCGATGGTCAGGAGCATGCTGAACCGCTTTGCAAATTCCATCGAGTCTGGTGTCCCTGATGAAGATTTCCTTACACGGGAACTCTCAACAATCAGGAGCGTATACCGCAATACCTACGAACAGGGTCTCGAGATGCTCAAAAAATGGGGTGATGCCTATATTGCCATGCTTTTCTCAGGAGCGCTTGTAGGGATAATCATCATGGTATCAGTGGCGATTTTTGCCCCTGATAACATCGAGACGACCTTGTCTTCCTCTTATATTATAGTATTGTTCATCTCGGCATTCGGCCTGATTACGATGTACAGTTCCGTCCCGTCCGATGACAAGACACATTCACTCGAGAGAGGTTCAAAGGAGCAGACGCTCATACATAAACTGGAGAGGAAAATTATCCCGGTTGGGATTGCATCTTCGGTTGTCCTCCTGATTGCAAGTCTCCTTATGGGGGGACTGAACACCCAGAGTGTCGGCCTGATCATGCTGTTCGTCGGGCTTCTCTTACTCCCTCTAGGGGTTATCGGGTTTCTGGACGATCGGAATATTATTCTCCGTGATGCAGAATTCCCGACATTGATACGAAGCCTCGGTGCGGTAATGGGCGGAAAAGGAAGCACATTATCGACCGCCCTTACCGAGATCGACCGGAAATCCCTGGTGGCACTCGAACCATTCATTAACGGTGTCTTTTCAAAACTGAATCTCGGCCTTAACGAGGAATATACATGGGACCGTTTCATTGGTGACAGCGGCAGTAACCTTATTTATAAATACCTTAATATTTTCCGCGACTCTATCGAACTAGGCGGAAAACCGGATATAATCGGCCAGATTGTCGGTTCTTCCATGCTCGAGCAGGTTTTACTTCGTGAAAAGAGAAACACCGTTGCCATGGGGTTTGTGATCCTGCTCGTCCCGATGCATGCCATGATGGTGGCAATTTTCCTCTTCCTCTTCCATATCCTCCTGACCATGGCCAGGGCCATCGCTACTGTGGTCTCATCACTTGGTGAAGGTGGAGCCGCATTGAGCAATCCTAACTCTGTTGCCGGGGGGATCGGCGGAGGGGTTGAGATGTTCGTCAACTTTCCTGAGGCCACGATGACAATATATGTTATTATAATGATCTCAATTATTACAATATCCAATATACTGGCAGGAAAGATCGTGATGGGAGGGGACCGTTATATGTACTATTTCTTTGCCAGCAGCATCCTCGCGGTAACAGGCATTATTTATATAGCGGCGCCGATAATGGTTGGTATGTTCTTCAATATACCGGTATTCCAGGGAGTTTGACATGAAAGATTCAACCCGGAGAGTTGCCCTGTTCATAATAATTGTAGGTGCCGGATCTGTACTGGTCCTCTTCGACGTTCCGGTCCTGCTCCTCCTGGCCGGGGTCATATTCCTTGTAATTTTAATCCTTATACTCTCCGGGACTGTAAAAATTCCCTCAATTAAAACCCTTAAATTGAAAAGAAAAGAGAAAGCACAAAAAACTCCTGCTGAAAAGAAATCTCCGGTCCCTCCAAAGAAAGAAAAAAAACAAAAGGTTCCCGGACAGAAGCGTCACCTCCTGAAAGATACTGCAGACTCTCTTAAAAAGGCATTCGGAGTCCTTTCATCAGACCTGAAAAAAGTGAGGCGTTCAAAGAAAGAGAAAGAACTCCATGCAAAAAAAATTGACGATATGCTTGATAAATCCATCCAGGGTGCTGAAATCACCTCTCTTGCTGATGTCATGCCCGAAGTGGTCCCTGCTCCAAAAATGTCCGTCCCTGATCCGTTCTCGGATCTGGCGACAGACACACTTGATACCGACCTGCTGGACTCGATCAATCCCGATGATGAATTTCCTGTCATAGACGGAATTGACCTTGATATGGAGGTGCCAGGTGAAACCGGCGACGATAAATCTAATCAGGGAACGCAGTTTGAAGAAATGTCAACGCTTGACATCAGTCTTGATGAAAGCGAGATGCCAATAGAAATCGACGAAGAAGAGGATGATGAAGTTGCAGAGATCCTTAACGCACATAAGGATGAACTATCCACGGGAGATGATTCATCGCTCGGGGGATTACCTGATTCACTTGATGATATCGGGGATATCGATCTCGGATCCATCGACCTTGACGATGAAACAGAGAGCGGCGGACCATCCGCAGGAAGTCCCGGAAACGTCCCTTCAACTGCCAGTTCACCTCCCGCACCCGCGAAGTCTCCTTCCCCTTCAGCATCCGCATCGATGAGCGGGGGGGGCAGCACCGGCATGAGTGAAACCGACATGCTTTCGTTCGGGACCGGCCAGCGCGAGGACGATGACCTCATGGCATCCTTAAAAACGGATGCCAAGAGCACAAAAAAGAGGGAAAATCTCAGCCTTCTTCGTGATTTAAAAGATGTAAGGGTCCCTGCATCAGATCTTGAGAAAGAGCTTGAAGGAATTCTTAAAAGCCATAAACGAAGGGAATAATATATTTATCTATAGATAGGACTCAAAGGAATAAGGAAAATGACAGAAGTTCCGGTCAAGATTGAAAAGGATGGGAAATGGGTCGTCTCGAAGATCGATATCCAGCAGGAATCGATGGCGGTTGGTGAACCGGTAAACAGGCAGATCCCCTTCAAGTCGATTGTTGATCTGGAAGAGCGCAAGAATATACTTGTCGTCACACAAAAAGGAGAACCTCCGCAGGTGCTCAGGATTGCCAGTGTAGAAAAGGTGCTCCAGGCCCTTAAAAAAGTCATAATCATGTCCTGCAGTGCCTACCGGCTGATGGCTTATTTCATGTCACCAGCCATCAGGGGCGGAGTGATGGTGACTAACCCCCAATGGGAAAAGGGCGCAATTGCGGTTTTAAAAACGAGCATATGGTTTGTCAGCCAGAACAAACAGGTTTCCGTCCCGCTGAGTGATGTTGCATCAATCGAGCTCACAAAGAGGGAGGTGCAGAAAAAACAGGTCGACGTGGTTAAAATCGATCATCTTGAAAATTCCGAGGTTGTCACCAGTTTCATCCTTTGTCCGATCTCGACCCTGCAGGTCCTGTTTAACTTCTTAAAAGACGCAACGAAAGAGATGGATATGGCAGGCAACGAGCTCGATGCCGTTGCCGCACAGGTCGGCATGTTAATTTATAGCGGGATGGATTCTCATGCAATCGAGAATATGCTCAATATTTCGCATAAGGAACTTGATGCGATCTATGAAAATTTATCAAAACTAGGTCTCATCGAGGTGATGTTTATCAGAAAAGAGGTACAGCTCACCCCAAAAGGGGTCAGGTATATCTCAGATGCGGTCAAGCCCCCGTCCCCGTGAACTCCCTTCTGCACACCCGGATGAGTAATTACATATAATCATATTGCTAACAATTTCATCAGATACATATGGGGAGAATTCTAATTGTTGACGACACGCTGTTCATGCGTACCCTGCTGAAGAATATTCTTTTTTCCGGGGGTCACGACATTGTCGGTGAAGCAGGAGACGGCGATGAAGCGATTACGAAGTACAAGGAATTAAAGCCGGACCTTGTAACCATGGATGTTGTTATGCCCAAAGTCAACGGCATTGAAGCACTTAAGGCCATTAAAGGTTTAGACCCGAATGCAAGGGTTGTGATGTGCACGGCCGTGGGGCAGGAGCAGATGGTAAAACTGGCAATCAAAACAGGAGCCCGGGGATATATCATCAAGCCATTCCAGGCACCCAAAGTGCTTGAAGAGATTAAAAACGTACTCGGTTCCTGATAATGATTCGCGTCCTGATAATCGATGATTCACTCTTCATGAGGACAATCATCCGGGATATGCTTGAAAAGGATCCCGGTATTGAAGTCATAGGTACGGCCATCGACGGCGAGGATGGACTCAGAAAAATTGAGGAATTATCACCGGACGTTATAACGCTTGATATTGAAATGCCCAAGATGAACGGCCTGGAATTACTCAAAAGCCGCTCACGCTTCAATATTTTTCCAAAAACACTGATGCTAAGCTCGCTTACATCTTCCGGCGCAGAGATGACACGCAGCGCAATGGAACTCGGGGCAGACGACTTCATGCTCAAACCAAAGGATGTGCGGGGCGTCCGGGGTATTGATCGTGAATTACGCGATAAAATCAGGAACCTGATGAGCATATCCTATCGGAAAAAACCCGAACAAAAGGTTGTATCGCCTCTCGCCGAAAATATCGTCATGATTGGATCATCCGCGGGAGGTCCCCCCATGCTTGATATCCTCCTTTCCTCGATTCACTCCCCGATTGAGGCCGCGATGGTTATCACGCAGCATATGCCCGAAGGAGGTTTTACTGCATCAATGGCAACACGGCTTAACAGGATCTCTTCTATGCCTGTCAAAGAGAGCGAAAATGGGGATACACTCAACCAGGGGCATGTATATGTCTCGAAAGCAGGATACCACACGATTGTATCACATATTCCTTCAGACCGCGGTAAAAAGTGCGGCATGATAGTCCATGCCCGTTCACCACCGGTTCACAGTGTCAGGCCTGCGGTAGATAAAACATTTGTTTCAGGTGCATCGGTCTTCGGGAACCGGAGTATATCAGCAATTTTGAGCGGAATGGGAAATGATGGCGGCGAGGGAATGGCTTTTGTAAAATCGTCCGGTGGAAAAACGATCGTGTGCAGGGAGGAGGACTGCCTTGTATACGGTATGGCGCGTTCGGCATTGTCACGCAACAGCGTGGACAAGGTTGTTCCACTCTCTTCGATGGGAGATGAGATTAGCGCACTTATCAGTGGGATGAGGAGGTAAAAAAAATGTCAGAGCTTGATGCATACCGGTCCCTGTATATCGCTGAATCACGGGAAAATCACGAGACTATCGTGAAAAATCTATTGATCCTTGAGAATGGCCCGGAT
Organism: Methanoregulaceae archaeon UBA467; assembly: GCA_002503825.1. Classification (GTDB taxonomy): domain Archaea; phylum Halobacteriota; class Methanomicrobia; order Methanomicrobiales; family Methanospirillaceae; genus UBA467. The sequence continues at coordinate 324,400 of DASP01000014.1, forward strand.
GAAAGTGCCATTGCAGAGATATTCCGGTCTGCACATTCGCTCAAGGGTATGTCCGCCTCGATGGGGTTCGAAGGGATGGAGCGGCTCTGTCATGCAATGGAAGATGTGTTCCAGGAGATCAGGAGTGGTAAACTTGATGTCAGTCCTGATCTGATGGATGTCCTGCTGTCAGGCTCTGATAGTATTGAATCCATGCTGGACGATATTGAAGACGGCAGGCAGGGTATATCTGATGATCTCGAAGAAACAGTAAAACAATTAAAAAACCTGACATCAGGAAATACAGCCGGACAGAGTGCTTCCGTTGCTTCTGCCGGAACTGAAAATCTCCAGGATATCTATTCACAGCACCTGAAGGACGAGCCTGATAATAATACACAGTATGGCGGGATCAGGTACCGTATCACTGTTCAGCTCCAGCCTGACTGCCACAGCAAAAACATCAGGGGAATGATCGTTCTCCAGAACCTCGAAGAGCTCGGGCACATTGAGAGCGTATCCCCCTCGCGCGGGGTTATTGAGGACGGTGAGTTCGATGGGTCATTTGTGGTGGAGATTACGAGTGACGCCGGCGAAGAAGCCCTTCAGGTAACGTCATCCATTTCCGATGTCAGCAGTGTCCTCATTGAAACGGTGGCACAACCAGTTGTCCCGCAGCCGTCCGGAATTCAGAAACAGCCCCCGGTCCAGGAGAGAGACGGGGGGACGGAAAAAGCGGAGAGGACTGATAAATCTGATAAAGGCAGGGAAATTAAAAATATCAGGGTTGATATCACACGACTTGACCAGATGATGAACCTCGTCGAGGACCTGGTCATCAACCGGGGCCGTATCACACAGATAGCACGAAAATACCAGATAAAGGAACTCGATGAAACCCTTAACATGGTTGGCCGCTCGGTCTCCGACCTCCAGAACCTGATGATGAATATCAGGATGATCCCGTTAAATCATATTTTTAACCGGTTTCCAAGAACCGTCCGCGATGTGACCCATAAAGAGGGAAAAGAGGTTGAGTTTGTCATTGAGGGTGGAGAGACCGAGCTTGACAGGAGCGTCATGGATGGCCTGAATGATCCTCTTCTTCACCTGATTCGAAACGGGATTGACCACGGCATAGAATCTCCTGAAATAAGGCTGGAGCATGGAAAAACTGCAAAGGGACTGCTGAAACTGTCGGCGCGCCGCGACAGGGACAATGTCATCATTACGATCGAGGATGACGGAGCAGGGATATCTCCCGAGAAAGTACTCGCAAAAGCACTGAAAAACGGCTTGATAAGCCCTGAAGAAGCCGAGGGGCTTTCACAGGAAGAGATTTTTGATATGCTGTTTCTGCCCGGGTTCAGCACGGCCGATAAAATCACCGACATCAGCGGCAGGGGCGTAGGCCTTGACGTGGTGAAAAATGCTATTGATTCTCTGAAGGGAACTATTAAAGTTGAATCGGTAAAAAATAAAGGGACAAAATTCGAACTCCTCCTTCCGCCCACGATGGCTATCGTAAATGTTATGATGGTCAGGATCAACGGGAAAAGGTGCGCTATTCCGGTCAATAACGTGGTAGAGGTGGCAAGTCTCACACAGGAAAGGATCCATCATATAGGCACGCATGAGACGGTCCTTCTCAGGGAAGAACTGCTCCATCTTGACAGGCTGGATGACATGTTTGGTAAATCTGAAAAAAGTGAGATACTCGTTGTCCTTTCACACCAGAATAAAAAAAGGTCGATAGCAGTCGATCTTATCGAAGGGCAGCAGGAAGTCGTAATAAAACCCCTCAGCACTATCGTTGGCATGTGCCGCGGCGTGAGCGGGGTAACGATACCGGGAGACGGAGAAGTCGTTCCGGTTCTGGACGTCAATTCAATCATTAAGGAGACCTGAACATAATGCTTACAAATCAGCAGTGCGATGCACTCAGGGAACTTGGAAATATCGGTGCCGCGCATGCAGCAACCACTCTTTCGACAATGCTCATGTCCAACATTGAGATGGATGTGCCCGAAATCTATCTCATCGATATTTCAAAGGTTCACGAATATGTGGGTGATGAAACTGCAGCACTCGTCTTATTCGAAATAAACGGAGAAGTGTCGGGAGGGGGCTATGTACTGCTTCATATCCCAAAAAATTCCGTGATACGCCTCACCAATGCGATGCTCGGAATGACCGAGATGAATCGTGATCTTACCGAGATGGATGAGAGCGCCCTTCTGGAGATAGGAAACATTATGGTGTCCGCATTCCTTGACGCAACTGCAGGTCTGCTCAACATCATTATGCTCCCGTCCCCTCCGTCCCTCGTCATCGACATGCCGCATGCGGCATTTCAATCGATTCTTGCTACAGAGGGGTTCATGGATATAAATGAGGTCGTATTATTCCGGACAGAGTTAAAGAGCGACCAGCACAAGATTACCAGTAATATATTCCTGCTCCCTAACCAGCCAATGCTGCAGGATATAATCAGGATGCTTGAAGAACTTATGAAGAGTACCTGACGGGGAGGATCCATCCTATGTCACCAGGTCCCGGTAAGGACGATGAAATGGTCATAGTGGGAATCGGGGACTTTTGCGTAGGAAAAATGCAAATGTCATCGATAGGTCTGGGTTCATGCATAGGGCTCGTTATTTTTGACAAGGATAAGGGGATCGGGGGCATGGCTCATGTCATGCTCCCTGACTCGCAGGGGCGCGGTGAACGTCCCGGAAAATTTGCAGATACGGCCGTTGAAGCACTCACACGGGAACTCGTCAAATCAGGATCGAGACAGGGTTCACTCGTTGCAAAGATTGCCGGAGGTGCTGCTATGTTTAAGACATTTTCAGGGAATTTAAACATAGGCGAACGAAATATTGAAGCGGTAAAAGCCGCACTTAAATTGCACAATATTCCCCTTGCAGGGGAGGATACCAGGGGAGTAACAGGACGCACAATGGTTTATATCCCGGGTAACTCAGGAAAAATTTCAATAAAAACAGCTGATGGCACCCGGAAAGAGATTTAATTTCCACAGTCTCCTGATTCAGGCACATATAATTCAGGGAACTCAGTTTATTGCAGCGCGGTTTTTATTTTCTGATACCAAAACCGCTATTATTTCTCTCACAATAAGGGTATTTCTCCCGGATATTTTGTATTTCATTCAGGTGCCGGGGCGATTAAAAAAGATATTTCCCTGATCAAGAGTGAGTTCTGACCCGCCAATATCAATACCATATCAGAAATACCGGACCAGTATACCATAAAAACAGGAACTTATTCCGTCCTGCGGCAGAAACACCAGGTACTGGTTCCGGATGATGCGGATCGGTTGCGTTTATCTGACGCCCGTTTGAAACGGAAAAATATCTGTGCTGATTATTCTATGTCCAGATATTCAGATGTCCGGGGATAACAGCCCACAATTCGCAGTAAAAAACATAATACCGAAAATTAACCGACCGCAAGATCTTTGTACCTCAAGTTAGAAACCTAAAATATGCCCATAATAGATGGATTTGACGATGAGTCCATCCAGACCGTCGGACATTTAGGCATAGTAGCCGGAGCCTATGACTCGCTTGGAATCGGCAAAGTTATCGATCGCGCCATACCAAAAACCCGCCACC
>DASP01000017.1:0-170622 GCA_002503825.1 Methanoregulaceae archaeon UBA467
CTGTCATAAAACAGCGTGTGTGGATGGGCTAAAAGAAGTTTACTGTAGATTCGAACACAATGTTCGAAAGCATCAGCCGTGATTTGAACACGGGACCTGCTGATTACAAGTCAGCCGCTCTGCCAACTAAGCCACTGAGGCGCCATATACTATTGACGTTCACAAATAAAAAAGATGGTGATTGACCGGATTAATCCCCCGTATCCGGGCTCTCCCGGCCTTCATCGGGTGTGACACGCGGTCCTGCCTCCCAGGTTATTTCTCCTGCATAGCTGATCGTGATGATCCGGTGGTACGGGATCGGGGTAGTCCTTTCATCTGACTCGATCTCCATGTACATCGGGTCGAGGTCCCGGATCCTTTCTCCCCCGATGCAGGTCATGTCCCCGGGCGCACCGCGGTTGACATAGCAGACCCGGACCAGTGCGAAGTCAAACGCGGTATCATGGTAATACCGTAAGAGAAGTTCGCGGGATCGAAGCATGGATCACTGTTCCTTCGTGACGATGGAGTGCAGATCCCCATAAATGTAGGGGAAGACAGGGTACCGGGCTCCCCTTACTATGAATACGTGCCTCACTGACGGAAAAACACTAATACCCGCCATTACCTGAGTAGTATACCATGAGGTTTTCCGTCGTCATTCTGGTCATCCTTAGTATAAGTACACTTCTGCTGGCCGGGTGTACCGTTCATCCCGGCGGGCCGCTCCCTGCATCTCCTCCTACGACATCCCCTGTACCGACTGCGATTACCACACCGGCAACACCCTCGCAACCGGTGACCGGCCCACCCCTCGTAACCCCTGCAACCCCGGTATCAACCGGGTCTGTGACACCGCTCACGACACCGTTCCATGGCGGCCTTACCATCCAGGCGACACCGGAGAAATATTCCCCGTTTATGTCGTCGACCGTCGGGATCCGGCTCACTCCCCACTATGACACTCCGGCGGCAGTAGTATACAACTGGACCACGAATTACGGGTATTTCCTGTCCTGGAACGCTACCGACGGGAAGGTCACACAATATAACCAGAGTATTGTGACCCCGGATCCCGAGATATACTGGTCGTATTCTCCCGACGATATGGGCAAGGAAAAGCCGCCCGTCACGATCCGCCTCCTGCTCCAGACCGAACGCCAAGTACATGGCGGTTCCGTGGGAAGGGGAACCATCGACTGGAAAGACATCCGTATCTCCTGGGAAGGGAACGATACCGCGGTCGCAGAGCTGTAAAAGATCTCCTGGTACCGGGACTCCCCGGTCATAAACCCCTGTCATTTCATTTTTCCGTAGACCCGCATGTGAAAATACATGCCTTAATAGCATTTTACAACCGATATTTTCTCAAATGGCGCAGCTTACCGCTGATATCGGGGGCAGGCCGGGAATCGACTGCCGTGGCTTTTGCGAATACTGCTATTTTAAGCACGTAAAGGACACCGCCCCGTTCGGGTGCCGCTACTGCCCGCCGTTTCAGAAAGGGTGCGACTACTGCTCCCGGAGCGTGCGGGAATACTATTCGGGCTTCCGTCCGCTCCGCGATATCGCCGACGACGTGCTCGTCGCACTCCAGTCCGTGACCGGCGACGTCACCCGGGTCACCATCAGCGGAGGCGGCGACCCGAGCTGCTACCCGCAGTTCCGGGACCTCGTCGAGCTCCTTTCAAGCATCGAAGCGCCGCTCCACATCGGCTACACGAGCGGGAAAGGCTTCGACGAACCGGAGATTGCAGACTTCCTCATCGACCACGGTCTCTCCGAGGTCTCGTTCACCATCTTTTCATCAAGCCCGAGGCTCAGGAAGCGCTACATGCATGACCCGACCCCGGAGGTCTCCTTAAAAGTCCTCGAGACGCTCTGCGGAAGCATCGACGTATACGGCGCAGCAGTCGTCCTCCCGGGAATCAACGACGGTGAACGGCTTATCGAGACCTGCCAGTGGCTCGAGGACCGCGGGGCGAAAGGCCTCATCCTCATGCGGTTTGCCAACAGCACCGGGCAGGGCCTCATCCTTGGGAATGCCCCGGTCATCAGGAACCAGCGTGTCCAGACGACCGAAGAGTTCGCAGAGATGGTCACGGACTTAAACAGCAGGTTCTCGCTCAAGATCAGCGGGACACCCCTCTGGGACCCTGAGAACGGGTCCCCGTTTGCGATCCTCGATGAACCCGATCTCCTCGAAAAACTCCCCCGCATCGAGCGTAAGGCAACGCTCCTCACCGGGAAGGTCGCCGCACCCTTCCTGAAAAGACTCGTTGACGCCTGCGGCGGGGGATGCAGTGTTGTCCCGGTCAACAAGGATATTGCCTGCCTGATCACCATCGACGACCTAAAAGCCCTCGACCTCGCAAAGGTCGGCGAGGTCGTCATCATCCCGGGGAGGGCGTTCGTCCACGACCGCGAGGCTGCAGACGTCCTCTCCCGTGACGGGGTCGAGCGGGAGGTCATCCGCGGCCCTGATACCCTCACCGCCGATGCCGAGACGAGCATGGGCATGACAAAGCCAGAGGTACTCGCACTCGAGCTCGAGTCCTGCGCCGACCTGGTACGCACCATCAACAGGTACGGCATCTGAAGCCCAGTTCTCTTCCCTTTTTCCAGGGTTCTCCTGAGATAGGATTAATATCCGCCCTGACAAATTATATGAAGGCACTTTTTATCAAAAGGTGCTGGCAGATGTAAGTCCGACGTGCCGAAGGCACGGCCTGCATTACAGGCTAGGGATTACAGGGAGTCAGCAGAATCAGCGACTCTTTTCGGATTTACATAGATATTTATGGAGGTGAATTTATGGCACGAATGCATGCACGCCGCAGGGGCGATTCCGGTTCAGTACGGCCATACCGTAAGGAAAACCCGGAATGGGCCAATGCCGACGTGGCGGCGATTGAGAAGATCATCGTCGATTTGAAAAAGGAAGGAGTCTCTACCAGCCGTATCGGCCTTATCCTGAGAGACAAGCACGGAGTACCGGACGTCAAGCTTGCGACAGGCAAACGTATCGGGGAGATCTTAAAAGAGCAGGGCATGGAGCCCGATATCCCTGAAGACTTAAGAAACCTGATCGAGAAGGCGCTCGGGCTGCGGAAGCACCTGGTCGAGAACAAGAACGATCTGCACAACAAGAGGCAGCTGCAGCTGACCGAGTCAAAAGTCAGGCGACTGGTACGGTATTATACCGGTAACGGCAGGATGCCAAAGGGCTGGACCTACAAGCCGGAGACCGCAGAGATCATCCTCTCCAGATGATGCATGTCCATTGAAGAAGCCGCCGAACAGGTCGCAGAACACCTGCTGCGCCAGGAGTTTGTAGAGGTCTATGCCCATCACGATGCAGACGGCATCGCGGCGGGCTCACTCCTCTGTATGGCCATGATGCGCCGGAACATCAGGTTCCGCCTTCGTGTCCTGCCGAGGATCAGCCCTGCAAATATATCAACCGGCCAGGGCACGCTGCTCTGTGACTTCGGTTCGGGCCTGGAAGACCTCCCCGATGACGTGATGGTGGTGGATCACCACCACCCCCACTTCAGCGGAGGCCTTCACGTGAATCCACGTCTCGCAGGCATCGATGGCGACAGGGAACTGTCCGCATCAGGCACCGCATACATCCTCGCCCAGAAACTGGGCGATAACCGCGACCTGGCAGGTCTTGCCATGCTCGGCATCATCGGTGACGGGCAGGATCTTGCCGGTAAAAACCTTGATATCTTTAATGACGCAGTCGCTGAAGGGATCATCACGACCGGACGCGGGCTCCGTATTATCGGCAGGGACGACCATGAGCGGCTGCTCATGTCAATCAATCCCTACCTGCACCAGATCAGCGGTGACGAGATGGCAGTGGCGGATTTGATCGACAGTTCCATGGCAGAAGACGGAATCGCACTCGATAAACTCCTCTCCCTCACTGTACTCAGGATAAGCCCGTATGCCACACAGCCGGCGATGCAGGGGCTTTACGGAGACCTCTTCTCGCTTGAACGGGAAGTCATCGTTGACGGCCACACCATGGCTGCCGTGGTCGATGCCTGTGGCAAATCAGGCCGTACTGGTCTGGCGGTCTCGCTCTGCCTTCGGGCAACAGAGGGTATCGACGAGGCATTCGAGCTGACCAGGCAGCACCGCATGAACGTGATCGATGCACTCAGGGCTGCCTGCCAGAGCAGGGACGAGTCAGGGTTTTACGAGGTTGGCGACACACGGGTTGCGAGCGACGTCGCAGACGTCCTGGTACGCGACTGTGCCGGCACAGGTCCGGTGTTCGTGGTTGCACGGGCCGGGGACCTCTGCCATATCTCGGCACGGTGCCCGGAAGGCCTCGACTTCGATATCGGGACTGCGGTAAGGGAGGCGGCACTCCAGTGCGACGGCTTCGGAGGAGGACACCACAGACGGGCAGGTGCAACCATCAATTGTGCAAGGCTGGACACGTTCCGGGGGCACATTGCAGGAGTGATGGCGCAGTGATTGGAATTGAAGGGGTGATTACCACCACGCACCCGCACGCAGACTGCGTTGCGGGCGCAATACGGCCGGATAACCTCTCTTCGATGACAACAACCGCTCAGGGCGGCTGCGTGGTCACACGGGTAAACGGCCACCAGCTCAGGTCTGTGATAGCATCAGTGGATGATTATCTGATGAATCTGACAATTGCGGAGGAGATATGTGGCTGCATTTTAGAATGAAAACAGAACTGCAGTTCAGTTCAGAGTTTTCAGTCGAGGCAGAAGAGGCCTTTTTAAAGGCTATCGAAGACTCAAAGCCACTATTCATGAAAGGTGTACCAAAGGATGCTGATCCGGGAGATGCCGGTCATATCGAGGGAACTCCCCTGATTGAAGGGAACCGTGTCGAACTGGAATTTGCCAGCGGCACGTATACCCGCGTCCATGATGCACTTTTCAGGTTCAGGAAGCAGATCCCGGCATACCTTGGAAAGCACCGTCTTGGACTGAGAGAGATTTCGGTCCTTGACTATGTCATCACGATGAAGGGGGAATTCCCTGAAGGGGTTCATATCCCGAATCTCCCCTTCATTACGGAATCCTCGATCGATGGCGATACCCTCACCTTAAAGCTGAACGTGACCGCTTCAGACCTTGAAAACAAGGTCCCGGACCGGCTGGTGAAGCTGATCGAGGAAAAAGTCCAGGCTGCAGGGTACGGGGGAAAGAGCGAACACTGGGACCTTGTCTTCGAGAGCGGGAAAAAGGCCCGGTTCTTTGAGGGTGACCCCACCGAGGAGATGATCAGGCGGGGCTGGATCAGGCACGCCCTCTCCAGGGGACAGTGGATCCACGGGCCCCAGTCGGTACAGCTCTTCAGGGCGTTCGAGCAGATAGTGATCGAAAATATCATCGAACCGCTTGGCTTTACCGAGATGATCTTTCCAAAGCTCGTCCCGTGGGACGTCTGGAAAAAATCAGGGCACGCAAAGGGGGTCTATCCCGAGATCTACTATGTATGCACCCCTAAAACACGCGATCCCGCCTACTGGGAAGACATCGGCGATTACTTCAAGGTGACCGGCGAGGTCTGGGTAGACGAGATAAGAAAGAGGGTCGACGGCCCGATCGGCGGGCTCTGTTATGCACAGTGCCCGTCGTTCTGGCCATTTATCCAGGGCGAGACCGTTGCAAACGACTGCATGCCCATCCGGATATTCGACCGCAGCGGGACATCGCACCGCTACGAGAGCGGGGGCATTCATGGGATCGAACGTGTGGACGAGTTTCACCGTATCGAGATCCTCTGGCTTGGGACGCCGGAACACACTGTAGATATTGCAGACCGGCTGCACGAGGTATACCGCCATGTGTTTGAGGATATCCTTGAACTGGAATGGCGCTGTGCCCGCGTGACACCGTGGTTCATGGCCCAGGAGGGCATGATCGACACCGGTGCAGGCTGCGGGTGTGGCGAGCGGATCGGAACCACCGATTACGAGGCGTACCTGCCATACAGTGACAGCTGGCTGGAATTCCAGAATGTGAGCATCAACGGGGACAAGTACCCCAAAGGATTCAATGTAAAAATTCAGAGCGGCGCCGACTGCTGGTCAGGATGTTCAGGCATAGGGCTGGAGCGCTGGACTGCGGCGTTCCTTGCACAGAAAGGCCTTGACAACGGCAACTGGCCGGAAGGCGTGGCAAAGATTGTCGGCGAACCAAAGGAACTGTTCAGGTTCCTCTGAGGTGATATTATGGCAAGAAAGAAACAGGTTGGACGAAGAGTCGAAGGCTGGAAAGCCAAGAGCTGGTATAAGGTATATACACCTGAAAACCTTGGCAAGGCGTACCTTGGCGATACAATTGCCAACGACGCGGAAAGTGTGGTCGGACGCGTTATGCAGACCACACTCGGTGAGATTTTGAATGATTATTCACGGCAGAACGTGAAGATGAAGTTCCGTATCGCGGAAGTGGCCGGGGACTCGGCATATACCGAGTTTATCGGGCACGAACTTACCCGTGATTACCTGCGGTCGCTCGTAAAGCGCCGTACTTCAAGGATTGACAGCCACATACCGATCACGACAAAGGACGGCAAGAAGGTCGAGCTGACGGTTGTGTGCTACACTCTTTCACGGGCGAACCTAAGCCAGGTGCACACAATCCGGGGAATCATTACCCAGAAAGTGCTGGCACAGGCGACCGGAGGAGACCTCGCAGCCCTGTTAAACGGGATTATTACCGGAGAGATCTCAAAAGAGCTCTTCAAGGAGTTAAAACTGGTATTTCCCATCCGGCGCGTGGAAGTCATCAAGTCAAAAGTTGAAGTACCACGGCACGTATAAGTTACGAACAAACCCGTATGCCGGAAAAACGGCAGTATCAAGGGTATCTCCCTTTTTTTAACTGTTCAATTTACGGATGCTTCATCGAAAAAATTGGTGAAACATAATTATCCCTGGCACCCATCCTTTCTCAGATGACTGCTCATAAAGTCCTGCTGCTGGTGCTCGACGGGATTTCAGACAGGCCCTGTGCCGTGCTCGGGGGCCTCACCCCGCTCCAGGCGGCACACACCCCTGTACTTGACTCCCTCGCGAATGAGGGGGCATGCGGGATCATGGATATCATCAGCCCGGGCATCCGCCCGGGATCAGATACCGCCCATTTAAGCCTCCTCGGGTACCCGCCTGAAAAATACTATACCGGCCGGGGCCCGCTCGAAGCCGAGGGAACAGGGATACACATGGAGCCCGGCATGATCGGATTCAGGTGCAACTATGCAACCATCGATAAGAACGGCCGTGTGACAGACCGCCGTGCAGGGCGAATCCACTCGACAGACGCCCTTTCGCAGGCGATCCAGGAAAATGTGGACCTCTCGGGCCTGGGTGTAACGTTCACGTTCAGTTCCGGTGCCGGACACCGGGCAGCGCTTGCATTCAGGGGGGAGGGTCTTGGCTGTGGTGTATCATCAAATGATCCGAAAATTGACGGCGTGCCCCCGCTCACCTTCCGGAGTCTCCGGAACACCGCGGGTGACGAGAAAACTGCCTGCGCACTGAATGAATTTGTACGGCAGTCCACTGAAATTCTCATGGAGCATCCCATGAACCTGCAGCGGATACAATCCGGGCTCCCGCCTGCAAACGTCGTACTCATCAGGGGAGCAGGAGAAATGGGCCATTTCGAACCCTTTGAACAGAAATACGGCCTGAAAGGCAGTGTCATATCGGCAGCGACCCTTATTACCGGCATCGGCATGGTAGTCGGCCTCTCCCATGTCCCGGTCAGCGGTGCGACGGGATCGGCAGATACCAATTTAGACGGGAAGATAAAAGCTGTATTTAACGAATTCAGGACGAAAGACTTTGTATTGCTGAACATCAAGGGCGCAGATGAAGCCGGTCATGACGGCCTTGCGGTCCGGAAAAAGGACTTTATCGAAAGGATCGACGCCTCGCTCGCCCCGATCAGAGACCTTGAAGACTGCCTGGTGGTAATCTGTGCCGACCACAGCACGCCCTGTTCGATAAAGGACCATAGTGCCGACCCGGTACCGCTTGTCATCCGCGGAGACGGTGTAAGGGTGGATGATGTGTCCGCATTTGATGAATTATCCTGTGCAAAAGGCTCGCTTCACAGGATAAACGGCGGGTCGCTGATGCCGATCATACTCGACCTGATCAACCGGACACATAAATACGGGGCGTGAGGGAACAATGGAGACGTGTACAAAAGCTGCAGAACTGCTCGGGGTGGAGGATGTAAGGTTCATTGAACCTTCCTTTTCCGATCTCCCTGATGAATCGTTCACATTCCTGATGCTGGAGATCGAGGGTGACCAGGGACGACTCCTGGTCGACGAAGAATCCGATCCCATTGCGCTCGCGGTGCATACCGGGGCCGGGTGGCTTGCCGGCTCATTTCACCTCCGTTCACCCACCGGTCCAATCATAGAATATTTCGAGGATCTCGGCGGCGACATCTACCAGGAGAACCGCTCCGCCTGGGAATCTGCAGTCAGGGAATATTACAGTAAAATCCTTGCCCGCATGGTCACCCCGGCACTCGAGGACCTCAACCCTGCACGGACCGCTCAGGTCCGGGAGCTCCTTTCCGAGTACAGGAATGACCTTGCCGGGACGACATGCATCGACTGCTGCTGCGGCTCTGGTGTCGGCTCGCTCGTCCTCAGGGAAACGGGCTATTCTGTCGTATCGTACGACAACGATCCTGCGCTGCTCTCGCTTGGCCTGCAGAGCGGCAGGCTCCTTCCTGGCGAGACCATGCATATCGACGCGACACGGGCAGGGGATTATATTGACGGCGCTGACTGTGGGCTCGGGCTCATGTTCGGAGAGATCAACGAGTTCAACAGGGAACTCTGGGAGGGGATAACTACAGAACTTGTCGCTCTGACCTCCCGTTCCATCATCACCGTCGGGACTGAAAAAGAGGCTTTTATCATCGAAGAATGGGTACGTGACCTCGACTGCAGCGTCATGATCTCAGAAAACCGGCGTGACCCGATCTATGACCGCTGGGTGTGCAGGATACAGAGAAATGACATCAGCTGATACAGCCCCGGTGAGGGATGAACATCAGGTCCCCGCATTATTCCCATTATTTTTTCTTCCTGTCGTCCTTAATGCAGGAATCCTGTTCCGATGCGAATGACAGAGGATACGGCACATATGGAATTCTATCCCTCGCCCCGGCTCCGGATGCTCTATTCGCTCTGCCTGATCATTGTTGTATGGGGTGGTGTAGTGCCCTGCATGATCGTGCTCTCGCTCATCTCACCACCTGAATTCGTCCTTGCCGTGGCAGTGGCAGCGATGGCCATACTCATCGCGGTCTCGCAATGGATCCGGGCATATGTAGCCTCCATCAGGTATGTGCTCGATGATGAAGGCCTCATCTTCGGGAGCGGGGTGTGGCTGCACCGGTCCGGACGCATCCTTTTCAGCGATATCCAGGGGGTATCAATACGACCGGGGACGGGATCAAAACTATCAGGAACATTCACTCTTGTGCTCCATTTAAAGGGACAAAAGAGGTCTGAATTTATCATCAGGGGGTTAACCGAGCCGGAACGTATCCGTGATGCAATTGCAGGATACCTGTCATGAATTCTCCCTTTTTCCGGCTACCACTAGAACCCCGATCTGCGAGGCAGCAGGGGCAGGAGTGATGCAGGAGTATAGATATTAAAAATTCAGGGACGGCCTGGTTTACCGTTTTCCAAGTTTTTTACGCTCGGGCTTCTCGCTGGTCCTGTCAGAACATTCCAGCTCCGCAAGGATCCCGATCGGGTCATCCATCGTTCTCACAAGCCTGGTAATTTCAAGGAGCCGTTCCACCCCGATGAAGTGTTCGGCCATTACCCGGCAGAGCGGGGTCACTTCTATTATACCGTCATGACGTTTTACGAGGTCATTATCCACAAGGACCGGCAGCACCAGCTCCATTGTCCCGACCATGGATGCGTTGATCTTTGCAAGGTCTCCCTCTTTCCCGTCGCATACAACCGCATTTGCCACGTATTCCTCTGAGCTCTGCTCGATGTCGAAGTGCGGCGCCACCTCTTCCATCTCGCCCTTGAGAAGGCGAAGCGCCATCTCTTCTTCTGTGCCGCGTGATTCCCGGGAATAAGTCGCCCCCGGTTCCGCAAGAATGACAACCCGGCCGAGGTCGTGAAAATCGGGTCGTCCCGCACGGCCGGCCATCTGGTTGAACTCGCCCACTGAAAGCCACGAGATCCCCATTGCAAGTGAGTCAAAAAGGACCTGTGATGCCGGGAAGTCCACTCCGGCACCCAGTGCGGCAGTTGTTACCACCGCCTTTAATTTGCCCTTCAGGAACTTATTCTCAACTTCCCTCCGCTCCTGGGAGGTCAGGCCGGCGTGGTATGCCGCATACTTCGGCCCCAGTGCATCGGCAACGACATGGCACCGTGCCCGTGAATTGGTAAAGATAATCGTCTGGCCGTGAAACCCTTTCGACGAGACTTTCTTGTACTCTTCTTCGCAGAGTCGCTTGATAGTCGGAATTTTCTGCTTGTGCTCCAGAAAAATAAGGTACCGCTCCAGTGATACCGGCCGGTCGTCATACCGCACGAGCGTGGCGTTTAATTTTTTTGCAAGCAGCTTGGGCAGGCCTATCGTTGCACTCAGGTAGAGAAACTGGGCGCGGGGAGCGAGGTACTTGAGCCGTGCAACCAGGCCGTCGAGCCTGTGGCCGCGGTCCTTGTCCTCGAGCATCTGGACCTCGTCAATGACCACCGTCCCGATTTTTGAGAGTTTTTTCCCAGACCTGATCATGTGGTCGACTCCTTCATAGGTCCCCACGACAATCGGAGAATGGGTATTCCGGTCGCCGACCGGCCGGTTTTCCGGCAGCCGGATCCTGCTCTTCCCGATCATGATCCCTGCACCGGCAATCTCCCGGTATCGCTCGTCGAACCGCTGGTACTTCTGCACTGCAAGTGCGACGAGCGGGACCAGGAAAAGGGTCTGGCCCCGGCCTTCCATGTAATTCTTGAGCCCGGCCATCTCACCGATAAATGTCTTGCCGCTCGCTGTTGCAGAGACCACGAGCAGGTCTTTTCCGTAAAGCAACCCGGCATCCACCGCCATCTGCTGGGCCGGCATCAGGGTCTCGACACCGCATGCGTCCACAAACGATCTCGGAAGCGGGAGTTCCTCAAGTTTCTGGGTTTTCTGCACCGGATGAGCTTCGAGGCGGTCAAAGAGAGCCTGCTTTGACCCGGTCTTTTCCGGCTCAAGACTTGCGATAATCTTGTCCATATCCCTGAACTTACGCAGCAGTTCGTCCATGTGGCCCATGGCGGAACGCCCCACCCGGCCCATATGAGCAATCTCGCGCCTGAGTTCCCGGCGGGCGCAGTCAAAACAGATATGCTCGGAACCGCGGTACAATACCGAGGTCTTACGGTCAAGAGGAGTCACGCGGTCGTCCATGAGACAGATCCGGCAAAGCCCCGCCATTTTGTAAGGGACCTGGAAGCCTTTCAGAAATTCCTCGAAGGTCTCGTCCCTGCCCGTTAAGAAGACCTCTGATTTCCGCAGGGACAGGATCAGCTCTTTTGTAGGGGTATGTTTGAACTGGTGTTTTGTTCCCCATCGAAGACGGTACCCTTCAGGGCGTATGCCTTTGGGTGTTGCCGACAGTTCAGTGACCCCTGTTCCCCTGACAACCCGATCATCAAAAAATAAAAGTTTATAGTTCCCCCTCTGGGGATGCACGATGATCTTCATGAAGCGACCAGGTCATGGATCTGATACGCAAGGCCGACGCTTTCCAGCCTCTTTAAAAAGTCGGTGAACTCCTCGTCCACTATGATGAGAGCACAGTTGATCCCGTGAAATGCTGCCTCGATAACACCTTCTCTTGAACCAAAGAACATATCCGGTTTCCTCCCGGCTGCCACCAGTGCGATATACGCCTCAAGTCCCACTGCGGCAACCATGGAAGCCTTTGCAATAACATCCTGCAGCAGGCGTATATCCACTCTCCGTGAGCCGCCCCTCTGGATCCTCGGAACCTTGCAGACGTGAACCATCCCTTCTGAATGATCGATGATGCCGTTCAGACGTGCAACCCCTACGTCCTCACCAGCCTTTGCATCGTGGATAACGGTCCCCATTGCACTCTTTTCTTCTTTTCCGGCATAGAGCCAGCCGTCTTTCATGTAGACCCCGACTTCGTCACCCTCGGATAAACCGGCGTCAGCGAGCGCCGTCCAGACCGATACCTGCTGGATAATATCCCTGCGTATATGACGTGCATAGGCCTCGAGTGCCTCTGCATTATTCAGCACCCATTCGATCCCGCTCCGGGTAACATCATAACGGCCACGCCCGTGAGCAGCAACCATTCCCTCGTCGACGAGCTCCCTGATATATTCTGATACTGCCTGCGGGGTCACCCCGAGCTTTTCCGCGATCTCCTGCTGCCTGACTGCAGGCTGGTGTTCGGCTATCTCTACCAGAATCTGGAGACGTGTTACTTCCCGTTTGCTTCGCAAAATAGTATACAGGGGGTCCTTACTGACTTCTGTCAAGGAGCACCAGTCCCTGCCCTTTCACATCGAGATGGGGGATCCTCTTTGCCAGCCCCTTGATAAATACGGGGCTCACCCCGAATTTGCGTGCAATGTCATTAATGGAGGTATTTCCGCATTTCAGCTCTTCTTCCACCTGTTCAACCATCACCCGCAGGCTCTCGTCATTTGACATCGAGATATACAGCAGGTCAGAAAGATCGGTAAAATTACACTGGAAATTTGCCCTGAACTTGTTATAGGTCGCCTTAAATTCCTTGATCGGATTACTCCCGGGTTTCGGCATCCTCCATTGTTCCTCGATAAGATTCCCTTTCTTAAGTATCAGAAGACACTCCGGGATTCCGTCATACGAAATCTGCTCGCAGAGCTCCTCCTCGGTCATCCAAGACTTGTTCAACAGATCGTATATCTGTTTATACGTAGCGTTATGAAATGTAAGGAGCAAAGGGACAAGCTCCACTGGATCATTCACTATCCTGATATGGCCGGTCAAAAGTAAAACCCTATGAATATATGGCGCTATAAATCAATAAATTTTTGTAGGAATCTGATGCAGAGGAGCGGGAGGATACGGGTTAAGGGAATCGTCCAGGGGGTCGGTTTTCGCCCGTTTGTATATGCAAACGCGACCCGTCTTGGTATCAGCGGCCGGGTAAAGAACCTCGGGAGCGAAGTAGAGATTGTCGCCGCCGGGGATCGTTTTTCTGAATTCGTCGAAGCGGTCCGGCACGGCCCTCCGATGGCCCGTATCGACAGCATCGTGGTAGAGAGATTCGAAAGGGATATTCCGGACGGATTTGTAATTCTCCCGAGCAGCGAAGGGTCGCTCACCGGCATGATCCCGCCTGACATTGCAACCTGTGACGAATGCATTGCTGATATTGAACAGAACAGGGGGCGGTACCGTGATTACTGGTGCACCTCCTGCGTGAACTGCGGACCCCGCTACAGCATTATCCGCACCCTTCCGTACGACCGCGAACGGACTTCAATGTCCTCATTTGCCATGTGTCCCTCCTGCGAGGCTGAATATGGCGATCCGGCCTGCCGGAGGCACCATGCCCAGACCATTGCCTGCGCCGCGTGCGGTCCGCGTCTCCGTCTCCTCGATACAAAAGGAAACAAAGTGGACTGCAGCGAACCGGTACGTGAAACTGCAGGCCTTCTCGACAACGGATCCATCATTGCAATAAAAGGGATCGGGGGATTCCACTTTGCCTGTACCGAAGAATCTGCGCATGAGCTGAAACAGCGGCTCGGAAGGACTGAGCAGCCTCTCGCGGTCATGGTCAGGCCCGGTTATATCGACCGTGTCGCAGACGTATCCGCTGGTGACCGGCTCATGCTGGAGAGCTGCCAGCGACCGATTGTCGTCCTGACAAAGCGTGATCCGACTTCACATGCATCGATCAGCAACCTCCATACCATAGGGTGCATGCTTCCTTACACCGGATTACACCACCTTCTCTTCCACCACCTGAAGCATCCGGTGCTGGTGATGACCAGTGCGAATATACCGGGTTACCCGATGATAACAGACATCGGTCATGCCATGGCACGGATGTCGGAAAATGTCGATTTTTTCCTTGACAATGACCGGGTCATAGTGAACCGCTGTGACGATTCTGTTGTCAGGGACGGGTATATTATCCGTCTTTCGCGGGGTATCGCCCCGAAGCGGACTCCGGTCGACCTGGGTGATCGCTGTATCCTCGGGGTGGGCCCGGAGCTCAATTCAAACGTTACCATCTATTCGCAGGGTTTCTGCACCACCTCGCCTCACATCGGAAACGTAAGAAATCCCCAGACATACGAATACCTGAAGGAGACAACGGAAAAACTGGGTGGCCTGCTCGGTGCGGGATACGATATCATCGCACACGATGCCCACCCGCAGTTCCTTTCCACGCGGTACGCAAGGGAGCTTGCAGCTGAATCAGGGGCCGAACTGGTGCCGGTCCAACATCATAAGGCCCACATCGCCTCTGTCACGATGGACCCCTGTATCGGGATTGCGATAGACGGTGTCGGATACGGCGACGACGCGACGATCTGGGGTGGGGAGATATTTACCGGCAAAGTGCCGGACATTGAACGGACCGGCCATCTCGAGGTGGTGCCGATGCCGGGCGGTGACCTTGCAACCCGGTTCCCCGAACGGATGCTGTACGGGATACTGCAGGAAGATGATGTATCAGAACTCTTATCGCGCCGTGGATGGACCGATATCGAGCTTGGAGTCCTTGAGCGGCAGCTCTCACAGGGGATCAATGTCGCAATGACCAGCAGTACCGCACGAGTTCTCGACGCATGCGCGGCCCTTTTGGGGATTTGCCGTGAAAAAACCTATGACGGGGAACCTGCCATGAAACTCGAATCATGGGCCGCTGGGGGAAAACCGCGTTCATGGGACCTCGAATATACCCGGTCGGGGCATTGCGACATACTTTCCACGCAGTCCCTCTGCAGGCAGGCGCTTGAATTGTTCCTCCGGGCAGATGAAGATGACTCGCGGGCACTGATGGATATCGCAGCCTCGTTCCAGTTTAATCTCGCACGGGGCATCGCCGCGCTTGCAATACACTCAGCCCGTGCCGCTCACATACGTCATGTCGCCCTCAGCGGGGGCGTCGCAATCAATTACGCTATCAGGGAGACCATCAGGGACCAGCTGAATGCAGCCGGCCTCGAGCTTCTGCTGAACCCCGAATATCCCTTTGGTGACGGGTGCATCTCGTACGGGCAGTGCCTGTATGCAGGGGTCCTTAAGAAAGAGTGACCCGGGCAGGCGCATAATTCTCATTTTTTCAGAAAAAAACCGGCTCTGTTGAATCCTTCCTGTTCTCCTGCCATTCTACTTTCGCCGCACTCCTCATCGTGATACTCCCGGGGCTCATATCCCGTCGTATGTGTGCGTCTCCAAATGCGACAGGGTCCGTGCTAATTTCTTTAAAAAAACAGGATCCCTGTCCCTCTCAACCCGTCCTGAAGACGGTCCGGTATCAGGGCGGGGCAGGGCCGGGGTGCAACCCCAGCTGTCAGAAAATTGTATTGAACACGTTTTATTGGAATAAGTATGTCAACAGAGCGAAAAAATTATTGAAAAAGGGCAGGACGTTTGATTTGAACTTATACGGCAGCTTTGACCCTTTTTTCATGAGGCCATATATGAGCGCCGGTATAGACCGGGGACTCGCCTGTTTTTTATAGGATCAACGACGAACCCTAATGTGCCATGCTAAGACATAGCATAGGGGGTACATTATGAGATATGCAGTTCTGTTTCTTGCGGTAATGCTTATCGCAACCGCACTCATCACCGGCTGTACACAACAGCAGGCAGCAGTAGGCACCAGCCATCAGCAGGCAGCAGCTTCCAACGGTGAGATAAAGATCGGTGTAGTGGCTTCATTAACGGGTCCTGCCAGTAATGTCGGCAAGAATATGTGGCAGTCCGCATCGCTCGCTGCAGACGAGATCAATGCAGATGGCGGCGTATATGTGAAATCATTCAACGGAAACGTGCCGGTCATGCTGATCCAGGGAGACGATGAATCCACACGTGAAGGTGGCCAGAAAGCGGTCACCAAGCTGATTACCGATGATAAAGTAGATATTGTCGTCGGAGGATACTCGAGCGCGGTCACCTCTGCATACGAACAGACCATTGCAGAGCATAAGATTCCCTTCGTGGTCACCGGTGCATCGAGCCCCATCATCACCCACCGTGACGACATCGATACCAGCACGGTTTTCCACCACTGTCCGACAACCGACGCATACGGCCAGTACACCACCCTGTTCATCGATCAGACCGTACGACCGGCCATCAATGCAAAGTTCAGTTTCCCTGAAACAAGGCCCCTGCGCCTTGCAGTCATCTACCAGGACAGTCCCTTCGGGAAAGGTGTGCTCACGGCAGTACAGGACACGATTGCTCAAAATAACCTGAATATCGAAGTCGTTGCAGAGCAGAGTTACAAGATGGGAGAGAGCGACTTCAGGACACCGCTGACGGTCATCAAGGCTGCTGACCCGGACGTTGTCTATGCAGTGGCATTCCCGAATGAAGTGGGCCAGATGCTGCCCCAGGCACGACGCGATGTCGGACTGAACACCATCTTCGCCGTTCCCGAGAATAACGACGCCCCTGAATATTACAAGGCAATCGGAAAATATGGTGAAGGCTCCGTCATAGAGAGCCGTTTCTCGCCATACACGGCACCCGCAGGAAGTATCGATACCGCCCAGAACACGTTTAAGGAAGATTACAAGGCCAAATATGGCAACTACCCGGACATGATGGGTGCATCGACCTACGAAGGAGTGTACATTGCTGTCCAGGCGATTGAAAATGCCGGGACGACCGATAAGGCGGCGGTAAAGCAGGCGCTTGATACCATTAATATGCCCCAGATTATCGAAGCAATGAAAGACGGTACAATCTCCTTCTCAAAGGACCACCGCGAATCGCAGTTCGATCTCTGGATAGAGCAGCTTTCCATCGACCAGGCTGCCGGAGAATGCAGGCCCCATATAGTCTGGCCTGATAACCTGAAAGTGACTGAATTCGTGCTTCCCGACTGGTACCAGCCCGGAAACACCTAACCAATTATATTTCTTTGTAATGCCGGAAGACTAAAAAGAACAATCATCAGAACTCAACCATGGACGACATTGGAATCCTGTTACAGGTTATTTTCTGGGGATTATATGCAGGATGCATCTATATCCTGCTTGCCACCGGGCTTAACCTGATCTTTGGCGTCATGAAGATCGTAAACTTCGCCCATGGTGAGTTTCTCATGATCGGGGCATATATTACGGCCACGATATTCTTCCTCACCGGGCTCAACCCGTATGTTATTATTCTTTTTTCCATGCTCGCCCTCATCGGGATAGGCGCCGTGGTCGAACGTTTATGTTTCCGTCCTATTCTCGGGACCAGCAAACTGAACGAGATATTTCTCTCAATCGGTCTTATCTATATTTTCCAGAGCGGTGCTGCCATGATCTGGGGTGACGAGTGGCAGAGCATTAAAAGTCCGTATGAAGGAATTACCATTCCTTTGGGATCACTCAATGTTCCCCTTGATTATATCATCATTATAGTTGTAACTGCAGGAATCCTCTGTGCCCTGTACCTGTTTTTACGAAAGACAAAGACCGGACGGGAGATGAGAGCCACCAGCCAGAACCGGAAAGGTGCGGTGCTGGTGGGTATAAATGTTGAAAGGATGGATATCCTGAGTTTTGGGCTCGGTTGTGCACTTGCAGCAGCAGCGGGAACGCTCTGGGTAGTAAGCGGGCAGGTCTTTAACCCGTATATGGGATCTATTCCGGCAGTCAAGGCGTTTGCTATCATTATCCTTGGAGGTCTTGGAAGCATTCCCGGTGCGATCATCGGCGGACTGATATACGGGATAGCGGAGAACGGGGCTGCATACTACCTTGGCGGGGTCTGGAAAGATGCAATATCATTTATCATTCTGATCGTGGTCCTTGTCGTAAGACCTACCGGCCTGTTTGGAGAATCAGGGGAGTAGGCAATGATAAATCCGAATCGCGATCAGCTGGTCAGGGCAGCCTCCATCACAACCATTGCAATCGCCCTGGTTGCCCCTTTTTTATCCGGAAGCCTCTTTCTACTCAACCTCCTTTCCCTGATGCTGATCTTTATCATCTTTTCCTCTGCATGGAACCTTCTTGCCTATTCGGGGCAGGGGTCTCTTGGACATGCAGCATTCTTTGGTATCGGGGCATATGCCTCAACAATGATCGCGGTCAGAAGCGGAGTCACACCCTACATTACAATCTTTCTCGGCGCTGCAGTTGCAGCATTCATCGGGATACTCATAGGGCTCACCTGCGTCCGCCTTAAGGAATGGTTCCTTGCAATGGTTACATTTGGGTTTGCAATCATTGTCCAGACGATAACGGTAAGCATTCTTGCACCAGTCACCGGTGGATGGGATGGCATCGCATCCCCCCGGCTGCTCAGCCCTGATATTCCCGGGTACCAGCTGATAGAATATTACTCGATACTTATCATCACCATCGCGTCCATTATCGCCATCTGGTATATTATGAAGTCCCGTATCGGGCTTGCGTTCCTGGCAATCCGGGAGAACGAACTTGAGGCCAGGGCGGCAGGTGTTGATCCTGTAAGGTACCGCCTGCTCGCATTCGGCATGAGCGCATATCTCGCAGGGGTTGCCGGAGCATTGGAAATCCATCATATAGGCTATATTACTCCGGAAATTTTTGGGGTTGACCTTTCTTTCTGGCCTGTAACATATGTTATCTTCGGGGGGCTGTGCACCCTTGCCGGACCAATTGTCGGTACAGTCGTGCTCACCATTATCTGGGAAGGCCTGAAAATGGCGGGTCTCACGTTTGCCCGATATATCATTGTGGGCATCCTCCTGATCCTCGTAATCATCTTCCTGCCGAAAGGGCTTGTTGACATTCCGAATCAGCTGCAGAACTGGTGGAAAAAACGTAAAAAAACATAACAGTCCCCTTCTTCCATGGAGGGGAAACCAGATTTTTCGGGTTGGAAATTCCTTCCGATACGGGTTATTGCCTGATATCAGAATCCAAGGTATGCTCGCTGGATTTCCGGATCATGCATGAGTTCTTTTGACGTTCCTTCTTTTACTATCCTGCCGTTTTCGATGACATATCCCCGGTGACATAAGGCAAGGGCGTGACGGACATTCTGTTCCAGTAAAAGGACCGTCGTTCCTTCCCGCCCCAGTTGTTCAAGAGACCGGAAGACCTGCCCCACGAGGAGCGGAGAGAGCCCGGTCGAGGGTTCATCCAGGATGAGCAGCTTGGGGTTTGACATCAGTGCACGGCCGATGGCAAGCATCTGTTGTTCACCGCCGCTCAGGGTGCCTGCCATCTGGTGCTCACGTTCCAGGAGTATGGGGAAGAGCGAATAGATATGCTTTAAGTTTTTTTCCGTAGCAGATGGATCACCGGTGCCTAACAGGAGATTTTCCATCACCGGCATCTTCGGAAATATCTCGCGTTTCTCCGGGACGAGTGCCAGCCCCTTCCGAAAGATGTCATACGGAGGTTTACCGAGGATACTCTCTCCTAAAAAAGTAACCGTGCCACTCGCGTTTTTGTTCAATCCCGCAATGGTCTCAACCGTGGTAGTTTTCCCTGCGCCGTTCGGCCCGATCAGGGTCACCAGTTCACCTTGTTCTACATGAAGTGAGAGATCCCAGACGACCTGAAGATTTGAGTGGAACACATTAAGACAGGATACAGACAGCAAAGAATTTTACCTCACTTTAGAATGCATGCGTTTCACCGAGGTACGTATCGATGACCTTCTGGTTGTTCACTACATCATAGGGCAACCCTTCCGCGATCTTTTCCCCGTGATCCAGCACGACAATGCGGTTTGATACTCCCATAATGACACTCATGACATGCTCGATAATCAGGATTGAAACACCGGTATCACATATCTTTTTTATCAGGTCCACCGCTTCACTACTCTCCTTTGGATTAAGTCCGGTAGTGAGTTCATCTAGAAGGAGTAGTTTTGGTTGTGACGCAAGTGCACGGGCAAGCTGAACGCGTTTCAGTTCGACGACATTTAAATTTTTTATTATTGTCTGTCTCTTTTCTGAGGGGAAACCAACAAAATCAAGAACTGATTCCGCCTCTTTTCGTGCATCCGCCATGCTGGTCTTATGGGGGCTTCCAAACAGCGCACCAACCATGACACTTTCCAGTGCGGTAAGATCAGGAAATGATACCGCAATCTGGAATGTTTTTGCAATCCCCAGTTTACATATCTGGTTCGCCTTGAGGCCAGTAATGTCCTGCCCGCATAAGGTTATTTTTCCCGCAGTCGGTGTGCTGATACCCGAGATCATGTTGAGAAGTGTTGTTTTCCCAGCCCCGTTTGGACCGACAAGCCCGACAATCTCATTTTCACCAAGTGAGAGATCCACATCGTTGACGGCCATCAGTCCTCCTATTTTTTTGGTTATACCAGAAACGACAAGCATGCGGACACCGGAACGGAGATTATTGTGTCATATGTTAGCACGGAGCATTATTAAAGATAATGGCAATTCTCATGCAAAAAAACGGGTCGGAAGACCGTGCACACAATATGCGGTAATACAAAAATCGCCATGGTCTCTCATCAGCCACCAAATGGAAAACAGGGCCCTTTCAACCAATAATTCTACCCCGGACAGTGCCGGCGGATACGGATGAAGGGCTGAAAACCTCCTCTTTTCCCAAATTCCTGTATACCGCCAATAAGGCCCGGGGTGTATCCGGAAAGGACACCATCAAAAACACGCCTGCCCCTGGCAGGCAGGATATAAAAGAAATCGCTCCCGTTTTTTTCGGGGAGCGATTTTCATTGGAATGGTTGTTGCCGGTATTGTGGAAACCACGTGAGGATCAGGTTTTACGTCCCTGGTATCAGTGTCACCCGGGGCATCCTTGTAAGCTTTCCTGCATACACGGTCACCGATAGTGTTTCAGTCATGTAGCCGGTTTTTTTCAGTGATACTGCGTGCGTTCCTGGTAATATCCCTTGAACCATTGCGCTCGTAGTTACCCCCGTATCCACCCCATCAACTTCAATGGTGGCACCCGAAGGATAAGAAGTCATGAGGATCGCCCCTGTCGGACCGCCCGAAGTCGGTGTCGGAGTCGGTGACGTGGTTGGTAATGTTGTCGCCGGGCTCGTCGTAGGAACGGTGGTCGCCGGTGTTGTCGGTGACGTGGTCGGTGTTGTTGTCGTCGGGCTCGTCGTCGGAACGGTGGTTACCGGACTTGTCGTCGGAACTGTTGTCGGTATATTTGTACCCCTCATAAGCCATACAAGCGGGACTCCTGTAAGCTGGTTAGGCAGTATCGTGACCGGTATCGTGTATGTCTGGTAGCCAGCCAGGCTAATCGAAAGGGTATACATCCCGGCGTTAACTGGTTTGTCAATGATTGGAGTTGTCCCTATCGATACTCCATTCAGTGCGACATTGGCACCCATCGGGAAAGATAAGACTGTCAGGGTCCCGGGAGCCGGAGGGGGGACCGTCGTGGGGACAGTGGTTGTCGGGCTCGTCGTCGGGATGGTTGTCGTCGGACTTGTCGTCGGACTCGTCGTCGGAACGGTGGTTGTCGGGCTCGTTGTTGGGATCGTGGTCGTCGGACTTGTCGTTGGAATCGTAGTCGTCGGGCTCGTTGTTGGGATCGTGGTCGTCGGACTTGTCGTCGGACTCGTCGTCGGGACGGTGGTTGTCGGGCTCGTCGTCGGGATGGTTGTCGTCGGAGGTGCCGTACCTATTATGATGACCCCCTGCTGTATGGCAGGAACTATCGGGGCTCCGCTCCCTTCAGGGTCCATTATGGTCACTGAAACCGTAAGGTTTGTCGTACCGGTTGCATCACCCCGGACCAGGACAGTCGCCAGGAGAACATTCGTCGCCCCGGGACTCACCGCGTCGCCAAAATCGACCGCTTTGATCCAGAGCGAATCTGTCGGGACGGTGGAATTCATTTTAAGGCCCGCAATGGCAGGCGACCATACCGGCCGGGTGAACCCGGTAATTTCTGCCTTGCCCGGATCGGTCAGGCTTATCGTGATGTTATACCCGGACAACCCGTCCGGCAGGCTGTCTGCGGTAATGGTAAAGTCACGGGACTCTCCTGCTGCTGCCATTGTTCCGCTCTCGACGATTATTGTCGTTGCTGCCACTCCGGCTGCAAGACTGCAGAGCAGGATAAGAATCGTGATTATCGTGTGTGGATGGAATAACTTCATCTGGGTTTCCTCTTTGAATACTCTCAACAATTTTTACTTTTTTTCTCGATTCCTCTTAATTTCTGAATTATTTGTTTTTCTATTTATATTGATATGATATCCCGGGCATTTCCAGCCGGGCTGACAGAGACGGCCAGACATTCTCCTGATTGTGCATACCGTCAGCCGGCATCTGCATGAGGATCTCCTTCTTCCCGGACATTATTTTCCCAAAAAATTATATCATGCCCTTTACAGCATGTTAAAGAGCAGGATAAGGTCATTAAAGTCTATTCTCCCGTTGTTGTTGTAGTCAAACAGGCTTATCGGTTCGTTTGCCTGCATCCACTCCAGGTAATTGAAATAAAGGACCACATCATTGAAATCAATCCGGCCATTCCCGTTTAAGTCCCAGTAGACCCCGTCATGGAAGGGATCTGTCGGCGGCAGGGGCTCTCCGGGCAGGTTCAGGAGCGCTACGACCGTCACCTGTGCAGGGACGTTGTTGGTAATGACTGCATCACCGGTGTCGGTGTCCATCTGGGTGACGGTGACATTCAACCGGGTTGACATCGGTGTGACACCGGTCGAATTGAACCGGGCCAGCACAATATTGGTGTCACCGGGCTGGATCGCATTCGCGTTGTCCAGTATTTTGAGCCAGAACGATGAAGCCGGGATGGTGCTGTTCACGGTAAAACTCGGGTCTGCCCACGCCGGCGGGGTCAGCACCACGAAGTTTGCTGCGGACGGGTTTTCAAAGTAGACCGTGATATTGTAGCCTGCCAGACCCTGTTCCGCTTTTTCAAGGACGAGGGAGCCTGCCGTCGTGGAATTGGTCGGTATTATGACCGTCGACGGAACAAACGAGAGGTTGACGATGCTCACGTTCCCGTATACCGTGATGTACCGGAACCGCTCCATCGTGTTGCTGCCATACAGGTTGGAAACCGTGAGATCCACGGTGTAATTCCCGGCATTGAGGTAGGTGTGGTTGAAGGTCGCATTTGAAGAGTAACTCGTGGTATTGCCGTCACCGAAACTCCAGTTCCACAGGGAGGGTGTGCCCGTCGAGAAATCGGTAAAGTTCACGACAAGCGGTTCTGCTCCCGATACCGGTGTCCCTGTGAAATTGGCCAGGGGAACTTCGCCGACACTGATGTATTCGAACAACGACGACTTGTTGCTTCCGTACATGTTCCAGACGGTCAGGTTGACCGTGTAATTTCCTTCAGAGGTGTAGGTATGCCCGATGTTTCCTGCTCCGGTCAGAACGGTGGTATTTCCGTCACCGAAATCCCAGGTCCAGTTCAGCGCTGCAGGTATCGAGGTCGAGTTGTCCAGGAAGTTGACCGGGAGCGGGGCTGTACCGTTCAGCGGGCTGCCGGTAAAGTTCGCAACCGGTATATCCCCCGCAAGGATGTACTGGTATTTCGTCGTTTTATTGCTGCCGTAGTCGTTCGTGGCGTTCAGGCTGACATTATAGTAGCCGGCAGTCGTGTAGGTATACGTCACGTTCCGGGCTGAATTATTCCAGTTTCCGTCACCAAATGACCAGTTCCACGCAATCGGTGTGTCGTTGGTCATATCGGTGAAGTTGACGGTGAGCGGGATGAGGCCACTGGTAGCATTTGCGATAAAGTTGGTGATCAGCGGCACACCGACCTGGATGTATTCAAATCTGCCGGTCGTGTTGCTGCCGTCAACATTGCTCACCGTAAGGTTGACCGTATAGTTTCCAGGCGACCCGTAGGTATGGGACGGGTTCTGTGCTGACGAGGTATTTCCGTCACCAAGCAGCCAGCTCCATGTTGTCGGGCTGCCTGTTGACGTGTCGTTGAACTGGACTGCAAGCGGCGGGAGGCCTTTTACCGGCTGGCCGGTGAAATTTGCCACGGGTTGCTGCTGCAGGATCCTCACCACAAATGCATCGAAGGGCCCTGCATAGGAGGGCTGGAAGGCATTCTTGACAGGGAAGTCACGGGACTGGGTCCACCCCGTGATCGTGATATTCGCCCCGCTGTCCTTTGCGATACCCATGGCCTGGTCAGCATATTTGCCCCCGAGGTAGGTCGAAAAGACCAGTTGTGAGCCGTTCACTGTCATCCTTGTCAGGAATACATCGTACTGGAACCCGTTCCGGTTTGGATAGAGCGCATTTGCGACCGGATAGTCAATTGAATCGGTATATCCTGTAATATATGCAGTGCCGGCACTGTCCACCACGATGCCGCTTCCCGATTCAAGACCTCCTCCACCGAGGTAGGTTGAATAGTTCAGGGCAGTACCGGAGTTACTGAATTTAGTGACAAAGGCGTCCTGGATTCCTTTTCTCAGGCCCTGGAATGCATACAGGGTTACCGGGAAATTACTCGACTGGGTCATTCCGGTTACATACGCATCCCCTGCAGAATCCACCGCTATGCCATTTCCTTCCTCGTCCCCGAGGCCACCGAGATAGGTTGAGTAAACCAGGGCGCTTGCCGTGGGGTTCATCTTGGTGACGAAGGCATCCCGGGTTCCCCTGATACTCGGCCTGAATGCACTCTGGTTCGGGAAATTCGGCGACCGTGTCGTTCCGGTGACAAAGATATTGTCTGACGAATCAAGGGCTATGGAGTGCCCCTGGTCATTCTGGCTGCCGCCAAGGAACGTAGAGAAAGGAATGGTTGCATTTGTAAGACCGGTATACTGTATACTCGTAACGAAGGCATCGCTTCCCCCGCTTAAGTTCTGCTGGAATGCACTAGTATTCGGGAAATCGGGTGAAAATGTATACCCTGTGACAAGTGCATCACGATTCGCCGATAAGCTGCTAAGGGCAATGCCGAGACCTGCATCATCCCCGCACCCTCCGAGGTAGGTCGAATAGACGAGTGCCGTGCCGTTATCCCAGAGTCGTGTCACAAACGCATCCGATCCGTAACAGGATGATTTGTTGGGCTGTACTGCTTCCCACACAGGGAAGTTACCGGAGAGGGTGTAACCGGTCAAAGTGGCGTTATTGTAGGCATCAACGACAATTCCTGTACCCACATCGTCTGCAGAGCCGCCGAGATAGGTCGAATAGACCAGCTGGGTCCCGTCGGGGGTTAGTTTTGTCACAAAGGCATCCGTTCCCCCACGCAGGAGATCCTGGAACACCTGCGCGACCGGCAGCGGGAAGTCTGTCGACTGGGTATAACCGGTGATATATGCACTTCCTGCACTGTCTACTGCAACTCCATATCCACGGTCCTCGTTGCTTCCGCCAAGGTAGGTCGAGTAGTCGAGCTCCGGATCGATGATCAGCGGGTACGCCGGATCATACGGACCGACTTCAAACCCGACGAGATCTTCTTCAAGGAGTACATATCCTGAATCCACCACGACTCTCTCTCCCCCTATGATCTGGTAGGAGACCGGGGCTGCCTCGTAGAGGGTCCCGAGGGCTGTTTCGACCAGCAGGTTCCCGTCGGCGTCAACCGACAGCCCTTCTGCACCCTGGTACATCATCACGATACTTCGTGGATCCGCACCCGGCGAGAGAACAAACTCTCTCTTTAAGAATCCCTCTGTTCCCCGAAATACGAGATCCGTGCCAGGCAGCACCTCCCGGTATGCCACCGCTGCGTAGGTCGGAACCTCCACCTTCCATTTTGAGGGGTCATTTCCCACGAAGAAATTCGCAGTTCCCGGCAACAGGTCAACACCCTCCACCCTGACACCAGGGTCTGACCCGGGGATACTGATCCTTATTACGGACGAGCGGTCTGTAACCGCATCTGATGCTGCCAGGACGACTTCGTCGGGAGTAAAGTAAATGCTGTGTCCTGCTGCTTCCACATGGAAGAGGACCGGGCTTTGTTTCTGTCCCTGGTTTTCGATAAAACTCAGGGGCAGTTTGGTCAGCTGTACCGACAGTTCATCTGAAACGGCTGATACACAGGGTATCCCCGCTATCAACGAGATAAGAATAATCAGGATAATTCCAGTTTTCGTCACTTTCATACCGTATTCACCTCCGGGGAGTCCGGAAACGGACTCATATACCTTCCCCGTTATATTTTTGTGATCTCTAAGAGCATCTGCTTTGACTACCTCGTGCGGCACTCAGATGTAGATCACATAATGTCGCCATGGTACCATGTTTCCCATTCAACCGGATGAGAAAGCAGGAAGAATTTTCTGATCAGATGTTCTGAAAAATCCCTTAATTTTCATACATATAATACTTTCTCCAAAAAATGCTCCTGAACTCTTTTTTTTGACGTTTTTGCACGAAAAAAGGAGAAGAGCTGCACATCCCGCTGACCCTTGACCGGTGAATATCCGGCAGTATGTCCTGGGTCACAGTACATGTTCTGATCTTCCGGAAACGAACAGCAGGGGGATTAATATCGGGTCAGTCACAGACAGGTGTGTATGGCACGGGACCTCTCATCTCACGATATTGAACTGTTGAAAAAACTTGCTCCCGAGTGTGAGGGTATCATCTGTTCGGGCTCCGGAAGCCATTACCGGTCTGTCCTGCCCCCGTTGGCGAATCACTTTGCGTCAGATGAAGATGATTTTAAAAGAAGGCTTGAACTGCTTGATGATGCAGACATTTCATACCTGCTGGACCTGATCCGGGACGGGTCTGAAAGTCTCGGGTGTATTCCACCTGCGTTTGTCAGGGCATTTGTCCTTATGGTCGCAGAACGGGTTGATTTTGATACTGCAAACGAGCTTATCCTTATCTACTCGGAAGAGGACTCCTGCGAGGATCGAATATAAATGATGTCGGCACGGTACTGAAATCTCAATATATAAAATAAATCTCCTGTTTTAAATTTTGTATGTGTTACGGCTCCGGCACTGCCATCAGATAGTATGTATGTCCCGCCCTTATTATCCCACGGATTTTTATTGCCAGATGCGCACCGCTCTATTGCTAAATGTAAAAAAAACAACCATTTTACGCAGGATTTCGGCTCCCGGCCCCGATATGTTTATCTTGAATTTGTGTAATATGTACGTGAACACATCACAGGTGAATAAAAATGTTATGGGCAAATGCTATTGTCGGAATTATACAGCTACTCATTGCCATTATACTGGCAGTTGTCGCTCTGTACATCGGGTTTTCGGTCCTTTCAAAAATTAACAAGGGACTTGATGAGGAAAAAGAACTGGCAAAGGGAAATGTCGCGGTAGGTATCATCGTTGCAGCAGTTTTCTTTGCGATTGCAATCGTCGTCCAGTCCGGTGTTTCAGGAGTGTCCCTTGGCATTGCGAAGGCGATGTCGGTCGGCCTCTTCTCGGTTGACGGCTTCGTGGCCATTGGAGTTGCTATCCTGCAGCTCGTTCTCGGCATTGTCCTTGCAGTTGCTGCAATCTACCTTGCACTCAACATCCTCGACCGGTTAACAAAGGGTGTAAACGAGTTTGAGGAGATAAAGAAGGGCAATGTTGCAGTCGCACTTGAGATGGCCGGTGTAATCGTCGCAGTCGCGGTTATTATACAGTCAGGTGTTATTGGCATCACCACTGCATTAATTTAAACCCCTAACCTTTTATTCCTGATAACCCCGGGATTACAGCGCGACATGTATCCCCCTCGTGCTCCTGGTTTTTGTAGTAAATGTATATATCGCAGTTTTACCTGATTTGAGTTATCGCCTGCAGGGCTGACCGGAGGGGTCCGAATACGGGTTTATAGTCCCTGCAAACTATTATTGCCCCTTCATTGTCACTATTTATGAAGATATCCTCATGCAGCCGAATGATACGACCCTGGTAATGGCCAGGGGAACTGCTCTCCTCGGGCTCCATCCATCAATGATAACCCGGCACGGCCTGATCACCGGGGCAACAGGTACCGGAAAAACCGTAAGCCTTCGTGTGCTCGCCGAACATTTCTCGCAGATCGGGGTGCCGGTATTTATGGCAGATGTGAAAGGTGATCTCTCCGGGATGGCAGTTCCGGGAGGAGCGAACGAAAAAGTGTCAGGCAGGGTCATGGAACTCGGACTTTCCGGTTTTAACTATCTTGGTTTTCCCGTGGTCTTCTGGGATCTCTTTGCCGCACAGGGACACCCGGTGAGGACGACGGTCTCTGATATGGGACCTCTCATGCTCTCACGGATCCTTGATCTTAACGCCACGCAGTCAGATGTGCTTTCCATGATCTTCAGGATTGCTGACGAGCAGGGGTTGCTCCTCCTTGACCTTAAAGACCTGAAGGCCATGATCCGGTATGCAGGTGAAAACGCAAAAGACCTCAGGACAACCTACGGCACCATCTCACCGGCAACGGTCGGAGCGATCCAGCGGAGCCTGATCGCCCTTGAGGAACAGGGCGGGGCACTCTTCTTTGGCGAACCATCCCTGGACGTGCATGAGTTTATACGGACAATAGAGGGTAAAGGCGCCATCAGTATCCTTGCTGCAGACCGGCTGCTACAGTCACCCAGACTCTATTCCACCTTCCTGCTCTGGCTCCTCTCCGAGCTTTACGAACAGGTGCCCGAGGAAGGAGACCCGGAAAAACCGAAACTCGTTTTTTTCTTTGACGAGGCACACCTCCTTTTTTCTGATGCCCCAAAAGCGCTCCTCGAAAAGGTGATACTTGTCGTCCGCCTTATCAGGTCAAAGGGAGTCGGAGTATATTTTGTGACCCAGAACCCGGATGACCTTCCTGACGAAGTGCTCGGGCAGCTTGGCAACAGGGTGCAGCACGCACTGCGGGCATTCACTCCACGGGACCAGAAGGCAGTGAAAGCAGCGGCTGAAACGATGCGACAGAACCCGGCGTTCGACATGAAAACCGTCATTACCGAACTCCGTACAGGGGAAGCGCTGGTCTCCTTCCTTGATCGAAAAGGCACCCCGGGTATGACCGAACGTGCACTCATTTATCCCCCGGCAAGCCGTCTGACCCCGCTCACCACTGCTGAACGGGAACCTTTTATCAGGTCGTCTCCGATCTATGGGAGATATGAGCATGTACTGGACCGTACATCCGCCTATGAGTTGCTCGCTGAAAAGGCAAAGGCTGCAGTGCGGATTGAGGCCAAAACACAACCCCGCTCACGAACCGCTTCCGCCAGATCAAAAAAGAACACCGGGGATGTCATCGTTGATCTGGCCGGATCAGCCATGCGTTCGGCTGGAACACAGGCAGGAAGAGAGATCATCAGGGGCATCCTCGGGTCACTGTCAAGGAAATAGTGAGGCCAAAAAACATTATCAGTAAAAAAACAGGGAATTGTGTACAATTTTTCAGCCAGCATACAGGACACTGACTTTTTACTGACTTTTTACTGATTTTTTACTGATTTTTTACTGATTTTTTGCGGATTTTTTGCGGATTTTTTGCGGATTTCCCGCGAAGAAGGGTATTGCTGAAAAAAATTATTTATTCCTCATCTTCAGGGGACGGTCCGTCAGGCATCTGCTTCATTGAAGGGAAAAGTATCACTTCCTTGATTGAATTTTTATTGGTTAGCAGCATGACCAGCCGATCAATCCCGAGTCCTACACCGCCGGTGGGAGGCATCCCGTACCCGAGTGCGTTGATAAAGTCGAAATCAATCATCTGTGCTTCAGCATCACCACCTTTCCTCTTCTCGTCCTGCCGGAGCAGCCGGTTGAGCTGGTCAAGCGGGTCGTTTAACTCGGAAAATCCGTTTGCCACTTCCATTCCATAGATGAAGAGTTCAAACCGTTCGGTGAAACCTTCCTTTGTACGGTGCTTCTTTGCAAGCGGCGAGTTTTCGACAGGGAAATCGTAGACAAAAGTGGGCTGCACCAGTTGATCTTCCACCAGCGCCTCGAAGAAAAGCACCAGGAATTCGCGGGGGTTTTCAGGTTTTTCCCACCCGTCAATCCGCTTGGTACGGGCGATCTCACGCAGTTCATCAACCGAATACTGCCATATATCGATATTTCCTATCGTTTTTACCGCATCTTCCATGGAGAGGCTCTTCCACGGCGGTTTGAAATCAAGCATGGAATCTTCAAACGGGATCTGGTAGGTGTCGTGGATTTCAAAGACGAGGTGGCTGATGATACCCTCGGTGAGGGCCATCATGTCCCGGAAGTCCCTGTATGCCTCGTAAATCTCAACCATTGAAAATTCAGGGTTGTGGTGGGTATCGATATCCTCGTTCCTGAAATTCCTTGCGAGTTCAAAGACCTTTTCAAATCCGCCGACGACAAGCCGCTTTAAGTAAAGCTCGGGGGCTATACGCATGAAGAGGTTCTGCTCGAGATAATTGTGGTAGGTGGTAAAAGGCCGTGCATTGGCCCCGCCGTAGATCGGCTGGAGAATGGGGGTTTCGAACTCGAGAAAGCCCCTGGAGCTGAGATACTGCCTGATGAGAGAGATGATCCTGCTCCGGGTACGAAATGTCTGCCGGCTCTCCTCGTTGACGATCAGGTCGATGTAACGCTGGCGATATCGTTTTTCAACGTCACGGAGACCGTGAAACTTTTCAGGAAGCGAACATACCGACTTTGTAAGGAGTGTGAAGTCATCCACCCAGATGGTGATCTCCCCCACCTTGGTCCGGAAAACATGCCCGGATATCCCGATGATATCCCCCCGGTCAATAAACCGGTTGAAAAAATCAAACTTTTCATCTCCAAGGTCGTTTTTCCTGATATAGAGCTGTATCCTTCCGTCCTCATCCCCGAGGTCTGCAAATACCGTTTTTCCGTGATTCCGGACCGTAAAGATCCTTCCTGCGGTGAAGACCATCCCTTCGCTCTTTTCGTGACCAATCGACTCAAAACGGGCCTTAATATCCTGTATGGTATCTTTTCGTTCAAACTCCGGAGGATATAATATAACTCCTGCTTCCTCCAGCTGTTGTAATTTATCAAGCCTCAGCTGGTCAAAATTCAGATTGGCATTCTCGTTGTCCATAATTTATTCCTCGTTATCCTGTCGTTTCCACCCTTTGGTCAACGATTTGGCCCGGGCATGGTTCCGTTTTTGAATAAGTCCGCTGCCGGGCATGGAAGGAAGGGAGAACCTGCCCGGACATCCCATAATTATTCCCTTTCAGGGGTAATAATAATTTATAAAAGAGGGAAAACGGAGTGTCCGGTGACGTCGCATTACTCGCCTGCCTGTCCACCGGTTTTGAGGTTAAATGCAAGTCTCAATGAGCTATGGATAAGATTCTGCAGGTCTTCCTGCGTGTACCTGTTCTCCCGGATGAGCTCCCAGTCGCGGGTGGTGTCCTCGTCATTTTCCCCCACCCATGATGCGATTACCACTTCGGGGGTGTGGAAGCCGAGCCATGCAAGGAAATTGAGAAGGTTTCCTGCAACGTGCTGGATGCCGTCCACGTGCCCGATGATGATCAGGCCCGCCACCTTGTTTTTGATCATCCTGTTTCCGAACCAGGAATACTGGTTCTCGATACAGTTCATCCGCTCCACAAATTTCTGGACAAGGGCCGAGTGGTTATTCCACCGGATCGGTGTGGCAAGGATCATAATGTCACAGTCGAGCACGGCATCGTAGACGGCCTGCATCTCATCATCGTCATATTTCAGGGAACTCTGGCACGGATATGTGCAATACGATGGATCTTCTGAATAATTGCCCTCACAGTTATAGATTTTTAAGTCTTTGAGCCTGATAAACCGGGTCGTGCAGCCATACCCAGTGTACTGCTCCAGTGCCTGGAGCAGGAGGCGTTCGGACTTGCTCATCCCTGCCTCCTGCCTGCTCGAACCTGATATCCCGAGCACTTTGATATTCCTGGCTTTCTCTTTTTCGATGGGGGGGATAATATTGACCCCGAATTTTCTTCCGACAAGCGGTGCGGGCATAGCAGAATGTTACCCGACAATATTATGTATCTTATGGCAGGGTCCCGGCGGCCGGAAGGAGCAGACGATACAGGACACAATCTCCTTATGATTCTTCTGCCATCTTTTTTTGAATCATTTCGATTGCTTCGCGGATCATCTCCTGCACCCCTTCCAGATCGTCCCTGAGGACATGACGAAGCGGTACGAGAGCCCGGGGATCTCCAAGGTATCCAAGCGCCCATGCACTTTTCTGGCGAACCCTCCAGTCGTCATCCTTGAGAGCACTGATCAGTGGTTCCACTGCTCTTTCATCCCCGGAGCGGGCAAGCGACTCTATAGCCTTCCACCGTTTTCCGGGATTTTCGTCGTTCAGCATCCTGAGAAAGTATGCCAGGCGTTCTTCTGCTTTACTGCATTCCATATCATCATTCATTCTGTGAATCGCACCCCCACATCAGGTATGAACTACTATGACGTTGTTACACCAAGGAAACGTTATTCATGGGAACCGCCGGGTTGAAGGCCCTTCACTCCCGTGTACATACGCCCCCGTATTACCTGACGGGTTGTCCCTTTTTTTTCGGCTGCCCTGATAATTACGCTGGCTGATACCTGCGTTCCATCCTCTTTTTAATCGTAACCAGGCTCTCCCGCCCGATCACATCCTATCATATACCTGATTTAATTATTATTCATATGGTGAGATGAAAATGAAAACCGGTTTTGGCTGGATCGAGATCGGAGACCACCGGTATGATCATGATATCATTATTCACACCGACGGAACCGTGACAAAGAGGAAGAAGAAATTATCAAAACCCATGAAGGAGGAATTCGGCCATACACCCCTCTCTCATGAAGAACTGGCCGTTCTAAAGGATGAAGGGCCGGAGATCATCTATATCGGCACCGGCCAGTATGGCGATCTCCCGCTTACTCCTGAAGCGGAAGAACTTCTGGAGTCGTTTCATTCCGTCCTGCGGCCCACTCCGGATATCCTGCCAGAAATCGAGGGAGAGCGAAAAAAGTTCCTTGCCATCATCCACGTCACCTGCTAGCCGGAGGCCGTCTTCATACCGTGTACCGGACCTCCCTCTGCACGGTCTGCAGAACAAACATGGTACTTCTCCTTCCGCGATACCGGTATTGTCGGACGGGGACCCGTATATGCAATTATACCCGGAACGAATAATACCCGCACCCGTTCCGCAAAAAGATTCATCACTCCCTTTGTTCTATCATTTCACAACACAGACAGGAGATTTTTACGTATTTTATCCCCCTATTCACGGATGAGGTTTCACTTCCCGAAAACGAGGTAAAAAAAGGTGGGCAATGACCGGCGAGATAGAATCACTCTACAGGCAGCACGGCGACACACTGGTTATCGAGATTGTCTTAAACTCGGTAATGCAACTTTACCATTCACTTGACCCCTCCCCGTTCAAGGAGCGGGAACTGAACGGAAACGCAGAGGAATATATCTTCAACGCGGTCGACGAGATTCCCAGGAAAAAATCCATCGAGATGGTGGTATATCTCCCTGAACAGGAGATCACCCTCGATACCACGACCACCCTCCCGACCTCAATACGGAACCATTTCGAGTATAAATCCGCCCTTTCAGCACGGGAATTCACCCGCCTTATGCGGCGGGGCAGGATGGTGCTCGCCATCGCAGCGATCACCCTCTTTCTCTGCCTTTCCGCACGGCAGGTGATCCCCACCTACGTCGGGAGCGGTCCCGGCGTCATCATGCTCGAGGAGGCACTACTGATCGTCGGCTGGGCGGCGATGTGGGAGCCGGTTACCATTTTTTTTTATGACTGGTGGCCCATCAGGCAGAAACAACAGGTCTATGACAGGGTGAGCAGGATGGATATCAGCGTGAAGCCATGGAAATCATTGCTTGACCCGCGATAATCACTTAAATACAGCTCCCACAATTTTTTTGTGGTCATATGTTCAAGAACAGTTGCATGAGCAAGAAGGTTCTTTTACTGTGCGGGAGCCCGCGCCCGAACGGCAATACCGCACAGGTCACGGAAGAATGTGCAAAGGTGATCCGCGGACGGGGGCTTGAGGCAGAGGTCTATTCTCTAGCAGGAAAATCGGTCGGATCCTGTACTGCCTGCTACAGGTGTAAGGACGAGGGCGTATGTGTCCTCGACGACTGTCTCAATGAGATCATCGACCGCTTGCACGAATCTGACGGTTTCATCGTCGCCTCTCCTGTGTATTTCGGGACGGCACGCGCAGATGTCATGGCCGCACTGCAGAGGATCGGGATGGTATCGATGGCGACAGACAATTTCCTGTCATGGAAAGTCGGCGGACCGGTTGCCATTGCCCGGAGGGGAGGCCACACCGCTGCGATACAGGAGATGCTGATGTTTTTCTTTATCAACGAGATGATCGTCCCGGGATCGAATTACTGGAACATGGTATTTGGCCGTGACCCGGGACAGGTATGGAATGACGTTGAAGGCATGGCCACGGTCAGGCTCTTTGCCGAAAATGTTGCAGAACTGATCACCAGGATCGCGTAAAGATATACGCCGAAGAGGAGGAAAGGCAGTATTTGCATTCTTCCCCTGTATGAACACACTGTAAGAACGGAAGGGAATTTTGAACGATACGATCATCGAAGTACAGGGCCTTGAGCACAGGTACGGCAATTTCACTGCCGTCGACGGGATCAGCTTCTCGGTAAAAAAAGGGGAGATTTTTTCATTTCTCGGGCCGAACGGCGCAGGAAAAAGTACAGCAATCAATGTACTTACCACACTTTTAAGATTACAGAAAGGTTCGGCCCGTATCGCCGGGTTTGATCTCGCCACATCACCAGGAAAGATAAGGGAGTCCATCGGGATCGTCTTCCAGGAGGTCACGCTCGACCGGGACATGACCTGCTGGGAGATACTCGAATTTCACGGTCGGCTCTATGGCATGCCGAGGGACGAACGCAGGGCACGCATCGACGAGCTCCTTTCACTCGTACAGCTGGAGACAAAGAAAGATGCCCTCACAAAGCACCTGAGCGGCGGGATGAAGCGTCGCCTGGAGATAGCCCGTGGCCTGATGACGCGGCCGAAGGTGCTCTTCCTTGATGAGCCTACCATAGGACTTGACCCCCAGACACGGATGCGCATGTGGGAATATATCAAGCAGGTCAACCGGGAAGGGACAACGATCTTTCTCACGACCCATTACATGGACGAGGCCGACCTGCTGAGCGACCGGATCAGCATTATCGACCACGGGAAGATCATCATCACCGGCAGATCATGGGAGTTGAAAAACATGCTTGGAGAAGACCTGATATACCTTGAGACAAGTGACAACGACGCAGCTAAGGATATATTAAGGGATATGGCCGGCATATCAGAAATAAGGACAAAATCCCGCGGTCTCATTCTCGTGGTAAATGAGGACGGGACCCGTCTCCTTCCTTCCATCATGGAGCACCTCAGAACGAGGGGTGTCACGGTTACTACGGTAAACCTGAAAAAACCCTCGATGGATGATGTATTCGTTCATTTCACCGGAAAAGAACTCCGTGATGAGGGGCCGGAGAAACCGTCGGTGGCCGCATCCCGGTCCAGGAGGGGGCGGAAATAATGGTAAACACCGGGTTTACAACAATCTACTGGCGGGACATGATCAGGTATGTCAGGTTCAAGACCCTGCTGATATCCTCCCTTGTCCAGCCGGCGTTATGGATGGCTTTTTTTGGTATCGCCATGTCCGCCAGTTTTGACAGGCTTACAACCACCGTTCCGACTATACCGGGTGTTCCTGCGGTAGGATACCTGACCTTTATGGGCGCAGGAGTCATCGCCATGACAACTCTTTTTACCAGTTTATTTGGTGGAATAACCATCCTTTTTGATAAAAACTGGGGCCTCATGCGTGAGATCATGGCAAGCCCTGTGCCACGGGAGCATATCATCTTCGGTATCGCACTCTCGGGAATGACCAAATCATTCATCCAGGCCGTCATCATCATGGTGTTTGGCCTGTTCCTCGGGGCGCAGTTTTTCAACGGTTATACCATTCCGGAAACCTTCATCGCAATCCTCGGGATACTCCTCTTTGTCGGCACATTTTCACTCGGGTTCCTCTTCCTCTCTGCCGCGATATCGGTCAGTCTCGAGAGCCCGGAGGGCCTTCAGGGAATCATCACTCTCCTCACCATGCCGATATTTTTTGCCAGCAATGCACTCTACCCAATCGATGCCTTTCCTGAAGTGCTCCAGATCATATCACGCATCAACCCGCTGACCTACCTCGTGATCGGTATCAGGTACTTTGCTGTCGGCGACGATTTCCAGTCAATAGGGGTCCATTATACCGCTACTTCCGGAGATATCCTCGTATCGTATGCAGCGCTGGTCATATTTGCCCTCATCATGTTCTCAGTTGCATGGTGGCGGTTCAAAAAAGCGGTTGTCACTTGAACGGGGTGCAATTCGAATGTCCGGAAATCTGCATCCCCGTTAATTTTTATCGCACAGGTATACCGGTTATTTCCGTTAAAGGATAAATCTGCACTTTATAGAGATAAAAGACATAAAATTCCCATTATTCTCCTGCTTCATTTTCATGTCCCGTTACCTCGCGCCACCATTATGATTCAGCATGGACTTTGTTTTTCTTTTTGATTTTACTGCCGGGGGTTTTTCGTGATGCGACAAAGACGGCTGCAGAAAAAATGAACGAACCTGTTACTTAAAAATAACAAAAGAACAGTAGCGAGGGATGGATTTGAACCATCGGTCTACGGGTTATGAGCCCGTCGGGATATCCTGACTACCCTACCTCGCTGCAGTGGAGGTTATTATATACACTATCTGCAGGGATATAGTTTACCCTTCAGGCCTGCCTGTTAAACCCCTGACGGGATAGTGATTAATAATTTCATTTCAATATGGTGCTATATGGACGATGAGCTGCAGAGGATCCGGGAACAAAAACTAAAGGATATGGAGCAGAAACTCCACCAGAAAGAGACGGTGAAAGTGATAACCGTTAACCAGGCTTCATTTCACGATCTCCTGGCGCAGCATCCGCGGTTTATCATCGATTTCTGGGCCGAATGGTGCGGGCCGTGCCGGATGGTTGCACCGGCCATCGAAGAGCTGGCAACCGAGTTTGCCGGCCGTGTGGCATTCGGAAAATGCAATACCGATCACAACCCGCGCATATCGGCCCATTACGGGATATCTGCCATCCCCACCATCATGCTCTTCGCCCGGGGACAGATGGTCGAACGGATCACCGGTGCATATCCAAAAGAGGCAATACGTTCAAAGATCATCAGGACATTTCAGATCTGATACCGGTTGTCAGTCAGGAGTAACGGAATGAAACGCAATGAAAAAAGGATAATTGTCGGACTAACAGGTGCGAGCGGGATAATATATGGCATAAGGCTCCTTGAGGTGCTGAGGGATCTCGGGATTGAGACCGATCTTGTCATGACCGACATGGCTGCAAAGATGTTTGAGATAGAGACCAGCCGGACCGAGACAGAGGTCACTGCCCTCGCCACACGCGTTCATGACAGTTACGATTTCACATCTCCCCTGGCCAGTGGAGGGTTCCGGAATTCAGGAATGGTCGTCATACCCTGCAGCATGAAGACGATTGCAGGAATATCCTGCGGCTTTGCCGACAACCTCCTCCTCAGGGCTGCCGACTGCACCTTAAAAGAGAGAAGGCCGCTTGTCCTTGTCCCGAGGGAGACCCCGCTCAATGTCATACACCTGAAAAATATGGTCACGCTCGCAGAGGCCGGGGCGGTTATTCTCCCTGCATCCCCGGGATTTTATCATGGTCCAAAGGCAATCGGTGACCTCGTCGATCACATTGCCGGCAAAGTCCTTGATGTGCTCGAAATCGAGCACCACCTCTACCGCCG
The DNA here is from genome assembly GCA_002503825.1 of Methanoregulaceae archaeon UBA467. Taxonomy (GTDB): domain Archaea; phylum Halobacteriota; class Methanomicrobia; order Methanomicrobiales; family Methanospirillaceae; genus UBA467. The sequence continues at coordinate 38,055 of DASP01000017.1, forward strand.
CTGGAAAGAAAACACACTATAAGGCATATTCTACGTTATTGAACCGGGATATACCCAGGTGCATTCATTCATCAGGAAACCCGGGCTGAAGAAGAACGACCCGGGTATGGTGCATCTCATTTACAAATTCCTGCACGTGATAGGAGTCTGCCAGTGCCATCTCACGTACCAGGTGTTCAGGAATGGCCTGTCCGAATTTCCAGTGCTCGGGCGGGGGTGTAGGTAGGTATGATGCCACCTCGCCAGGATCCGATCCTGTAAGGTGCCTGAGTGCATCCGCCACCCGTTCCGCCCGGTCTTCTCCCTTCAGCCCCTGGATATCAATTGAAAAGTCTGAATAGGTGGTCTTCACCCTGCCTCCGAGGAGACCGGCGAGTACTGTCGCAAGTATCCCGTTTGCATTCCTGCCCCGGAACGCAAGCACACTCACTTCTGTACCGGATTTTGCCGGGTGTTCCCAGACATGAAGTCCCTTTGCCTTAAGTCCCGGAGGGAGCTGTCCTGCGATTGCACCGATAGCTGCGGTATCCTCTTCTGACAGCGGGAGAACCGAGTCGCCGCGGGCAAGTATCCGCTGAACTGCCCGGCATATGACAGGTGAATACCCGCTCTGCCCTCCGGTCCAGAAGACCTTGGATTTCTGCTCTTCTCCCGGAACAACCACGACAAGGTTGTGTGATTCATCGCTTTTCACCAGGGTCCAGTTCCTGCCGCCGAGCGAAAAACTGCTTCCCGCCCTGCTGGCAACGAAACGGGCGTCAAGTCTCCCGACGGTCTCGCCTTCGGGGGTTACCGCCCGGAACTCCCCGCCGCCCTTGATGACTGAATAGAGGTCTTTCCAGTTGGACTGCCCGTACAGTTTCTCGGCTGCCGGACCGGGCATCAGCAGGTCACCGTCACTGATCAGGAACTCCTGCAGGACGAGGTACGAGAGTATCTCTTCGATCGTCTCCCTTGCAATACCGGAAAAGGGCGACAGCCAGGCAAGCTGCGAGAGGATACGGGCACGCGATGTCCGCATGGTACGACACAGTTCAAGAAAGATCTGCTGGAGCAGCACATTGTATGGAAGGGTGTCCGGGATAAGACGCTCTACCTCCTTCCTGCTTGCACATTCGATAACCGCGACCATGATCAGGAGCTCCCACGGGTCTTTCAGGATACTTGCAACAAAAGGGGGCTTTCCTCTCCTGCCACTCCTCCCCATCCGCTGGAGGAATGAAGAGACCGAATTTGGCGGGCTCATCTGCACCACGATATCAAGGTCGCCGATGTCTATCCCGAGTTCGAGTGTGCTTGTGCAGATAATACAGGCGCTCCCTTCCTTCGAAAACGCTTCTTCGGCTGCGCTCCGTATCTCAGGAGAGAGAGAAGAATGATGAACTGACAGGTGTTCCACCTTCCCGCGCAAAGCACGTGTAACCACCTCGGCATCACTCCGGCTGTTGACAAAGACGAGCGCTTTTTTCCCGGTAACAACCCGCGCAAGTGCCTCCATCCGCATTTTATCGTCAGGCTCTGTGACAAATAAAAAACGCTTTTCACGTGCCGGGACCGGCAGCTGTACCAGTTCACGCCTGCCACGCGGGCCGGAGAGCCATGATAATATCTCTTCGGGATTACCAACCGTTGCAGAGAGCCCGATTCGCTGGACATTCCTGCCTGATATCCGATCGAGACGCTCGAGCAGCACGCGCAGGTGGACTCCGCGCTCTGACTCGACAAACGCATGGACTTCGTCAATAATTACAAATCTCACGTTTTTCAGGTCTTTTGATAGTTCCTGCTCAAGCATCAGCACTTCCAGCGATTCAGGAGTGATCATGAGAAAATGGGGAGATTCACCGTCCATCCATCTCCGGTCACCTTTCGGCACATCCCCGTGCCATTTCAGCACTTCAAGGCCGGTAGGCAGGGCAAAGTCAAGAAAACGGTCTTCCTGGTCATTAATCAGGGCCTTTAAGGGGGAAATATAGACACAGGCAACACCTGGAAAACCGTTTTTCAGGATACTGTCCACGACCGGAATAAGGCCTGCCTCGGTCTTGCCTCCTGCCGTCGGCGCGATGACCATGACATCATTGCCAGCCGTCACTGCCCTGTAGGTACGTTCCTGCACCTCGCGAAGCTCGCTCCATCCCATGCGGTAGGCAAGTACCTGCTGGAGCGACTCGTATAACTCACCAAATACCCCTGACACGGACTTCAATCCATACTTGGTCAGCAGAGGATATCTCTTTTCGGTTCAGTTGCAGGAGGATTTCCTGTAAATTCTTCCAAAAAAGAGGAACAAATATATACGGAAAAATCATTTGAGTGATCAGGTAAACCATACATGTCTGTCGTACAGGGATCTTTCTCTTCAATAAACCCGGGTACTGCAGGCGTCTTTTTCTTCTTCTTTAGTTAGGGGACAGCGTTCATATACGCTGGTTCCCCGTACAGGAGTTGAATCCCGGAGTTTACCGCAGGTGATTTATCATGTTATTCGGAATTCCTGACCCACAGATCTGGATTGGATATCTGCTTTCCATCGGCTTCGCGCTGGTGTGTGTAGCGTACGCTATTTTGAACTGGTATAAGGGGGATGACGGTAGTGCCAGTTGATACCCTGACACTGACGATCATCACAGCCATTTACCTGGTTGCCATCTTCATCATCGGATATATCGGGTACAAGCAGACCAAAGTCGCGGAAGACTTTCTGGTCGCCGGGCGAAAGAGTCATCCCATAGTCATAGCCCTCTCATACGGGGCGACGTTCATCAGCACATCGGCCATCGTGGGGTTCGGCGGGGTCGCAGCAAACCTCGGTATGGGGTTGATCTGGCTGACGGTGCTCAATATAGGGGTAGGAATCCTCATCGCATTCGTCGTATTCGGTAAAAGAACGAGAATAATCGGCCATCGCCTGAAGGCAATCACATTTCCCGACCTCATGGGGAAAATTTACAACTCGGCATTTCTCCAGTTAGCATCAGGTATTGTGATTATCATCGGAATGCCGTTATATACCGCGGCAATCCTGATTGGCGGCGCACGGTTTATTGAGACGACGCTGAATGCATCCTACGAGGTCTCGCTGATAGGATTTGCCCTCATTGTTGCTATCTATGTGGTCTTTGGCGGCCTGATCGCGGTGATGTATACCGACGCATTACAGGGCGCGATCATGCTGGTCGGTATGACCATCCTGCTCATTGCCACGTATATAATTCTGGGGGGAGTAACTGCCGCAAATACGGCGCTTACACAGATGGCCGACCTCGTCCCCTCAACACTTGCCGCACAGGGTATGACGGGATGGACTGCCATGCCGGTTCTTGGCTCTCCCATCTGGTTCACCCTTATTACCACCATGGTACTCGGTGTAGGGATAGGGGTGCTGGCACAACCACAGCTGGTAGTCCGTTTTATGACTGCAAAGGACAGTAAGTCCTTAAACCGCGCCATTCTCGTCGGAGGGCCGTTCATCCTTATGATGACAGGGGTTGCATTTACCGTCGGTGCACTTACCAACGTCTATTTCATGCAGCACGGGGGGATGCTTGCGATTGACGTGGCCGGAGGAAACGTTGACACCATCATTCCCATCTTCATCAACCAGGCGATGCCGGATCTCTTCGTGGTTATATTCATGCTCGCACTGCTTGCTGCAGCCATGTCAACACTCTCCTCCCTCTTCCATGCGATGGGGACTGCACTTGTCTGTGACGTCTGGGGCCGCGGCCGTGGATGTGCCCTGTCACTGCGGGCAAACCGCTATGGCGTGCTGATCATGATCGTGGCAAGTGTAGCGCTCGCATTCGTTATGCCGGGCAGCATCATCGCCCGGGCCACCGTTATGTTCATGGGACTCTGTGCATCGGCGTTCCTGCCGCTTTTTGCAGTTGCAGTCTACTGCAAACGGCCTGATCCCCTCGCTGCGAAGGCGAGCCTCATTGCAGGTGCGGTCGTCTGGTTCCTCTGGACTGCCTTTGTTCATGCAGCTGAGGCAAAACCTCTTGGTATAAGCCAGATGATCTTTGGAAAACCATGCCTGCTTCCCCTCCCGTGGTCTGTCATCGACCCCCTGGTCATCGCGCTCCCGATCTCGTTTATCATAATCGTCGTCCTGCAGGTCCGGAGCCAAAACGGGTGCGGCGGTGAAACCCCGGCCTGAATATTTTTTTTGATTCTGTTGAATTCCTCATTTCGATACACCCAGTCCAATCCATTTCTCTGACAGGGAGGGTGCACCCCTCCCTGCCACACCCCGCGGTGTGTAGGTCGGCAGGAAGGGGTTATCGGGATTATTTTATATCAAAAAGAACGAAGCACGGCCCTGTCGCATTATGGGGATGCACACGTACGATCATGCGCACCAGGCCCGGGGGAGGAGTGTCACGAGGAGGAGTGCGGCGAAATAGGAATAGAAAGAACGCGAAGGGTCAAAAGGACCGGAATATACACTTTTTTGTATCCATCACGGAAGATGCGTTATATGCCGGGACATTTGGGTGGTGACGGCCCGCGCACTCCTGTAAAAAAAATGAATTCCATTCGCATCACGGCAAAGAGCAGGTAAAAAGGTTTAATTTTCTTCAAAAGATTCCAGTTTTGCCTGGTACGTTCCGTCAAGAAAGTCGATGACCGACGGTTCAGATTTCTCCCCTGTGATCTGGACAGGATAGCACCCGGTAAGACACCCGGTGCAGAGGCTCGCCCTGTCTTTTCCGATTGCCTCCATAAGGGCCGCAAGGGAGATGTGGTGCAGGGAATTGGCGGTGATCCTCTTCCTTACTTCCTCTTCCTCCTTGTCGCTTGCGATCAGTTCCTCGCGGGTCGGCATATCCACTCCGAGGTAACATGGCGCCTTTATTGCCGGTGATCCGATGCGCATATGGATCTCTTTTGCACCGGCATCGCGCATGATTCCGATGATACGGCGGGAGGTCGTCCCCCTGACAATACTGTCATCGACAAGGACGACCGATTTGTCTTTCAGGTGCTCCCGGATCGGATTCAGTTTAATCCGTACCGCCTTCTCCCGCTCTTTCTGGTTCGGCATGATAAATGTCCTTCCCATGTAACGGTTCTTCATAAGGCTCTCGACGAATGGGATTTTGGACTGCTGGGAGTGCCCGATCGCATACGCCGTCCCCGAATCCGGAACCGGACACACAAGGTCTGCATCAACCGGGGCTTCTTCGTGAAGCATCCTGCCGATATTCCTGCGGACATCATAGACCAGCGCGCCGTCAAGCACCGAATCCGCCCTTGCAAAGTAGATATATTCGAAAATACAGTGAGCCCGCCGGTTTGCAACCGCGATCTGCATACACTTCATCCCATCCTCATCGATGCAGATCAGTTCTCCCGGTGCCACGTCCCTGACAAACGTTCCGCCAAGCGCATCGATGGCGACGCTTTCAGATGCCAGGATGATGCCGGTTTCGGTCCTGCCGATGCACATCGGTTTTATGCCGAGCGGGTCACGAAACCCGTAAAGGATACCGTCGATCATCACCACAACTGCATATGAACCTGCGAGCATCCGCATGCAGCGGTGGACGGCGTCCTCGATGCACCCCGACGTGCACATCTCTTCGGTGATGACCTTTGCTATCAGTTCCGTATCGGTTGTTGTACAGAAGATCTGGCCCCGGGCCTCGTATTCATCCCTGAGTTCCTTTGCATTGACAAGGTTCCCGTTGTGTGCAAGTGAGATGATATGGTCCCTGAAAAGAAAATTGAACGGCTGTGCATTCTCCGGGCGGTTTGCTCCCGTCGTCGGATACCTGACGTGTCCCACTCCTACGTTTCCTTCAAGGTCTTCAAGAACAGAAGGATTGAATACTTCGGCAACCAATCCCTGCGCTTTGAATTTATACAGCCTGGTGCCGTCAAACGTCGCTATCCCTGCGCTCTCCTGACCCCTGTGCTGGAGCGCGTACAGGGCATAATATATGGAGAATGAAACACCGCCAGCATCCCTGATGCCAACGATACCACACATAATTAAAGATTCCTTAGTGGGTTGGGGTCTTTGGTCTCTTTGTCAGCCACTTGTAACTTCTCATTTTCGTGCTTCTACCAAAACCACAGGCAGAACACGCTTTCTGACGGACGTGATAGGAGATGCTCCCACACCGGCGACAAGCAATATGAACCTTGTGCTGCCTTTTACCCATTGATGGAGTGCCTTTTGACATTTAATTCACCTCAGTTGATAATTATTCTAGCGATGGAGAAATATAGATCACATTGTCCCCGCGAACGATGAGAGTTCCGACGTTTCGGACTTCACCGTTTTCTACTTCTTCTGCCTTGTCAAGAACAAGGTTCATGTGCACATCATAACCCTGAAGGACACCCCTCAATTCCCTGCCACCTTTGAGGGAGACGATTACAGGCTGACGGTTAAGCACCTGATCCAAAATATCCAACGGCCTTTTTGTCATATTAATACCCTGTTTCATTCACTTTGGAGTAATATATGTGCGTGTGGAGGATACTTAAATATAGCGTACGTCCGGCGGCTCTCCTGTTGAGGTGTATCGATCATTCACCCGCACAAACCCTGCGATACCAAGCCATTCCCTCGTGTCCCGCACATACCAGATGCCACTCAATCCTCAAAATGCTTTTTCATGACCTGGGACAAAAGTCTAAGCTACCCGAAATGTCAAAGATTGTCCTGAAAAAACGCCATTCCATCAGAAAATCGCAGGGACAGGAGATTTTCAACCGCCTGACCGGACTGATCGGCGCAGATGCCGCCGCACACTTTCGCGACGAGAGGATGGAGATAGTTGAGACAAACGGAGACCTTGTCTTCTACCTGATCAACCGTAAGCCCCTCCTTATGCAATACGGCGGGGTGCTCTTTCCCACCCTCAAAGGGCTCCTGGAATTTCCTTTCCAGTCACGCCGTGTCGTAGTGGATGCCGGCGCCGTGCCCTATGTTGTCAACGGAGCAGACGTCATGCGGCCCGGCATAGTCAGCATAGCGGATGATGTAGCGGAGGGCGAGCCCGTCCAGATCGTCGAGGAACGCCATGGAAAGGCAATTGCAGTGGGGATTGCCCGGTATGACGCGGCGGGCATGCGCGAAAAAGAACAGGGTAAGGTCATTAAAAATATCCATTATGTAGGTGACGATATCTGGAACGCAGAGTTTTGATGCAGAACGCGACTTCCCGCCACCTGCCAAATGGCGGTTTCTGTCAACGGAAATCCGTCTCATCTCCTCTTTTTATACCCTATCGGCGTTTTTAGAATAGATACTATTAAATAAAATTCAATAGACAATTTTGCTATGGTAAAAATTCTGGATACCCTTCTCGGGAGAAGTGCTCCGTCCAGCGAGGACGATTACATGGACCTCGACCTGGAGTCATTTGAGGAGGCAGAATCTTCTGCGCCTGCACTCTTTGTAAAGATTGCGACGGTCGGAGATATCAAGGACAGCCCGAAGATCAAGGACGAAGTCTATAACGGCAATATCGTGATCGTTGATATTGCACGACTCAAGATGGACAAGGTCATGTACGAGCGTGTCTTAAAGGACTTAAAAGAAGTTGCAAAAGACGTGAATGGAGATATTATCGGGCTCGGTGACCAGCGGTACGTCGTTATCACCCCGATGTCGGTCAAGATATCCCGTGACAAGATCGGCGGGGTCGTGTAGTGCGGACGGTGGTTCCAGGCCCGTGTCCCGCTTGTAATGCTGAAATAGAATATATTTACCAGACTGAAGATATCCCCTATTTTTCAGGCATCCTGATAATCAGTGCGACATGCAGGTCCTGCGGTTACAGGTTTGTCGACACCCAGCTCCTTAAAAATGCGGAACCGTCACGGTGGCAGATCCCGGTTACATCACCTGACGATTTAAATATCAGGGTTATCAGGAGCATGAACGGGATTATCACCATCCCGGAACTGGGAGTAAGGGTCGACCCGGGGCCGGCATGCGAAGGGTTCGTCTCAAACGTCGAAGGTGTGCTCAACCGGGTGGACGGAGTCGCCGAATCGCTTCTCAAATGGACAGACGACGAAGAAGAGCGCAAAAATGCCCTCATCATCAGGGAAAAATTACAGGAGATAAAAGAAGGAAGGCTCCAGGTAACCCTGATTATTGATGATCCGACCGGGAACAGCGCGATCATTGCAGATAAGGCAACAATTACGCCCCTGACAATTGTTGAAGAGTGCGATGAGGAACAATAACCTATGAATGGAATTCCTCGCCCATAAACCGGACACCCGGTTTTTCTTCCACGTTTCCAACGACCTTTGCGCCTTTAATCATGGAGCAGATCCTGCCGGCCTCATCTTCGGGCACCACGTATGCATATCCCATTCCCATGTTGAATGTCCGGTACATCTCGAAACGTGATACATCCCCGGCCTCCTCTATCCAGGAAAAGATCTCCTGCGGTTCGAGCGGATTGGAAATTGAGAACCCGTATTTTGAGAGCCTGAGGAAATTGAGCAGCCCTCCGCCGGTGATATGACACATCCCGTGTACCTTTACCGACCCGGTAATCTCCAGCACCTCGTGATAGATCCGTGTCGGGGTGAGCAGTTCTTCACCTATCGTCCTGCCGGAATTCAGGCGTGTATCCCACGCATCATGTGCATCAACCACATTTCGTGCCAGGGTAAGACCATTGCTGTGTACCCCGCGTGACGGTACCCCGACAATGACATCGCCCGGTTTTATGGCGTCGCCGCTGATGATACGTTCCTTTTTCTGTATGCCGATACAGGTCCCGGCAAGATCGAGCCCGGTTACGAGATTTTTCAGCGTTGCAGTCTCTCCTCCGACGATGTCGATATTTGCCTGCCGCGCCCCCTCATTTAACCCCTTCCCGATCTGGGCCATCTTCTCGGTCGACAGGCTGTCGGTTGCAATATAATCGACAAACGCGACAGGTTCGATGTTCATGACATAGAGGTCGTTGACATTCATGGCGATACAGTCTATCCCGACGGTTGTCCAGTCATGCTGCCGGTCAGCGACCAGCATCTTTGTCCCTACACCGTCCACGGTCATCGCCAGTGCAAGAGTTCCAAGATCGATCAGCCCGGCAAAGTGCCCGACGCCCCCCATCATGGTGTACTGCCCTTTCCGCCTGAAGGTGACATTTTTCACCAGTGCGGAAATAGCGGTGGACTCAAGGTCGATATCGACTCCTGCATCCCGGTAGGCATGTTCCTTACTCATTATCTTCCTCTGATAGCCTGAATTCGTCGTGCAAAATTCTCATGGCCTTCGGTCCGTCTGCCTGCCTTACGACAAAGGAGATGTTGACTTCCGACGAGCCCTGCGAGATCATCATCACATTGACACCTCCCTGACCAAGAGCGGTGAAGATGCGTCCTCCGGTACCTTTTGCTCCCGCCATACCGCTGCCCACGACGGCGACAGCGCAGACATCCCTGTTTGTAGTGACTTCTCTCACCATACCCTGTTTCACGAGTGGCATAAGCGCCTCCTTTGCGATATTCAACTGCGATTCATCGATGACGAGGGTAATGTTCGCCTCCGAGGACCCCTGCGAGATCAGCATAATGTTCACTTCCGCGTCGGCAAGCGCGGAGAAGATTGCCTTGGCCACACCGGGCCTGCCTATCATCTGTGCACCGAAGACGTTTACCAGTGCAACCTTGTCGATATAGGTCAGTGCTTTTACCACGCGGCTGTCCCGTTTTTCATCCCTGACGATGCTGGTGCCGGGATGGTCGGGATTGAATGTGTTCTTGACCCGCACAAGTATGTTCTTTTTCATCGCAGGTTCGATGGAGCGGGGATGCATCACCTTTGCACCGAAGTACGAGAGCTCCATCACCTCGAGATAGGAGATCGATGTCATCACCCGTGCATTATCGATGAGTCTCGGGTCGGATGTCATGATGCCGTCAACGTCAGTCCAGATCCAGATCTCGTCGGCATCGATTCCCGCCCCGATAATGGCGGCGGAATAATCGGAACCGCTCCTCCCGAGGGTCGTGACAATCCCCTTCTCGGTACAGCCCATGAACCCCATGATTACAGGGACCATTTCGTTAAGGAGTGGCAGGACGCGACTTTTAATCCTGCCTTCACTTTCAGGAAGGGCCATCGATTCCCCGTGCTGCGGCGTGGTGATGATGCCTGCTTCGCACCCGTCGAGGACATTTGAAGGGATTCCCCTCTGGCAGAGCGCCGCAGACACGACAAGGGCGTTCAATCGCTCCCCGAAGGTGATGACATAGTCTTTTGAACGGGGGGTCAGTTCCCTTAAGTTATAGATGGCATTCAGGATATTTTGCAGGTTACAGAGCCTTTCATCTACAATCTCCGCTACTTCATCCACGTAGTCCCCGGCGACCTCCCCGAGCACCTTCATATGCCGTATACGCAGGGACTGGATAAAGGGCTCGATAGAACTGTTATCCCTGCTATTGACGATCTCGGTGGCGTTGGCGATGAGCTGGTCAGTGACACCACGCTGGGCCGATACAACGACTGCAACTTCGTTGCCGTTCCTGTAGTAGTGTTCAAGTATGTCCACGACACGGGTGATGCTCTCCGCATCCGCAACCGATGTGCCGCCAAATTTCATCAAAAACCTCATTCTGGCTCACTCTGTCCTTTACAATCTATTTATGTAAGTATAGAACTCACGTAATAATAAGATGCGGTCTGATGATGTTCTTCTATGTCATGTCCTCGTAATCGGGAGCGGCGGCGCGGGTGTACGGGCTGCCATTGAGGCATCGCAATACGGAGAGACGCTTCTCGTCTCAAAGACCATTGCCGGAAAAGGCGGGTGCACCACCATGGCAGAGGGAGGCTATAATGCAGTCCTCCGTACAGCTGACTCGTGCGATATCCATTTTGAAGACACGATGAAAGGCGGGGCCCGGTTAAACGACAGGGATCTTGTGCAGATACTGGTAAAGGAAGCGCCGGAGCGCATGAACGACCTGCTGAAGTGGGGGGCGGTCTTTGACGTGACCACCGAGTGTGAAGTCGCACAACGTCCGTTCGGAGGTCAGCGCTTTCCACGTACATGTTATGCAGGCGACCGCACCGGTCACGAGATGATGATGACCCTCATCGACCGTCTCGATTCAACCGGCGTCGGGGTCCATAACGAGATCACTATCATCGACCTGTTAAAAGACGGCGATACCGTCTGCGGTGCTGCAGCTCTTGACCGTAAGGGTGAACTGGTCCTGATTAAGGCGGACAGCACCGTGATTGCAACCGGCGGGGGCACGAAGGTCTACGATATTTCAACCAACTCGTCAAGCGGCACCGGAGACGGCTATGCTATCGGCTACCGCGCCGGGGCGGAACTTATCGACATGGAACAGGTCCAGTTTCACCCCACCGGTGCCGTCTATCCCTATGATGCCCGGGGAAGACTTGTCACGGAAGCGGTCCGTGGGGAAGGGGGCGTATTAAAGAACAGCCTTGGTGAACGCTTCATGTCGGCCTATGACCCGGAGCGGATGGAGCTCTCGACCCGCGACGTGGTGGCACGGGCAATTGCCACCGAGATACTGGAGGGAAGGGGGACGACGCACGCAGGAGTCTATCTTGATGTGACACACCTCCCGAGATCCCAGATCGAGACCCGTCTCCCGGTCATGCTGGAGCAGTTCCTGAAATTCGGGGTTGATATCCGGAACGAGCCGATGGAAGTGGCACCGACCGCACACCATATCATGGGAGGGCTTCGCATCACAACGCAGTGCGAGACGACCATACCGGGACTGTATGCCTGCGGCGAGGTGACGGGTGGAGTTCACGGTGCAAACCGGCTCGGCGGTAATGCCCTTGCGGATACGCAGGTGTTTGGAAAGCGGGCAGGAGAGGCTGCAGGAAAGGCAGGCAAAAAGACGGTATGCATCGATGATGCACAGGTTGATACAATACGGTCAACCGTTGACAATTACATGAAGGGTGATACAAACCCGTCCCATGTGATAAGGTCACTTCAGACCGCAATGTGGGAGGGTGCAGGCATATTCCGCACTGCACCGGATCTCGAAAAGACACTCGGGATCATCAGCCACCTCTCCACCATCAGGTTAAAGGCCGCATCACCTGAAAACCTGGCGGAATGCTGTATCGTCCGCAACATGCTCCTTACGGCATCGCTGATCGTCCGAGGGGCGCTGCTCCGGAAGGAGTCGCGTGGGGCACACGTGCGAAAGGATGTCACACAGGCATGGGACCCGTCGTCATCGCCCTACCGGCACACCTATCTTTCTGACCGCAGGGAAGGGATTGAGACGGGGGTGTGGGAATGAAGGATATTACAGTCAGGGTATTTCGGTTTGACCCTGAAAATGACGAAAAACCACATTTTCAGACCTATTCGGCGAGTGTCAGCGACGGTGCACGCGTGCTCCACGCCCTGCACGCCATTCATAACGAGCATGACCCGACGCTCTCTTACCGCTACTGCTGCGGATCAGGCCAGTGCGGGAGCTGTGCCGTCAGGGTAAACGGTGAACCGGTCCTTGCATGCATGGAAGAGGCACGCGACGGGATGACGGTTGAGCCGCTCGACCTTCCGATCGTAAAAGACCTCGTTGTCGATATGGGGCCTTATCTTGATTCGCTCCATGCGCTTGTCCCTGCGCCTGAGTTCAGGATGCCAACACCGGATGAAGTCGAAGAGATCAAGCCGCTTCGGAGTTGTATCGAGTGCCTGGCCTGTGTCTCTGCCTGCCCGGCCCTGAAAGTCATTGATTTCGCAGGACCGACCGCAATGCGGCAGGAATTACGCCTCCAGCTCGACCCCCGTGACCAGCAGGACCGTGTCACCGAGGCAGTCGGGGAGGGGCTCTTTACCTGCACCTCCTGCCAGGCCTGCTGGAAGGTCTGTCCGAAAGATATCCAGCTCCCGGGAAAAGCTATCGAGAAACTGCGGGCCCTCGCCAATAAAAAGGGCCTCACCCTTCCCCGCCACCAGGACGTGGCACAGCTGGTAAAAGAGACCGGAAGGAGCGTCGTCAGGACCGAGACGTCCTTCCTCGAGCAGATCCCCGAAGTGCTTGAGCCCTACGGGGAAGTGAAGGGGACCGTCGGCTTCTTTGTGGGATGCATGTACAACCAGCGGCTCCCGCAGACCGCCCTTGATGCGATGGAGGTCCTGCGGCGAAACGGTATCAGGGTGATAATCCCGAAGGAACAGGTCTGCTGCGGTTCTCCCCTGATCCGTACAGGCCAGGTTGATTTCCTTGATACCCTGAAACGGAGAAATATCGATGCGTTTGTCTTCCGGAATATCGATACGGTCCTGACCATGTGTGCAGGATGCGGATCGACGTTAAAACACGATTATAAAACGCCGTTCAAGGTCATGGACATCAACGAGGTGCTCACAAAATACGGGATCGAACCTCCGGCCCGGCTGCCACTCAAGGCAACGTACCACGACCCCTGCCACCTGCTGAGAGGGCAGGGAATTAAAAATCAGCCGCGGGAACTGATCACGCAGGTCGTCGACCTTATCGAGATGCCGGCGATATGCTGCGGATCAGGCGGAGGCGTTAAATCCGGTGTCCCTGATGAAGCGGCTGCTCTTGGAGAGAAGAGACGCGAAGAGATCAAAAAGACCGGGGCGGATATCGTCATCTCCTCCTGTCCGTTCTGCGAGTATCATATCCGTGACCACTCAGACATTCCGGTGAAAAATGTGACCACGGTCCTGCTCGAAGGCTACCGGGAAAAGGACCGGAAGGCAAAAGAGCAGAAACCATGCTGATTTTTTTCAACTCCTCTGCCTTTTGTAATTTGATTGTCCCGGGCCATACCCTTTGATTCGGTGAGCGCCCTTCACAATACTCCTGCATTCCGGTACCCCTCCTGCAAACCAGGAATCCTCTCACTTTTCGGCGGGTATGAAAAGGTCAGGATAATATTCACCTGACCTCTTTATTCATGCTCATCCGTGAGCAGGGAAGGCTCATTGCACGCTCTGTTGAAACCCTTCCTGTTAATGAAATCAGTGGTCGATCCGACGAAAAAGGGGCTGGATTTGCACTCACATACCAGTGTTTTATCCTGGCACACCTGCAAGCGACAGGACAATACAGACAACGAGCGGAATAAGCAGGTTATCGTCGACCGGTGAGAACATCTCCACGATACCGGCAGTCACAGCGGTTATGCACGCGTAAAGGGGAGATAAGATCACAAGGAGACATGCGGCGGTAATGGCTATTCCTGAAAGGAATCCCTCCCACGATTTCCCATTATAGATGCGGTGCCGGCCTAAACGTACGCCGATAATGGTTGAGACAGAGTCGAGGACCGCGAGTGCCAGCACGGCAGGGACAACGACGGACACATCAAAGACGATAAGGCAGGCAAGCGAACTTAATACAAAAAAGAAGGCCCCTTTCCCGGGAAAGGCATCCCTTTTTCCAAGATTTTTCACGAGTCGGGATATCATGGGAATGGAAAAGCCGTGTATCAGTGCATCAATAAGAACGGCCCCGGCAAGGAGAGAGACTGCAATGATGATGATCGCCTGGGGTTTTGGAACAAATGCAATAACAGCGACAATGAGGAGCCCGAAGAGAAGGTGCAGGACTTTTCGTAAAAATTCTTCCATTGTATTAAAATTCGGGTGATATCTGCATTAAATCTTTCATCCTGCAGGAAATTCCGATATAAATCCTGCAATTACTCAGTACCCCTTTTTGCTTGACTGGCAGTGATCTAATTATTCATTAACGGATGAGGCCCAATACTATTGACTGAAAAAATCATGGAACTCGCACGGTATCTGGAACAGTTCTCCGGCAGGTCACCATCCACCAGTGAACAATCCCCTCCCGACGGGACGGAGACCATTACTGACACGGTAACTATTGCCGGGGCAGATATTCCGCGGTTTACGAACGAGTTCTGGACCTCACAGCAGAGAAAGGCATCTTCCCTCCATGAAATATCGTACAGGGCGTGTTTCAAACCGCAACTCCCTGCATTTTTTATCAGGCTCCTGACCGCGAAGGGTGACAGGGTCTATGACCCTTTTTCCGGCCGGGGCACAACCGTCATCGAGGCAGGACTTTTGGGAAGGCAGGTCGCGGCAAACGATATCAACCCCTTAAGCAGGATCCTTACCCGCTCCAGGTTTTTTATTCCGGAACAACGTGCCGTAGAGAAGAGGTTGTCAGAGATCCCACGAACATACACGGGTTCCGGCGACATCGACCTCTCGATGTTTTACGACGGAAAAACAGGGGAGGAGATACGTTCCCTTCGCGATTACCTTTTGATAAAAGATGAATCCGGGACAGATGACGATATTGATGCATGGATACGCATGGTGGCTACGAACCGCCTTACCGGCCATTCTGCGGGCTTTTTTTCTGTCTATACCCTCCCGCCGAACCAGGCGGTCTCCCCCGAAAGCCAGGTGAAAATCAACATGAAACGGTCGCAGGTCCCGCAATACCGCGATACGCATACGCTGATCATGCGTAAATCACGCTCGGTGGTCCGGCATATCACTGCGGGTACACGCCTGGATCTGCAGAAAAGCGGAGATTCAGGGCTTTTTCTAACCGGTGATTCTCGAAATACCCCGCAGATTGCAGATGGTTCTGTCGCCCTGACGGTCACTTCACCGCCGTTCCTTGATATCGTTCAGTATTCAAAAGACAACTGGCTCCGCTGCTGGTTTAACGGTATAGATGACCGGGAGATCTCCCAAAAAATCACGGTTACCAGATCCCTTGCTGAATGGTCAGGGGTTATGGCAGAGACATTCTCCGAGCTGTTCAGGGTGACCTCGCCGGGAGGCCATGTCGCCTTCGAGGTGGGAGAGGTGAGAAAGGGGACCATCAGGCTTGATGAAGAAGTGGTACCCCTCGGAATACGGGCAGGGTTCGAATGCATCGGGATACTGATTAACCGGCAGAATTTCACAAAAACATCAAATATCTGGGGTATCGGGAATAATAACTGCGGAACAAACACGAACAGGATCGTAGTATTTAAAAAAGAAGAGAAGTAGGGTATTTTTTCCGAACTTCTCCCGGGGCCGCACCGATCTATTGCGTCAGGTATTCATATGCCTCAAGTGCCGCTTTCGCCCCCTCTCCCGCCGCAATAATGATCTGTTTTCCCTTGACCGCGGTCACATCGCCTGCAGCAAAGATCCCGGGCATGCTGGTATGGCAGTTGATATCAATGACGATCTCTTTCTGATCATTTAACTCGATGAAACCCTCAAGGAACGATGTATTCGGTATCCACCCGATCTCTGCAAACAAACCGTCAAGGGTGAGATTCGTCTCCTTCCCGGTCGTCCGTTCCTGTATCGTGATACCACTTAAGAGTGCGTTACCGTGAAGTGCGGTTATAATATGATTCTGGAACGTCCGGATATTCTTCTGCTCCTGGTACCGTTTGACATAGCTTTCGTCCGCCCTGATGGTGCTGCGGACAATGAGTGAGACTTCCTTTGCGATGCCGCTCATCTCTATTGCGGTCTGGAGGGCGGAATTTCCTCCTCCGACAACGGCCACAACCTTATCTTTAAAGAGCGGTCCGTCACAGGTGGAGCAGATCGAAAGCCCGCGACCCAGGTATCGGTCTTCTCCCTGCACACCAAGTTTACGGGGCTTTTTCCCCTGGGTAAGAATAAGTGCCCGGGCAAAGTACGTGGCGCCGGTCGTCGTGCCGACAAGGAACCTGTCATCCTTCCTGGCAATCGTCACAACGCTGTCAAGTTCGAGGTGAATATTCTGTGACCGTACCTGCTCCTCGAATTTCTTCATGAGTTCGTCGCCGGTGACAACACGATATCCCATGTAATTCTCGATCGACCAGCTTTCGAGTGCCTGTCCCCCGATATTTTCGCTGATGATCACCGTTTTCAGCATTTTCCGGGCGCAATACATCCCGGCGGTAAGCCCGGCAGGTCCCGCTCCCATGATCAGCACATCATAGACATCTCCTGCTTTCGCCGATCCGAAGAGTTCATTGAGGCGCTGGGCATCAAAACCTACGATCACCTCATCATCGACCGTGATGACCGGTACACCCAGCTGCCCGGATATATCAACCATCTTCTTTGCTGCCTCTTTATCGGTACCGACATCGAATGAGACGTATTCAACCCCGTGCTTGTCGAGAAACGCCTTTGTCATCCGGCAGTACGGACAGTTCTGGGTAGTATAAATAGTGACCTGCGGCATTCATTCGAGATTACTTTTTACGTTATATAAATATGTGGATGAACCAGTCCCGGGGATTTATACAGGGGAAGTCAGGCCGGCTGAGCCATCCTGCCCGGCAATCTGAATACTTCCAGGGATTTCCATTTTCCCCTGACGAGAAGGATAATCCCTATGACACTGATCATAAGAGTCGCCCGGATACTGTTGAATGGCCCTGACCCGACAAGGATAAGCAGCGAATCGCGGGTTGTATCGACAGCCGAATGATACACGGTCGCCACACCCAGGCTGCGGCACCTCGTCCAGATATATGCAAAAATAACCCGGTGAAGTGCCGAGGGTGCGATCGAGAGAACGACCACAAGCATTACCGACAGAGAAACCTCGATGACTGATATCTGCTCCCCGCCCGGGACCGCCAGGAGAGAAAAAACAATGCGGAAAGGATTATGGGGAGATGCCATGCCCACCAGATCAGCGAGTGGTATATCACCGCCCTTCGCGGGCTGGTCTTCGCGGCAATCCCCGCGAGCATGTATCCCCTCCAGCCGAATTCCTCTCCAAACCCGGGTATAAGCGTCGTTGCGATGATGGCCGTAACCGGGACGGTGAGGGCAGGCCCGGGTGCATCAGGTCAGAAAAGAAATCCTGACCTGATATCTATCAGCGTGGGGACAAGCCAGAGAAAAAATGAAAGCCCGATGACTGCACCATATTGTGCCAGGGTCCCCCGGTTCCACCCGGCACCGGAAAACCCGTCACGAAAGATATACCGGCCCGCGATGTAACTTGCGACCGCTACCATGACCATTGCAATAGCATTCATGGCATAACACTGGAGAATGGTCTCTGTAAAGAATGATCCCGCTATCATGAAGGGCCAGGAGAGGAGAAATACCAAAAAGAGGTAAAGCGGGAGAGAAAATGCCCTTATCCTCCCGTTTTCACGTACTGGAAAAAGTGCTCCTGTCACCGGACCGGGACCTGTCCTCTGCATATTTTTTTGTTATCCGGCATCACAATCTCATGGATTATCATCATTTCCGGAAAAAAAGGCTGGTAAATAGAAATTATTCTATTTCCCTGAATATCTTTTTAAAGACGTTGCAGATCGGGCATTTTTCCGGCGGTTCACCAAGGAAAATGTTGCCGCATACAGGACAGAGCCAGACTTTTCGTCCCGACATGTCCTGTCCGGCATTGAGTGCCTTTAATGCTTCCTTGTAGTGGGCTGCATGCACCTCTTCTGCCTTCATTGCATAGTTGAATGCAAGGAGGGCATCGCTCTGTTTCTCGGTTTCGGCGACCTGGACAAACTTCGGGTACATCTCCATATATTCATGTGTTTCCCCTGCAACAGCCAGTTCGAGGTTTTCTTTCGTCGTGCCGATAGCGTTGAGGGCTTTTAGGAGTTTTTTGGCGTGTATCGCCTCTGCTTCCGATGCAGCCTTGAAAAGCCGGGCAATATTGCCATATCCTTCTGCATCTGCCTTCTCTGAAAAGGCGAGATATTTCCTGTTCGCCTGTGATTCTCCGGCAAACGCCTCCATTGCATTTTCTTTCGTTGCCATGGTAAGGAATGTGGCGTGAAAAGGTTATCAAGGTATTTATCCGGATTGTGAAACCGGAAATTGTCATACCGTTAATGGAAAAATGCGAAATATCCGGATTCAGCCCGCTTATATGAGAATCCAGAGAAAATAAAAAAGAGGAGGATATGATATTTCAACTGCGTTCCTGGCCTGTGCAGTTGTATCAAGGGGGGGCTAAGACGGTGTTATTCCTGAGAGGTATGATTATTCTGATTCCGGCTCAACCCGGTCATTTTCCCGCCGTTACCGGGTCCGGCTCCCTGGGGGGGACGGGCATCAGGGTTGGCCGACATGAACTCCTGCATCAGTTCACGGGCGGTTTCCATGTCGCCGCTCTCCACTGCTGCACGGATTGCCGAGACATCGTAACCCTGTTCCCCGAGCTTGTCAAGCATTCCGATCATTCTTTCGCCGTTACCGGGTCCGGCTCCCTGGGGGGGACGGGCATCAGGGTTGGCCGACATGAACTCCTGCATCAGTTCACGGGCGGTTTCCATGTCGCCGCTCTCCACTGCTGCACGGATTGCCGAGACATCGTAGCCCTGTTCCCCGAGCTTGTCAAGCGCTCCCGCCATACGGTCCCCGCCAGCTGGCCCGTTCTGATTCCCGGTGAAGGCTGCTACTGCGGGAACTGCGAGCAGCGCACACATGCAGAGGAATGCTGCTATTCCGATTACTATTCCTGTCTTTTTCATTCTGGTTTCCATCCTTTGTTTTCCTGTTCAGGAAGCTGTTCCGCTTCCACGTATAGTATGTTTTACATTTTGTTATATATACTTTTTTATTAGACCCATTTTTCTTACAAATTATACTTAATTATTAACAAGCGTGGGGATAGTCTCCGCACCTGAAATGAATATGAACTTCGATGAAAACTGCAACCGCTCATGATTTCCTTCCCGCCCCCTTCGTCGTCTTTACCAGGTCCTGGCGGTCATGGGGGATGCTGCCTTTTCAGAACAGAAAAAAAATCCTTTTTTGCCAGCATAACATATCTCGAACATACCCGCCCTTAAAAAATACGGAGAAGAGAATGAAAAAAATGAAAGAATTAAGCGAGTGTGATCGCCCCCGTGAAAAGATAGCTGCAAGAGGAGCGGAAGCCCTCAGCGATCAGGAGCTGATCGCAGCAATTCTCGGACGAGGAACACGAAACAATGATATCTTCTCTGTTTCGAGAGGGATTACCCGGTATTTTTCAGAACATCCCCGTGATTTTAACTATGAGGGCATCTCTTCCCTGCCTGGTGTCGGTCCGGTAAAGGCAAGCCAGATCCTTGCTTCCCTTGAATTTGCCCGGCGTCATAATCCACCCGTTCCGGTAAGACGGAAGATCACACGGCCCGAAGACGTGCTCCCGCTCGTATCCGGCATCATCGGAAAGAGGCAGGAGCACTTCATCTGTGTCACACTCAACGGTGCACACGAACTGATAGAGAGCCGTGTTATCACCGTCGGACTGCTCAACCACAGCCTGGTGCATCCACGGGAGGTATTTGCCGATGCCATCACCGACCGGGCTGCTGCCGTTATCTGTGTCCATAACCACCCTTCAGGGACTCTTGAACCCAGTAACGAGGATGTGAGCATTACCCGCCAGCTGGCCGATGCCGGACAACTCCTCGGGATCCGCGTCCTTGATCACCTGATTGTAACTGAAAACGGGTTTATAAGTCTCAAAGAAAGAGGGGTCCTGTAAATCAGGTCTCATCCACAAGCGCTTTCCCGAGTGCAAACCCCTTCTGGTACGCCTGCTCAAGAAGTTCAGGCCTGCCTGAAATATCCCTGATGGTGTCCATGTCATTTATAAGAAGATCGTCGAAGTATTTCACATCGATAATCCTGAAAAATGCCTTTACCGTCAGCTTTGCCCCGTCAAAAACGTACGGGACCTTCATACCGGAAATACCGATATACAGTCCTTTCCTGTGTTTTTTCTTCTCTTCCGGGACAAGTGACTTATTCCGTACATACTTTGCCATAAAATAGACCTGGAACCGGTCCATGAATGATTTGAGCGTCCCGGGAATCCCCATGGTCATGACCGGCGTCGCGATAATAAGACTGTCCAATTCCCTGAATTTTTCATACATTTCCTGCATGTCGTCTTTCATGGCACAGGTCTCGTGATCGACACAGAAAAAAATCTCGCGGCAGGCCCTGAATTCAAGGTTTGTAACCTCAATCTTCTCCACCTCGCACCCGGCGTCTTTTGCACCCTGAAGTGCCCTCTCGAGAAGCTGTGCAGTATTCCCCTTTTTAAGGGGACTACCCAGCACCCCGATAACCTTTGACCCCATACAGACATGTACGGTCAATATATGCTTATAGTTTGTCGTGGAAATAAACGGAGATATTTACTAATTTTGGCATTTTAACCGTTTTTTTTATATCTACGTAATTTATGAAATGAAACAAACACAAGTGATATATAATTTCTATTACCATAGAACAAATTGGTGATTTAACTGACCGAAAAAGTAGCTAAAGCCGGACAGAAAGTCGGACCGGGCAAGTATATCTGCCTTGACTGTGGAAAGGAGTATGAACTGGATGCTTCCGAACAGGATCTCAGGAAATGCCCGCAGTGTTCATGCGAAGAGTACCAGTGTTTCCCGATGACCCACATCAGGCCGGATATTAAGACACCGGAAGATGCAAAACACCCGCCAAAGCGTGGCGAGAGTAACCAGTAATACAATTTAGTTTTCTATTGTTCAGTTGTGGAATGGCAATCAGAATATTCTGATATGAAAAAGTTCCCACAACTTTTTCAGCCATCAGAAGAAGGCATATGCCTTTCAGTGAAATTTGAGGTGCTATAAATGGTTAATGTATCAAAAGAAGGTCAGGTCTACGAATGTGAGATATGCGGAAATGTGGTCGTTGTGAAGGTTGTGGGAGGCGGCGAGCTTGTCTGTTGCGGCCAGCCCATGAACCTTGTAAAGGAGTGAACAGGAAATGACAACAAACGAGAAAGATCTTGAAAAGATGATCGGGAAAGTCCCGAAGTTCTTCCGGGAACTTGCGAAGAATGATCCCCAGATGTATGAAATGGTGATGAAACTTGAAGGCCATATATGGGACGACGGTGCCCTCACCAGGCAGACAAAGAAACTGATTGCCATAGCCATCGCCGCATCACTGCGGGACCAGCACGCAGTCCATGCCCAGCTCATAGGGGCGGCAAACCTCGGAATTACCAAGAAAGAGGTCGAAGAGGCATTGCGTGTTGCATTCCTCCTGGCAGGGATGCCGGCGTATGTATACGGGAAAACCCAGCTCGATGAGGTAATGAAGGACTGACTGAAGATGTGCGGAGATTTCAATCCAATGCCTGTCCTTGGTGAACCGGCACCTGAATTCGAAGCGCTGACCACCAGTGGCGTCATCAGGCTGTCGGATTTTAAGGGCAAGTGGGTAGTGCTCTTCTCGCACCCGGCCGATTTCACTCCGGTGTGCACCACCGAATTCATGGCCTTTTCCGAGGTTGCCGACGAATTAAAGAGCCTGAATGTTCAACTGATGGGTCTCTCTATCGACAGTGTCCATTCCCACCTCGCATGGATACGCAATGTCAAGGAGAAGATGGGCGTCGATATTCCATTCCCTATTATTGCAGACCTTGATATGAAGGTTGCAAAGAAATACGGGATGATCCACCCGGGACAGAGCAACACCGCGACCATCAGGACGGTATTCTTCATTGACGACAAGGGTATAATGAGGGCAATGATCTATTACCCACTCCAAAACGGCAGGTATATCCCCGAGATTATACGTCTTATCAAGGCTCTCCAGACCTCCGATAAATTCGGTGTTGCCACCCCTGCCAACTGGCAGCCCGGTGACAAGGTGGTCGTTCCGGCACCGAAGAACAAAGCCGAGATGGAAAAACGGCTTTCAGAAGGATATGAATGCAAGGACTGGTACCTCTGCTTTAAAAAGATCTGATTCTTTTCAGCGGTCAGGACCAGAACATTTTTTTTCTTCAGTTTAATCCCGCTTCACATGATGGTGGCCCGGATGTTCGTACCCTCCTGATAGGCGGGTGATGCTCTGATGCTGCATCACGGTAACGGAATAATTCCATTCCATAATAAAACCTTAATAATTGAGAAGTCCGGGACCTGATTGCCGGTCATTTATCAGGGGTTGCCGGATATCCCTTCGATCCTTATCAACGCCTTAAAAACAACATTTTTTAATCTTTGAGGCATAATTCGTCTCACATGGTAATCAAGGTCCTTGCCTTTGCAGGGAGTCCGCGGCGTCATGGCAACTCGGAAACGCTCCTTGACTGGATCCTGGACGCAATGAAAAACGATAATGATGTGTTCATTGAAAAAATCCCCCTCGACAAGGCGGATGTCAACCCCTGCATGGGATGCAATGCCTGCGAAGTCCTAAACAAGTGTGTCCAGCGTGACGGCATGGACACGCTGCATGACAAAATTATCGATGCAGACATAATCGTCCTTGCCGCACCGATTTATTGTATGGGTATCTGCTCGCAGGCAAAGGCACTCATCGACCGCTTCCAGGTCTTCCGTTCGAGAAAGTATGTCCTTAAACTTCCTGTTGTTCCACCTGAGAGGATCGGAAAAAGGCTTGGAATTTTCCTCTCGACCGCCGGCCAGAACTGGGACTACGTCTTTGACGGTGCGGTGCCTTCTGTCAAGTGTTTCTTTCACGTAATCGATGTTAAAGATCGGGATATCCATTATCTCATGGTAAACGGCGTGGATGAGAAAGGTGCGATAAAAACTCATGCAACCGCGGAAAAAGATGCGGAACGGCTGGGAGAAGAAGTCCTCCGTGAGATTAAAACGCGGCTGGGAGGCTAAAAACAATGGCCATAGAGGTTCTTGGGCTCTCCGGAAGCCCGCACCGTCATGGAAACACGGAAACCCTCCTTGATGCATTCCTTGATGGTGCCCGTTCCACCGGCGGCTCCGTTAATAAAGTCGTCCTCAAGGAGCTTGACTATACCCCGTGCAGGGGGTGCAATGTGTGCCACAAGACAGGGGAGTGTATCGTAAAAGACGACGCAATCACCCTCTTTGAACGAATATTTACCGTAGACTGCCTTGCGGTCGCATCTCCCATTTACAGCATGGGAATTACCGCCGAGCTGAAGGGACTTATCGACCGTGCACAGTTCATCTGGGCGCAGAAATTTATTCTTAAAACGCGTTACTTTCCGGATGAGCATATCAGGGCGCATAAGGGCATTTTTATTTCCACTGCAGGACTATCCTGGGACAATGTCTTTGATGCAGCGTTCCCTGCAATAACGGCATTTTTCAACACCGTCGGATTTGAGTATTATGACAATATCATTGCGCATGAAATGGACCGGTATAAGGGCATTCGCGGCCACCCGACAGCTTTAAAAGAGGCATTTGAAAAGGGGGTCCGGGTCGTTTCAGAGATAGAAAAAATTCATTCTTCATGACACCGGGGTTGACGTTCACTTTTTTTCGTCATCACCAAACGATATGACAGGAATATGGATTCCGCTCTCCCTCGCAAACCGGCCTACTCGTTCTACAACCCTCGACAGCATCCCCCCGGTGGTGATGACCAGTGTATCCTCGCCCACAAACGCCTTTAATATGCATTTGTCAATCACCCCGTATGTGAACGTCAGGGCAATCCCTTCCTTTTCGGCAAACATCTTCGCACGCGTCCCCATTGCGCCCACGTGCCGGATTGTCCCATCATCCAGACTCTTTGTCAATAATTCGACCCGCACTGATTCGGGGTCACAGAGATAAATCCTTCCCGGGCGGGTGCTCCCGGAGACCTTTCCAAATGCACGCTCGATCTGGCCGACCATTTCGAGAATACCTCCCGGCGGCGTATCATCATCCAGTATGCCCCGTGCAACAAGTTCCATGTAGAGATCAAGCACAGGCGGGTGAGTGAGCCGTGCCTTTTTCATCAGTGCCTGATCGGTGAAGACTGATTCTGGTGCACCGTGATGAAGGACAGACCCTTCAGCCATCAGGATTACCTCGTCTGCCCAGCTGTATGCAAGTTCGACATCGTGGGTGGATACGAGGATGGTCGTGCCCTTATCGTTCAGTTCGTCAAGCAGGTCCATAATTTCTGCTGCAGATGCCGGATCAAGCGAACTGGTCGGTTCGTCAAACACGAGCACATCCGGATCCATTGCAAGCACCCCGGCGATTGCCACCCGCTTTTTTTCGCCGCCTGAAAGGTGGTGCGGCGGCCTCTTTTCATACCCGCAGAGTCCGACTGAAAAGAGTGTTTTCGCCACAATGTCCCGGATTTCATCGTTTTCCATTCCGAGGTTGAGCGGGCCGAATGCAACGTCCTGGTAGACGGTCGGGGCAAATATCTGGTTATCAGAGTTCTGGAATACAAACCCGACCATTTTCCTCACGTCGCGGAGTGACCGGTTATCATAGAGAAGATCGTTTCCGTGTATCCTGACCGTCCCTGATGATGGCCGGAGTATGCCGTTGCACATGAGGAGAAGAGTGGTCTTTCCTGCGCCGTTCGGGCCGACCAGTGCAATTTTTTTCCCTTTTTCGATAGCGAAACTTATCCCCCGGAGCGAGAGAGGGCCGTTTGGGTATGAATACCTCACATCGTCAAATTCTATTACCGGTTTCATGCCTCAATCCTCTAGAAAAAATTTTTCCCTGCACACAGTATGGTTATTGCACTGCAGAAGCAGAGATAGCAACCCACCGATACAACTCCCTTTGGATCCAGGTGGCGCTCTCCTTCCATCACTTCCAGTTTTCCGTCATAACACCGTGCATCCATTGCAACCAGCAGTGCTTCGCCCTTCTCCCACGCCTTGATAAAGAGCATGGCCCCGAGCATTGAAAACGCATAGATGGATCGCCTGAACCCCGAGTACCCGTTTCTCATTACCTGTGCGTTATGCATCGCGATAGCCTCTCCGATCAGGACAAAGATATAGCGGTAAATAAGCATGGAGAGGTCCACGAATTCTTTCGGGAGGCGCAGGTCCCTCATAACCGAGAACAGTTCCACTGCAGGGGTGGTTAAGGAAATGAAGAATAACGAGCTCATACCCCCGAACGTCCGGCACGTCACGAGCACTGCAAGGTTTAACGATTCCGTCGTCATGATAAACGAAAACCCAAAGATCGTAACGGTCCAGAGCGGATCGCCGCCACCGGTCATGAAAAGAATTACAATCCCGCTCATCGCGGCAAATGAGACGGGGATGGCAAGGAGACCAATGTACAGCCTGAAGGGTATGCGGGCAATTGCAACCGTAATGACTCCCATGCTCAACCCTATAATCAGGGGCGATAAGGGGGTGGTGGAAAAGATCCCGATGAGTATGGCCCCGACCCCGAGCGCCAGCTTGAGGCGGGTATCTACATCCCGCAGGGCATTCCTGTGGGCATAATCATCAAGAATGTTCTCCATGTTTTTCCCGGTTTATCCTGTTACCCGCTCTGCTGCCTGCCACGGTAATATCCAAAGAAATACCCGATTACCAAAGCGCCGAGGGCGGCCTGCAGGCTGAAGAAGAAACTCTCGATCTCACCGCTCGGCGGCTCCCATATCGGGCTGAACCATGGGGTATATCCGCTTTCCTCAATAATCTCAGCAGCGCTGCTGTCAGCACCGGCCCATGCCTCCTCGCCCTCGCCGAGGTTTTTCTGGATATTGGCGTTTACCAGAAGAAACATCGCGACAAATATGATAATTACCGCAATCGTAATAATTTCACCTTTATACTTCATGCCTCTGACCCCCTTATCCGGTCTACCATACTCTGCGACAGTACCTTCAGTTTCACCAGGATATCCGGCCTTATCGCGATGATGTATTTGAAGACCAGTGCAATGATAACTCCTTCAACGATTGCGAGCGGGACCTGTGTAATAGCAAATATCGTCCCGAATGCGAGGAAAGAGGCCCAGATCCCGCCCGAAGCGGCAGGGAACGCAAGTGCGAGCTGGAACGAGGTGACCACATAGGTGAAGAGGTCTGCAAGGGCTGCGGCCAGAAAGACGGTGACCCAGATATTTAATCCGACCTTCATTCCCCCGCGGTATATTCCATACGCGAGCAGCGGGCCTGCGATACCCATCGAGAAGACATTCGCACCAAGGGTGGTCAGACCTCCATGTGCGAGGAACAATGCCTGGTAAATCAGGACAATGAGTCCGAGGATAGAGGTAACAAACGGCCCGAAAAGAATGGCCCCGAGACCGGTCCCGGTCGGGTGCGAGCAGCTCCCTGTCACTGACGGAAGCTTGAGTGATGAAAGAACAAACACGAACGCACCTGCAACTGCAAGAAGGGGGATTGTATCACGCTTTTCATTAAACAGTCGTTTCAACTGGTATAAACCGATAATCAGGAACGGTGCTGAAATGATAAACCACAGTTGCCACCATGGACTCGGGAGAAAGCCTTCCATTATATGCATTTTTTTCACCTTAACAATTTAATTTTAATTAATACAAATTAAGTTGCATTTATGTTTATACCGTACCTATTTATAGATTTGTTTTCGTTAAAGTTCGTGAATTATTCGTAAAAATACAATTTAAAGGAATTATTAGCCTTTACACGCAAAAAAAATCAGATGGGCGGGAGGTAAAATGTTGCAATCAGGATCCCGAACGCCGCAGCGATGAGGACTAAAAATACGGCCGGATTCCATGAAAGTACCTTTTTCCCGTCAAGGACGCTCACCGGCAGCATGTTAAACGCAGCAATCATGGCATTGACCTGAAGGCCCACCATTCCGAGCATTCCGAATGCATTGATACCGAAAATTGTGGCATTGAAAACCGAGCCGAGGGCTAACAGAACTGCAAATGGAATACAAAGGATGAGGTTTGTCAGCGGTCCCGCGGCCGATATCTTTCCGTTTTGTTCCCTCGTGATTGCAGGACCATAAATCATCGTGGCACCAGGGGCTGCAAAGACCACGCCGACAAGTGCCGCAAGCGCGACAGCCACCACCAGCATCAGGTTGTCTTTCCTGAATTCTGCCCAGAACCCGAATTTCATCGCGGTGAATTTATGCGCCATTTCATGAAGGATAAACCCGATCCCCACGGTAAAGAGGGAGACGCCGAAGAAAAACAGGTACAACTCCGGGATAACCTTCCCAAACGGCCTGACAAATATGAGCGTGAACGCGATGGCGATTGCAAGCCATGCTATTATGAGATCACGGCGTTCCCGAACTGTTATTCGTTCCATCATACGGCTAAACCTATCCATTACTCTTAGTGTTTCTCACCCTTATCTTCTTTGGACACGGACGGTCAGTCCGCACTTCAGGATTACATTTAAATTCCATTTCGTATTTTTACTATATACCATGCCGATAGAGGGATTAAGAGCCGAGATCAGCCGTATTGATGATGAAATAATCGATCTCATCGCCCGGCGCCAGAAACTTGCAGCAAAGATCGCACAGGTCAAAATGAATGAGGGCCTGTCTATCCATGATGAAAAACGGACTCGGGTCGTGCTGGAAAATACATTCAATACAGCCGTTGAGAAAAATATAAACCCGGTCATGGTGAATAAAATTTTTGAAGTTCTCATTGAAATGAGCGAGGAACGGCAGAGAGAGTGTTCAGGGGACGGAAATCTCCCCTGAACCTTCAGGTTACAATAAGACTTCTGCGAGGAGCACGAGGCCGAGCACGATCATGACCGCTCCCATCGCGAACCTGATTGCCCTTCTTTTTTCAATACGCCACCGATCGAGCCGCTCCGTCGATACCCCGAATGCGACTATGGCGAGTATCACTACAAGCGGGAGAATAAATATGATATTATATACCAGCAGGTAGGGAATCCCCTCTGTAAGGGTCATTTTGTTGGAAAGGAGCGAAAGGATGGCAAGATAGATCCCTCCCGTGCAGGGAAGTTCGAACATCCCCACCAGTACACCAAGCACGAACGCTGCCGGAACCGATGCTTTCCTCGCATACCTCTCAATTATTCCCTTTCTCGATTCCGGGATGGCCAGCGGTGACGAATTCTGCCTGGTAAGACCATCGCGAATACTGATGAGCCCGGCAGCCAGTGCAATAAGTGCTGCAACAAGGGAGATAAACCGTGAAATTCCGGCAGTCTGGATAACGGTAAAAAGGCCAAGTCCGGAGAGGAAATAAAAGACGAAGACTGCAAATATAAATGTCGAACCGACCAGTACCATCTTTTTTCGCGAGTCCAGTGACGTGATAGCGATAAGGAGGAATATCAGGACCGAGAATGCGCAGGGATTGATCCCATCGACGAGTGCTGCCGTGATGACCAGCGGAATAGTCAGCTCCGAAGACGTCCCGCCATCGGGTATAATGGACGGGGTATGCGGCACCTCCACCTGAACCGTCGAGTTATGAACCATTCCTTCGGCAATCAGCGGGAGATATCCTGATATTTCTTCATAGCCGGAAAGTTCGTAATCACCGATGAATGCCGAGGGGACAGGAGAAAAGCCTACCCCGTATTCCTCGTTGAACTGCTGAAAAAGGGCCTTATTGGTCGCATTTTCCATGATATCATAATACCGGATTACGTACTCGGGGTGATCCCTTCCGAATTCCTGCACGAATGGCAGGGTTCGGAGACATTCCCCGCAGTTCTGGTTATAAAAAAAATGAATGACCGGTTTTCCGTCCTGATACTTATCAGAATGGAACGTACTTGTAATGTTGATATGCTGCAATTCGTAGGATGAAGGGGGTGCCGGAGGTGCATCCCCGCTGACCGCCCCGGTGATGACTATAAAAAAGAGAAGCGCGATTGCTGCATACACCATCACCTTCGCACACGATCTGCATCTCATGCTGTGCACCCCGGTCCCTGGGATTAATGGTGCCGTTCCCGTCATATTATCCTGTATGCTCGTCTCTTTTCATCCCCGTAAAAAACATTCAGGCCCTGTACACCATGGTCCCTACGCCTTCATCGGTAAACATCTCAAGAAGAAGGTTGTGTTCGATATTTCCATTGATCACATGGGCATAACTGACACCTTCGCAGCCCGCTTTTACCAGGGACTTTACTTTCGGGATCATTCCTTCGCTGATAATCCCGTTCGCCATCATCATCTCGGCATCCGACAGGGACAGCCTGCGGTATACCTTCGTCCGATCGGCATTCATGATGCCGTCGACATCGGTCATATTGATCAGTTTATAGGCATGGAGTGCAATGGCGATATCCCCTGCTGCCGTATCGGCGTTAATATTTAAGGACTGCCCGTTGCGGTCGATCGCAATCGGTGCGACAACAGGGATGTAATCGTTATCAAGGAGGGTATTGAGGACTGCGGGGTTAACCTCCTCGATCTCTCCGACATGCCCGAGATCCACTTCCTCCTCCCTGCCTGAAATGTTCACGCGCTGGGGAGTCAGTTTCCTTGCGATGATCATGTGCCCGTCATTTCCCGAGAGGCCGACACCTTTGCCCCCGCACTTGGCGATAAGGGAGACAATGTTGCTGCTGATCTTTCCGACAAGGACCATCTGGGCGATCTCGAGGGTATCTTCATCAGTTATCCTGAGTCCGGCGACAAATTTCGGCTCTTTTCCCATGGCCTTCATTTTATCGGTGATTTCAGGCCCGCCCCCGTGGACAAGCACGACCCTTATTCCGACAATCTGAAGGAGGACGGCATCACGGATGGCACTCTCGAGTATTACGGGGTCGATCATGGCGTGGCCGCCAAGCTTGATGACCATGGTTTTGCCATGGAACTGCTGAATATACGGGAGTGCCTCGGTGAGCACCTCCTCTCGTTTCATGTCGTATACCTCCCGTTGATCTCCACGTACTTTTCTGTCAGATCGCATCCCCATGCAGTCGCTTCGGCATCTCCTGCACCGAGGTCAAGCTCGAAGATGACCTTTTTTCCGTGCATGGCAGCCTTGGCCTTCGCAAGTTCGACCACAATTTCCCCCTTCCTTACCAGTTCAAGACGGGATGACCCGTCGCTTATAAAGAGAGATACCGAATCCGCATCGAACGCGACACCTGCACGCCCTGCTGCGGCGATTACCCTTCCCCAGTTGGGGTCTTCCCCGTACACGGCTGTCTTGACGAGCGGTGATCCGATCACCGTCCGGGCAACGGTTGCAGCATCTTCTTCTTCCGGTGCTCCCCTGACCGTGACTTCGAGGAGCTTGGTTGCACCCTCTCCGTCCTTTGCAATCTGGATTGCAAGATCGCGACAGCACGCTTCAAGCGCCTCCTGGAATTCACGCATATCGACTTTTCCTGCCCTGCCGGTGGCAGTGCAGAGGGCAATATCGTTCGTGCTCGTATCACCGTCGACCACGATCCTGTTAAAACTCCTCCTGGTTGCCTGCAGGAGTGCGGCCTTCAGCAGGTCTGCCGGCACTTCCGCATCGGTATATATGAATGCGAGCATGGTTCCCATGTTCGGAGCAATCATGCCGCTCCCCTTTGTTATCCCGCCCACGGAAAAGGTCTCATTTGTAACCAGGGAATGCTTTTCGGTAATATCTGTGGTCATGATCGCCCGTGCGGCGTTTATCTCTGCCTGAGCGCTCCGTTCAAGCAGCGGGGCAACACGTACTGACTGGTCCCGTATGAGGGGAAGGTCAAGAAACCTCCCGATGACGCCGGTGCTTGCCACGCCGATGTTCCCGGACGAAATGCCCAGCGCATCTCCTGCGATCTCTGCCATACCGACTGCATCGTCATATCCCTGCCTGCCGGTATAGGCATTGGCACATCCGCTGTTGACGATGACTGCCTCAAGCTTCCCGCGGTCGATCCGTTCCTGCATGAGCGTGACAGGTGCCGCCCGCATGAGATTTGACGTGAATACCCCTGCCGCGGTCCCCTCCGCTCTTATGAGGGCAAGGCCGAATTTACCCTCTTTAATACCCCATGCGGTGACACCGTCGACACCACAGATACTCTTCACTCTGATTTCTCCTTACTGCTTTCCGCGTCGAACCCGCTTCCCACGCCCTGCACGATGTCTGCACGCGTGACAATCCCGACAAGACGGCTGCCCCTGACCACCGGGAGGCGGGCAATGCCTTCGCTGAGCATGAGTGCTGCAGCTTCCTCAATATCACGGTCTTCGTTGATTGTGACGACCGGCATGCTCATCACGGTACGGACTTCGGTGTCGCCGATATTTGAGAGGGCGGTTTTTGTCTTTTCCCAGTTGATAAATTCGCGGATGGGAACTTCGATTATTTCAAGCGGCGACGGGAGCCAGAGGTCATCAGATATATTTCCGGTCTCAAGGAGCGAGATAATATCAGATTCAGTTACAATCCCGGCAAGTGTTTCACCGTCCATGACAGGAAGCCCTCCGATATGGTTCTTCTTCAGCAGTCCTGCTGCCTCCCGTACTTTTGCATGTACGGAGACGGTAATTGGATTTTGTGTCATTATTTCTTTTACAATCATTTTTTCGCCTCTTACGGGAGCAATCCCGCCCCTTTCAGTCCGTCACGTTCATCAAATCCGCAGATTATATTCATGTTCTGGATTGCCTGACCGCTTGCGCCCTTGACGAGGTTGTCGATTGCCGATGCAACGACGACCCGTTCTCCCTCGCTCTCGGCTTTCATGTCACAGAAATTGCTGCCCCGCACAGCGGCAAGGGTCGGGTTCTGGTACCGGATGAAAAATTCACCCTTGTAATAATCCCTGTAACGGCGTTCCACTTCTTCCTGCTCCATCGGCTCATTGAGGAGGATATGCGCCGTTGTAAGTATTCCCCGGTTGACCGGAACGAGGTGCGGCGTAAAGTAGCACCGTGCCCCGGATCCGAGCCGTGATAACTCCAGCCGCATCTCGGCCAGATGCCGGTGAGACGTCCATTTATAAGGATTTATATTATCACCGACGTTTGGGTAATGGGTTGTTGCTGAGGGGTTGTCTCCTGCACCACTGACTCCTGTTTTTGAATCATATATTATTGTATGGGCAAACCGGGCAAGCGGTGCCGCAGCAAGGGTGGCACCAGTCGGGAAGCATCCCGGGTTTGAAACAAAACGGGCGTTCCTGTACTCCTCCCGGCGCAGTTCGGGGATGCCGTAGGGTGCATCAAAGTAATCGGTGTGAGAGACTCCGTAGACCTTTTCAAATATTTCTTTCGGGAGACGATAATCAGCGGAAAGGTCAATGACCCTGATGCCGTTATCAAGAAGTGGCCGGGCATAGGTCATTGCCGCCGTGTGAGGGACTGCAAGGAACACCACATCTGCGTCAATTTCACCGGGCGCCGGGTTTTCAAAAACAAGGTCGGTAAAACCCCTGAGATGCGGATGAACGGTCTCAATAGGTTTTCCCGCGTATTTCCGGGAGGTCACAACGCTCATTTCTGCCGATGAGTGAGTCAGGAGAAGCCGGATCAGGTCGCCACCGGCATATCCGGACGCCCCGATGATCGCAATTTTCATAAAAACCTATTCGATTTTACAATCTTAATGTTTTTTACT
Source organism: Methanoregulaceae archaeon UBA467 (assembly GCA_002503825.1). Taxonomy (GTDB): domain Archaea; phylum Halobacteriota; class Methanomicrobia; order Methanomicrobiales; family Methanospirillaceae; genus UBA467. The sequence continues at coordinate 71,317 of DASP01000017.1, forward strand.
TCTATATTTTCCGTTCATCAGGTCGGGGGACTCCCTTCCCTTTGATTTGTCTGCCCGGTTTCTGCACCCGCGCTGTGACCGCGCTTCCAATCATAATCCTTAATAATTATAATGATTAATCATTAAGTAATTGGAAAAGGGAGGGAAATAGAAAACTGGTCCTGATTTCGGTCAACTCTCTGCAATGCGTGCCCAATCCCGGGTCCGCGGAACCGCCCGGTGAATTTCTTAAAAAAATACAGAAAGGAGAACGTGGGAGCGTACGAACAGGGGGCATACCGGCCGGAATCCGCCAGCCTTTATGCCAGGACAGAAATACACTGTCCCATTGTCCGGATGCTCATCTACAAAGCTCATTACAGGCTGATTGAATGGTAGATAACGGAAAGGTGCAATAATATGGCAGAATCATTTGACGTGCCACTGGTTGAGGATGAAAAATTTTACATCCCCGACCCGTCCTACAAGCAGAACGCATGGATAAAAGACTACCAGAAGGCATACGATGAATTCCTGGCAGACCCGGACGGGTTCTGGGATAAGGCAGCCCGCCATCTTGAATGGTTTTCACCATGGGACAAGGTGAAGGAATGGAATTACCCGTATGCAAAATGGTTTGTCAACGCCAAATTGAACATCACCCATAACTGCCTTGACCGGCAGGTGGCAAACCACCGGAGGAACAAGGTTGCACTTATCTGGAGGGGCGAGGAGGGAGAAGAGCGAATCTTCACCTATAACAAGCTTCACCAGGAAGTGATGCGTTTTGCAAACGGGTTAAAGAAACTTGGCCTGACCAAAGGCGATCGCGTATGCATCTATATGCCGCTCGTCCCGGAACAGGTCATCGCAATGCTCGCCTGTGCGCGAATCGGCGCAGTACACAGCGTTGTCTTTGGCGGTTTCGGAGTCAATGCGCTGAATATGCGGATCAAGGATGCAGAAGCCCGGGTAGTGATTACTGCGGATGTTGCCATGCGCAGGGGAAAGACCATTCCGTTAAAGACCATCGTTGAAGAGGCCATAATAAACGCACCGAGCGTTGAGAAAGTCGTTGTCCTTTCACGGGAACGCGACCAGCCGGTCGAACTCCACAAGGAGATGGAAATTGACTTTTACGAACTGATGGAGGGCCTGCCGGCAAAGTGCCCGGCCGAGATAATGGACGCCGAAGACCCGCTCTTCATCCTCTATACCAGCGGATCAACGGGGACACCGAAAGGCATAGTCCATACCTGCGGGGGATACATGGTCGGGACGTATTATACCACCCTGAACGTCTTTGACGTCAAGGACACCGACGTATACTGGTGTACCGCCGATACCGGCTGGATTACCGGTCACAGCTATGTCGTATACGGTCCGCTGTGTGTCGGTGCGACCGTCGTGCTCGGGGAGGTCACGCCCGATTATCCCGATCCCGGCTCATTCTGGAGCGTCGTGCAGGATCTCGGCGTTACTATCTTCTATACCGCACCGACCGCAATCCGTATGTTTATGAAAGTCGGGGAAGTGTGGCCTGGTAAATACGACCTGAGTTCCCTCCGGGTCCTCGGCTCGGTCGGGGAACCCCTCAACCCTGAGGCATTTGAATGGTTCTACGAGCATATCGGTAAGAAAAAGTGCCCGATCGTGGATACCTGGTGGCAGACCGAGACCGGGATGCAGATGATCACAACCATGATCGGTGAGCCCATGCGACCGGGATTTGCAGGAAAAGCAGTGCCCGGCGTCATTGCAGACGTTGTCGACAAGGACGGAAAATCAGTGGCACCCGGGACGGGCGGGTTCCTTGTCATCCGCGAACCCTGGCCGGCGATGTTACGGACGGTCTATAAAAACGATGAACGGTACCGGAAGTACTGGGAGACCATCCCTGACTGTTATACCGCAGGTGACCTCGCGGTGAAGGGCAAGCACGGCTCTATCATGGTCATCGGGCGTGCCGACGACCTGATCATCGTTGCAGGCCATAATATCGGGACAGCTGAGGTCGAAAGCGCGCTCGTCTCGCACCAGGCTGTCGCAGAATCGGCAGTCATCGGAAAACCCGATGCAATGAAGGGGAATATCATCAAGGCATTCGTCATCCTGAGAGTCGGATTCAGCCCGTCTGAAAAGCTAAAATCGGACCTGATATACCACGTCAGGATGACACTCGGGCCTATAGCCATGCCTTCCGAGATCGATTTCGTGGATAAACTCCCGAAAACACGCAGCGGAAAGATCATGCGAAGGGTCCTCAAGGCCCAGGAGATGGGCATAGACCCCGGGGATGTCTCAACACTGGAGGAATAATACCACTCCTCCATTCATCCGGAAGAATCTTTAGTGATAACTATGGTTAATGAACCGGCACACACGCTGTTTGGGATGCCAGCAGAAAAAGGGCGCTGGATCCTGATTATTATCGGGCTTGTCATCAATCTCTGTCTCGGGACGATCTATTCCTGGAGCGTTTTTGTCAGGCCCCTCACGGATTATTTCACCGGGGCGCTCGGCCAGACCGTCAGTGCAAACGATATCCTGATGCCATTCTCGGTATTTCTTGCGTTCTTTGCAATTGCAATGCCCCTGACAGGGAAGTATATCGAGAGCCTCGGCCCCCGTAAGGTGACGATCATCGGAGGGCTCCTGACCGGTCTCGGCTGGCTGCTTGCCTCGACGGTGACATCGGTACAGATGCTGTATGTTGTCTACGGTGTCATCGGCGGCATCGGGGTTGGAATAGCATACGGGGTCCCGATAGCAGTAGCCGCACGGTGGTTCCCTGACCGCAGGGGAACAGCCGTCGGGATGACCGTCCTCGGGTTCGGGTTCTCCGCGTTCTTTACGGCAAATATCGCAGGGTATTTCATCGGAAGCGTCGGGGTGATGAACACCTTCCGAATCTTCGGCATCGCATTCATCGTGCTGATAACGCTCCTCGCACTTCCGCTGCATTTCCCACCGTCAGGCTGGGTGCCACGGGGCTGGGCGGCAGGGAAGGCCGGGGCGGCAGGCCATATCACCTGTGAGTGTGACCGGGGCGAGATGGTCCGTTCATCTGCCTTTTACGGCCTGTGGATATGCTACTTTATCGGCTGCCTGGCCGGGCTCATGGCGATTTCGATTGCGAAACCCGTCGGGACCGAGATCGGAATTGAGACCGGCCTCGCCACACTGCTCGTCGGCTTTTTCGCGATATTCAACGGCGGGGGCAGACCGGTGTTCGGTGCACTGACCGACCGGTTCACCCCGAGGAATGCCGCGATGCTTTCATTCCTCCTGATCGCCGTGGCATCAGTCCTGATGTGGCAGTTCGCCGGAACCGGCGTGTATATCATTGCATTTGCACTCCTCTGGGGGTGCCTTGGCGGCTGGCTTGCCATCGCCCCGACTGCGACCGGGTCATATTTCGGCGTGTGCGACTATCCCCGTTGCTACGGGGTGGTCTTCCTCGCATATGGCGCCGGTGCAATAGCCGGACCTCAGCTCGCGGGCTTCATCAAAACCACCACCGGAAATTACCTTGGAGTGTTTCCCTGGGTGGCAGGACTTGCCCTGCTGGGAATTGTCATCGCATTCCTGCTGATGAAGCCGCCGAAAAAGAAATAATTGATTTAAATTACGATTCTTTTTTTAAAAACTGATGGCTGATTATTGAGAATTGATATTGACATAGTCAATTAAGAGGCAGTTATTCCATATTTTTTTCTTGTATCAAAAAAAAAAGATTTACTTAATTCCACATTTTATGGCGCCTTCTCCCTGCACGCCGGGCAGCTCCCATAATATTCAAGATTTTTCCAGTTCCAGGGGGTAAATTCCCTGCATACTCTCGGCTTTACCGCATGGATTCCACACCACGCCTTCCCGTCGTCTGATCTACTAAAAAAAGGGCATTTTCGCATGGCTTTTCCTTTGTGATCCTGCCAATAGTAGATCCGGGTTATATGGTCTAAATCCGCCCCGGAAACCCCGGTTCCACTTGCTTTCCTCCCGTCAGAGTACCTTATCCTCACATGCTGGAGGATATCCTTCCGGTTATGTGCAATCCAGGGGATAAGGTCATCGACAACCCCCTTCTGGTTCCACCCCCATCGTTCGCAGCATACTCCACACTGGATGCAGCCCTGTCCGGCAGTCATAATCTTTTTTGCTGACCCCGGGTTATATAAATTTAATTTATATTCTTCTTTCAAAGAACTATTATTGGTTTATATCCGGTTGTTTTGTGAGCATGAAAAATGGAGGTCAGATATTTACCAGACCTTTTCATCCAAGCCGGATAATCCCCTCTCTTTCAAAGGTGGATTTATATCCTGCACCGCCAGTCTTCTCTCCATGAACAGGTTCACTTTCATCATGCTCTCAGCAATCGCAGTATGCCTGTGTATCTTCCCGGCTACCGCGACCCTTAATCTCAACAGCATCGTCATCAGTCCGCCCGGCGAGGCGGTTGCACCCGGTACCGCCATGAACGTATCTGCGGATATCGAGATCATCCCTTCAGGCGCGACAACATTTACCAGCAGCCACACGCTCGTGCTCTCCACCGGGCTTGAAGAAGCGAGGTGGAACGTCGTAGTGTATGTCAACGGGATACAGGGTGCAGTCATACCTCAAACAGGAAATTATGTCTTTGTAAACGGGTTCCTGCTCTCCTACCCGACAAACCGTGATGTCTCGGTGAAAGTCGCGCTCGGGGGAATGGCACCGATCGCTTCAGGCGAGTCGCAGTTTACCATCTTCCAGATGCAGGAACTGAATAACGAGAATCAGGCGGTCGGAGGGTCAGTACAGATTATAACCAGGAACCTGACAACGCCGCCCACAACGGTCTCCACCCCGCCGACAACCGTACCGCCAACGGTCCCGACGACGACAAAGGCACCTTTGCCTGCCGTCCTGGTGGTCACTGCGTTAGTCCTGGGAGGAATCTTCGCATATAAACGGGGATAACCGGGTATCCTTCAGGGGTCGGTCATTTCAGGCCGTTCCGGTCCTGAAGGAAGGCCCAGGCCCTTCCTCTGCGCGATATGGTACCCGGTAATAATCCTGATATAATTCCCAAAGCTCCTGTCGAGTGCTGTATCTCCGGTGTCGATGAAAATGAGGGGGGTTTCCCGGACTTTGTGCGGTGTGGCGACGACGATCACGTTTTCCACACCGATCCGTTTCAGCACGTCGGGGCTGACCTGCTGCGTTCCCCGCCCGAGAACGGAACCCTGCGCCCCGATGATACTGATAACGAGGCGTGCCTTCTGCCCTCTTTCCAGGAGTGCAAGCATATCCTTCTCGTTAAGGTCACGACCTGCCGGCCGGCAGTCTTTAAGTGCATCAAAACCGAGGAGGGTTTTTTCAACGCCGAATTTCTGCATGACGGCCGATGTGGTCGTTCCCGGCCCGAGGATGTACAGGATCTCCGGGGTGGCGGAAATGATCTCATACACGAAGCGGGCGATATCATCTTTTGCGCGTTCTTCTTCCCTCTCTTCCCAGACCTGCTTTGTTCCCTGCACGAACCCGGGAAGACCCGGGCTTTTTGCAAACCCGAAAAGCCTGGTCCTGAGCTCCCCGTTCCGGTACGCGTCCTCATCAACATCCACCACTTCCGTGTCCCGCAGCAGGACACCGGTATGCCCGGAACCCGGTCGTCCCGACCAGCCGTCGCGTGTAATGGCATTTACCAGCCCGGCCGCCGCTGCAGGGGTGACTGCGAATACTGCCGAATACATCTTCACCCCGGCGGGAATACCAAGGACCGGGAGACGGTCCCCTGCTTCTTCATAGATGACCCGGGCGGTCCCGTCACCTCCACAGAAGAGGACAAGCTCAACATTATTTTCGATAAAAGCCCTGCACGCCACTCGGGTGTCCTGTTCTGAGGTCATTTCGGACCCGCGGTAAACCACGGTGAATGAGGTGATTCCCGTCTCCCTGAGGGCATCTTCTCCCATCGCGCCCGAACACGTAAAAAAATGGACAGGACCACCATCTATCAGGGACAGGGCAGTTTTCGCCCGTTTGGCAGCCCCGGGTACAGCACCCCTGCGGAGCGCTTCTGCAAGGACTCCGTCTGTTCCTTTCAGCCCGACAGTCCCACCCATCCCGGCGATTGGATTAATAAGAAAGCCGACTCGGATCATGGTGAAATGCCAGGAATAATTCAATGTTCTGTAATTTTTCAGGTCTCTGCATGATAGCGGATATGGCAGGGTTCTGTCCCTGCCATTCACTACAGGGCCTGGTCTCTTCAGGGGATTTTTGGCAGCCTGCCAAGGGAATCGCGTATCAGATCAGCGGGATACTCGTAATCTATAAGTTTACCACCGTAATATGCGTCATACGAACTCATGTCAAAGTCGCCGTGTCCCGAATTATTAAAGAGGATTGTCTTTGCCTCACCGGTTTTCCGGCACTCGAGTGCACAATCGATGGCCGCCTTCACCGCATGTGCCGATTCGGGTGCAACGATCAGCCCCTCGGTCCGGGCAAACATCTGTGCCGCATCAAAGACCTCGTTCTGGTAATAGGCGACTGCCCTCATCACTCCGTCATGCACGAGACGTGAGACAATCGGGGAGTCCCCGTGATACCGGAGCCCCCCGGCATGGATGGCCGGCGGGACGAAATCATGGCCGAGGGTAAACATCTTCATCAACGGGGTAAGACCTGCGACGTCACCGAAATCATAGGCATAGAGCCCTTTCGTAAGGGTCGGGCATGCCGAAGGTTCTGCGCCAATAATATCAATATCCGGGTGTTTCCCGGTGAGTTTGTCACCTGCAAACGGAAACGACACCCCGGCAAAGTTCGAACCGCCGCCTACGCACCCGATGACGACGTCGGGGTACTCATCCACTATCGCAAGCTGCTCCCGTGCCTCGAGGCCAATAACGGTCTGGTGCAGGCATACGTGGTTCAGGACTGAGCCGAGCGCATAATTGGTGTTATCATGGGTCTTAGCATCCTCGACCGCTTCCGAGATGGCTATTCCGAGGCTTCCCGTTGTATCGGGATCTTTTTCGAGCACTGCTTTCCCCGAATTCGTCCGGGTGCTGGGGCTGGGGATACACTCGGCACCCCAGACCTGCATGACCGATTTGCGATAGGGTTTTTGTTCATAACTTGCCCGTACCATGTATATCGTGCATTCAAGACCAAAGATCTGGGTTGCGAGTGCAAGGGCCGATCCCCACTGTCCTGCCCCGGTTTCTGTTGCAAGACGCTCGATACCCTGCTTCATGTTGTAGTATGCCTGTGCAACTGCGGTGTTTGGTTTATGGCTTCCGGCAGGGCTCACCCCTTCCCATTTGAAGTAGATCTTTGCCGGTGTTTTCAGGTGCTGTTCAAGACGCCGTGCACGGTAGAGCGGGCTCGGCCTCCATAATCTCAATACGTCCCTTACCTCATCAGGGATGTCGATGTAACGCCTGTCGCTTACCTCCTGCCTGATGAGTTCCATCGGAAAGATCGGTGAGAGATCATCCGGGGTAACCGGCTTTTTTGTTGCCGGGTGCAGGGGAGGGTCCATGGGTGAGGGCAGGTCCGCAATGATATTATACCACTTCTGCGGTATCTGATCCTCATCGAGAAGGATTCTGGTCTGCATACCTACCAGTATGCCCTGTACAAATATATACATTATTGTACAGCTATATCCTTTTATGATCTGATGTGTGGTCCGGGCATACCGTGCTTTTGTCCGGGCGGGTATGGAGATCCAGGAGGTTTTCACTTTTAAAATACGCAATGCGCCAGAATCCTGATAAAAATGCCTGTCACGCGGGTTTCATCGGTTGACAGGGGGACATTATATACCGGCCGGTGAACCGCAGGGAATCACAACTCATTGCATTGTCAGTTCCGCCTGGGATTCCCGGTTGCAATGAAGTCTGGCAGTATTAAAGAAGAAGAAACCGGCAGGAATGCCGATTAACACAATACGGGTATCATATTATACAGGATGCAGGGTGAGGAGCCGGTAATCCCGGCAGGACACTGACTGTTTCATTTTTTTGCCGGGAACACGATAAAAAACACACAATTTCAGGCCCTGATGCTATTTTCTGCTTCGGAAACAGTCTCCGTGATGGTAAAAAGTTTTGAAAAACCGGTCATATCAAAAACTTCCCTGACAAAGGGCTGAAGACCGCACAGCCTGAGTTCTCCTTTCATTGCCTTAATCCGCTTCAATGTTGCAAGAAGTACCCTCAGGCCCGCACTGCTCATATATTCGACACCGCTCAGGTCGACGATGATGTGGCGATGACCCTCATCCATGACCCGGACCAGGTCTTCCTCCATGCCCGTCGATGAACTGGCATCGATCCTCCCGGAAAACGCTAATGTTGTAATTTCATCCTGCATCTGATCGCCTTATCTGTGTTCTCTTCTTGGAGATAATCACATATAGGTTATCTGCATTTTTTCTGCGCCAGCGGATAGATGATCCGTGCAGTAAGGAGATCTTTCTCCTTCCGTAATGTGAGTTCCCCTCCTGAAAGCTGCAGCAGTTTCACTGCAAACGCCGTATCCCTTGGATCGAGCCCGCTTTTACATCCGCTGCACCCGATATCAAGGACTGCGGTGCCATCACTTTCACAGGTGGAGAGGATGATCCCGGTTGCCCCCCGTGCGGCTGTCTTTTCAAGCAGGAATAATATGGAATCCGAAAAACGGTCCCTGTCAAGCAGTGCCGGCGGAACCGGACCTCCGTCACGAATAGTGATACTGGTCTTCTCAAACGGGTTTATATACGCGATCCTGAGTATGAGTGCACGCATAAAATCCTGCTCGTTCTCTGCATCAAGGATATCCTCCTCCCGGTATGGCGGGACAGTGAGGGCGTTGAAGAGTGCTCCTGTAAGACCGGCAATATCTGCCGGTTCCGGCCTGAAGACCGGTTTAAAGCCGCGGAATGTCGAACTATAGTCCTGCAGGAGACGCCCTGCCCTCCTGATAAGGGAGAGGTCAAGGACGGTCGAGAGCACCTCCCCTTCAAAGAGCCGGTCAAGTTTTGAGACAATCTGTCCGGCTTTAAGGGTGAGATGGAGGTGAGCATATTTTCCTGCATGAAAGTCAGCAGAGAACTGGTTGAAGTCGGAGAGAATTTCATCCACCATATCGGCGTTTATCAGGCCCCGGAGCCGGTCGGCCTCTCCGCTCTCCTCGAGTTCATCGAGCACATGCGCAATATATACAAGCCTTCCCGCAATAATGGTGAAAAGCCGTTCAACCTCCCCGAGGAGCTGCTGGCCGTATATCGCGGTTTCTTCAACCCATTCCGGGTTTACTCTCTCTATTCCTGCGAGTCCCTCTGCCTCCTTTTTCAGGTACTTCAGGGTTTTTTTAAGGACCGGGACGTCAACAGGCCGCCCGTGCCCGGTAAAAGCTATGGTAATATCCCCGGATTCAAGCAGCCAAAGCACTTTATCGATGGTATCCAGCAGCTGGTCACGGTCCCAGCCGGTAATTCCCGCGATAGCCGGAGCGGTCGCAAATGTGAGGTCCCCTGTAATGAATACAGACCCGATGCGGATGCAGATGCTGTCAGGGCTGTGTCCCGGGGTGTGAATAAATTCCATCCTTTCATCTTCTGAAAGCGGGATTGTCTGGCAGCAGATGATCCTCCCGTCGTCCATCCGCAATGGTTCATAGCAGGCGATACACCGTTGTCCGCCCAGATCAAATGCTATCTCCTGGCCGGATTCACGTTCATTGGCTGCCAGCAGCCTGCAGTCTGCCGAGAGTTCCCCGAGTTCCTGCCTGACAAGATCTGCAATGGTTGCCTGCCGGTCACGGTTCTCGAGGGATATGGCGCCTTCTTCCTGCACCATTATCGAAAGCCCCTTCTTTTTTAGAAATCCCTCGTGGTGCATCAGCTGATAGCAGTGATCGATGTGGATATGCGTCAGGCAGACAATAAAGGGCCGGGGGTTTTCCAGCAGGAGCCGGTCCACCTCCCGGAGGAGGAGGTCTGCCTGCTCCTTCAGGCCGCCAGGGTCTATCAGGACAATGTACCGGTCAGATGAAATGATATACGAATTAGAGGAGAGAATGTCGACTTTTCGGAAATATGGGAAAATTTTTACATTTTTTGTTCCGGGCACCAGCTGCCAGACCTCGCTCTCACACATCGTAATCACATCTTCCGCCATGTTACTCTCCTGAATGCATCGGGCCCCGGACAGCACATTCCTGCCGGTTCAACGCCTGGTCGTCCTGATCATAATCCTTTGACATGAGCACCCGTACCCTGAATTATTAGATGTTCAATAACTTCATTCCATCCACGCGGCCGTTGTCATTGAGTCATCTCCGTCTCTGCCAGTCGGGATATTTTCAGGGCCCGGAAAAAAACCATCCCTGCTATCCCCTTTGTCCTGAAATAAGGCAAAACTGTTCAGGTCTTCGAATATACCTCCTGTTTTTTTCCCAACCGGCTTTACAGTTCCTCTATGCGTGCCTCCCTTGAGAGGGTATCAAAAAATGCTATCGTCGCTTTTGAGGTAAGATACCCGCATAATTCACCGGGATTGAGGACCAGTGTATTTCCCTTTCGGTACAGGTCAGCCCTGTGGGTATGCCCGTGTACGACAAGATCATAGTAACCGCAACAGATGAGGTCCTGTAAAAGGGCGGTATCCTGACCATGAATAAGAGCTATTTTCAGGCCGTCAGGGTCCAGTTGTGTATAATTCCCGTTTATACGGACGGCAGGAAATTCCGAACACCTGGCCCGGAGAGCTGCCTGATCGCCGTCATTGTTCCCGTATACACCGATTACAGGCGAGGTTAATTTCCCGATGACCGGTATGACAAAGGGGGAGTTATAATCCCCGGTATGGATTGCAAGGTCAATGTGCTCCCGGTTGAATTTTTCAACCGCTTTACCTATATTTTCCATATGGTCATGTGAATCCCCGAATATTCCTATCAGCATAATGTCACCCCCGGCCCGGCGGTATTGCCCTTATACGCATACTCCCTGAATTTCAACTGTATGGATGCCATAGATCTTCTCCCGGTACAACCGTTTTCAGGAGTGTCTTTTCAATCCTGCACGATTAAAGTATGGGGTGTTGCGCATGGCATTTCCCCGGCCTTCAGCCGTCTCCGGAAATACGATGGAATTTGGTTTAAACGATAATATGTCTCCCCTGGTATTCTCCGATAGATTTTTGTGCTCGCAACAACAGGATGTATCATCATGGAGCAGACCCATGTCTCGGAAAAGACTTGAACGGGAGATGCTGGCAGTGAATATCCGCAACCTGTCAGATGAAACTGATGAGGTTCGTCTTACGGCAATAGAGGCACTCGTCACGAGCACCTGGGATCCTGAATGGAACCCGGAAGGAATGATAGAGGAGGGGGGCCTTCCTGCCGTTGTTCACTGTCTCGGTGATGAAAACCCGCGTATCCGTAGTGCAGCTGCATCGCTCCTGCTCGCAACGGCAGAGCGTGGAGATGGGGATGCCGTCGTGCTTGCCGATGCACTCCCGGATCTTGAACGTCTGACCGATGACAACGATGAGATCGTCCGGATAAAGGCAAATGAAGTGATAAAGGTCCTCCAGACCCATGGCTGTTTCTGATTCCGGCAGCAACGCAAGGCCAGGCCGGACATGTGAGCCCGGATGTAATCCACAGTCCGGAAGGACATCCGGATATTACTATCTCATGAGATTCTTCAGGTGAAGATTCATTTCGCCGTCCGCCGTTCGCCCTTCTTCCGGTCCCTTCCTGCCGTCAACACGGAGATGTGCGGCTGATTTTTCATTGCTGACAATGAATTTCCATATCCTCTTACCAGGCCGTTATTTCATTGACACAGTATTCAAATCCAGTGGGGTCAGCCGTCTCCGGCACAGGATTTATACGGCACCTGTGACAAAACCCCCAATAACTGACCGGATTCATATGATGAGAGATAATTAAATAATATCACAACCACTCAATTTTAATTCACAACGAGGTGAAACAATGACAAAAAATTCTTTAATTATGATTCTTGCGTTATGCCTTTTCATTACCGGATGTTCCGGATTCGTATCAGGAAATCAGATGATTGGCGGCGATACCGGCTATTACTCGGTCACGTCTGATCCGAGCGCTGCCGACGTGCACTTTGATGGAAAGTACCAGGGAACCACCCCGATAACCGTGCAGGTCCCGAGCACGGGTACACCCGGCCATACCCTCAGCGTATCAAAGAGCGGTTACCAGACCTGGACCCAGTCCCTGCCTGGCAACCCCCAGGCAGGCCAGACTATCAATGTCTTCGCAGACCTTACCCCCAGCCCGGTCACCATTCCGACAACTCCGATCGGTGGCGACCAGGGTTACTTCAATATCCAGTCTGTTCCGTCGGGTGCTGAAGTAAGGTTTGACGGCCAGTATAAAGGTGAGACCCCGGTCACCGTATCTGTGTTCGTGACCGGGACACCCGGCCACAGTATCAGCGTATCATACCCCGGCTACCAGACCTGGACCCAGTCGTACTCAAAGAACCCAGGCGCGGGAGAGACCATCTATGTCCAGGCAAATCTCATCCCAAGCCAGACCAGCGGGTCCATTTACGTAACATCTGTTCCTTCAGGCGCACAGGCAACCCTTGACAATTCAGACACGCAGACCACCCCGTGCTCATTCTCGTCCCTTCCGGTCGGGAGCCACTCGCTCTATGTCTACATGTCCGGGTATCAGCCATATTATGCAACGGTGAACGTCAAATCAGGCCAGACCTCCAATGTCAATGCATATCTCAACCCGAGCCAGACCTATGGAAACCTCCAGGTCAGTTCGGCGCCTTCCGGTGCGGATATCTACATCGACGGCAATTATTACGGCCATACGCCCCGAACGGTGGGTAACCTTGTCCCCGGATCGCACTCGGTCCTTCTCAGGCTTGCAGGGTACCAGGACTGGACCGGGAGTGTGAGTATTGGCGCCGGCTCGACCACAACGATCTCGCCCACGCTCTCCCAGAACCCGAGCCCACAGTATGGCTATATCCAGGTCGGTTCAACTCCTTCCGGTGCAGCGATTTACCTCGACGGCACCTACCAGGGGAGGACGGTTTCGGGGGATACATTTGATATCTCAAACGTCGTCCCGGGTTCACATATCATCCAGCTTTCTCTCTCCGGATACGAGGATTACACCTCGACCATCAGTGTCTCTGCCGGACAGACAGTCCTTGTCAACGCAGCACTCAGCAGGAACCCTGTGACTCCCACCACGGGAAGTATCGACGTTATCTCCTCACCGTCGGGTGCCGAGGTGTACGTGGATAATATATATCGCGGGTATACTCCGATGATTGTCCAGAACCTTGCAACGGGATCTCATGTGGTACTTCTCCAGCTCGGCGGTTACGACAACTGGCAATCAACGGTGACGGTAAATGCCGGCCAGACCACATCGGTCACTGCGACATTTACCGAGACTCCTACCCCCACACCCACGAAAGCTGCAGCATTCCCGTTCGTGGTCCTGTCGGCACTCGTCCTGCTCGGGGTCTTCCTGAAAAGGAAATCCCTCTGATCCTCCTTTTTTATCGGTATATACCAATTCTTTAAGCCCTGTTGAAATCTTTACGTCAATACATCAGCAGGAATAGTGAGGTTACGGGAGCGGTTTCAAAAATCCTGTTTTTTTCATCTTTTCAGATCCTTTCCAAGCCGTTAAAAGAGATGAAGGTCTATTCTCTCCGCATGAAGATGCGTATCGGGGGTCATGACTGCTCTTCTGCCGATGACCGGTGGATACCGGTAATAAACCCGGCCACCGGAGCAGAGATCGATCAGGTGCCCGGGGGGACGGTCTACGAAGTGGACGACGCGGTCAGGGCCGCAGAAGATGCATTTGACGGATGGTCGAAAAAGACCGTCCGTGAAAGAGGCGCGGTCTTTTCACACGCGGCCCTTGCAATACGGGAGAACCACCATGAACTCGCCCGCCAGCTCACGTGCGAACAGGGAAAACCAATACGTGAATCAACCGATGAAGTCAGGGGATTTGCCAACATCCTTGAATACTATGCCGGTATCGCTGCAGGCATCAGGGGAGATCTGCTCAACCTCGGCCAGTCCGGCGACTGCCTCGTTACCAGGGAGCCGCTTGGCGTGTGCGGGGCCATCATTCCCTGGAATATGCCGGTCCTTATCATGGGCTGGAAGATAAGTCCGGCACTCCTTGCCGGAAACACCCTTGTTTTCAAACCCGCCTCGGAGACCCCGCTTACAAACCTGATGATAGCCCGGCTTATGGAGGCCTCCGGTCTTCCTCCCGGGGTGCTCAACGTCGTCACCGGACGGGGGGACCCTGTCGGCGAGGCGATCGCACGCCACCCGGCAATTAAAAAGGTGTCGTTTACCGGAGATGCCCTGACCGGTGACCGCGTGAGGGAGCTCGCGACATCCTCCTTAAAAGAGGTTGTTCTTGAACTGGGCGGGTCTGATCCAATGATCGTAATGAGCGATGCAGATATAGATGCTGCAGTCAGCGGTGCGATCCGCGGCAGGTTCTATAACGCAGGCCAGACCTGCACCGCAGTGAAACGGCTGTACGTTCATGAGCCTGTTGCATCCGTGTTTATAGAAAAACTGGCAGCCCGTGCAGGATCCTTAAAGACTGGCAACGGAATGGACAGTTCGGTTGATATGGGGCCGCTTGCGGGAAGAGAACAGAAAAAACGAATCACTGATCTGGTTGAAACCATCGACAGGAAGGGCGAAGGCACCATAATTACCGGGGGGGTTTCCCCGGAAGGGCCTGAATATGAAAAAGGATTTTATTTTTCTCCCACCATTGTCACCGAACCGCACCCGGACTCAGCACTCCTTTCACAGGAGGTGTTCGGCCCTGTTCTTCCTGTTATCCGGGTTCCGGACCTGGACGCCGCCATTATGCATGCAAATTCCACCCGGTACGGTCTCGGGGCCTCTGTCTGGACGCATGATACCAGGGTGATAAAAGAAGTATTTTCCCGTGTAAATGCCGGGATCGTGTGGGTCAACCGGCATCTTACCGTGCCGCCCGAAGTCCCCTTCGGGGGGGTCAAGGCAAGCGGGATAGGCAGGGAAAATGGAATAGAGGCATATAACAGTTACAGCCGAACAAAAAGCCTTTTTCTTGGGTGGTAATGGAATATACTGTGTGCAGTGCCCGAAAACCAGGGACTTGTGCCCGTATTTTTTTCAACAGGCCGTTATTCTTCCGTGGCCACGGGTCTTCCACCATATTTTCGCATAGGTCGAATCACCCGAGATCGTAACTGTTCCGTTTTCCACCCGTGCGATGCCGTCAAGGTAATTCCGCATTATTTTTTCTTTTTCCGGACCTAAAACTCCAAAACGGTCCCGGAAATGATCGTACATCTCTTCTTTGGTCGCGAACCGGTACGACTTGTCAAGCGTCATCATTTTTACCCCCGGATATATCCCCATCTGTAAGAGGACCATCCACAGGCAATCCACTTTTGGGCCCGGTACATACGTGCTGCCATGCAGGGCCGGCCATATTTCATTGTAATTTCGTTCCCAGAACGGCATATCGACAAACCAGTATAAATTGACGACGCCCGTGCAGACGTCCTGCATCTTCTCCACAGCAGCCCTTATATCAGGAAATGATAACGATAGTGATGCA
Source organism: Methanoregulaceae archaeon UBA467 (assembly GCA_002503825.1). Lineage (GTDB taxonomy): Archaea > Halobacteriota > Methanomicrobia > Methanomicrobiales > Methanospirillaceae > UBA467. The sequence goes on from DASP01000017.1 coordinate 86,959, forward strand.
ATGACCACATCATATGTTCCTCCGAGATCTTTCACCGGATCGACATCTTCCCATTTTTTTTCAACGATCCTGATATTTTTTATTCCCTCCTGTGCTATAGCGGAGCGAAAAACACCTGACATACCCTTCGCGGGTTCAACTGCAGTAACCGCGGCTGCATGAGATGCGAGAGGGATTGCCAGCGTCCCCGGACCGGATCCTATATCCAGGACCTGTCCTCCCCGGGGAATTATAAGTCCTTCAAGTGTTTCCCTCACCCTCCGGCCATATTCCTGCCTTGACAACCGGTCATACCGGTGTGCAGCCTCTTCCTGGTTCCAGATATGTAACCCGTCCCTGAACCCTTCGCTGGCAGTATGCCTGATATAACGGCTTTTCCATACCTTGTTCCAATCGATTCGCTCAATAATCCGCTCTTTTTTCATCTCGGCCTCCAGGTGAACCCTGCAGTAATATCAACCGGTTATGACATTGCCTGAACCGGAATGCGGGCATTTGTCTATAATATGCAGGTAAATAGTTCTTACCCGGGAGAATGTTATTATAATATCTGTTCCTATGGTTTGTCTGGTAAACCTTCATGAACGGCGAAGAGATGTTAAAAACAACTGCCGATGAACTGGACCGGCTCCTTTCACCGGCTCATATTATGGGACAGGCAATAGATCTCGGGGATAAGGCGGTCATCCCTGTCGCCGAGTTCGGTTTTGGCTTCGGGGCCGGATACAAAAAGGGAAACGATGAGAGCGGCGGTGCAGGAAGTGGCGGGGGAGGCGGCATCTCCCCGGTTGCACTGATAATTGTGCATAAAGATGTCAGGGGTGCAGAAGGAATACAGGTCCTCTCGCTTCGGAAGAATAATCCTGTTGCGCAGGTCATTTCAGCACTCTCGGAATCGCTCGCACCTCAGGTCATACAGGCCATCAAGGCCATGTCTGAATCAAAACAGAAGGGGACAAAAGAGGAGTAATCCCACATTTACCCTTCATACATCCCCAGACACACCCCATGGACCCGGCCTCTTTTGCGATATACTTCATCCTCCTTTTCTCTGTTACGGCTGCAGTCATTGTTTTATACCTGATACCGCTCGATATTATGTTCTTATTCGAACATTACGGGCAGATTATGCACATTTCTGTCGTTGTCAGCTGGGCATTTTTTGGCGTATCAGCACGGTATCAGGGAGATGAACCACTCCTCGGGGTCACTCTTGCCGGCAGGACAGTGTATGAAAAAACCATCGGGGAAACACCGTTTACCGGTGTCATTCCTTCAGGACCGGAAAAAATTCCCGGAAAAGGGACCGGACTATCATTTATGCAGATATCAGGCCAGTTTTTTACCCTTTTGCCGCACATGAAAAAATTCGTCCGGACATGTATCAGGGCATGTTCTTTCAGGAGACTGGACGCCGACCTCGTCATCGGCCTGTCAGGGGCAGCAGAGACCGGAAAATTCTTTGGTGCATGGTCAGCTGTACGACCGGCCCTGATGTTTTATCCGTCGGTTAACATCTCGGTTCTGCCGGTCTTTGACAGGGCCGTCATGGAAGGCCGGTGTAACCTCCGGGTACAGGTACGGAAGCCTGCAGATATCCTCGTGCACCTCATCCGGCTTATTGCCTCTGCAGAGGTACGGGGCATCATTTCCGGTGCGGCGCAACGGGAGGGACGCGGATGACACCCGACCGGTTTTTCTCATATGGTGAACCGCACCGTTGCGGTAACCGTGTATTCATCCCGGTTTACTATTCCGCAGGATTTTACGGGGAGGGATTCGGTTACCGGCAGATCGTCCCGTGGGTTCTCCTGATCGTCGAAGATGACATGGTGTCCTTCGCCCCGCTTGGTGAAGAGGTGACCGCAGAAGATCTCACTCGGGTCATAAAAGACATTTCCAGCCCGTCCGGGCCATGCGGTGAATGAATATTATCCATTTCACTCAATAAATGCCCTGCTTTTCACTGCAGCAAAGAAACCGACCACCGGCACGATCAGTGCGGTATAGAGAAGGAAGACGAGTACCTCGCTTTCAGGATAAAGGAGCAGTCCGGAAAAGGTTATGAATGCCGCTGCAGCGAGAATCAGGAGGCTGTTTCCAACAAGACGGGTAAGTCCTTCACGGTTGCGGATTTTCATATTCTTTGATCCTGTAATCAGGTCTGCCCGTTTTTTAAACCGGATCATGTATCCGAGGACAAGGAAAAAGAACATTAAAAATTCGGTAACAACCAGAAGAATTGCAGACGCCATCCGTTTTACTCCGTTTTATATCTCACCTCTGGGTTCTTTCAGGATATACAATATTCGGCAGGCCCCTGAGGTATCAGCAAGGATGTGACAATAACATTACCGAGGTCATATGTAAACAGCTATAACGGGCAGGCCGGATACCATTAAAATGAAAACCAGAGAATATGAATTTTACCGGAAGAAAACCCATTTCCCGGGGGCCTCAACGGAACCCGGGGGTCGTTTCATTCGCAGGAACAGTATATCCCTGAACATCCCGCAGAACAAAGGCCGTGTAGTTCTTTTGAGGGGCCTGACATTTTATCAGATCTGAAAAATGAAAACGTTTTATCCGGTTGAAAGAATTAATCGTGCCTGAGCGCCTCAATCGGGTTTAATTCCGAGGCCTTCCAAGCGGGGTAGAAACCGGAGAGCATGGAGGTACCGATACCAAACGCCATTCCGTACAGTATATAGACAAGACTCGACGGGACAAAAAGGTACTGGGTGGATTCAAGCATGACGATGCTCACTGCGTACCCGCCGATAAAACTCAATAAACCCCCGATAGAACTCCCGATAAGGCCAAGGATGAAGGCCTCAAAGAGAAACATCTTCATTACCTCCTTCCGTTGTGTCCCGATACTCCTCATTATCCCGATCTCACGTATCCGCTCGGTGACTGACATCATCATGATGTTGAGAATGCTCACGCCGGCGACAATAAGGGATATGCCACCTATCGCAGTCGTAAATGTGGTTATCCTGCCAAATGCATCAAGGATAGTCTCGAGGATTGCCTTTGTGTCGATTACATCGACAATAGTATCCCTGCGGTTGAGTTTCTTCTCGATCGCTTCCTTCACGGCCGCAATCGTACCCAGGTCCTTTACCTTGACAATGACAAGGTCGTATCCTGCAGGGTCATACGCCTGTTCAAACCATTTGTCTTCTACAACGATCCCGTAGTCAGGATTGATGTCAAACCCCATCCCCCGCTCTTTTAAAATACCGACGATACGGAGCGATCCCTTGTCTGCTATCGTGATCCTGGACCCGATCTTTAAATTATTCTCTTCGGCGAAGCGCTCACCTGCCATTGCACCTGAAGCACCCCTGATATAGGATCCCTCTTTCAGATCGAGCAATATGGGAATATCATCCGGTTTAAGACCGTAAATAACACCTGCGGTATCCTCTGTACCCACCTTCATCCTCGATCCGCCGGAATAGACCGGTATTGTGACATCCGGTGCGACCGCCCGCCTGATCTGTTCCACGTCGCGCTCTGATATCGAGTCTGAGGTCGTGCCCCCCATCCGCACTCCGCTACCGGTGTGCGGGCTGACAATGACAGTGTCTCCCACGGTGGAGAGGCTGTCGGATATCGAGAGGACAAGGCTGTTTCCAAGTATTCCCATGGAGGAGATGGTGACTACGCCGATTATGATGCCAAGGACCGCAAGCAAAGACCGCACCCAGTGAATCTTCACGTTCCTCTTCGCAAAATCAAAAAATACCGCCGACTGCACGTGTTATTCCTCCTCAATTCCCGGGTATCCCTGCCTGCGTACTTCTGCGGGGACGTCTGTGCAGAAGATATGGACCCCATTGTATATCAGTTTCATTCATAATGCAGCGCCTCTATCGGATTGAGCCGGGACGCCCGCCATGCAGGGTAGAGTCCTGATACAATACTGGTAAAAATACCAAAGCTCATTCCAAAAATGATATAGCCGATACCGCTGGTATCGAAGACGATTATCTCTGCTCCCCCCGAAAAAGATGAGAGGAGCGTATCTGCAACAGAGATACTGATAAACCAGCCGCTGATGACAGAAAGGATACCCCCGGCAACTGCACCAGCCACCCCGAGAATAAACGCCTCATACAGGAATATACGCATTATCTGGCTCTTCTTTGTCCCGATACTTCTTAATATCCCGATTTCTTTTGTTCTTTCCGTGACCGATATGATCATGACATTCAGGATACTGACCCCTGCCACCAGGAGCGCCACACCGCCGATCCCGAGCAGGAAAAAGGAGATTGCATCAGTCGTCTCGTAAAAAAGTTCCAGTATCTCGCGCGAGTCCATGATGTCCATTTTTTCATTCTGGCGGTTCATCTGGTCGTCAACCGAGGCCTTCACTGCATTCATGTCGTTTATGTCGCGGACCTTTACCAGCACCTTCGTAGAACCCTGTCTGCCTGATAAATCCTCGTACCAGTCACGGGTTACCACAATGGCATAGTCAGGGTTGATATCAATCGCCATACCCCTTTCACTGATGACCCCTATGACCCTTACCGACTCATTTCCAACCTGGATTGAATTCCCGGCATTTATTTTAAATTCTTCTGCAAGGAGGGCGCCGATAAGGCACCCAGACCCGGTCCCCTTCGGGTACACTCCTGAATCGAGCGGGAGAAGGAGCTGGATATCCTCCGTCTGCAGGGCAATCATCATCACGTACCCGGATTGATCTGCCGTTTTAATGCGAATTCCGTCTTCAACGACGGGTATAACCGTGTTTGGTCCGGCCGCACGGGTTATCCTTTCGAGATCCCTGTCAGAGATAGAGGCCCCGATGGAACTTCTGGGGTCAAAATGGTCACCGCTTGCCGCCACAAGGTGAGGTGTAATCACCAGTGTATCTGACACGTCGGTAACAAGACCGGAAAAAAGAATTGTAATGCTGTTTCCAAGTATCCCGAGCGAGGCAATTGCCATCACACCGATCATGATACCAATGATCGCAAGGAGTGAACGGACCCAGTGACGCCGCACATTCCGGCTTGCAAGGTTAATAATAATACCCATAATTATCCGGCCCTGCAGTGCAGACGCGTGACATCCTGACTATTCATGTCTCAATGCCTCGATCGGGGTCATATTCGATGCTTTCCATGCAGGGTAAAATCCCGAAACCGTGCTCACCACAATCCCAAAAAGAATCGCAAAAGAAACATACAATATCGCGTTAAAATCAAATATTGTGGCGTTTTCTCCAAATGAAGTGCCGGTCGTCAGGACTTCAATCGCCACGCCGCTGATAAGGATTCCTCCCAGAACCGAGAGGACCCCTCCCACGGCGCTGCCGACCACGCCAAGGATCATCGACTCGTACAGGAACATCACCAGCACCTGTCTTCGTGTCGCCCCGAAACTCCGGAGAATACCAATTTCCCTTATCCGTTCGGTAACAGAAATTATCATTACGTTTAAGATGCTCACTGCTGCAACCACAAGCGAGATTGCCCCGATGCCAATGAGAAAAACGGTAATCTGGTCGTAAATCTGCTGGTACTGGGTTAACAGGTCACGTGAGTCGGTGATGTCGACGACGGTGTCCCTCCGGTTCATCTGGTGATCAATAGCCTGCTTGACGGTATCGATGTCGTTGATATTCTCGACTTTAATAATTACCTGGTCATACTCATCGCTCCTCGAAAAATGAGAGGCAAACCAGCCTTCATCAACCACGAGTGCGTAATCAGGATTAATATCAATGGCAAACCCCCGCTCTTCAAGAATCCCGGAGACCCTGACGCTTTCATTTCCTATCATGACGCGGCTGCCCGGGGAGAGGGCCCATTCCCGGGCCAGGTAATGTCCGACAAGGCATCCGGGTGAGTTCTGGCGGAGATACTGGCCTTCCCTGACATCCAGAAGGTAATTACTATCGTCTGCGGCGAGTCCGATGATGGTGGCATACCCTGATTCGTCACCAAATGAGATCTCTTCCGCACTCTGCTGCACGGGTATCACCCTGTTTTGACCGCTCACCCGTGCGATCCTGTCAAGCTCCGATTGTGAAATTGTTGACTGTACGGCCCTCCGCGGGTCACCAAAAAAATCACCCGTTCCTGCTGCAACATGGGGGGTGATGATGACCGTATCGCCAACATCGCTTATCACATTCGCTACTAAAAGATTGATGCTGTTACCCATGATCCCGAGGGCTGCAATCGCAAGCACCCCGATAATAATTCCTGTGGTGGCGAGAAGAGAACGAATCCAGTGCCTTTTTAAATTTTTTAATGCGAGGTCCAAAAAGATCATACGATCTTTCCATCAACGATCCGTATGGTGCGGTGAGCATATTCTGCGATCTTCGGGTCATGTGTCACCATTATTATCGTCTTTCCCCGGTTCCTGTTCAGGTCTGAAAGAAGTTCCATTATCGCGCTCCCGGTTTTTGTGTCAAGGTTACCGGTGGGTTCATCGGCGAGCAGTATTTCGGGATCATTTACAAGTGCCCTGGCGATTGCAACCCTCTGCTGCTGGCCTCCGGACAGTTCACTCGGTTTGTGGCTGAAAAGATTCGTCTCCAGGCTCATGGATTCCAGCACTTCTATACTCCGGCCTTTAGAGTCAGCCGCCCCCGTTTTCAGGATGAACGGGTACTGCACATTTTCAAGTGCAGTGAGAAGCGGTATCAGGTTGAACTGCTGGAAAATAAAGCCGATATGGTCCCGGCGAAGGGAGGTAAGCTCTTCGTCGGTCATTCCTTTCACCCTCTTTCCCTTGATATAGAGTTCTCCTTCCGTCGGCGTATCAAGGCATCCCATCAGGTTGAGAAGGGTTGATTTCCCGGACCCCGACGGTCCCATGATGGCGATAAATTCACCCTGTGCAATATAGAGCGAGATTTTGTTGAGGGCGACCACATCCCCGGCCGGAAGAGGGTAGACCTTCGTAACATCGGTGAACCGCATTACCGGTTCAGGTTCAGACGGATTTTCCATCCCGTTTTCTCCATGAATACCAGATGACCCCGCCGATGACTACTGCAATGACAATGATAAGCCCGATAATGGGAAGCGGTATACCCCCCTCCTTCCCGGCTCCGGGAGTAAATTCCGGAACATCGACAGCCGTCGTCTTTTCAAACAGGTTACCGTCCACGTCCTTGTAGGTCACTACAATAGGTACAGATTCCAGATTTTCGGCCTGGAACGTTATTTCAAAACTGGAAAAGTCATCGGGCTGAAGAGATCCGACTACGTACTTACGGTACGGGTCAACAGGGGTTACTCCTTCCCCGGCCATGACGACAACGGAATTTGCCACTTCAAGGCCCGCATTTGTCACATCGCCGGTAACAGAATACGTTTCACCTTCAAGGTCAACGACTATATTTGAGAGTATTGGATTTGCCTGCTTTTTGCTTTCACCTAGCACGACTGGCACCGTAACTTCTGATATATGGGTATTGATCCCGTTTTTATATTCTACTTTTATTTTGAGGTTTGTTGTTTCATAGGGGGTAACTGAAAGCGACAGTCCTGAAGAGGAGTCGGGATTAATATTCCCGATAAAGTAGCTTGTCGGGACAATATCAAGACCCTGCCCGCCGGGATATACGATGACGCCGTTGACCTGGTTGTCCCGGGGGTTCCCGACAATGATCCTGACCGTGTCTTTCTTTCCCGCTGAAAAAGTATCGGGCTTTTCGACGACGGAAATTTCAAGCTTGTCGTTTTGCACCTGCAGTTTTACCGGATAGCGGAGGTACCCCGCATCCCTGAAATCAAGTGAAAATACCGGGTAATAGATACCCTCGGGAACATCGGCCTTAACGGTAAATACAAATGTCATCTTGTTTCCCGCCCCGATCGAAGTCGCGGTATCGTAGGGATTTGAGAGCACCCTGATATCAGGGTCATACATGGTTGCCCTTCTCAACGGGACACTCTGGACACCGTTATTCGTTACTTCGACGGTAATCGTTCCTGTGTCCCCCTCGATAAACACTGCCGGATCGAGCGTAACCAGAGTAACCGAGACCTGTCCCGCCGCCGCCTCGGCTGCGCTGTCCACCGCGGATACGGCGGAAAAAAGGGAAAAAACTGCCAGAACTGCAATAATGAGCCATAAACTATATCTTTTCATTTTACTGTCCTCCGAAGAGTGATATCCCGAATACTGCCGTTACCAGGATGTAGATGACATATATGCCGACCGGGATCCCGACCGTGAGTGCGGAATTCTTCAGGGTAAGGTTCCTGGCATATTTCATACCGAATATCCAGATATTAGCACCCCAGAAGATAAAGATCACCGAAATTAAGACTGTAACAAGCATGAATTCCTTGTATGCAGGATCGAGAAGGACCTTCTCCATCGCGGTCTGCACTGCAACGGGGTCCGTAAACGATTTTAACACCGGCACCTTTACCAGGGGTATGTAATACAGGGAGAGTCCAAGCGATATGAGGGATCCAATAATTACAGGAACGAGCCCGAATGATACAACTTCAAGAATTCTTTTAAAATCCCCTTCCCCTTTAAAAAATCGTGAAAGAATGAAGAAGACTCCGGCAAGGACTACCCACCACATGATCAGAAAACCAAAAAAGGCTGACACTCCGCCGATAATTCCCAGCAGCGATGCCATCCCTTCACCGGCACCCTGTACGAACATTTTAGCATAGATGCCTGAGACCAGGTACCCGAGGATTGCGGAAATTATTCCCCCGATGAGAACAATAACCGCTGGTATCTTCAGACTACCCTCTCCGGTGGACCATTCCTTAAAGAAGGTATCGGGACGAAAGAGCATATCTGATATTCTGTGTATCATGACAATCCATCTCAATTTTTAACGTGATCCCCTATCTATATTTCCGAAGCCTGGTGAACCGACCCGGGTGTTCTACGGATACTATTCAGGAAAATTGCAGGCCGGTCTTTTTTAAAATTTGGCTGATGACGGCCAGGTCTGTTCAATGAATCGATCCCGGGTCTCACGGAATCCTCCGGGTTGTTATCCGGTCCAACCCCGTGTATCCCGTCGGGGCAGACCCGGATTTCCATTCATCAGAAAAAAGAACGCATCCAGCCGCCAAAAAATTCCAGACTGTTCCGACTACTGATCAGAAGAACTCCTTTCGCCAGAAAACTGCTATCCCGACTGCAGAAAGGGTCAGTGAGATTGCCATCGTGATCTGGAACGCAAAGGGTGAGTGCTGGTAGGGCAGTTCAACGTTCATTCCGTAAATACTTGCAACAAGCGTTGGTATCATCAGGATGATCGTCACGGTCGTGAGGAGTTTCATGACCACGTTTAGATTATTGGAGATAACCGACGCAAATGCATCCATCATGCCGGAGAGGATGCTGCTGTAGATATTTGCCATCTCGATCGCCTGCTTGTTCTCAATTACCACTTCTTCAAAGATGTCCCGGTCATCCTCGCTCATCTTCATACATTCCGATGTGTTGAATTTTTCCATCATCAGGGCATTTGACCGCAGCGATGTGATAAAGAAGACAAGGCTTTTTTCAAGGTTGAGCAATTTTATCAGTTGTTCATTTTTTAAGGCTTTATGAAGGTCTTTCTGGACATTTGAGCTCATCCTGTTGATATCCTTCAAATAGCGCAGGAACAGGAGCGCTGTCCTTAAAAAGAGGAGAAGGACAAATCCGGTCCTGTTCTCTGTTGAAAAATTCTTTACCTTTCCTGTAAGGAATTCCGAAATGACGTCAACATCGGTGAGGGACACGGTGATGATAATATTCTGGGTCAGGATGATCCCGACGGGGAGCGTGATAAACGGGATATCCGCGTCCGGTATCTCACGCCGTGCAGTACGTAAAAGGATGAGCATGCTGCCTTCTTCACGCTCAATACGTGCCCGTTCATCTATATCGAGGGGATCGGTGAGGAAATCAGGGGGGATATTGAACCAGGACACCAGTTGCTCTATTTCCTGATGCGTCGGGTTGATGACATTGACCCATGCCCCGCTCTCGTACGTATTGATCCTCTGCAGCCCCCCCGTGCCGCTCTGATAGATTGTGATCATTCCCTCTCCTCCCCTGTTTTCCTCTGCACCGCCCCGGTTGCGGTACATCTCACCCGGGAAAAAATCCGATGGATAAATGTTCTTTTTTCCTCTGTTCCTATCTCATACCTGCCATGTCCCAAGGGAGAGCGTGGCGCCAGGACCGTTCCGAAATACCCTACAACAGAATAGCTTTCAATCCTTTATCTCACCTTCGCAGGCACAATGATTCTTGTCCGGGGGGCATGAGCCGGTACGTGCCTATCCGCTCTGTTCAACGTGTTTTAATTCTTCGCCCAGGTCCTCGTCAAGAGAGACATTCAAAAAACTGTCCGATACCGGAAGGTCTGTCCGGAACGACGGTGAAATATCGAGGTACATGGTCGTGTTGACCATTGCACAATCCAGTATGTGGCCACCGGCCGTCCTGTCATCAGTAATATAATGCAGGTGCCACCCCGGAATATTGATGCCCCCGGCAAACCCGGGAGTGTAAAATCCGACGATGGTTCCGCTTGTATTGTACAATTCAAAGACCGACTGATGAGCGGATGCATCAACAAGGCGGGGGTATGGTTTTTCCTGTGCAGGGATGGCTCTTGTCTTCATATAGGGAAATATCCCGTCGATCCGCACCGCATAGAAATAATTACCTGACGGCAGAGCATCATCCGCAACTGAGGTTAATTCTGTAAAGTTACCGGCATTCCGGACCGGAACCTCAATGTCCCGCTCGAACCACGTGACCGTCCCGAACGGTGTAGTCATGTCATCGCTGACCGGGTACACCTGCCCGTCGGCCTTCACCTGGTAAAAATTCCCGTCAATGGCAATCATTTCGCCATCAAGCGCATCAAATGTGGAAATCCCGAAATCCCCATGCTTTTTCAGGTCGCCAAATGTCATGACCCCGTCACATTCCGCCTGCAGCAGGGCATTTATCGTAGAGACCTGGAAAACGGTGTCATGGTCGTGTGGCTCCGGCGGTGAAGCGAGGAGCATTCCGGCCAGGAATGCTCCGAATACGAGGATAATTCCGGATAACACGATATGCCATTTCTTCATATTTTTCCTGTATCCTGTTTGTTCCGGTTGTTTACCAGGTTTTCGTTCCGAAGCGGGCAGTCGCCTCCCGGATCTCCATGGGAAACCGTTGTAGTGCCCGCGGCCATCTCAATGCCATTAAACGGGCGGTATTATGAGAACACGGCTCTCCCACGGCATTGCTCATGATTATCCCTGTTCAGGACGGGGCAGGATACCACAAGCCGGAGTGCTGCAGTGTATCCGTAATCATTTCGAAATACCCTCATGGTCGTCTCCGGCCGGTCCGGATCATTCTTTGCAGGGGGATGGCATACCCTTGAAATAACACCATTTCTCCGGTTTCCGGACCGGTGCAGTGATTAGAATCACATGCGGGGGTTTCTGCATATGTGGTATGGTGAATCACTTTCTCTCCAGCTCCCCGATATCCTCATCCCAGATCTCCGGGTGAATGCGGATGAATTCCTGCAGCAGGTCCCTGCAGTCGGCACGGTAAAGGTCGATCACCCTGACACCCTTCGAGAGCAGGAACTCTTCAGCACCGGGAAATGTCTCTGACTCCCCGACAACTACCACCGGGATCCGGAACTGGACGACTGCTCCGGCACAGAGATAGCACGGCATCAGCGTGGAATACAGGACACAGTCGATGTAGACTCCGATCCTTCCTGCGTTTCTCAGGCAGTCGATCTCGGCATGGAGTACCGGGTCTTTCAGCTGCACGCGACGGTTATGGCCGCGGCCTATGATAACACCGTCACGTACCAGGACCGATCCGATGGGGATGCCCCCTTCATCGCGACCGAGACGGGCTTCCCTGACCGCTTCATCCATGTATACATCATGCTCTCTCACGATCTCTCCCTCTCCGCTATGCACTCTTCATCGTCAGCGGTCCATGGAGGTTCGACCATGACAAGAAATGTAAGGTCGTCATCCCCGCAGTTCTCTACTGACTGCACTTCACCTGCAGGAACATATACCAGATTCCCGGAACTGACGGCCGATTCATCATCTCCCACATGAATCCTGCCGGTACCCGACAGGATATAATAGACTTCGCTCGAATTCTTCAGCCGGTGGGGACGGGTGCGATCACCGGGGCCGATAAATGCGTGCGATATGCTGTACCCGAGCGGGACCTGCGCCGGGTCACGGTGCGGGTGGAGCAGCTCGCAAAGGTGCGAACCGTCCATTACCACCTCCCGTCGGGTTGTCCGGACTGAACGAATGATCAAAAATGTCCTCCGTATTATTTTATTGGATTTGGAGAAATTCCCGGAAAAAATGTTCGCTTCTTACCGATAAGGAATAGTTATGCCGGCGCCCTGCATATACACAGAACAGGGCAGACGATGCGTATTCTCAAAAGTAATGATATCCGGGAGGCACTTCCGATGAATGATGCCATTGCCGGGATGAAAGTAGCTTTTTCCCTGTATTCATCCGGCCTGGCAATCTCCCCGCTCCGGAGCAGAATTGAACTCCCGGGCGGAAATGGGAGCTGCTTCTTCATGCCGGCATATCTCAGGGACGGGGACATGGAGCCCGTGGTCATCAAAGCGGTAAATGTGTTTCCCGGGAACCGTGCGCGGGGAGAGGCAACCGTTCATGCCGCCGTGCTCCTCATGGACGGCCGGACGGGAAAGACACTGGCACTCATCGAGGGTGCAGCCCTCACTGCAATCCGTACCGGAGCCGCATCAGGACTCGCAACAGATCTCCTTTCCAGGCCTGAAAGCCGCACAGTGGCAGTTTTCGGGGCAGGAACGCAGGCACGGACGCAGATTGAAGCGGTATGCACGGTCCGCCCGATAGATGAAATCAGGGTCTTTGCCCGCGATAAGACTCACGTAAAGGCATTTACACGGGATATACAGGCAACAGGATTGTTCAAAGGCCGGATTATTGAGGCAGACAGCCCTGCAGATGCACTCGGCGGTGCTGATATTGTCTGCACTGCGACCACATCCTCTCAGCCGGTCTTTGAACCGGCCGACATTACTCCCGGCACCCACATCAATGCAATCGGCGCATACCTCCCGACACAGAGGGAAATCCCGGAAAAAACCGTATCAGGTGCATCCGTGTATGTGGATAGTGTCACATCGGCATTTTCTGAAGCAGGGGACCTCATCATACCCATGAATTCAGGTACAATGAAAAAAGAGCAGGTGAAAGGCGAAATCGGGGAGCTCGTCCTCGGCCGGATACGGGGGCGATCCGGACCTGAAGAGATAACTCTCTTTAAATCTGTTGGTATCGCGGTACAGGACGCTGTTGCTGCCGCAATTGCATACCGGAACGCTGAACGATCTGGTGCGGGAGCTGAGATCGACTGGTAACCCCCTATCCTGACAGTGCGTCCCGGTCATACCCTTCAAGCGCGGCAGGGAGGCAGTCCAGTACAGATGCGAGGCCGCTCAGGTGAAGGTTCATGACGACTGCACCTATCACCTCTTCCCTGGCAGCACCAGACTGGCGGGCCATCCCGGCATGGAAAAACACACCCCGCGGATTTCTCGTTGCGGTCTGAATACCGATATTGACCAGCTGGCGGGTTTTCGCATCGAGGCCTTTTCCGCTCCTGTAGACATCGATGAGGCGGTCGAGCGCACGGGCAAGGTCCGGGCATTCCCTGGCAAAAAGATCCATTGGATTTTCATTCATATTCTGAAAAATTGGCAAATGCCCTATATCAACTTCTTCATTGCCTGCCCACGCACGTTCCCATGATGCGTATCTTCAGGATTCCTGTCCGAACCTGCCGGCGATCCATGTATGAATATCATCCCGCAACTCGCGGAACCGCATTAATTGCGCATCGCATGGATCTGGATGTACTGCCGGATCCGGAAAGTGCTGCCTGATACAGTTCCGGTGCGGAGGGAGTGCCATTGCGGACCCGTTGTCGGTCATGAGCACAATAAAATCGAAGGATCTGCCGGAAAAACCGGAGAGTGCTTTTGATGTACAGCCTTTCATGTCGACACCGATCTCTTCCATAACCTGTATGACAGCAGTATTTACGACAGACGGCCTCATCCCTGCGCTGAATGCCTCGTAACGGTCACCGTAAAAATGGTTCAGAAGTCCTTCAGCAATCTGTGAGCGTCCGGCATTACGTTCACACAGAAAAAGGACCGATTGTTTCATCTCTGCATCCTGCCTTTCCTGTCCGCAATCCCGTCCAGTGCATCCCGGACCGCACGTGAAAATACATTCCCTTCGACCCCGGGTGCATCCTTCAGTGCAGGTTCAGCGGCAGGGCCGAAGGCTTCCAGTGCCCTGACAGCGCGAAGGCGGACGCCACGCCCGGGATCGCCAAGGCTCCGGATCAGGGCGGGAATGGCCGATTCATCCCCAATCTTTCCAAGTGCTTCGGCAGCTTCTTCCCGTACATGCTCATTCACATCGGAAAGTGCGTCAATCAGGGCACCTGTTGCAGAACGGCTTTTCTGCTCTCCAAGCGCGACTGCAGCCCGCCAGCGGATGCTGGTAAAATCCTTATCCTGAAGCGCCAGAACCAGCAGGTCTGCCGAATCGCCAGAGGGCTGCTCACTCAGCTCTACCACGGCGATCCACCTGACCTCAGGATCGTCATGAGAAAGCGCCCTGGTAAACCACTCCCTGTCTTCCGGCATATCTCGTTTCCCTCCGGTTTATGGTGCAATACTGGAAAAATCCGGGTAAAAAGTAATATACAATTCCCTGTTACCTGCACTGCCTGATACGTGATACTGCGTGGCCGAGCCGTTCCATAGAGGTTGCATAGGAGATCCTTTCCCATCCAGGGGTATTAAATGCCGATCCGGGTGTCACGGCAACATGCGCCTTGTTCAGCCACCTGGAAGCCGTCTCCATATCGTCTCCTTCGACCCTGACATATGCATAGAATGCCCCGTCTGCAGGTGCAGTCTCGTATCCCATCAGGCCGAGTTCCTGTACAAGGAAGTCCCTTCGCCTGTTGAACTCTGTCCGCATCATCTCAACGCACGACTGGTCCCCGTTCAGGGCGGCGACACCCCCGAACATCGCAAACGTGGTGGGGTGGCTGACCGAGTGCTGCTGGACCTTCGACATCTGCCGGATGATCTCCTGGGGTGCAACCGCATACCCAAGGCGCCATCCGGTCATTGCATAGGCCTTTGAAAATCCGTTTATCGTAATGGTCCGCTGTGACATATCCCCTAACGAGGCGAGTGAGATGTGTTCCTTTCCATAGACCAGTTTCTCATATATCTCGTCAGAGAGTGCAAAAATGTCATAGTCCTCGCAAAGATCGGCCACAATTTTAAGGGAGGCCTTATCAAGAACAGCCCCCGACGGGTTGGACGGTGAATTGACCACGATCATCCTCGTCTTCGGACTTATCCGGTCATGGATGCTGTCATCCAGCTGGAATGCCGGCGTTTTCAATGCGTGGTGTACCGGTTTCCCGCCGGCGATCCTTACACAGGGTTCATATGAAACCCATGACGGGTCAAGAATGACGACCTCGTCACCGGGGTTGAGGACCGCCTCCATGGCATCATAAATTGCATCTTTTGCACCACAGGTGACGATTATCTCGTCGTCCCTGCAAAAAAAGCCGTTTTCTTCCCGTATTTTTTTCGCTATGGCCGATATCAGTTCAGGTATCCCGTTGCTCGGGGCATAATGGGTCTCGTTCCTGTTCAGTGCATCGATACATGCCTGTTTGATATGCTGCGGTGTATCGAAATCAGGTTCACCGATAGAGAGGCTGATGACATCGATACCCTCCCGCTGCATCAGTTTTGCACGGTTGCTTATTTCAATCGTGGCTGACGCTGCAATACCGGAGATCTTCTCTGATAACTGCCTCATTTCAATCTCTGGACCATCTTGATAGCGGATTCCACTGCACGCCTGGAGTAATCGATCCGCTCGCTGGCCTCCATCCGGGACATGCCCGGTCCTGAAATCCCCAGGGCCACGGGTTTTTCATATTCAAGGCTTAAGTCAATGATCTTTCGTGCGGCGTGCTGCACTACAATCTCGTCGTGCTGGGTGGAACCCTCGATAACGCACCCGATGGTGACGACCGCGTCCACCTTCCCCCGCTGGAGCATCTTCTTGATGGCAAGCGGCATGTCATACGCGCCCGGGACATAGACACACTCGCTCACTTCAGCTCCAAGGAATGATGCATGTTCCCTGCCCTCGATCTCCATCATGTACGTAATATCACGATTAAATTCTGCAACCACAAATCCCAGTTTTATTGCCATATCTGTTCTCTCCTTACATCTGCTACTCAATAATTCATAAATCAAATGCACGTCAGCGCCGGGCTGGTCCCGCATCACGAAATCCCTGTCTCTGTCCGGTCCCGGCCTGTTTTTCAAGGTCTTTCGGGTGCAGGACCAACGATATCGCATTGACTGCATGCTCTCTCGTGCGCTGCTCTGCAAGCCACGCAAGTTCGTGATCGTCTGCAGCCTCATCCTCGTGAACAAAGACCTCGATTATGTGCGTGTTTGTCATCAGCTGGCAAAGAATAAGTCCCTGCGATGCCTCGTGGGCACAGAGATGGTCTTTTTCCTTGCCACCGGGCATTCCGAGTGCCATGACAATCGAGCACTTTCGTTCCTCGATCAGCTTCTTGCAGGCAACCGGAATGTCCTTGATGCCGGGAACCGTGACCCGTTCGATACTTACACTTGCGTGTTTTTTAAGCTCATCAATTGCGATGCTGCCCATATTGACTCGTGAAAAGGTGGTATCGACAACCCCCACCTTCATCCGAGCACCCCGGCCGCGGCCATAACACCGTCGCCCTTCGGTGTGAAACCGTTCTTTTTAAGGGACGACTCCACCGCTGCCAGTGTTGCGAGCGTCTCAGGGGCACCGACAGCTCCCATTGAACCGATCCTGAATATCTTTCCTTTGAGGTGATCCTGGCCGCCTGCAATTTCAATACCCATCTTCTTAATGCTGCCGCGGAAGTCGCTGTCCTTTACCCCGTCCGGAATAGTGACCGCAGTTACCGTGTTTGAATAGGTATGGTCGGCATCGGTCTTCGGGAAGAGCTCAAGGCCCCATGCCACTGCCGCAGCCCTGACTGCCGAAGACAACCTCCTGTGCCTGGCGATGCGGTTTTCCAGTCCCTCTTCCTCGACAATCAGGCAGGCCTCCCGGAGCGCAAGAAAGAGCGGCACTGCAGGAGTGTACGGGGTCTCCATGAGTTTTGCAGAGGCACTCTTCCGGTAGGCGGCAAGGTCAAGGTAATACGGGCGCTGGTCGCAGAGGCGCTCCCACGCCCGTTCACCGACCGATATGGCTGAAAGCCCTGCCGGTGCCGCAAGGCACTTTTGTGAGCCGACAACTGCAATATCTGCTCCCCATGCATCGGCCCTGACATCGTCCCCGCCGATTGAGGTGATGCCGTCCATCACGAAGAGGGCATCATACTTTCGGGCAAGTTTCCCGACTTTTTCAGCCGGGTTTTTGATGGCAACAGACGTCTCGTTGTGCACAAGGGTGACCATCTCTGCCCCTTCCTCAAGTTCACGCTCCAGTGCGGCAAGATCGAGGGGCGTCCCCCACTCCGATGAGACCTCCCGGGCCGTTCCATACCGCTGCGCTATTTTATAAAGCCGTTCTCCGAATTTCCCGTTCACGAGACAGGCAATTTTCTTTCCCCTGCCGAAGTTGCCTACCGCTGCTTCCATTGCAGCGGTGCCTGACCCGCTGATAACGAATAATTCATTGTCCGTCCCGAACACTGGCTTTAATATCCTTACACAATCGGCGTATATTTCGCCGAATTCGGCGCCACGATGGTTGATTGCCTGTCGCATCATTGCAGCCCGGACCCGTTCCGGCATGGGAACCGGGCCGGGGAGCATCAGGAGTGGTTCTTTTTCCATTGAAATCCGTCCATAGTATTTTTATAATGATGAAATATATGTTTGGATGGCATTCATGGTAGAGGTATCTATTATCAGCGGGTCCGCCTCTGATTCCGCTATTGCGGAAAAGGCGGTACAAATTCTGAAAGAACAGGGAATCAGTTATGATGTCGCGGTTATCTCTGCGCACAGGGACCCTGACCGTCTTGATGATTACATCAAAAAAAGCGATTCCAGGATCTTCATCGCCATCGCCGGTCTTTCTGCTGCCCTTCCGGGGGTAATCGCTTCAAAGACCGACAGGCCGGTCATAGGTGTTCCTGTCAGCAGCAAACTGATGGGAATGGATGCACTGCTCTCGATTGCGCAGATGCCAAAAGGTGTCCCTGTTGCATGCGTCGGGGTGGATAACGGGGAAAATGCCGCACTTCTGGCAGTGCGTATCCTGAAACTTAAATAAAGGGTTTGTTAAAACTCCTCCCGCACTCTCACTTATTCCTCTTCCGCCGCACTCACCATCGCGACACTCCCGGGGCTGGTACCCCGCTATTTTGGCTTCTCAATTGTGAAATGAGGTCTGTCCCTGATCAAAGAAGAAGATCACCGGTTCATATTCCCCACTGCGTTACAACAGGACCCTGTTACAGGAGCGGTTGAATGTATTGTCTGCAGTCGTGTGCGGACAATGTATTATCAAAAAAGAATCCGCTTTATTTCTCCCTGTCACCTTTTTCTGAAAAAATATCACGCACAAGTTTCACTGCGCAGAGCTCTCCGCACATGGAACATGTTTCAATATCCCCGTCGCGGCGGTGCACGTCCCGTGCAACCTCCCCGTACATTGCAAGCCTGAACTGCTCTTCCCAGTCAAGGTTTCTCCGGGCCTGGGCCATCTTCATCTCCCTCGGGTTTTTATAACCCTCGCGGGTCCGGGAAATATCGGCTATATGGGCGGCTATCTTTGCCACGCGGGTCCCCTGGACGATATCCTCGACGAGCGGGAGTGCGAGGTGCTCACTCGGGCTGACCATGCAGAGGAAATCCGCACCGTGCATCCCTGCCACCGCTCCACCGATCGCGGAGACCACGTGATCATACCCGGGAGCGATATCGGTGACCAGAGGCCCCAGAAGATAGAGGGGCGCATCGTTTGTCAGTTCCTTGATGATCTGGACATTATACTGCACCTGCTGGAGTGGTATGTGCCCCGGACCTTCAATCATCCGCTGGACACCTGCATCAAGCGCCCGGTTCGCCAGTGCGCCGAGCGTGAGATATTCAAGCATCTTTGCATGCCGGTCCGCGTCCTGCAGGCACCCCGGCCGCATGCCGTCACCAAGGCTGATGACGACTCCGTATTCGGCCAGTATCTCGAGGAGATAATCATATTCCGCGTACAGGGGATTTTCCGTTCCCTGCCCGGCCATCATCGCCACATGGAATGCTCCCCCCCTGCTCACCACATTCATGATCCGTGGATCTGCCCGGAGCGTATCAAACGCCTGCATATTGACACCGCAGTGAAGGGTGAGAAAGTCAACGCCGTCCCGGCAATGGTCCCTGATTACATTGAAGAGGAGATCCGCGTCCACATCTCCTGCGTTTCCGGCCCTTCGGACCGCTTCATAGATGGGGACGGTCCCGACAGTGATGTCCATACCGAGGATCTTTCTCCGCATCTCCTGCAGATCACCCCCGGTCGAGAGGTCCATGAGCGCATCCGCCCCGTTCGCGATTGCTGCCCTCGCTTTCTCCATTTCCAGCGACGGGTCATCCCGCCCGCCTGAAGTGCCGATATTGACATTCACCTTGGTCCGGCAATGTTCCCCTATCGCACATATTTTATGGCTTCTGCGGGGATTCGCCGGAATAACAGCCCGTCCCCGGCTTATTGCCCGCGCCAGGTCCCTGGCACTGACACCTTCCTCCCGGGCGGCTGATTCTACTTCGGGGGGAGTCCCCGTGAAGCACTCCTGGATCAGGGTATGCATAAGACACATTTGGTAGGGAAGCCTTATTATTGTGCATGCCAGTCAGATGGATCCCGGGCAGTTCCTTTTTCGGAAACTCTTATCTGGTGGGAAACGTCCTTGTCGACGCAGCGGTGCTGCCGACTCAAATCGAGCCTTTCAGGAGTAGTATCAGGACTATCGTCCTCACCCACTGTCATTTCGACCACATCGCATATGTGAACGAAATTGCCCATATGTGCAACGCGGAGGTCTGCATCCACCGCCTCGATGCAAGGGGGCTCTCTGATGATGCACAGAGCCTCTCCATGAATTTCGGGACCAGGTCTCCCGGAAGGGTGCCTGACAGGATACTGGAAGACGGGGAAATGGTCGGAGATCTCCATGTCATCCATACCCCGGGCCACACTCCGGGAAGCATCTGCCTCTACAAGGAAGACGAAAAGGCACTGATGAGCGGGGATACCGTCTTTACCGACGGGGGATTCGGGAGGTTTGATTTCCCGGGAGGGAGCAGGATCGAGCTTGCCCGCTCGATTGAGCTTCTTACCTCTCTCGATGTAGACGGCCTTTACCCGGGTCACGGCAGCCCTGTGCAGCACGGCGGAAGCCGGCATATCGAGGGGGCACGTGCTCTCCTGAAGATGAGCTATGTATAAAGGCGTGTATTGCCTTATCCTGAAAAATAAAGCCGCAACAGTAAAAACGGGCGCACTTGGTGAGATCCCTTTTCGTGGAGGGTGGCACGTCTATGTCGGATCCGCACTTGGACCCGGAGGCCTGCTGCGTGTTGCCCGGCATATCAGGTGCACCCGGAGTATGCCGGGAAAACCGCACTGGCACATCGATTATCTCCTCTCAAACCCGTCGTTTGAACTGACCCATGCGGTCTGTGCACACGTGGAGCACGCCTGCGAATGCCGGATAGCGGGGAGACTTGCCGGCTCTCCCATACGCAGGTTTGGTTCATCGGACTGCACATGTCCGTCACATCTCTTT
The DNA here is from genome assembly GCA_002503825.1 of Methanoregulaceae archaeon UBA467. Taxonomy (GTDB): domain Archaea; phylum Halobacteriota; class Methanomicrobia; order Methanomicrobiales; family Methanospirillaceae; genus UBA467. The sequence continues at coordinate 107,878 of DASP01000017.1, forward strand.
TTTTTCCCGAAACAGCCGCTTTCTCATGTTATCAGCTGTATCGAAGACACCGGCCTTTATGCCATCATCACAACAATCAAAAACTCTTAAGTACAGTTTTAGAATATGACGGTGGTAGGCATTTCGGGTAGTATGAGGAAAGACGGCAACACCTCTCTCCTCATCCGGAGCATTCTTGAACGCTGTGAAAATGGCGGACTGAAGACCGAATTCATCTCTCTCGCAGGCAAGGAGATTAAACCGTGTCTTGGCTGTGAAAAATGCAAAGAGAAAGACTGGTGCGTTATACAGAATGATGACTGGGGGGATATCATGAAAAAGGTCATGGATTCAGAGGTGCTCGTGATCGGCTCCCCGACCTACTATTTCGACGTGTGCGGTCATTTGAAAAACTTCATCGACCGTTCTTACTCGCTGTACCACCAGAGAAAACTTGCCGGAAGAAAGGCCGTAGCGGTTGCAGTCTGTGCAAACAAAGGCGGCGCACGGACAATTGAGACTCTCGAGGGATTCTTAAACACCCACGAATTTTCTTACCTTGGATGGGTCCGGGGAAAAGGATACCTTGCAGGCGATGTTATAAATGACCACCGCGCCATGCACAGGGCAGAAGAGATCGGGGATAGGATCATCCAGCTCCTTAACCCCCGTGACTGAACCTGAAAAATTACCCTGATTTTTTTGCAGTTATCGTCTCAATATCAATCGAGATGACATCCACTCCATCCGGGGAAAAATCAGGAATCTCTTCCTTTTCGACACCATAATGCTCAAGTATAATCGTTAATGCATGCTTTTTCTCATCTTCGCCGGAAAGGATCCGGCATGTTCCAAAGGCGATGACACTCCGGTATTTCATACTCCAGTTACATGGGTATTGAGCAGGAACGGGCTCGATTCCTGAATCTATTTCAATACATACCTTAGGATTTTTCCGGAGTATCTCCATCTTCTTTCCGCCCGGATGCGAATGAATGTAGATTCTCCCTGCCTCGTATCCGAAACAGACCGGCACTACGTATGGCTGGTCCCCTTCGCAGAGACCGAGCCGGCAGACAGGCGCCGATTTGATTATACTGTCGATTTCTTTCTTGTCCGCGACCTCTTTATCGCTTCTTCTCATTGTTTTGGTTCTCACGATTGCCGGGTCCGGAATGGTCCGTCACGATTTCCAGTTCAATCAGGCCCTCTGGTAAAGGGTTGATCGCTGGCAGAGTGTTCTCCCGAGGTCTTCGGCGACGCGCCGCATTTCTTCAGGGTCAAGGTAATCGGTATTCACCGCACCGGCGCCTTTTGAAATACTCTCCTCATACATCGTCCCGCCGAGGTCGTCCCCGCCTGAAAGGAGCCCCATCTGTGCCATTTTTATGCCGGTCTTCACCCATGAGACCTGGATATGGTCGAGATTATCAAAAAACAGGCGCGCCACGGCAACCATCAGGACGTCTTCCCTTCCTGTCGCCCCTGCCCGGGCGATGCCCTTCCGGTAGAGCGGGGTGTTCATATGGATAAATGACAGTGGTACGAACTCTGTGAATCCTCTGGTATCGTCCTGTATCTCCCTTATACGTCTCAGGTGTTCGATCCGGTCGGCTTCACTCTCGCAGTGCCCGTACATGATGGTCGCGGTGGTGGGTATACCAAGAGCATGCGCCTCCCTGATAATTCGTTCCCATTCATCACTGTTGACCTTCTGCGGGCAGATTATCTCCCTTACCCTGTCGACGAGGATTTCAGCTGCAGTGCCGCACAGAGACCCGAGACCTGCCTCTTTCATCCTGCAGAGCAGGTCCCGTGTTGAAATTCTGCTCTTCGCTGCGCCATAGGCAACTTCCATCGGGTTGCTGGCGTGGATATGGATCTCCGGTGCAGCTTCGTGGATCCAGGAAATGATGTCAATATACGACCCTGCATCAAAATCAGGATGAAGCCCGCTGACAGTACAGATCTCGGTTACACCCCTCTCTTTTGCACCCGCCACTTTTTTCTGGATATCTTCCTTATTGAACAGGTACACGCCCTCTTCACCCGGCTTTTTTGAAAAACCACAGAACCCACAGGAATTTACACACAGGTTGGTCACATTGACGTTCTGGTTTTTCACCCAGGTGATAACGTCTCCGACCTTCCTGAGACGCAGCTGGTCTGCCGCAGCGGTGATCTTCCATACATCCCTGTCGCGGGTCTGCATCAGCATGAGTGCTTCATCAGGGCTCAGACGGTGTCCGGAGAGAACGTCAGAGAGGAGTACATCCAGTTCTTTCATGGTCCCCACCGTGCTACTAATTGACATAGTGCTGTTCTGATTGTTCGGGTGATGTCCATATAAAGAATTGTATCCATGCCCCGGATTGCCACCATGATTCATCTGGAGGGAAATGTACATCATTCGTACAGTGATTATTATGCAGGAAAAGATTACTCTGAAAAATCCGGACGCCACGGGATATGTCATCCCTGCAGGTCCGGTACATCTCGTCATGGTCATCGCAGAACACGGAATGGTAGGGTGCGGGGCGTTTGACGTCGCCGCACTGAACAACTTCGGATATCCTGCAGCGCGGGTGAAACCCTCGCGGGGGACTTCTATCGCCTCGCTCGATGACCTCCTTGCCGGTGAAATCAAGGAGTCGAACCAGGCTGCAATGAAACTGGGGGTAAAGGAGGGGATGAGCGGAAAAGAGGCGCTGGATCTCCTCTCGTAAAAGACCGTTGCATAGCCGGCTTTGATGGATATTATGAACAGGTCGTATCCGGGGTACCGGTGGAAATAATATAGATGTCGTCCGGACTTACCGTTAACACGATCTCCGAGCCTTTCTTAAGGTGACGTGATTCAAACGTTTTCCGGGACATCACCATAACAATATTCAGGCCGATATCAACATCAATCCTGACCATCGGACCGGATGGGTTCACTGCAACGATTTTGCCCCGGTACGTATTGTCACGGTCTGTTCCCGGGTCCGTTTTTTCACGGACAGAAATATCATCAGCCCTTATGCAGACTGCCCCGTTCTCACCCTTAATCGCTTTTGTAGAGCATGAAAAACTCACTGTACCGGTATCGAACCTGCAGTCGGGACCGCCTGCATCCGATACGATTCCCGGGATGATATTTTCAAAACCCATGAATTCGGCAGCCGTCCGTGTCCGTGGCCTGACAAAAACGTCATCGATGGCTCCTTCCTGTTCAAGACGCCCGTCGCGGATAAGAGCCATCCGTGTTCCGAGGTTCAGGGCCTCATGCCGCTCATGGGTGACCTGCACAATCGTCAGTCCCTGTTCACGGTGGAGTTCCCGCAGTTCATCAACAAAAAAATCCCTCATTATTGGATCAAGTGCAGAAAGCGGCTCGTCAAGGAGCAATATCTCTGGCTCTATTGCCAGTGCGCGTGCTATCGCCACCCTCTGCATCTCTCCTCCGGAGAGCGTTAACGGTGCCCTCTGTGCAAGGTGGCCGACCCCGAGTTTTTTCATCAGGGTATCAACTCTCTTTTTTCGTTCAGGATGGTGTAACCCCTGCATCCTTAACCCAAACCCGATATTTTTCTCAACAGTCATATGGGGAAAGAGGGAGTAATCCTGGTATACCAGCCCTATTTTACGCATTTCCGGGGGAATTCCGGTAATATCCTCCCCTTTTAAGAGAATACGTCCTTCATCGGGTATATGCAGACCTGCAAGCGCCTCGAGCAGGATGGTCTTTCCCGCACCCGACGGTCCCATGATAAAATAATAATCCCCCGCCATGATAGTGAGCGAGACTTCATGAAGGGCAAACGCGCTGAGCCTCAATGAGACGTTATCAAACTCGATCATCATACCTCCCGACATACCGTGTCACGAGCCTGAGGAGGACAAACACGGAAAATGATGCGAGTATCATGAGGAATGCGATTGCGGTGCTTTCCTTGATGCCTCCCGTTGTGAAACGGTAGTAAATGAGGGTTGAAATGACCATCGGATAATAGGCAATCATTATCACCGCTGCAAATTCGCTGATGGCTCTTCCCCAGGCAAGAATACACCCGTTTAAGATATGCCTGATACTTAACGGAAACACGACCAGGGAAAATGCCCGGAACCGTGTGGCACCAAGCGTCCGAGCAACATTCTCCAGGTGGAGCGGTACTTTCTCGAACCCCTCGCGGGCGGTATCCACGTAAAAGGGCAGTGCCACGAAGAGCATCGCTGCCACAATTCCGGGATATGCATCTTCAAAGATGAATCCGACGTCCTTTAAGGGAGCACCGATTAATCCCCGCTGCATGAAGAGCAGGTAAATCATGATGCCGGCAACCGTATGCGGAAGGACGAGGGGGATATCGATGATGCTCTCGATAATGTTATTGAAACGGGAATGTGTCCGGGCCAGCACATATGCAAGCGGGGTCCCGAGGAGGACAAGGATGATCACCGCGTTTAAACCGGCAGTGAAGGTAAGGAGGATCGAGTCAGTGACCCGTGAGTCCTGTGCAACCTGGAGAAGAAACGGGATATCGGAGAGCTGAGTTGCCGTGATATTGAGCAGCGCAAGCAGGATGAGTATGACCAGCGTGGAACCGACGAGCGCAAAACTTATCAGGCACAGGTCTGGTTTGATCCGGGACGTCATGTTCCTCTCTTCTGACAGGTAGTCTGTAAAGCCATTTTATTATACCCTGCGATTTATTAACCGGTCCTGCCAGCATTACCGGTTGGTTGATGGTATTTTGTGGAATGTCAGAACGTGAAAATACAGAAAAAAAATTAGGATTTCATGGTGACCATGCCTGACAGTTCCTTTGGTATAGTCCCGTAACCGTTGGCAGGTACAATCGGCGGCTGCCCGTCAGCGGCAAGAATTGCTTCTCCCTCGGGGCCGATGAGCATCTGCACGAATAAAATACCGTAATCAGGGTGTTCTGCGATATTCGGTACCGTTGCACCGTAGACAATCGGGGCACCGGTATACATCGTTGTACCATTTCCTTTGACCGCCTCGACTTTCACCGTTTTGTAGTCGTCTGCATAGTCAACCGATGAGAGATCGATTGCCTCGGGGAGTTCGAGGAACTCCAGATCGTTCTGGACGGCGACGCTCCGGTATTCCCAGGCATAATCAATTCCGCCCGCCTGGAGCATCTGCACGAGTTCGACGCTCTTCGGCCTGATTGTCAGTTTTGTTCCGTCAGGGGCCGGGTTCGTGGCATCGATGATCCACGTATTGCCTTCTTTGGTCGCGGTGATACCGCTATGGTCTTCCACGAGCGTTTTAAAGATGGTATCATCACCGTAGTACCCTTCTGCCAGCTTGATGACCATCGGCGTCCGGTATCCGCACGGGTCGAGGTTCGGGTCACTGAATGCCCACCGTACATTGTCCCTGCTGAGTATGGTATACCAGTTGTCCTTGGTGAGTTCCGATGCATAGGCACTCTTGTTGGTATAGGCAATTGTCATGGTGTTTTTTGCAAACGTGACGTACCAGTCGGTGTACTTGGGTACCATGTACTGTGGTATAAGTGCATAATCTGCAGATGCAACGACATCAGCAGGCTTTCCGTTCTCGGTCACTTTCTTGATGCAGTCCACGCTTCCCGCGGGTTCAAGGAGCACCTCGGTGTTCGGGTACTTTGCTTCAAATGCGGCCTTTATTTTTTCAAACGGCCCGGTAAGACTTCCGGCAAGAAATACCTTCACGGTGACCTTCTCAGCACCTGATACGGGTGTGACTGCAGCGGTCTGTTCTGATGCCGGGGGAGTACTCCCCCCGTTGCCGGTACAGCCGCAGACCGCGATGACCACGGCGAGAGTAAATGCTAATCCGATCAACATTTTCCAGTTGTTCATGTATTTTGATTATTCAACACACTATAAATTATTACTCAATTGAGTATAATGTTCCATCCCTGTACCGACCCGATAATTTTTCTTGCCAGCACTGTAATTAAAGGAATGCTTATGAAGTTCTCGCACCTCTTCGGGCCGGTATGCTCACGACGCCTGGGACGCTCCCTCGGTATCGATCTCGTTCCTTTCAAGACCTGTACCTATGACTGTGTCTATTGCGAGTGCGGTCACACCACTCACAAAGGTACTGACCGGAAGGAATTCTTCCCGGTGTCGGAGGTCCTCTCCGAGCTCGACGCCTACCTGTCAGGAGGCCCCGCACTTGATTTTATTACCTTCTCAGGTTCAGGAGAACCGACACTGTCAACATCGGTCGGTGAGGTGATCCGGTACCTGAAAAGAGAATTTCCCTCCTACAGGGTCGCGGTCCTGACCAACGGGAGCCTTTTTTCGCTGCCTGAAGTGCGGGAAGACCTTCTCCTTGCAGACGTTGTCCTTCCCACACTATCAACCGTTCATGAAGAGACATTCAGAACGATTCACCACCCGGCAAAAGACCTCTCCCTGAAGAGTATCCTGAACGGGATAGAGCAGTTCAGAAGGGAATACCGCGGTGAGATCTGGCTTGAGGTATTCATCATTCCGGGGGTGAACACCTCAGACAAGGAATTAAGCGGCCTTGCCGATGAGATCAGGAGAATCCGTCCCGATCGTATTCAACTCAACACTCTTGACAGGCCGGGCCCGGCCGAATGGGTAAAACCGGCAGGTCCCGGGGAGCTCAGCCGGATACAGGCATTCCTCGGCGTCCCGGATACAGAGGCGATCCACTCGTCTCATCACGAGAGCCCGTTTTCCCCGGATGAGAGTGATCCATCGCAGACGATCTGTGAACTTATCAGGCGCCGCCCCTGCACCGTCGACGATATCGCACAGACGACCGGCCTTCACAGGAATGAAGTGCTCAAGCTGCTCCGTACCATCGAAAGTGAACACCAGTTACTGGTAAAAAGGGAGAAAAGGGGTGTATTTTATTTTTTAAGGGATAATCCCTGAATTCAGACCGGGGAGTAATCAGTACGCCTCTGTTTGAGGGTACGCCCGATGTCCCGGACCATGTACTGCATCATTCCGGGATCAAGATAATCGGCTCCCATGGCTCCGGCATCAACCGACACATCGTCCGAGAACATGGTGCCGGCAAGGTCGTTTCCTCCCGAGAGAAGGGCAAGCTGGGAAAGTTTCAGGCCCAGTTTTCCCCAGGAGACCTGTATATTATCAAAATTATCGAGGAAAAGGCGGGACACGGCTGTCATCAGGATGTCTTCCCTCCCTGTCGCTCCCGGCCGTGCGAGTCCCTTCCGGTATATCGGTGTGTTGGTGTGAACAAACGAGAGCGGAACAAGTTCTGTGAACCCGCCAGTCTCGTCCTGGATATCCCGTAATATGGAGAGGTGCTGTGCCTGGTCTGCAGCACTCTCGCAGGAGCCGTACATGATCGTGGCGGTGCTCGGGATCCCACATGTGTGTGCCTCCTTTATGATTCCCGCCCACGTCGCAGTATCCACTTTTCTCGGGCATATCACGTCACGCACGTCATCGACAAGGATTTCTGCGGCAGTCCCCTGGAGAGAACCGATACCCGCCGCTTTAAACCTTTCCAGGACTTCGCGGGTCGAAATCCCGCTCCCGGACGCCGCATGTGCGACCTCGTCAGGACTGAATGCATGGAGATGCACTCCGGGAGCCGCATCCCTGACCCAGCCGAGAATATTTATGTAATTATCCGCAGTAAATTCAGGATGAACTCCGGAGAGGAGACAGATTTCAGTCACACCCCTCTCCGTTGCCAGATTTGTCTTCTTTACCAGTGTGTCCCGGTCATCACAGTAGGCACCTTCGTCTCCGGCACGCCGCCCGAAACTGCAGAACCCGCAGAGATTTTTACAGATGTTGGTGATGTGGATATTCTGGTTCCGCACGTACGTGACGACATCCCCGACCTTCTCCTCACGAAGGGTATCTGCCGCAGACACTATATCGAAAATATTCCGGTCTTTTGTCGATAAAAGGGATATTGCCTCGTTTATCGAGAGACGGTGACCCCCGAGCACATCTGAAAGAAGCTGCTTCCGGTCCATTCCTTTACCCCTCCATCATCTCTTTTTCCCGGTTTTTTTGCGGGGAGGTGTTTTTCCCTTCTCATTGCGCTTCGAATACCACTCATACAGGAACATAATCACGATGATTATGATTGCAACAGGGACGATATTGAGCGGGAGGTACCCGAGAAGCGGGACGGTAAAGAGCGCCTTTCCAACAATCCACTCTTTTTCGACGGGCTGGATGATGCCAAGATCGCGGCGCGAGAGGTATCCGCCCTGGTCACTCACGAGGTTATTGTCACCCTTTGTAATGTATCCGCTGTTTGCGGCGGTAACATTGGTCGGCACGATGTATCCGATATCCGGAGATGCCGTGGTGTCATCGATAACCGTCCCGTTCTCCAGAATAAGTTTCTGGTCTTCTATCTTTGCAGGGAGATAGACGACCGGTGATGCCTGACCACGGTACAGGTTCAGGTACTTCGGTATCGTCTCTCCTTCCCCTGTCCAGTCCATGGCGCGGTGAATGATGGGATGAACACTCCCTGAAATGAGAGGAATCGGAATCAGGGAGTTTTCCGCCCCGTTCGGCCTGTATATCAGGATGTCCCCGTAATCCCCGAATTTTTTATAACCGCTCTCCTTTCCTTCAGCCCAGCTCTGGAGGTCGCCGTACCGGTCGGCGCTGACCACGAACACGAGGTCCCCGACGTTCATATGCGGGACCATACTCTCCGATTCGATAGTCACCACTGCAGGCCATGTTCCTGATACAAGAAAGAGGAGTAGTGCAATTCCACCGACAATGGCAACGACCCATGCTGCTTCCTTAAGTATTGCCATTCCCTTACTGTCGCTTTTCCGGAATTTATCCAGCAGTGAGGGTTCTTTAGTATCCTTCTTCGATCCTGTCATTGATTATTCTAGACTATTCACCGGGACGCCTAATAATGGATGCCTATTGGTTCGTTCAAATCACGGCATAGTCGTTTTAGAGGTTCTTTTCCCGGGCCTCCACCGGAAAGAGTTCATTTTCCTGTTATGCATACCGCTGCACATTGCCCGGATGAAAAAAACCAATATCCGGGACCCGGATATACTATACCAGTATGCTTGATACCCAGACGATCGTCCAGCGGTTCCTTGACACCAAGATGCAGGTCCACCCTGATGTGGTCCGGTATCTGACGGAAAAAGGCGATCCCGGGCTCATCGACCGTATCATTGCAGGCCTTCCGGATGACACCATTGTCGTTTCTGCACGACATATTCCGGGAGTGACACCGGATCGTGACGGGGCACGGTTTCTTACCGATCCGAAGAGCGAGGTTATCCACGGAAGTTCGGGCTCATCCGGGTCGATATCCAGCATCACCGATTACATCCATTATTTCAGGGACCGTTATACCCGTCTTGGCGGGATGGTCAAAACGCGCTGCACTGCGATGCCAATCGAGGCGCTGGTGAGGACAGGCCGGTTCAGGCAGGAAGCCTGCTCCATTGTCGGCCTGGTCATGGATATAAAAAGCACGACCAACGGCCACAGGATAGCGGAAATTGAGGATACGACCGCATCGATATCGGTCCTCTTTAACAAAGACCGTCCCGGGTTTTCCGAAGCCGAGTCCCTCATCCCCGACGAGGTGGTAGGGGTCCGCGGGACCCTTTCGGGCGATGGCCGGCTTTTCTTTGCAGACCAGCTCTTCCGCCCCGATATTCCCATCCATCATGCACCCTTCAGGAGTGAGACCCCGGGAAAAGCCGTCCTTATCTCAGACGTCCACGTGGGCAGCGATACGTTCCTCGAAGAGCAGTGGAACCGTTTTGCAGACTGGCTTGACGAATCGGACATGTCTTATCTCCTTATCGCAGGAGACCTCGTGGACGGTATCGGGATCTATCCCGGCCAGGAACATGAACTCACCCTGAAAAATATTTACGAACAGTATGACGTATTCGGGGAGATGTTATCAGACCTTCCCTCACGCCTGCAGATTATTGTTTCCCCGGGGAACCACGATGTGGTGCGTGCCGCAGAGCCACAGCCGGTCATTCCGGAAGATTTCACAAAAAAATTCCCGAAAAACTGTATTCTCGTAGAAAATCCGGCGCTCGTCGGCCTCCAGGGTGTGCGGGTCCAGATGTATCACGGCCGGTCTATCGATGATATGATCTCCCTGATCCCGGGTGCATCCTATGAAAATGTATCCCCGATGATGACAGGCATGCTGCAGCGACGCCACCTGGCTCCGACGTATGGAAAAAGGACCCCGATCGCTGCTTCAAAAGAAGACCGCCTGGTCATCGACCCGATACCTGAAGTGCTCCATACCGGCCATGTCCATATTATGGGTATAACCGAATACAGGGGGACATTGTGTGTAAATTCAGGTACGTGGCAGTCCCAGACCGCGTTCCAGAAACAGATGAATATCAATCCCACACCGTCCCGGGCCGTCATCCTTGACCTCCAGACCCTTGTGCCGCAGGTGCTGGATTTCAGCTGACCGTTTCACTTTTCTATTTGCCGGGATAAACTGGTAGAGTATAAAAACTTCCCGAGCTCAAAGTAAAGGAAGTTCTCTGGAGGACTGAAAAGAATGGACTTATTAATATTTGCACCTGTATGTGCCATCATCGGCCTGATATTTGCAGGCATTTCATTCATGCGAATGAAAAAAGAAGGTACTGGTAGTGAGTTGATGCAGAAGATCGCTGCATCCATTCACCTGGGGGCAATGGTATACCTGAAACGGCAGTATACTGCAATTGCAGTCTTTGTTGTCGTCCTTGCTATCGTTCTTACACTCCTGATCAGCCCGCTGACAGCAGGCTGTTTCATTGTCGGGGCACTCCTTTCGGCAACCGCAGGGTTTATCGGAATGAATGCAGCGACGATGGCGAACGTGCGGACCACACACGCCGCACGGAACGGGATGGCAGAGGCGTTCAGGGTATCATTCTCAAGTGGAATGGTTATGGGCCTTACCGTCGTCGGTCTCGGTCTTCTTGGTCTTTCTGCAACGCTCTTTACCGTGAGCACGTTTACGACCCTTGGAACCTACGAGGTTATCAACGTCGTCTCGGGATTTTCTCTAGGGGCGAGCTCAATCGCACTCTTTGCCCGTGTCGGCGGCGGTATCTTTACCAAGGCCGCAGATGTCGGAGCAGACCTTGTCGGCAAGGTAGAGGCAGGGATACCAGAAGACGACCCGCGCAATCCTGCAGTCATTGCTGATAACGTGGGAGACAACGTCGGTGATATCGCAGGCATGGGTGCCGACCTCTACGAGAGTTATGTCGGTGCAATGGTTGCGACCATGCTCGTCGGGGCAAGTGCAACAATGGTTGCCCAGTTTGCCGGTGTAAGCACAATAAGCCTGGTTCTTCTGCCGCTCCTGATATCTGCAGCAGGTATTATTGCCGCAATCATCGGTTCGTTCTTTGTCCGGACCAACAAGAACGAGAGCGGTGCCATTCACAAGGCATTCAACGTAGGGACGTTCACCAGTCTCATCCTGACGGTCATCGCGACGTACCTGCTGGTCACCACCCTTCTCGGACCCCAGTTCATCGGTGTCTTTGTCGCCACCATTTCCGGACTTGTTGCCGGGTTCCTCATCGGAGTGGTGACAGAGTATTATACTTCATACGACAGGGCACCGACCCTGAGTATCGTGAAGTCCAGCGAGACCGGCGCAGCAACCAACATCATCGCCGGTCTTTCAAAGGGTATGGAGAGCACCGCAATTCCTGTCCTCATTGTCGCAGCGGCAATCCTCATCGCCGCAAACCAGGCAGGCCTGTATGGTATCGCCATTGCCGGTGTGGGAATGCTCGCAACGCTGGGAATTACACTCTCTGTTGACGCGTACGGACCTGTCGCAGACAATGCCGGAGGTATCGCAGAGATGTCCCACCAGCCACCGGAGATCCGCAAGATTACCGATACCCTGGACTCGGTCGGAAACACCACTGCCGCCATCGGCAAGGGTTTTGCCGTCGGCGGTGCTGCCCTGACCGCACTCGGTCTCTTTGCAGCCTACTCACAGGCAGTACACCTTGATGTTGTCAACATGCTCAATCACCAGGTGTTTGTCGGTATCCTTATCGGTGCCATGCTTCCTTTCCTCTTCTCAAGCTTTGCCATGACCGCTGTCGGTCGTGCAGCCGGTTTGATTGTCGAGGAAGTCCGCAGGCAGTTTAAGGAGATTCCCGGGCTTATGGAGGGGAAAGCCGAACCTGATTACGCATCCTGTGTCACCATCTCAACAAATGCAGCCCTGAGGCAGATGATCGCCCCTGGTGTACTGGCGATTGCCGCACCACTCGTGGTCGGCCTGCTCCTTGGCAAGGATGCCCTTGCAGGTCTGCTTGTCGGTTCAATATCGGCCGGCTTCCTGCTCGCCGTTATGATGGCGAATGCAGGTGGTGCATGGGACAATGCAAAGAAATACATTGAACAGGGACATTTTGGCGGCAAGGGATCAACGGCCCATAAGGCTGCAGTGACCGGCGACACCGTTGGTGACCCGTTCAAGGACACTGCAGGGCCCGCACTTAACATCCTGCTCAAGCTGATGTCGATTGTGGCCGTGGTCTTTGCACCACTGTTCCTTTTATAATTTTTTTTCCTTTTTCTGATTTTTATCGTCTGATGTTCCCTGTATAGTCTTTCATTGAATTTTCCTGCAACGCTGGAAATGAAGACGAGAAGATTCGGCGGTCTTGTCAGATTACATCATGATACATTTTATTTTGCCGCACTCAAAATCCCGACACTCCCGGGGCTGACGCCCCGCCGTATACGTGCGTCCCCTCTTTGCGACAGGGACCGTGCGTAGTTCTTTTTTTAAAAAATAAAAGAATCACAATCAACCCTGCCTACAGACCATCCCGTGGCGGGGGGGGCAGGGAGGGGGTGCAAACCCCCTCCGGTAAGAGAAACAGATCACACAGGTTTTATCAAAAGGAGGATGTCCCCAAAGCCGAAAAAATAGGAAAGACGGGGAGACGAAAACCTGTATTCAGATAAGGTTTTTTATGAACCGTTCATGGAGCCGGTAATCGTTCCCGAGCTCCGGGTGGAACGCAAGCGCCATATGTTTTCCCTGCTCCAGCGCAACAAACCCTGCATCGATCCGGCCGGTTACACTGACTGCAGGTCCGGTTCTTGTCGCCACCGGCGCACGGATGAAAAGTGCATGAAACGGCTTATCAAGCCCTTTTATTTGAATGTCAGCTTCGAATGACTCTTTTTGCCTGCCGAAAGCATTTCTTGTCACATCCATCTCCATGAGACCGAGCGTGGCGACCCTCGGGTCATCAACACCGGTTGCCATCAGGACCATCCCGGCACAGGTGGCAAAGATACCGCCGGAAAAACTGGCAAGCGGATCATACATCCTGTTCTTTATGATGAGCCGTGAAATGGTAGTCGATTCCCCCCCGGGTATCGCAATTGCATCGAGCGCCCCGATTTCATCAGGATGGCGGAGCGTATCAACCCGGGAGGACTCTGCCAGGCCCATGCCGGTTAATGCCTGGCGGAATGCATGGATATGTTCGCTTACATTCCCCTGAAGTGCCAGAACCCCGATATTAACGCCCACGGTACTGGAGCACCTCATCGTCCCTGAGAAGGTGGACATCGAGCCCTTTCATCGCATCTCCGAGACCCTTGCTCACCTCTGCAATGACTGCCGGCTCGTTATAATGGTTTACTGCTTCCACAATTGCCCGTGCCATCTTCTCCGGGTTGCTCGAATGGAAGATGCCCGACCCGACGAATACGCCGTCTGCTCCCATCTGCATCATCATCGCGGCATCGGAAGGTGTGGCGATTCCGCCGGCGGAAAAGTTGACGACCGGAAGGCGGCCCATCTTTACCGTCTCGGCAAGGAGTGCGGCGGGAGCTTCGAGGTCACGCGCCCTGTCAACAATCTCCTGTGAGTTGAGTCCCTGCAGCGCCCTTATCTCGCCCATGATATTCCGCATATGACGCACCGCCTCGACCACGTTCCCGGTGCCTGCCTCACCCTTGGTCCTGACCATTGCAGCACCTTCAGCGATCCGTCGCAGTGCCTCACCAAGGTCACGTGCACCACAGACAAAAGGAACGCTGAACTGCGTTTTTTCAATATGGAACTGCTCATCCGCGGGTGTCAGGACCTCGCTTTCGTCAATCATGTCCACGCCGAGTGCCTCGAGAACCTGCGCCTCGACAAAGTGACCAATCCTGACTTTTCCCATCACCGGAATGGATACGGAATCCATTATCTCCACGATCTTCTCAGGGTCCGCCATCCGTGCCACGCCACCGGCCTTCCTGATATCCGCCGGGACACGTTCCAGGGCCATCACTGCGACGGCACCTGCCTGCTCCGCAATCACTGCCTGCTCCGCGTTCACCACATCCATTATCACGCCCCCCTTCTGCATGGATGCGAAACCACGCTTCAGCAGCTCGGTGCCAAATCTCAGTTCCTCGAGTTTCATATGCCACTATATTTGGTCAATGATCCCAATATAAGTAGTGTGATCATAACCAGGAACGAGAATACAAGCGTGATTACCCGTACCGCCCGGATAATTTCCCTGCCTCCCTCATCAAGTGTTTTTGTGCCGTTTCCTATGGAATAGACCCCCGGTTTCTCAAACTTTATGCCGACACCGCCTGCCATGATCGCCATCGGAATTCCGCCATTGAAACCGGGCCTTTTTCGGGCATCCCGGCACAATGTCTCCCATGCCGGCCGGAATGATCCGGTGCAGGCAAAATAAAGGAGGAGGAGAAGTCCGGTAATCCGCGCAGGGATATAGCTCAGAATGTCATCCATCCGGGCTGAAAACCAGCCGAGCCGCTCCCGTTCATCGCGGTAGCCAAGCATTGCATCCATGGTATTAGCCGCACGGTAGACCGCAGCTCCGGCGAGCCCTGCAAACCCGAAATAAAAAACGGGGGCAACAATACTGTCAACGAGGTTCTCAGTCATGGACTCATATCCTGCAGAGAGGATATGCTCACGGTCAAGTGAAGCCGTCTCCCTGCTGACAAGCAGCCCCACCTTTTCCCGTGCGTCCCCGATCGTTCCGTTCATGGCCTTCACCACCGCACAGGTATGTTCCTCGAGAGAACGCCATGCAAAACACACCTTCAAAAGGAACGGTGCAATCAACAGGGTCAGGTACCAGGGCGAATACACCTGGAAGAGAGAGAAGGGCAGGGTGAATAGAAACGCGGTACATATCCATAAGATCACTCCGGCTCCCCGGTGCGACCACGCCGGCCATTTAGAGGGTATTCCCCACCACCCGATGAACCGGCCGAGCAGCGCTACCGGGTGGAAACGCGTCCTTGGATCACCAAAGACACGATCAACAAGGAGTGCCAGCGCCAGTACAAGCGGTGCTATTATCCACATATCTGCTTTCCCTGACTATCACATGAGTACGTCTGCAAAAGTGAAAAAGATTTGATATTCATTTTGAAAAAGAGATGACAGTTTATCACTTTGCCGTCTCTTAAAAAATATTGTGTTTTCCCGCCAATGGAAGGTGGGAAAAGATTTTTCAGCCTTTATCCGGCTCCCTCGGGAGCAGGTCGGGGATCCCTTCCTCTATCGGATATGAAACGTTGCATGCCCTGCACTCAAGGGTCCCTTCGACGATCTCTTCTTCATTTTCCCTGGCGACCCTGAGTTCAAGGTCTCCCTTGCACACCGGGCAGCAAAGGATAGGGAGGAGGGATCGCTTCATTGTTCATCACGGAGGTCAATAATCTGGGTAAGTTCGGGACCGGTGGATATGAACGTAATGGGGCATCCGATATCTTCTTCTGCCTGTTTAAGGAAGTCTTTTGCCTTTTTGGTAAGTTTGCCGTATTCTCTTACCCCAAAACACGCCTTGTCGACCTTATCGATACCGGTTATTGCACCAAGCGTGCACCCGTTAATCATCGCCGAATAGCGGGCCATCTCGCCGTCCCATCCCCCGATCCTTCTCTGGCGATGTGTGACCGTTCCGAATTCCTGGATGCCGAGGCTGTCCGATACGTTGCGCTCCATCTCTGTATTAAACGGACCTTCCCCGACCCTCGTCGGATATGCCTTGAAAACGACGACGACATCATCGATTTTCGTAGGTCCCACACCGTTATCGGCTGCAATCTGTGATGCCGAGGTATCCTTGCTGGTGACGAACGGATATGTTCCGTAGTAGAGTGAAATTCCGAATCCCTGCGTCCCTTCCAGGATAACATTCTCACCGCGACCTATTGCAGTGTTGATCTCCATCGGAACATCCACCATGTACTCTTCCAGTTCAGGGAGTTCTTTTACCTGCCGTGCGACACGAAGCACGCGATCCGAGTTGGCAGGGCCGCATCCGCTTCCCGTGGTGCCAATCTTATCCTTGAGATATGCATTCGTACGGTCACGCTGGATATGTTCTTCCTCGATGACAGTGCATCGCCTGTCGATGAAGACCCTTCCTTTTACATCGAGCATTTCCACTTCGTGTAAAAATACGCGGGGATCCACAAGCACCCCTGTGCCGATGAAAAGCCTGGCGTCAGGATAAATAAATCCTGAAGGGACCATGCGTACGCCATATTCTTTCTCTCCGACGATCACGGTATGACCGGCGTTCGGACCAACTCCCCCACGCGAAATTATGGTTGGACGGTCATGGTGAGCGATATGGGCAACAATTTTGCCCTTTCCCTCATCCCCAAAAAATCCGCCGACGATTATGATACAGCTCATTCTTCAATCATATAGTATGGATCCAGTGACGCCATAAATCTATATACTCTGGTTCCGCCCCACACGATTTTCCCCGGGTTCAGCATTTTGTTATATTTATTTCGTTCTATAGCATTCCTCCTGCCCCTTTGTTACAATACATCTCCTGATATTCCTGAAATACCGCCAGTGAAGGACAAGGTGGAGGGCGATAAGAATAAAAAATATCATTCCCGTGATATCATGAATACTACGCCATTCCTGTCGTGTCATTTCAAGGAATAACAGGCTGGCAATATCTCCTGATCCTCCCCGTAAACCGGATCCTCCTGACGGAAGGATCCAAAGGGTTACCGCTCCCGAGATCATAACCGGGACCAGCATGATCAGGCTGGCGATATCGACAATGGCATTCAGCTTAACCGTTTTCATCTCAATCACATGATCGTGTCCTTCATGGGATTAGATATA
The DNA here is from genome assembly GCA_002503825.1 of Methanoregulaceae archaeon UBA467. Taxonomy (GTDB): domain Archaea; phylum Halobacteriota; class Methanomicrobia; order Methanomicrobiales; family Methanospirillaceae; genus UBA467. The sequence continues at coordinate 125,033 of DASP01000017.1, forward strand.
TCGGTCATATAGTTCATCCGCCCATGGCACGAGTGGCGCCAGACAGGAACCGAACCTCTGAAATCACGCGGCAATTACACTCCGGAAAACTTCTGTCAGCGCCACCGGTATCCCGGTTTTATGCCAGTCAGTAAATATATCCGGCCCTTTTCCGGGAACTTTTTTAAAAATGACGGAATATTATGCCGAATGTGCCGAAATAAACCAGTCCATTCTCTTTACTGCTTCCGCAAGGTTTTTTCTTGAGACGGCATAGGCGCACCGGACGTGCCCGACACCACCCGAGCCAAACACGGATCCAGGCACCACTGCGACACGCTCTTCCAGAAGCAGGCTCTCTGCAAATGAGATATCACTCATACCGGTCTTTTCGACTGAGGGAAATGCATAAAATGCCCCTTCCGGAACGTGACATGCCAGACCGATACGGTTGAGGCCTTCAATGAATAAATTACGGCGGATACGGTATTCCCTGACCATCCGGTTCTTTTCTTCCTCGCCTTTCCGTATACCTTCCAGTGCAGCGATCTGACCCATAACCGGCGCACAGAGCATCACATACTGGTGAATTTTCAGCGCTGCATCACAGATCTCCTGCGGTGCACAAAGATATCCAATTCTCCAGCCGGTCATCGCATAGGCCTTTGAAAAACCATTCAGGGTAATGGTCCTCTCGAAAAGATCTCCAACCGTGGCGGGTGAAACATGGTCCCCGTCATACGTCAGCTCCGAGTAAACCTCATCGCTTATGAGCAGGAGATCATGGTCGGTCACGATATCAGCAACTGCTGAAATATCCTCCTTCCGCATCACTGCCCCTGTCGGATTGTTCGGGAAATTTATGATGAGCACCTTGCTCTTATTCCCGATTTTTTCCATCAGGCGGTCAGGATTGAGGCGAAAATGGTCTTTTTCAACACACGGAACCGGCACCGGCACTCCGCCGGCAAGGGTTACACACGGAGAGTAGGAGACATATGAGGGTTCTGCAACAAGGACTTCATCACCGGGATCAACAACCGCACGTACTGCGATATCAAGCCCTTCCGATACTCCTGTAGTAATCACCATCTCCCTGTCAGGGTCGTATGTAAGTGAATAATGCTCTTTTAAATAATGCGAGATTGCATCCCGGAGTGCCTGTATACCCCTGTTTGATGTGTATGAGGTCCCGCCCTGCTCAATCGAATAAATACTCGCTTCACAGATGTTCCACGGAGTGGAAAAATCAGGTTCGCCTACCCCAAGGGAAATGACGTCCTCCATGTTCATCGCCAGGTCAAAAAATTTACGGATACCTGAAGGTGGAATACTACTGGCGCGTCCGGAAATAAAATTTCTCATATGGAACCCTCACAGGGTGTAGGGGATCCGCTCGCCGGTTTCCCGCTCACAGAACGCATGGCCATTCTCTTTATATGATTTCATAATGATATGCGTCGCAGTCTCTCTTATGCGGTCCATGGGTGCAATATATTCCGAGACAAACCGTGCGATCTCCTGCATGTTTTTCCCTGTCACCATGACCTGAAAATCATAGGTCCCGGTAATCAGCCTGAGAGATTTTACCTGCCTGAATCTCGAAATCCGCTCAGCAATCCGGTCGTAACCGAAATCCCGTTCAGGGTTGACCTTCAGTTCGATGATTGCTGCAACTTCTCCGTTTTCTGCCTTTTCCCAGTCAATAATGGCAGTATAGCTCCTGATGATCCCTGCATCTTCAAATGCTGCAATGCGCCCGCTGATCTCCTGCGGGTCACATTCGGTCATGGTTGCGAGTTCTTCAACGCTGATTTGGCTGTTTTCCTCCAGGATATGGAGGAGGAGAAGGTCTTTTTCATTCATTCTTCAATCACCTGAACAGGGTTTTAACCCAGTCAATATCCATCTGTGCCAGCCCCTGGCTGCTTAGGCGCTGGTCACTGAGGATGACATTCCATATCTTAGTGGTATTTGCGTCGAACCACATCTCTTTTGTCCTGCCATACCTCCCCCTGCTGACAACACGGGTATTGATCACACCAAGCATGTTTAATTCCGATATGAGATCGGTTATCCGGCGGTGGGTGAGAACATCAAGTTCAATAGCAGGCGCAATTTCTTTGTATATCCTTGAAACCTCACCGCTTGTGAAAATGCTCTGCCCCATCTGGTCAAGAAGCAGCATCGAGTAGAGCACCACTTTGCTCTGTGTCGGGAGGGTGGAAATACACTCGATCATGCTGTCGGTCTCAATTTTAGCCTGTGCCATTTTAACATGGCTCTCGGTAACTTTTTCTGATTCCCCGCGGTCGGCAAGCTCGCCCGACACCCGGAAGAGATCGAGCGCCCTGCGTGCATCCCCATGCTCCTGGGCTGCGAGCGCGGCACAGAGGGGTATTACCCCTTCTTCAAGTGCACCATCGACAAATGCTGATTCTGCACGCTGTGCGAGGATATCACAGAGTTGCGGGGCGTTGTATGGTGGAAAAACAAGTTCCTCCTCACTTAATGAGGAGAGGACTCTTGGATCAAGAAAGTCCTTAAAGCTCAAATCATTTGAAATACCAATGACACTGACCTTTGACCGTTTAAGGTCGGTATTAATCCTGGTCAGGTTGTACAGTGTTTCATCCCCGCTTTTTTTGACGAGTTTATCAATCTCGTCGAGAATGATGATGAGCACCCCACCGTTTGCTTCAAGCTGGTTTTTCAGTTCCTGGTATACCTGGTCGGTGGGCCACCCTGTCATAGGGATGTGGACACGTGCCTTGTCACTTGCGAGTTCGTCTGTACCAATGATACTCTTTGATATCTGGGCAAGTACTCTGTATTGAGTATCGATTACCTCGCAATTTAGATGGACCACCCTGCAGACCGTTCCCATATGCCCACTGGCATTTTCGAGCTCGGTCCCTACATACCGGACGCATGCCGTTTTTCCAGTCCCTGTTTTACCATAGATTACGATGTTTGACGGGGTCTCGTTTTTTAATGCCGGCGCGAGAATCGATGCCACCTGATCAATCTGGGGTCTCCTGTGCGGCAATATCTGAGGCCGGTATGAATGCCGCAAAACCTCCCTGTTTTTGAAAATTTTATTGTTTGCGAGATATTTTTTAAATAATCCTACCGATGCTTCCTGATCTTCTGGCATATATGACCCCCTGAGGAGTTGATCATTAGGAGGGTGACGATAAAAATCTGATCTTTTCACCATCTTATAAACCCCTTTGTTTCTACTGGAAATCAGATATTTTATGGATATTATAACAAATAGATAAAAAATAAAAGAATTTTTTTTATGTGAAACGGTTTAGTTTCCAATAGAGATTCAAAACATCGGGATGACACCCCCACCCCTTTATTTCCAGTGGAGTATTTTTTGAATGCAATATGAAATGATATTAAATTCAAAATAAGAATGCAATCATTTTCATGTTTAACTTTTTTATTATAAATGTAATCTGATCTATTCTTCTATCTCTACAAAAAGAAAAAGAGAAAAAGGAAAAAAAGAATTTCTATAGAAGACTATATTGATTTAAAAATACGAAAATTTCGTTATCTTTCAAAAAGGAAGAGATTTTATTTGAATCTCCAGTAGAAACAAAGGGGTTCTGTGGATGATAAGATCTATTCTATCACTCAATATATGCGCGATTATCTCTAGATACATGTGCAAATGTGATACTATTCATATTAAGGAAATAACAGAACGAAAAGTATAGATCCATATCAAAGGAAGGGGTAAAAATAGAAAAAAAGGCAAATTAAACTTCTGTGTATCTCTATATAGTGAATACACCGCACTCTTTCTTACTATGACACTATTGAGGTACATACCAGATATTATGACATGACCATTTCGGATGCTGCCGGGGTTATGAAAGCTCCACTGGAAATAAAGGGGTACGGGTGATTGAATAAAGATCCGGGATTCAACCGATGATACAATATATGAGCATTTTAACGCGCATAACGTACATAATTATTATTACCGGGTTCCTTATTTGTAATACATGAACCCGCATCATCTTGAACCAGTCGCTCTTTCAGGTGCAGTTATTACGGTTTCCACAACAAGAGATGAAACAACAGATTCCAGTGGAAAAGTGATAATGGAAATGCTTACAAATGCAGGGATCCCTGTCGAACACTACAATATCGTTACCGACAGGGTTGATGCAATAAGGACCGAGCTTCTCCTTGCCATGAAGAAATGCAATTGTATAATTCTTAATGGCGGAACAGGTCTTACCCACGACGACTGTACAATAGAGGCGGTTGTTCCTCTCCTTGAAAAGACTATTGACGGTTTTGGTGAATTATTCAGGCTGAAAAGCTATGAAGAAATTGGATCTGCTGCCATGCTTTCCCGTGCAGCTGCAGGGATTTCCAGTGGAAAGGCCGTCTTCTGCATACCAGGATCGACCGGTGCGGTCAGGCTTGCGGTGCAGTCACTGATAATTCCTGAGATACGCCATATAATTACCCACGCAAATAAATAAACCGGTTAACGGTATACTTCAAGAAGCGCAACACGTTCGAGGACAAGTTCCTGCAGGCGGGAAATACCGGTCACATCGAGTTCCTGCGGAGTGATATCAAACAGGTTTATAAGGACATCAACTTTTTCCGGTGAGATTGTTTCCCAGTCGTCATGAACTGGTGTTACCAGAGGCCTGATTTGTTCAAATGCTTCAGTGTCAGGCGGACATATACATAAATATGAATTATTATGCCCGGAATGAATGCCAAAAGACACACCGTTGATACACTGGCGGGAACCCGCCGCGTACAGGAGCGCCTCCATCTCGAAACTGTTTGATATGCAGAAGTTTTCATTTACTGCCCTGATTGCATGTCCAAGTGCAGATTCAACGTGTTTTTTACCTGCTATTTTATCTGCGTCAAAAAAAATAATATGGGTATTGAACGACCGTGCAATACAACGCACTTTTTCAAGAAAAGCAGCTTCATCCGTAATCTCAATTGAAACGGTCCTGATATCACACGTGGTTTTCATCAGTCCCTGCCCCCAAACCGGAAGAGCGTGACCTGGTCGGATTGAACAGCCGGAAGACTCTCATCCGCTTCTTTCGTGTCATTCTGTCCTGTAGCGAGTTGCCCGAGAATCTGCGCAGCAATTTTTCCACCGAACAGCTCGGAAATTTTGTCAAACCCGGCCTCTTTCACTGCTTCAGGTGTATAAAGGCCGTTATTGAAGAGGCGCCGGGCACGGACCCGACCGACATTCCTGAGCCGTATCAGCGGGAGAAGTTCCCGCTTTATACCATGTTTCATGCAGGTTTCATACTCCCGTATAGAACCGGAAAGCCTTGGTGAAAACATCCTTGAGAGACGGCCGGTGGCGTGGAGGAGCCAGTTGATACTCTCAACCATTGTATAAATGTCCCCGGGGCCAACCGAGTAGCGTTCACAGATCATTGTATCCGGTACCTCCTGGGACCAGTCATTCAGGAGCATGGACGTCTTCAGTCCGCGGAAATATGCCTCTTCATCTTCAATGGGAATATCGAGCCATAATTCACGGTCGTGTTCACAGATAAACCGCTCAAGGTAATGGAGGTCCCTGTTTGCGACGTAGAGCGTATACATGTCGGGCGTGCTGCAGATGAGTTGTATCAGGCCTATATCTGAATATTCCGTAACTCTCCTCAGGTGGTCAACAATAATTTCCGCACTCCTCGGGTCAATGTACAGCTGTGACACAAGGGTGCCGAACTCAGTGGCGGAGATCTGACCGCTGTTTTCCACAATCATCTCAGACTTTTCAAGAAAATGAAGAGAACGCTCGATGACTGCAGAGATAATTCTCTTTCCCTGGTGCTGGTGCGAATAAAAGGTAGTATCCATGAATTTCTGCAATGATTCACGGGTCTTTACAAACCCTGATGCAATGAGCGAGAGGATATGAGTGGTCAGTGCGGTCTCCGATGCACACTGGGAATTGACATCCTCTGCAGTGGCATCGATATAAAATTCGAAAAGGGCATTTAAATCCTGTTCATCTTTTGCAATGAGGACAGACTCACCATAGGGATCGAGGTGCGGACGCCCGGCCCGGCCTGCCATCTGGTGGTATTCCCGTGCAGGGATGGGGACCATCCCTTCCCCTGCACTAAAACGCCGGTAGTCCCTGATAATCACCCGGCGTGCAGGGAGGTTAAGACCCGCAGCGAGTGTCGGCGTTGAGGATATGCACCTGATATGGCCCTTTCGAAACCCTTCCTCCACAATTGCCCGTTCTTCACGACGGAGACCTGCATGGTGGAAGGCGGCACCTTTGCCGACACAGATGGCAAGAGTTCGGTCAGCGTCCTTGCCTGCAAGTGTTTCAAGCTTTTTCCTGTAGTTTTCAAGTTCCGGGGATTCGCAGGAAAGGGCCTTGGCAGCTCTTTTCGCAAAGGCTTCGGCATTCTTCCGTGAGGATACGAAAACAAGGCACTGTCCCCCTTCATCGACGGTGTCCATCAGGAGGTTCAGGTCTTCATACTTCGATATATTCCTTACAGGACGGATATCGTCATGGAAACGGATGCTACTGTCAAGGTATACACCCTGTCGCAAATCGACCGGCCTCCAGGTGCTCGTCACGAGTGCAGCGTCCATCCATCGTGCAAGGACAGAAGGGTTTCCTATTGTCGCACTCAGTGCAATTATCTGCATTGCCGGGTTTTTATGACGCATCTTTGCGATGACCATCTCAAGCGTGGCACCACGGTCTGGCGAATCTATCAGGTGAACCTCATCGATGACGAGGAGTGTAATATCAGTTAACCACCGGGTATTATTCCTGAGGAGTGAGTCAACTTTCTCGCTGGTTGCAACGATGATATCATTTTTCCCGAGATAGTCGTCTTTCCGGTCAAAGTCACCGGTGGAAATGCCGACCCGGACTCCTTTTCCATTGAACTCCCCGGATTTTTCGTTTGCCAGCGCCTTTAGCGGCACTATATAAAGGGCCTTTCCACCGTGGGAAATATGATGGTGCATCACCGTCTCGGCAATCAGGGTTTTTCCACTGGCAGTCGGTATGGCCACGAGGAGGTTTTTCCCCTGGAACATCCCTTTTTCAACACATTCTGCCTGTGGAGGGTACAGTTCGGTTATCCCGGAATTCGTGTATATCTGTTTTAACCCGTCAGGGACCGGCAGATCCTGAATCTTCATCCTGTATACCCCTTTAATTCCACTCAATGTCAAAGGGAGATCACTCTGATTTATAAATGGAGCTAGACGATCGCAATTTGACTTCCATTGGAAATTATCCTTCTCCGAACCCGTACACTGAATAGATTACCATTTAACTAATAATAATAGTCAATAAGGTTCTCTTTTGCTTCCCGTTTCTTACGCTCAAGGTAGCTGTAGACTGCCTCGTGCGGTATCCCTTTCAACAGCATATCAATGGCGTTTCTCGCAACTTTCATCTGTTCGGGAAGCCCGATTATTGCGATGGTTTTTCCCATGACTGATATCTCTGTTTCTGTCATGTTTTCAATCTGCTCACGGGAACGCCCCTCTTTTCCGATGATCCGTCCGCGGAGGCGGTCGAGCTGCCCGGGGCTGTCAGTAATCCTTGAGAGATCGATAATATCCAGCAGCAGGTCCTCATCTTCGAGCAACATAAACGCCCGCTCGGGCGAAAAACCCCTGTTTATGGCCTGGATAACTTCAACTCCCCTGAGGAGCAGGACAGCATCTTCGCCCTCGACTTTTACACTGCCTTCTTCGCTGTCGATAGACAGCGTAGTTTTGGTCTTTTCTTCAAATGACCTCTTTGTGGAGCCGCCTTTCCCGATAAGGACTCCAATCCTGTTTCCTGTAACTTTAATTTCCTGAATCATTTCACGTATCCCCTGTAGTACTCGCCGGTCTGGTAATTCCTGTTATCTCTGTAAATATCGTGTCAGAGTTCCTGACGTCGCACTTGTTTTTAAAGAACCTGTTTATATTGATAATATCCCTCATTAAGAAGATATGTGCCCGTGGGTGATCGAGTGTAACCGACTGTCCCATGTCGATGATATATGGCTGGTCTCCATAAAGTATATTGAATTCGCTTAAATCTGCATGGACAAGTCCTGCCTTTTTATAGAGTATTCCAATATATGAGAGTACCTTTTCATATACTCCCGCCGGGTCATCGAGGTGAACACTCCTGATCTGTGGGAACGATCGTTCGTCCTCACCGATGAATTCCATGATCAGGATGTTACGGTCCCATACCAGTGGAAGGGGGACGGGTAAACCGGCTTCGTGTGCCCGCATCAGGTTAGAAAACTCTTTTTTTGTCCATGTAAAAACAATATCTTTCCTGTTTTTACGAATTCCGGAAAATCTGCGGTCTCCGATGATGTATTCACTCATGGTGTTGAAATTGGCGGTCCTGATCCTGTAGATCTTAATGGCGAGATCCTGCTCGCCACGCTCTCCAAAGAAAACGTTCGCCTCTTTCCCGGTGCTGATTGAACCGCCGATAGCAGTAATCCATTTACGGTGGACCAGTTTATACAGCGAGAGGAGTGTAATCTCATCGAAAACATCCTCCCGTACCTTTAACTGGTCCATGTCCTTTATTCTGATCCCGAGTTTCTCGATCTCCCGGTCAAATCCGTCTTCGCTGCTATCGTAACTCACGTGAGGGTCACCGGTTTATTGCATGTAATCCCGTACACAGGAGAGGATCTCTGCCATGTATCTCCCTGCGGTCTTTTTGAGGTCCAGCGGATGGATCTCACCCCTGCGGTAGGCGTCTTCGATATCCTGGTAACTGGAAAACTCCCTGTCTCCACCAAACTTTTCAGGTCTTTTCACCTCGATTTTTTCCGTACGCGGGAAGATGTGGTACTGGAAGATCTGCAGGATCGGGTTCTCTTCGCATTCGGGCGGACAGAATGCCTTCTGGCATTTTTTCTCTATGGTTTCGGCAGTATCTGCGACCGAGATATAATTTCCACTGGAAGACGACATCTTCTTCCCGTCAAGGCCGTTCAGTATTGGCGTATGAATACATACCGGTGCTGCAAATCCTGCCGAAGGAAGGTACTCCCGTGCAAGCATGTGGATCTTTCGCTGGTCGATGCCACCCACCGCGGCGTCAACTTTCAGGGTAGCGATATCCATCATCTGCATGATCGGGTAGATCATCTGCGAGACCGTCGGGGCATCCATCTGTCGCCCCACTTCGTCCATACTCCGTGTCGCCCTGTTGAGGGTGATCTGCTGCGACAGCCGAAGCACCATCAGTTCATATTCAGGGTTTAACTGCACCTCTGAACCGAGGACGTATTCGACATTGGTCAGGCCGAGCCCCTCAAAACACCTGCGGTTATAGTCTGCAAGTTCCCTGACCTGTTCCATTGTTCCCTTCCGGTTGAGAAAAGCGTGGAGATCTGCAAGAAGGACGACGACCTCGAACCCGGCGTCCCGCATGTCCATCAGCTTGTTGACGGTGACCATGTGGCCGAGGTGGATCTCGCCGCTTGGTTCATAACCCGCATAAACACGTTTCCGGGGTTTCTGGAGGAGAGATTTCAGTTCATCATCTGTGACGACTTCGACTGTATTTCTCGTCACCAGAGAGTATGCATCCATTCATAAATAATGGGTGATGGAAAGAGTTAATGCTTCTTCTAGATCGCAGTAAAATTCATCGCCTTGTTTGTCATCCCGATGGATTTCTGCGGATCGGTGATAGCTCCGGTCATAGCGCGGATGGCATCGACATTTTCCACGACCACGTCAGCTTCCTGGTGAATCGCCTGGAATAGATAGAGTTCTTTTCCAAGTACTGATACCGACTCCTCAAATATTCCGTTCTCCCAGAGGTCCGAGCGGCAGCGCCCGAGGTCCATGGCATATTCTTTTAGTTCGGCGGTACTGGTAATCCCGGTTGCCTTGCGGACAAGGCCCATCCTTGGATTCTTCTCGATGATGTCAAGGACCTGTTCGCGGGAGGCCTCTGATTTCAGGTCCATCTGGACGGCATGCATGTGCATCATCGTGGTCGGGACGATCATTGCAAGCGTCACGATCGGTATGTGTGGAAGCACGGTCTGGACATCGGGACCATGGTGGCTGGGGATGGTGACGGGGTTTAAAACGACGGCGTCAATTGGTCCCCTTTTGATATCCCCCGGATCACCGCCACGGCGTACCATGACGGCCCGGACCTTGGTCACACCGTATTCCCTGTCCATTGCGTGGATTATCCTGCAGAGCCCGGTCGTATTGCAGGAGACCACACGGACGAACTGCCGCCCGATGGCCTGGTGATAATTGCAGTCGGAGTTGAATGAAAAACCTGCAACCTCATGGTCTTCTCCGCCCTGCCAGATGGCCTTGATGCCGTATTTCTCATATAATGCCTTGTTTTTCGCTCCTATCCCGCCGGGTGTCGCATCAACGACCACGTCAGCGGATTTGAGCATGTCGTCGATGGTCCCCGCAACCGGTATGCCGGCCGTTTCGAAGGCAGGCTTTTTTGCAATGTCTGCGATGAAGAGCGGATAGCCTCTCTCTTTAGCGATAAATGCCTCGTGACTCGGCCTTGTTTTTGAGACCCCGACTATCTCCATGTCTTCCTGGACCGAGACCGCATCGGCGACACGTTTGCCTATTGTCCCGTACCCGTTGATTGCAACCTTTATCATATAATGATGGAGTTAGAACGAGAAGAATTAAAGTTTTTTATTTTATGAAGAGGTTCTGGATGGGAAAGGGGGTACCTTATACGGAATTATCATTCGTTGAATGTGTACCGGTACGGAGATAGTCAGAGATTTATAAGAGGTGTGAACACAGCGACGAACAGTCTGCATCAGCAGTCTGTAAGGAGCGTGAGGGGAACAGCTGCCGGTCGGACCGGTTGCGTCGTCGTATCAACAGAATGTCTTAAAAAAGTCAGGGAGGTGATGCGAACCGCAGAGAGCATGCCCGACTCAGGCAAGGTAAGAATTTTCTAAATTCCACCCATATGAGATGAGTCGTTGAATAGGGTGAGAAAAATTATGCCTGCATTATCTGAACAATCGTGTCAGTTATATTCTGCATCGTGGGGTGTATCAGGCGTCCTATCGATTTTTCAACAATATAAGAATCTCCCGTGAAAAGTTTGTCTGGACGGGCAAAACTAAGTGAGCGTAATCCCCCCTCTGCAAAATCCGTGTGATCGAGGGGGATTGAACAGGTATTATCATAGGGTTGACTTGTGATCTGGCAGAGGATGAGATCATCACCGGGAAGATTTGCAACGACGAGTGCCGGTCGCTTTTTACTGCCGGATAAATCAGAGAATGGAAACGGGATAACGACAATGTCGTCTTTTATAAATAATCCCACGTGTCGTCCTCCTCTGGTCTGAGCCAGTCTTTTGAAAGGGCTCGTTCACTCATAAGAGCAGTAACCGGGACGGTATGGATTCCCGGACCGGAGTCCGGTGGAACGGTTTCATATTCACATTCGGTTTCGTCTATCATGCCGGGCTCCGTTTGTACTTCGGTCAGCTCTTTCTCCTTGAGTTTAAACAGGTCGAGCGGAATTGTGTAGCCCTGCCCGACATTTTTCCAGAGGTCATATTGATGGGTAATTGTGCTGATAGCGACGGCCGTGTTTGTTTTCAGGAGGCTGATAATTATGCTGAATATTGATTTTTCCTCAACATTGAAGAGATCCCTGTCAGATTTCTGCAATGGTGTGAACCGGAATTCGGTAAAACCGGTACCCCGGTAATCGATCCGGACCTTTCCTACTCTGAAAAATTCATTCGAGCATGAGGTGAGCGTGAATGCGTATGGTGGCACCGGTCCGTGCTGCATCCGTACATATTCATTCTCAAGGAGTGTGGTCCCTCTCCGGTTGTAGATCACGAGGTCTACAAAGAAGATGAACTTCATCAGCTTTGTCCTTCCGATATCGGGATATTCTTCTATTGCATACAGGAGTGCATTCACCTGTTTCTTCATTTTCATACCAGATCCCGACTCCCTGATGGGTGTATATGCAGTATAATAGTATAAAATGTAAGGTGGATAGAGTGAAAGTTACACAGGAATCACCCAACCAGTTCCCCGGTAAACGCCTTTTGCATCAATGAATCAAATAACAAATTGATCTCGCCAGCTGACTGTCGCTGTGTTTGGCGAAGGGGATTTGCCAGTCATCAGAGTTGGTCATCCCCACGAGCATGGGGAACTCATTTCCCGTATAAGAAAGCGATGTCCTATAGACGGTTCATCCCCACGAGCATGGGGAACTCCCGGTATACCTCCGCTTTTATTTTTATAATTCCGGTTCATCCCCACGTGCATGGGGAACTCCTGAAGCGGACTACTGTTTACCTGGATGAAGACGGTTCATCCCCACGTGCATGGGGAACTCGCACCCATTAAGGAGTGGGCAGAGTTCAGAGGCGGTTCATCCCCACGTGCATGGGGAACTCTTGAGCGATCTTTTTATCGATCTCGTCAATCTCGGTTCATCCCCACGTGCATGGGGAACTCGGGTAGTATTTATCGACGTGGAGATACGGGGACGGTTCATCCCCACGTGCATGGGGAACTCCCTCCCTCATTGCTGCACATAGGGATCACGTTCGGTTCATCCCCACGTGCATGGGGAACTCATGATTCGCGATTCAGATGCAAGGACGGAAAACGGTTCATCCCCACGTGCATGGGGAACTCGCCTTCGTGATCCTCGTTGCATCGGGTGCAAGCGGTTCATCCCCACGTGCATGGGGAACTCGTCATCAGGAATCCCGGTATACCAGAGTCTTTCGGTTCATCCCCACGTGCATGGGGAACTCAATAGTTGCGGTTGCACTGTCTGATACTATCTCGGTTCATCCCCACGTGCATGGGGAACTCCTCCTCCGCTATCTTTGACAACTCGTCATAATCGGTTCATCCCCACGTGCATGGGGAACTCTCAAAAACAAGAGGCCGGGTTAACTGCCGTAACGGTTCATCCCCACGTGCATGGGGAACTCTTGTCAATGTGTTCCCGGCAGTACTGTGATCTCGGTTCATCCCCACGTGCATGGGGAACTCACTCCTCCGGACGATCCCCGCGCCATCACCATCGGTTCATCCCCACGTGCATGGGGAACTCGGGATGAGTACCGCTTTCCCATTTCGGATCATCGGTTCATCCCCACGTGCATGGGGAACTCTCAACGATGATACCCGGCTGATCGCCGTAGACCGGTTCATCCCCACGTGCATGGGGAACTCGGGTTCGCTTGCTTTCTTTTTAGTTGCTGCAACGGTTCATCCCCACGTGCATGGGGAACTCTGCGCTGCAGTCGCGAAGTCCTCTACTATTGTCGGTTCATCCCCACGTGCATGGGGAACTCATGCCGTGCGCAATATCGACAAGGGGTATCAGCGGTTCATCCCCACGTGCATGGGGAACTCATTCCCTCGATACTCCCGAGGAGCTCCCATACCGGTTCATCCCCACGTGCATGGGGAACTCTCACCCGACCAGTCGGAAAATTCATCTTCTTTCGGTTCATCCCCACGTGCATGGGGAACTCTAATCCCGGGACGGAACTTTGATCTGTTTTACCGGTTCATCCCCACGTGCATGGGGAACTCCTCACTGCAGCACGAGAGCGGATTGCATGGACCGGTTCATCCCCACGTGCATGGGGAACTCCGGAGTGCCATTGATGCGGTGGATTTCCGTTTCGGTTCATCCCCACGTGCATGGGGAACTCGTTCTTTTCATGGACGAATATGAAGAAAGTATCGGTTCATCCCCACGTGCATGGGGAACTCCCAGAGATACAACACACATTAATTTCTGGTATCGGTTCATCCCCACGTGCATGGGGAACTCGCGTCGACTGCTATGTTTTTCACCTCCGGTGACGGTTCATCCCCACGTGCATGGGGAACTCAAAAAGTTCACGACAAACGTTGACAATTTCAACCGGTTCATCCCCACGTGCATGGGGAACTCAATAAAAGAGATTACGGATGAAGAGGTGCAATCGGTTCATCCCCACGTGCATGGGGAACTCCCATACAGATTGATATAAACCCTCTTTCATCTCGGTTCATCCCCACGTGCATGGGGAACTCTCCTTCTATTGACTCAAATACTGATGTCGGTTCGGTTCATCCCCACGTGCATGGGGAACTCCACGTTTTCAGGGCAGTAAAACGGCAGCTGTTCGGTTCATCCCCACGTGCATGGGGAACTCGCAACCGTCCACACGGTGCCGGAGTAATCCGTCGGTTCATCCCCACGTGCATGGGGAACTCACCCAGCTGCGGCCGGCGTAATCCTCTGACAACGGTTCATCCCCACGTGCATGGGGAACTCCGGGCAAGCTCGAACTGGGAATACTATATTACCGGTTCATCCCCACGTGCATGGGGAACTCCGTGCTGCAGTGAGAACGTCTATTCCGAGCATCGGTTCATCCCCACGTGCATGGGGAACTCTTCATCGGTCCGGCCATACTGGGCGAGCTCGTCGGTTCATCCCCACGTGCATGGGGAACTCGGGAGGTATGTGAGGGGGAGATTGTATTTTTTCGGTTCATCCCCACGTGCATGGGGAACTCTTTCAACGTCTGCAACGTCTCCGGTAGATTGTCGGTTCATCCCCACGTGCATGGGGAACTCCGGAACCGTGATTATTATTTACATGTTAATTGCGGTTCATCCCCACGTGCATGGGGAACTCATCATTACTGATATAAGAATTGGTCAAAGCTGCGGTTCATCCCCACGTGCATGGGGAACTCGTATTCCCCAATAGTAGTTTTACCCGTTCCATCGGTTCATCCCCACGTGCATGGGGAACTCAATAATATCATCATATGTCTCCCTCTTGTATTTCGGTTCATCCCCACGTGCATGGGGAACTCCTTCACAAGGGTCTTGCTCCTGCCTGCGATGGCGGTTCATCCCCACGTGCATGGGGAACTCATTGAGAGTTGTTTGTCTGCCATTCGATTCCTCGGTTCATCCCCACGTGCATGGGGAACTCACGAGGATCCCCTGAAGGCCCTGAAAGACCTCCGGTTCATCCCCACGTGCATGGGGAACTCGAAAAAACACCCCCTGGACAACCAGAGAAGAACGGTTCATCCCCACGTGCATGGGGAACTCAATAAGGAGCTGGAAGAGACTCATGGGTTCACCGGTTCATCCCCACGTGCATGGGGAACTCAAAAGCGATTATTCTGTTTTTGATTGAGGGGTCGGTTCATCCCCACGTGCATGGGGAACTCTGACCGGACATAGAACAGCGGGATATCGGCATCGGTTCATCCCCACGTGCATGGGGAACTCCTTAATCTGACCGAGTGTCATTGCGATGTCAGCGGTTCATCCCCACGTGCATGGGGAACTCTTATGTGTCCTGATTAGGTCCTCTTCAATGGTCGGTTCATCCCCACGTGCATGGGGAACTCTATTCATGTCGCATTCATCGCAATGGACTGGTCGGTTCATCCCCACGTGCATGGGGAACTCATTCCCTCGATACTCCCGAGGAGCTCCCATACCGGTTCATCCCCACGTGCATGGGGAACTCTGATATCCTTGAATTTCCCTTCATCGAAATCCCGGTTCATCCCCACGTGCATGGGGAACTCCCGAGCAGGCCAGATTCGTTTCAAATGGACTCCGGTTCATCCCCACGTGCATGGGGAACTCCTCGAAGAGCTGGAACGATATGGAGCAGAATTCGGTTCATCCCCACGTGCATGGGGAACTCTCTTTAATTTTTATATTAAAACCAGGAATATTATTTCCTGGACAAGCATTTAATTAAATTTTTTGATGGGTCGGATAGATTGACAATAGACATGATAACGCCGGCATTCAGGAAGAATTTTCAATCCTTCCTGAACAAAATTCATCTTTTGTTACTTAAGAATATTCCCTGGTTCAGACAGTTCGGATTTTTGCGGAATGAATGATATAAGCTGGACACCATCAAAATCAACAGGAACCCGACGGTTCGTTCCAATCGTCACGAAATCGTATCCTGCTTCATTATTTGTTCCCCATGCCATTATTGCAGTACCATCTTCAATACCCTCAATGATCTGAATCCAGAGCATTTCCCGCACTTTAGCCGAATAATCCCCGATATAAACGCCGGCATGCACTTCAAGGAGCCATACTGCAAGACGTCCGCGTAATCGCGGAGGTGCATTCTCAGTGACGATGACCAGCATCTCCAGGCCCCTTCTCTTCAGGTATTGCGGGCGGCAGACAGTCTTCAGGTGTCTCAGGAACGGCAATACCACCGGCACTCAGAACCTCTTCAATTGTCGGTATAATCTTCTTCAAAAGGCGTGTTTCCCTGAACTGGTCCCTGCATGCAATCCTCACCGCCCGTTCAGGATCTGCCGGGTTTTGCGAGGCGATCTGAAACGCAACCGGAACAACCGTATCAAACTTAAAGAGATCCGCAATGTCATATACAAATGACTGGGGTTTGCCCGAATGGATAAACCCGATAGCCGGAGCATATCCTGCTGCAAGGATTGCGGCTTCAGATATCCCGTACAGGCATGACGTTGCAGCACTTAAACAGCGGTTTGGCATGTCTCCACTCCCCCACTCAGTATGATCATACTGCCTTCCTGACCACTGGACCCCGTATTTCTTCGCAATCTGCAGGTACATCTCCCGTACACGGGATCCTTCAACACCCCTGAGCTGTTCCACAGTATAATGTGAAGGCACCGGATTTTTGAAGCGGAACTCATACATCTTCCTGACTACTTTAAGCCGTGCCTCCTCATCCAGCGCAAGTTTTGCCTGGTACAGCAGGCGGTCAGCCCGTGCACCGCCGGGTTGCCCCCCGGCATACAGTCTGACTCCTGCCTCCCCTATCCATACAATCAGGCAGCCAACCCGTGCTGCAAGAACAACTGCCGCATGGGAGATCCGTGTGCCGGGTTCGAGCATGAGGCAGGCAACACCTCCGATAGGGATCTGAGTACGGACGCCGTTCTTATCGAGGAGAACAAAAGCCCCGTCAAGGACATCGAGTTCGCCCTTCTCTAGAAATACGAGGGATATTCTCTCCTTTATCGAGATTGGTTTCAAAGGGGGGAGCATCGTATCTCCCCATTATCGCAAAGGCCTGACCATCATCAGACCACAGCCAAATGCCTTGGCCGGACCAAGACCCCGGTAAAGTGTTTTAACAAAAAGGTCCGGATCGGTGACAGTCAGAACGCCGTTAAATTCGATCGTACTCAGGCTTACAGAATGCTTGCCTTTCGGCTTGGTAAAACGGTACTGAGAATATCCATCTGCCCGCACTTCCTCGTCCCGGACAGAGAACCCGTTCGCTTCCCCTTTCAGGGCAAGCCACATGAATCCCGCCTGCTGGACCAATTCTGACTCCCGTGGCAGGTCAGCCTGTTTTTGTTTCAACAGGGTCTTTGCCTCCATGACGACATCATGACGGTGTTGTTTATTTTTTTCATCTCGTTTTGTCCGGATCGGGTTGGCCCTGAGCATGAATTCCAACCTCGTATCCTTTTTAATAACAGGCGAATAGGGTTTTGTTTCAACGATCCAGACGCCGTGACGGTCATTCGGTATCCGCTCAGATACGCAGTAAAAAGCCGGGAGCCCGTGCACCATATCCTGCCGGTAGATAAAATCCCGTTTCCGGTCAGGGTCATCGGCAAAAAGGTCCCATACGAGTGAATGGAGTTTGTATGCCCCACCGATGTGATCCCAGAATTCCTTTTCGTACTCTGCATTCCCCTTTATTTGCACTCTGCTTAAATACACAATCAGCCCTCCGCGGGTTTGTGAATCATCGTATAATATTCTGTTCGATTCCCAAACTGCCAGCGCTTTTTACTTAACGGATCATCCCTGCGCTGGACTGCAAGGACACGTTCGTATCCGGTGTTCTCCTCACCCTCCCAGAAAACCTGCACATCCTTTTTGGATTCCAGAGGTTTTGTAAACGGATTTCCTTCAAAAGGTACCGATGAGAATGCATCGGATATTGTATCTGCCTGAACGATCTGTGGCCTGAGTGGAAGTGACAGAGGGCAGGATTTCCGTCCGAGACAGAGATTAAAGACCGGTTTATCCAGGTTATCCTTAATTGCAGAAAGCGGATACGGCGAGGTTTCGGAATTACTCCAGAGACATACGGTATAATGCGCATCGCAGCGGTAATCCCGTGACGAGAGGATAGTATTCAGATCATGTTTCGAACCTGATAATTCGGCCTTACGGGTAGCAAAAGTAATCTTATTCCGACCTTTCCCCGATGGTGGCACCTGTGCGGTATGATAATCCCTGAGCAGGGTACCGGGGGTATCGATCCGGAGCGCCATATGATACCCGATTGCAAGCTCACGCAACCGTGTCTCTTCGTCGCGACGTATCCCGAGAGCCGCGGCAACCATCCCCATTACGGCTGATTTTGATGGCCGGTCATAGGTTGGACGATACTCTCCTGCTGCGATGTCTCCCCATGATGCCATCATCCCGTATAAACGAAAGATGAGATACTCATTCATGGCAATCAACAGCAGAAATCGAGAATTTCCTTCAGCGAACCAGTCCCGGCATGCGCATTCATCTCTTTCTCTGCATCCCAGCATCTGCCATAGACCGCATCCATTTTTTTCCGGGTCTCTTTCAGAGCAGCAATGGATGTACCAAGGAGATCTTTTGAATCACGGACCGCTGTCAGATAAGCAACGGATAAAGATCTCGGCTGCTGCATGCCTTTCTCTACGAGGAGATAGGATGCATACGCCCGTGAAGCAAATGAATTCTGTTTTCCGGTCGGTGCTACTTTCGTTGCTGCTTCGACGAGTGATTTAATTGCAGCCTTTGCAAGATCATTATTCCCATCAAGGTTCTGTGCAAGGAGCGTTTTATCGATACAGACATACGTATAAAACAGACCTGATGCGAACTCTGTCTCCCCGAGATGGGCTGCACCTGCATCATCTTCACCCTTGTTCAGATCATCGACTGCGGTGAAATAATCATCTTCAACGGCAACCTCGTGAACCGTGACTGCATGAGCGACCTGTACCGCAGCTTCAACATTGAATTTCGTCGCATTGGCAAGCATTCGTCCGAACATGGCAACGTCGACAGAAGAAAGGTCCTCCTTCAATAACACTGATAATTCCTGTACCTTCGGTTCACGCTTTTCTTTGATCAGTGTTGAGATAAGCGACTGGATGGCAGTTATTTCATTATTTGAATAGAACACCAGTTGTTCTCCCTTCAGCGTGTTCCTGTCGATATTGGTCTTTTCTTTATCTGAACTCTTTTTGCCGCCTTCAGACTCTTCACCTGACGTTTCCTTTGATTTTTTACCGTCACCTTTCGGGAGTTTATCAACAAAAACCGAGGCAATTTTCCATGCCCAGTGTTGTGCATCCTTTTCAGGAATTATTGCCGCTGATGTTGAATCAGGGGTGGTTCCCTTTAAAAGGTCTGCCAGTGGCAATCCGCTCATCAGGGCATCTTTCACTTTGATACCCATTTCTTTCGTACGGATGCCGATGTGTCCGGTCACATCTTTTTCAAAAATATCCGAAGTTCGCCATGCCCGCTTCAGGCTCTGCGATGAAATACGTAACCGCTGGGTCCGACCCATTACGGCAGTTTTTGGTCTCCCCAGGTCATCGCGGTTTAAATTCGATGGGGGATACGATACAAGCATATGTAACTGGATAAATTCACTCATAATTTTTCTCACTCCTTATTGCTCATCTTTGGGAGCATGTTCATAGTAGGCAAACGCCCAGTCATTCTTCGTCCGTTCATTCCACCAATAGATGCTGTTGGCAAGGCTTGGGATATCGACATCGTCACCAAGGAGATGTACAATCCGTATCATGGATCCATACAGTCTGTCGGGATCATCACTATCAATTTTCAGCAGCCGACGAAAACGAAGTCCGCTTACCTTTGCTTTTTTACCGTCAACAGAACCGGGAGTTGCCATCTGCACGGGAAAAGAACCTGGGTTGTATGTTTTCACATGTGAAAGAACCCCTGCGACAACTGCAAGATCCTCTGCGTTTAACGGGCCAAATTTCGCCAGTGCACCCCTCAGGCGATGGTATGCCGGGGTAAAAGCCACATTCAGGGGGGAATGACATCGACGCAGTTCGGCACGATCTCCCCGAGAGATGTCAAGGGATTTCCACCATCTTAGCAATTCGTCCTTTGTTTCCGGATTAGTAAATGATAAATACATTTTTTGTTCCATTCTTCACCTCATGTTTGTATCTCCTTTTTTTCCCTGGTTTTCCCGCCTCTGGTTTTTTCGGGACTATTAGAGAGTGGCAGGTCAAGTAGTTCGATAATTTTTTTGTTATTTGGAGAAGAAAATGTGTTAAAATCATGACGGGCTATTGCAATACGCTTCGGATCTGCCACCGATATCATGTTGGACTGGGAATAGCGGTCAAACAAGATCTCCCCCTCGTTTTTCAATAATCGTAGCCATCGCAGTTTCAGATTATCCACAGGTTGTTTCGTCTGGAGTGCTGTCTTGAACTCGTTCAGCATCTGATAGAAAGAGGGTTCGGTGTTCTGCCAGAATTCTGAGTCGATAAACGATAAGTCGCCGGATACCTTGTTTTCAGGACTGAAAAGCGCCTTCCGCACAGATGATCGCAGATTGTAGGAGACCAGATCTGCAGTCCTGATCATCTGTGAGACAAGGCTCTCATAATCTTCTTTCATTTCTTTATTCAGGTGAATGAGTGGCATTGTTCCTTCATACCAGCCACAGACCTTCATATTATCCGTATGATACCCGAATGCCCAGAGCCGGAATGGAATTTCATTTTTTTCAGTAAGATCGTCCTGTCTCTCCTGCCGGAATTTATGAACAACGACAGCAGGTTCAATGCGGGAATTTTTATCAGATGCATTCTGGATCAGTCCAAGCCAGTGACGATATGAAATGCCGGCCGATGTTCCATGTCTTGGGAGAGGCTCGTCGTTTTTCGGAGAAACAGAATAGGGGGTCAGGGTATGGCGCCATCCGCCCTTGTAGTTGATACCATGGCTTTTATCGAAATATTCGGTCACAAACCGGGATGATGCACCACCACAGAGATCACAGGGGACAGCGTCAATAGAATGTTCAAAACTGAGTCGTATCCTTCTCGGCATCGCCCAGAACATCTGTGCAGGATTGACATGCTGAGATGTAGTGTCCTCCCCTTTCTTCTCGCTGGTGTGAGTATGTCCCATCCATGGAAATATATCTGAATCTGATTTTTTTTCTGCGTTACCGTAATAAGAAAAGGATTCTGCAGTGATGACATTCAGCCAGACCGTTTCCCAGAGACTCCTCCCCATCACTATTGTTGTGAGCGGTCCTCCCCCCCGGAGTGATGTACGGTGTCCTCGTCCTCCTGCAGGAGCGTTTGTCTGTAACGTAAACAATGCCATCGCAGAACAATGAAGACAGATTTGTGTGACGGTATCTCTTTTCAGGAAATGGTCTGCATTCCTGTCAAGCGTCTGCGCACCAGGCATCTCCATCAGCAGGTGATCAATCTTGTTCAGCTCCCCATCTTTTTCGGAGAGATCGAGATCCTGCATGAACCGGGGTCCCTCATCATCAAGATTGAAGGCATGAGCATATCGTTCAAAAGCTGTTTTCAATTCAGTCGATGATGGAGGAGTGCTGAATTTTTTTTTCCATTCGCGTTCTTTTGCAGGAGGATACGTTGTCTGGATCAGTCCGATAAGAAACTGGATTAAAGCCCCGTTGAAATCAGGACGGGATGCATCAAGGAATAGTACCGGATCTTCTTCATACCTGTCAACAAAATCTGCGACGGTGATTTTTTCTCGTGTGCCTGATGTTCTGATTACCGGGAGCCAAGGCTCTTTAATGAGATTGAACATAGTCATCAACAATTCCTTTTTTTGTATTTGAAAATACAATTACCCTGTTCGAATTTAAACGAAGAATTAGCAAATTTTTCATTATTTCAACCCATTCTCTTCGATTTTTACAACCAACTTATCGACAATATCAAGAAAACCTTTAATCTCTTCTTTGGTGTAGGATTTATCAATTACCCATTTTAAATTCGATTTGGCGTTCCCAAAAAATCCGAGTTTCATTATTTCCTCTCGATAAAATTTAATGATATTTTCTGGATTGTACACTTTTTTTGTGATTTCCTCAAACCCGGTATATATGCTCTGTTTGAAGACCGAACCAGGGGGATATCCGAAGAACAATCCAACAAAGCCCGTATTCAACTTGAGATTTAATGAAAAACCCTTAGACCCCCATCTGAAAATCAAACCCTTCTTTGCGGCAAATTCAAAGATCGGGTGAAAAACGTGTAATCCGTTTTCATCTAATAATGACAGAAATTGTTGTTGATCGACTTTTGGAAGGGATGCTGATTGTACCCGTCTTTGAATGAAATTTTCATCTCCTACCGTAAGATCGCTTGTGATAATTTTCTCACCAGCAGGGGTCTTAAAATATTTAAATTCAATACAATAGATATCGAATCCTTTATTCTGTAGATATTGTGCAGTTTGTTGAATTTCCCTTGATATTTCCTGAGCAACAATAATTAATCTCGTTGATTTGTTGAATGAGACTTTTTCATCTGATTGATTTTTGAAGAATTGTTGATGATATTCATCCAAATTATTCTCTTCCCCGGAATAATCTTGGAAAATTGTATTTAATTGAGAATAATCAAGCTTTTCGATAAAAGATGCATATTCTAAAAGTTGAGCGATTGTTTCCCTGGGAGTTTTGGCTCTTTTCAATTCTATTATTACTGTATTTCCAGAATTATCTATTCCCAATAAATCGATGAATGTGTTAAGATTTGTTGTAACCTGTCGCCCGATAATTAGAACATTGCTTCTCTCAAAAAAATATTCCGGATTTTTTTCGAGTAATATTTCTAAATCTGTCTCTTGGTTTGAATTTTTAAAAACTTGCTCAGTATACGGTGTTAATTTTCCTATCTTATCAATAGTGAAAAGTTTCATATGTTCGTTCAGTATTTTTTTGAAAATATAATTTACACACATTTAAATATGATCAATATTTGAATAGAAAGCATTCCATTATATTAAATCCATCCAGTAATTGAAACCCCTCGCTTAATATCTTAACACTTACGAATTGTTTACCACAAGACCGATACGGTGATCGTAATGGAGTGTTACTTTATTATTTTTGTCGTCAAGAGCATCTCCCTGCCATATCCCGTTTACCTCCATAAGGGGGACAAGCACTCTCCATTTCCCTTGATCCTTAAGGTTATTTTTAAATTCATTCAATACTGTACCCAATGCACCGCTATATTCTCTGGACTTGGAAATTTTTCTTTCAGAAATGCTGATTTGGCTCATATCTTCGGCAAAATCTCCTTCAGATGACCAGAATGAAAGCCGGGATCCATCCCATTTTAAAAGTAGTACGGTGACCCGTGCCTCACCAAGACGGGTCGGTGTCCGTGTATCCTCCTGCCACTGGGTGGGGGTAATTTTATACCCCTCCTTCATCCTGAGAATATTCAGTTGTGCGACACCCCAATCTGCCATTTTTTTCCCTTCTGCGGTATTCGCCTGATGTAACAGGGTTTCCGGAATCTCATGTTGTGCCGATTCACCATAGGTTCCTTCAATCAGTAATCTGGCATCATCGGGCATGGTTATACGTCTCCGATCAGACAGGAGCCGGGCGGTCAGCCAGAGCTGGCCGGCATTCTCATAAACATGTACAGCTCTCGGGAAAAGTTCTGAATACCACCTATCGGTTACAGACTCTGTAACCATCGGTGAATATACCATAAGTCTGGGGGGGGCACGGGTTCCCCGTCTGGGCGATCCGGCGTGACGGTGCAGCCTGCCCGCCCGCTGGATGATCAGGTCCATCGGAGCAAGATCCGTGATCATATAGTCAAAATCAAGGTCAAGGGACTGTTCGATGACCTGTGTCGCGACGAGTATCTTCCCACGACGGATATCTGAGTCGCTCTCTTTTCCGAATGTTTTCAGGACCTCCTGCTCGATCCTGATACGATCACCCATTGCAAACCGGGCATGGAATAACAGTACATGTGCGTCCGGAAACCGCGTTGTAATGGCATTGAACGTCTCGAACGCATCATCGACGGTATTTTTTACCCAGCAGGTACACCGGCCGGTATCGAGCGCTTCTGCAATATACTGCATCACAATCTCAGCGTCATCTGTGCACTCGACCTCTACGGTCCTTGATGTCATTTCACATCGTGGGATTGGATATTCAGACGGGAGTCCTGTATCCGAAGTCACGTGTGTTACCAGTGGATAATGAGACTGAATGACATCTCCACCAGAACAACCCAGTCCCTTGGAGTATGCAGAAAGATATCCCCGCCGCTGCATCTGGGGCAGTGTTGCTGAAAGAAGAATGGCGCTCCCGCCCATCGCCGCATGAAATTCAAGGAGATTCTGGAGAACCCGCTCGACATACGGATCGTATGCATGCACTTCGTCAACGATCAGGATATTTCTTGACAGTCCCAAAATCCGAAGTGACTGGTGACGAAACGGAAGGACCGCCATGAGTGCCTGATCTATCGTGCCAACGCCTATCTGTGCGAGCAACGCTTTTTTCCGGTTATCAGATAACCAGGTCGTGCACTGGGCTGATGCATTCAACTCATCCGGAATCTCAAATTCAGGAATAGGACGCTCAGTATAACCAATCGATTGCCTGAATTTGTCTGAAAGATGGCGGGCACTGTGTGCAAGTACAAGTGATGGGTTAGAATCCTGGGAATACAAGCGCAGATATGCCAGACTCATCCGATCGTACATTGCATTTGCCGTGGCCATGGTGGGCAGTCCCAGATAAATTCCCTCCCCAAGACCGAGTTCCATCATGCGGTGCGCAAGGACAAGTGCTGCCTCAGTCTTCCCGCTCCCTGTTGCTTCCTCAATAACGAACAACTGGGGGGTTGATGGAATCTCATATGATTCTGTAAAAGACTGAAGCGGGGTAGGGGTTGTAATCGTCGGAAAAAGAGCGTGCATTCCGGATTCGTTCGATATGCCGCATGGAAGGATCCCAAATATCCTGATGGCTGATTCTGCCCGGGGAAGTGCGTATTCATTCCAATATGTTTCAAGCGGCATAGGTGTGGAGCAGGCCGGGAAATATTCGTTATTGGAACCAATCCAGTCACTCAGAACCGCAAGGCCCGCAAGAATCCATGAAGTCCGGCAAAAATCCTCGATATATGGCTCTGAAAAATTTATCTGAGTTTTTATGTCGTTCTTCAGAAAAAGGGCAGCGCAGGCTTCAGCAAACAGAAGTGCCGATTCCCGGTTTTCGTCCTCAAAAAACGTAGATAATGAGTGTTCTGATTTTTTCGGAGGCGTACCGTGATGACCGGTCACCGCGTAAAACCAGGTATTCAGAACTTCCTTCCAGTCGAATGGATCATCGTCCTCATTTAAAAAAAACAGGTTGCCGGACCAGATTCTCTGCCACAGTTCCTTTTCAAACAGGGCACGTCCCATATCTGTGTGGTGGACTATATAATCGCGGTTGTACGTGTATCCTTTCAGTTCTTGTAGGAGTTCTGGTATAAGATTTTGAAACCTATCAGAAAATTTACCGATATCATGCAGGGCGAGAAGGTAGGAAACCAATCCATTAACCCATTCTTCCGCCTCCGATTTTTCCAAAAAAAAATCTGATGGAATTAATTTCTGCAGGAGTGCAGGATCGTGCTTCAATATTTGATGGCCGACGGCAGCGACATCGAGTGAATGGTATACAAGCAGATGGTATGATTGCAGGGGAGTATTATCCTCCCCTGGCCTTGATTTTCCCCAATAGCGATAGAAATTCTCTGAATTATCAGCCACGATGACCCCTCCTGATTAGTGTTTCGTATGTCGATAGGACTTATAGTTCCATGCTATGTTCAGATAATTCCTCTTCTGTTCAATTCAAAATAACATTTCATACATGACCGGGCGTCCGATAATGCTTGATGATGTCCCGTGGGAGGCAGTCCGAATAACACCGTATACAACTCGGGGAGGGATGGATATTTGTATCCGCTTCCCCGCCGTATAGAACATAATCGGGCCGATGATTTCATTGTACATTTTTTTGGATATCGGTTCACAGGTAAAGAAATTCCCAACCGGGATGCTTCCGAAGTAATCACATTAATATCGAAATCAACATTGTGTCCGACAATAAATGAAGAACCCTCCAGGGATTTATGAAATTTCTCTAATACTGAGAACAGTGATTTTCCCTCATCCAGTACCTTTTTTGTCGTGATACCATGAATTGCAGTGGCTTTTTCAGGGATTACATAGCAATCCGGTTTTATGAGGTAATCAAATTCAGCGTTAATTACTTCATCTGTTTCACATTCAATCCATGCAAACTCAACTATTCGGGGCCATTCCTGCTTTCTACTCAGCATGGGTGCTCTTTTCCCGGGTAGTCCGGTTGTTTCAGTATCAAGGACGAGGAACATTTTTTTCATTATTAGTGTTTTGAATGATAAATACAGGTGAAACGCTAATAAATCAGGGTAATTGTGTTTTTTGGTTAGTTATCAGGAAATTAGTTTTGTATCTTGAATGGTTGTTCAGTTCTTTCCGGTATCCTTCCCTATGATATGAAATGAATAGAGGTGAATAGCCTCAAATTTGACTCGATTCTTGCAGTCTTTACCCCACCTCCCCACTCACCCCCGAAAACGAACTCCACTCCACCTTACCACCCAGCTCAAACCTCCCACCAACAGCAAGCGATTCAGACATACCGTTCACGTACCCCAGCTCACCCGAAGGACCGATACCGGCCATACTTCCCGACCGTGCGAAGAAGGTCCCGGACCCGGATCCGTCACTCAGTACCACAAACCCAAGAGAATCAGGCATCACATCATCCGCCTGGGAAATGCTCCCCTGCGAACGATACACCAGATCGTTCACCGAAAACGAGGTCCCGGTGATCACGCTCTCGCAGTACGGGACCGCCGTGTAATTCGCTGCATCGGCCTGCAAAGCCTCCACTCCACAGGTCGCAGCAGCAGCCCCGGCCCCGACCGAGAAGAGCGACAAGCTCTCGTCATACAGACCGGTCCCGCCGGTCGTCACCATGCTCCCGGTCGAAAACGTCACAATCTCGGAGATATCCAGAGACCTAAACCCTTCATACTGCCCCGGTCCGGTCGACAACAGCGACCCGGAATAACTCCCGGTCAATATCTCCTGCCCGGGTGCAAGCGGAGGCACACCGTTCAGGTCTCCGCTCGACGCAGACCACCCCCAGCCGGACGAGACCGACATCACCTGGTCGCTCCCGCCGAGCAGTGCAACACTCATCACCGCTGCATCGGCATGACCACAGCAGGCAACACCTGCCACGACCGCCGCAAATACGCACCCGGCAATGAGCATCTTCCGGCGTCGTGTTAAACGATTCATCGTCAGGCCTCCGTCTTACCGGATGCCTTCACCAGACCATACTCGATCTCGTACCATGCGGACGGGACCGTAATCGTGTAGGTCGCCTTCCGTTCCGATTCCGCCTCTGCCACCTGCCGGAGCAGCGATTCACGCTCTTCCGGCGAGTGGTCAAATGTCAGCCAACGCCGGGTCGAGGTGCTCATCTTGTAGGACCTGCCCGGTACACTGGCCGGTGCGGTGCTGACCGAGTCATCGGCCGGGTCGAAGAAGGCGACCACCTGTGCGTTCTCGGCCTGAATGGTGTTCTTCTGTCGGTTCTGAATATAAGCGAACAGTGCCAGGATAGCGGTGGCGAACAGTTCAATGATCGTGATGAGTTCGGGTTCCATGCTGATGCTCCACGTAGTGATTCTTCCGGTGCTCATCCTTCAGCCGTTCAAAGTCGGCGCATACCGCGTCATACTGCCCGATCTTCTGGTAGATGGTCAAGAGGGCCGGGTATACCGGTAGCACGACGGCGAGGATGATGACAATAATATCAGGATTTTCCATGATAACTCCCGAAATGACGGGAGAAAAAGAGAGGGAGAGCCCGAGGGATCTTCCACCCCCCAGCCCCGTCAGATGGTGAACCTCAGGCCAGTGCC
Organism: Methanoregulaceae archaeon UBA467; assembly: GCA_002503825.1. Lineage (GTDB taxonomy): Archaea > Halobacteriota > Methanomicrobia > Methanomicrobiales > Methanospirillaceae > UBA467. The sequence continues at coordinate 153,156 of DASP01000017.1, forward strand.
GGAACGGTGTCGGCCCATGCCTCGACGGTTGCAACAATGGCATCGTCGGAGTAGGATGAGACCCGCACTGCCTGGCGTGAGAACGACACGTAGTAGATCTCCCCGCTGGCGTCGTGGCACTTCAGGGTTGCCGAATAGGCCTCTCCTTCGGTATCACGGACCGCGTCTCCGCCCATTGCGGTTGCAAGGGCTTCATTCGCAAGGATGTTTGCAATGGTCGTGTTGAACGCTGCAACGGTCGGACACTTTGCACTGGCGTTCCCGACCGCCTTTGCCTCGTTGTCCTCGTAGACTGCCTTTGCAGTGTACGACTCCTTGCTCTTGATCACCGTGGCCTGCGGGACCCCGCCGACGTCATACGTGGTGCATCCAAACGGGTTGGTGCCGATAACTTCGTTGACGATGGTGGTGAACGATGCGACATCCGCGATGGGTGCGGCAAGCGTTCGGACTGCCGTCTTGGTGACGGTCTGCTGGATGAAATCAGCCATGTTTTGGTAGCTCCTGCCCCCCGTGTGAGGGCGTGGGAAAATAGATTCGGCATGTTATAAATTTTTGGGGCACCCGTCGCATTGGGAATTATTGCATGCTCCGTTTATGAATTAAAGGCCAACGAGGAAATTTGAAAGTGTAGAATCACGCCGGCGGGTCGGGTGAAAGATCCCCGGCCGGGACAAATAACGGACCCTTGCGAGTGCAGCCGGTGATAACCGGGGTAAGGGACCGCAGCGGAATGGTGTACATATCATTCTCTGCCACCAGGTACATCCTGGTGATAATGAATGATACGAATAATCTGTCTGTTTCAACCCTGATGAACGGTAATGCACCTTTATACCATGATGTTGCCCTGACGGGATGACGTGGGCAAAAAGGAGCGGACGGTAAAGAGTGAATTTCCTGATATGCATATACCGTTCACGCCCGGCAGAAAACCTGAAAAACCGGGTTAAAATTCCGATACGGCACATTTCCAATCACCTGCGATAAAACCGGTTGTCAAACCGGGATAGATTTAATTATTACGTTAACCCAGTCCTCACTACCAACAGCTCACCACGGGGGGGTGATCGGTACATGAGGATACCCTGGCGTATCGGAGAAAAAGGATCGCGAAGTACTGTTATAGTAATTATTCTCGCTCTTGTGGTTATCACCGTTACATTGGGGGCCATTATAATGACGACAACCCAGAAACCTTCAATCACCTTCAACGGGGGCCAGTGGGATTCCATACGGTTCAACAACGCCCTTGCCGGATATATTTTCAAACATGGATATGGGTACCCGGTCGTGGTCCGGGATTCCACGGAATTTACCATGGAAGAAGATCTGGCGACCGGGAAAACCGATGTGGAGATGGAGGTCTGGTCCCAGAACAAGGCGGACTGGTACAAAGAACAGATTGCCCGCGGCACAATCATCGACCTTGGCCCGGTATTTGATTCAGGCCCGCAGTACTATATCATACCCGCCTGGATGGCAGAACAGTACCAGATTGAGACCATTTACGACATGAAGAACTACTCGTACCTGATGCAGGACCCAAAAGATCCTACCAAGGGCCTGTTCATCAACAATCCCAAATCCTGGACAAGTTACCGCATCAATGAAGTGAAACTTGAGGCCTATGGCCTGAGCCGGTACTATAACGCTGTGACCCCGCAGTCAGATAAGGCCTTTGAGGCAGTCTACATCAATGCCCAGGAGAACCACCAGCCGGTCTTCGGGTACTACTGGTCACCGACAGCCCTGATGGGAAGCTATGACTGGTACATCCTCAAAGAGCCACCCTACACAGACGCGTGCTGGAACGAAGTGACTGCAGCCGTCAACAATCCGGGACTCCGGCCACTGGCCAATGCCTGTGCCTATCCCGATATACCCGTCACCACGGCTGTATCAAAGCAGATGCCGGCAAAGGCCCCGGACGTCGTGGAGATGCTCATGAAGATGGAGGTTGGGATCGATCCCATGAATCACGAACTGGCCTGGGCCCGGAAGAACAACGTCACTGACTGGGACCTCGTCGCCATCCACTACCTCCGGAACAATGAGGACCACTGGAAGACCTGGGTAACCCCCACGGCCTATGCAGGAATAAAGCAGGCGCTGGAGAACATTCCTCCCTGACGTGATGATCGGAAATGCCGCCGTTTTTTAAGACCATAAGGACAAAGACCCTCCTCTCGGTCATTATTCCATTCGTTGTCGTCCTCATTCTCGTGGCAGTCCTCGGCACCATCATGTTTGAGTACAATACCCAGGAAGCGGTCAAACAACGGGACACGGAACTCGCCACGATATCCGCAGCCCGGCTATCAGAAGGCCTGAACCAGTATGCCTGGATCCTGCAGCGGACAGGAACAGGTGATGATATCCGTTCGATGGACCCGGCACGGGCACAGGAAGCGCTCACGCAGGCGGCTGCAAACGGCCAGTTCACGGTATTTGACGGGGGAGTCATACTCTATGACAGCCATGGCGAGGTTCTGGCAGCTGTACCCGCACCGGATACCAGCACAACCGGGACGTTTCCCGATCCCGCTGTTTTTGCCAGGGCGAATACAACCCTGCGGCCGTCATATTCCAACGTATTCCAGGACGAAAAATCCGGTAATGACATGATCCTCATCGCTGTTCCGGTGCTGGACAGCAGCGGGAACATGGCCGGGGTCCTGGCAGGGTCCTGTACCCTGGAGTATTCCTTGATCGGCTCCCTTTTTGTCGATGTACTCGAAATCAGGCCCGGAGGGAGCGGGTATGCGTACCTCGTGGACGGCAACGGTGTTCCGATCTATCACCGGTACATGCCGGGAATTGATCCCGGGTTTGCAGCACAGGAACCGGTACAGCGGGTAACAGGAGGGGAGACCGGCGCAGTGCTGACGCAGGATACCCCCGGAGGAGACCTAGTGATATCGGCATTCGCTCCGGTGCCGGGGACCAGCTGGGGTGTCATCACCCATGAAGACTGGGAGACGGTTTTCGGCCCCCGGCGGAATTATAATTACTGGATCCTCGTCCTCATCATAGCCGGTGGTGCAATCTCGGGAGCACTTGTTTTCATCCAGGTAACACGGATACTGGGCCCTATCCAGGACCTTACTCTTGGTGCACAGCGTATCGGTGAAGGCGATTTCACACCGATGAGGGTGCCGGAGAGCGGGGATGAGATCCAGACCCTGGCGGTACAATTCAACAAGATGGTAGCTGCCCTCGAATATTTATTTGCCGAACGCAAAAAGGCGGAGTCTGTACTGAGCGATAGTGAACAGCGGTTCCGCAAGATCTTTGAGGAAGGGCCGCTGGGCATGGCGATGGCGGACCTCACCGACGGCAGGTTCTTCAGTGTCAACCGTGCTTTCTGCGAGATGCTGGGATACACGGAAGAAGAGTTGAAGCAGCGAACTTTTTTAGATGTCACCCATCCCGATTATCGCGCTGATGACGTGGAAGTGGTCAGGCGCTTGCGGGAAGGACAAATTCAGAAACACATTACCGAGAAGCGATACCTGAAGAAGAATGGTGATGTGATCTGGGGTTCGCGAGCTCTGACGAAGATCGGCAGCGCAGACGGCACGTCATCCTATGCTCTGGCGATGATCGAGAACATCACCGGACGCAAACAGGCAGAGGTGGCGTTACGCAATACCCACGAGCGTCTCCGGCGTTTTGTCGATGCCAACATCATCGGTGTCGTTATCGCAAGCCCGTCCGGGAGCATCATCGAGGCCAATGATTATTACCTGCATCTTATCGGTTATACGCGAGAAGAGTTCGAACAAGGCAGGATTAACTGGCGCACCATCACGCCGCCCGAATGGCTCCCTGCTGATGAACATGCGATCGAAGAACTCCGCAAACGAGGCACATGCACGCCGTACGAGAAGGAATATGTCCGGCGGGACGGGACCCGGGTCCCGGTCTTCCTGTCCGACGCCATGCTGCCGGGTCCCGAAGAACAAATTGCCGCTTTCGTTCTGGACATCACCGAACAAAAGCGCATAGAAGAAGCGCTCCGCCAGAGCGAGGAAAGTTACCGGTATCTCTTTGAAAACATGCTGGAGGGTTTTGCCTATTGCCGGATGCTGTTTGACGAATCCGGGCACCCGGCAGACTTTATCTATCTTAATGTCAATCCTGCATTTGATCGGATAATCGGGGTAACCACGGTCACAGGAAAGCCAGTCACCGAAGTATTTCCCGGGATCAAAGAAGCATTCCCGGAACTATTCGAGATCTATGGCAGGGTTGCATCGACCGGTGAGCCGGAAATATTTGATATCGATTTCAAACCCTCCAAAAAGTGGTTGCAAATATCAGTGTATTCCCCGGCAAAGGAGTACTTTGTAGCTATTTTTGAAGACATAACCGAACGAAAGCTGGCAGAAGAAGCATTATCCGAGAGTGAAGAACGACTCAGGTTCGCCCTTGACGGTACAAATGACGGAATATGGGACGTCGATCTGGTGACCGGAAAGGTATACCTGAGCCCGCGAGGCTGCGAGATTCTCGGTTTCAAACCCGAAGAATTACCAGACGTCGTAAAGGTCTGGAGCGATCTGGTCTACCCTGAAGACCTGCCGGCGACCAATGCTGCATTAGATGCATATTTTGAAAAAAAGATTGAGATCTTCTCGGTAGAACAACGTCTCAGGACAAAGCCCGGAGCGTGGAAATGGATGCATACCCGCGGTAAAGCGGTTGCATGGGATAATGACGGCCGACCGCTACGCATGACGGGGACCTATACCGACATCTCGGATCGCAAGCAGGCAGAAGCGGATATCCGGTTGAAAGACGAGTTGCTCCATTTAACCGGAGAGATGGCAAAGGTGGGCGGATGGGAATTCGACGCACGGACCGGGCACGGGACCTGGACGGATGAAGTGGCACGGATCCATGATATGGACCCTGACCAGGAAACCAGTGTTGAGACAGGGCTCGGGTTCTATTCGGGTGAATACCGGGAGAAAATAGACACTGCGATCAAGGATGCGGTCGAAAACGCCATACCCTATGATCTCGAACTGGAGATGGTAACGGCCAGGGGCAGGCACAAGTGGGTAAGGACAATGGGTCTTCCCATCCTCGATGATAATACGGTCGTCAAAGTGCGGGGTATTTTCCAGGATATCACCGAGCGCAAGCTGGCGGAAGATGCCCTGCGGGAAAGCGAGTCGCGGTACCGTGTTATCCTCCAAACTGCCATTGATGGCTTCTGGATAGCAGATATGCAGGGGCGGCTGCAGGATGTCAACGAGACCTATTGCCGGATGAGCGGTTACACCCGGCCGGAACTGCTGGGTATGAACATCACCGACGTGGAAGCAATCGAAACCCATGCCGAAACTGCCGCACACCTTCAAACGTTCAAGGTAATGGGCGAGGATCACTTTGAGTCCAGGCACCGCCGAAAGGATGGTACTGTTTTCGACGTTGACGTCAGCGTCCAGTACCGCGACGTTGGAGGCGGGCATATCATTGTTTTCCTGCGTGACATTACCGAGCGCAAACGGGCTGAACTGGAACTCCTCGAAGCCCATCGCGATCTCGAAAAGAAAGTCATCGAGCGCACCCGTGAACTCTCGGATGCAAACGAACGGCTCAAGGATCTCGACCGGCTCAAGTCGATGTTCATCGCATCCATGAGTCACGAGCTCCGGACACCGCTCAACTCCATCATCGGCTTTACCGGCATTATAGTGAAAGGGATGACCGGGGAGATCAACCCGGAGCAGAAAAAGCAACTCGAAATGGTGCAGAGCAGTGCCCGGCACCTGCTCGCACTTATCAACGATGTGATCGACATCTCGAAAATCGAGGCAGGAAAGATCGAAGCGAGTGTATCCACGTTCGATCTTTCTGATGTTCTGGCCGATGCACAAAACACCTTTGATAGGGCAGCAGCAGATCAGGGGCTTGTACTGAATGTTGAAATTCCCGGCCCTGTTCTTGTCACCAGCGACGAACGTCGCATCAAACAAATCATCTTTAACCTTATCTCCAACGGGATCAAGTTTACCGATGAGGGAAGGGTTGATGTGACAATGAAACAGAATGGGGATATTGTCGAAGTCAGTGTAAGTGATACCGGTATCGGCATCAGCGAGGAAGATCTGGCACAACTCTTCCGGCCCTTTGTCCGGGTGCAGGTGCCGGGACGCCTTACCGAGGGGACAGGACTCGGGTTGTACCTTTCGAAAAAAATTGCGAGGTTCCTTGGCGGGGATATATCAGGGAAGAGTGAGCTGCACAAGGGGAGCGTGTTTGTGTTCTCCTTCCCGGTCACCTATGAAAAACAGGAGGAAATATGATAAAAGTGCTGGTTATTGAGGACAATGAGATGAACCGGTATCTCATCTCCTTTATTTTGAAAGGGGAGGGGTTTGACGTGATCGAGGCAGTCACCGGGGAGGAAGGGGTTGAAAAGGCTGTGAGCGAGAGCCCGGATATGATCCTGATGGACATCCAGCTCCCGGGCATTGACGGCTACGAAGCGACCCGGCGTATCCGGGCTTCCCCGGCGAAGGATACGATCCCGATAGTGGCACTCACGTCCTACGCGATGGCTGGTGACCGGGAGCGGGCACTTGATGCAGGGTGTACCGGGTATGTCGAAAAACCTATCAACCCGGATACCATCATCGACGAACTGAAAAAATATATGAAATGACCGGATGGAATGTGGAACTCCCATGGAACAGGATCCAGCACCAGACAGGCACCAGCAAAAACCAAAAATCCTGATCGTCGACGACGATGAGAAGAACCGGTACCTGCTCGAGGTGATATTCAATACCGAAGGCTACGATGTGGTCCCTGCAAAAAACGGTATCGACGCCCTCGCGAAGCTAAAAAACGACCGGTTTATCGCGATTATTTCCGACATACTGATGCCGGGCATGGACGGGTTCCGCCTGATCCGGGAGTGCAAGAATGACCCTGCACTGCAGGAGATTCCCTTCATCTTCTATTCAGCCACGTACACTGACAGGAAGGACGAGGTATTCGGGCTCTCTCTCGGTGCGGAACGCTATATCATCAAGCCAAAAGAGCCTGAAGAACTGATCCGCCTCTTCAAAGAGGTTTTAGAACAGCATAACCGGTCGTCCCGGGACTATACACAAAAACCCGTGATTGATGATGAGACATTCACCCGTGAATATTCTCTCCGGGTCGGCGCAAAGATGGATAAGAAGGTACAACTACTGAAAGAGACCGAACAGAAATACCAGTTACTCTTCGAAAACATCAATGATGCGGTCTTCATCCATGAGATCACGGGCGACGGCAAACCCGGGCGGCTGATCGAGGTAAACCGGGCAGCATGCGAGGTGCTCGGCTACTTGCGTGAAGAACTGCTGAATATGACTATGCAGGATATAATTTCAGAACAAAACCTCCCGGCAGCCGACAGTATCAGACATGCCCTGATACAAGAAGGGGTGACACATTATGAGGGGGTTTACCGGAAAAAAGACGGGACATATCTGCCGGTTGAAGTGCGGCTCCGTCTCTTCGAATACCAGGGAACGAGTGTCGCTATCTCCAGCGTCCGCGACATCACCGAACGCAAGCGGGCGGAAGAGGAGATGCAGCGTTCGTTTGAACGGTTCAGGACAGTCCTCGACAGCCTCGACGCACTGGTGTATGTCGCGGACATACAGACGTACGATCTTTTATTCATCAACAAATATGGGAAAGACATCTGGGGAGATGTTGAAGGAAAGGTATGCTGGCAGTCTATCCAGTCCGATCAGACGGGGCCATGCTCATTCTGCACCAACGACAGGCTCGTTGACAAAGACGGACACTCAACCGGCGTGTACCGGTGGGAGTTCAAAAATACCATCACGGGAAAGTGGTACGACTGTCGTGACAGGGCAATCCGGTGGCTGGACGGGCGCCTCGTGAGGATTGAGATCGCAACAGACATTACACCACGTAAAGAAGCAGAAATGCAGGTCAAACATGCGGTCGGGCAGATTACATCGAATATGGAGCAGATGGCGATATTAAATGACAGCATCCGGAACCCGCTTGCAGTTATCGTTGCCGCCACCGACCTGGAAGGCGGGGAGTACGCAAAGAAAATTCTCACATCTGCCCATGAGATAGATAAGATTATTGCAATGCTGGATTCCGGGTGGATACAATCGGAAAAAGTACGTAACTTTCTCAAGACTCATTACAAGTTCTACGAGGAGGAAGAGCAGGATGAGAATAGTTAATATCCTGTATCTTTCAGGTTCAGCGAAACCTTCCCCGGTGATTCCTATGCGGATGAATGGTTATTGCGAACGGTCCGACTGCCGCCGGGTATGCCGGGGAGAGCGAAAAAACCAATCCCTGATGATACCCTCCTGAATCAAATCAGGAAACATTTTCGATAAATATATCATTTCGTTTTCAAAGGATATGCATAACGACCGAACCCGAATACAGAATCTGGGGGCTTCATGAAAATCCTCATTGTTGACGACAATGCCGAAAGCCGCTACATGCTTGAGTATACGCTCCGGGCAGACGGGTACGAGACTGAATCCGCGTCAAACGGCATCGAAGCGCTGGAGAAACTTAAAAATGACTCCTTCGATGCCGTCATTTCTGACATCATGATGCCGAAAATGGACGGGTTCCGGCTCATACAGGAGTGCAGGAACGATGCTTCGCTCAATAAAATTCCCTTCATCTTCTACACGGCGACGTACACCGAAAAAAAAGACATTGATTTCGGGCTCTCTCTCGGCGCAGTGCGCTATATCATCAAACCTACGGAACCGGACGAGTTCCTCTCCATCCTGAACGAAATCCTGAAGAATATCCCCCGGGAGGCTCCTCCCGGATCTGCAATGCCCGCTATGAAGGAAACAGTATTCCAGGAGGAATATTCGCGCCGGCTGATTAACAGTATGGATAAAAAGATTCGGGAGCTGACGGAGAGCGAGGAGCGGTTCCGCACATTTGCCGGCAATCTTCCCGGGATTGTCTATCGCCAGTATATACGTGACGATGGAAACCGGATGGAATTTTTCAATGACCAGTTAATGGTCCTGACCGGATACACCCCTGATGAACTTACGGCAGGAGAAATTTGCTCAATTGAGCCGTTCATTTTACCCGGGGACCGCACCCGGGTTGTGGCGACAGTGAATGAAAGCATCCTTAATAAGGTGCCTTTCGAAGTCGAATACCGCTTCAGGCACAAGTCCGGGAAGATCGTTGCGTTTCTGGAACGTGGGCGGCCTGCCACGAATACTGACGGCGTGGTTACCTCGATTGACGGTGTAATTTTTGATATCACCGATAAAAAGGAGACCGAAGAAGCGCTGCGGAAGAGCCAGGCCCATTACAAGCAGCTGGTCGAGAATATCAACGACGTTATCTTCACCATTGACCTGGCGGGAATTATCACGTATATCAGCCCGGTCATCTACCGGCTGTACGGATACACCCCTGATGAAGTCATAGATAAGCATTTTTCAGGATTTGTCCACCCTGATGACCTCCCCTCCGTCGCCGTGGCGTTTAATCGCAGGGTTGAGGGAGACTACCGGGAAAATGTCTTCAGGATCCGTGCCAGGGACGGCAGCGAACGGTATGTCAGTACAAAACAGACGCCCATCATAACAGATGGTGAAATCACCGGGTTCAATTACATCATGGCTGATATCACTCAGCGCACACGGGCGGAAGAAGCCGTCCGGGAGAGCGAGGAGAAGTACCGGTCACTGTTTGAACACATGCTCAACGGGTCAGCCTATTGCCGGATGTTGTATGACGACCAGGGTCAGCCCGTGGACTTTGTCTACCTGAATGTCAATCGTGCGTTCGAAGAGCTGACCGGATTAAAGGACGTGGAAGGGAAAAAGGTGACTGCGGTCATCCCGAAAATCAGGGAATTAAATCCGGAGTTGTTTGAGATCTACGGCAGGGTTGCGCTGACCGGCACTCCTGAGTCATTTGAACTCGATTTCAGGCCGCTGAATTGCTGGTTCCACGTATCAGCATTCAGTCCTGAAAAGGATCATTTCGTCGCGGTTTTTGAGGATATCACCGAACGGAAACAGTCTGATGAAGCGCTCCGGCAGGCAAATAAGAAACTTAACCTGCTTTCCAGCATTACCCGCCACGATATTCTGAACGGGGTGGCAGTCCTGATGGGCTATATTGATCTTGCCAGTGAAGAGGTTCAGAGCCCGGGAATGAAGGAATATATCGGCCATATGGAGAAGGCCGCAAAGACAATCCGGCACCAGATCGAATTTACGAAGGAATACCAGGAGATTGGTGTGAGTGCTGCGACCTGGCAGAATATCAGGGACACGGTACAGAAGACCGGATCGGTATTCAAGATGGATAACGTGACCCTGACGATAAACTGCGGGAATAGTGAGATTTATGCAGACCCCCTCCTCCAGAAAGTCTTCTATAACCTCTTTGATAATGCATTCCGCCATGCGCCGCCGTTCACGTCAATCACCGTACGCTGTGACGAGACGGAGGGTGGAATGTCTGTCGTATTCGAAGACAATGGCGCCGGGATCCCGGAAGATGCCAGGAAACATCTGTTCGAACACGGTTTCGGGGAGAATACCGGTCTCGGGCTGTTCCTCTCGCGGGAGATCCTCGCAATAACAGGAATTACCATCATGGAGAACGGAGAGACGGGGAAGGGAGCCCGGTTCGAGATGACCGTGCCGAGGGGAAAGTTCCGGTTGTCGGGAGCAGAGAAAAAAACGGGCGTATAGGGATCACCCCTCGCTGTCCGGTGACAGGTCCTCTGCAGGGACAAATAACGGACCCTTGCGATTGCAGCCGGTGATGACCGGAGTGAGGGACCGCAGCGGTACGGTGTGAAGCTGCTGATCAATGAGCATATTCAGTGCACGGCCGGAGGTCGAGAGCCGGGCGGTCCCGATCACCCCTGCCGTGTCAAGGAGCCGGATCGATCCGACCCCGCCGGTAAGGGCCAGGTCAAGATCCTCATCACCGAGAAAGAACCCGCGGGGGTCGAGGTCAGACCGGATGATCAGGTCCCCGTTGTCCATGTAGACCCGGCCGACCTTCTCAAACGTCGGTTCGGGATGGGTGGTCACGACCCAGGATGACCCGATCGAACTCTCCGGTGTGGATGCCGATACCGGCTCCGTCTCATCTATTGGGACGGTTGCCGTTATTGTCGGTTCCGGTTCTGCCGGGGGTGTTTCCGGTCCGGAGAGGAACAATGATTTTATTTTCCCTACCAGGTTTTTCAGGGTGTCAATCATGCGATCGCCTCCTGCCAGACCGGTGATGGGGTGGTCATCTGCCTCATCTTTTTAAGGTGGTAATAATCACGGTTGTAATTTGAAATCCGGTCCCTGTTCTGCCGGTAATATACCCGCCGTCGTTCCTGCATCTCGTCGGTGTGGGTGAGGTAATACTGGCGATACCAGGCACTGCGTTTCTTTGCCACCGCCTCTTTCTTCGCCTTCCGGATGGCATCACCCAGGTTGATAGTCCCGATCATGCCGTCACCTCGTCCAGCGTGACCTGCCCTTTGAGTGTGCGGACGTATGCCCTGAGTGATTGAAGTTCCTGCTCCTTCCTCTTGATCTGGATCTCGTAGCCGTCTATAATGTCCCGTCTGGTCGGGAAGAACATTTTTCGGATATAGTCACTCATCTGATCGCCCCCTGCAGGACGGTATCATTCAGAACCCCGCCGGTCCACAGGTCGGCCGATTCATAGAACGTGTCTCCAATCCGCAGGACCGGGGCCTCCATTGCAAAGCACTGGTTTACCCGGAGTTCCGTGATGCCTTCGGCCGAACCCATATCAAGACAGGTGAAGGGGATGGAGTGATCCCCGAGCCATTTTTTCAGTTCTTCGCACCGGGGACAGACCGGGAGGCTGTACACAATAATCGGGGTCATGTCCTCCCCTCCTGGTGTAACATCTCCGCGATCTCGTACTGGATGATCTCTCGCCGGTCCTCCAGCTCTGCAATCTGCTGTGCGATACAATCCCTGCGGTCAAGCAGTTTTTGCAAGCGGATGGCCGGGTGTGTGGTATCGTTGAGTGTTGGACCGCTCATGATCCCGCCCTCCCTTCGGCCTGCTGCCTCTGTTCACGGGTACAACACGCCTCGCAGAGTTTTACCCCGGCATCAGGATCACTATAAACAGCCACACCAAGTTGACAGACCGTGCACCTGCCGATCTCCTTTGACGTACGTTTCAATCCGGTGAGGTTGATTACGCCCGGTAACGGTGGAGCTGCTGCCCGGTCCCTTCGCACGGCAGCATCATAGCACCTCCGGCAGATCCGCCGGGCCGGGTCTTTCTTCCGCTTCTCCCGGCCGGGTGTGAATTTCTCGATGTATGCCACACCTTTCTTCCCGCAGGAATGACACTTTGCACGACTTTCCGGCAGGTCGAGTCTCTTGTAGTCAGCCGCCCGGACTTTTCCCTCGTTCTCCTTCCATACTTCCATAGAACCGGGCTGTCCTTCCGTATCCTTCCACTGCTTTGGAAGGGATATTCCAGCCTTATCCGGTTGGCTTCCGGTAATCGGTATTGTTTCGTTTGAGTTTGAGGTGTGCACTTCTGCACTTCCACTTTCATAGAGAGAGTGTGATACAGTGACTGAGGCAGTTTCACCACACTCTATACTTTTACAATTGCGGAAGTATACATCCTTATACACACACATATGTGTGTTATTATCTTTAGATAGAGAATCCGCGTTCATGGTATCGTTTTTCTGTCCTTCCACATGTGTGGAAGGAATGCGGAAGGATGCAGAAGTTGCGGAAGGGTGATCGTTATCATCACGGTCCGGGTCTTCATCGATCCACACTGCTCCACCCATGGACCATGCAGTAAAGAGGTCAAGGTCGAAGGTGTAGGCGTTTGTTCGTCGTCGTGTCGATGCTCCGGACTCCTGGTCGTCTGTCACAACCGTCCGGTCAGTGTAGGCGATTGCCGGACACTTCTCCAGCAGGCCGCTGTAGGTGGATCCCCGGCTGGCATACCCGTGTAAGAGTTTGTGGATAGCCCCGTTTGAAAGACCGGTCGATTTCTGGAGCATCGGGATAGTAAATTCCGCCCAGCGGGATTGTTCGATAACTACAACAAGGCAGGATTCTTTCTTCGTGAGTTTGGTCGTCTGCCCGCCTGTGGTCCCGTTCAGCTGACCGTAGAGCCGGGCTGCTTCGGTGAAGTCCTCCCGTGTCGCTGTAATGCATGGCAGGCCTGCGGCCTCCTGCCGGTCCCGTTGCATGAACCGGAGCAGTGCGTTCGCCTTGATAAGGTCGAGCAGCATATCAGGGTTCCTCCGGTTCTCTGCGGCCTGGAACCGTATCCGGTTTGCAAACGGGATAATAACGTGAATCCGTTTCTGGCCGAGTATCTCCCACATCGCCCGGCACATCATCACCTCCTCGCTCTCGTCATTCCCCCGCTCCGGAGGGGTCATGTTCTGATGGAGGATGCGAGTCAGGACCCGCTCGTCCTGCTCGGGAGAGTCATCGATCCAGCAGGTGAGCATCCGGTTGAATACCTGGTCATCCCCGGACCCCTCCACCTTGGCGACCCACCAGATGCACCGCTCCGGGATGGTGCAGATCTGGCCCTTGCGGTCCTTGTTGACCGTGCGGTACATGAACGGCTTCCGGAAGCTGGTCGTGACCCCTTTCAGGATCTCGGCCATGTCCTCGGAGAGTGCGGTGTCATCGAGCACGATCGACATGCCGGGCTGCAGGTCATCGATATAGAACAGTGCCTTATTCGACATCGCCCCGGACAGCCGGAACCGTTCGGGGACCTGCCGGAGCATGGTCGAAAAAGCATGGCTTTTCCCCTTCCCGCTCTCGCCGGTTACCGAGACATGCAGACCGTTCGTGTTGATGACCGACCGGGACGCCAGAGACATGATTAGACATTCCGCAACGGTTTCATCCCCCTCGTGGTCAAGCGCAAAGGTCCGGATCATGGCCCGTTTCGGGTCACCGTGTTCCAGAACGGTAAGGGCCTCGTCCCTGCCCGGGAGGTCGGCCGCTGCCGGGGTCGGCGGGATCCCGCCGGGTGGCCTGATCGGACTGGTCTGTTTCCTCTCCCCTCTCTGCGCCGTGTTCCCTCTCTGTTCATACCGGTCCCGGAGGTCCTGCCACCGCTGCTGTCCCGCCCCGCAGGAAGCATGGTGACAACCGGCGTACATACCGCCGCCTGGGAACTGGATGGCAAAATCCCCGTCTTTGTGCCCGCCCGAGAACGGGCATTCATCGAGGATGAACAGCGTCCCGCCCTGGTATGGCTTCTCTACCTTCACACCGATTCGGTGGTCGCTTAACCATTCACGAAGGTCGATTGGTTTTCCGGGGGTTCCTTTGGGTCTGCCCGGTGTCTTTGTGCCTGCCGGCTCCGGGGTGTCTTCGGGCAGTGCGGAGGCCAGCCGGGCGAGGAGGTCCACATTCACCGGATGCAGTTTTTCAGGTGCATCGATGATTGCGGACCTCCGGTGCGGCCGGGTATCGGTGTGGTCTCCCTTCCGGGACATCGTTCCGTAGAGCTTCCAGATCCGGGCTGCGTTATGGTTCGCGGTGTCCACATCGGCCACCCGGTCCCCGAACAATGCCGCGAGGACCTCAAGACAACGCTTCACCAGCTCCCTGCTCCGGTCATCATTCGGCAGGTCCACCCGGTAGAGCAGGTGTGCACCGTTCCCCGAGTCGGCCAGGACCGGGGCAGGCCAGCCGCATTCTCTCCCGAGATAAGCGGATATTTCCGCTGCCCTGACAATCGCTGCCTGGTGTTCCTCATCGGTCGAGGACACACCCGACGGCCGGCAGGGGTCTATATCCACTGGAAACCATTGCCGGGCAAGAATGTCCGCATCCGCTGTGGTGGCATCCTTTTTGCCGAGCCTCATCTTGATCCGGTTCGCTCTGCGGGCGAGAAGGGCCGGGTTCACCTGGTTCAGGGTCACATAGATCCCCTGAACGGTTGCCATCCCGTCGAGAGCCTCTACTTTTGCCGCCAGCTCGTCGGGGGAATCGAAGTATCCCGAGGCCATCCCGTCATCGGTGATGACCCGGACCTCGACAACCTGGCCGGGAGTGAACAGGAGACGGGCAGCGGCGAGGACCTCATCGGACATGATCCCCCTCTTCTTTCGGTGGGTGCCCTTCGATAATCTCACAGACCCAGAACGTTTCCCCCATCAGGTGCCGGGGATATGCAGCGGCACACCGGCTCCCCTGGCAGAGCACAAACACCCTCCCTCTTGACATGATAGGGCATATTTTTGGTTTTACGACATGGGAGTTCTGCCGTTCATACCACATCGGACACCTCGCAGATTCCCCCCTGCAGGACATGGAAGAACCGCCAGCCGTGGCGATCTTCCCAGATCCAGAGATGGCGGGATGCCTTATGTGGACAGATTATTTTCCGGAATGCGTCGAGATCGTCACGATAGGTCTGTGCGACCTTACCGGCGTGGGTGAGCTGAATCCGGGTCCGTTTAATCTGTAGAAATATCGGGTAATCATGTTCCCGCCATGCAATAAGGTCCACCGGCGAGCGTGAACCTGCACTCCTGATCACCTGGTAGCCGTTCGACCGGAGCAGGTCACGGGCCATGTATTCGACCTCCCTGCTCCGGTTGTAGTTGGATCCGGGCCACGTTCAGCCCTCCCGGGGTATCGGTGTCATCGGGGATGTTGCATGAGTCCCTTTTGCAACCAGGACAAAGGCGGATCTCGTTATATGATACGCCCGTTGAGAGAGAGCAATGACAATTCCCTCCCCGTTCTGGTGAGGATATGCGGTTGCTTCACTGTCGATGATTCCACCGGCCTGCCTGAGTAAGACCATGTTCCCGAAAAATAAGAGGGTCCTGATCTCCCGGCGGGAAAGATAGTAAACCCCATCCGGCGTGTCGATACGGATTGAGCCGTTGCTACACGCTCTGATAATCTCATTGGTTTTACGCATGAGATCACCGGACCGTATCGGAAAATTTTATAGCGCTATAAATAGAGTAAGCTAATGACCTCGCCCCGATTAGCTGTGTTTTGGTAGACATCATCTTAACTGGGCGGGTCACGCTCTTGTTCGACATTCTTCCTCCACGATTCCGGGAAGCCCTTCTGTTGCAAAGAATTTCCCGATACCTGCGAATCCTGTCCGGATTTCGTAGGCTTGGATAACCTCTCGTGATACACGAAGTGGTTTGGTTACACTATTCATAATTCACCTGTGCAGTCCCCCCGGCAGCAGAATCAAAGAGCACACAGGGAATCCTGCCGCTTTTTGGTTGTGCACCTTCAACTATAAAGATGATTTAAATTTAAAGATTCCTTTTTACAGGCTGAAAAGTAAAAGAAAATAGTTATCGCCCTGATTAAGGTTCATCAGAGTGATGAATGTTCCCTGGTTGACATAGAATCAATATATCGTTTTATTGCCTCGTCATAGGTGATCTTGAATTTGGCAACCCCTTCCATATGTGCCAGTCCTTCGGGATATAGCGGTTTTCCGCAGATACAGAGGGTGATTAATGTCGGGGGTGGACAAACGAACAGTGTGGGCACTGTTTCGGCTTGATACTAACTTCATGTTGCGCGTCTCTTTCATCTGCGGTTATGGAGACACGGGGGACATCCGAATCGATAGCCAGCCCTGTCATATGGGCACTCGTTCTCCGGTTCGAGGTATCCTGATGATCACTCATCGATTGTCTGAGAGCACGCTCCATCATCCTTTCTTTGATCAGTCGTGTGGTTCGGCCGGTTTTCGGAGGATAATCTCTCGCTATTACTGGGACAACCGAACGATCAGTGCTGATGAGGCCCGAAATAAATTACCGTAATTACCGTTCATCCTTCCAAATGATTTTCGTTTTCGTATCAATCTTTAAAAAACGGTTCATTATCTTTTATCTTTGAAAATAAAACCGGAAATCGTTTTTTGAATTCCAAATCAATTCGATAAAATTTAATACTTGTTAAGAGATGCTATGGTGCACATGGGGTGTGTTAAGGCTACTAAAATACCGTAAGGTGTTGTCAGGTTTTTGTTTTTAGGCATATTTTATGGTATTTATAGATATCGCTCCCGGGGAGGACATATGGGTCAGAGACGAAAAATCAACCATGAGTATAATACAGGGTATTTACACAAAACAGGAACGGGAAAAAGCATTTACGTCATTTTAATCGCGATATGTATTTTTTTACTTATTGCAATGGCAGGATCTGTATCGGCTGATGAAAATCAGAGCGCCATAGTAGTTCAGCCTGTGGATCTGATAGTGTATGATCCCGGACCTGCTACGGGTATACCGGATGTTGAGGTGTCAGATCATGCCCCATTATATTCAGCCGAAGAAAACGAGGCCTCTTCTGAAGACGAACTGAGCTGGGAACTGACGACAATACCGACCCCGATGCCGTCACCGACCATCACCTCGTCAC
>DASP01000017.1:170697-171248 GCA_002503825.1 Methanoregulaceae archaeon UBA467
CGTCACCGACCATCACCACATCACCGACCATCACCACATCACCGACCATAACCCCGTCTCCTGAGACTACGCTGGTGAGTGACGCGGTTGTGAATACATCGCAACAGGGCTCTCAGGAAGAAAATACCGTATCCCAGCAACTCAATACGTCAGCTGCAACCCCCGGAGAAGCGATTCAGCCTACCTCCAATACAACACTCCCAATTAATGAAGAGCCGGTCGATTCCCCGAATCTTTCAGGAACAAGTGGAACAACAGGCATCTCCGGCAATATAACAATAGCTGATGCACAATTATCAGGAAATGAATATAACCAGACCCTCCCTGTCCAGAATAATACAACCGGCCAGTTAATCATAGCAGATCCAAACCAGACCCTCTCTGTCCAGAATAGTACAACCGGCCAGTTAATCATAGCAGATCCGAACCAGACCCTCTCTGTCCAGAATAATACAACCGGCCAGTTAATCATAGCAGATCCGAACCAGACCCTGGTGCTTTCAAATACAACTCTGCTCACAGGTACTACCAACGATACACCGTATGGCCTG
>DASP01000004.1:0-76207 GCA_002503825.1 Methanoregulaceae archaeon UBA467
CCTGTTGAACCCGGTTACAGCCGGAGCGTTTCCGGTATCCGGAAACGTCTGAAGCGATAAACTTGTACCGGTCCCGCTCAGTTCATTCCTCATTCCGGGCGTCCGGTTTTCCGGGATATTGCCCGGGACCGCTGCCGCCTGGTTTCCGGGATTCATCCCGCTGCTGAGGGCATAGTTGTTGTCCCAGGGAATCCATTTTAATTTACCGTCGGTGGGATCGTCATACAGGTAGAAGTTCCTGCAGTTGCCACCGTAGGTATCCCAGTTCTGGATGACGGTGTTTGTCGCAAGCCAGCGAAGGAATATGTCCACATCAAAGACCGCTTCGAGCTCTGCTCTCCATTGTTCCGGATCTGACAGACGTGTGTCTGAATTCAGGATTGTATAGAGTTCTTCCACGTCACTCCAGTCCGAATCATCTTCATTGGTCTTCTTCTCAAAACAGGCGGTGTCAAAGGTCCCTTCAGCAAAGGTTGCGCCGTTGCCTTCGGGTTTGTATAAATTCCCGGAATCATCCTCAAACTGGGTCTCTATTACCGTATCCTCAACGCTCTCGACCATTGTGTAGAGGCCGAAATATACCGGGCCCTCTCCATAGTCCACATAGAGGCGGTAAAATGCAGTCTGTGGAGCAGCAACCCCGGATTCGCGGAATATCGACGGAACAATCATATCGCGCATCAGGGAGTCATCGTTATAGGCACCCTGCAGGTTGAGTTCATCGAAGCCGTAGAACCGCTGGTTTTTGATTTTGGGGTAATCATCTTCGAACTTATCAAAATTCAGCTTGAGCGAGATCTTATATGAGCCCTCATTCCATGAGCCCTGCAGCGAATTAAAGCCTTTAAAACGGATGCCGACGTGTTCCCATTCCAAACCCTCAAAGGTGACGTCTGCGGTTACGTAGACAGGGTCGCTGTTACTGAACATATTGCCCATCCCCTGCCCTCTGCCTGGATTATCCGCTCCCTGCCCGGCCACGGGGGCTCCCTGTTGATCAGGCGTCCCTCCATTGGAATTCCCGCCGAATTCGCCGTACAGCTCGGTCATGTTCGCACGCATGATCTCCCAGTTCGCGGAATGGATGGTGATGGTCATGGTGCTGACCCGGTCACCGGGAAAGACCACGGAATAATCAGGGTCTGCTTTGTTGCTGTGCGACGGATCCGACATAATATCGTCGGTGGTTCCGGCAGTGTCCGCACCGGCTGCAGGGATACATACGCTGCAGATGGCAAGAACGGTGAGCACAAGTGCCAGGGATGCCGGAATTATCGATATTCTCCCGGTAATCCCGGGTATACAGTTCACTGGCTTAGATCGCATATAACAATCAGGTTTGACATATTGTTAAATATATTTTACTATTAGTTTTTTGTTATTTACAATAAGTCGAATACTGCACTACCGAAGCCGCATCCCGGGCAGACCCTGGCCGCGACAAGTGTCCCGGCAGGTGGTATATATCCCGCCGGTTCTGGTGTTCACCGGATCACATGCGGATGGTTCCCCGTGAATACGAGGCCCATATGCCGAACAGCCCGACAATGAAGAAAAGGGCAAATGTCATCGTGACGCTGTGCTGCAGTTCGGGATAGACGGGAGGGGAGATCGGCCGGGAACCGATAAAGAGGGACAAGACAATCATCGCTGCCGCCATGCTGATCATCTGGCCTGCCGCTCTCATCGTGGAGACCATTGCCGAGGCGACACCAAGGTGACGGACGTCCACCGAGCTCATTATCGCGTTCGTGTTCGGGGACGAAAAGAGCCCGTACCCAAAACCAAGAATTATCAACCCGGCAATGATGAGCGGCAGGGGCGTTGACGGTGAGAGGAGCGCCATCAGCGCGAGTCCTGCAGTGGTAAAGGCCATCCCGGCAGTGGCGAGGATCCCGGGCTCGATACGGTCTGAAAAGGAGCCGGCCAGGGGAGAGACGACCATCTGCACGACCGGCATGGTGACGAGGATGATACCGGTTGTCTGGGGGTCGAGACCGCGGTTGTACTGCAGGTAGAGACTCATGAGGAATCCCACGGCAAACACGATCGCGTAGTTGATCATCGCGGCGAGGTTTGAAAGAACAAATGTCCTGTTGTTCCGGAACACCGAAAGATCAAGCATAGGGTAGGGAAAATGACGCTCCCACCGGTAAAACCCGTACAGGAAGACAGCTCCTGAGGCCATCCATATCACGCCGTCCGGTCCGGGCAGCAGGGTGAGACCGTATAACGCCCCGATAAGCATTATGCAATAGAGTATCGCCCCGGCAATGTCGAACCGCTGACCTGCAGGTTCTGCCCATTCCCCGCGTATGTATCCGAGCGTGAGGACCATGACGACGATCCCGATGGGAACGTTTAACAAAAATATGCTCTGCCACCCGGCCTGCTGTGTGAGGATGCCGCCGAGAAACGGCCCGATGGAAAGGCCGGCATACACCGTGGCGGTAATAATCCCGATCGCCCGTCCCCGCTCCCCGGGAGAAAATACCGCAGTAATAATGGCAATAGAAGTTGCAAAGACCATGGAACCTCCCAGTCCCTGGACGATCCTTGCAGCGATGATGACGTATCCGGACCACGAGAGGGCAGCAAATAACGAACCCACGATAAAAAGGATGTTTCCAAGAATAAAGAGACGTTTCCGGCCATACATATCGGCGAGCTTACCGAAAGGGATGATACACACCGCTGCGGTGAGCAGGTATGCCGAGGTGACCCACCCCATGCTCACTGCATCGAGACCAAAGTCTGACCCGATAGCCGGAAGCGCCACATTGATCGAGGAAACGGTGTACGGGACAAGAAAAGAGGCAAGGGATGTAACGAGGAGGAGGATCCTCTTCTCAACCGTAAGGGTCACGAAAGATTAGGTTTGACCGGGATGAGGATATTCCTTACTGGAAACCCGCTCAGGTTTTACCCTGGAATTCAGCATGTCCGGGAGAGAATGTCCTTTACAAAAACGGGTAAAAAGTGAGTTTCATGGTTTCGTGCACCTGATCCATGAGTCCCGTAATGCGATCACGTCCGGGAAAGGTATCCCGGATCATCGTATCCAGCTTTTTCTTATCATTAATACAGTATCAACCCGGAAAACCGGCAATGACAGATATTTTTTAATATACACCCCGGCCTCGTCTTTTCAGGATACTGTCCGGCAGGTCTTAGGTGATATAAGGTACCTTTAAAAATCAATATCTCATAAGTTAATATTATATTACTAAATGTAATACATATAATACATCTGGAAAACTATGAAGCAAAATACTTTTTACATTCTCGCCGGGATCGTGGGCCTGATTGAGGTCGGTCTGTTCTATCTGTCGGTAGAGTACCGGAATCCAATGCTTATCACCGGTGCGTTTATAATCGGAGTCCTCCTCCTGTATGCAGCACAACGCAGGATTACAGACCGGCAGGTGGATGAACGGGCTGCCCTTATCACGCAGAAGGCAGGGGTGACGACCTTCACGGTATTCTGGGTGGTTTTTTTTGCAACCAGCCTTGGCAGTGCAGTGATGGGTCTTGGAGCGCCAGGTTTTCCACACAGTTCCCCCCCGCCCAAAGGAGGACCCGGTGTGCTGAACGTGAGCCTGAATTCACCTGACGCAGGGCCGGGAATACCGGACGCAGGTGCGGGCGTACCGAATGACGGGCTGATCCGCCTCGGATATTTCGGTTACATTCAGCTTGCACTTCTTTTCCTGATGTTCTTCCTCTATGTCGGGTTTCGGATCTACTATGCCCGGAAGTACGGGGAGTGGGAAACGGATGAAGAACAGGATTAAGGTCTTCCGGGCGATGCATGACCTCACGCAGGAGGCGCTCGCTCATGACCTCGGGGTCACCCGGCAGACCATTCTCGCAATTGAGAAAGGGAAGTATGATCCGTCGCTGGACCTTACCTTTAAAATTGCACGTTATTTCGGTGTGAGTATCGACGAGATCTTCATCTATGGTGAAACGGCGTGATACTTTTTTTCCCGGCCCGCTGACTTCAGAACGGTTCTCATGACGGGCAGGGATTTATCGTTCACCCTTTCCCCGTATTTATCGCACCCCGTTTAAGGTTGCAGGCCTGTCACCCCTGACCCGGGACTGTGTTCAGTCACCTTCATTGAAGCGGTAGTACTTCGTCTTGTTCAGAATATCGGTTGGGCTTGTGCCAGTACCAAAGTCGGAACAAAGACCTGTCCGGGATCCGCGAAGGATGGAATGGTCCGGTTGAACCTGTACAAAATACCCGGGAGCAAAAAAAAGAATTATACGAGTGGTTCCGGGTGCTGGTCCCGCGTGTAGGGAAGCGGTGTAGTGAGCACGACCACCTGTGATGGTGTGGCCGCGATTTTTGTGAGGATGAGATCTTTTGCCGCACGGGTCATGGCAAAAACAGGGATGGCAGCGCCCGCCTGAAGAAGGGCATGTTTCCCCGCATACTCCCTGACCGCCCGCGATGCGCATGCGGTGAGAATGTCTGAAGACCTTCCGAGGCGTTCTGCACATTCATCGCTTATACCTGACGTATGAACGGCGATGATGAATGCCTCCGGATATTGCTCCCTGATTTTTTCTGATTCATCCGGGCTTGTCACCGTCACCGCGACCTTTGAAAAGCCATTGGATGCTGCAACGCTGACCCCTTTGAACTGGGTCAGGCCTGCATCAGACGGGTTGACGACAATCCCTCCGGCCAGCCGGATCGCAGATATTACCTCCGGGAGAGGGGTTGTTTTAACCAGCCCTGACATCCTGCCCCCGATACCCTGAACCAGGGCCGGGCTATCCGCGATCACGGTGCCGGCCCCGTCACAGACAATTACCGCGGCATCAAGCATACCATGTGAGATTCCGAAACTTACCAGTTCGGATGCACCGAACCCGACAAACTCACTCTCCATGGTCACCTCCCTGTCAGCGGTACACATGCCAAAGGAGCTGATACGGAACCTGATGTTTTCCGCAACCTCGTCAGGCGAGATCGTGTGAACCGGTCGTGCAAAGCGCCTGGCAAGAGGGCATTCCCTGATCAGCGGGTCTCCGACAGATATCACCCTGCCGTTTCGTATGACAACCCGTGTTTTTCCTATCGCCTCGATGATATGTTCGTCTGAGTGTTCCTCTTCTGACACTTCTGTTCTCTCCTTGCTTTTTGACGTCTGATCTTATCCTGCTTCGTTTATGTGAAAAAGACCACTGAAATTGAAAATAAGGTATAATTCATGATGCTCCCTGAACCGGGACCCATACATGGAATACCGCGTCATCCTGCGACCATGAGCATGAGCATCGTAGTCACCTGGATTTTTTTTAGTCCCTCTTCCTGCCCTGCACCGCCAATACGATAATTCCTGCGATGATGAGCGAACTGCAGATCACCGGAACGCCTGTCGGGGCCTGTGTTGTCGGCACGGTCGTTGGAGGTACTGTCGTCGGTATCGTTGTCGGCGGGGTCGTGGGGACGGTCGTCACCGTGGTCTGCGGGACGGGCCTGAAGGTGTAAAGCTCGACATTGTCAATATATCCTTCGGCATAATTTCCGGTGACATAATCCCCTTTCGTTGTTATCGCGAGTCGTTTCAGGAAATGAAGGTCCTGCCCGATCTGGACGAAATATCCCCAGAGAAATTCACCGGTCGCTTTTTCGGTGACTTTCAGGTCCGCGTTCTGGAGGCCGTCGTTATACCGCATCACCACATGATAGGTCGTATTATCCAGGAACTGCTTTGTTTCACAATCTTTCTGTGAACCGCAATACGAGGTGTAATAGCTCATTGCCGAATGGATATGGTTGTTCTGGTCTATGACACGGAGCTCCATCAGCCTCCCGTATTTCCCGTTCTCGAATATGGACAGGACGTTCGTACCCCTGCTGATATCCATCTCGTTGCTTGTGACGCCAAAACGGAATGCACCGTCTTTACTTGTTGTAACCGGTGTAATATCATATTCGAGGACGAGATCACCGTTATCATAATCGATCGGGATAAAACTGTATCCGTTCGTCCCTCCTTCGGTCTCGTAGTGGTATCTCCCGTTATCCCAGTAATAGCGGGACGGGTTATTGGTGGTCCAACCGGGATTCGATGAAAAGTCCGTGGAGTAGAGCACTACTTTCTCCTGCGCCCCGATGGCGGGCACGGTCTGGACAAGAAAAAGAATGCCGATACACAGGCATAAGATTTTTATTGGCAGTGTTTTTCGCATTAGTTGTACCTCGTTTTATCATTTTTCAGGAGGGGGTGGAGGCAATAAATATGCCCTTTCTATGATCGGGGTGCCGGAATGAACAGACAGCGATTATTTGTAATTGTATCTGCATAAATTCCTATAACTATTTCTAACTTCGATTTTTGCAATTTAACTATATTCCGGCAGTCTGCCTCCTGCAAATGTGGTCCTCCTGAGGGAAAGATATATTGATGTGATAATCTGATTTAGCAATCAGGGATTCAGGGGGACCACCACGTAACAAACGATATGTGTTCCTGACGAAGGGGGAGTCCGTTTGAACGGTCAGATATTTTATAACCGGGGTGTAGCATTTCATAAAAAGGGGCACCTGGATGAAGCAATCAGGGACTATTCACGTGCCATTGAACTGGACCAGCGCGACGCAGAAGCATTCCTGAATCGCGGGGTGGCGTACGCAGGGAAAAAAGAATATGAAAAAGCCATAGATGATTATTCATCTGCTTTGCTCATCAGGCCCGATTTTGTCGAGGCATATTATAACAGGGGGATTTCCTATTCATTTCTGCAGGAGAGTCACCTGGCCGTTCAGGATTTTTCGCATGTGCTGGAAGCCGATCCCGATTTCGCCGAAGCCTGTTACAACCGGGGTGTGGAATACTCAAGAATGGGTGAAAATGATGCGGCACTGAAGGATTTTTCAAGGGCGCTCGCCATCAACCCCGGTTACGTTGAAGCGTATAATAATTCAGGGGTTATCCATGCAAGGACAGGAAATTCAGCCCTGGCACTGGAGAATTATAACCGGGCGCTCGAACTCGATCCCGGTTTTGTCAAGGCATATTTTAACAGGGGGCTTGAGTTCAGTAAAAGCGGGTCATACGACGACGCAGTCTCGGATTACTCCCGCGTAATAGAAATTATGCCTGATAATCCTGATGTCTATTACAACCGGGCCCTGGCATATAGTAAATCCGGGCATTCAGAAGAAGCACTCCGGGACTACCGGAAATGTACCGACTTAAACCCCGATTATGCAGACGCATATCTGAATCTCGGCGTGGAACTGAGTAAATCCGAAGAATTCGAAGAGGCAATCGATAATTACTCCCGGGCCATCAGGATAAGGCCTGATTTTGTCGAGGCATATAACAACCGTGGCGTGCTCTACAACAAAACAGGCCGGTATGATGAAGCTATCGATGATTTCACCCTTGCAATTGAAGCAGAAAATCCGTCCCTGAAAGCTCCGGCCCCTGTTCCGGTCTATGAAGGACCTGAAATTCCGGAGACCCCGGTGGAAAATGCAGGAATTCATCCTGAAACAGACGACCCCCTGGAAAGAGATCCACCCGGCGACGCGGGAGAACATGTGGATGCAGTTTCAGGTTCAGATACCCTTACCGGGAGCATGTACCGGAATGAACAGAATATCCGCTCGGTAATTCCGTTTGGGGAGGAACTGGTACTCCAGGAAATATTTGAGGAGATTGATGCGAATCCCGGCGATGCCGAATTCTACAACCGGCTCGGCCTTGAATATTCGCGACTTTCCCAGAGCGGGAAAGCGATAGCAGAATATGATAAAGCCCTTGAACTGGACCCCGGTTACATCGAGGCTTATTACAACAGGAAAAACGAGTATGACAGGATCGGGACGACGAAAGAAACCATCCGGGACTTTCACAACGCGATGAAGATCAATCCCCGCTTTGCAGAGCCGTACTACCAGCGGGGCCGGGATTACCTCAACTCCATGATGTATAAACGTGCAATATCTGAATTTACAAAAGCCATTGAGATTGATCCTGATTACAGCGATGCATGCTATGCGCGTGGGAGGGCGTTTTTCCTGATGGATGTGTACGACCTGGCGACACGGGATTTCTCTCATGTTATTGATATCAGGCCGGATTTTATCATGGCGTATTACTGCAGGGCAAAAGCATACCTGGCCGTGGGTAAGTACCAGGACGCAATTACTGATTTTTCACAGGCCCTGACACTCGAACCTGGTAATGCCGGATTTATGCTGATGCGGGGGTATGCGTATTCAGGATACGGGCTGCCCGAAAAAGCGGTTGAGGACTTTTCAAAGGCAATTGAGACTGCCCCGGGATCCGCAGCGGCTTTTCTTGCAAGGGGAGAGGAATATGGTAAAGCGGGACGTCACAATGAGGCGTTTTCTGATTTTGCACGGTGCATCGAACTGAATGAGAAAGTTCCTGAGGCCCTTCTTGCCCGTGGCAGGCTTAAGGCATCAGCAGGTGACAGGGAAGGAGCGCTTGCGGATTTTACAGGGGCTCTCGAAATTGACGACACTCTTGTCCCGGCATATATCCGGAGGGCCCGGGAATATTCCGCGATGGGAGAAGCAGAAAAAGCATTGCAGGATTTTACCAGGGCGCTCGTAACCGATCCGCACTCTTATGAAGCAGTGATGGGGAGAGGAATGGAATACAGCAGGTCCGGGGATGCAGAAAAAGCGATAGAAGATTTTAATACGGCACTTGAACTACGCGAAGATGACGTGGTATTAAACCTGCGGGGGATAGAATATCAAAAAACAGGCCGGATAAAGGAAGCGGTTGAAGATTTCACCCGCGCCCTTATCCTCAACCCTGAAAACTCCAGGGCGTATGACAACCGTGCAAATGCGTTTGCCGAAATGGGTCGTTACAACGAAGCGATCGAAGACTTTTCCACGGCGATTAAAATCGACCCGGAAAGCCCGACTGTCTATTACAACAGGGGGATCGAGTTTGGAAAAAAAGGACTCATCGATGAGGCAATTGAAGATTTCAACCGTGCTATAAGTATAAAGCCGGATTTTGCCGAAGCCCATTATAATATCGGGAATATCTATTACAACCGGAACATGTGCGAGGAAGCGGTCAGGGAGTTCGACCAGGCCATCAGCATCCGGCCGGAATATCCCCGTGCGTATATCAATAAGGCACTCGCATGTGAAAAAATTGCACGTACCCCTGATGCAACGGATGCGTATCGCGGTTTCCTGAAATATGCCGATGATGAATCGGCACAGCTCAAAGAGTTCGCCACCCGCAGATTGTCAGAACTGGAAAAAAAGAAGGGGGGGATCTTCAGTCGCTTCACTGAATAACTGTCAGCCGAGCTGGTATCCGTCGGCTCCTCCCCGGTATCCGACGTCTCCCGTCTTTCGTGAATAGTACATTTTTCCCGAGGAGTCCTGTTTTAAGTTGATGATGGTTATCTTTTTACCATCTGTGTTGAATACGCGTCCGCCATTCGAAAACATCAGTATATCGGTCTCCCCTGCAGGGACGACAAGCGTGAATGTTGATTTAAGCCCCTCGAAGCGTGGGACATTAATGCCCGGGACAATACCGCGCTCTGCAAATTCTCCATTGACGTACATCCTGACATCGTCGAACGTGAAAGAGGTGATGCCGTTTGCATTTACGTCGATCTCCCCTTTCTCCAGGTCGCTGATGAAGAGCTGGACGGTATCGCCCTCCATGAACCGGTAAATAGAACCTGAAATTTTAATCCAGGCATCGGAGTCTGCAACCATGAACTGGAGATACCCGTCGGGGACAAGGTAACCATTCCGGCAGTTGGCGAGATAGACATCCACTATCACCGGTTCCGTTACTCTCGTATAATTCGTCTGGATACGTGTATTTGTTCCGAACTGGTTTGATACGGTCAGGGTTACGGAATATATCCCGGGTGAATAGTAGGTATGTGACGGGTTGTGTCCGGTTGAGATCTGCCCGTCACCGAAATCCCATGACCAGCTTCCCGGATTGCCGGTGGAAAGGTCATTGAACTGAACTTCGAGCGGTGCAGCCCCGTCTTTTGGCATCCCGACAAAATTTGCCGCAGGAATGGTACCGGCCGCTATATAGTCTGCTTTTGTTCTCGTGTTCGAGCCGTAGGGATTACTGACCGTGAGCGTCACGGGATAGGTACCGGTATTCCGGTAGGTATGGGCAGGGTTCTGTTCGGTTGACGATTCACCGTCCCCGAAGTTCCAGAGCCATGAATCCGGCGATCCTGTACTGATATCGCTGAAGGAGACGGTAAGCGGGTACTGACCCGATCGTGGCTCTGCACTAAACGCAGAGATCGGGGGTTGCGGGGCAAGTGTTCCGGGCTCCGTGACGATCTGCGTCACACCGGGAGATACTGACGCAGGAGTGGCGGTGGGCGGGGGTGTAGTCGGCAGGGGTGTCTGGATGGTGGAAATGGGAATGGGGGTCTGTTGCGGAATCTGTATTTCGGTTGTATATATCAGCTCCTGCTGTGATCCGCCCGAGTATATTACCTGGACCAGTCCGGGTGCATCGGCACCGCTGTAAACCGCACGGAGCGTCTTCCCTGCGGTCCATGGCCAGTCCTGTGAATGCAGGAAGTTTATTGAACTTTGCGGGATCTCCTCCCCGTTTATCCTTATTATTGTCCGCTCCTTCTGAAGCGCGGATCCCCCGTCGTGATAGATATACACAATGTTTCCCGAAGATTCGACATTTGCATTCAGGGTCGGCACTACGTCGGGCTGTGGCGGGAACAGAAACAATACCACCACTACTGCGACAATGATCACCGCAAGGGATACAATCAGTACCAGAACAATACTACTTGAAAGTGCAGATTCACGGTTCATCCTTTTCCACCCGTTATATTATCCCTCTGGCAAAACCTGATGTCCTGCCTGTGGGAAATAAACATTTTTATGTTATTAATCAGTCACCTCTTCAGGATATATGAATCTATCCTAATATTTACCGGGTCACTGTAAAAAAACGGGAGAAAAATGATGTTCTGTTCTCCCGGAATCAACTTTTCAGAGTTCGATCCTCTCTGCGCTTCCCTGGAATTTCACACGTCCCGGCAGGTAGGTGTCGAGGGACAGCGTCCCTGAGCTGTCCGGGTAGATGTGGGAGATAGTGACGGGACCCGGATATTGTTCGAGCTGCCGTGTAGTCCCCGAAAAAATAATCCTTCCGCTGCCCTCTGACGCAGGGAGAAAGAGTGTAAGGTCAGAGCGGAACTCGTCCAAGGACGTGATCCGGATGTCGGTAATGGCACCGCTCCCGGCAATTTCGCCGTTTAAGTAAAGGACGGCTGATGGAAATTCATATTGGACGATGAACGGCTCTGTGACCGATATTTTTCCCCGCCCTTCAGTATCGGTTACAATCCTGACGATATCTCCGTCGGCAGGATAGACCCAGCGTCCGCCGATTTTTATTTGTGAATTATCTCCGTTGACACGGAACTGTGCGACACCCGGGAGCAGGTACCCGTCACGACTGCCCTCGAGGAAGATGTCCTGTCGTGGGCCCGGGCTTTCTGCAACGACATATCCCTGCCTGATCTTTGAATTCGCCCCGAGGGCATTCTTCACATTTAAGGAGACCGTGTAGATGCCCGGTTCAGCGTAGGTATGGACCGGGTTACGGACATCTGCTGTACTATTATCCCCGAATGTCCACTCCCATGATTCAGGAGTGCCGGTGGAGTGGTCTTCAAACACGACCGTGAGCGGTGCAGACCCCGATCTCGGGGCAGCCCCGAACTCTGCGACCGGCAGGGCAGGGGTCTGTTCCGGGGTTCGCGCCGGTGACGGGGTCGGGCTGACTGTAACGATTGTCTCCGTGGGCGTGGGAGATACCGGCGTTTCGGTTACGACAGGTGTCGGGATGAGGGTGACAGGCGATACGACGGGCATGACGATTCCTGAAAATATCCGGACTCTCTCTTTCTCCTGCCCGTACCAGACGGTTAGCTCCTGGTTTCCCTGGTACGGTGAAAGCGGGACCGCCACGGTCTTTCCGATTGACCATGGCCAGTCCTGGCCGCCAGTGATAAATATCAGGTTTTCCGGGACGGCGCTGTTGTCAATTGTAATGGTAACAAGCTCTTTATCGAGGGCTTCCCCGCCGGTGTGGTGCAATAAAAGGAGATCGCCTGTCTGGTCCATCGTGATATTGACATAGACGGACTGCGGTGCAGGGACAATATTGAAGACCACAAGTACCGGGACAAGTGCGAGAATGATGACCGCGATGATGATGACGACTCTTATGCTGATTGTGCTGAACAGCGATGGTTCTTCTGTCATGGTTACCGGCTGATATCCTGAATATATGAATAGAATCGATTAAAAACGTTAAAAAGGATTTGATGGGAGCCGGGGGTGCGGGAGGATGACATAACCCGGAGTATCCCGTCACAAATGGTAATAATCACCTGTGGCTTTCATGACATCACTGGTATCCACCATTTCACGTGCATTCATCTCTGCCTGTATCACCGAACTTCTCACCAGTTCAATGCCGGTTCTTAGATCGTTCTTCAGAACGGTGGTATTTACAATCAATTCAAAGGATTCTTCCGGCATGACCCCGGGATTCAGGCCCATGGTCACTCTTTCCCTGAGAATGTGGGATACTTCTTCCCGGCTATAGACCGGGAAATAAATCTCTTTATCGTTGAATGTAGAACGAATCGCGGGATCAAGATTATTCATCAGATTATCCGGCGGCATACCCGCAGAGAGAAGTATCCTGACTCTTGGAACGGGAAACGTATCATTCAGACGGAGCAGGCTCTGAAGCACACTGTTGAGTACACCATCCAACAGGTACCGGTGTGCGTCAGCGAGATGTATCACCAGGAACGCATTTTTTTCCTGGAGCAGCAGTCGTATCCGGGACGGGAGTATATCATGAGAAAACTTCTGATATGAGGAAGCGGGCCTGGAAAGCGTGTAATAAATATCTTCATACATTTCAAAAGACGTCAGGGACTCATGACCATTGAAATATACGGGGACTATCGTGTGTGACCGTGCACCGGCCTGCCTGAGAGCCCGGTTGATGCACATCGTCTTTCCAGTTCCGGGAAGTCCCCGGATGACTGCCACAAGCGGACGGTTTTTTTTCCTGCCCGGGTGTATGAATGCATATATCTCCCTGATCTGCGTGTCGCGGCAGGTGATGTGTTCGGGTGAGTAACTGAACTCAAAATACTGAAGATCCGAAAATAATGGTTTTTCTGGCGCGTAAAAGAGTGTATGCATACCAATCATGTGGTGAGGTGGGTATTTGAGGAACGGGTGGGCAGAGGGTGAAAGTGAGTGCGGGGTGTACGTGGTGCTGCATAACCCCGGATGCCCCGGCAGGTCCGTTTCCCTTTTACTCTATCCGGTTCTCCTGACCCGCGGTCCCGTGCGGGCAGAGCCGGTGATGACCGGGGTAAGAGACCGCAGTGGGACGGTGTAGAGCTGCCGGTCGACGGGGATATTCAGTGCACGGCCGGACGTCGGGAGAAGGGTGTTTCAATATACATTTAGGTGATTAAGTGAAGTATCAATACAAGGTTCTGAGGAATTTCAGTGCTGATACGTCATGATTTCCATACTCTACGTTGATGATGAATCCGGCCTCCTTCACCTGTGTAAACGGTATCTTGAGCAGACAGGCGGTTTCACGGTCGATATAGCAGAGTCTGCACAGGCAGCACTGGAAAAAATACAGACAACTTCTTACGACGCTATTGTTTCCGATTACATGATGCCGGGTATGGACGGCATCGAATTGTTAAAAGTACTCCGAAGCTCTGGAGATAACACGCCGTTTCTCATATTTACCGGTAAAGGGCGGGAGGAGGTAGTGATCGAGGCATTCAACAACGGGGCCGATTTCTATCTCCAGAAAGGTGGTGAGCCGAAAGCACAATTTGCCGAATTGATCCACATGATTGAGACCGCAGTGACACATCACCATGAAAGATACGCATTGGAAGAGAGCGAGAAGAAATATCGTGACTTTTTCAGGACATCGCGTGATGCAGTCTTTATCACCTCCCTTACAGGGGAGATAGTGGATGTCAATACACCATTCATCAAAATGTTTGGCTATGACAGCAGGGAAGAGCTGATGTCGGTAAATGTGGCGGAATTATACGAAAATCCCGATGACCGCCGGACGCATATCCGGACCATCATAGAGAAAGGGTATACAAAGGAGTACCAGGTCAACCTGCGTAAAAAAGACGGGACCCTCCTCTCTACACTCGTGACCTCCGTACCCAGGAAAGACGCGGATGGCAATGTACTCGGGTTCCAGGGCACAATCAGGGACATCACCGAAAAGAAACGGGCAGAGGAAGCACTGCAGGAAAGCGAGGACAAGTTCCGGTCGCTCTTTGAGAACATTGCGGCTGGAATCTGTATTTACGAGTTCATCTTCGATGGCGGCAGGGTGGTGGACTGCCGGATACTCGAAGTCAATTCGGCGTAGGAGAGGATCCTGGGAATCAGCAGATCCCGGGCTATCGGGGCACTGGCATCACAGCTTTACAAAACGGAAAAAGCCCCTTTCCTGGACATCTGTTCCAGGGTCGCCGAGACCGGTGAGCCGGCAACGTTCGAGGCCTATTTCGAATCCAGCCGGAAGTATTTACAGATCACGGTGTCTCGTCAGGCAAAGGGCAGATTCTCCACGACCTTCACTGACATCACCGACCTTATGCGGTCGGAACAGTCCCTCCATGAGGCGTCGCTCCGCTGGCAGAGCACATTTGACTCGACCCGGGATGCCATCTGCATCCTAGATGCTGACCAGCGAATAGTACAATGCAACCGTATGATGCAGGAGTTCGCCGGTGCACAAAATACCGATGACTTTGTCGGGCGGCTCTGCTATGAGGTAGTGCATAAAACGACGGAACCGGTTCCCGGCTGCCCGTTTGTCCGGATGCTGCATTCGCTTAAACGGGAACAGATGGAACTGAAGATAGGCGACCGCTGGTTTGTCGTTACTACCGACCCGATTCTCGATGAGACACGGACGCTTGTTGGTGCAGTTCATAATATCCGGGACATCACCGATCGGGTGAAGGCGGGGGTGGCGCTGCAGGAAAGCGAAGAGAAGTTCAGAACCCTCGCCGAGTCCTGCCCGTTTGCAATTGCGATCTACCAGGATGATTACTGGGTCTATACGAACCCTGCCGGAGAACAGATATCGGGCTACTCCGCCGATGAGCTTTATACAATGCACTACTGGGACTTCGTAGCTCCCGGGTTCCAGCCGTTCGTTAAAGAATCCGGCAGAAAACGGCAGACCCGCGAATCCGCGTTGACATCCTATGATTTCGAAATCATTACAAAAGATGGCGGCAGGAAATGGGTCGCACTCTCGGGGAGCCCGATCACGTTCCAGGGGAAACCGGCGGGTCTGATCACCGTAATCGATATCACCGAACGCAAACGGGCGGAGGAGGCGCTGAAGAAGAGCGAAGAGCGGTTCCACAATGTGATAGACGCTGCGGATGAATTTGTGTTCGAGATTGATACGAATGGTATTTTCACTTTTGTCAGCAACCGTGTCAGGGATCTCGTTGGGTATGATCCAGAGGAACTGGTGGGGAAAATGCCCTTTAGTATCATGGTTTCACCCGACGACATCGATCGGGTTGGTGCCATCTTCGCCGAACATGTCAGGCAAAAGCGCCCTTACCTCCGTATGAATCATACCTGCCTGTCAAAAGACGGTCGTACACGGATCCTGACGATCACTGCACTCCCTTTTTTTGACTCAGCCGGGAAGATAAAAGGCTACCAGGGCGTGGTTGAAGACATTACCGATCGCAAAAACGCTGATGAAGCCCTGCAGCAGGCAAATAAGAAACTCAACCTGCTCTCGAGCATCACCCGGCACGATATTCTGAACGGGGTATCTGTTCTGGAAGGGTATATTGATCTTGCCGGCGACGAGGTCCAGAGCCCGGGAATGCAGGAGTATATCGGGTATCTGGATAAGGCGGCAAAGACAATCCGCCACCAGATCGAATTTACCAGGGAATACCAGGAGATCGGTGTGAAAGAAGCACGCTGGCAGAATGTCGGGGAAACGGTAAAGAAGGCCGGCTCGGTCTTCAAGATGGAGAACGTGACCCTGACAATTACCTGCGTGAATATTGAGATTTTTGCAGATCCTCTCCTCCAGAAAGTTTTCCATAACCTCTTTGATAATGCATTCCGGTATGCAGCTCCGTTTACGACAATTACTGTTTCCTGCACAGAGACAGAGGATGGATTGTATGTTGTGTTCGCAGACGATGGCGTCGGGATCACGGAAGATGTCAGGAAGCATCTCTTCGAACGCGGTTTTGGGAAGAATACTGGTCTTGGATTGTTCCTCTCGCGTGAGATCCTCGCAATAACCGGAATTACCATCGCCGAGAACGGAGAAGCCGGAAAGGGTGCCCGGTTTGTGATGACCGTGCCGAAGAGTAAATTCCGGTTTACCGGTGAGGAGGAACATAAGGCATAAATGCGGTCATACCGGCAGGTCAGGGCCCGGGTCGCCGGGTGGAAAAGCCCGGGGAATCATTGTATGGTAGTGAATGCCGGTCCTAAAAAAGTCAGCCGGCAGAGGGGGTGGAAGTCCCACGTCATTTCGCCAGCGTTCCACGAATCGTCCGGTTCATCACCCGGGGAGCATTAAGTCCCCGGATGTCTCCTTTACGGGTTTCGAACGCACGGGTCCACCCCGTTACCCGGTCAACCCTTCATCGATCCGCACGGGCAGTGGCGGAACAGGGGTCTGGCCCTCACCTCTTTTCCGTCCTCCCTATCAGCATCGCAAGAGCAGCGACAAGTAACACTACGAGTATCCCGGACACAACAAAAAATGCCGGCTCCTGTTCTGACCGGTCAAAAAAATCCGTATTCCCCTCCCCGTGGGAGCTGATGGTCACCTGGTGGCGGGCGGTAGCTCCCGACAGCGGATCATGGGCGACCAGCATGAACGCTCCGGGCGGTAAAATCCCCATGTCGACCGAAGAGCGGTAGGTACAGATATTTCCGACCTCGCATACCTCGTTTTGACGTGAAACAGAAAATGTTCCCAGCCTTGAACCATCGTTCATGCTCACGACCTCAACAACAATATATTCAGGCGGTATGTTGTACGGGACATACCCGTCCCAGGTAAACAGGAGCGAGAATGATGCATTCCGGCCCGCAGAATTATCTGATACATTTACAAGAAGTGATGGCTGGATTGGCGGTGTCGATGCCATACAGAGAATGGGAATAACTAAAATGATCATCGCTGAACAGATGAAGAGTCGTACCCGTCCCGGACGGACAGGTACACCCATGGAAGATACCATACAATTCTTATGATGAATTGGAGCCGCGATAGGCTTTGTGGTAGCTTAACAGGCCTGGCTGCACCCGCACGGGTCCGTTATTTGTCCCGGCCGGGAATAAGGGATCATGAAACCGGAATAAACCGGAATAGTAAATTAGGATGGGGATAACCGGTGTTCCCGGGGAAAGGGGGATATAGGGGATGATTACCCGGACATATGCACGTTATACATCTTATTAAAAGAGGTCAGGTAATCGAATATCCTGTAGCTCCTCCGTTATAGTAGACATCATTATTGTTATTCAGGTTCATCACGCCATACGGACCCGGTTGTAAATTAAATACCCGTATCACACGATTATCCTGGCCATAGATAAGCGGGGGCGGATTATTAACCTGGAAATGTGTCCATGCGTTATACGCCGGCACGACAATCGTCAACGTGGAGACGTAGGAGTCATAACTGCTGATCCAGATATCCCCGCCCCCGATGTCTTTTGTTCCTTTATCAACGCCATTAATGTACAATTTCACCTGATCAAACCTGAAATCACTAATATAGGATGACGTTGCGTATATGGATCCTTTCACATCACTGGTAAGTTCCATTTTAACGATATCATTCAGATCCAGGCTATAATACGAATTTCCATGTCTGATGTACGAATATAGGCCTGTTACCCTGAACTGGATATAATTGCCTGATTGCAGTAATCCCTCTTTATTGGCATTCAGGTATATGCTGATTAGAACGGGTGGATTTACGGTGATATACCCTGTCCTGATTTTTGTGTTGCTTCCACCGGCATTCGTCGCAGTTAATTTTACAGAATATGTTCCCGGAGAGGTATACACGTGCGAAGGGTTCTGCGTGGTATAGTCGGTGATACCATCATTATTTACATCCCATGCCCATTGTGTCGGATTGCCGGTCGACTGATCGGTAAACTGGACCGTGAGCGGAGCACTTCCGGATGTCGGACTCCCGATAAAATCAGCGACCGGGGGAGAAATCTGTTTGTTGCCAAAGTTCACTTCGGTTTCATAACATTTTCCCGGTTGTCCCGGTGAACCCGGAGGTTCGAGATGCACATCCTGATATCCTGAAGAAGGATATGTCTGCTGCCATCCTGTCTGAAGGATCTCTTCTATACGATACAGGTTTGCCGGCTGGTAGGCGAGGCCGGTAAAGATATAATAACCGGTGGGACCAGTTGTTTTCGATCCCAGGTACGTGAGAGAATTACAGTTTCCTGAGTTGCAGCGGTATGCTTTTATGGTCCATCCACCCAGGCCGGGTTCAACGGTATCCCATATGCCGTTGCCGTTGAGGTCATTCCATTTATAACCGGATATCGATCCACACGTCGGGGTCGGCGTGGGTGTGGGACTTGTAGTTGCAGTTGTTGTGACCGTAGTGGTCGGGGAAGAATCGGGCGTCGGCCCGGTTGTCGGGCTGGTAGTTGGAATTGTCGTCGGAACAGTTGTAGGAATCTGAGTTGGAATAGTTGTGGGACCCCCGGTAATCATCGGCGGCACAAAGTATTCGGTCATAATCAGGGTCTGGGTCGAACCACCGGTATAGACAAGCTGGACATACTCCGGCATCCCCGGCCCGGTATAATCGATTTTCAGGGTTTTTCCTGCTGACCATGGCCAGGGTTCGTTATTTGCGAGCGAAAAAGATGAGTCCTGGCCGTTGACGATGGTCCTGATCTCCTGCGGTTCAAGAGAATTTCCTCCGTCGTGATAGAGATACACGGTTTTACTTACATTATCGGCACGGGCTGTCAACTGCGGAATATCTTCCGGCGGCGGCTGGGAGAGAAGACTCACAGAAATAATTATCACTCCGAGAGCAACAATGGACACCAGGAGAATAGCGCCAATCAATTCAGATAAAGCAGAGTCGGAGGAGATCACATACTCACATTTCGCAATATAATTTATAAAATATCGCATACCGCAATTATTAAGGTATAACTCCGGTTCTTTCGACCGAAGCTATCATAAAGGATTTAACAAAATCCAATCCGATGTGAAGTATTCTGCAGGGTCCGTGCCGGAGGACCTCATAAACACGCGTTTTTGTCCTTTTTAATTATTTGATTTCCATTTTTATCCGGAAAAAATGAGCGTTTATGGATCTGTACATGAACATACTCCATTGTGGCATGAAAGATCTAACATATGATCAGGCCCGGTTCCGCCCAGTTTCCATTTTACATTGTTATCGGTGAAAAATACCGTAAAAAC
The DNA here is from genome assembly GCA_002503825.1 of Methanoregulaceae archaeon UBA467. GTDB lineage: Archaea > Halobacteriota > Methanomicrobia > Methanomicrobiales > Methanospirillaceae > UBA467. Next base: position 19,605 of record DASP01000004.1, read on the forward strand.
ATTCAGGTGGGTTCCCGGGTCAAAAATCTCGGGTTGTCCCCGATCCTGAAGCCCGGTTGTAAATTCATTTTTACTGAATCCTACCGGTACAAAAATCGGTATGTACACACAATATGCATTATCGTTGAAATAACCCAGGGACACCTGGCAGGTACCATTTGTTAAAACCTGGCAGGATGTCCCGCATCTCGGGTAGACTCTATCTGCATCAACAGATGAGGATGAGCAGGTTGCTGAAATATATGACGTCTTTGTACTGGTGTTTGAACTTCCGCACTGGTTTTCGACGGTAAGGCTCACGGTATAAGCTCCTGCCAGATTGTAAGTATGGGTGATCGTCTGCTGGGTCGTCGAAACAATCGCACCGTCTCCGAAATTCCATATCCTGTTGATTATCGGACTTGAGGACGTGGAGGTATCAGTAAATAAAACGGACAGGGGGACGATGCCCGACAAGGGGCTGCCTGAAAAGATGGCCTGCGGTGTAGGACAGATCGTTGGTATCGTGGTCACAATAGTCGTTGGTATCGTGGTTGTCGAAGTAGTAGGGAGAGTCGTCGGCCCTCCGGTCACCGACGGCGGCACAAAAGATGCTGTTAATATCAGCGTCTGGGTAGATCCTCCGGTATAGATCAGCTGAATATACTCCGGCATGCCCGGACCGGTATAATCTACTTTAAGGGTTTTTCCTACCGACCATGGATACGATTCGTTATTTGCGAGTGAAAAAGTTGAGTCCTGGCCGTTGACGATGGTCCTGATCTCCTGCGGTTCAAGAGAATTTCCTCCGTCGTGATAGAGATACACGGTCTTGCTGACATTATCGGCAAGGGCATTGACCTGGGGAACGTCTTCAGGCGGTGGCTGTGACAGCACACTCACAGCAACTATCATTACTCCGAGAATGACAAGTGATACCAGAAGAATAGCGCCAATCAATTCAGATACTGCAGAGTCGGAGGACATCACATACTCACTTTCCGTACTATAATTTATAAATATTCCATATTGGAATTATTCAAGAATAATCCCAATCCTCTCGACTTTATCGTTTAATATAGGCTTAAGAACGTCCAATTCTATATCGTAGGTTGAATTTGTTGAATCAGACCCGTCGATGATGAGAGTACTCGACGTCGGGGTACTTTGCACTTTTCCCTTTGCGTTCGAACTGGTAAGAATTCTCGTGAATGTACTGTTCCACATAGGCGCGGCTTTTGGATCGGTATGTATCGTGATTGCAACCCATTTTGCATTTGGAATGCCATATGACATTTTTGAAATATTTATGCCAGATAATTGCGTCTGCACCTGGACCGGGGTAGTCCCGCCAATTATTCCGCCCCCGACAATAATCACTTCGTCAACTTTCACGAGTGTGATATTGTTGACACTTTTTGAGACCGCAATGGATGGCGGGATTTTATTGACCATCCCGTCCTGCTGTTCCAGGAATATTCCGCCCATCTGGTAGTAATAATTCTGCTGGATAAAGTAGTTGTTACCGGAACGGTATTCAAGCGATCCAAGCGTACTGGAGTCATGATACATGCCCGAACTGGTACCGTAGCTTGTCGCCAGCGAATCGTTTGCAATGTAGGCGCTCGTCTGGATACGTTGCAGGTAGAGCGGGTACTGAAGATCAGTGTTAATCCCATAGGCTTCATCGATGATATCCACGAAATAACGGGTGTTATTTTTGATATTTTTAATAATCGTTAATTCCTGGATTGTGGGCAATCCGTTCTTTTCGACAGAGATAGTAAGATCGGTATTATAATTCCACAGGCCGGGAGAGACATGGTCAACTCTCGGAGTATGATTGACCCAGAGTTTCCAGTACGGATTCGTGAGCGGGACAACCAATATCCCGGCATTCTGTGGAATGAATGATACATTGGAACCCGAGACCGGGTATGAACTAAGCATTGTAAAATTTGTATAGATATGCAGGGGTTCATCGGTAATGACAGAGAGGTTCGGGGCCTGGTTGCCGGGGCCGTGCGCCTGGTCGAGCGTCAGGGCAGTAATCTCAAGGTTGTCAACCCGCTGGTTGATCAAAATTGCCCCGGTTGATCCTGCCGGCTGAAAAAGGGGGAATGTAATAAACCCGCCGGTAGACGAGGTAATTCCCTGGGTTGAGAGGGTGAATGTATTGTATATCGTTGAACCAACCTGGTCATTCAGGATCAGACTGTCAACCATCATTTTATACCCGTTGAATTCTGATCCGACATCGTTCATATGGAGAATTTCATTCTGCCGCCCTTCGGCAGGAACGACATAGACAATATAAAGGGAAAGAAGAAGTGCAATCACTCCGAGGATCAAAATAAATCCGATAACCTCTGATAGTGCTGACTCCTGCCGATCTGATGCCATGATAGATAGTCCAGTATTAGGCCAGTCATTATATAAAAGTATCAGCCCTGCCTGGTCATTTCCGGGAAAGGTCCGGTTTATTCCACGATAAAAAAAATGAGATATAAGTGAGTTTTAAATAACCCGCCCTTATTCGGACCGGTCCTCGATTCCCTTCACCAGACGTTTTATTCTCATCACCGGGGACTCGTACCTGACAAACTGTGATAGGAACGGGGCGAACCCCTCGCTCCAGCACTCTTCATCGCGGGACAGCTCCCAGTAGTCCTCCATGACCTGCTTCACGTGCTTCCCGAGCCCCACATCCAGCACCTGGTGTGACCGGAGAAGGTCTGATACACTGGTGAACGGCCGCTTTACTTCAACAATGTACTTCCCGTCTTCGATGTACGGCCCGGCAAAGAGTTCTATGTGACGCAGGTCTTCGTACTTGGCAGCAAATTTGGCGGCATTCTCCCTGTTCCATACCGGTGGCCCGATGTGCCTCCTGACCGAGGGGAGGTCCTCGAAGAGGAGTTCAAAGACCAGCATGCACCGCTCCGGGAGCATGGCACAATCAGCCCGGTTCACCACGAAATCATGGCGTTCGAGCAGCGACCGGACTGCGTCCATGCTCCGCCTGAGCTGCGGCACAACGATGTCCTCGATATAGGGTGGGGTGTCAAAGGTAATCGCATAAAGGTGTGTTCCCCGCATGTCCAGCTCGGCTTTGAGTTCCGCCTGTGAAAAAACCCCCGGGACGGGTGCGAAAAAGAACTCGGGTGAAGGGTTTTCAAGATACCCGCGTGCCAGTTCGACAAACTCAAACATGCGGGCAACCGAGACCGAGGCAGAGACATTCCTCTTCGGGTCGACCGGGTCGATGACGACAAGCGGGTCTGAAAAATCCTTCTGCCGGTGGTCCTCGATGTCGATCAGGGTCCCGGGTCTCCACGCAGCTGCACTCTCCAGGAGCGGGTGGAACCCGCCGTAATGGAGCACGAGGAGTTCGCACAGGTATCCCGAGAACCCTTCGGTCATCTGGTCTGACCCGTATACTCCGCCCGCCTTGGCAAACTGCTTTAAAAGAAGCACGTCACTGACATGCGGTATAATCCGCTCCCGGATGTACCGGGTATGAAACGGGGTCCTGTCAACGGCGCTCTGTATCTCTGTCGCGGCAGACACCCGGTAGCAGGGAACAAGGTCCACATCAAGACCATCGATGTTTGCGTTAATGTAGGGATGTTCCGCGTATTTCTCCCTGTAGGTTGCACCGCACCCGGCGGCAATCTTCCGGGCAAGCGAGAGCCCCTGCACTTCAAGTTCATTCCGGTCGAGGGCCGGGTCAAAGAGCATGAAGATATCAAGGTCACGGTCCCCCCGCACCCACGTGTTCCGGGCCACCGACCCGACAATCATTCCCCCGGCAATCCCCGACGCCTCGACAAGGGCGATTATTTTCCGGGCCACTTCATTTATATGCGCGATTTCATCGGGCGCCGGGGCTATCCTTTCAAGAACCGATTCCTCGAGATCTGAACAGGTTACCACGTGACCACCATGACATCCTCGTACTGCGGACCCGAAGGAGTCAGCGTACTTTTCCTGAGTGAAAAGCCGTTGACCCGTGCCCGGCCGAATTCGCGGTCCGATTGCGACCGAATGGCCGGGAGCAGGTCTGCTTCGAACTGTTTCACCCGTGCAACGGTGGCATGTGCCCGGAATGGCCGGTTTTCCTGTGGAATTCCAAGCGGGGTAAGTGCTTTCTCAATTATTCCGGCAAGTTCGCCGCACCGGCCATCGTCAGTAACCCTGCACCAGACAACCCGGGGGCGCGACGGGTTGTTGCCAGCCAGCCCCTGCACCGAAATCTCAAAGGGTACGAAACGTATCGTTTCAAGCGCAGCCTTTATTTTCTCTTTTGACGTCTCATCGACCTCGCCGATGAACTTCAGCGTGATATGGATGAGGGGCGGGTCGACAAGAGTCAGACGTGCCCTGCTTTTTTTCAGGTGCTCCTGTGAAGCCCTGATATTCTCCCGGATTTCTTCAGGCAGTTCAACCGCAACAAAAAGACGGACCATTCAATCACCTCGTTTTTTCAAACCCAACCTTCAATTCATCCTCGCGTTCACATGCCATCCGGCCGGAGATATATATTTAAAGAAAATCCGGTCTCCGCATATACAATGACGACCGATCAACAAATATTTTTTTACAAACAGCTATTACTGGATATTGAATATGCCGGGGGGATTTTATGGATGAAAATGAGCAGTTGATTGTCTATACACTTGAATTTTGTCCGAATTGCGAACTTCTAAAGGAATATCTGACCCGCAGGGGTATCCCCTACCTGGTGCGTGACCTGTCCACGGCAGAATCAATGACCGAACTCCGGGTGAACGGAGTGTTTGTCAACGAAGCCCCGGTTCTCCAGAAAGACTCAGAATTTCTGACATCGGCGGAGCTTTTCTCATCCGGTGCGGTGCAGGAAAAAGAGGTGCAGAAGCTGATCGAGGGAGCCTGATGGCGGTAAAGGACACACGGCAGACCACTCTTGAAGGTGTGTTCATATCCCCCATGCCGCCGGTGCGGACCAGCGACGGCCATATCCTCGACTGGGACAGGGATCGTATCGTCAGCCAGATCATCGAAGAGACCCGCCTCGTCGAGACGTTCTACGGGTATGAAAGTGCGGATAGTGAAACCGCACACGATATTGCCCTGCAGGTGGAACGGCGGATCCTGTCTCTCGGCCTGCAGACGCTGAGCGGCCCGCTGATCAGGGAGATCATGAATATCACCCTTCTCGAGCACGGGATGGTCCAGTACAGGAACGTCTGCACGAGGGTCGGCACTCCCGTGTACGATGCGCATCTGATTGACGTAGGCAGGGGTTTTGAAGCAAAAGACAATGCAAACCTGCAGGAGAATGCCGAGACCTCGCACAAGAAGAAGGCCGACAAGATAAGCAAGGAGCAGTACCTCCTCCAGCTCCCCCCGCACCTCGCGGATCACCATCTCTTTGGTGACATCCACATCCACGACCTCGAGTATTTCGGGACGCGGCCGTTCTGCCAGGACTGGGACCTGCGGTATTTCTTTTATTACGGCCTGATGCCGGACGGCAACGGGACAAAGGCATCGGTGGCGGGCCCGGCAAAGCGGGCGGAAGTGGCGGTGCTGCATGCGGTAAAGGCGCTCGGGAGTGCCCAGACCAACTTTGCCGGCGGGCAGGGGTACTATAACTTCCTGACATTTCTTGCGCCCTACTTCGAGGGCATGCCATACGAGGAGATACGGCAGCTCATGCAGATGTTTGTCTACGAAATGACCCAGATGATGGTTGCCCGCGGCGGCCAGCTCGTATTTTCATCCGTGCAGCTGAGCCCCGGCGTTCCGTCCCTCTGGAAAGACAAACCCTGTGTCTACAAGGGGAAGGTCTGGGACGGCGTATCTGCGCCGGAAAGGACCTATGGCGAGTTCGAGACCGAGGTCAGGCTGCTTTTCAGGGCGCTTATGGAGGTCATGCTTGAGGGCGATTACTGGGGAAAGCCGTTCAGCTTTCCAAAACCCGAAATCAGCATTGAACCTGAATTCATGAACGAGATGGAGGAGTTCAATGAAAAACATCCTGAACTCCCCACGTACCAGGACCTTTACCTCCTGACGTTTGAACTCGCGTCCAAGTTCGGAACACCGTACTACGATAACCAGATCCCTGCCTACAGGGGTGCCGGTAAAGGGATCTCGTGTTACCAGTGCTGTGCATACCAGTTCTCAACCGTCGCCGACAAAGACTCGGAGTTCGACAATAAGCTCTATTTCAGGGACGGTAAGCATTTCAGCATGGGTTCGTGGCAGGTCGTCTCGTTGAACTGCCCGCGTGCCGCATACGAGGCTGAAGGGGAGGATGCCCGTCTCTTTGCCGAACTTAAGGCCCTGATGGATGTCTGCGTCGAAGTATTCCGCATCAAGCGGCGGTGGCTTGAGCTGATCCGTGCCCACGGCAGGATGCCGTTTGCCATGCAGCGTCCGAAAGACCCGACGACAGGCGAGAGGGGGGCGGACGCGGTCGACCTCGACGGGCTTGTGTACACGATCGGGGTCGTGGGAGTCAACGAAATGGTGCAGCACCATTGCGGCACACAGCTCCATGAATCAAAGGATGCGTTCAAACTTGCGGTAAGGGCCATGACAGAGATGGAGATGTATTCGAAGGAGCTCTCCCAGCGCCACAATATGACCATCGCACTTGCCCGGACTCCGGCGGAAACGACCGGCCAGCGGTTTGCGGTATCGGATCTCCTCAACAAGCAGTACCGTGACCATGCACGAAAGGTGATCAAGGGAGATATCGACACGGGCCTGGAAAAGCTTGGTTCAACCCGCGATCTCCCGATCTATTACACGAACGGGACCCATGTCGCCCCGGGGGCAAATATTCCGCTCTCGAAGCGCATGGAGATCGAACACGTCTTTTTCCCGATCGTGGACGGGGGAAATATATTTCATATCTGGCTCGGGGAGTCAAGGCCGGATCCACGCGGCCTGATGGACATGGCAATGAAGCTCTGCCGTACAACCCAGATCGGGTACTTTGCATTCACGCGTGACCTTACGGTGGCGCTGAAACAATTCCATGAGTATCACCCTGACAAGAAGCATATATCAGAATGGGTGACAAAAGAGACAGAGATAAAGGCCTGAATGCGTGCGGGGAATGAAAAATTCCCGGCGAAATCCACGCCCTCTCTTTTTTTTACAGGCTTACCGGTTTATTAACGGCTTTTTTTAAGATGATATCCATCACGCCATGCCGTACCTGGTAAAAACTGTGGATCAGGTCGACCGGGTCAGGGAGATCGATCGGGGTCCGCTCGCCGTCAACCACGATATACACTATTTCCTGGTGGATTTCAGCATACGCCACTGTTGAATACCCCCGCGGGAGGTCTGCCGTGATAAAGATCCGGTCATCGGTCTCGATCAGTTCATATTCAAGCTCTTCATCGTCCCTGGTATGGATATTGAAGATATCCGGGTTTTCTGCGATATTCCCGGTTATGATCGTACATCCCACGAACCGTGCCGATTCACTGTCCGGCATATTGTTGATGATATCTTCAACCAGTTTTGCAAGGTTTTTTAAGAAGTCGTCGTAGGGATTATTCTGCATGTGCATCACACAACCTGTATTTCTGACCGGTCTGCTCGATTATTCGCTTCTTTTTGAGGTCTTCGAGTCGTGATCCGAGGTCATCGGCATTCAGGCTTGTCAGTTCATGGAGTTCGTCAAGCGTAAGGTCGTAATGGGCGATTGCGATGGCGAGGTCAATTTCCGTGTCATCTGATATGAGGTCCCTGCTAATCGTCAGGATCTCCTTGATCAGGACGTCGATGTCGTTATCGATATTGCTCAGATTGTGGGAGATCTCTTCCCTGATCTCCACCATTTTCCGGAGCTTCCGGAGGGACTTGCGGACCCTGATACGGGAATCGGGGACTACAAGGACTACGTTTTCCTGTTTCTGCAGCTGGACCATCACGCTGATGTCATTGGCGAGGTAGTAGTACTTTCTCCTCCGGTTGTCAAGCCGGAATGAAAGGATCTCTTCCCGTTCCATCAACTGAAGGTGTTCTATAACGGCTTTTGGCGAGAGCATCAGCCGGTCGGAAATTTCAGTGACAAAACAGGGCTTCTGCCTGAGAAGGTCGATGATACGCCGTCGGTTTCTGTTTCCGAGTATATCAAGGAGTCTCGCGACCTCAACGTGATCAAGCATTGATTACTTTATGTTAGTCCTTTAATTATATATAGGTGTCGCGATAGGGTTCTGTCAAGTTGTCGGCATCTGGTGAGTTAGAGAAAGTGCTTTAAAAGGTCGGCATTTAATAAAAAAAACAAATAAGATTTTTATATTTATAAATAGATATTAATTAGGGTAAATAATGTTAATCAATTGTCTGTTTTTTTGGATAATCCTGTTTATTCTCTATTGTTTTTTAAAAGTATTATTTTTAGAAGGACTTACAGCAATTATTATAGGGGGTCTATCTGGGGCCGTTGCAGCTTGGGTATTTTCAATTGTTAGTTGGTTAAAAACCGATAAATTGGATTTAGAGAATCACAAAAAAATAATAATCGAGGAACTTAAGTATTTAGAAAATAAAACTAAAAATATAAATATAACAAATCCATTTTCTATATTATACCCAAAAAATGGGAGATTATATGATATAAAACTCAGTTTTGTAAGATTTAAATGTGCAGAAAAATTAAGCAAAATTTATTATTGTTTATTGGAAGTTGATGAAAATATTCAATTCTATCGCTCATTACCAGCAGAAGAACAAAATGAAGCAAATTTAAAGTTTTTAGAGATTAAAATCAACGATTTATATGAAAAGATATTAAAATTCAATAAGAATTATGATCTACTTTTTAAATAACGATTAGTATCTGATTCAATCAGCGTTTGCAACAATTAGTATTATTTTTGGATGGGGGTTCAAAAGGTATCGCTTAAAAGGCGAAAAGTTCTGGTTGTACTGAGTTAATCGCAAAACCGCCCACAATTCATAAATTAAAAATATCTATCCATTTGCTTATTCAGTCTTTAATATCTTAAAATTCCTTGACAAAATTATGGATTCGCCGCAAAAAACTACCCTGTGTGTTGATTACGGGAAATATCAAAATTGTTCAATAACTTCTCGTATTCCATCTACATCCCCCATCAAAATTTGTACAACCCTCGTAAATTTCACAATTCTTTTTTGCCTGACGATATACTGTTGGATGTCCACATAAGGGGCATGTTCCAGCATGTTGACCGGGCTTTGTATTGTCATTCAGTTGCATATGATTTAACGTATAATTCCCGTGATAAAAATGCAATAGTCATCTTCCAATTATACCTATGAATTTATCTCCGGGAAAAGAGGGTCCCGGTGAGGCTCGTCAGGAATCCCTCTAGGAATGCCCCGGAACGTGACCGTGGTGTATCAGGGGAGGCGGTCGTTCCGGCAAACTGCCCGAGCGCCTCTGACTGCATCGATGAGAAACCCGACCCGCCTGATAGACGGCTGTCAGCCGGACTGATGGTGAGTCCCGTCCCCTTTTGTGCAATCAGGTCTGATGCCGGATATACCGGAGAAGTCCGGAAGGTCTGCAGTTGTTTCCCGGTTTTCAGGTTTGTGACCTGCCCGCAGTCGTTGACGTCGATGACGATCGAGAGGACATCTCCGAACCATTCGCCGTTGTTCTTCACGAGGCGGTATTCGACGGCATAGGTGCCGGGGCTGCAGGGGGCAATCAGCGTGAACGAGAACGTGTAGGTGTGACCCGGACTGACAAAGGTATCAGGTACGAGCGGTACAAGCACCGGGCTGAACAGTTTCGCCCCGTCATTGTAGGCGCCGAGTTCAACGTCGTCCTGGAGCCAGCCTGTGGTGCCGGTGTTGTTCACCGTCACGGTCACGGGGGTGCTGCTGCAGGCGCACATGGCAGACGGTATGCTGTTCGAGATGAATGCCGCATTCCACTGGAGCGTCGGATGGACCGGCAGGATGTACGGGTCGGGATACTCCGGCGGGACGGGCGGGTTCAGCGTGAGCGGGTGCAAGTCGACGTTTGAACCGTCGCCGGGGATATCGTAGGGAATCGTAAACCCGTTCCCGATATCGGGGTGAGTCTGCGACCAGCCGGTGCCATCCGGCGTACCCCAGTAATTCCCGCCTATGTACGAGCCGCCGATGATGTTCGAGCCCGGGAAGGGGCTGACGGACCAGTGATCCGGAATAACCTGTGCGGGTCCCGGTGCCGGTGCTTCGAGCGTGCTCGTTACGAGGGCATTCTGACTGTTATTGAAGTAGTTGTTGTAGATGGTATTGTTGCCCTCCGAATCGCTGACTATAATCCCAAAGCCGTTGTTATCGGTAATCCTGTTCCCGGTAAGGTTGTTGCTATTCGATTGATGAATGAGAATTCCGGTATACGAATTCCTGCTTGCATTATTTCCTATGAGGTTGTTATGGCTTGATTGTGTAAGATACATGCCATTGCCGATGCCGGTGCTGAATTCCCCGGCTCCGCCGTAATTAGATTTTGCAAAGTTCCCGGAAATGTTATTATAATCCGACTGTTCGAGCCGGATGCCGTAACCGTTCCCGCCCATGGCACCGAACCCGCCGCGATTATAGGATCCAGCGTTCCCGGAAATGTTGGTATAATCCGACTGCAGGAGTGAGATTCCGTAACCATTCCCGCCGTTTCCGCCGATGCTGCCGTTTCCGCCGTAATTATAGGCTGCAGAGTTCCCGGAAAGGGTGTTATAGTCCGACAGTTGGAGCGAGATTCCGTAACCATTCCCGCCGTTTCCGCCGATGCTTCCGTTTTCGCCGTAATTAAAGTATACAGTGTTCCCGGAAAGGGTGTTAAGGTGTGACCTGTTGAGATATATTCCGTATCCGTTTCCGCCGTTTCCGCCTTCTCCGCTCCCTCCACCTGAATTAACGGATGCAGTGTTCCCGGAGAGGGTGTTATAGTCCGACTGCAGGAGCGAGATTCCGTAACCGTTTCCGCCGTTTCCTCCGTTTTCGCCAGTGCCGGTACTGCTTCCGCCGTTTCCTCCGTTATTAAAGTATACAGTGTTCACGGAAAGGCTGGTATAATTCGACTGCAGGAGCGAGATTCCGTAACCGGTTCCACCTGTACCGCCGCTGATGCCCCGTGCGGCGCTTCCGCCTGAATTACCCGATGCAGTGTTCCCGGAAATGTTGGTATAGTCCGACAGTTGGAGCAAGATTCCGTAACCGGTTCCACCTGTACCGCCGCTGCCGGTGAAGGAATATCCGCCGCTTCCGCCGTGATTATAGGTTGCCGTGTTCCCGGAAATGGTGTTATAGTTCAATCCGTTGAGATATATACCGTAACCATTCCCTCCGTTTCCACCGTTTCCGCTGATGGTGTCGGATGAGCCGTGTCCGCCGTGATTATAGGTTGCCGTGTTCCCGGAAATATTGGTATAATTCGACTGCAGGAGCGAGATTCCGTACCCGTTCCCGCCGTTTCCGCCGCTGTCGAAACCGTACCCGCCGCTGCCGCCGTAATTATTGGACGCGGTGTTCCCGGAAATGTTGGTATAGTCCGACTGCAGGAGCGAGATTCCGTACCCGTTTCCTCCGTTTCCACCGCTGACGCTGAAGCTATTTGAGCCGCTGCCGCCGTAATTATTGGATGCGGTGTTCCCGGAAATGTTGGTATAGTCCGACAGCAGGAGTGAGATTCCGTAACCATTCCCTCCGATGGTGCCGCGTCCGCCGTAATTATTGGATGCGGTGTTCCCGGAAATGTTGGTATTGTCTGACAGTAGGAGCCAGATTCCGTAACCGTTCCCGCCATTGCCTCCATTTGCTCCTGAACCCCCGTAATTCTGATTCGCGGTATTGCCGGTGACAGTGTTATCGTCCGACCCGGAAAGACGAATGCCGTATCCGGCGTTAGCGGTATCGACATTTTGTAGATCTACATCAGTCGTCGCGTTTGCACCTTCGGCATTTGTGATGGTGAAGATACATTCCGGGCTTGTTCCGTTGGTCAGGCCACCGTAATTTTCGTCTGCGGTGTTGCCTGAAAGGTTATTCCCGTCCGATCCGGAAAGGTATATGCCATACCCGCTGTTGCCGCTGTTGACATTGAGGAAGGCAATATCCGTCGAAAGGGTTCCGCCACTGCCGGTCGCTACATTAAATATGCAGTCTGCGCCGTTTTCAAAGGTCAGGTCCCCGTAATTTCCGGTTACCCTGTTATCGGAAAGGTCGTTTCCAGACGACCCGTCGAGATAAATCCCGTGGCCGCTGCCGCCATTGGAGACGTTTTGAATGGTTATTGTAAGGTCGGAACTGCCGGCTCCGGTTGTATTCAGCGTATAACTGAAATTGAAACCCCCGTTCGAACCGCCGTGATTGCCGGTTGCAGTATTGGCGCTAACGTTGTTGCCGCCCGATCCGGCGATGAAAATGCCATAGCCGTTGCCACCGTTTAAAGAGTCGGTAATGCGGGTGTTCTCTTTCAATTCGGCGTTGCCGGAGATATTTCCAACGGTTATCAGTTTGATATCGCCATTTGATGACCCGCCGTAATTTCCGTCCGCGATATTTTCGGTAAGGTTGTTGGAGTTCGAACCGGTGAGGTAAATCCCGTAGCCGCTACCCCCGCAAAGACCATTGCGGAAACTGGTTACAAGTTCGACCATATCATCAGAGATGGAAATGTGTATCCATATACCGAAATATTGGTCCTGGGTTGACCCGCCGGAATTCCCGGATGCATTATTCCTGAAAAGATTGTTATAGTTCGATCCGGAGAGATACATTCCGTAGCCGTTCCCGCCAATATCGCCGCCACTCGAGCCATAATTTCCATTGGCGGTGTTTCCGGTGAGGTTGTTGTAGTCCGATGACAGCAGGGTGATGCCTGAATTCCTGTTCATGCTCGCATTGCTCCGGGTAATCGTGTTGTGGCTTGCGTTGTCGAGCAACATGCCGTTGTTATTCAGCGTGGCGGTCACATTATCCACCGTGATCCACTGGGAATAGCTCAGGTTCACCCCGTTGTTGCCATTATCCGCAACCCAGGTATTATTGATCCCGCCTCCGGTGACATTGCTGTACGAAATCCCGTCCCTGCCGTTATTGGTGACACGTACTGACCCTGCCTGGAGATCGGATACAATATAGACGTTTGTCGAGTCCCTGACCTCGATGCCCGAGCCGGTAGTACCTCCGGAATTTTTGTTCCCGGATATCACCGTGTTGTCTGTCACGTAGACATTGTCGGCACCCGTTATCGCGATACCCGTATCCCAGCCGAGAATGGTCAGGTTCTTGATCTGGATATTGCTGGTCGCCCCGTCGATGACTACGCCCGTTGCACCCTGGTTGGCGGGGCCATCATACTGGAGGGTCTGGCCCAGCCCGTCAAGGACAATATCGGAGACATCATGGATCCAGATCCCGCACACCGCACTGGTCACGAGCCCGATAAGGTCGAGAGGGTAATAGCCCGAACCGGTGGTGCCGTTTATCTCCCAGTACTGGCTTCCCGGGGCACCCTGCAGGTTGGTGGCATTCAGCGGCGGGTCGGTGAGGCCTTCGGTCCAGGTGAGGTTGAATCCGGACCCGGTCTGGTTCCCTGCACACCCTGCATCGAGCAGGGGTGTGGCGTTGTCATTGAAGAGGGTAAGATTTTCCTGGCTGCCAATGGAAAAGAGGTTCGGGTCCAAAATAGTTGCATTCGTGTCGGTGATTATCAAATCGGGTGTTCCGTTTCCGGCGATCAGGGTCTGGTTCCCGTTGGGAAGAATAATCGCGCCTTCAGGGGGCATCGGCAACGTATTGTTACCATCAACCGGAGCTACGATGGGAGCGGGTTCCTGGCTTGCAATCAACGTGTTGTTACCATCTGCCAGATCTACGAGGGGAGCAGGTTCCTGGCTTATCATCGTCGTATTGGTATCATCCACCGGAGGTACGAGTGGAACAGGTTCCTGGCTTACCATCGTCGTATTGGTATCATCCACCGGAGGTACGAGTGGAACAGGTTCCTGGTTTACCATCGTCGTATTGGTATCATCAACCGGAGTTACGAAGGGAGCAGGTTCCGGGCTGATTATCGTCGTATTGGTATCATCAACCGAAGCTACGAGGGGAGCAGCTTCCGGTGGTACTGCAGGTGGAATTTCTTCGTCACCCGGAAGCTCCCCGGTCATATCTGCTGGTTCTTCCGGGCCAGGGCCATCCGCTTCGCCGGAACCATCGTCTGCGGGCGGAAGCCCCTGATCCGGATTATCCTGCGTGGTTTCACTGTCCGGCTCTACCCCGGATACCGGGTCAGGCGATGGCACGCCCGGCTCAATCCTGTCGGGGTCCAGCTCGCCGTTTTGATCGGTAAAAGCCGGAGATTCTCCGGCAGAATTACCGGGATCACCGGTATCGGCAGTATCGTCACTGATCAATCCGGAAGGATCATCCGACGGCGCCCCGAGGACCGGTGATACCTGGAGAACGATCTCCGGTATTGCTTCGGCGGTATCATTCACGGCTGTAACATCACCGGTTATTCCGATAATCAGAACGCAGACGATAAATACCGGCAGATAATTTACATGCCCTCTTTGTTTCAACTTCAACACTCCCCGTAAAGTTAAAATTAAATCCCGCGAACGGTTGGAAAAACGGAATGTATACAGCTGTCCGGATGATATCAGGATCTGGCAACCTTCCCTCAATCCGTCCAGCCATGGAGAAAAAATTCTTCCGATCGTTGTTGGAGTATTCGGTTAATTCGATAAAAAGTTTAGGATATTAATCTGCATTTCAACAGATCCATACACGAGAGGAGACGTCCTGACCAGGGATTTTGCTGTTTGTGACATATGCCACCGTTTCTGCCGTAACGGGAACACGGGAAAGTCTGCGTTTATCACTATCAGTATCAGGTGTACAACCTGCTCTCCGGTATTACACCCTGCCAGGAAGTAACTGACAGTACCGGTGTCCATCATGAAACCCAGGTTTTTCATTGAAATGATATGTTCGGCATACGACTGAAAGCCGGACCCCATGTAATGCAAAAAAGCCCGATCGGGAAAAGAACAGGCCTTCTGCTTCAAATTAGCCGCACAAGGAACAGCTCATCGGGCACTCGCAAAAAAAATACATTCACGAACCGGTTCATTGTACGAAGATGACCAGTCTGCCGGGAAATACAAAAATACCTCTTAAAATTTAAGAATCAATGCCCCGGGAATAGGTTAAAAATAGAATTCAGGAAAAATCCTGCATTCCTTCGTGGTCATTTATACCATTAGTAGCGGCGCATGCCTGACTGGTAGTTCATTACCTTCTGGAAGAGGGAAATCTCGCCTGATGCGGTTGAAACCTCTGAATAGACCAGGTCCTCTGCCTTCGGATCAGCAATGTACCCTAAAGGTCCTCCTAATGCCCCCACCCTCGCGTTGTATCCCTGCCGTCCTTCCTGGATGTGCACATTGATATAGGCCGTTGCCGAGCCCATTGCCGGAATGTCACTGAACCCGGTCACCTTCGTGGAATAGTCGACTGCAACTGCCGGGTCTGCGGTTGCCATAACATGGCGCTCGTCTGCACTGGTGGTCAGTGAGGCAAGGGTCACGTCAGCACTGCTTCCGACTTCGATGATGTTGCAGAACTGCGGGATAGACGAATATGTTGTTGATGCAAACGGACAGAGCATGATATCCGCGGTCGACAGCTCCATGCCAACACCGTCGAGGAGCAGGCTCTCTTCAGAGATCATGCGACCGGTATCGGACCCGATGAACTCGACGACCTTGTCTGCCCTGACATTGTACTGGTTGCCGACCTTATTTGCGGTGTCGATGGCCATGGTCCTGGCATAGGACGTGTATCCCTGGTCTGCGATGGTATTCTCAGAATACGAGCTCACGTACTGGACCTGGCTCAGGGCGAGGCCGTCGGTGTTCGTTGCAAGCGCAGATGCATTGGTCAGCTGCCAGACCATATTCTCAGTCTCGGTTACCGTCCCGACAGCCTGGATGGTCAATACCGTCGATAAACCCTGGGTCTCAGGGGTCTGCAGGACTCCCGGATCGGCCAGTACCGTTCCGGTGACTGCGATAAGCATGGCCATTGCGATGACCACATATCCGATTCTCCTCATGTAGAAACTCCTAAAGCGTATGCTGCGATTTTCTTCAGCATCAAATGGTAATTTTAGAATAAGGATACGGTATAACCTTTCCTCTTTGATATTACCTTAACATGGCTTTTCAACGAGCTGGACCTATTCATTGGCCAACCCCGGATAAAAAATAAAATGAATGCTTAATTTATTCCGAAAGCCGGTAATTCGGCGCTTCGTCGGTGATCAGGATGTTGTGCGGGTGGCTCTCGTGGTAACCTGCACTCGTAATCCTCACAAACCGGGTCTTTTCATGCATCTCGACGATAGTCTTTGACCCGGTATATCCCATCGCCGACTTCAGGCCGCCGATGAGCTGGTAAATGACATCCGACACACGCCCGACATACGGGGTGACCCCTTCGACACCCTCGGGGACGAACTTGGTCCGCCCGATATCCTTCTTCTGGAAATAACGGTCGCTCGAGACGCCGCCGCTCATGACCCCGAGTGAACCCATGCCCCGGTACTGCTTGTAACGGCGGCCCTTCATCGTGATGACGCGTCCGGGAGATTCGTCGGTCCCTGCAAAGAGGCTTCCCATCATCACGGAATCTGCCCCTGCTGCAATCGCCTTGGCCACATCACCGCTGTAACGTATGCCCCCGTCGGCAATGACCGGGATGCCGGATTTCCCGGCCACGTCGGCGACATGTGCGATTGCCGTTATCTGGGGTACGCCCACTCCGGCCACAATCCTTGTCGTGCAGATGGACCCGGGACCGATCCCCACCTTGAGGCCGTCCACGGTATCGACAAGGTCTTCTGCCGCACTGGCGGTGGCAATATTGCCGGCAATCACTTCTGCTTTTACACTTTCCTTGATGTTCCTGACGGCACGGACGACATTCATGTTATGCCCGTGCGCACAGTCGACGACGAGCGCGTCGGCACCGTTCTCTTCCAGCATCATGGCACGCTCGAAATCGAAGGGGCCTACTGCGGCGGCGACCATCAGTCTCCCGTCGGCGTCGCGGGTCGCGTTCGGGTACTGCCGCTTTTCGAGCAGGTCCTGCATGGTAATGATGCCGATGATGTGATCGTCACCGTCCACCACCGGGAGGCGCTCGACCTTGTTGTTATACATGATCTCAAGCGCATGGTCCATCGTGATCTGCTCATCGGCGGTGATGGGTTTCCGGGTCATGATAGCGCGAATACTTTCATGTCCCCTTCTCGATGTGATACCCCTCACGTCCCGCCTGCTGACTATTCCCACGATCTTTCCATCTTCCAGGACCGGCACTCCGCCGATTCCGTGTTCGTTCATCAGTCGCTCAACTTCAGAGACCAGCGTATCCGGGACAACCGACAGGACGTTGCGCTCGATGAGTTCTTCTGCCTGCTTGACGACCCGGATCTCGGCAACCTCTTCCTCTGCCGACATATTCCGGTGAAGCACACCGATGCCTCCCTCGCGGGCAAGTGCAATGGCCATTGCAGATTCGGTCACCGTATCCATAGCTGAACTGACGAGCGGTATGTTCAAAGGAATATTTCTGGAAAAACGTGACCTGATATCTGCTTCGTTGGGTTCAATCTCTGACCTGGCCGGTTCAAGGAGTATATCATCAAATGTGAGCGATATTGGGATCTGAAATTTTTCACTGTACATTCTTCATCTGACCATCCTGACGAGTTCCGTCACGAGGTGCTCCTGAATAGTCGAATTTCTGTCTCCCCCGCAGACCATGCCCCTGACACCGATGATATCGGGATTGATGCGTTTCAGGACCGGCAGGTCTTCAAACCGCAGGGAGCCTGCGAGGGCAGTCTGGATTCCTGCATCGGTATTTATCTGCGTGAATTCGGTAAGAGCATCTTCATTCATGAATTCAAAGGTACTTTTTCCGTCTTTGATGCCGGTATCGACCATCGCCACGTCAGCTCCCGCCTCTGCCGCAAGCGGGGCCATGATAAACGGAGATATCGCACCAAGGCGCTGATAATCGGAATATGAAGAAATTACCACGAATTTTTCAGGAAAATCTGTCTTCACCGCCTTTACAACTGCTTCGATGAGTTCCTTTGCCCTGGCTGAACCGTCAAACATCAGTCCAACCTTGATATAGTCTGCACCTGAACATGCCGCACCGTATGCTGTAAGGGCTGCTCCACCAGGCTTGAAATCAAAATCGCCGATTGCAGCACTTACAGGTTTCGTCGAGAGCTCTTTTATTGCCCTGATGACCCATGGAAAATTTGCACCAAGGGAGCCCTCAGACGGTTTTTTTACATCGACAATATCAGCAGCAAGAGATCTTTTTGCTTCCTCGACATCCCTCGGGCTGACTAATAATCGCATAGGATTTAATGATCTTTTATCCTAATAGTG
This sequence comes from Methanoregulaceae archaeon UBA467, assembly GCA_002503825.1. Taxonomy (GTDB): domain Archaea; phylum Halobacteriota; class Methanomicrobia; order Methanomicrobiales; family Methanospirillaceae; genus UBA467. The sequence goes on from DASP01000004.1 coordinate 38,054, forward strand.
ATTACGCTCTATCATGGATTTGATTCTCGCAATGGATTTGAAAGAAGGGTCCGTAGTACACGGCAGCAGGGGTGAAAGGGCGACATACCGCCCTCTGACCTGGGGTCTCTCACCTGTCGCCGAACCGGTTGCGTACACAAAAACAATCGGCCCACGGTTTCTTTATATCGCGGATATTGATCGCATTTCCGGGATTGGAGTCCATGATGAGATTATCCGTTCATGCGCAACCCTTGTCGGCCGCTGCTATGTGGACCGGGGCTGCACGGGCCCTGACGATTACCTCGCGGGAGACGGGATCGTAAATATCGTCGGAACCGAGACCGGTGGTCCGGATCTATCGTTATATGCCGGGGGATTTCTCAGTCTCGACCTCAGGGGCGGGGTCGTCATACCCTCAGGAAAAAACCCTGAAACGATGCTCCGTGAAGCAAACCGGCTCCCGTTTGAGGGGTGTATCATTCTCGATATCGGGGCAGTCGGGACAGAGTGCGGGATCAGCCGGGAAAAGATGGAACAATTCAGGTCGGCATATGAAAAAACACTGTTTCTCGGGGGAGGCGTCAGGGGACAGGATGACCTGTATACCCTTAAGGATACAGGCTTCGACGGTGCGATCGTTGCGACCGCCCTCCACCGCGGAACCATACCCCTCTCATGGATCAGGGAGGGAAGACTGTGCTGATCACCATTGAAGGGATTGACGGGAGCGGTAAGAGTTCGCTTATCGCCTTCCTGAAAGAATCGCTCGACGATATCAGCCCGGTATTTACCCGTGAACCCGGCTCCACATGGGTGGGCGACCAGGTACGGCGTGCAATCGCGGAGGAATCAGACCCGGTCACCGAGGCACTCCTTTTTGTCGCCGACCATGCTGCACATCTTGAAACGGTTATCAGGCCCGGGCTCGCAAACGGTTCACTGATCATATCCGACCGTTATTCTGACAGCAGGTATGCATACCAGCCGGTAACCCTTGAAGGGCATATCCCGGACCCCCTTTACTGGCTGCGACAGGTGCATAACGGGTGGACGGTTCTCCCTGACCTGACGTTTCTCCTGGTCGTCCCGGTAGAGGTGGCAATAGCCAGACTGTCCGGGACACGGCAGATGGAACATTTTGAACAGGCCGGGGTCCTGTCAAAGGTGCAGGAGAACTACCTCGCCCTTGCCGCGGAAGAGCCCTCGCGGTTCGTCATCATCGACGCCGAAAAAGAGTGTGATGAGATCGGGACTTTTGTAAGTGACGTGATCAGGCAGAAGTCTGGATCGTCACGATCACGTCCCCGATCGTGACGACCTCCACCTTTTCGCCTTCCACGAGGTAGGAATAGACCGGGGAGAACGAGTTCTCCGGGACATCAACCGTTTTTCCGCCGATATCCACCTGTGCAGGCGGGTTTTCCAGTTCGCCTGCCGAAAGGGACCTGACTGCGTTCATGAATGCAGGAGCATCCCTGCGGAATGCCGGCCCGATAAGCGAGAGGTTGAACTGCACGTCGCTTACAACTTTCTCAAGTTTTGCAGCGTCCGCACGCCAGTGGACCTCGGCATTGAGTGTCCGTGAGGCATCACCCGAATCATCGGTGGAATGCTCTGAGAAGATGGTGACCCGGCCGAGCGGTGCATTCAATGCAAGTCCTTTTTCATGCTTGTAGCGCCTGATCTCCGAAACGACCTTAACAAGAAGTTCCCCCTCTTTGCGTGCCTCTTCATCTGAAACTGATATCGCGGGCCATGATTTGTCATGGACGCTCCCTTTGTCCATGTACGAATAGCACTCCTCGGCAAAATGCGGAGTGAAGGGTGCCATCATCCTGCAGAGCGCGTCCAGTGCGATGCTCAGTGCATGGCACGCCCCGTCGCGTGATGAATTATCAGAATAGAGCCGCCCCTTTACCAGTTCTATGTAATTATCTGCGAGCACATCCCATGAAAACTCCCGGATCGCCTTTAAGGCGCGGTCGAACTGGTAACATTCCATGGCATCGGTCACTTCCGATACGGTGTCCGAGAGCCTGAGAAGGAGCCAGCGGTCTGCGAGTGCGGTGACCGGGACGGTGTCATCAAAGGAAGACTTCTCAAGCTGGAGAAGGACAAAACGTGCGATATTCCACAATTTTGTCTGGAACCGCGATGCGGAAACCACGTCGTTCCAGTTGAACATTATATCGGAACCGGTGGTCGCCCCGGCGGCTCCCCACTGGCGCAACGCATCAGCCCCGTATTTTACCACGATCTCTTCGGGCGAGATGATATTGCCCCTGCTCTTGCTCATCTTGAACCCGTCTTCGCCAAGCACCATGCCGTTAACCAGGATCTCGTCCCACGGCCTGCTGCCGGTGAGGGCCACCGACCGTAAAATGGTGTAGAATGCCCATGTCCGGATGATATCATGGCCCTGCGGCCTGATCTGGGCGGGAAAAATGGACGGGACACCGCTCCCGTCCCAGCCGGTGACGTTCAGGACAGAGATTGAAGAGTCCATCCACGTGTCGAGGACATCCTCTTCGCCGACCGCCCCGGTGTGCCCGCATGCAGGACATGGACCGGGTGCGTTCTGTCCGGTCGGGTCAACCGGCAGTGCAGACTCGTCAGGAAGGATCATCTCCCCGCATTTACTGCAGAACCAGACCGGGATCGGGGTCGCAAAGATCCGCTGGCGGGATATGCACCAGTCCCATTCCATCTGTTCAACCCAGTTTTCCATCCGCAGGAACATGTGCGCAGGACTCCAGCCGATCTCTTTTGCGGCCTTCATAATCTCTTCGGGCTTGATCTTCACGAACCATTGCCGCTCGCTCATGATCTCGATCGGCGTCTTGCACCTCCAGCACGTCCCCACCCTCTGCTCGAGTTTCTCCTGCCGGGAGAGGATACCGGATTTTTTCATGTCGTCAAGGATTGCCTCCCTGCACTCAGTCGAACTCAGACCTTCGTATTTTCCTGCGATCCCGGTCATACGTCCTTTCCGGTCGATTGCCTTCCTGAGATCGAGGGAGTGCTGTTTCCACCAGAACACGTCCTGCTTGTCGCCAAACGTACAGATCATCACGGCACCTGAACCGAACGCCGGGTCAACCGCCTCGTCGGTGACAACCGGGACCTCGTGGCCGAAGAGCGGTACCCGGAGCGATCTGTTGCGCAGTGATGTATATCGTTCGTCCCCGGGGTGGACCGCGACTGCCACACAGGCGGCAAGGAGCTCGGGCCGGCTCGTGGCAATCTCGACCCCGTCAAAGTTGAAGTAGTTAAGTTTTGTCTCTCTTGACTCGTATGCGACTTCTGCAAACGCGATCGCAGTCTCGCAACGGGTGCAGAAATTCACAGGGTGCTCGCTCTGGTAAATGTACCCCTTCTTCATCATCCTTAAAAACGAGAGCTGGGTCTTTTTGTAATATTCAGGGAGCATCGTGATGTACTCGTTGCTCCAGTCGACCGAGAACCCCATGCGGCGGAGTGTCATCCTCATCTTTTCGATGTTGCCAAGCGTCAGTTCCCTGCACATGCGGCGGAACTCATCTCTCGGGACGTCGTTTTTCGTGATGCCATGGATCTCCTCCACTTTGACCTCGGTGGGAAGACCGTGGCAGTCCCAGCCCTGGGGGAACATCACATTATATCCCTGCATTCGTTTATATCGCGCAATAAAATCGATATAGCACCAGTTAAACGCGTTCCCGATATGGAAGTTGCCGGTCGGATATGGTGGAGGGGTATCGATGATAAAGCGTGGTTTTACCGACGTTCTGTCGAAATAATTATCTTCGTCGCGCCAGATGCCCTGCCACCGTGATTCCACCTCGGCATAGTCATAATTTTTCGGGAGATCATGTGATGATGACATTTTTCAGATATTTGTCCTGTTATAACATATAGTAATCGAATAGGCCGGGTTTGGGAGGTATTAACCGTCTCAATCTTCTTTTTTATCCTTACATTTCGTTTTTTTCAGATCGCCGCGAAGAAAAACCTAATTAAATGCGCCGTTGACTTATAACAGAATGATGAAAAAACCCGGTGACCGGATTGCGGTCCTTCTCATCCTGGTGTTCGTGCTCATTGCACCTGTCGTCCAGCCACCGTGGTTCCTTGCAATAATTGTTATCCTCTTTTCCATGGTCCTTTTCCTTATCAGGAAGACAAAATTCCTCGCGATTGCCATGATACCGATCGCCGGTCTATACGGCCTTGGTTTTCTCCCGCTTCTCGTCTTTTCCTGTACATTGACTATCCTTGTCGTCGGGGAACTCGCGTTTCGCTGGAGCGGGGAGAAACTCTACTCGTACCTTATGTACATCGGTGCCGCATTGATCGGCTGCACGCTGGTGATGTTCTACCTCGGCAGGCAGTCACCGCTCGTTATTCTGTTCGGTGTGATCGTTGCGGTCCTTCTCAAGGCGATTTTAAAGGAACGCGAAGACGCCATGATGATCGAGGCGCTTGGTATTGCAATGACCATGTACCTAGTGTATGAACTGAATTACCAGGCTGACATAGCGCTTATCGCCCTTGCCGTGGTCATTGCCTTTTCGTTCGGGTACTTTGCATTCAGGTTGAAAACTGCCGATGTAACCGGCCTTTTTTCCGCTGCCCTTATAGGCGTAATACTGATCGTCTTTGCTGATGTCAGCTGGTTTTTAATCGTCCTCCTCTTTTTCATCCTCGGCTCGGTCTCGACACGCTACCGGTATGAATACAAGATCAATATGGGAGTCGAGCAGTCCCATGGCGGGGCCCGCGGTTATCTGAACGTTTTCGCGAACGGGACAGTTTCTGCGGCTGCAGCGGTATTATGGGGAGTTACCGGGCACCCGGTCTTTCTCGCACTCTTTGTCGGGAGCATTGCAACGGCAGCAGGCGATACCATGGCAAGCGAGATAGGGGTGACCGGCGGCCAGCCCTACATGATAACGAACTTAAAGAGAGTCCCGCCCGGGACAAACGGGGGGATCACCCTCCTTGGAGAAATGATAGCACTTGCCGGTTCGGTCATCGTGTCGCTCGTTGCATTTCTGCTCGGCGTGATCGACCTTCCGCTTGTGGTCATATGCAGCATCGCGGGAATCGTCGGGACAAACATTGACAGTCTTGTCGGGGCGATCCTTGAAAACCGGGGGATCGTGGGAAATGCAGGCACCAACTTTATCGCGACTGCAGGGGGAGGGCTGTTTGCTATGGTCCTCTTTGCAGCGATGTGAAGGGCGTCGCACGGTTGGCCCGATATGACCAAAAACTCGCTATTCTGGTATGGCAAGGTGATTTTCATTTCCGCCAGAAGCAATTTCAAGTAATTTACCGGTGAGTGAATTATTGGAGAAGGATCAAAGGGATGATACAGACGAATGGGAAATTCAAATAATGAAACGAAAATCCAGGGCCCGGCTATGACTTGGAAATGCACAGTATGCGGATTTATTTTTACCGGAGAAACGCCTCCCGGGGGTTGTCCAAACTGCCACAGTCCCTCTGGGGAATTCATCCATGAAAAAGAGTATGTACCCTTCACATATGATGGTGAGCCATTCGAGGTGCTGCTCATCAATGGAAGCACCCACCGGGCAGGAAATACTGGTGTGATGACAGAGGTTGCCGAAGAGGTGCTTCGTGAGAGAGGTGTCACCTATCGGAGGTTCAACTTAAACGAATACCGGATCGACCATTGCTGGTGCTGTTATGCCGTAAGGGCACAATCCTGTGACTACCCTTGCCGGAACCCAAATGACGATATGCATGTATTCCACCAGATGCTTGCCGCTTCAAAGGCGGTCATCGTAGCTTCACCCATCAATTGGAACACGATGTCGGCACGCCTCAAGATTTTCCTTGACCGGACCACCTGCATGCAGAACCTGTATCACCTGAAGAAGCCCGGATTGACTGAGGCAAAGATAGTCGGTATCCTCGTCTGCGGCCATGAGGATGGCGGTATTCAGACTGCCATGGACATCTTCCTCAATTTCCAGCAGATGGGGTACATCCTTGCACCGTTTGGCATCGCATACCGGACGCATGGTGCCGAGTTCAACAGCAACGCGGATAGAGAATTCTTCAGGAGTGATGAGCTGCTAAAGAGTTACACCAAAGGCGTGGTCACTAATCTCATCGAGATGATGAGACTCAATCCGGAGAAGCATCTTAAAGGAAAACTGATACCTGTTTCAGAGTGAGGAGTCAAGGAAGACCATCCCGTGGAAAAGTGGACCGGGTTTCCCCCACCCGTACCATGTTACCCCCCGGTTTTTTTGGGTAATCGGACAATATGCTGCTAGTGTAATCGTTGATTCGGGATAGGATTCTTTATTTTTTCATCCCGTGTGCTAAAATAAGAGCGGGAGGTTGAATTATAAGGTTTTTTTTAAACTGCCATATTCAGCCGTTTTTCAGTGCTACAATATCCTTTACACCAACGAGTTTCCATACTAACGATCGCTCTTCCTGTGCGATCTTTTCGATTGGTTCACCGGGTGAATGCCCTAGTGCACTGAGCACCCGGGGGGAGAGGCCGTTCTTACTTATCATGTCTACGAAGAGGCTCCGCACCTCCTTTTTCTTTGCGGATTCGCAAACTTCTTCCAGATTTCCCTGGAGACTCACAAATGCAAACTCCGAAAGATCAGGTGCATATTCTTCAATCTCGACTGATACTTTCGGGTTGGCTTTGAAATATTCGATCTTTCTGCCATATTTCGTGGAAAGGAAATAGAGATACTTTCCATCAAATACATACATGAACGGAGCGATATAGGGGTGTTCCGCTGCAGCAAAAGCAATCCGTGATACATGCTGTCGTTTGATCAGGGAGTCATACTCTTCCTTTGGCATTCTTGGGATTTTTAAGGGATCCTTCATTTCATCATTCCTCCTGTTTGATTGGTTTTCCAACGAATTTTGTTTTTAACCGATTCAACCGCATTTCATCCATTTTACATGATGAGATGTGAATAATGGACAGTTTGATTTCTGTCCAGGGCTCTCGTAAACATGGCAGTAATGCGAACTGCGGCGTGGTACCGGAAAGAGATCATAGTAGGTGTAATTCGGGCACCTGCAGCTGTTACACATTTGTTTCCTTTGAAATTCATCGATAATATATGTTCATACTGTCGGCGGGGAACCGGTCTGCTGCTGGGTGTGCAGAATCATTGAAACTTTTGATGCGGGTATTCCAATGACTGAATTGATATGCAGATAACAACTTCGATGTTGTAACCCTGTACGAAATAGTAAAAGAAGCAAAAAAAAAATTCAGGTATATTTGTACCAGCGGCCCTTGCTGTCGAATTCCCCGTCTATCACTTCAACTTTTACCACCGGTCCGGCAATATTTTTGAAAAAACAACTTTTAAATGCGTATATGAAGGTGACCAGGACTGCAGCCCCGATACAGTAAATGACTGCGGTAATCCATATGCCGTCTACGCCCAGAAGTGCATTCAGGTCCCCGATGGAGAACGTGGCGTAATCGGCAGGGTCGAGACGGGAGAGCGGTTCGAGGCGATCATAGAGAATGCCGGTCCAGACGATGATCAGGGCAAACCCTGCAATCATAACAAGGACAACTGAAGTGATGTAAAACATGATGACGCGTGAGAGGTTATTTGCAACGACTTCCACGCTCCTCCTGATCGACTCAAACATCCTGGTGTCCTCGAAAATCGCAGATGTATCATAAAAAAATGTAAAAAAGACCACCGGAACGATGGTACCGATGCTGATCAGGCCGAGCATCTCGTTTGCAAATCCGGACCCGATAATAGTCAGGGTCAGGGTGAGGATGCCGATCGTCAGCATAATTACTGCGCCGATAAGGATCGACGGGAGCAGGACCCTGAAATAGTACCCTGTCGCCCCCTTTATGAACGTCCGGCCGTCCTTTTCGCCGGTGCGGATGAGATACATCATTCCGGCAAGGAAAAACGGCAGTATGACGAGTTCGAGGACCAGGAGCCGCTCGGCAATAAACAAGCCCATGTAATACATGATTAAAAGATCTGCGGCACCAGCAAGGCCTGCTACGATGCCGGGGACCCAGAGCAGGGGGACTGAAATCATCAGTCCTGCAGCTGTTTTCAGCGAATTGGAAAGCATGATTACCTGGCTCTCGGCATTGCCACTATTTCCCGCACCTGTAAGTCGAAGAAAGAAGATGTATGGGACGGCCTGATGACTGCCACGGTATCTGCCCCGCTCATTGTCCCGCCCACTGCAATGACCTCCTCATCCGGACTTACAATGCCCTGGTCGGCAGCGATAAGCACGCACTCGACGGCGACCTTGAGTCCTACCGCGATCACCCGCCGCAATGCCTCGGCAACCGCCTCGGTCCGCGATCCCCCCCCTACTTTGGCAGCCCGGGAGAATGAGCGCTCAAGTCCGGACAGGGCATGTGTTCCGGTCACGATGGTGACACCCCCTGCCTTCAGTCGTTCCGCACATTCCGGTGAGAATTCCCACACTCCCGGTTTCGAAAACCCTACCACGTGCGTTACAACGATCAGCCCGAGCGCTGTCCCCTGCATCTGTCTGAAAAATTCCATTGCGGCGTCGCCCGATGTGCTCGCGACAACGATTTTTTTAAGACCGAGTTCCGTTGCCCTCTCGATTGCGAAACGGGCGCAGTCGGGTGTATTGGATGGGCCCGGGGAATCAAAATAATAAGTAGTTCTGGCAACAAATGACATAATAACAATTTAAAAACTCTTATCACTTAAAGGGAATTGCTATGATTACACTTGCCCTCGCAGGAAAACCAAATTGCGGAAAATCCACGTTCTTCCGTGCCGCAACAATGGCGCATGCCGAGATCGCAAATTACCCCTTCACCACTATCGACGCAAATTTCGGGGTTGGATATGTCAGGGCTGCATGCCCGTGCAAAGGCCTCGGGGTGCCGTGTACCAGCTGCACCGACGGGGTCCGTTTCGTCGCGGTCAATATTATCGATGTCGCGGGACTTGTCCCTGATGCGCACAAGGGGCGGGGACTGGGGAACCAGTTCCTCGACAACCTGAGGCAGGCCGATGCGATCATCCATATCGTGGATGCGAGCGGGTCCACCGACAGCGAAGGAAACCCTGTCGAAGTCGGGAGTCACAACCCGACGGACGATATTGTGTTTCTCCAGACTGAAATGACGATGTGGGTATTCGGGATACTGGACAAGCACTGGGCAAAACTTTTGAGGCAGGCCCAGTCAAAGGTCTATTCGCTGCACAGGGGTATTTCTGAGGTCTTTACAGGCCTCGGCATCTCGCCGGAAGAAGTACGGGATGCGGAAATAGCAGCCGGCATCGATCTTACCCGCACCGATGAGGCAGGCCTCATCAGGTTTTGCCGTGAAATTGTCGCGATAAGCAAACCGATGATAGCGGTCGGCAACAAGGCCGACCTTGCCCCGCCGGGCCTGATCAAGTCATTCCAGGACTCCGGGGCGCTTCTCTCATCGGCTGCCGGGGAGCTGGCCCTCAGGAATGCCGCTGCTGCCGGTCTTATCCGGTACGTCCCGGGGGACCCCGGGTTTGATATCATCAAGAAAGAGTCCCTGAACCCTGCACAGATAGCAGGCCTCGAAAAAATATCCGGATTCATGAAGATGTACGGTGGAACCGGTGTCCAGCAGGCGATTAACAAGACCGTTGCCGGCCTGCTCGACCTTATCATCGTCTATCCCGTGGAAGACGAACACAAGTTCTCTGACAGCAAGGGAAGAGTCCTGCCTGATGCAAAACTGATGAAAAAGGGTTCAACTCCCCGCGACCTCGCCTTCCAGGTCCATACCGATATCGGGAACGGTTTCCTGTATGCGATCGATGCCAGGACGAATATGAGGGTGAAGGATACCCACGAGCTGAATGACGGAGATATTATCAGGATCGTCAGTACAGCGAAATAATTCAATTTTTTTCATATTTCGGGCATTTCATGACGATTTTTGTACAAATGTTTATATACTATTATTCGGAAAAACAAGTATAGTATGGCTGGCGAGGTCTATCAGGCCCAGGTAATTCGGAATTTCTTCGAAACCATCACGGGGACCGACAGGAATCTCACCCGTATATACATGTGTGTCATCAGTCTCGCCAAACTCAGGATGGAGAAACCTGAAAAAATAACTTTTCTTGTCGACCAGATGAAAAAGAGCAAGCAGCAGAGAGAGCTCTCCATTGATATCCTCGATTATATGTGTGATTCAGCTATCCAGCTCGACATGAACGTCGTCCAGACGGCGTTCGGGGTCAAGGAGATAGGCGAGATCATGCAGGATTTCAACGGGATAAGCCTTGATACGCTCTGACGCCGGCTTCCCTCCCCTGCATTCCTTTATTGAGCATCCGACGATCGGGACCCGTTCGTTACTGATCTCTTCTGTTACGCGTAAGCCTGTTTTAGTGTAGAATACTGTCCGTTACATTAACTGACAGGAACGCCGGGTCTGTTTTTCATATACCGGCAGGTGAGCCCGGCATGATTTCCGGATCAGGCACTCCCGTTTCAGGCAGGCACGTGCCGCATCCATGAAGAGACGCAGATGAAGCGCCAAAACCCGAAAAAAATTTTTGAAACGATAAATGCGCGGCTATCGGAAAAAAGCAAAAAAAAATTATTGGAGCAGGTCGTTTTGGTAGGTCGAAAGGATCTGGATCACATAATTCTGGTGTTCGTCCAGTGCCTGGCCGTCATCGGGGGACTCAAGGTATCCCACCGCATAGATAAGCAACAGTGCATTGTTCAGTTCCAGCGTGGCAGTATCCTCGACCTTTCCGGGTGGCAGCACAACGGCAAGGAACTCTTTATGCTCATCGGTAAACGTTGTTTTTGAAAACTCTGTCACTTTCAGGTTTTCAAGGTTCTCTGCCCTGTCCCTGACGATTCGTAATGCACTTTTTAAAGCGGAGCCTTCCTTTGTGTCAGGCATTGATGCCATGGCTTTATCCGCACTGCGTATAGTATTCGGGTAAAGCACAAATTTGAATGAAAGAACTACCGACGCTATTTCGTGCGCAGTTGCGGTATCTACAAATCCATAACTGGGGGTGAGCCTGCGAATATAATCGTACAAGAATTTTTCCATACTATCTTCTTCCCTTTCTTTTGTAACAGGGGTATTAAATCGTTTGTTCAATCGGATAACAAGGATTGTTAATGTAAGGGCGTAAAGCCCCTGGAGGGGAAGGTTCGGCTTCGTCTCAAGGGGCATGATAAAAATGAGAAATGCATAGACCGGAGCGAGAAGCGAGACAATATCACGCCTTGGCAGAATATATGCCAGGTATGAAAGCAGGAACGATCCTATCACGCATCCCCAGCCGAATTCCCCTGCATTATCAATAAATCCTGCATTCTCGAGACCAATTCCGAGCAGCAATCCCCCGAACGCGACTGCCGGGACAGCTATCGAGAGGTTACGCACCCTGTGGTCTGACTGTTTCTGATCGCTCGTGAGTGCAGTCATCGAGGTATTCACGGTATAGATATGGCCGGGAAAGACATGAATATCTTTTGAATTTATCAGGGTGGAACGATGATGCGCAAAAGGGAGTAGAACAGCCGATCTCATGGAACGTAGTCGCCACCGGCTTTTTCAACCGAGAATATTGTTAATAACATTGCGAGCATAGATTTCCTGTATGAAGGTGTGCATAATGTGCGGCGGGGAAGGGACGCGCCTCCGGCCGCTTACATTTGAACGGCCAAAGCCCTGCATCCCGATTGTGAACCGGCCATCAATCCAGCATCTGGTGTCCCATCTCTCGAACCTCGGGTTCCGGGATGTGATCATCACCCTCGGCTACATGGGAGATGCAATCGAGGCGGCGCTCGGGGACGGGTCGCTTTTCGGGGTCAGTGTCACATATGTGCACGAAAAAAACAAGCTCGGGACCGCAGGAAGCGTAAAAAACGCCCAGAAATACCTTGAAGACCAGGAATTCCTGGTAGTGGGCGGGGACCATGTCACCGACTTAAACCTGCTCGAATTTTATCGCGAACACCAGAAAGAACGGTCAATGGTCTCGATCGGGCTCATCAGCATCGATGAACCGTCTGAATACGGCATTGCTGAGATCGATGTCAACTACCATGTCAGGAGGTTCAAGGAAAAACCCTCTCCCGGGGAGATATTCAGCAACCTTGCCAGCACCGGCATATATGTCTGTGACCCGGCCATCTTTGACCATATCCCGGCAGGGAAAAAATTCGATTTCGCACGGGACCTCTTCCCCGACCTGATGCAGACCGGGCATATCGTCAAGGGCTGGCTTGCGAGGGGCAACTGGACCGATGTCGGGAGTCCTGCGTCACTGCGGCAGGCAGAACGATGGAAGCTTCAGGATATTCCCTATACAAGCATATCAGGCGATCTCACCATCCGTGCCGGCCAGGTGCAGGGCCCGGTCCAGCTCGGGAATGCATTTTCAATGGGCCAGAACTCGCGCCTGATCGGACCGGTGGCAGTCGGTGCAGGCACGACCATCGGAGACAACGTCCTGATCGGGCCGTACACGACAATCGGTGAAAACTGCCTGATCAAGAGCAACAGCAAGATTTTCTCGGCATCAATCTACAACCGGGTCGTGGTGGGAAGGAACTCAACCGTCAGCGGAAGTATCATCGATAATGATACGATCATCGGCGACGACTGCAGCCTTGAAAACGATACTGTAATCGGGCCGAGGGTCGTGCTGAGAAATAACGTGGTCATCCATTCAAGGACCCGCCTGTGGCCGGAAGTGGTCGTCCCGGACGGAAGTATTGTAAAAGAGCATGTCCTGAATGAAAAATTTGATGTCCGGTGTGAAGGGTCCTAAACCCTTCGGACCAGCCTGTGAGTAATTGCAACCAGCGGGTGACGGGCGTAGTCAAGAACCTGGATATCGTCAAGGGTCTTTAAATTCATGGTCTTTGCAGTCCTTTCCATCCCGAGTTCGATCTCCTCGTTAATTTCTATCACGTAGGCATCGAGTGTTTTTATGCCCATCCTTTTTGCGGCGATCGCCCGGTGGTGACCGTCCACGAGAATAAGTTTTCCCGGCCTTCTGACCACGATCAGCGGTTCTGCCAGCCCTTTTTTAATCTCGTACATCCGGCCTTCCAGTTCATCCTCAAATATCTTGGACTGCGTGGGAAGGAGCCTGTCTATCGGAACAGTTTCACGTTTCAGTTCAGGCTCCAGGCCGTGGAGTTTTTTAAGTGTCGTGATAAAATTGAAGACTTTTTCAGGGGATACATGCTCGATCTGGGAACGTATCACATCGGTATTTGAGATAATTCCGAGGAGCTTATTGGACTGGTCAACGACCGGAAGTTTCTGGATTCCTGAACGGAATATCACACGGGCAGCATCATTGATACTCATATCAGGGTCTGCAACGATGAGATGGTCTGACATTACTTTCTCCACCGGGGTACCGGTAGGGACAAACAGCAGGTCCCGTGCAGCAATATATCCCACGACCTCGTTCCCGTTTACGACAGGAAACCCGTCATGGTGCGTCTTCTGGATCTTCTCGATCACTTCTTTTATGGTTCCATGGACATCGACGGTAACGACGTCATAGGTCATATAATCCCTGACCTTTTTTTTATCCATTGCCATTAGATTTAATGCTCCAACCTCTAATAGTCATCGGAAAAAAAGAAAAAAGGGCTTTAATCTATCTTAATACGGGTTCCACGCTCTTCCGGAGATTTTTTAAACCGTACTTCAAGCACCCCGTTGGTAAATGTTGCCTTCGCGCTCCCTTCGGTTACGTTGACGGGAAGGGTGACTATACGGCTCATGGACCCTGATATTCTCTCCCGCATATAGTAACCCTCTTCCTTCTCTTCCCGGTCTGTCTTTTTCTCCGAGGTGATCTCGAGCGTTGACGGGTTTAAGAGGTTGAGCGAGACATCGTCTTTGTCAATGCCCGGGAGATCGGCCACTACGATGATCTCGTCATCATGGTCCCTGACATCAACCCTGAATTCACCCCGTAATGCCGGCAGCATACGGTCCGATAATCCGCCGGGAGGAAGGAACCTCGTTCCGCAGGGGCCGAACCGTCCCTCAAAATCATTCATCATATCTTCGAAATCTCTCAACATCCATCCGAATGGATATCTCCTTCGCATTGGCATTTTTTTATGACACCTCCTCAAGTGCATCCATGCAGACAAGCACCATGGACTACCCTGAAGTTAGTATTTATACTATTTAGATTTTTGTATACCGCAAGTGCCGTGCGCCAGTCGATATGTAATATTTTATCTCAATTGGAGGATGATGTATAAAGGATGAAGCCACAGAAAAAAGGAAAACCGGCTAAAAAATCCAACTGGAACTGGACAAAGACCCTGATGGTGGTGGGCGGTGTTGCGTTCGTGTTCGTCATGATCTTCACTTCACTGGGGATGGGATGGCTCACGAGCATGAAACCTGCGGTCACCGGCGATGTGGGAACGATTGATTATACCATCCGTGACTCCCAGAACCGTCCCGTTCTCACCTCAAATATGCGCCTGTATAATGCGACGATTGAGAAAGGCGGCATCATAATGCTGACCTCTGCATTAAATATCCCGATCGACAGCACCAATGAGAACAAAATAATAATCATCCCTGCCTATATCCAGGGCTATTCCGCGAATTCAGGGCTCCTCGTCTATGAATATGATACCCTCTCGAAAGACCTGCTCGGGATGAAATCAGGCGAGCTCAAGACGATATCCTTCCCGCAGCTCGACGGGGTCGAAATGCAGATGACTGCCGAAGAATTCAACCAGCTGTTCAACCAGACCGGATACAATTTCAACACGTTCAAACAAAACGACCAGATATTGCTGCCAATGGTGGATCAGCCAAATATCAACCTGGATGATAGTGAGACCCCTGATACCTATTTCCTGCGGGTGGGCTATATCAAAGAGAAGACCAATGACACCCTCACAATCGATTATGCATACTCAACTGCAGAAATCAACCTGATTCGGCTGAATAACCGTTAATCAGGCACCATAAGTTTTTTTAATATCCGGGCCGTTCTCTTCTCATGGCACTCCGGGTGATTAGTTTTTTTCAGGAAGGCTGCATGGCCTGCATGGAACAGGAGCCTATCAACAAAGAGGTTGAGACCGCTCTCGGAATAAAGATAGAATCGGTAAATCCGTTGAAGAACCGGGCATATATCGCGGAATTCGGACTTACTGTGACTCCCACCATTATTATCACAAAAGACGGGGAGATAAAACAAAGGTTTGAGGGCGTTGTTCACAGGGAACAACTGGAAGATGCGATCCGGAACTACTTATGAAGGATAGCCGTATATCCTTTTTATTCTGCGGGCAACGGCTTTCCAGCCCTCTTTCCGTAATACCCCGCCGTCGCGGAGTTTAATCTGGGCAATCCTGACCCTTCTTTTCCCGAACTGGTATGCTTCGCCGACAATAAACGGCTCTTCACCGCTGACGCTTATAAAAAGCGGGACGGTTTTCCACCCGTCATGGATAGAGATCCTGACCATGACCTCCTCGATCTTCCGGGTCCACAATGCAGATATCTCGCTTCCCCTGGCTTTTTTCACTCTTTTTGAACCAATTTCGATACCCGTAACCTCGACTCCCACGTATTCGTCATCGCCGCACACCGCCACATGCCGCTCCCCAAGTGCACAGACTTCATCAGGCATGAGTTCGATCCGGCATACCCGGGAATTGGTCTCCTCGCTGACGATAGCCTTCACATCGATCGGTGAGGGAGGGACAATTATAGGGATATGCCGCACTGATCCGCATTCAGAGCAGCGCACCAGCATATCATGCGACTGGGAGAGGATAACATGGTCCCGTTCACCGCCGCAGTCAGGGCAGTACACTTCAATATACATTGAATATGAATGGATGCCCTCTGTATAAAAGCATGAAGGCGGTAGAGAGATTTCGCTGTCACGGGCACCATAATATACGTGGAAAACACCCGACAACGTTTGAGATTACCATGGATCCTGCCCTTACCCCGAACGGTGACTGCATCATCGCAGTCGCCTCGGAAAAAGGTGCATCTGACCTTTCACCGGAATTCCGCAGGATTATGGTGATACCCGGGGCCCGTCTCACCACGTCGCTCTGCTGCGGGGGGATCACGGTGACGGTCCGGTCTCTCGGGAACCCTGGAATGACATTTGATCACCCTGACGACATGGTCTGGAGAAGGAGCACGTTTGTATGTGGCAGGACCGTCGGAATATCTTCTGATTACGTGGCGGCAACGCTTCCGCCGGAATTAATAAAGGCATTGTCGGCGGGCGCCGTGATGGAAGTGGAAATGGTCGCCGAAATCCCTGAAGAGGTATAGAAAGCACGGTATGGAGAAAATGGGGGGGCTCCATACCTGTGCACTTAGGGGGGTTTTAAAAACGATAAGTTTCTAAACCAGTTGATTTACTGGCTCATATTAGGTTATTTTTAGGCTACATTAATATTCCGGAAATGTCCGCCGTCTTTTCATCCATATACACGCCATTAAAAAAATGTTTTAATGCCAGGATGGATGAATTTCCTCGTTAAATCATGAAACCGGGAGTGCCGGACCAGGTAACCCGGGTGCCGTTTCAGGAACTGTCTCACACACAATACATCGCCCGGACCCGGGATCAGGACAGGGTTTTCCGACTGTTGAACATTGAATTTCCTGCACGGGATGTCCGCATGCGTGAGGCGGGTGCTGCACCTGCGACAGGTGCGGTAACTACCGGTCCTCCTGTGAAAAGGGCTTTTGATGATAATTACCCGGTACCTGCGTGGAAGAAAATCTGGCAGTGTTCTGCCTGGTTGTCCGGAACGGCAGGGAAGATGCCTGAAATGGAGATTAATCCCTGCCAAGCGAGGTAATTTTTAATTCGGCCGAGGAAAGAAGTTCTTCACACTGCTTTACCAGCACCGCTCCCCGCTCGTAGAGTGCGATACTTTCGTCAAGGCTGGTCTCGGTATCTTCTATCTTTTTTACAATTTCGCGTAATTCAGTCATCAGATCTTCGTATTTTCTTTCCATAATTCACACCTTCCACGCGTGTCATACATGTTCCGTCGCGCATCCGCACTTCCAGCTGCTGGCCTGGCGAGAGGCCGAGTACTGACCTTACAACCCTGCCGTCCTGTTCAACGATACAATAGCCCCTTAAGAGAAGTGAGTTGGGATCGCGGGCGGCAAGGACTGCATTCAGTCGCCCGAGAATCAGTTTTTCCCGTTCAAAGCACGTCAGGACAGCCCTTCTCAACCGCTCTGCGACCGTGTCGAGGTCTTCTTTTTTCACCCTGAGCAAGCGTTCCATTCGTCGCGGTGAAAGGCTCTCCCTCAGGTATGTAAGCGAGTCACAGGCCCGTTCCAGCTTGTTTAAAAGTGCATTTTCTATATCTTTTTTATATTTCGCCAGCCCCTCAAGGAGTAAAGCCCGGTCAGGGACCACAAGTTCGGCTGCTGCAGAGGGGGTCGGTGCCCGGATATCTGCAGCAAAATCGCAGAGAGTGAAGTCTGTTTCGTGTCCTACCGCGCTCACCACCGGCGTTATGCATGCTGCAACGGCCCGCACCACATCGGGATGGTTGAAGGGGAAGAGGTCTTCAAAACTCCCTCCGCCGCGGCCGATGATAATGACATCGACCCTCCCGTCGATAAGGCGAAGAGCACGCGTGATTTCACTGTGGGCCGTGTCACCCTGCACAATCGTAGGCGAAACCACGATCTCGAGCGGGAAACGCCTGCTGATAACATTCCTGATATCCTGCAGAACCGCGCCGGTTTCCGACGTGACCACCCCGACCCGTGCAGGGAACCGGGGGAGGGGTTTTTTCCGGGCCGGGTCAAAAATACCCTCTTCCGTGAGTTCTTTTTTCCACCGTTCAACAAGCAGGTGTTTTTCTCCCTCGCCGGCATGGCGGATCTCCTTTACATAAATCTGGTATTTTCCCTGTGGGGGATAATGCCCGATTGATCCAAAGACAATGACATCCATACCGTCGCGGGGTGAAAAAGAGAGTTTTTTCGCGTCGGATTTCCACATCACGCACGGCAGCACCGCAGTTGCACCGTCATTCCTCTCGCTTAAGGAAAAATAGCAGTGACCCGAGGTATGGCACCTGAAGTTTGTGATCTCGCCCCTTACCCAGATGTCCAGAAGCCGCGTATCTTCAAGGACGGCGGTGATGATGGAGGAAATTTCTGATACCCTGAACACACCGGCCGTGTGATCCGGGTCGCCCCCGATGACAGGGCGCTGGTACGAGTTCATTAAAATCTATTAGTACGAGGAGTCATATGAAATAGCATCATGGTGCGGTTTGCAGTCTCCAGCATGTTTTTTCATGAATACACAACGGCAGAAATTTTCGATTTTGTCGGTGAGTCCGGTCTTGACACGCTCGAATTCTGGCTTGAAACACCACACTTCTGGCTGCGGGATCTCCCTGCCGGCGAGCTTCATTCATGCATCAGCAGCCATCCGCGATTTATTCCGATCACGGTTCATGCACCTGTACTTGACTTAAATCCCTGTTCCATCAACCCGGGTATAGCGGCACTGTCGGTGAAGTCTGCAGTATCTGCAATAATGTGTGCAGAAGAGGCCGGTGCGGCGGTAATTACGTTGCATCCCGGGAAAAGAACTGCACGCCGGAGCCCGAGCGGAGCGGATTTCGAACGCTTTGAGCATTATATAAGGGTACTCGGGGAAGCATCGGCCGGGAAATCGGTGAAGGTTGCAATGGAGAATATGGAACGGAAAGTAAATTCTCTTCTCTGCACGCCGGAAGATGTCAGGGAGCTGCTTGACAGGGAGCCGTGGCTGTATTTTACTCTGGATGTATCACACGCCATGGGGACTTCGACAGAAGAGGTGCATACCTATATCGACCTCTGTCATGACCGGCTGGCAAACGTGCATATATCGCGTGCGGAGGACGGGAGGATGCATCTTCCACCCGGTGGAAACGCGGATATCGCAGGGATACTCAGGCATCTTGACGAGAGCGGGTATACGGGCACCCTGACGCTCGAGATGGAGGATATGAATTTCTCCCATGTCCTCACCTCAGAGGAAAAGATAGTTATCCTGATGGAACAGCTGGCATTTATGAAGAAATACATTGTATAGTCCGCTGGTTTTTTAAGATTGAAACGCAATAGTGTAGTGTTTCAGTATATATGAACAAAAGATCTATAACAGCCGTTCTACGGCGTGGATTCGATGATTGAAGATTTTTTATTGATTTTACTCTTCATCGTCTGCCTGTTGCTCTCTGCGTTTTTCTCGAGCTCTGAAGTTGCATTAATCTCTGTCACACGGGCAAAGGTAAGGATGCTGGTAAATGATGCAAGGAAAGGATCCGAATCCCTTGCAACGCTCAAGGAATCCCCGAATCATTTCCTGATCGCAATTCTCATCGGGAATAATGTTGTGAATGTTGCCGCAGCAGCAATTGCCACGGCAATTGCCATCAGTATATTCGGGGATATCGGGGTCGGGATTGCCACCGGTGTGGTGGTTCTCCTCATGCTCGTATTCGGGGAGATCGGCCCGAAGATGTATGCCGCAAGGTATACCGAGAGGTTTGCCCTTACGGTAGCAACCCCGATTCTCTATCTTTCAAGGTTCTTTTCACCCCTGATCTGGGTAATAGAGCAGGTAAGCCGCAAGATATCGCCGTCGTCAGGATTTACCGAACCGATGGTGACGGAAGAAGAGATCAAGGAGTGGATCGAGGTAGGAAAAGAGGAGGGGACGATCGAGCAGGAAGAGCGGGAGATGCTCTACTCGGTCCTCGAATTCGGAGACACGATTGCACGCGAGATCATGACCCCGAGGGTCGATGTCGCACTGATGGAGGACACGACCACCTTTGACAATGCCCTCCATATCTTCAACGAGAGCGGATTTTCCCGTATTCCGGTATATCATGAACAGATGGACAACATCATCGGTGTCCTCAATGTCAAGGATGTCTTTTCAGCGGTCCTTACCGGAAAGAAACATACGCCCATCAAAGACCTGATGTACGACCCGTTTTTTGTGCCCGAGACCAAGAAGATAGACGATCTCCTCAAGGAACTGCAGGTAAGAAAGGTCCAGATTGCCGTAGTACTCGATGAATACAGCAGTTTTGTCGGCATCGTGACTGTTGAGGATATCCTGGAAGAGCTTGTCGGGGACATCCTCGACGAATTTGACAAGGAAGAGCCTGAGATCCAGAAGCTCGGGGAGGGGATATTTCTCGTGGATGCAAAGGTGTGGGTTGAGGACCTGAATGATGAACTTGACCTTAACCTGCCCATACACGAGTCGTATGAAACGATCGGGGGTCTTTTAATCGACCGTCTCGGCCATATCCCACACCCCGGGGAGAGCGCCTACCTTCAGGACTGCCATGTCACGCTTGTTGTCATGCAGATGCTCTCCCGCCGGATAGTAAAGGTGAAGATGATCATTCACAGCGTCGGGGAAATCCCTGCCGAGATAAAACCGGGAACAAAATGAAAAAAGTTGCAGTGCTTGCCTCAGGAAGGGGATCAAATTTCCAGGCTGTTATCGACGCGATTGAGAATGGGGAGATACCTGCCCGCTGTAGCGGGCTTATCACCGACAATCCCCGCGCGTATGCGATCAGCAGGGCCGAAAAAGCAGGCATCCCCGTATATGTGAGGGACTACTCCTCGTACACGACCAAGGAATCCTACGAGGATGCGCTCTGTTCGGCAATGCAGGAATGCGGGGCTGATCTGTTTGTCCTTGCCGGGTACATGAGAATACTCGGATCAGGGATAGTCAGGAAATTCCCGGGCAGGATGATCAATATTCACCCGGCCCTTCTGCCGTCCTTTTCCGGCCTCCATGCCCAGCGGCAGGCACTGGAATACGGGGTAAAGGTTGCCGGCTGCACTGTACATTTCGTGGACGAAGGGATGGACAGCGGACCGGTCATTCTCCAGTCCTGTGTCAGTGTGCTTGACGGTGACGATGAGGATGCCCTTGCGGAACGGATCCTTCTCGAGGAGCACAAGGCGCTTCCCCGTGCAATATCGCTGTTTTGCCAGGACCGCCTGCGCATTGTCGGACGAAAAGTAAGAATCCTCTGATTCCTGCAGGGGATCGTCCTGCCTTTTGCCTGCCGGGGCGGGTGACTTTATTTTCATGAGAACAACATAATGGGATAAAGCCCGTCAGACTGGATTTTCAGCATGGCAATGAAAAAATCATCACACCCGAACAGCAGGCGGATAGCGCGGGAACGTATAGCGGTTCTCTTTCAGCAGGCCCGGCTCTTTTTTCCGGTCAACCCGGCATGGAGCAACAGGTGTGTTGAACTCGCAAGGAAAATTGCAATGCGCCAGCGGATACGTATTGAGAGGCAGCACCGGAGGTGTTTTTGCCAGCACTGTTATGCGTTCCTCGTGCCGGGTGTAAATATGCGGGTGAGAATACAGAGAGGAAAGGTGATCGTGACCTGCCTGCATTGCCACAGGCAGACGCGGTTTCCGATCGGGAGGACCCATGTCAGGGGAAACGGATAATTCAGGAATGCAGGAACTCAAACCGACGATTTGGATCGGCAAACAGGGATGTACAGAGACCATTATTCAGGAGGCCGTGGAGCAGCTCAAGAAACGGAAGATCATCAAGATAAAATGGCTCCATAACACCGAAATTGATCCCGAAGAACTGGCAGAGCGTGCAGGTGCCCGGCTCATCGGAGTCAGGGGGCGTACACTTGTCCTCGCGGAAAAAAAACATAAATGAGTACCTTTTTTTCCCCGGCCTGAAAGTGCGCTGCTCGAAATATATAAAAACGTATTGAACCAATATGTAAAGACTGTTATATCGATATGGTGACAGTGAGGTTTTAGGATGACAACAGTCTACGACATCCCGGCTGACAGTCTCATCAGGACTCTGGCAGAAGAGCTGAAAAAGACGCCGGAAATAAGGCCCCCTGATTGGGCCGCCTTTGCAAAGACAGGGGTACATAAGGAAATGCCCCCCGAAGATCCTGACTGGTGGTTTGTACGCGTCGCCTCTATCATGAGAAGAGTGTACATCGACGGTCCGATCGGCGTTGAGCGCATGAGGACATTCTATGGCGGAAAGAAGGACCGCGGCTCAAGACCCAGCCAGTTCAGGAAGGGGAGCGGCTCGATCCTCCGGAAGTCCCTCCAGCAGCTCGAAGATGCAGGGTATATCCTTCATGAGAAGACCGGCCGCAGGATCTCGCCCG
Organism: Methanoregulaceae archaeon UBA467; assembly: GCA_002503825.1. Classification (GTDB taxonomy): domain Archaea; phylum Halobacteriota; class Methanomicrobia; order Methanomicrobiales; family Methanospirillaceae; genus UBA467. The sequence continues at coordinate 60,299 of DASP01000004.1, forward strand.
CTGGCGCGTCGTTTATTGACGGTGTCGCTCACAGCCTCAAGGCTGAAGCGAGTGCGAAAGTTCCTGAACTAGCCAAGTACTGAAGGGTGATTTGTATGGGAGACGACGAGCTGGCAGAACTGCGGCGGAGAAAACTCGCACAGTTACAGCAGCAGACACTCGACCAGGATATGATGCAGGACGAAATGGAGCGGCAGCAGCAGGCAGACGCCCAGATCCAGATGATCCTGATGAAAATTCTTGAACCTGAGGCACGGGAGAGATTAAACACCATAAAGCTGACCCGTGCTGATTTTGCACGGGCCGTGGAGCAGCAGCTGGTGCTCCTTGCCCAGAGTGGTCGTCTCAAAAACAAAATTACCGATGCTCAGTTGAAAGCCTTACTCCAGCAGATAATGCCTGCCAAAAAGGAGTTTAATATCAGACGCAAGGGATGAAAGCAGGCGTACTTTTCAGCGGGGGGAAGGACAGCTCACTTGCGGCGCTTATGCTTTCCCGGGACTACGAGGTTGAACTGAACACGTTTGTCTTCGGTCGGGCCCGGGATCTGACCTCTGTTGAAAAAGCGGCCGGAAATCTTGGATTTCCACATAAAAGGCGTCTGTTTGAAGAAGGTCTGCTTGACAGGGCGATTGACATGATTATTGCGTGCGGGTACCCGAACGATGCGATCAATATGATACACCGGGCAGCAATTGATACTCTCTGCGGTGAATATTCGGTCGTTGCGGATGGTACCCGCCTGAATGATCGTGTTCCCATGCTCGGGCGCGGAGAAGTACAGCACCTCTGGGATACCAGAAGATGTTCATATGTCAGGCCCCTGCTCGGGTTCGGAAAGGCAGAAGTAAGCCGGCTGGCGACGAGACTTCTGGTCGTTACGTATGGCGAGACCGGAACAATCGGGAACGGTGATTATGAACGGGAGATTCGTGAGGCAATGGCATCACGGGGACTGGAGTCACGGAATTTTTTTCCGGAACATCATTCCCAGTCACTGGTCCTGTCCAGATCAGAAATGAGAGAAGGGTGAAAGAAAATGAGTAAAACAACAAAAGGTTTTAAGATACGACTGGCAAAGGCCTGTGAACAGAACCGCCGGGTGCCGTCGTGGGTAACGATTCGGACAAAACGGGCAGTGGTGTCGCATCCAAAGCGCCGCCAGTGGAGAAAGAGCACACTGAAGGTGTAGACCATGGCAGAGAAAATGCAGGAACATGTTTATATTATTCCGTTGCGTGATGTCAAGCGCTCACCCCGCTGGAAGCGGAGCAACACGGCAATGAAGGACATCAGAAAATTCCTCGGAAAACACATGAAAAGTGAAGATGTAAAACTCGATAAAAGCATCAACGAACTTGTGTGGGAGCGGGGAAGCCAGAAACCGCCGTCAAAGATTCGCATCAGGGCGATGAAATTCGATGACGGGCAGGTTCAGGCCGAACTTGCTGAGGAATAAGATGGAAAGAACGGTCTCCTTTGCCGGTGACCCGAATATCGGGGTATTTGCGCGCGCATTTGATGATGTAGTCGTGGTTCCGCCGGATTCCCCTGAGGAATTCAGAACGACCCTTAAGAAGATATTAAAGGTCGAGGTACTGGAAACGACTATCCAGGGGAGCAGTATTATCGGTTCACTTCTCGCCGGGAACAGCCGCGGGTTTGTGGTGAGCGGACTCGTTCACGACTCCGAACTGCAGCTGCTCGAGAAGTACCGGGACGTGTATCTCCTGGAGCATACCATGAATGCAGCAGGCAACGTAATACTGGCCAATGACCATTTTGCAGCAGTTCACCCTGAAATGCCTGCGGACATGGCAAAGGAGATCGGAACATTTCTCGGAGTCCCGGTACACACCCTCTCACTTGGAGGGATAAAGACCATCGGGATGGCCGCAGTTGCCACAGGGAGAGGAATCCTGGTGAACCCACGCAGCAACCGGCAGGAGATTGAACGGCTGGAATCAGCCAGCGGGCTTCCGGTCGGTACAGGCTCGGTGAACATGGGCAGCGGACTTGTCGGTGCAGGGCTTGTGGCAAATTCACACGGTTACGTGGCAGGCCTTGAGACCACGGGATATGAACTGGGACGAATAGAGGACGTATTTGGATTTCTGGAGTGATTTTATGGAAAACAAGACTTTTGAAGTGAAGGGAATCTTTAAGATCAGAGACGAATGGCTGCCGTACGCAAAGGTTATCGACGCGCCAAATGAAGCACAGGCACAGGAGAGAACATTTACCCTGATGGGAAGTAAACACCGACTAAAAAGAAGGTATATCAAAGTTCAGGCCGTGAATGTTATAGATGGTGAATAACGTGGATAATGTCGATCAGCGGGAGCTGCAGTCGCTTCAGGCGTACCTGAACGAATACCGGCAACAGGCGGAAGTATTTGCCCAGCAGCTCTCCATGCTCGAAGAGGGACGAATAGAAGCATTTGCTGCAACAGAGGCCCTTTCAGCTATTTTAAACGCGGGCGACAGCACAGTGCTCCTGCAGATCGGGGGCGGTGTGAGCGTCAGGGCACGTGTGGAAGAGCCTGATAAAATCCTTGTCAATATCGGCGCAGATGTAATCGTCGAGCGGTCGAACAGTGATGCAGTTGAGTATCTGAAAGACCGCATCACCGAGATGGAAGCCTCGGGCAAGAAAGTGGCGGAAGCGCTTGATCGCATCAGGACCCAGATGAATGAGATCGCGCGCCGTCTTGAAACGGGATACCGGCAGGCCCAGCAGATGAACCCGCCCTTTTCAGCGGAACAGCCTGAAGAAGAGGACTGACGGCCGGGGTGCGGAAAGCATGTTCGAGGGTCTCAGGACTCGTCTCCGGAATATCCAGGGGAAACTGGAAGCAAGCATAGAAGAGGCCGCCGTTCCCGGAAATGAGGCGTCGGCCCCTCAAAAAGTACCCGCGAATACCGCTGGCGCCGCAGGCGAAAAAAGCCCTACCCTTATCAACAAGGTAAAAGTCCTGATCACCGACCGCGAATTTATTGTCGATGAAAAAGACCTCCAGGACGCACTTTTTGAACTTGAAATGGTGCTGCTCGAGAACGATGTCGCACTTCCTGTCACCGATGAAATTATCAGCCATGTCAGATCCGACCTCACTGGAAAACGACGAAAGATCGGTGAATCTGTCGACGAAATCGTACTCAAAGCGCTTTCAAACGCACTTCTCAACGTGCTCGGGGAGGGTTTTGACCTTGCCGGGTATATCCGGTCCCACGAGCGACCGGTAAAAATTCTCTTCACCGGTGTGAACGGCACGGGCAAGACCACCACTGTTGCAAAGATCGGGCATTACCTGAAGAAAAATGGATTTTCTGTCGTTATAGGCGCTGGAGATACCTACCGGGCGGGAGCAATCGAGCAGATCGATGTGCATGCAAAAAGGCTCGGCATCAAGATCATCCAGCACCAGCAGGGTGGAGACCCGTCGGCAGTGCTTTTTGATGCGGTCCAGTATGCAGAAGCACATAAGATCGATGTTGTCCTTGCCGATACAGCCGGACGGTTCCATAACCGGGCAAACCTCATGAACCAGCTCGATAAGATCCGGAGGATCATGAAGCCCGATCTCATCGTGTATGTGGATGAGGCCGTTGCCGGCAATGATGCGGTGGTCCGGGCGTACGAATTTGAAAAGGCCGTCGGTGCAGATGCGGTGGTCCTGACAAAAGCGGATATGGACCCACGCGGGGGAGCTGCGATCTCTATTGCCCACACGATCGGGAAACCGCTCATGTTCCTTGGCGTCGGCCAGGGATATGATGATATCATGCCATTTGATCCCGCTGTTGTAGTGAACGAGATTCTGAAGGAGGCTCCGGATGCTTGACCGTCTCGGGACGTCGTTAAAGGACGCATTAAAAAAGCTTGCAGGAAAGAATGTCGTTGACAGGGCAGCTGTCGAAGAACTGATAAAAGACCTGCAGCGTGCCCTCATCCAGTCGGATGTGAACGTAAAGCTCGTCATGCAGCTTTCACAGGCGATAAAGGCGCGGGCCCTTGAAGAGGAGCCCCCGAAGGGGACAAACGTCAGGGAGCATGTCCTGCGTATAGTGTACCAGGAACTTGTGCGGCTCATGGGGACGACCGCCGATGTAAGGCTCGAACCCCAGAAGATCCTGATGGCCGGGCTGCAGGGGAGCGGTAAAACTACTACGACGGCAAAACTCGCAAGATATTTCCAGAAAAAAGGTCTGCGTGTGGGGGTTATCTGCGGCGATACGTTCCGGCCGGGAGCATACCAGCAGCTGAGCACCCTCTGCCAGAAGATCAATGTCCCCTGTATAGGTAATCCCTCAGAAAAAGACGCCCTTAAAATCGTTCGCGAAGGCCTGCAGGCCCTTGCTCATTCGGAAGTTATCATTATTGATACACAGGGCCGCCATGCACTGGAAGAGGAGCTTATCCAGGAAATTATTGATATCAATGCGCTTTCTCAGGCGTCCCACCGCTGGCTTGTCATCGATGCCGCTCTCGGGCAGCAGGCAAACGAGCAGGCACGACGCTTTCACGATGCCATCAGTATCGACGGTGTCATCATCACCAAGATGGACGGGACTGCAAAGGGTGGCGGTGCGCTTTCTGCTGTCGCAGAGACAAAGAGCGGGATCGTCTTTATCGGAAGCGGTGAGACGATTGAAGACCTCGAGCGCTTCGACCCGGACGGGTTCATCTCCCGGCTCCTCGGAATGGGTGATTTAAAGGCACTGATGGAGAAAGCACAGGAGTCCTTTACCGAAGGCGATGTTGATGTCAATTCCATGATGCGTGGGAAATTTACCCTGCGCGACGTGTACAAGCAGCTCGAGGCCCTGAACAAGATGGGCCCGCTCAAGCAGATCATGAGCATGCTGCCGATGGGTAATATGGAGATCCCGTCGGACGTCGCCGATGTTACCGCGGCGAAGATGGGACGTTACCGTATTCTTATGGACTCGATGACCGCGTCAGAACTTGATGACCCGTCGGTTATCAACAGTTCAAGGATCCAGCGTATAGCCCTTGGTGCAGGCGGGACACCTGACGAAGTACGGGAACTGATCAAGTACTACAAGACCATGAAGCGGGCCTTAAAAGGTGTCAGGGGCGGGGCCGGAAAAATGAACATGCAGCGCCTGATGAAGCGTTTCGGCGGGCCCTGAGCACGATGAAACGGTTTATCGTCACAGGCCACCTGGCCAGCACCGCTGGTAATTTCAGCCTGAATGACCTGCCCGGGGCCGGAAGGATGGATGTACTGTGCAGGTGCGTCAATGCATCATTTTTCCTCTCGCATGACTTCCGGCGTGACGTGGAATGTTACCTTGTCCTCTGCGGGGAGCCTGAACCGCCAAAAACGGTGATGTTTTCGGGAGAAAAAGTCAGGTATCTCAGCCCGGATGAACGGAGTGCAGGGTCCCTTATTAAAAAAGCCCTGGCACTACCGGCACGCAGTGAATTCCGGGAGTCGACTCCGGGGGTCTATGTCAGAAAAGGGGGCCTGGGACAGGTGCTCGACGAGTTTGAATGTGCTGTCCTTGCCGAATCAGGACAGGATATCCGATCTGCAAAAGACCTTCCCGAAGCGTACCTCCTAAGTGATCACCATAATTTTTCAGAGGATGAAATGAGTCTTATTTCGAATCTCCCGGCATATTCGGTTGGTCCCCTCTCACTTCACGGGGATCACACGATTTCGGTCCTGAACAATGAATTCGATCGCAGGAGGGCAGGATGGCACTGATCGAGGATGTGGAGGCGATCCTTTCGTACGGAAATATCTGTGATCACTGCCTCGGGAGATTTTTTGGGAAACGCTCCTTTGCCCTCTCCAATGACGAAAGGGGAGGAGCCCTCAGGACCGCTCACTATCTCGTCACTAACAGGCCGTTCAAGCCGCAGGAAGGCCCCTGCTGGGTATGCAACGACATTTTCCGGGATATTGACCTCTGGGCCGGACGGGTTGCCAGGGCAACGGAGGGGATTGAATTTGATACCTTCCTTATTGGTACACGGGTACCACCCCTGATGGCAGAGAGCGAGGAGATGGTATGGAGCGACCTCTCGCTCCAGGATACTGAACCCCTCAAGTCAGAGATGAACCGCGAGGTGGGAAAGGCGGTATCGGTGCTGACCGGAAAGTCAGCAGATTTAAAAAACCCTGATATTGTCGCTATTCTTGACATATCAACAGGATATGTCGAGATCAAGATCACCCCTGTCTTCTTTTACGGCCGGTACCAGAAATTCGAGCGTGGAATACCCCAGACACACTGGAACTGCCGGTCCTGCCAGGGACGAGGGTGTGAATCGTGCAATTTCACCGGCAAGCAGTACCCCGACTCGGTGGAAGAGCTGATAGGAAGGCCGGTGATACGGGCATTCGATGGAGAAAATGCGGTACTGCATGGATCAGGACGGGAAGATATTGATGCCCGGATGATCGGTACCGGACGGCCGTTTATCATGGAGGTTGTCTCGCCAAAGAAAAGGTCTGTTGATCTGTCCGCCCTCGGGGAATCCATAAACCATGAGGCATCCGGAAGGGTTTCGGTCTCACCGCTGCGGATGAGCCGCCGCGATGAGGTGGAAAGCATTAAATCAAACAAAGGGTATAAAAAATACAGGATCATGGTCGAGGTTGACGGTACCTTATCTCAGATTGAACTTGAATCCGCCCTTGAAGCCCTTCAAGGGGTGACAATATATCAGCGCACCCCGCAAAGGGTCGCTCACAGGCGTGCGGACAAGGTAAGGGAGCGTCGTGCCCTCGAGATCGGGTTTGCTGGTATAGAGGATGAAAAATTTATTATCGAGATCACCGGGGAAGCCGGTCTCTATATCAAAGAACTCGTATCAGGGGACAATGGCCGGACACGACCCAGTCTTGCCGAGATCCTCGGGAAACCTGCCCGGGTAACAAGCCTCGATGTAGTGCAGGTACAAGGAATTAATAACGGAGAGTAACAGATGGCACATCACAACGGTCCACGTAAGAAGACGCGGTATAAATTCAAAAAAGACCTGAGAAAACGCGGTATTATGCCGGTTACATCAGTCATCCAGCATTTTGAGATCGGACAGAAAGTTCATGTCGTATGTGAACCGAGTATCCAGAAAGGAATGCCCCACCGGCGTTTTCACGGTAAAACCGGCACGGTACTCGGTCAGCGTGGCCGCGCCTGGGTCCTTTCGATCAATGATGGCAACATGGAAAAAGTCATCATTGCAAGACCGCAACATCTAAAAGCACAAAGGTAAACATCTGCGATCAGGTGATTGGCATGAAGGTAAAGGGAATCATTAGCGAAGAGAAGATTACGCTTCCTGAACTGAAAGAGATCCTCATAAAGGTCGAGTCCGAACGTCTTGAAGCGTCAAAAGAAATGTCATATGAACTTCGCAAGAGTATCGAGCATGCCAACCAGCTGTCGAAGACCAGTGCCGAACGTTCACGGGACCTTGCCGGGTCCCTTCTCAAACTTGAGAAGATGAAACCCGACATTGCCTACCGTATTTCAAATATCATGCCCAGGACCCGTGACGAGCTCCGGGCGATATATGCCAAGGAAAAATATACACTGAGCGGAGAAGAACTCGACGGCATCATCGACATCGTAACGGCGCATTACTAAGGGGAGTATTTTATGAAGGCTGATACAAAAGAGGTCAGTGCGATAGTACTTGATGTTCTCATGAAGGGCCACCCCGACGACCCGAGACCCGTCTTCAAGCGCGAGCCGGTGATCCAGGCTATCGGGACTGCACAGTTCAAACTTCTGGAACTTGTCCCAAAGAAAGTCGAGATACAGATCCATGAAAATGTGTATATCGGGGATGGCGAGCGTGAGAAAATTGAGCGTGTGAAGAGGCGGATCAGCTACGCTGATCTTACCCAGACCGCACGTATTGAACTTCCCTTTGTCGTGGACCAGATCGTGCACGAGAAAGAGCCTGAATTCGTGCAATTCTTCAATAAGTCCATATCAATAAGCCCGAAATTTCACATGCTTCACCTGCTCCCCGGGATCGGGAAGAAACTGATGTGGGAGATCCTCGAAGAACGGGAGAAGAAACCGTTCGAGACCTTTGCAGAGATCAGCCAGCGCATCAAATCCATTCCACACCCGGATAAGATGATTACAAGCAGGATTCTAGAGGAACTGCAGGATCCAAACGTCAAGTATCACGTATTCACGTCCAAATGAAAGCACCGAAAGACCAGCATTTTCTTGTCGATCCACAAGCCGTCGAACGCATTGCCGGTCTCGTGGATCTCGATGGCAGGAAGGTGCTGGAAGTTGGTCCCGGCGAGGGAGCACTGACCCGTGCACTACTCGATCACGGGGCATATGTCAACGCCGTCGAACTTGACCATGAGCTCGTGGAATACCTCGAAATACTTTTTTCTGACGAGATAGAGGCAGGCAGGCTTCACCTGACCCGCGGAGATGCCACGCGGTGTCCGCTTCCGCCGTTTGATATCGTGGTCTCAAACCTTCCGTATTCGGCATCGTCAAAGATCACCTTCCGTCTTATCGATGAAGGGTTTGAAGTGGCGGTGCTCATGTACCAGAGCGAATTCGCACGACGGATGGTTGCCCCGGCAGGCACCCCCGAATGCGGGAGACTTTCCATCATGGTGCAGACATACTGCTGTGTTGAACGCTGTTTTGACCTCCCCCCGAGCTGCTTTTCACCGCGTCCCCAGGTACGGTCAACGGTAGTGAAAATTACCCCCAGGGGACCGATCTTTCCGATACGCGATACCGCACTATATGCCGATGTCGTCCGGGCACTTTTTTCGCACCGGCGAAAGACCGTCAGGAACTGCCTGAAAGGGGCAGGAGGCATGCTTGATCCGGCGTGGGTCAGCCATGTCATTGCAGCCCTGCCCGAGGAGATCCTCAGGAGCCGCCCCGAGGAATTATACCTGGAAGATTTTGCCACTATCACCAACGTGGTCGAATGACGGCCCCCCTTCACCCCGAGGTCTACGCACCCGAGGCTGATACGTACCTCCTCTGCGAGACGGCATTGAATGAATGCAGGCCTGGCGAACGGGTGCTGGAGGTGGGGACCGGCAGCGGCTATATTGCATCACATCTTCAGGCCAGGGCACAGGTGGTGGCTACCGACATCAGCCCGCATGCGGTACGGGAAGCATACCGGGCGGGTGTCGCGGTCGTCCGGACCGACCTTTTTGCAGGTATCTGTGCACCCTTTGACCTGGTCGTGTTCAACCCGCCCTATCTCCCGACGAGGGAAGATGAGAGGCTGGATGACTGGCTCGAATATGCACTTGACGGCGGGGAAGACGGGAGAATGGTTATACAGAGATTTTCACGTGAAGTCGGGCGTATCCTGGATCAGGACGGGCGGATCCTCCTCCTGGTATCGTCCCTGACCGGTCTTCCCGAAGTGATCGGACTCTTTGAAAAAGAAGGATTTCACTCTGAAATTATAGAAAAAAGAACGGTTTTCGATGAAGACCTGTATGTCCTCCGTATAACGCGTAGACCCGGAACCTGATATTTTTACAATAATAGAGCGCGGTTCCTATCGCATCAGGGGCGCCTCAACGGCGGGGCATCAGCCCCGGGAGTGTCGGTATTTCCCGTGCTGATTGATTTTCAAATAAAACCTGATACAAGACAGGCGGGTTGCACCCCTCCCTGCCCCTCCCCGCAATGATATTCGGTGGGCAGGGTTAACCCCGGGGTTTTATAAATTTCTGCAACCGGAGCACGGTCCCTGTCGCATCAGGGGGGGGCTCTCACATACGGCGGGGCACCAGCCCCGGGAGTGTCGGAATTGAGAGTGTGTCAGAATCCGGAAGAATTACACGAACATCCAGCCAGGAGTGGTTCAAATACCTCCCTGTCGCTCACCGTCAACAATGCCTGAAAAAAAGAGTATGTTGCCTGCACCTTTTCCGTATTGCAGGACCTTATAGCGTTACGGGCTAGCAGCACCCGCAGGACGGGGTCGGAGCTTCAAATATTGTATTCCAGTTGGTGAAGAGATATGACGATATCTCTGTGCGTGGTGTCCTGTTTGTATAATCAGTATAGACCTGCGGCGTTGCGGATGGTTTCCAGTTGCGAATTATTCCACTGCTCCATGAAGAGCGACCGGAATATGAATTGAATGAAAACCCTGATATCGAAGCCGAGCTGCCGCCGGCAACGTCTATGGTCGGGGTTATCCCTGCATTCAGGTTTGAAAAGCTGGAAGAACCGACAAACGAATTAAACCCTGAGCTGTAACCGGTCACCCCGGCGGCAGCAGAACATCCAAGAATGAAAGCAGCAGCAAGAGCTGCGTAACATGCAACCCGGATTTTTGATACGTGTATTGTATGCATTAAGACTATCTCCTGCACTAAGTGCTCTGATAATCAGTACAGGAACCTGAAACGCAATAAATGATCTGCATCAGACACCAGTCCCGGGTTCCCGGGTGTTATTTGAGATGCGGTAGTTACCGACCCGGACCCCCCCCTTCACTTCGGGCGGAAGGTCCTTGATGGACAACGCTCTGCATCCCTGTCGGCAGGTACAGGGCCGTTTATCGTGCAGTTACCCTCTTTTTCATTTTTCGGGGAGTACAGGAAACAATCGCTGCATGTGGACATGGAGAACTGGTTCTTTCTCTGTCCACTTGTAATTTCCCTATGATAAGTACACCATCACAAAGGAGTATGCAAACGCGATTGCAACCGCTGCCATCAGCGGAATGGCGATTTTATCTGTCATCCCCATTTTTCGCTCCCTCAGTGAGGTCCGTTTACGCGTACGATACCCGCGGATGTCTATGGTCAGGCCAAGGAGAGTGGCCCTGGCAAGCGAGTTCGAGACGAGCGGGACCATGACCGGCGCCACACTTTTTATTCTCCCTATGAATCCCTCGCCCGGGTGGTACCCGCGTGCCAGCTGGGCCTCATGAATCCTTTTTCCTTCCATCTGAAGGGTGGGGATAAAACGGAGCGCGATGACAAACATCAGCGTGTAGTCAGCCGGTATATGCGCCCGTTCCATGGTATGGACAAGGTCACGCGGCTGCGTTGAGATGACAAAGAGCTGGAATGCGGTGATAAGGATCGCAAATCTCAGGGTGAGGACTGTACCCACGATAAGGGCATCGATTGTGATGGGAAGATTCCCGCCGATGGCCGGGATAAATGACGGGATAAGGTATCCGACGATAGTTCCCTCAGGGACGGTGACGATTGTGATCAGGTAGAGGATGACGCTCATGAACACGACCAGCACCATCTGCTGTATAACCTGCTTAAAGAGGTGCCCTGCCAGTGCAAGGATGAACAGAACGAGCAGGAGGGCAATAAGGACCGCTATCGAGGTGGTAAGGATCGTGATTATACTGACAAGAATGATGAACAGTATCTTTGTTCCCGGGTGAAGCTGGTGAAACAGCCCGGATCCTGGTATGTACTGGAGAATTTCAGCCATCTTACTCCCCCTCTCCCCTGCATATGTCAGAAATGATCCGGCCGTGCTCCATCCTGACCACGCGGGCTGCACATTCCTCTGCAATCTCCCTGCTGTGCGTTATCATGATGATGGTATGGCCCTTTTCCTGGAGTTGTTTTAAGATTTCAATGATTTCACGTGATTCTGACCCGTCGAGGCCGGTGGTCGGTTCGTCGAGGACCAGTACTGCCGGCTGCATGGCAAGGACGCAGGCGATTGCCAGCCGCTGACGTTCCCCCCGCGAGAGCCACCGCGGGTACAGGTCACGGGCCTCTGAAAGGCGGACGGATGAAAGGGCATTGGAAACTACTTTTTCGCGATCAGGTATGCCAAGATTGTCCACGCCAAAGGCGACCTCGTCAAAGACCGAATCTGCAAAGAACATATGGTCGGGATTCTGGAATACCAGCCCGACCGAATGGGCGAGGGTAGCGACCGGCGCCGTTGACGCATTCTTTCCGTCGACCATAACCGTTCCTTTGCCGGGCCTGAGAAGGCCGATGAAATGCTTGACAAGCGTGGTCTTTCCCGAACCGTTTTCACCGACGATTGCGACAAATTCGCCCGGATATATATCGAGGGACACCTCCGAGAGTGCATCACCTTCACCATAACTGAATGTCAGGCCTTCGGTGTGAATTACCGGCGTTGCTCCGCCTTTTTTCACACATCCGTTTCTGATGCCTGAAAAATCAGGTATCAGGATCCGGCGGGCGGCCTCGTCTTCAAGGACAGTGGCGGGAATCCCTTCGTTACGGATCTTCCCGTCTTCAAGGATGACCAGCCTGTCAACAAGGTCTGCCATCTTCCGGTACTTGTGTTCCACGAGAAGGATGGTCTTTCCCTGTGCCTTTAAGTCTTTAAGAAGGCTTACGATGTTCTCTGTTCCCTGTTCGTCAAGTTCTGATGTGGGTTCGTCAAGGATCAGGATATCTGTCCCGAGTGCAAGGGTGGTGGCGAGTACGACCCGCTGTTTCTGGCCGCCTGAGAGGGCATGGGGGGGACGGTCCTTGAGCGACGTCAGCTGAGTGATCTCAAGGACGCGTGCAAGCCGTTCCTCTACTTCTTCCGCCGAGAACCCCCGGCGTTCGAGGGCAGAGAGGATCTCTTCTTCCACCGTTGTAAAGATCAGCTGGGAGTCCGGGTCGTCAAAGAGGATCCCGACATTAGAGGAGATATCAGAGAGGTCCCGGTAGTCCCTGACATCTTTTCCTGCCACGACGATTCTTCCCGCTTTCTTACCGCCGTATTCATGCTCGAGAATGCCAGCTGCTGCAAGGCAGAGGGTAGTCTTTCCGGATCCGGAATGCCCGCAGATCATGACGCACTCGCCCCTGGCGAGGTCGAGCGTCAGGTCTGATACTGCCTCCCTCCCCGTTCTCGGGTAGGAATAGCTGACAGACTCGAGCGTAATCATTCCTGTCCCCGCATAAGCACCCGGCTGGACGGGAAGTACAGCACCTGCACGATAACGGCGTTAAAGACTGCAGTGATAACAACGATCGGGACAAAGACGTAGATGAAGTTCATCAGGTTCCCGTTGTATTTCGCCAGTATGGTCGCACCGACAAAGACAACCGCAATGGCGGCAAAGGAAAACCCGCTCGCAAGTGTCGTTAAGAAGGTTACGATGGTGGGCGCAAGTTTTGTCCGGTTTTTCAGCACCGCATACAGGCCTACGCAGACCAGCGCACCTATCGGTTCACTCACAATGTTTGCAGGCGGGAATATCGAGCTCGAGATAAGCATCGACAGGATACCGGCGACGATCCCGATGCCGAGGGCCTCGTAGATCTTTGGCTGGATAAGGATGATCGCAAGACAGTAGAACGCTATCACCATGTTCGGGGTGAGCGGCGTATGAAGCATGGCGAGGAAATAACGGAGTATGGCTCCGACCGCCAGCAATATTCCAACTATGGCTATATCTCTGGATTTCATGGATATCAGTCTGGTACAGTTCTGGATGTGTTTTTTTCATTCATAATCGATACAAAATTCTAACAAAAGAGGAATCACCAGCGCTCAAGCACCGGAAAGTAAACCACTTCTTTCCGTATACCTGGTTCTCTTCCCGGGTGTGTGCAGGTATTCTGGCGTTGATTGACCGTCATTATCTTCGATCTCCGGTATGATTGGATCATCATCATACTTTGATGTATATAGTTATACATTCGTGTATAAAAATGTATTTTGTTAATCCACATGGTATACCCGCGTGCAGGTGGCGGACAGGGCTTTCGCGGCCTTCCGGGAAGTCTTCATATTCAATGAGAAATGAACAATGGCATAATTAATTCAGGAGTGAACAATTCATGAATCCTTATCCCCCGGTGAACAGATCCGGAAAAATATCCGTTTCTGAAACTGGTATTGTTTCCCGACGCCGCACCGCAAAAAACGCGATGCAGATCATCGGGGTCCTCATTACCGCATTTTTTTTCATTACCTGTGCCGTGACGGCGCACAGCCCGCAGGATATCAGTCTCTCGTACGATGAAATAACCGGAGTTCTCTCTCTTTCCATCACACACTTTGTCGATGACCCCCTCGCCCACCACATCAGGGAAGTTGAAATAAAAAGGAACGGAGATGTCATCAGGACCGAACGTTACGACACCCAGCCGTCAGCATCCATTCCGTTCACCTATACGTACACGGTCCCGGTGAGCCCCGGCGACGTGCTGGATGCGACAGCGGTGTGCAACATTGCAGGTTCTGCGTCTGCACGCCTTGTCGTTCCCGGCCCGGCACTGAACGGAACGGAAACATCCGGTGCCCGGGTGAGCAGCGTCCCGCCCGGGGGGACATCCGTGTACTCACTCCTCTGGCCTTTCCATGCTTTATTCATGATAACCGGGTTTTTGCTCCTGCTTTCTGCGGTGATTATTGTCCAGGCGGGCAGAAAAACCGGTAACTGGTATAAAAACCACAGGATCCTGGCTGTAACAGGGGTCTCTCTTATTATTATCGCGTATATCATCGCCTTTTCGATGCTTGCACTGTCAGGATCGGGACACCTGCGGTTCCCGCATTCTTACGTGGGCATTTCGATTATATTCCTTGCAGTCCTCACTCTTGCCCTCGGCATGTTCAGGGACAGGACAAAAACATACAGGGTGCAGGTCAGGACCGTCCACCTCTGGCTTGGCCGGCTCCTCCTTTTGCTTCTGGCGCTGAATATCATCTTCGGGCTCCTGCTTACGGGCATCCTGTAACCCGGGAATCCAATTTTTTTTGAAAAAATAGGTTCTATTGAAATTCTTCCCGTTCTCTCACTATTCCTATTTTCGCCGCACTCCACTTCCAGACACTCCCGGGGCTGATGCCCTGGCCGTTGAGGCCCCCCATAATGCGACAGGGTCCGTGCGTAGTTCTTTATAAAAATACCCGACTCCCAATCAACCCTGCCTGCAGACCATCCCACAGCGGAGTGGGACAGGGAGGGGTGCAACCCCTCCTGTCAAAGAAATGAATCGGACAGGTTTTATCGAAACGGGCATTTCAGAAATGCTAAAAAATTTCACTTTCACCCCGCCTGCTCTTCACCCTTTTGACCATGCCCGATCCAGAAGGATGCGCAATGGAGTTTGATCTGCACCCGTCGGTTACCCTCAGGACCGGCACGTTCAGCGCGGTTATTGCACCTGTTGAGTGCGTGCTTGCCGGCATGAACACCAGCCGGGTGCTGCGGCGGTTCATGTTCCTCTACCTGTGCGGGGACTCGTCACGGCTCCTTCAGGGCATCGACCGCTCATCAGTGCAGATGGAGGTGCGCCGTGCCGTTACCGCGCCCGGGCTGACCGGCCTGATCAGGGGGGCGTACCACACCATTATCTTTGCAGAACACGACCCCGGGATCTACGAAGGGGACGAAGAGGCGATGGACCGTGTTGCCGATGCACTGCACGGTGCCGGTGAACGGGCCCTTGTAACACTTTACGCACCGGTATCCGACCCCTCGTTCGAGAGGCTCTCGCGGAAGGCGGACAGGGTTTTTCATATCACACCTGCGTGGCCACCGGCTGCTGCGGCCAGGAGGCCCGCCAGAATCCGGCATTCTTCCGCGGCGGGAAAAGGACAGACCACGCTGGAGGGGATCTGACGGGCCGGAGTTTTGTCAGCGTCAGGATGGGGGTGAAGGCCGTCACAGAACGATGGACACGTGCCGCCCGGTCGATGAACGCAGAGGACCGGAAATATGCCCTCCGAATCGTGGATATGGCAAAAAGACATTCAAGCGAGGCGTTCTATGCGCTGGACGACCCGCTCGAGGCGGCGTGCCTCTCGGTACTCGTCGAGATCCTGAAGGCACAGGAACAGGATCGGAAACAGGCACAGGAACGATTACAGTTGCAGGGGTCGGTACCGGGACAGGAGCAGCAGTTACCGGGACAGGGGCAGGAGCAGGAACGATTACAG
>DASP01000004.1:76263-97732 GCA_002503825.1 Methanoregulaceae archaeon UBA467
AGGAACGATTACAGTTGCAGGGGTCGGTACCGGGACAGGAGCAGCAGTTACCGGGACCGGGGCAGGAGCAGGCGGATGTGGATTACTGACACCTGCTACCGGGACGGAAAGGTGGAGATATGGGAGAAAGGGGAGGCAGGGTCCGGGACACATCACCGCACGGCGGACTATTCCCCTCCGTTCTACCTGCACCTCCCTGACCCTCACTCCCACTGGGAACTCATCGATGCGCTGGCAGCCTGCTACATGGTGGACGAATGCACGTTCGGCACGGTATACGGCGAACTGGAGGGCTGGCGGATTCATGCCGGGAGGGACGTTGCCGATGCAATAGAGCGGCAGACCAGGTTTTCAGCCCGTATCTACAATGCAGATATCAGGGCGGACCAGCGGTACATGGCAGAGCAGGGACTGGTCCCCTGTGCACGGGAGACTGACTCACGTTTTTCAACTGATTTTGAGATGCCGTTCCGGGTCATGGAAGTGATGGTCAGGGATAACCCGTTTGGCAGCGGGCCGGTCTCCTGCATGGACGTGATACACGAGGGGCGTGACCGGCTGGAAGGAACCGAAAAGTCGGTCATAGCCGGGCTTTCCGACCTTGTCGGTTCATATGACCCTGACGTCATCCTCTTTCCCCTCTCTGACCTCTGGCTGCCCCGCATACTTTCCGGGGCACGCAGGTATGAGCTCGATACCGGTATAAGCAGGAGCGGGCAGTTCCGGAAGATGCACGAGAGGACCTACATGAGTTACGGCCGCACCGAGTACCGGGCCGGCTCTCTCATCCCGGACGGCAGGATACTGATCGATACACGGCAGAGTTTCAATTATCGCGAGAGCGGGCTTTCCGGCATCGTGCTCGGTTCCCGGCTGACAGGGCTGTGCCCGAACATGGCGGCACGGTTCACCTCCGGGACCCTGATCTCAACCTACGAGGTATACGAGGCGCTTCAGCGCGGGATAGCGGTCCCGTACCGGAAAAACGATCCCGAGTGCATACGCCGGGTAGAAGAGCTGAAGAGTGCGGACAGGGGCGGAATGATGTTCCAGCCCAGCCCCGGTCTCTACGAGGACGTGTACCAGATCGATTTCACCTCGCTGTACCCCTCGGTTATCGTGAAGTACAACCTCTCCCCCGAGACGCTGGCGTGCCCGGGACGACCCGGGTTCCTGCCTGAGGTGCTTGCACCTCTTCTCGCCCTCCGGAGGGAGACGAAGCAGAGGAAGGGTGAAGACCCGTCGTATGCCGGACCTGATTCACTCCTCAAATGGATGCTGGTCACCTGTTTCGGGTATACCGGGTACAAAAATGCCAAGTTCGGGAGAATCGAGGTGCATGAGCAGATCACGGGGCATTCGCGGGATATACTGCTGGCCTCGCGTGACATTGCAGAAGAAATGGGCTTTTCTGTCCTCCACGGCATCGTCGACTGTCTCTTTGTGCAGGGAAAACCGGCAGACCAGCTGAAGGTGCGAATCGAGCGCTCGACTGCGCTCCATACCACGCTGGATACCTATGACTGGATCGTATTCCTCCCCATGCCGGACGGGTTCGGCGCGTACAACCGGTACTATGGCCGTCTTTCCGGCGGCGAACCGCGGGTAAGGGGGATCATGGCGAGGAGGCGGGATACCCCTGGATACGTAAAGGCGATGCAGCAGGACCTGTTCAGCCTGATGTGCAGGGCTTCACGGGCGGCAGATCTCACCGGCCTTGAGAATGAAGCCCGTGAGCGGTATGAGCGGGCATCAGAGGCACTCTGTGATGCCCGGCCTGACGAGATGGCGATCCGTCGACAGGTCAGCAGGCTGGACTATTCACGACGGTGTCCCGAGGCATCAGCAGTGAAGGCCTGCCTGGCGGCGGGAATCGATCCTGTGCCTGGCATGGAGATTGGATACGTCGTGACCGATTCCCGGACATGGGAGGTGGAGCTGGAATGGAATGCTGCAGGTTTCGACGTGGCATACTACAAAAAACTCCTTGACAAGGCCTGGGAGGAGGCCGCCTTCGCATTCGATGCGGCAAAAAAGCATGGGGCCTGTCCGGTGCAGCAGGCGTAAGGGATCAGGTGTCCCTGCCCCAGCTGAAGGACGATATATCCTTTCCCACCGGGTCACGGAGGACGACCGTGTCATGGTCGTTGTTCAGCACCGGTGAGGAACGTCCCCAGTAAAGATCGGTATCATTGCTGCTGCCATTCCCTGCATGAAGCGTGACCGACGAACCCTGTGAGAGGGTGAAGGGAGCGAAGGTATGGCAAAAACCTCCGGATTCGCAGAGTGACCACCCGGAAAGGTTTGTGCTTCCCGGCCCGGCGTTGCCGATGACGATATATTCCCCGTTGACATTCATGCGGTCATCGCCGCCGGCATCATATATGACAGATGCAATGAAGACGCCCGCCGTGGGCGTATCAATGGGGACCGGCGTGGGGAGGGGCACGGTAACGGACCCCGAGTAACTCCATATGCCGGTTTTTTCCGATATTGCGCTCTCCTGTATGACAAGATAAGAATCCCTCCGGTAAAATGTCCCGGCGGTATAGACCCGCGCAAGACCCTCGCCGAGGAGGAGTGCGCCCGTGTCGCTGCCGTCAGGAAGCGTCGCATAGGCAAGAAGCCTCCCGTACCTGTCCCGGGTGCCAGCCGCGGCATCGCATTCAAGGACCACCTCTTTTCCTTCGAGGTGCGCTCTCGAAAACACGGTCGCCATATTTCCCATCCCTGCAAGATAGGCAGTATCTGTAATAGACCCGTATTCGCCCGGGATATTGCCTTCAGCGGTTTTTTCAGGAGTATCCACGCCGAGCAGCCGCACTTTTTCAGTAGTCCCGTCGGTGAAGCGGGCCTCGAACGTATCACCGTCAATGACCCGTTCAACGGTTGCAGGGTAGGATATGCCGGCCCTGAACCGGTCACTGTGGCTGTCGTCGCGGGCGGCCGGGACGGTGCAGCCGCCATACACGATCATGAGCGCCAGGATGCAGAAAAGAATGGAAATAATCTTGATATTTTTCCGGTTCATTCTATGGAGGTTGGAACCGGGGAGTTAAGACTTTTACTGGCAGATTGCAGTATCCGCAATGCTCTTGTGTATCTGGGGCAGTAATCAATGTGTGAGTAAGGAGAAGAAGCATGGAAGAGGATTCCGACCGTAAGGAAATTTACAGGGAAGCGCTGGAACTGCATGAAAAGCACAGGGGTAAACTTGAAATACGTTCCAAAGTGCCGCTTGATACAAAAAGGGACCTTTCCCGCGCGTATACTCCCGGTGTAGCCGAAGTCTGCAGGGCTATCCAGAAGAACAGGGACCTTGCCTACCGGTACACTCTCAAGGGAAACACTGTTGCAATTGTCACTGACGGGTCTGCAGTGCTCGGACTCGGGAATATCGGTGGATATGCAGCGATACCTGTTATGGAGGGAAAAGCTGTTCTTTTCAAAAAATTTGCCGGGATCGATGCATTTCCGATCTGCTTCGAGAGTTATCATTCGGATCTCGTCGATGAAATAAAGAATATCGCCCCTGTCTTCGGGGGTATCAACCTCGAGGATATTGCAGCGCCGAAATGCTTTGAGATCGAGGAGGCGCTGCAGGATATCGGTATCCCTGTCATGCACGATGACCAGCACGGCACCGCGATAACGGTCCTCGCCGGCGTGTTGAATGCATGCAGGGTGACCGGAAGATCGTTTGAAGATGTAAAGATAGTCGTCTGTGGTGCAGGGGCAGCAGGATATGCAATCTCCCGCCTGCTGCGGTGTATCGGGTATAGTCCCGACGTATGCCGGCGCGTGCATAACCTTGTCGTCTGCGACACGCAGGGGATTATCCACCGCGGGAGAAAAGGACTGTACAACAACAAGTACAAGTTTATTCTTGCGGACGAGACGAATCCCGAGGAGAGGTCGGGATCTGTTGCCGATGCGGTTGCCGGGGCAGACATTTTTATCGGCGTTTCCGGGCCCGGGGTCCTCACCGGGGAGATGATTAAAACGATGAATGATGACCCGATCATCTTTGCCATGGCCAACCCGGTACCGGAAATATATCCTGACGAGGCACGGGAGGCCGGTGCGGGAGTCGTGTGTACGGGGAGGAGCGACTATCCGAACCAGGTCAACAATGCACTCGCATTTCCGGGAGTGTTCCGTGGGGCCCTCGATGCCTGTGCCACGAAAATTACCGACGAGATGAAGATTGCAGCGGCCCATGCACTTGCAGGGTACATTAAAAAACCAAACCGGGAGCATATTCTCCCGAGTGTCCTTGACAAGGGTGTGACACGTGCGATTGCCGATGCAGTCCGTGATGCCGCGATAGCGGGTGGATGTGCACGAAAAGTGTGATTGTGATTGTCCCTTGCGGTCATGCCCGGGACATCCGGTCAGTGGTCCCGGTATATCAGCCATACTGCGCAGAGTATGGAGAGGCTGGCAACGAAAAACAGAACTGAAAGCAGGTCCGGGGAAATCGCGGCATCCAGGAACCGGAACAGGTCATAGAAGAAATAAATGCCGAAGGTGAGTGCGATGAACCACCCGAATATCTTCTTTTTCTGTAGTGCGAGAATGAGCCCTAAGGCAAATATGAGCAGCTCGATTGCAATGGAAACCGGCTGCAGAAAGAGGTTCAGATCCATACGTACAGTATAATAACCTCGTCCGGTCCGTTAATGGTTGCCTGACGCCGGCCCGGGTCCTGCATTCAGGGCTCAAAAAAAGATACGAAGATTCTATGCAGCGCGCACATTCAGGGCGCTCACATTTACGGTATACGCCTGTCAGCTGCTGAATAGTCTTTCCGCTCGGTCTCGTAGTACCAGTCACGGATCAGTTTTTCGACCTTTTCCTCAAGTTCCGGGGACCGATCCCTGTCTGTTCCGCAGGTCTCCCATAGTTTCAGGAGAACCGTTATCTCATCGTCTTTTTTACTGATGATATGTTCAAGGTCCCTGATGCGCAGGCGTAAGTGTTCGTTCTCTGCCTGTATGGTCTCCGGAGAATCGTGAGGAGACTTCCTCGACGTAAAATGTACCTGCAGAATATCGCTGATAAACCGGTCGGCGCTGTGGGAACCGTCCTCTTTCATCGCCATCAGCATCTCTTCCTCTAGTCCCGGGTCGAGAGTGATACATAAAATTTTACCCGTTGCCATAGCAATCATGATACTCTCCCGCAGATGGTATCATATTTGTTGTTTTTCTTCACTCAGGTCTCAATCGCATACGGCCGTGAATTGAGTGGCGGTTTCCGGTATTCTGACGTCCCGGACCCACTCCGGGTAATATAAAAAGAGGGGGGATATACGGCATTTCACCCGTTTTTGGGGGATCATCAGAGGGGTGACACCTGTCCCGTGATCTTTTTTAAAATCCGGTGAATATCCTAATCGTCAAAAACCGGTATATGGATATTCCCTGGCGGCTACACCAGAAAAATGTATTTGTATGAGAGAGTGAATTGGAATCCTTATTGAGGGCCGGCAGCTTTCACCGCGGCAACCAGCTCTGCGATCTTTTTCTCGTCGGTTACATCGTTTTTGTTAAAAGTAAACTCGGCAACTACCTTCACACCTTTCGCCTCGAGCGCCTTTTTGATTACCGTCGTCGTATCGCCGGCCTGTCCGCCGCAGGTCGCAAAAATAACCGCCTTTTTTCCGTCGCAGTTCTGAAGCGCAGAAATCGCTCCGTTTATGGCTGGTGTAGGTTTAAATGCCCAGACCGGCGTGCCGAGCACAATGACGTCGGAAAATCCCGCGTCGATAATCTCGGGATCGATAGGGTCCGCCTCACCCCTCCGGGCCCGGAGGCAGCCGGTGGTATATGCGGTAAGTTTGCTATACGCCTGTCGTGGCTGGACTTCGAGGAGTTCCCCGCCACAGGCCGCCTTTACTCTCTCTGCAATCCCCCGGGTGATACCGGTATAGGAATGGAAAATGATGCAGGTCTTCATGTGTATCCTCTTACCATTTCATCAGATATTTCTTGGAGTACATCCCGAAGACGCACCCCTGCCGGGATCTTCCGGAGGTCCCGGCTCTTGTTGTATCAGTTCGCGTCTGGATGTTAAATAGCCATTGTGCCTGCCTTTTCGTGACCTGGAAAACCTTATACCTTACATATTCCGGGTGAGACCGGATACTGCCGCACGGGCGTATCCCCGGGTTACCGGGCAGGTACATGAGTCAGGATGGCCCGTGTCCGAACAAACGTGAAACCGGGACACTCCTTTCGACTGCAATTACTCCCAGTATTTTGGAATGGACGAGTAGAAGTTGCCGGTTTTCTCATAAAACTGCTGGTGGTATTCTTCTGCCGGGAAGAACGCTGTTGCCGGGACGATTGCGGTCACTTCTGCCATATCCCCGGATGTACCGGAGGCCATCTCATTTTGTCGCGACGAACCTGCTTTTTCCTTCTGCTCGTCCGAATGGTAAAAGATGACAGGCCGCCCCATTATCCCGGAATCAGGTCCTTCAGGGGGTGTCAGAGCCTGTGTATTGATATTGATACTCCAGAAGATCTCAAGAAGCTGGTCGTACGTGATTTCAGCAGGGTTAAATATGACACGGACGGCCTCAACATGACCGGTGGTACCGGAACTGACCTGCTCGTATGTCGGGTCACGCAGTGTCCCGCCGGTATAACCGGCCGTGGTCGAAACGACTCCTTTCACGTGATTGAATAAAGCCTCGACGTCCCAGAAAGAGCCGGCGGCAAAGGTAGCAATCTCAAGTTGTCTCTCTTCGTCCATGCAGGTATTTTTTATCCGGCAAGGAGAAGGAAGTTATGCAATGCAGGCAGCAGTTGCAGTCTCTGCCGGGTTTTTTATCCCCATACCTTAAGGAAGGTATTTCTTAATTCCGGTCCTGCCAGGGAGTGGTTTTTCAGGATTGCCGGTATGAACCGGGACGACACAATCAGAAATGCGCCCTTCAACAGGTTGTTTTTTATAAAAGGGATTATTAGAGGCCTGAAATGAGGGGGCCCGTTTTTTCAGGGAAGACGGGGAGATCCCGGATACGGGAAAATAATATATATTCTCATTGCTGTAGTCTCTCACCGGGGACAGGACATGTATGAAGATGGGAAAAACCCGCGCTATTGCAAAAAGCTCAGTCTTATAAGTGATATTCCGGAAAAGGAACTTGCATCGCTTGAAAATGTTGAAAATAAATTTGCGTTCCGGAGTAACGAGTACTATCTGTCACTCATCGACTGGGATGATCCCGATGACCCGATCCGCAGGATCGTCATTCCTTCACCTGAAGAACTTGAAGACTGGGGGAGACTCGATGCGTCTGAAGAAGTGGATTATACGGTTGCTCCCGGTCTTCAGCATAAGTACGACCAGACTGCCGTCTTATTAGTTTCAGACCAGTGCGGAGGGTTCTGCAGGTTTTGTTTCAGAAAAAGGCTGTTTATGGAGATGGGCAGGGAGATGATCAAAGACATCTCAAGGGATATGGAGTATATTAAAAAAAATCCGCAGATTACCAATGTCCTTATCACCGGTGGCGACCCCCTCTTTCACTCTACGAAACGGCTTTCACGCATAATCAGTGAGCTTCGGGAGATTGATCATATACGCATTATCAGGATCGGGAGCAAGATACCGGCGTATAATCCGTACCGGATAATAAACGATCCCTCGCTGCTGGAAATGATACGGACGTTCAGCACTGAAAAAAAACGTATGTACGTGATGACCCAGTTCAACCACCCGAAGGAGCTGACCGGTCCGGCAGTCGAGGGGCTTTCTCTGCTTCAGGAGGCCGGGGCAGTCCTTGCCAACCAGACCCCTTTGCTGCGGGGTATTAACGATAATCCTGATACCCTTGCAGAACTTCTTCGTGAACTATCGTTTACCGGTGTTGCACCCTACTATATTTTCCAGTGTCGCCCGACGCTTGGAAACCACCATTTTGCTGTACCGGTAGAGGAGGCGTACAGGATATTTGAGGAAGCCAAAAAGAACTGTTCCGGCCTTGCAAAGCGTCCCCATTTTGTAATGTCGCATAAAACCGGGAAAATTGCAGTAGTGGGAGTAGATGACGAGCATACCTACTTCAAATATCACCAGGCCGCTGATTATGACAATATTGGTACATTTATGGCGTTCCGGAACAATCCTGATGCCCTGTGGTTTGACGACTACCGCGACCCCGTCAAAATGGCACCGGTCTGATGATCTTTACAGAGCCTCCTTTTTTTGAAGGAAGAACATGGGGTGCAGGAATAAGATTCCAAATCACACTCTCGCGGGTAAGGAGGTTCCATTTTTCAAACCGTGCTGAAACCCTTCCATTACTCACATTATTCCTGTTTTTTATTGTAACGAGGATTTTAAAAAGGTCAGTTTTTTATTTTAGCCGGCATCCTGAAAATCAGGGAGCCGTGCAGTTTGTAAAAAGGGTGCGGGCACCAGTGACCTGTCGTAGAAGCGGTACCGGATAAAAAAAAGGATTGAGAAGAATATCAGATATACCGTGCCTTATTCGAGAGTTTCATCGGGGTGTAAAGTGGACGGTAAGGCATCCCTTCGCACTCTTTACGAACTGCTGCGATCAGGTCTTCGGTATTCATGGTCTCCTTGAAAGGCTTGTTCGGCTGCGACTTTTCCCGCACGGTGACGGTAAGTTTTCCGGTCTCCTGCTCGGCGTCACCGATGACGACGACGTAGGGCGCCCAGTCCATACCTGCCTCACGCACCTTCTTGCCGACACTCTCGTCCCGGTCGTCGAGATCGGTCCTGATATGTTCGGCGGTCAGGCGATCGGCGAGCAGGGCTGCATACCTGATATGACGTTCCGCCACCGGGATGACACGCACCTGTGTCGGTGAGAGCCATGTCGGGAGCCGTGGGACCGCCTGGTGTGCGGTGTTCTCAAGAATGGCACAGATAACCCGTTCCACGCTGCCGGTCGGCGAACAGTGGAGGATTGGCGGGTGCACTTCTTCGCCGTCCTTATGGTACCGGATGTTGAACCGAGTCGAGCTTTCCACGTCGATCTGGACGGTCGGGTTCTCAATAGGCCTGCCCTGCCCGTCGATGGCGGCAAGGTCAACCTTGGCAATCCAGTAATGCACACGGTCCGAGAGTATCTCGATGAGCATGGGAACGCCTGAGTCTGCCACGATCTTTTTTACCCAGTCTTCGTACTGTTCATAGAAATCACGGGTACAGCGGAACACTCCTACAAGGTGCGTGCCAAAGTCCCGTCCGGTCCTCCAGCCCATGTCGAGCTGCTCCTCGAAACATTTCAGGGCCTCGGGCATATCGGTACAGAGACTGTGCATGTCCGGCATCGTAAATGCCCTGAGCCGCTTCAGGCCGATGACCTCGCCTTTCTGTTCGTGACGGAAGGAGTAAGTGGAGAGCTCGTACATCTTCATCGGGAGCGTGTTTGGCGATATGTGCATGTCCCGCATGATGGAGAACATGCCGAAACAGGCAGCAAAGCGGAGCATCATGTTCCGGTTACCGCTCTTGAACCTGTACTGCCGTTCGCCGAACTTGTCGGCATGCTCAAAGATCGCCCTGTCGCCAAGGTCATACATGACCGGAGTCTCCACCGGTGTCGCGCCGTACGGGAGTACCAGCGTAAGGACATAATCGGCAAGGAGGTCACGGATAAGCTTCCCACGCGGCAGCCACCGCAGGTGTCCGACGTCGCTCGCCGGCTCGTAATCCACGAGCTCTTTTGACCGCATCAGGTCGACGTGGACGGGCTCGCCGCCTGTCGGTGTCGCTTCGCCGAGTTCCTTCCGTACCAGGCACCCGAACGGCGAATCATCCATGTAGTCCCCGACTTCGTGCCGGGCCCCGTCAGGGGTCATCACAAAGAACTCGTGTTCGACGACCTTTTTCTCCTTCTTCGCACCCTCTTCAGACGGGACGATCGTCTTTGAGAGTTCGGAGAGCGGGTGGCCCTTGCACGAGAGCCGGAACGCTTTGTACCAGCCGAAGGGTGCACGTTTTACGTTGAAATCCGCTTCTTTCATCCGGTCTTCAAGCATCCTGAGCGCATCGATCGCGGCATCCGGCCGGGCAAGGTCGCTGCTCAGGTGTGCATAAGGATAGATGACGATATTCGAGACAGAGAGCTGCTCTGCAGTCTTTTTAATCTCAAAGGCGGCCTGCTCAACAACACCGTCGAGGTCGTCCTCGTCGACCGCTTCGACAGCACAGAAGACCGTAAGGGCCTCCTCCTGCGAGTCCTTGAGCACAAGGCACTCCTCTGCCATCCCGGTCTTCTTTTTTGCTTCGTATTCAATAAAATCTGAATGTATCAAAAGAAGTCGCATTGTTCATCTCCATATTGATGGAATCATCCGTGATAATTGTGTTTTCATCGTGTATATATCCATTCAGCTACTCCCGCGGGTTTTTATGATACCGGGAGAGGGTCGCCTGCCGCTGGTCCATGTACTTTGCATCGGATTTCAGGTTGTATGGCCGCAGCGTCCTCTCTGTCGTGTAAAAGACCAGTTGTCCGATTGGCATTCCGGCATGCATCGCTACGGGACGGCAGTTGACATTGCACATCTCAAGTGTAATCGAGCCCCGGAACCCGGCATCGATCCAGCCCCCGGTCTGGTGCAGTTCGATGCCGAGTCGTGCAATGCTGCTCTTTCCTTCGATGCTGGCGACGATGTTGTCGGGAAGCCCGATGACTTCCATGGTCTCTGCCAGCATGAACTGCCCGGGCTGGAGAACGATCGTTTCAGCAAAGGTATCTTTTGTCCCTGCCGCTATCGTCTCCCCTTTGTAGGGATCGATGACCTCATCCCCCTTTTCGTACCATAGAAAATGGTTTCCAAGCCGGATATCCAGCGAATTTGGCTGTACCAGGTTTTCATCAAAAGGATCGACAGAGATGAACCCCCGTGACACCCGGTCAAGGATCTGCCAGTCGACAAGAATCATTGCTCAGGTACTTAGCCTTCCACACACTTTACTTCTTATCGTCCATGTGGTACTCAGACCTGCGCATAAGGCCGTGCAGGGTGCTGGCCTCACGGATGGTCAGCCTGGCACGCCCGAGGATCCTCCTGATGAGGAGCAGGGTATTCGCCCTTTTGAATGCCGGGTGTTCGATCCGGTCAAGGTACCGGTCGATATGGCGGTATAAGTATTCCATCTCATTTTGGGATGCGAGCATGTAGTCCCCGCGGGGGAGGTGTGCGAGTTCGTAGCAGATCACCCCGACGGCATGGGACAGGTTCAGGATGGGGTATTCGGCAGTGGTGGGGATGGTACAGATTATATCGCTTCGCCGCACTTCCTCGTTGTTTAAGCCCCAGTTTTCACGCCCGAACAGGATCGACACCTTCCCGTGAACGTCGCCGATCATCCCGCGCAGTTCTTTTGGCGTATAAAAGGGCATGCGCATCGAGTTGCAGACCGACTTGCCCAGTTCGCCGGTCGTTGCGATGCAGATTGTACTCCGGGAAAAGACCTCCTCCATGGTGAGGATTTCGGCATTTAAAAGCACGTCCTGTGCATGGGCGGCACGGCTTTTGGCCTCCTCGCCAAGGGGACAGGGGTCAACGAGGACGAGCCGTGTAAACCCGAAATTTTTCATTACTCTTGCAGTAAATCCTACGTTTCCCTCGTAAATAGGGCTTACAAGTACGATATCGATATCGGGCATACGTGTGATTACTGCACCGCTTTGACGGTTGCCTTCAGGACGTCGGGGCCACGTTCATAGACCGCATTTCCGACCACGATGGTATCGGCGTATTGTGACATCTCCGCGGCCCTCTCTGCCGAATTAATGCCGCCACCGTAATAAAGGACCGAGGTATCGATTGCTTCAGACGCGGCCTTTACTATGCCGGGGTTTCCGTACATGCCGCTGTATTCGATGTACACAATCGGGAAGTGGAAGTAGTGGTCGGCAATCGATGCATACGATGCGACTTCGGCGGGGGTCAGGCTGCAGACCGCCTTTGTCACCTTTCCGACCGACGAGTCGGGATTCAGTACGATGTAGGCTTCGGGGACAACTTTCTCCCAGTTTACCCTGTTGTGAAGGACCCAGTCACGGTGTTTGCCAATGATCCAGCGTACATCGGTTGTATTCATGACACTCGGTACAAAGACGTAGTCAATGCCGTCCAGGAGTATCGCCTCGGGGCCGGCCGGCTCCATGACGAGGGGCAGGTCATAGGCTTTCACCTGCTTCTGCAGATCGATCAGGTTCTCCCGAGTCACGTTCAGCGTGCCGGAGAGCATCAGTGCATCGGTCCCGCTTACCGCAATTGCCTCGATATCACCGGGTTTCAGACTTTTATCAGGATCGAGTTTTGTCACGTGTGCCCAGTTTTTCCATTTGGTCAGCGTCATCTCATCTCACTCGCGTAATTGTACTTATGTGTGTCCGGTTATTTTCTTAATGCCGTCATGTGCATGACTGGCGGTATTCACGGATTTTCTCTTCAGGTATGCCTGACGCCGATGAAATTTCACCGGCAGGCCTGCTGCAAAGTGTTTTCTTATCAATAATCCCAGCCCTGTACAGCTTCTCGATGGTTGCCTCGCCGATACCGTGTATGGTGAGCAGCTCCTGCCGGCCTTTCTCAAGCACGGACTTGGTGATCTTTTCCGGGGCCGGCCGGGAAAGAGCCCGGCAGACCAGGTCTGTATGGCGGAACACGGTATCCGGGCCGATACCGGATTTAATGCTTATGTAAGCGGGGTGAAGACCGGTAAAGTCGTCAGGGCTGCTGATCCCTGCTTCAAAATATTTCTTCAGGCTCACTGCAGGTATGCCGATCTCTCTCAGGATACGTTCGTCTGAGAGTCTTTTTGCGTTCTCCTGAAGTGTCGCGGCCTCCTGCTCGCCGATCCCTGCTTTCCTGAGGACCGAGCGGCTGACAGATCCAAGCTCGCCGACATCGTTGATGCCGGCTTCATGAAGTTTTTTGACAATGGTAGAATGGCTGCGGCCTTTCCTCGGTGGCAGGTGTTTCCTGACGAATTTCCGGCAGTCCGATCGCCGCCGCAGCAGGTCCAGCACCTCGCCTGCCTCCCTGATGATATCCGCTGCCTTTGCGGGCGATACGCCGAGAATGGAAACAACCGTCTCCTGTGGGGAATTTGCCAGTTCATAGACCGTATAGATATGCTGCGCGATCAGTTTCGCATGCACCTCCGGGCTCATGGAGGGTATGATGTCGAGGGTCTCTTTATTTGAGGTGATATGATGGCAGAGGGGACAGCCGATATCCCACGGGCGTGCCCCTTTCCTGACGAGCCGGACATGGTGAAGGTGATGTTTTTCACACACGTCATCTGTCCGCAGGGCAAAACCCCACATTGCCATGGGCAGGCTGATGTTGAACCTGCACTCCGGGTAATGGGTACATCCGATAAACTGTGTCTGGTTTCGCAAATGCCTGATGCGGATGTCATGGCCGCAGACCGGGCAGGGACCGAGCGTGAGTTCCTCGGCAGTCTGCTCCATGATCTCGCTCCCGATCTCTTCGCCATGCAGTTCGAGTTCGTCAAATACCTGGTGAAGCATCCTGCGTGACTCGGTGACCACGTCGTCCCTGCTCTGTTTGCGCTCCTTGATATTCTGCATATGATTATCAAGCGTCTGGGTCATCACAGGTTTCGTGATGGTGTCGGCATGGTTTTCAAGCGACTCGATGACTGCCCTGCCGACAAGAGTCGGCCTGAGCGGGGTTCCCTCGACGTATTTCCTTCCGACCAGTTTCTGGATAACTTCATGGCGTGTACTCTTGGTGCCGAGTCCCAGTTCCTCCATCTTCTGGATAAGCCTGCTCTGCGTGTAGCGGGGCGGCGGCTGGGTCTCTTTCTCCTCCATGACCACTTCCTTTACCGGGAGCCGCTCGCCCTCCTTCATCGGGGGCAGGACATACTCGGTCGCGGTGCTGTACGGATAGACATTTCTCCAGCCGGTCTCTTCGAGTCTCCCTCCGGTGGCCGTGTAGGGCTCTCCCCCGGCGTCGAAGTTGACCTTCATCGTGAGCCAGCGGGCATCCGGCGACAGCGTCGCAAGGAACCGCCGCACGACAAGTTCGTAGACCTTCCAGCGCTCTTCACCAAGGGCTTCGCGGCGTGCGGCCGAGGTCGGGTGGATTGGCGGGTGATCGGTGCTTGACTTTTTCCCGCGTGTGGGGACGGGACGGCGGTGTGCAATCACCCATTCGACATCTTTTGAAAACTCGGTCGGGCGGAGGGCGAGCAGTACTGCGTGCAGGTCGAGGGTCTTTGGATACACCGTGTTGTCGGTCCTCGGGTAGGAGATAAAACCGTTCACGTAGAGGTCTTCGGCAATTCTCATTGCATTTGCAGCTGAATAGCCGAGACGTGCAGCTGCGACGATGAACGATGTCGTATCAAAGGGTGTCGGCGCCCTGTCCGCCTTCG
The DNA here is from genome assembly GCA_002503825.1 of Methanoregulaceae archaeon UBA467. Taxonomy (GTDB): domain Archaea; phylum Halobacteriota; class Methanomicrobia; order Methanomicrobiales; family Methanospirillaceae; genus UBA467. The sequence goes on from DASP01000004.1 coordinate 90,679, forward strand.
AACCCTGCCGTATCTCGGTGACAACCAGTGGTTCACGTGTGTGGTCTCTTGCGGATTCGGCCTCTGCTTTATCGGTGAACCGTGCCGTCGTATGGCGGGCCTCGATTTGTTCGCCGTTTTTTTCGGTGTCGATATGCAGCTGCCAGTATTTTTCAGGAACAAATGCATCTATCTCTTTTTCGCGGTCGACGATCATGGTGAGCGTCGGGCTCTGGACGCGACCTACCGACAGGATATTGTTCCCGCCCCTGCGTGCTGCAAGACTCAGAAAACGGGTGAGGGATGCTCCCCACATGAGATCGATGACCTGCCGTGCCTCTCCCGCGGCTGCCAGTGCGAAGTCGATCTCGGTGGTATTGGTAAATGCATGCCTGATCTCTTCGGGGGTGATGGCGCTGAACCGTGCCCTGTCGACTTTAACGGTCGGGTTGACCTGCCTGACCAGTTCGTAGGCTTCTTTTCCGATGAGTTCCCCCTCGGTATCAAAATCAGTGGCGATGGTGACAATATCTGACTTCTTTGCCAGTTTCTGGAGGAGCGCGACGATCTTTTTCTCGGTCGGGATCTTGACCGTCTGGGCATCGATCAGGGTTCGCGGGGTCCTCTCCGCACTTCGCCAGTTCGAGTAACCCTCGACAAAATCGACCTCGACAACATGGCCGCGGAGACCGACGACGACGGTATTATCAAACCGGTAATTGGAGATGCCGCCTTCTTTGGTATCTTTTACCTTTTCATTTCCGGCAAGTATTGTCGCGATCCTGCCTGCAGAGATATTTTTTTCAGCGACGATGAGGTGCACGGGAGATCACGGCCCCCGGGAATCGAGTGTTTCGCGCATGACACGGTTCAGCTCTGTTGGATCGACCCGCCCGCGTGTTTTCTTCATCACCTGTCCTATAAGGAAATTGAAGGCCTCGGATTTTCCTGATGCATAATCACTCACGGCCTGCGGCTGCTCTGCAAGGACTTCACTGATGACCGGTTCAAGCCCTTCTCCGCCGGTCTTTGCCAGGTTGAGGCGTTTTACACATTCGGATGGTTTTTCGCAGGAGCCGGCCTCTTTGAGCTGGTCGAGGAGTGATCGTAATACTTCAACACCGCTTTTATCGGTGATGGTGTCTTTCCTGATGAGCGTTATCAGTTCGATGAAATGCCCGTGAGGCACATCCGAGATGCTCATGTCACGGTAGTTCAGCTCCCCTAGCAGGGTGTCGGCGATCCAAGTGGCGGTTGCCGCCGATACGGCGAGGTCCTTTGGCAGGTTGTCATAAAACTCGGCGACACGCCAGTCACCGGTGACGGTGGCGGCATGAGTCGGTGAAAACCCGTACTCCCTGATGAAGCGTACCTTTCGTGCATCAGGGAGCTCGGGAAGGACGATCTTATCCGACCACGAGCGGACTCTCAGCGGTCGCAGGTCAGGTTCAGGGAAATAGCGGTAGTCCTGTTCCATCTCCTTGCTTCTCGAGGCGGTGGTGACCCCGCGGGTCTCGACGAAATGGCGGGTTGCAGATTCCAGTTTCTGGCCTCTCCGGATGGCATTTTTCTGGCGGGTGATCTCGAAGGTGAGTGCTTTTTCAACACCCTTATATGATGAGATATTCTTGACTTCGGCCCGGCCACGGTCTGCCTTTCCTTTTCCCTCGCGTTCGAACCAGCCCCGTGGCTGGATTGAGATATTGGCGTCGACACGGAGCGATCCCTCCTTCTCGCTGTCATAGACTCCGAGGTATTCAAGCGTTGCCCGGAGCTTGTTTAAGAACCTGCGTGCCTCTTTTGGTGAACGGAGGTCAGGTTCAGTGACGATCTCGATAAGGGGGATGCCTGCACGGTTGTAATCGACAAGGGTGTATTTCGGCCGGTCGGTGCCGCCCTTGTGGACAAGCCTGCCCGGGTCTTCTTCCATGTGCACGCGGGTGATCCGCACCCGCTTTTCGCCGTCCTCACCCTCGATATCGAGGTAGCCCCTGACTGCAAGGGGCCGGTCGTACTGTGTGATCTGGTAGCCTTTGTTCAGGTCTGGATAAAAGTAATTTTTCCTGGCAAACTCAGACTCTTCAAGGATTTCACAATTAAGCGCTTTCGCAACCTTCAGGGCATATTCCACTGCCTTTTTGTTGACCTTCGGGAGGGTGCCGGGAAGACCGAGACAGATCGGGCAGACGTGCGTGTTCGGACCGTCATCCCGGTAATCGGTAGAACAACCGCAGAAGAGCTTGGTACTGGTGTCCAGCTGGCAGTGGATCTCGAGACCGATGATCACTTCGTCGTTGGACGGGTCGGTAGCGATTGATGAATCTGAGGAGACAGGCGGTGTTCCTGATAGTACACTCATGCTGACACCCCCTGCTCAAATGCATATGCAACATCGACGACCTTCTCGTCCTCGAAGTGACGGCCCATGATCTGGAGTCCGACAGGCATATCGTCTACCCTGCCGCAGGGGACCGAGATGGCAGGGACCCCTGCAAGGTTTGCCGGCACCGTCAGGATATCCGAAAGGTACATCGAGAGCGGGTCGCTCTTTTCACCGAGTTTAAACGCAATGGTCGGCATGGTGGGTCCTGCGATGACGTCGACCTGGCGGAAAAGCCGGTCGAAGTCCGCCTTCACATTCTGGCGTGCAGCCTGTGCTTTTGCATAGTACTTACCATAGTAGCCGGACGAGAGGGCGAACGTACCGAGCATGATACGCCTGCGCACCTCCTTCCCGAACAGTTCCCTGCGGTGGTCCTGGAACGATTCGTGCCACTGTTTTTTCGTATCAGAGGTGGGGCCGTAGCGGACCCCGTCAAAACGGGCAAGGTTGGAACTCGCCTCGCTTGTACAGGTCACGTAGTAGGCGGCCAGTGCAGAGGACATGCTCGGCATCCGGCAGGTGACGATCTCTGCTCCAAGGCGCTCAAGAAGGGATATTCCGTCCCATACGACCGATGCGACCTTCGGGTCGACGCCTTTGCCAAAGAACTCTTCCGGGACGCCGATTCGGGTGCCCCTGACATTGATATCGGGGGTATGGCAGTAGGGACGGTCATATGTCGTTGAATCCCGTGAATCACAGGCACACAGGACCCCCATTAAGGTCGAGACGTCAGTGACATTTCCGGCCATCGGGCCGATCTGTTCAAGCGAGTTGGCATACGCGATCAGACCGTACCGGGAGACCCGCCCGTAGGTTGGCTTGAGGCCGACGATACCGCAGAACGCCGAAGGGCAGCGGATCGAGCCGCCGGTGTCGGTGCCAAGCGCCATGGGGACCATTCCTGCCGCAATCGCTGCGGCACTACCGCCTGACGATCCGCCCGGCACCCTGCCGGTATCGCACGGGTTTAAGGTCGGGCCGAATGCACTGTTTTCGGTGGTGGTGCCCATCCCGAACTCGTCCATGTTGGTCTTCCCTACAATGGCCGCTCCTTCCTTTTTTAAGAGTTCGACAACAAACGCATCAAACGGCGGGACATATCCCCCGAGGATCTTCGACCCGCATGTCGTTGTGATTCCCTTTGTGGAGATGTTGTCCTTTACTGCAACCGGGATACCGGCAAGCTTTCCGGTGCCTTCGTACGGGGCCTTCCCGACAGTTTTTAAAAATGCATTGTAGTTGTCTTCCGGATCAAACCTGCAGACCTGTGAAGCCACTTACATCACCCTCGGGGCCTTGAAAAATCCGTCTTCCTTTTCAGGGGTATTGGCCAGTGCCTCATCAGCGGACAGGCCGGGAACCACGGTATCATCCCGGAATATATTGGTGAGATCCCGGGTTGCAGGGGATGTCCCCTCAACCGAGTCAAGGAGATCAAAATATTCGAGGATCTCGTTGAACTGGGGGGTAAATTCGCCCAGTTCATCCTTTGTGATACCGATATCGGCCAGTTCTGCAATATGTTCAACGTCCCTTTCTGATACCATGTTTACGCCAACTCAAACTGATTTATGTACCCTTGTACCGACCTTTTATAACCATTGTGACGTGCGAGCTCCCGTATGATCTTCCATACCCCGCTCCCGTACTGCATGGCTTTTTTGTCGTGCCAGGCTAATTCCGCGGGTATATGCCGGGCTGCAACCGTCCTTAACGGCAGTTTCCTGACCCCCCCCGTCACCTTCCCTGATGCAGGGATCAACCGGGCAGCGCGCACAACTCTCGCGTCAAGGAAGGGCATGGAAAGGTATGTCCCGTGGAGGGCCGCCACCGACTGGTCACGCTGTGCCTGCAGTTTCAGGCCTTCAAAATCTTTTTCAAGTTCATTTTCGAGGTTTTCAGATTCGAGGTAGCGGGCATATCCCCCGAAGAGTTCGTCGGCACCCTGCCCGGTGAGGATACGTTCATACCCGTGTTCACCTGCCCACTTCGTGATGCAGTACTGTGTTACTGCGATGGCAACCTCGACGGGATTGACCTTCGGGATAATTGGAATGACGGCCATAAGGCCCTCTTCTACATCATGCCGTGTTATCGTGACAAATTCGCAGGAGAGGCCGAGGAGGTCTGCCGCCCGCCGGCCACGGGTAATGTCATGCGAGTCCTCTGTTCCGGCCGTCAGACAGGGGAGACCTGCAAAAAATGCGACGAGACAGGAGTCAACTCCTCCTGAAAGAGCCGTAATGCCAGTGCCGGCACGCAGCCTGACTGCCTCGGCAATCGCGTCTCCAAGTTCCATCAGCGGGGGAGCGGGTATTATTTCGCCTGCCGGTTCTCCTTTGCACCATATTGTGCCCGGCGGGATAGGCCCGGGCATGATCCCGAGGTGGTCACGGGCCATGCAGGTATCCCATGACAGGAGAAACTCACCGCCAAAGCGGTTTACTACTGCCGTGCCCTTTTTGAGAAGGCTCCCGATATCCTCGACGGAGAGCACGGTTCCGTCCAGTTCAACCCATCCATGCAGAGATATCATCAGTTATCAGGCATCCCGCTGCCCGGAGATGCACTTATAATAAGAGATCCGTATCTAAAAAGAGGATGTGGTATCAGGGCGTTTTAAATGATGAGTCGTCCCGCGGGTCCCGCGAAGGGTTGGATTGCACGCCGGGACATCCCTTAATCCGGGTGTCCCGCTTTGTGACCACGCAGATGATATCGTTCTTACCCTCATTCTTATCCGCAAGGAACAACAATTGAGTGTACGATGGCTTCATATTGCATGATGTGCACGGCAGGCTCTTGGAAACCCCCGCTTACGGTCGGAATTGTAAGTATGGTACTTGGGATCCTGGTTATGGCATTTCCGTCGGTGACGCTGCTCGTCCTGCTGACGCTTCTCGGGGGGGTCGCGATCATCATCGGGATCGGTTTTCTGGCGCTGGCATTGTTCCTGGGGCGTGCCGGACCAGGCATATTCCTCGTATTCCTCATCCTCGGGATCTGTTCGACTGCCATCGGCGTCTATACCCTTATCGAACCTGGCGTTGTCCAGTCGTTTTTAACCGTGTTGCTTGGGGCGATCCTGATTATCGCAGGTCTCGGGACGTTCTTCACCGGCCTGTTCCAGGCGGAATCAGCCGGAAGAAAGGCATTGATCGTTACCGGCGGTATCGTTGTCCTGCTGGTCGGATTTTACCTGGTCTTCTCTCCCGGTCTTTCGTCGATAGTGCTCATGCAGGTGTTTGGTGCACTGCTCTTCGTGATCGGAGCGGGTATGATAATTGGCGCCCTTGTCTGCAAAAGGAGCGAAGATGCATGTACCGTGACGGTCATAGACCAGTACCGGGGATAATAGGGGGTATTGTCTCCTGATTCCCCCGTCACCCGGGTTCAATCATCTTTAAACAAGGAGACGGCTAATTAGTATACTGCGCGAGGGTAGCCAAGCCGGCCAAAGGCGCTGGACTTAAGACCTCCCGCCATATATTGGCACCGGATCTTATTTTTCAAAAATTCCAAATTTGAAAAATTGTGTCGACGCAATTAAGTTTTAGTAGACAAATAATTACTGAATTCACATCTGCGCGAGGGTATCTAAGCCAGGCCAAAGGAGTCGGACTTAAGATCCGATCTCGAAGGAGTTCATGGGTTCGAATCCCATCCCTCGCATTCTTTCATATGACTTGCGAGAAGTTACAGAATAAAATTTGAATTCCAATATTGTAATACAAAATTTTATCTATTTTTTTGTATTACAATATATCATTCTACAATAATTGATTGAAAAAATGACTGTTCGTGATGCGATCCTCCTGCAGAAAAGGGAACTTGATTTGCGGGTAAAGGAAAAGTATGTCCCACGGGATGCGGAGTTACCCGGAGAGGGAAACAAACTAATAAAGGTGATTATAGGCCCACGACGGGCAGGAAAATCTTTTTTTGCGGTCCATTCCCTAACTGAAAAAGGACAATTTGGCTATGTAAACTTTGATGATGAACAGCTGACAGGAGGTCAAATAATACCAGAAATTGTCCCGGCAATTGAATCGGTATATGGCAAGGTATCGACCCTCCTTCTGGATGAAGTACAGAATCTCTTTGAATGGGAATTATTTGTCAACCGCTTATCAAGACAGGGGTACAATCTCTATATTACCGGGAGCAATGCCCATCTGCTTAGTAAAGATCTGGCAACGCATCTTACTGGCCGACACACATTAACAACGATTTTGCCATTTTCTTATCGCGAGTATGTCCGGTTCAAAGGTGAGGAATGTACTGAGAGTGAATATCGGGAACATCTTGATCTGTATTCGGAGATTGGGGGTTTTCCCGAGCCTTTAGTAACGAAAATCAACAGGAAAGAATATCTTTCAAGGTTGTTTGATGCAATTATATACAACCTGCATTCCCGGAAACACATAACGTGCCGAAAAATCTATCGTCCCATTACTCTTAAAATCTCAAAATCTTCTTCTTTGTCAAAGCGATGGTTATATCATCGTTATGTGTAATATAAAATACATAACGAGTAGTGGGCAGTCATGGCGACAATAGTCTATCAAACAGATAAACGATCCGGAATCACCTATGCCTATCAATCTGTATCACACTGGGACAAGGAAAAGAAACAATCACGTGCCCGGCGCACCTTAATTGGCCGGGTGGACAAAGAAACAGGAGAGG
>DASP01000006.1 GCA_002503825.1 Methanoregulaceae archaeon UBA467
GGTCGGAGCTGAACAGTTACAAAAATTTTTAAAAAAATTATTAATTATGCATATACAAGTAGTTCCATAAATATGAAAAATTCCAATTATCATTTCTCTGACATTTTAGTACTCCCATTAGTGTTTTGGTTAATATTTGGGTATTTTGTCGCAGGCCCCGAAAAATTTATTTATTCTTTATACGCCTTGGGATTTTTAGGCGCTCTTTTCATTAGTACAAAAAATGGAGTTGCCTTTGTTACATTATTGTTCAGTTTTTTAGGAGTATTGATACTTTCATCATTACCGATTTATTTAATATGTGTTATTATTGGTGCATCTTTAAATTACATTAGTTATTCTTTAAACTTACAAGAAATTGAAAAATTAAAAAAGCACGAGAAATTTTTAGAGGAAAAAAATAAGTCAGAGAGAATATTTGATGAAGCTAAAAAGTTAGAGAATGAAAAATTGCAATATTTATACGAAATTGAGCGAATTAAATGTGAAACATTGATTATTAAAAAACGATTAGGAGAATATCCTAAAGATTTGAAGTATTTTCCTGAAAATCCCTTTGAAGGCATTAATATTTATCATTCGAAATTTCAAGAACCGATTGTGGATTCTCCCTATGATAACAAAAATGATCAAAACCAGGATTCAAATCTCGAATTAAAACAACAAATTAGACAAATTAAGATTGAATTCGCTGAAGTATCAAATACATATAATCGAGAAATTTTGAAATTAAAGGCTTTACATCAGCAATATCTAAATTATCAAATGGACATTAAGGGAAGAGAGTTGGAAAAAATTCGTAATGAACATTTTTTGAAAAAGCAGCAAGAAAGAGATTATTTCCGCGATATATATAAATAATCGGCTTAGTTGGATTGACCTCATCGGTTTGTGTAACTGAGGGGAAGTCAATGGTGTCCTAATATCCGGTGATCAGCGACGAACAGTCTGTATCAGCAGTCTGTGAGGAGCGGGAGGGGAGCAGGCGATACGAAGTGAGTGAAACGAGCGAGTATGGCCGTCATCAGGCCAAGGAGCGATCTGAAAAACAGACACACGATGTGAGTGAAGGGAGAAGGGAGCTCCGGACGTCAGGAGGAGCGGACCGGCGACCGGAGCGAGTATGGTGTGACGTTCTTCACTTTATTGCTGATTTCATTTTGGAAGGAATTTTAAAATATTCTCCCCATCATGAGAAATTTTTATTCGGGCAGATCTACCCTTTCCTTCAATTTCAATGAATTTTCTCTCAATTAACGGTTCTAAATATTTTTTATTCAATTGAGAGTGTTTAGCAGATTCAGAATGGTCTTCCCTCTCAATATTAATTAAACGGTTCTCGAGAAATAATTCAATAAGCCTCTTTTTACTCATAACCCCATTATCTTTCATTATTTTAAGAGCGGCAATAAGATGTTCTTTCGGACGTTCAATTTTGTAGTTTGGTAATTGAATAACACCTCTAAATCCACTTGTTAATTGTTCGCCCTCTTTTGGTTTAATCTCGTAATTATCCGGAACTGCGTAATAAGGGATGATACTAATTTTTTCATTATTGAAAAGCATAGCAGCCATCATACCAGCAATGGCCTCAATTTTATTGCCCGTTGATACATTTATAAATAAGTCGTGGTTTTGTTCTCTCTCGATAATAATTCGATAGACATTCAACAAATCAAATAACGACCTGAATTCGCATTTTTCCTCATTAAAATCAATTTTTAATTTTATTAATCTGTTTTTTATTTCGCGGTAGTAAAAATTCGCATCACTATTTTCAATATCATTCTCAATAATCAGCCATACCTTGTCAGCTTTTAATTTTATAAGAGGCTCGATAACGCGATCAATTTCAAAGCCAACCGGGGTAATGTGAATCCTAAGTTTGAATATTGATGAATCCATCTTTACACTATTTACACAATTTATCTTAATAAGTTATTCAAAGTTAAATATTGAGTTCACAAATACTTCTTCAGGAGGTGATATTTGTATGGTATCCAGTTTGAGTGCAGGAACGGGGCCTGCAGCCGGCATTTTAATAGGCGGATTGTTAATCCTCTCAGGCAATGCAATAGGTTGGCTAATCTTATTTGGTGGATTTGGGTTGAGTGTCCTTTGGGCTACCCGATGAAATTCAATTTCTTCCTTTTTATTTTCATTGAATTTTTCTTTATTTGGTACTCTATTCTGATTGCCGCACGGTCATTTAGTATAAAAACTACCTTGCACTTTTACGACCTGAATTCTGCGCCAGTAAAAAAATACGTGCTTTAAGGGCTCCTTTTGACACCCGGCTGAGGCTTCAGAACTTCGATTCCCGATAATCTTTTTTTATCTTTTATAGTAATCCTTATCTGATCGGGGCAGTCTGCGAATTTCACTTCGATACTTACATATCAGGTGCCCTGTTCACTCTGATCTATGGAACAGCACCGCTCCTTCCCGTGGGGCGTCCTCTTCATCGTCAGCCTGGCAGTATTCATCCTGGTCAGCGACACCACTACGATGGAAGTCTCTATCAGCGCCCTTGTGGCTGATCTGAACACCGATGTCTCAACCATCAATTTCATCATCACCATCTATACCCTGGTGAAGGCTTCCTTCATACTGATCGGGGCAAAGTTCCAGGACATTATCGGGAGGAAGAGGACGTTCATAGCCGGTGCTGCGATTTTTAGCATGGGTGCTTTCACGGCTGCAATCAGCCAGGACGCAGCCATGTTCCTTTTAGGCTGGTCGATATTGGAGGGAATCGGTACGGTGCTGATGCTCCCGGCAACGGTGACGTTCATTACCGGGACCTACGAGGGAAAAGAACGGGCATTTGCATTCGGCGTCTGGGGCGGGGTCGCTGCGGCGGCCAGCATGTTCGGTCTTATCTTTGGCGGATACCTGACCACCTTCTACACCTGGAGGTGGGCATTTGCCCTCGAGCTGGTCATCCTTCTCATTATTTTTGCTCTCCACCGGATGCTTAAGGAGACCAGCCCGACCGCATCCTGGAAGAGCTTTGATATCGGGGGTTCGTTCCTCTCGGTTTTTGGCCTTATCAGCCTGGTTTTTGGGATCCTCCTGGTCAGAGAGCCGGCGGAACTGGTAAAAGCTCCTTTTCTCATCACCGGCGGGATTATCCTCCTTATCGGGTTTTATTTCTGGGAAAGGCGGCAGATTATAAAGGCAAAAGGTATCCTGGTAGATGTGACCATCATTTCCGAACGGTCCTTCTTTGCCGGGAATCTTATCGCCATCGGCCAGAAACTGGTTACTGCCGGTTTTCTCTTCATCTTCCCGTTGTTCTACGAGATGGTAACGGGTGCAAGCGCGTATGAAACCGGCCTTGCTATTCTGCCTATGACCCTGGCGATCTTCGTGTTCTCCATTCTCGGCGCCCGGTTCGCATCCTGGGTAGAACCGAAATACGTTCTCCTCGGTGGAATTGCCCTCACCGGAGCAGGACTGGTATGTCTCAGGGATGTCTTTTCACTCACCACTACAGCCCATGACATTATGGCCGGAAGCCTTCTGCTTGGGATCGGGCTCGGTCTTGTCCTTTCCCAGCTGACCAATCTCACCCTCTCCTCCATCCGGACCGAGCGCCAGACCGATGCGTCAGGTATCTATAACACTACCAGGCAGCTGGGAAGCTCTCTGGGAACGGCAATTATCGGGATTGTACTGGCCATTGGTTTCGCACACGGGCTGCTTACAGGTAATCCCTCGCCCCTCCCCCCTGACCAGAACCAGTGGTCAACCTGGATCAGCGATGCGGCGGTCAACCAGGGTATGGAATGGGCGTTCATGGCGATGATCCTGGTGGTCATCGGCATGTTTATTGCAGGCCTGTTCATCCGGAAGACGGGAAAGATTGTATGAGTAACCGAGTGTCTGCGGATCCCAGTGCACAGCGACGAACAGTCTGACCGGCAGTCGGTGGGGAATGTGTGAGGAGCAGTGGATACGAAGTGAGTGAAACGAGCGAGTATGGCGGTCATCGTGTCGTGGATCATACCGGAAGATCAGACCAACCCTGTGAGTGAAGGGAAGAGGGAGCACCGGACGTCAGGGTGAGCGGATCTACGGCTGTAATGAACAAGGTGGGGTGTCACCATTCCAAATCTTCATCTCGGGGTTGAGGGCCACGCAGCCGGAGGGGTTTCATCCCCCCTTTGAGCGTATAATCCTGTTGAGATCACGGATTTTCCGCCCGGTCATTTAGTATAAAAATTACCTTGCACCTTTACAACACCAATTCTGCGCAAGCACAAAAATACGTGATTTACTGGCTCTGTTGGGCGCCATGGTGAGACAAAAAATGTACTTTTTTTATCAGAAGATTGCAGGGGCGCTCGATTTTCGTTCTTAATCATAAATGATGGATTACCTTTATTTGTCGATATAGTAAAAATCTGCACACTATTTCGAGATCTATTCCAACGCTTTTTTTTGAAACTGACGAACTTCCAATATTCATTCTAAAATATAGAGGGTAAATTCCCGGCCAAGCCTGAAGTTCACTCATGGGTGGCCCAACGAGGGTCCTGCGGGGGTCGTGGTATGAGGATGACCGGATATATCGCCGGAATGAATAAGGAAACCGATTTAAAAAATGGAATGGAGATGATTTTATGAAAAATGATAATAAAATCGTCATAACCAAAGAGAGAAGGGAGGATATGATCGATGCAATTAAGGTATTTTTTCCGGGGAGCAAGGGGAAGAGATCGGTGATTTAAGGGCAACCCTGATTTTAGACTTTATTATTGAACAGCTGGCACCCAATTTTTTATAATCAGGGTGTGAGTGATTCCTATCTATATATGAAAGATATGATTGAAGATGTCTTATAAATCCAGATATAATGATGAATAGATACCATCTGCCGCCACATTCGTTTTCCCGGTCACCGGTCGAAGAGCTCTTCTGTTGCTGCACCTGTGAATCCGGCGCTGAATCACGGTTCCTGACAATCCCACATCCCTACCCGGGCTGGCCGCATATCAGGGACGGGATCAGCGATATGATCGCCGGTGCCGGGGAGATCTCACGGTCACCGGGTGTATGCTCAGGTATACCGACCTGATACCAGTCGTTGACGAAAAGACCGTGCCCGGAACCGAAAACATTGCACATCTCCTCTCCGGGGGATTCGATTGTTCCTTCGACCCTTCACAGGAGGGACTCGTGTTTATCAGCACGAAGTCCCCGGGCACTGCAGGTTCGGTCCGGTCTATCCTGAACGGACCAGGAAAACCGGGCTGGACCCTGGTATTCACCACAAATACGCGGGGGCTGGCCAGTTTTGTCTCATGTGACTGCGTACTGGACTGGTTTGACGATGCCAGGGCCGCTATTCACGAGATCTTTGATCGTATCGTTCCCGGGGAGATCGTGCAGTCGTTCAGGTGATGCTATATTGGCTCCCGCCCTTCGCGTCGCTCCCTGGACCGGCAGGTATCCCCTTCTCTCCGCACCATCCGGGCAGGGCGCCCTCTCACCATGGGCTGGAAGGCAACCCTTTGGCGGTCCGGCCTAAGCAATATTCATGGTAGTGCAGTGGATATATCAGACAACTATAGGAAGGTGTGGTTATGGATGACGACAGCATGCACCCGGTAAAAGGCGGGGCAGATAAAAACCCTGCCAGCAGAGGCACATCGAACCGTGACTGGTGGCCGAACCAGTTGAACCTGAAGATTCTTCACCAGAACGGTCCCTTGTCCAACCCGATGGGCGGGGAGTTCAACTACGCTGAGGAATTCAAAAAACTCGACCTGGCAGCCGTGAAGAAGGACCTCCGGGAACTGATGATGAAGTCGCAGGACTGGTGGCCGGCGGACTTCGGCCACTACGGCCCCTTGCTCATTCGCATGGCATGGCACAGCGCCGGCACGTACCGCATGGGGGACGGTCGCGGCGGCGCCGGCTCTGCCCAGCAACGGTTCCCGCCCCTCAACAGCTGGCCCGACAACGTGAACCTCGACAAGGCGCGCCGGCTGCTCTGGGCCATAAAACAGAAGTATGGCAGGAAAATCTCATGGGCCGACCTTATGATCCTTGCCGGCAACGTCGCCCTGGAAACAATGGGATTCAAAACATTTGGCTTCGCTGGCGGTCGTGTGGACGCCTGGGAGCCCGATGAGGTCTACTGGGGTTCTGAGCACATATGGCTGGAAGACAAACGCTACTCCGGTGACCGGAACCTAGAAAATCCGCTCGCAGCCGTGCAGATGGGGCTGATCTACGTCAATCCGGAAGGTCCGGACGGCAACCCGGATCCGGTCGCGGCAGCCAGGGATATTCGCGAGACGTTCGCCCGCATGGCCATGAACGACGAAGAGACAGTTGCGCTCATTGCCGGCGGGCACTCATTCGGTAAAACCCACGGCGCCGGTCCTGCGTCCCATGTGGGTCCCGAGCCCGAAGCGGCGGGCATCGAGGAGCAGGGCCTCGGCTGGAAGAGCAGTTTCGGCACCGGCAAAGGCGGTGACACGATCAGCAGCGGCCTGGAGGTCACCTGGACCAACACGCCAACAAAGTGGAGCAACAACTTCTTCCGAATCCTGTTCGGTTCCGAATGGGAACTGACGAAGAGCCCGGCCGGGGCGCACCAGTGGACGCCGAAGGGCGGCGCAGGAGCCGGCACGGTGCCGGATGCCCACGACCCGAAGAAGCGTCACCCGCCAACCATGCTGACCACGGATCTCTCTCTGCGGTTCGACCCGGTTTACGAGGAGATATCAAGGCGCTTCTACGAGAACCCGGACCAGTTCGCGGATGCGTTCGCCCGTGCGTGGTTCAAACTGACGCACCGCGACATGGGTCCGCGCTCACGCTATCTCGGCCCTGAGGTCCCTGCCGAAGAGCTCGTCTGGCAGGACCCCATCCCCGCGGTCAATCACAGACTGGTTGATGCACAGGATATCGCCTCCCTCAAGGGCAGGATCCTGGCATCCGGGCTGTCGGTATCCCAGCTGGTGTCGACTGCCTGGGCGTCGGCATCCACCTTCCGCGGTTCCGACAAGCGCGGCGGTGCGAACGGTTCCCGGATTCGTCTTGCGCCGCAGAAGGACTGGGAAGTCAACCAGCCGGCCGAACTCGCGAACGTGCTGAAGATACTCGAAGGTATCAGGGACGAGTTCAACAGGACCGCTACCGGCGGAAAAAAGGTCTCGCTTGCCGACCTGATTGTCCTGGCCGGTTGTGCCGGGGTCGAGAAGGCCGCGAAGAATGCCGGTCACGAAGTGACGGTCCCCTTCTTGCCCGGACGTATGGATGCCCTGCAGGAACAGACCGATGCTGACTCGTTCGCCGTGCTCGAGCCGAAGGCGGACGGCTTCCGCAACTACTTAAAGGCCCGTTATGCCGTACCGGCCGAGGAGTTGCTGGTCGACAAGGCGCAATTGCTGACCCTGACTGCGCCCGAAATGACAGTGCTCGTTGGCGGCATGCGGGTGCTGAACACCAACTTCGGCGGATCAAAGCACGGCGTCTTCACCAGGCGCCCGGAGGCGCTCACCAACGACTTCTTTGTAAACCTGCTCGACATGGGCACGGAGTGGAAGGCGGTATCGGACGTTAAGGATTTGTTTGAAGGACACGATCGCAAGATAGGTGAAGTCAGATGGACCGGCACGCGTGTCGATCTCATCTTCGGTTCGAACTCCCAGCTGCGGGCTCTGGCTGAGGTCTACGCAAGCGCAGACGGGCAGTTGAAGTTTGTCCAGGATTTCGTGGCAGCCTGGGCCAAGGTGATGAACCTTGATCGCTTCGATCTCGCCAGATCGTAGCATAAACGTCTTCAATGGTGGAGAACCTAAGCGAAGGTGAACAAGAAAGCCGGGCAGCGGGTTAAAAAAGGGCTGAAACTTTGAACGGTACGGTGAGTGCACCGCGTATCATCCCGTGGAACATCACATCCCGGTGCCCGGCTGAGGTTTAGGACGTACCATGGCGCTTGAGCAGGGATGAGGGTATTGTTGATGCACGGGACGCAGTAGCAAAGATAGAAGAATAATCCGTCTGAAATCGTTCCTGCAATGAACCATCCCCCGCCACATTCATTTTCCCGGTCACCGGTCGAAGAGGTCTTCTGTCGCTGTACCTGTGACTCTGGCGCTGAATCACTGTCCCTGACAATCCCTCCGCCCTACCCGGGCTGGCCGCATATCAGGGACGGGATCAGGGATATGATCGCCGGTGCCGGGGAGATCTCACGGATCACCGGGTGTATGCTCAGGTATACCGACCTGATACCAGCCGTTGACGGGAAGACACGGCCCGGGACCGAAGCCATCGCAAATCTCCTCTCCGGGAGATTCAATGGTTCCTTCGACACTACACAGGATGGAATCGTGCTCATCAGCACGAAGTTCCCGAACACTGCTGGTTCAGTCAGTTCCATCCAAAACAGACCCGGCAAACCGGGATGGACACTGATATTCACCATGAACACTCAGGGCCCGGCCAGTTTTGTCTCAGGTAACAGTGTTTTGAACTGGTTTGACGATGCCCGGGCCGCCATCCACGAGCTCTTTGATCTTATCGTTCCTGAGGAGATCGTGCAGTCGTTCAGGTGATGTTCCATTGGTCGCCACCCTTCGCGTCGCACCGGGGGATAGACGAAGTATCTCCCTCTCTCCGCACCCTCCGGGCCGGTCTCCACGCCGGTCCCCGGTTTCCGGCGGTTTGCTGACGGTCGAACTGTTTCGTTTCAGGGCAGACCCGTTTCTTCCATACAACCCCTTCACCCGTTGTAATGATGCCTGTCAAAGGTCTGTCGGAGGAATTCCTCCTTCCGGTGCCTGCTCGCGTTCACCGGCGGTTTCAGGTATCCGGATTCGGGGGTCTGGAGGGCCGGGCAGAAGGAACAGAGGGCGGAATCGACATCGTTTGCCTTCTCCCTGACCGGGCAGTAATAGGTCCCGTCGATAACCTGGACCGTGTCCCCGCCGGGAAACGGCATGCCGACCGGGTGTCCGGGGAGTTCCTGCACGAACATGCAGAATCCGGAGAGAAGGAATTTCAGGAACCGCAGCCTGACTTTTTCCACGTCGCCCGCAGAACATTGGGCTGCCACCATCTTCCAGTATGCACCCGCATACGCAGGAAGAGGTTCTCCCATGCGGGCGAACGTCCCCTGCTGGTTCATGAGCCGGAGTGCCTGGCAGGTCCCGTGGAGGTGCCCGGTGATTGTCTCTTCAAGTTTTTTCCTCAGTTCCGGGTTGATGTCCCGGATTTTACCTGAGAAATTCCACCGCATCTGCTGGAGGTCCCGTGGTGAATACGAGATCACGACCTCTGCAATCGCCTGCCCGAGCTCGCCACGGGTCTTCATTGATTCAAGGTTCAGGCATTTTCCTGCAATTTCTTCATGATTCATAGTGAGGAGCCTCTGTCGAACACTGTCCCGGTGGCTCTTTTCATGGGGAAGGCCTTCATGAAAGAAGCCGATGGCGGCGATGTTCTAAAATGTAAGTACCTTAGATATATGGGTGTATGTTTTTACTGAAACAACCTGATATTTTTAAATTCTACCTTTTCAAGTAAAAAAATTCAGAGTTTTTACTGGTTTTTTCATCAGGGCTATAATGGCAGAGATACAGCATATATACCATTAATTATCAAAGTCTTCTGTAATACCTCTGCTAATCAGGAACTTTGTTATGGCAATTATAGTAAAAATTGGGAGATTTCCGGCTTTTCTGCTGGTTATTTTGATGATTGTTATCGGTCTCGTTCTTATTGCCGGATGTATTCAGCCGCAGCAGACCCCGGTCCGGACTCCGGAGCTTACGACTGCAATACCCACATCTGCACAAACAACCGTTGCGAAAGACCCTGCTCTTGTGAAGACTGACTCCGGGTATGTTTCAGGAAAACAAGAGGACGGGCTCAGGGTCTACCTTGGCATCCCATTCGCGGCTCCCCCGGTCGGAGATCTGCGGTGGAGACCCCCGGCACCGGTACATCCCTGGGACGGTATTAAGCAGGCCACGGCGTATGCAGCGAATCCTCCCCAGCCGCCGCATACCACGCCAGGTCAGAGTGAGGACTGCCTGTACCTCAATGTCTGGACCCCTGCAAAGAATGCAGATGAAAAACTGCCGGTCATGGTCTTTTTCTATGGTGGGGCATTCGGACAGGTAGCAGGTCCGACGAGCAGTATATCGGGATACAACGGGACCACCCTTGCGAAAAAAGGGGTTATCATCGTCACGACCAATTACCGGCTCGGGCCTCTCGGGTTCCTTGCCCACCCGGAGCTTGATGCCGAGTCCCCGAACAACAGCTCGGGCAATTACGGGATCCTCGACCAGATCGCAGCCCTGCAGTGGGTCCAGCGGAATATCGGGGCGTTCGGAGGCGATCCGTCCCGGGTGACCATATTCGGACAGTCTGCCGGAGGAGAGAGTGTCCTCATTCATCTTGTCAGCCCGCAGAGCAGGGGGCTCTTCCAGCAGGCACTTGTCGAAAGCGGTCCCTTCTGGGCACACGGGCCTACTATTGACAACGTCCATTCAAAAGCCGACGCCGAACAGATCGGGGTTGATTATGCAAAAAGTCTCGGATATCCGGGCCCGGACGCAATTCAGAAGATGCGGGAAATGAGTGCCGATGACCTGGTCAATGCAACTCCCTGGCCTGCAACCTCATGGGAGAATACGCATACCCTCAAATTTGAGCCAACGATTGACGGATGGGTACTGCCAGACTCCGTGGACAACCTGTTCCTTCAGCACCGCCAGAACCCGGTCCCGTTTTTCATCGGGACGAACGCCAATGACGGGACCACGCTTACAGCGGGGGCAAACATGACCGTCCCGGAGTACCGGACGCTTATCCGTACCTACTTCGGGAATGATGCAGATACTGTTCTCGCACAATATCCTGCAAACTCAACAGAGGAGGTCCAGGTCCGCCTGGCTCAGATCATGACCCGCTACGACTTTGCTGATGCTGCGAAATTCGCAGCCGGATCTATGGCAGACCTCAACGAGAATACGTACCTTTACCGGTACTCTTATGTGCTGCCCAACCAGCTCGGCGAGATTGATGGGGCATTCCATGGCAGCGAGACACTCCTGTTGTTCGGGGGCG
Organism: Methanoregulaceae archaeon UBA467; assembly: GCA_002503825.1. Classification (GTDB taxonomy): domain Archaea; phylum Halobacteriota; class Methanomicrobia; order Methanomicrobiales; family Methanospirillaceae; genus UBA467. Next base: position 11,101 of record DASP01000006.1, read on the forward strand.
GGCAGCAATTCAATGCGGATCCCGCAGTCACTGAAAACCTGGTTAATCTCTGGACCATGTTCGCAAAAACAGGCAATCCGAACGGTGTGATGAACGTGACCTGGCCACAATACACAAGGAGTGAGGATCGGTATCTCGACATCAACAATACCCTGACGGTGATGACCGGTTATTGAATGATTACTGGTGGGGAACACAATCCCCCGGCGGGATGATCGGCAACCGGCATAAACCCGGTAATTTTTACAACTTTCTTTTTTCCTTCAGGCAAATCTGCCTGAAATCTCCTCTCTGGAATATTTACGACGGAAAAATAATAGTGATGTTAACATCCGTGCCATTAATCGCGGCTGATGCTTCATAAACTCCTGTTACCAGTCTGGTCCCATTCTCTTAAGGAAAATTCATTGGCAGCTACGAGATATTATCCCCTGAATGACTGCAATGCCTCTTACAAAAAAACAGGTAGAAAATATCTTTAATCACCTTCGGAACAATCGCAGTGACTTTTTTTTCGAACACGTGGCGGATGACGTATCCTGGACGGTTATGGGAACACACCCTCTTGCCGGGGTATATCATGGTAAACATGACTTTCAGTCCCATACGTTTGAACGACTGGGAAAGTTACTGAAGGACGGCGTAATGCTCGAGACCACGAATCTCCTGCTCGACGGGGATACAGCCGCGGTGGAAATGAAATCCCTTTCAACTGCAAAAAACGGAGTTCCGTTTCACAATACGTATTGCTGGATCGTCAGGTTCAGGGATGGCATGATTGTCGAAGTCAGGGCATATCTCGATTCGGCCCTGGTGCAGAAACTGGTTGAGGAGAACGAAGTCCCTGGCAGGTGAGGACAAAACTCCTCCCTCCTCGCAAAGCAGGTATAGCGTCCGCGGAACTGTTCACAAAAAAGGTCCCGGGGATGACATATTCCTGTCCCGCGTGGATCTTCTCCTGCAGGGTCTCCCGGATGCGTTCCGCCGCATGGTATGTATTTACTTTCCCGGGACTACCCGGGATATTGGGGAGTCTGCATGGTCACCGGGAACAAGGCACGGACAACTGACAGGAAAAATGATCTGCCGCAAGGTCATTTTACAATACCAATCCTGGATCCCCTTTATCGACAGCGATTCTGCGTGAGTGAAATATGAGGTGATGTGCGGTCTTTATTCAGGTAAGCTCATTTCCGACCCGGATGACTTCGCTGATGAAAAGATCAAAGTCCTCTTTCCGGCTGCGATGATTGGTAACGGCAACATGCAGGTAGTTCCTTCCCTGGATGGTAACGGTTGAAGGAACCGCTATCCCCCGTTCCTGCAGTTCACGTTCGATCTGCTTGTTCAGGGCGTCAAGCTCATCGTCTTTGAAGCCAGGCCGGGTATACCGGAAGTTCACGATGTTTAATGAGACCGGCAGCGCCAGTTCAAGTTCCGGTGCAGAAACTACCAGCCGGGCCAGGTACTGTGCCTGGTCGATATTCTGCCGGATCAGTCGTCCATACTTGAGCGTCCCGTGCTCTTTGATGGTCATCCAGGCCTTGAGTGCGTGAAATCCCCGTGAAAGCTCAAACCCGTAGTCGGAGAGCCAGGGCACATCAACCCCGGTCAGACCGCGATCTCCCTCGCCGTGGGCGAGGTATGTCGGGGTAAGGGAGAACGCCTGCCGGTGATGGCCGGCGTCCCGGATGAGTATACAGGCGACAGGGTATTGCAGGTACATCCACTTGTGCAGGTCGAATGCAAGCGAATCCGCCCGTTCCATCCCCGCGACAAGGTGCCTGTATTCCGGCGCAATGGCTGCCCAGGCCCCAAAAGCCCCGTCGACATGGAACCAGCACCGTTCCCTCGCACAGATATCGGCGAGTGCATTCAGGTCGTCAACGGCAGCGGTATTGGTTGTCCCGGCTGCCCCGACAACGCAGACGGGGTGGAACCCGTTCGCCCGGTCGTCTTTGATCATTGCTTCCAGGGCTGCCAGATCGATCTGCATCGATTCATTCACAGGGACCCTGCGCAGCGAATCGTTCCCGAAACCGAGCAGTTCGACTGCCTTCTGGATCGAGGAATGGGCCTCATCCGAACAGTAGATGGTCATCTTCTGCGGAGCGTTCTGCATACCCTCCTTCCGTACATCGAACCCGCCCATCGTATTCCGTGCGACCGCGAGGCCGATCAGGTTTGATGACGAGCAGCCGCTGGTGAGAAGGCCGCTGGCGGTGCAGGGATACCCGAGCAGGTCCTTGAACCAGTCGATAACCTGGATCTCGACGTAGTTGTTGCTGACGTAGGAAAAAGCACCGCTGACGGAATCCGTTGAGGCCGCGAGCATCTCTGCCAGCATTCCCATCATGGTACCGGACCCCGCAACCCATCCCCAGAACCTCGGGTGGCTGTTGCCGAGCTGGTACGGGAGTATATAATCGATGTATTCCTGGTATACCTCCTCCGGCGGGCTGGGGAGGGGCGGAGGCAGTCCCTCGAAATGAGCTTTTACAAATGGTGGGGCATGCTGCCAGACGGGACGGTCACGTAATGTCTCCATGTAGTCCATTACGTCATCGAGCATCCGGTGGCCGAGAGCCCGCATGGACTCCCATTCTTCCGGGTCAAGGGTTTCTTCGGAACGTGCTTCGGTCTGTTTGGCCATTATGATATCCTCTTTAAAAATGATCCTGACGGGGTACTTACTACGCCAGAGAATTTGCCTTTCAATTCATATGAAGACAATTATCTGATATTTGCTGATATGAAAGTCGTCCACTTCCCGGTGTGAAAAGAACATTTCCGGTGATCTGATACTCACCAGCGTTGAAGAGTTCAGCAGTGGCGGACCCCTGTTCGGTGACATCACCCTGGTAATGATAAAAGGAGTCTGAAACGAAAAAAGTACGGGAAAATGGTGAGTCCGGACTCGACGGAACTAATGGCGGATCGTAATTTCGCTATTGCGGGTATCCGGTTCACCGGTAAATTCTGGCCGGGTCTTTGTGAAGAAGAGGGAGCCTTCATTGACCGGCACAGGGTGCAGGATCCGGGGAAGATCTGAAGCTGGGAAGGGATCTGCCCCTCCAATTCACGCTGCCGATGGCATGACGAATATTACGAACGGGTATCACATGAGCCGGGTTTTCACGATTCTATTATCATCGCGATATCCTCACCATCCGATAGAATAGGTGGAATATATCGCGGCAAACGAGATCAGGGCTATTATTATTCCAGCTTTCAGGGTATTGAGGCAGAGATTCCTGGCCCAGACCATCGCGACAGCGGCGAGGAGTACGATCGCGATCGTGTGGGATGCAAATACCGCCCACCTGACATTGTCGATCAGGAAATAGGGGATCATAACCGGGAAAACCAGGACGAAATCGATAAGGACAATGGCAATCGCGACTTTCCAGTCCGCACCATTCGCCGGGTACCTTATTCCCTTTACGGGCTCCCCGGCACCGATCATGCCGACCACTTTAGACTGTTCTTCTTCACCCAGGTTCTCGACAATGGTCCCCTGCAGGGATCTCGCGACCATCTCTCTCTTTTCAGGATTATCCGGATCCTCCCTGAATGAATTGGCGATGCGGAGATAATCGGCACGGTTTACAAGCCCTGCATACATGGAGGTCACCCCGTCGATGATCCCCCAGGAAATGTTGACACAGAGGGTCCCGAACAAAAGGAGGCGGAGCGTGCTCTGGGTGGGGGGTAAACCATTATTGATAAGCCCGGTCAGGATTACGACCATCATGACCCCGTAGAAGCATTCGGATAACCGGTTGCCCAGCGAGAGATTGTTCCTCAGAAACGTAATAACCCGAAAATTCACCTGTTATTCATCCCCTGGGCCACTTCCCCTGCCTCGAACCCTGTCCGTACCGGAAGGAGCACCACCCTGCAGGGATGCCCGCTCCCTTCTCATGAGAGTATTGTGGAAAAATCGGATATACTCATCGATCAGGGGGACCCCTGGCCATCCCGTGGATGCGATAATGATCCCGCCCGTGGGCGGCTACCGGGACGGGCAGAACTGGATTGTCCATAATCATTCGCGGGTTTGTTGCGTGGCCGGTTACGTATCAACCCATTTCTCTGCAGTCAGGTCAGGTCATTCGCTCGTTCCTGACATACCCCATGACATCAGTCTGGATTTCCGACAACCTGTTGACGCCAACCGGGCTGATGGTGATGTGTTCCAATAAGGTTGTATATCCGGATATCGGAAAAAAATTTGATATAAAAAAGAATCAGCCCGTCTCCCGTATATCTTTCCGTATCCGGCGCCGCAAATACCATTCGACAATACCTCCGATGGCATGGTACAGGGGATTGACCGGCACATCCACAAAGTAACGCTTTTCCTTCTCCAGCCATCCCTGGTCTGTCCAGTACTTGTAATCTGCGGGAGAACGTTCCCCCAGCTCGCCGACAGGAGCCCGCCCGACATGGAAGAAGATCACGTCCATCAGCCCGGGCTTCGATCGCGTTCCCCGCCGGAGGGCTTCGAGGAATGCTGCGGCAGCCGCCTGCAGCTTCTGTTCGTTCTCCCGCACCCGGTAGGCCGGAAGAGGACCCATGGTCGCGTGAGAGTAGACCCCGACCTTCGCGGTCACCTCGAATCCCCAGATCCTGATCACCAGGTCAAGGTATTTCAGTACGTCATCGATCCCCACCATCCCGGCCGAGGTGAGGATCAGTGCCTTCTGCCGGAAGAACCGGGGGCGGTGACAGATGTACGAGTGGCGGTCGATAAACATCTTCATCAGCCCTGACACCTGGAACGCATAGACCGGTGTGGCAAAGATTACCCCGTCAGCATCGTGCATCTTCTGCGTAAGACGGGATGCATCGTCCCTGATCGGACAATACTCCACCCCCCGGGCAAAGCAGGTATAACATCCGCGGCACTGATCCAGGGACACGTCCCCAAGCATAACATACTCCCACTCTACGGGTATTTTCTCCTGTATAATTTCCCGGATTCGTTCCGCTGCGTGCCAGGTATTCCCTTTCCGGTAACTGCCCATGATGACGAGGATCTTCATGTTTACCCGGAAGAGTGTAAGAGGTTCTGACGGGAAAAAAGTACGTACCGCCCGGATAGTTCAGGATACTGCAGTTTTCGTTTGTTCTGCATCATTCCCGCACAGGTCTAAAAAGGGGTAGTTTACGGGCTTCACTCCCCTGCCTGCTGTGGGTTTAGGATATGATATTCAAATTCTTAAGAAAAAGGAGTGTTGAGTGACCCCGGCAGCCCTGAAACGTGAAAGGCAGCATTTTACAGGACGTCCCTGAAATTTGTTAACCCGGGCTATTATTACATTTTAAATATCATGATGGATTTTACTTGAACTGTTGAATTAAATGAAATTTTTTCCTCTCATTCTCTGCACCCTCATACTGTCAATTCTTTGCTCACCGGTTCTCGCAATCAGTGCAGGCGATCTGATTTCGAACCATCGCACGGGCTCGTTCTCTCTCATCAATACAACGGATAGACATTCACTGATTCCACCGACAGCACTTCCTTCTCCTCGCGTCACTATCACCCCGTCCCCTACCCGGGAGGGTTCGGTACATTTTGACCGGCCCTCATACAGGAACGTTTTCACCCTTCCCATAATAAAACCAAAAATAATCCCGACCCCTGTTATAACTCCCAAAACAGGCTCGCAAAGAACCCTGACCTGCCCTCCGGATAAACCGGTTGGAGAACTACATCATTGTTTATGTTCATGCGTGTGTTTTGAGGGCTACGACTGCGGTGATTGCATTAATCCCGAGACGGGATGGCCATATCCGATGGCGATGGACAGGGTAGGGAGATTGTTCATTGTGAAGGAAGGTTGCCCTGCAAAATGGGCCGATGAATAATTTTAGTGATTGGGTAAGGACCATACACTTCAATGTGGCCCCATCGGATCTGAATTTCTAAATATCGGAATCTTTTTATTGCAAATTAATTATGATACCACTGAGGCGAACACATCTGCATGAAAAAGAGGGCGCTTTTTAATATTTTAATCGGGCTGATGTGCGGTATTTTTATCAGTATTCTTCTCTTTTTTACTTCATTATCTTCAATCCTTTCCAGCCTGCAGGAATTGATGATGCTCCTCTTCATCGGAGGTTTTATTGCCGGGCTCTCTCTTGGAGGTGGAATAGAAGAAGGAGTCGTACGCGGTGCGATTTGCGGTGCAGTAATAAGTGCGAGCATGATTCTGGATGGAATAATACTTTTTTCGAATGGTATTATGGCTACAAATATTCCTGTATGTGCAGTTTTATTTACGGTCGTTCTGATTCCCGCCAATTCAGTCAGTAGCATTGTGGGGATTTCCATCCGTAGCATTATACAGAAATTAATGTCAAGGGAACCAGGTTGGGACCATTTACTGAAAAGGAACCTCATCCCAATCGCAGGAATATGCACAGGTGCCGCGATCTCGTTTATTCCTGTACTCCTTATTCCATACCTGGGACGTGTGTTCCTATATTATATCGGGACGATAATCCTGATCACCCCGATTATCGGAGGATGCGTCGCAGGTATACTGTCCGGGAGGAGCATCCTTGGAGGACTACGTGCAGGTCTTCTTTCAGCACTGCTTGTTTATTTCATTCTTTTTGTCCCGGCTGTTCTGTCGTTCGGTGTGAACGAAGGTTCCGGTCTGGCTATCTTTGGTTTTATCGGTTTAAGCACAATATCAATCATATTGTATCCCATTGGAGGAGTAATCGGATCTTTTCTGAAATCAGCCGTGAAAATAAAGGACAATCAATGATGCCCTTTACCCGACACAGTCACGCTTATACTTACCCACTTTCAGGAGTCTCCGGATCACGGTTGCATGGCTCCTCCCCGGCAGGTCGGCTATCCCCTGGTGTGCAAGGGGCCGCGTAACATAATCAGGATAATTTAATCGGTCAGATTTTGAACCACATGGTTCATTTTTGAACCAATCCAAAGACATAGTTTTCCGCTGGTAAACCGGGAAAAGAGACTCCAATACGCTGGGAGCGAGAAAGATACCTGTAATTCGAAACACGCTCTTATGAACCTGCGGCAGGTCACGTCAGTATAAAGAAGTGACGTACCTTATTACAACCCTATTTCTACACGGGCACAAAATTACGTGGTTTACGTCCTCCTCTTCTCACAGCCTTAAATATGCGGGAAAACCCATAATAGAAAGAATATATCGATCTATGATCCCCGGTCCCCCCGATTGAATAAAGGCCGATGAGAATCGGAGGGATGAACGGACCGGAGTTCGTGATATTTAACCGAGGGGATCATCCCGGAACACTATGACGATAAAAGGGCCTGATCAGGATGCCAAAGAGGATGCAGGAGGGGATTACCGTTTGGTGGCACTCTCCATCGCCTCGCTCGGGACGCTCGTCGGCGTGCTCAATGCCAGCACCCTGATCATTGCGCTCCCGACGATCATGGTGGACCTGAATACAGACCTGGTCGGGGTGATGTGGGTGCTGATCAGTTACATGCTGATCATGACGATCCTCGCACCCGCCTGGGGGCGACTGGCCGATATCCGCGGGAGAAAGCAGCTCTACGTGGGTGGTCTGGCAGTATTCACGCTGGGGTCGCTCCTGTGCGGTTTTTCAATGGATATCACCCAGCTGATCCTGTTCCGGATCGTGCAGGCGATCGGGGGATCCCTGCTCATCGCGAACGGGACAATCATCGTCGCGGACGCGTTCAGGCGGCAGGAGCTTGGCCGGGCAATGGGGACGATCTCCATGATCGCTGCAGCGGGTTTCGTGGCCGGACCGATCCTCGGCGGATTCCTCACCATCATCGACTGGCGACTGAACTTCTTCTTCAATGTTCCGTTTGGCATCGTGGCGACCTGGTGGGCCTGGAAGAAGCTCAAAGAACCAGGAGAGTTTACCCGGACGGAACGGTTCGACGTGCGGGGCATGATCTACTTCACGATCGCGTTTATCACCGGCATGGTCTATATCTCGGCGGCATTCCTTATCGGCTGGACCTCGCTTCCGATGCTGGCGACCCTCGCAGTCGCGGTCGTGAGCTTCATCGCGTTTTTCCGGCACGAAATACGGTGCCCGTATCCGCTCATCGACCTATCGCTCTTTCGGAACCGGATATTCTTCTATGGCCAGCTCTCGGCCCTGATCAACGCGATTGCACGGGGGGCGGTCATGATCCTCCTGATCCTCTTTTTCCAGGGCCCGAGAGGGTACGACCCGCTTACCGCGAGTATCCTGATCCTTCCGGCTGCAATCGGCATTGCCGTCATGGGGCCCGTCGGCGGCCGGCTCTCTGACCGGTATGGCTCAAGGGAGATTAGCACCCTCGGCCTGATCATCTCCCTCGCCGGGCTCATCGGCCTCTCGACGATGCAGTACGATACCCCGTACCCGGTGATTGCGGCCTGGATGTTTGTCAACAGTGTCGGGTCCGGTCTCTTCCAGCCGCCGAACACGAGTGCAGTCATGGCATCGGTCCGGGTGGACCGGCGTGGCGTCGCATCGTCCATCCGTGCGTTCCTGAACAATGCGGGGATGGTCGTCTCCATGGCGATCGCAACCCCGCTCATTATCGGGTCCATCCCGCTCGACCAGATGATGGATATGTTTGTCCTTGGCGGGGCGTCCATGCCGGTCGCCGACCAGATCGCCTTTACGCAGGGGATCACCGTGGTCTTCCTCATTTCATCGGTGATCACGGTTCCGGCAATTATCGTCTCGGCGATGAGGGGGAAGGGTGATGTCCCGGTTTGATTCCGGATCCTAGAGGGACCGGATCTGCCGGCCGGGGTATCCGGGATAAAGAATACCGTGCACTTTTTCAGCAATATTTCCGGGCGAGCACAAACCATCGAGTGAATTGAACCCGGACTCTTCTCTCCCGGCTTTGTCACACACCGATCATTCGTAGATGGGGTTTTTTCCCTGCCATTTGGGGAATACCCCTGAATGCGACAGTGACTCTTTGTCCGGGGATGAATCGCCCCCGAACGCATTCCTCATGGCCGGCGAAACGGGGGCGGGCTCCCGTTCCCGCCCCTTATATTCTCATACTCATCTTCTCGTCGAGCCAGTCGAACTTTCCGGCAAAAGATTGCGCAAACGCTCCCAACTGGCAGTGTGACCCGGCACCGTACTCATCAGAGAAAATCATCAGTTCCCTGTCGCAGGTGAGGTTGTCGTAGAGTGCCTTTGCCTGCAATTCACCAGGGTCGAACAAGTAATCGGCCGTACCGGCACTGACCAGCGTAGGGCACCGTATCTTCCTGGCATCTCCTTCAAGCGAAAAATCCATATATTTCGCCCAGAACTGGGCGGGCGAGCTGGCATTGAAGACAAACATCCCGTTCTCGTTCAGCCAGCGGGTGCCGGTATCGTGTGCCATAGCACCGCGTATACCGTCGTTGAACTCAGTCGGATCTGTCTGCAACCATTCCTGTAACTCTTTTTCTGTCATGTTCGCGGGCGCCCCGCCGGCCTTCTGCACGTTCCGCAAGAGATTCAGCCCGACGTCGTAGGTGCCTGCATCCGCGACAAGCGCTTTGATCCGGTGGTCATACGCAGCACCGCGGGGTGCGAGATAGCCACCGAGCGAAATCCCCCAGAGTGCAATCCGGTCTTTGTCAACATCGGGGCGGCTCCCTGCGTAATCCACGACAGGTGTTATCACCTTCTCCCAGTCGGGACGAAACGGGATATGCTGGACCCGTATCACTTCGCCCTGTCCCGGCCCATCGAAGGTCAGGACGTTATAACCGCGTTTGATCCCATCCATCGCGTACGGATGGAGTTCCTCCTGGCAGCCGTCAAAACCGGTCTGGATAATGAGCAGCGGCCGTGATTTGCCGGAGTTGTCGACTTTATAGAAATAACCCGGCAGCGTGGTATTCTCGTACGGGATGGCGACAATCTCGTAAGAGACGGTGTCGAGCGAGAGTGCATCGCGGAATGTATCCCGGCTCTTTCCCCACGTATCCACGATCCGGGGATCGGTGGGATTACCATGCAGGAAGAACTCTGCTGTGCGGTAATAGGTTGCGGCCCGGAAATACGCTTCCATTGCAGTTACCCTGTGTCCCGCTGCAAGGCTCTTATCTCCCTCCGCCCTGAAGTTATCCGCGGTCTTTTTCCATTCGCTGTACCAGCTTTCAAAATCTCCTTCTTTGATCCGGGATGCAGTGGCAAGGCACTCGCCGATATCGGCCTCGCCCGAATACGAGGCGCCAAGTGTCCGCTGAAGCTCGAACGCAAATTCCGGATCCGTAAACACGAGTGGCGGGCAGTCGCAGGCCGTTACTTCTGCTGCTTTGACGGCAGGTGAAGGCTGTGACTGCTGAACGGGTCCTGTACAACCTGCAGAAATTGTAAAAAAAATTGTGATAGAGAGAATAATCATGGTGAAAAATACTCTGTTCGGTTTCATGGTGGATCGCAGGAAGATGCCATAACAGGGATGATAATGATTACGAAAATTCCGGAAAATAAAAATGAATTCCCGCATTATGCTCAACGGTACCGTTCGGATCATAGGTAATCACATTCACGATCGCGGGGTGCCCTGCCGTTAATCTCACGGGCACAGCATCCGCCTCCATCCTGAAATTCCGGTCGTCCGGTGTTTCATTGCCGCATCGGCAACGGTAGCGTTGAGGGCATCAAGGGCATCCTGTGTCTCGCAGGTTACCCTGTCGAGAACCTGAGGCATTGTCTCCTGGGAGGGAACCGGGGTTGATCCGGTCGCGATTGCTGTGTTCTGCTCCTGGATGCAGCCCGTACTGATAAGGGACAGTGGTATCGCCATAAAAATGAGGATGAACCGGTATCGGGACGAATATGGGGAATCCCCCGACATTGAATGAATTTTTATCCTTGTACTCCATAAATCACAGTATCGACGCCGGAGGATTACTAAAATGCTGTACGACGTGCCGTGGGACAGGATCGATGAAGCCGCTGAGGCATCTGCAGATGCGTTCATCGGCGGCTCCTGCCCCATCGGGACATTTATGTTCCGGAACGAGCCGAATCAACTCGTCCTGAAGAGGAAGTTTTACCGGGCCCTCGTGACATCGTGCCCCAAAAAGTCTGTGATACAGGCGACATCCCCGAATCTTGAGGCGGTGAGCATCTGGTTCCCACCGGGTACAGATCACTCGGAGGACACAGAGTCGGAACCCTTCACTGAGGAGGATTTCGCGGACCCCGGATCGATAGAAAAGATGCTGGCAGTAAACGACGTTATCGATGCGCTGACCGAAAACCTCGGCCAGGAGCCGCAGTGGTATCTCCACCTCGTGGCGGTCCGCCCGCAGTTCGCCGGCCATGGATACGCCTCGCTCCTGGTCAGGCCCATGCTGGACCGGGCCGCCAGGGAGGGGCTTCCCTGCACCCTGATCACCCAGACCATGGATAATGTCCGCAAGTACGAGCACTGGGGTTTTAAGGTGGTAAAGGAGATGGCCGTGCCCGGCTCCAGGGAAAAGTTCTGTTCCATGCGAAGGGACTAAACGGATACGGTGAAGCCCAATAAAATGGAATCGGATAGCCATTGCTACCTAAAAATCAGGATTTTTTTCTTTTTCTCTTCTGCGACGGCACAGGCGTGGCCAAAAAGAACCCGGATAACTCAAAATCCCTGGTATCCATTGTGTGAGAATTCTCACCGGAAGAAATTGCCGGAGTAATGAACCGGAAAAATTCACTGGCGAACTGCTCGTTGCTGAATCCCTCCGACTCGATCACGAGTTTCCATCTGTTTTCCAGCGAGAGGATGCCCATAAAGGATATCATAAGATACATCGAGGTCAGGAACGGATCGAGATCGGCCCGGATTGTCCCGTCATCGATGCCCTCCTGGATCGCGTCCCGCAGGATCGAACGGCAGGTCCCGTATCCCTTTCCAATCTCTGCGGTATACGGGTTCTCCTTTGAAAAACGTTCGGACCCGTAAAAGTGAATGAGTCGAAGATATTCCGGGTATTCCTGTGAAAACCGGTAATAGGCCTGGCCCATCAGGGCTACCCTGACAATTCCGGAAACCTGTTGTTCCATGCACTCCGTGTATTTTTCTTCAAGGATCCGGATGCCGCGGAGTACGATAGTAGCGTAAAGGGCATCCTTATTTTTGAAATACAGGTAGAGGGTAGCCTTGTTCAGTTCGACCTCCCGGGCGATGTCGTCCATGGAAACATCCTCGTAACTCCGGGAAAAAAAGAGACGCTCGGCTGCATCGATGATCTCTAACTTTCGCTGTTCTTTTTCGCGTTGTCTTCTATCTGAGATTCCCATTCTTCCACACCATGAATTTACTCATTATAAGAAGTATTCCGGCTCCTTTCGCTCTTTATACAGTGTACTTGCTCGCAACGAAGCGTCCCTGACCATGCCGGGTTTTATCGTTCTCGCGTGTGTGGGACAGTGCTTGATGCAGGCACAGCACGTGATGCAGTTTTCCGTGTCGATCACACTACTGTTTTCCGGATCGATGGCACCGACAGGGCATCCCTCTGCACAAGCTCCACACTGGACACACGCATCGCTGACCGCAATAAAATCGACATTCCAAAATATTGAATCTCTCCGGTAAGGATGAATCGGTTCTCCCCGGTAAGGATGACAGCCGGGGAGTTTTACTTCAGAGATCTGGTCGGCTGATGGAAAAGACTGAAGTTTTTCCTGTATTTTTTTCCCGAACAATTCTGCGTGTTTCAGGTCGCCTGCATCCGGACGACCCTCGGCGGTTGGTGTTTCGGCAGTGGAAAAGGAGTGTTCCCCGATAAACGCTGCACCAGCGATTGGTTTACATCCACGCCCGGTCAGAATATCATTCAGCTCAAGCAGGGCATCGTCATACACGCGATTGCCATAAACGACAACGCAGACAGCGGGCGTATTATGCGCTTGTATTGCGTGCAGCCATTTGCTTGAAAGTGCCGGAATTCTTCCCATATACACCGGCACGCCAATAATAAGTAATTCACGTTCCGATGTTTGTAACGACCGCTTTCTCGCGTCCGGCCGGGTAATATCCAGCAATTCCACGTTACTTTGAGTTATTCCGCGTGCAATTTCCTGAACCACCGCTTTCGTTGTTTCCGTAGGTGAAAAATATACCAGTTTCACTGATTCAATGTCCATTCAGATACCCCCGCCAATAGCGTGTGAATTTTACATACGATGCCTTTCATTCGATTTCACTCTCACGAGCATGTGGACTCTCACCGAGTCCGGTACTTGCTTAGGATAGTTATAACTATAGGTAATATTATAACTATCGGTTAGTTGGTAACCTATAGTTATATTTTAAACGCAGACAAAAAAATCGGATACCTGACAGAGGTTCATTCTTTATTGTTGAATGAATCAGAAATCGAAATGTCCGCATTGCTGGGGAACAGGAAAAATACCGCATGATTGTATTGAAAGAGTCTCTTCTTATTAAAAAATGAAAAGATGTTCCAAATGTAATGCCCATGCCTTTCCCAATATTAATCATGCCGCAATCCCGTCCTCTTAGTATCTCAAGTTCAGCAGGTGCGCAATGAAACGATTCCTGGTCCTTCCCGTCCTCCTGGTATGTGTCGGGGCACTTCTCGTGGCCGGCTGCAGCGTGCCGGTGCAGCAGTCCCCGGCCGGGCACTCCCAAACACAGCCCTCCTCCTCGCCGGAAACGGCGGGCGACGCCCTGTTCGCACAGGGAGAGGACGCCTACAATAGCAGTAACTACTACGCGGCCGCAGAGTATTTCGCCCTTGCGAAGGAGAATTACTCCGCGGCCGGTGATGCGGCCTCGTTCCTCCGGTCCCGGGACATGCTCTTCCGGTCCCGGGGCGTCATCGAGAACTTCCCGTATAACCGCAGCGCAATGGAGGCCGTGGTAGCGGAGACCTTCCCCGACGTCCCGGCCGCCGAACGGGCCGCGTGGCTGGACAGGGAGAAGAACGGGACGCTGAATAGCGACGGGGAGGTCTGGTATTTCGACGAGACGCTCAACAACGTCCTGTTCCATAACACTGCCATGATGCGGGAGATGAACGCACAGGCGAACCATACCCCGATGTACGACGAGCTGATCCCCCTGATCACCGCACAATGGAAGGACGGCACCGGGCCATACGGGGAGCCGGTCAGTTACAAGGGCGTCGCAGAGTTGTCGATACCCCGAGGGGATCTGCCGGCGAACGGCACACTGAAACTCTGGGTGCCCGTGCCGATCGAGTCCGGCTCCCAGACGAACGTGACCATCGTCTCCGTCGAACCCGCCCGGTACGTGAAGTCTTCGACGGGGACCGGTGCGGACCTCGGCCTCGTGTACCTCGAGGTCCCGCTCGAAGAGGTGACGGGCCCGTTCCTCAATGTCTCGGCCCGATTCCGCTTCGTCCAGCACGAGCAGCGGTTCCGCATCGATCCGGCACACGTGCAGCCCTGCGACACGAGCGATCCCGAATACCTGAAGTACACTGCGCCTTCGGGAAACATCGCGATAACCCCGGGAATTCAGGCAAAGGCGCGGGAGATCGTGGGGAACGAGACCAACCCGTATCTCATGGCGGAGAAGGTCTACTGGGACGTCGTTTCGACCCACCCCTACAGCCATGCCCCCCACATCTACCTGGATTTCACCGGCACCCCTGAGTCTGTCTATGTCATTTCCACCGGTATCGGCGACTGTGCGTCCCAGAGTGCCTACTACGTCGCTCTCCTCCGGTCGCTCGGGATCCCTGCACGTGCGACCGGCGGGTACCAGATGATCGAAGGGCATGCCGACACCCATTTCTGGACCGGGTTTTACCTGAAGGGCCACGGCTGGATCCCGGCGGACGTGACCGCTGCCGAGGGGGGAGAATGGGCGTACAACGCGACACCCGGAGAGGTGCAGCGATTCAAGGCGTATTACTTCGGCAGCCTCGATCCCTTCCGCTACATCATCCAGAACGATATGGATATCCCGGTCACTCCGGACCTGGGGGACGCAGCAGCCCCGCTCTCCGGGTGGATGCAGGTCCCCAAACTAGCCTGCGACACCTGCCCGGACAACCCGTCCGTGCTGGGCATCATGGACTCGAAGGTGACGATCACGAAAGAGTAAACTCTTCACCTTTTTTTTGTAAATGGTATTCCCACCAACATTGTAATCCGAAAATCCCCCTGCAGGAAAGCGCAGGGTACAAGTGCCGGCTCATGAGAGGGTGTGCCTCGCCCTTTGGCAGGATTCAGGGAATAACGAACGAAAACAGTGCGGGACGGTTTTTATGACGCAACAAAACAGTATTTCCCGGCAGATGATGCGGCAGGAGATCCGCATGCCCTCGGAAATTGCCGCAGGAAAAAAGAATGATCAGGGGAAACTGACCACCACGTCGTTTTCCATGAGCCGGTCCTGCTGGGGGACCGGCTTATCCAAGAACGTGGCGGTTATGCTGTCCTCGGAAAACGTGCCGGTCAGATTGAACGAGCGATAGACGATCGGATAGCCCTCGCCGCCAAGAACTGCCGGGTTGTCCGTGATGACCTGGAAGTGCAGGTGTGGGGCGTCGGAGTTGCCGGTATTGCCCATGAGGCCGATCACCTGCCCTTCCGTGACGGTATCGCCGACCTTCACTCGTACCGACCCGTTGACCATATGACCGTAGCAGGCGTACTTCCTGTCCCCGAGGTCGATGACAACGCCGTTCCCGAGCGCGGTATCGATCGTCGCAGGGGGTTTTTGCGTGGTGATCTCGATGTCCGGGACACCGTCGCGGGCATATACCACTGTCCCGTTGCCGACCGCATAGAGTTCCATGCCGAACCCGTACCAGTCCCGGGCAACCGTTTCGTTGCCGGAGAATGGCGCCCCCGTCGCCGGGTCCAGGTACATGTAGTCCTGCGCGTACCGCTGCGGGACGCGGGTGACCCCGTGCATCGTGATCTGGGAGCGGGCATGGTGCACGAGCGGGGAGGTCGTCTCAATGATGACCCAGCCCGGCCCCCTCACGGGAGCGCCGACGACAACGGGCGAAAGATCCTTCCGTACCGCGACATCGCCGCCCGTGACGGTGAGCAGGGGGAGGCCGTCTGCGGTACGGTTCAGGGTGACCCGGTGCGTGAGCCGGTCCGGCACGGCGTCTGTTTCGACCCTGAACCAGATGTTAATCCGCGGAAGGAGCAGTTTTGCCGTCCCGTCCTGCAGCTCGGCCTCTGTAGGCGGCGGGACGGATGCCGGGTGGAATGTGGAGGAGAGCAGCGTGCCGTCAGCGGTGTAGATGACAGTTCCCGTGGCCGGGTCGATAACCTCGACCTTCTCCGGCATGAATGTCATCTTCTCCGTTCCGGTAAATTCGAGCTCGTAGGCGATGTTGACTCCGTTCGTGCTCTCGACCGGGATCGGCGCGAACGGGACGGTCACGTTCACGACAGGCGTTTCCGGTGCCGGTTGCTGCGGGGCGGCAAGCTGGGTGCAGCCGGCAGCAATGACCAGGACGGCTGCGATGACGATGATGAGCAAGGGGTGCTGTACAGACATTGTAAAACATCAGATCCTTGGCGTATCAGTGAATAAAGGGATATGCCTTGAGAACCGGGCCCCCGGGGGAACCTGGCTGGAAGGATGCACCCGGCCGACAGCAGAGATCGATCAGGATAAAAGGGGAGTCCCCTCCCCGCCGTCAGGCCCGGACAAACACAGGGTACACGCCCGGCCTCAGCATGATGGGCAGCACCATCTTCCGGATGGAGCCGTCAGGCCCGGCTTCGAATGTCACGCTATCGATATAACTTCTCTGGAATGCCGGGGCCGTGGCGATAAAGTCGTTCCCGTCATACGGTGCGAGGGAGTATACCGTCGGTATTTTTCCGAACGTGACCGTCAGGTTCGCGTCTTTTATGGCAACCGTTGCAGTGCCGTACACCTCGTTCGTGTACGAACCTGTGTACGCGGAATGTGGAAGCGGCCCGGCTGCGTGTTCCGGGGCGGACACGGCAAAGTCGCTGGCAGTAAGATTGGTCATCTGCCTGTAACCGGCCGCAGCTCCTGTTATCTCGGGGGGATCCTCCCGGCCGAAATACCGGTCATAGAATTTCAGGGCAAGCATATCGGGAAGCGAGGGGCCTGCGGTATTGGAGAGGACAACGACGCCGAGGTCATCTGACGGCACTAAAAGGACCATCGCGTGGTTGCCGTACGTCTCGCCATTGTGCCAGATGATCGACGGGTAGCCGTTCATCTCCTTATAGAACCAGCCCTGGCAGTAATAGTCCTTCGAACGGTTCATCACGTCCAGCGTGGGCGTCCGCGGCGTGTGCAGGTAGTCCAGGTTCTCCCTGCTGATGAGCCGGTCCCCGTCATACGTCCCGTCCCCCAGCTGGAAGATCGCCCAGTTCGCCATATCCCTGATATTGGCATTGACACCGCCGGCAGGTCCCATGAGCGTGGTGAATATCATGTACGGCGAGGAGTCCGCAACGACAGGCCCGTAGGTGCCGTCGTCCCGTAAGTCCCCCCAGTGCAGGGAGACGCGGTCAGGCGATGCCATGAACGCATCATAGCCGGTCGAGGCGCTGGTCATCCCGAGCGGCACGAAAATCCGCTCCTGCAGGTTGTCCTCCCAGCTCTTCCCGCTGGTCTTCTCGACGGCGGCGGCCGCAACCACGAAGGGGATGTTCTGGTACATATACGTGCTCCGGAAGCTGGTGACCGGCTCGACATAACGGAGGGCGTGGATCATCTCGTCCCGGCCAAAGCCGAGCCCCGCGAGCTCCGTTCCCCAGTGATCGGGAAGGCCGCTCCTCTGGGCAAGGGAGTCCGTGATGGTGAACTCCTTTGTCACCCACGGGTCCTTCATCCGGAAGTCCGGGACGTAGGTGACCACCGGGTCGCTCCAGTTCATCCTGCCGCTGTCCACTTCCATGGCAACGAGCGCCGACGTGAAAGCCTTTGATGTGGAACCGATCTGGAAGACCGTGTCGGCAGTGACCGGGTCGGACCCCCCGGCCTGCTTCACGCCGTATCCCTTGGCAAAGACGACCTTGCCATCCTTGACTACGGCAACGGCCATGCCCGGGACGTCCCATTCTTTCAGGTAATTTTCGGCCATCGTGTCGAAATCTGCCAGGAACACCTCGCGTTCGGCACTATTCCGGAAATCCACGGCCGCACCGGAGTACGAGACACCGGCCGGCGGCGTCTGGACGGCGGTGACGGCATACGATCCGCCGGTGGTCGTGCAACCGGCGGAGACGACAAAGAGCATTGCAAGGATGAGAGCGCCACAATAAAGCAGGAAAGGTTTCATAAAATTTGATTTATTCATAGGATTGGGTTTTCCAAAACGGAGATTAACCTGTCGAAACAGATGGCAGTCAGCCCTGGCCGGGGTGGCCGGGCACATTACCCGCAATTGCGCCACCGCCGGAGTGCCATAAGGAACGGCGGCAGCCATTGCACAATTTCGACAGGCAGCTACCCCATCCGGACTGTCCGGAGACCGGAGTTATGCCGGAACCCTGGCAACTCTCCTCCGTTCACTGGTTTCAGGTTCGTGTATATGCAGTCCCGCCCAGCCGGGAGAGGTGGTCCCAGCCCCGGGGGACCGCAGCCCCGGACCTGGTCGCGGCCCGGACCTGGAAGGGAAGTGATAGATCCTTTATTCAACGGGCACGACCACAAGGCATCTAAACCATTTGTTCTAAAAATAGTGCTCCAATGACATCAAAGGATTATTTTCACCAGGTATTCAGTTCAATGCCCCGGCAGGGCCCGGGATATCCGGAGGCGACCAGGAAAGCATGGTCGCTGATTCCTTCCGTTCCTCCTCATCCTGCTATACTCGATATCGGGTGCGGGACCGGGACCCAGACCCGGGACCTTGCCGGTCTGAGTGACGGTACTATCACGGCGGTAGATAATTACCAGCCGTTTCTCGACAGGATCACCGGGTGGTCGAAACAAGAGGGATTATCGGACCGGGTCAGGACCGTGCAGGCATCAATGGACGATCTGCCGTTCGAAAAGGAAGAATTCGATATCATATGGTCGGAGGGGGCCATTGACATCATGGGGTTTGAAAAGGGGTTGTCGCTCTGGAAACAGTACTGCAAAAAGGGGGGCTACATCGTAGTCTCAGACCTGACCCTTTTCAAGTCGCCCGCACCTGAGGAATTAATCGAATTCTGGAAACCGTATGGCGTTACCGTGTATACCGAAGAAGAGAAATCCCGGCAGATATCCGATGCAGGACTGCAGCTCCTGCACATGTTCCGTCTCGGGGAAAAAGGATGGCTGGAACATTTTTATGAACCGATGCAGGAAGTGATTACAAAATTACGAAAAGAGAATGGGGATGCCCCGGAATGTGCGGTGGTCCTGGACGCTCTCGAACAGGAGGCAGTTATCTATCGTAAATACGGGAACTATTACGGGTACACGTTCTTTGTGATGCGGAATCCATAGGGACCTATATACTAATTTTTCATGGAACTATGGCCCCGTGGTCAGTACTTAAACGGTGCCTGAATGGCGAATTGGTAACTGAATGGTTTCGGGGAGAGGATTCGTTCAGGGAATGCCGGTAAGGCACAAAGCAGTTCCTTTTTCAACAGAAACAGGCATGGTACTCCCCAAAAAAAAGGATTTACACCGTCGCGTACGGGGGCGATTCGTTCATGCAGAGGAAGTTGAGTGCGTTCTCCCCGTATTCGACCGGTGCATACCGGGACCCGACGTGCGGCTCGTCCCTGAACCTCACCAGCCACGACCCGTTGATCTGCCCGGCTATCTGGACGGCCACCGTCTGGGGCGTCAGGATGTCTTCCGTACCGACGACGAGCATGACACTCTTGTTGATCCCCGGAAGGTCGTCCCAGGTGCCGTTCCATACGAGGTTTGCCTCCGCCTCCTTCCGGACGCCCGCGGGCTCAGAGGCATTCACCGCCGTCAGCTGTATGATATCGAACAATAATTTCGTCTCGGGGATCCGCACGTTGTAGGTGACGGATTCCAGGATCAGCTTCCGGACGCACCCGGGGTGGTCGATGACCAGCTGCTGGCCGATGGAGGACCCCATGGAAGCCCCGTACACGTTCATGCTGTCGTACCCGAGCGCGGACATCAGTCCGGCGGCATCGTCCGAGTAGAGGGACATGGCCGGGGCTGCGTCGTTGTCGGTGCTGTAGCCCATCCCCCGGTGGTCGTAGATGTAGACGTGGTAACGGGTGGCGAGTATGCCGAGGAACGACTCGTTCCAAAAGGAATCCATCGTGGCGCCGAACCCGTTGAGCATCAGGAGGGGTTCGCCGGACCCGAACTCGCGGTATGCCAGGCGGACCCCGTTGACGTCCGCGTACTGGATGGGCGTCCCGCTGATCGACACGGTCGGGACCGGGGTAATTCCCTGGCAGGAGTTTTGGTCGTTGGCAGTACTGGTCATGCATCCCGCCGCGAAGACAAAACAGAATGCAATGGCGATCGCCGGGATGATAAGAAGGGTCTTGTGCATGGAAAAAGCCACCTCACTGAATCAGATAAACCGATAATCATAAACTTGGATTATGCTCCGATAAATGTTGTTATCCGGCTGTTCCGTCTGGCAATAACAGAAAGAGCATCTCTCCGAATGGATTTATCCTTGACACCAGCAGTCAGTGTACTATATCGAAAACCGCATCTCTGCGCGAAAAGGGAACAGAAAAAATAGTTCCGGAAAATCCGGATACCGGACGCGATGCAGGGGCATCGCAGGAGATGTCCGTGCCCGGCTCCGGAAAAAGTTCTGTTTCATGTACAGGGACTAATCGGACACAATGTTTGCCGGGTGTGTCCTTCATTTTCGCGTTGGACATGATGGGACTTTGACGCCATATCGATGGTGGAAATGCCCCCTATTCCTCCCCACCACTTCACGGATTCTCGTACACCCTTTCCTCCCGACCTGCATCCACCCCGGCCGACTCGCCCTTCGCGGATGAAGCGAGGACGAACGCCCCGACGAGGGGCATCCCGACGGCGAGATAGATCCAGAACCATAGCCCGTACCCCGATTCTTCGGGATAGGGGTGCAGAGGGCCCCCGGTCTGGAGCAGCAGCCCGAGGAACAGCAACGCGGAGACCAGGCTGACGCCGAGCGAGAGGACAACGTGAATGCCGATGTCACTTCTCCTGATCGGCCTGAGTGAATGGAAGAAGAGGACGGCTGCGGGTGCGAGGAGGACGATCGCGTACGACCCGGCCATCGCCATGACCAGTCCCAGGCCGGGGAGCACCGCGAGGACGCCCCGTGTCTGGAGGGCGGGGGAGAGAAACGATGAGAGGGTGATAACAGCGGCCAGGCCCACGAGGGGGATCCTGTAGTTCCACGCCATCCCCGCGTCCGCCGTGACGTAAAGGAAGAGCGCCCCGCCCAGGAACGAGATCATCCCGAACGCGAAGAAGACCGCCGCGAATATGTTCGAGCCGAAATATGGCAGGTAGGGGTAGTTGAAAAATCCGAGGAAAATTGCGAAGACGCTGAAGAACACGATTGACAGGGCGACGTGCCCGATGAACCCCGCATAGGCGCCGATTCTTTTCAGGTTTGTTGCGGCCATGATCAAAAGCTCCCTACGGGGCGGTTGCCCCCAGCCGTTCCAGTTCCGACGGGTCCATGGCCCGGACGTGGAGTGTCATATCATCGCACCGGAACGCGTACGCGGGCGCAATAAGGTTCTCCCTGTAGTACACGAGCGTGATATCGCGGACCACGCACTGGTCGTAGCAGCAGGCCGGCCGGTTGATCAGGTCACCGGCGAGGAACCGGCGGTAGGCCTCCTCCGGAGAGATGACCTTCACGTACCCGATCGGTTCGGGGTCGATCGGGCTAAGAGCCGTACTGACCGCCACCACCTCGCCGTACTCCGCGACCGTGACGGTGGTGCCAGAACCGTCGATGGATATCCCATCGATCCCCTGGCTGAACCGGACGTTCCTGGTCAGGTCAAATGTCCGGGAAATGCCCCCGGAATGTGTCCCGTACTGGGAACCGGTGCTCACCCCCGTGACCCGTGCGGTCCCAAAGAGAAGTCCCCGCTCCTGGAGATACCGGGTGGCAATCGCGATGGCCTCTTCGTCGGAGGGAAGGACAGGCTGGCGGTCGGTGGAATACGGCATCGCCTTTTCCGGGATCTTGTAGCGGATGGTCCCGGAATTCCGGCTCACCTCGACGTACTCACAGGGGTTTTTCGAACAGTCGTCGATCCGGTAAATCCCGGCCGACGGTATGTAGTCCTTCACCTCCCCGGACAGGTTGAAGAGCTTCCCGATCTGCTGCACGTCTTCATCAGTAATATTCCGGGAGACTGTCCGGTAGACCGGGTAGGTCTCGTTCACCACGGGAAATCGTGCGGCAATAAGGGCGCTACCTGAAACGCTCTCCCCCGGTAAAAAAGCCATGATGCATGCGACGACCGCGACGACCCCCAGCACAGCAGCGACGAGTCCGAGGACGAGGTGTTTCCTGTTCATATATCTTGATAGAAAGAAAAGGGAAAAGATGAGATATATATTTTGGTGATGAATATTAATCGATGCATACAATGAGGTATTCTGATGGTGGCCATTACGAGGTATCGGACAACGGGAAGGATTTCCCGTCCTGCAATCCCCGCAGGAGAGGAACCTGAATGAGTAACAATGTCCGGGTATTCTTCACGGTCTTATTCATGCTCTTTTCCTTCGCGTGCGGGAGCAGAGGACCTGAACAGTCTCATCCGGAGAACGTCGCACAATTATCCCCCTTGATCACCGCTTTTCCGATGCCGTCGCTGACGGTCGTTCCGGCAGGCATTCCTGCAGACTGTTTCACAGACTGCCCGTCGCTGTTGCCTTGATCTAAACCTTGGTGACCCCCTGGAGTAAAGGCCCCGCCCGAGGTGGCACACACCGGTCCTGGAAGGTGTCCGACGAGACCCGGGTGATGGCAATTCAACATGAAGGACACCAGTCTAAAAATATAAAATGATCTTGATACTCGTTAAATTGCAATATCAAATTAATTTGGCAAATCCAAAATTCTAATGGTTTCAAAACCGTATGCCTCTTCGGATCGAAAATGAATTATTCTTCATTTCAGGTGAACTGCAGCATAGTCCAAATAACCTTTTTTTAATTCAACTGAACTATTTTACCACTCCAATATCCCAAAAAAATAGGATCCTATCCCTTTTCACATCTCCCCGATAACCAGGACCCTCCACTCGGTCCCGTGAAGTCCGACCGTGTCCCAGTAGGTCTCTTTCTGGACGATCTTCCCGGACTGGACGCTGTAGAACGGGAAGGTTTCATACCCGGTCCGGTTCGCCGAATACTGCCGGGCAAGATCGAGGATCTCCGGGAAACCTGCAAACGCACTCTCGTTGAAGGTCTGCTTCCCCACCAGGTCCGGGTTGGCGTGGTAGAGGAGGAGGCCGCCGGTTTGTGCGACCGTGAAAGTAAACGGCGTATCTTCCATCGCCTTTTCCGTGAGTGGTGCGATCAGTTCATACGGCGAAAACGCGATGCTCACCACGCCGGTAAAATTCCCGTCGGACGAGAAGACCGGGTACGCAAGCACGGACCCTTCCCCGCCCTCGGCCAGTGCGATTACCTCGCTCATGGCGGGCTCTTCTGTCTTGAGCGTTGACCTGACAATCTCGTGTTCAAAGAGGTTCTTACCGATCAGTATCTGTGCAGAAGCCGGTTCTGCGGCAAGCACGGTACCGTTCGGATCATAGGTGATCACGTTCACGATTGCGGGGTTGTCTGCCGGTAATTTCACGAGCACCGCGTCCGCCTCCGGGCCGGAAATCCCTGTCGACCCGAGTTTCATTGCAGCATCGGCGACGGTAGCGTTGAGCGAATCAAGGGCCGCCCGTGTCTCGCCGGTTACCCTGTCGAGAACCCCGGGCATGGTCTCCTGGGTGGGAACCGGTGTCGATACGGTGACGTTTGCAGTGCCCTGCTCCTGGATGCAGCCTGCACTGAGAAGGAACAGTGATAGTGCCATTAAAATGAGGATGATCCGGTATCTGTTCATGCAATACCGGTTGGAAAGCAGAGCATTTTTTGGTTGTGATCCGAAGATACGGGAGAGGTCATTCTCCGCTCCCTTGCCCCGAGCGTCACGCCGGGGGTACCAGGGTTATCGTTTGAGGAAAGCAAAAAAAGAGGGGATGTGAATAAGTCTTTTTTAATAAGAAGGGTTTCCCGTTCCCCGGGGATCGCACATGTCTGTATTCCGGTCCGCTATTTCCGGCCGATCGCCTTATCAGCCGTATCAAAGATGAGATCCTGCTCCCGGTACGGGAAGAAATGCCCCCGCCCTTCGAGGACCTGCATCTCGCAGGAGGGTGCATTCTCACAGATATGGCGCCCGTACTCTATCGGGACCAGCGAGTCCTCGTTCCCGTGCAGGATATGCAGCGTGCAGGGAATCTCCCTGATCCGGAACCCCCAGTCCACGTAATGGATCGCAGCGTCGGTGGCGATACCCCGGCTTCCCTGCCGGAATGCCTCTTTTTCGTCTGCCAGGAACATTTCTTCGAACCCCGGGTCCATTGCGATCTCACGGTCATTTCCGTCGAGCTCCTTCATGAGCTCCTTGTAATACGGCCCGGGGATGAATTTATCGGCAAGGTCCATCATCTCGAAGAAGAACCTGAACGTGTGGGGATGAGTCTTCGAAAGCGCCACGGATTTCTGGTCCATCCTGTACTTCAGGTATGTCTCGGCCCCCGGCATCTCGGTAAAGTTCGTGTACCCGGCGAGCGTGATGTTGAAGAGCAGCCGCTCCGGGATTGCATATCCGCAGACGGTCGTATGGGCTCCCCCCGCGGACCATCCCATCACGCCGAACGAATCGATCCCGAGTGCGTCCGCAAGTTCGCTGATATCCTTCGGGTAATCGAGAAGCCGCCTGCCTTCGAGATAGGTGGACTCTCCCATCCCGGGCCTGTCGGTGGCAATCATCCGGTACCCTCGTTTTTTCGCCACCTGGTGGAACATATTCCCTTCAAGCCGCGAACCGGGTCCCCCGTGTGCGTAAAATACCGGGACACCCCCGGGATCGCCGGACTGGTTGTAGGCAAGGGTCCTGCCGTCTTTTAATGTATAATGCTCTGCGTCCATTCTCACCTATAATCAATGGTCAGTGTTGAAAATCCATAATAATTTCCCAATTGCCAAAAAGGGATGCATCAGAGGACGCAGGGGTACGCCTCCACGAGGCCTGTACAACGCGAACAGTTGTACAATTCCCAAAAAAAGAAGGTCCGGTCAGGGGAAGCTGACAATATCATTGTTTTCCGGCAGGCTGTTTACCCGCGGAACGGGCGTTTCGAAGAAGTCTGTAAACGTGTTGGTACCTTCCCATAATGTGATGACGGATGACCCCGGAAGGGACATCCACTCGGTCCCACGTGTCTCGTTGATCGTCCCGATTACGTCGAAGGACCGGTACTCGTGCGGGTAACCTTCCGCCCCGAGGAAGACCGGGGTGTCAGGCACGACCTGGAAGTGGAGGTGCGGAAGGTCAGAGTTCCCGCTGTTGCCCATCAGGCCTATGACATCTCCTTCAGTGACCATGTCGCCGGTTTTAACCCTGACGGAACCGGGGACCATGTGGGCATAGCAGGCATATTTGTTATCCCCGATATCAAGGATTACGTAATTGCCGGCGGCGGTCGCCATCGTGGCCGGCGGGGCCGAGTAGATGGTCTCGATGTCAGGGAGCCCGTCGAATGAATCCGCCACGGTCCCGTTCGCAACCGCGTAGATCTCCTTTCCGTACCCGAAGAAACTCTTTGCAAGGCTCACGTTCCCGGAAGCGACCTGCCCGGTTGATGGATCGATGTAGATCCAGTCCTGTGCAAACCGCTGGGGGACCCGTGTCACCCCGTTCAGCGTGATCTGGCCACGGAAGTGGTGGGTGAACGGCGAGGTGGTCTCCATGGCTACCCAGCCCGGTCCATGCATGGGCGACCCGATTACGACCGGCTGCAGGTCCTTCCGGACGGTCACTTCGCCGCCGGTCACCGTAAGCGGGGCGAGACCCTCTTCACTCCGGTTCAGCGTGACGCGATGCACGAGCCGGTCCGGCACATCACCGGGTCGGACCGTGAACCAGATAGAGATTCGCGGGTAGATTAGTTTCCCGGTGCCGTTCATGAGCTCCTCTGCCGTGGGCGGCGGGACCGACGCCGGGTGATAGAGTTCGGCGAAAAGATCCTCACCGGCAGAGTAGAGTACTGCATTGGTTGCCGGGTCGAGCACTTCGACCTTCTCCGGCACCAGCGTCACGTTCCCGGGCGGGACGAGTTCGAGCTCGTAGGCAAGGTTCTCTCCTTCCTGGCTGGTGACCGGGATCGGGGCATACGGAACAGACATACCCATCACCGAAGCGGTTCCCGGGACGGGCGTAGGGGACAAGGGCACCCGGTTCTGATCCGATGCAGGCTGGGAGCAACCGGCGCACAGGAGCGCTCCGATCACGATAAACAGGACAAGAAAATATCGAATGGCGGACATTAGGCGTATCATCCTGCTGGTATGTGTCGCTAGTAAAAAAAAGTGGCGGAAAAGATGCGATATTTAGAAAAAAATGATGGAGGTATCCGGATTAAACCCGGACTCCGTTCCAGTAATACGTGGAGTTTGCAAGGTCGTCAGGTGCATTCGCCCACGTGCCGGTGAACGAGTTCATATCCTCGGACATGACGAATTCGAACGGCCCGGTCTGGTTTTCCGCGGACCATGTCCCGCTCAGCCGGGGTCCTGTTACCGTTCCGCGGATCAGTTCAGTGGGTAACCCGTGAGTCCCGGTCACAGATGAACCGGACTGGTTGAGGATTACAATCTCGGTGTACTCTTCGGATCCCTCAGACCACGTGGCATTCCAGTTCCCGGTCCAGGACAGTTCAGGGGCAGCGGTCGTGGGTGCTGCGGTTGCCGCGGATGACGTGGCGACGGGTGTGGCGGTGGTCTCCGTGCCGGGCGTGCTGGTGCAGCCGGCAACGAGGAGAAGGATGCAGGCGAGGCCTGCCAGGATAAATGCAGTGTTTCGTTTCATGCTACTTGCTCTCTTGGAATAGTATTCCACTATCCGGTTGGTGTGCCGGCAATTAATCTTCACGAAATTTGGGGGGGATTAGCGCCCACCTGTCTGTTTATTGGGCATATTGGGGGTGGAAATGAGAGTATCTGGGGTCGTCAGATCCGGAGGGAAGGGGGGGTTTGCATCAGCACGCACGTTTCAAGACGACAGGAGCCGATACGTCGATCAGGATCGTGAGGTGCCATGAGAAAACCGGTATTAGCAAAAACGAGCATGGACATGTCAATTGAAGAGCTGGCAGGCAGGACTGACCACAGGAAACTGGCAACCTGGGCTGCTGACTGTGCCGGGCGTGTATTGCCCTATTTCGAGGAACAATATCCTGACGATCCCCGTCCCCGGGCAGCTATCGAAGCGTTACGTGCATGGGTGAAAACGGGCGTGTTCAGGATGGCTGATGTCAGGAAGGCCTCGCTTGATGCTCATGCGGCTGCCCGGAACGCCGGAGAATTTACTTCTGCCCGGTCTGCCGCCCGTGCCGCCGGCCAGGCAATGGCGACGGCTCATGTTGCCCGTCACGCTCTCGCCGCAGCGATATATGCCGCAACCGCCGTTCGTGACGCTACGCCGTCTCCCGGTGCCGATGCTGCAACACTCCGGGAGCGTCAATGGCAGTATCAGCACCTGATTGAACTGGCGGAGTCCTGAACTGGTTCATCGCCGGACTGAAGGGTGGAATGCTCTATAGAGGAGTGCGAATATCCTGAACTGCAGATATGGTCATAGATCACCCTCCGACCATAAAGCCCATTAACTATCGGGATACAACGCTTTTGCATTGAAACATACAAAAAAGTCCTGTGAATCCGCCGGGGTCCTTTCCCTCGAAGAGATGGGATGGGATGTGGATCTCGCAGACGCGTTCTCGCGGTATACCGGACCGTATATCCCGGGACGGGTGGCGTGCAGGCAGAAGACTACCTACGAGGTCTACCTCGATCACGGCTTTATCCAGGCCGGAATAACAGGTGCCCTGCGCCGTGCCGGAAAAGTTCCGGCTGTCGGGGATTTTGTCGTCCTGCTCCACCAGCCGGAAACCGGGACGTCCGTGATCGTGGATATCCTCCCCAGGAAAACGGTATTCACCCGTGGCCTGCCCGGGCGGGACGGGACGGACCAGGTGATCGCGGCAAATATTGATACCGTATTTATCGTGACGGCAGCAGGCCCGGACCTGAATGCCCGCCGGCTTGAACGGTACCGTGCCCTTGTCCATTCGTCGGGTGCACAGCCGGTGATCCTGATCAACAAGGCAGACCTGGCAAACGACCCGGCAGCCCTTGCCGATGAGATCTCCCAGGTCACCGGCGGGGTCCCGGTCGTCACCCTGAGTGCCCTCACGCGGTCCGGGCTGTCGGGGCTCGACCCGTACCTGGTCCCGGGCAGCACCGTCGTCCTCATCGGGTCATCCGGGGTCGGCAAGTCGACGCTCATCAACACGCTTCTCGGGGACGCGGTTCAGGAGACGACATGCATACGCGAATACGACGGGAAGGGGCGGCACCAGACGACCGTACGCCAGATGTTTGTCCTCGGCAGCGGGACGCTGGTCATCGACAATCCCGGGCTCCGGGAGGTCGGCATCGGCACCGCCGGATCAGGTCTCGCCGAGGCGTTCCCTGATATCGTCTCCCTGGCCGCCGGGTGCCGTTTCCCGGACTGCACCCACGACCATGAACCCCGGTGTGCCGTCAGGGAGGCGGTCGAGAGCGGCCTCCTGTCCCACGATCGTCTCGACAATTACCTCAGGCTTTCTCGTGAGCTCGCATTCGAACAGGAGAAAGCGGAGACAGGGCTTGTCAGGATCGAGCGAAAACGGTGGAAGCATGTGGGAAAACTCTCCCATGACCTGCGGAACATGAAAGAGCGGTAACCGCGGTATGCGGCAGGGGGGTCAGTCGTCCGGACCTGTTTCAACAGCATACCTGCCTTGTTAGGACCCCGGAGGCTCCGGCGACACGTTCCAGGACCCCTCCACACAGACCGGGGTGTATTTCACCGCCGGTGCGGATGGCATATCGACAAAAGTCCTGGTAAAAATATTCGAGGTGCCGGGCAGGGACGGGACATTTACTAGGCTGGAATAATTTTTTTGGGAGATACGTTCATAGCGAACGGCCAGGGTGGATTCTGACAGTTTATTTTTTTATACCTTTGCAGGACCCGGGGGCGGGATCTCACTGATGGTGAGGGCCCTGCAGGATATCTCATGACTGGCCGCTCATGTCCGTTTGATGACCGGTACCGGTCATTGCGGGCAAACAATATGAGATGAAAGATGAAAGAGGATATCAGTCACAAAGGTGTGCAATGCGAAAGTCGCGGCCTCACATCAAGAGATCTAAGATGTCTTTCCCACCCCGCCGGCGAGTGCCAGGGTCGCCGGCATGATCACGGCCGCACCGATCAGGGAGAAGACCACTACGATGATCGTCGCGAGCCCGAACCCGGAAAGGACGGGAAACGACGAGAGCAGCAGTGCCGAGAACCCGGCCGCGGTCACCAGTCCCGAGACGACCACTGCCGACCCGACTTTCTGGACCGCCTTGTGGATCGCCTGTATCCGGTCTCCTGAATTACCGTGTTCTTCCAGGAACCGCTCCATGACGAGGATGGTATACTCGGATCCCACGCCGATGGTCATCGAACCGAGCACGGCGGTCATGATGCTGTAGTCCTGGCCGAGGGCGACCATTGCAATGGGGTTCCAGCCGATGACACAGATAATCGGGACCAGGGGGGTCAGGGCCACGCCCTTCCGGTAGACGATCAGCAGGTAGACGAAGATAAGGATGAAGCCGAGGATCGTCATCCGGTCCTTGTTCTCAATGATCTGGTCGGTCAGGATGGTATAGAGGGTATAGTCGCCGGTCGGGACTATCTCCGCACCGGGCGGGGGTTCGAGCCATGCAATATCCCTCACCACGTTGTCGGAGAATGCCCGCTGCTCATTGATGGACATCGAGAGGGTATTGATGACGATAACCGACGTCGTATCATCGATCTGATAGAGTTTCAGCTGGTCCGGCGGTATGGTGAGGAGCACGGCGTTCAGTTCAGCCTGGCTGGCCGGGAGCACCCCGGAATTATACGACCTGACCAGCAGGGAGAGACTGTCAATGCTCGAGATCTCGTTGTAATTGTCGGCCAGCTCAGTACAGAGGCTGTCCGTCCACCAGATCCCCTCCACGGTCATCGTGTCGATCCCGCGGACATACAGAGGGAGCGGCGTGAGCGACCCGGCAACCGACTGGACCTCGTCGGCGACCAGCTGTGCCGGGAGGTCCGGGGGCGCCAGCGACTTTTCAGAGGCGTCGACGGGAATGGTGCGGTCTATTGCAATCCCTGCGGCTGCGACGACCACCGCGACAAGGACCACCGTTGCGGCAAGCTTCACCACTCTCGTGACGATCCACGAGAGCACTTCGTCATATGCAGTCATGAGCCGGAACGCGATACTGTTGCCGGGGGGTTTTGGCACGTACCGGAACAGGTGGACAAAGCACCCGAACCCGAAGAGTGCAGTGAGGTAACAACAGACGATCCCGAGGAGGGAGACAGTGGCAAACGTCTGTATCATCGGGATGGGGGTGATAAACATCGCCATGAAGCCGAGCGATGTGGCACCGAGCGCGATGAGCACGGCGGGACCGGTCTTTGTGATGGTCACGGTCAGTGCGGATGCCGCGTCACTGCGCCGGCGTTCATCGTCAAACCGCATGTGGAATTGTACGGCATAATCGATCCCAAGCCCCAGGAGGATGGGGAATGCCGCAAGGGCACCGTCATTTGCCGGGATACCCATGATACCCATAATCCCGAAGGTGTAAAAGAGGCCGAAGATCAGCAGGACGACCGGAAGGATCCAGAACCGTATCTTTGAGTAGAGGACATACTTGACGATGAGCATGAACGCGATTGAGGCGACGATCAGGACACTGAAATCATGCACCATTGAATCTTCGAGCTGGATGTTGTAGGGAGTATTCCCGGTCAGTTCGACTGACACCCCGGGCGGGAGGGTTGCCTGGTTGATGGTAGCCACCACGAACGGCTCGATATTCTGCGAAGCGTCGGTGGATACACCCTGGTCGATGAGGACATAGGCCAGTAAGGTCTGCCGGTCAGGTACATACTCTGCCTGTGTATCGGGGGGGAGAAGGTTGATGATCGCCTGCACCTCTGCAGTGGTGCCGGGGATGGTCCCGCCATGGTTTGCGGCGACGACATCCGCGATGGAGGATACCGAACTGACATGGTCAGTTCGTCCTATCTGTTTCTCCAGCAGGAGGAGCTGGTTTAATAATTCAGGATCTGCCGGGTCCGGCGCTTTGATCAGCAGTATGTATGTATCCTGCCCGTAGCGGTTATTGTAGAGATTGTAGACGATCCCCGCGGGAGACTGTTTGTCCATGTACTCGTCGGACATAGTCTGGGAAGGGATGGCGGTCATGAAGCCGACGGCGATGATGGCGAGCACGGTCATCACGGCAAGGACGCCCTTCGGGTGACGGTTGACCACCGCCGCTATACCGCCAAACACGTCCTCGGCCTTCATGCAGGGATGCTCCTCACGTTACCATAATGCTGGAGATTTCGTTTATTATGTGTTCTCATTTGTTCCCGGACCCGTAAAAATCCCGGATGACGGATTGCAGCGAAGCTCCTTCCGGGCCCGGGAGTGAGAGAGCTTAATCCTGCACGGGAAAGACTCCCGCCGTCCGGCCACCGGTGCCGAATTCCTGCCGGTTACTGCGCTGTCCGCCTGCGAAAGGCCCCGCCGGCCCCGCTCTTACCCTCCGGCCAGCCGGGACGGATTCCCCCTGCCAGGGGAGGGTGCCTGAAAGTTTTCTCCCCCCGGCGAAACGGTTAATGTGCTGCCGGGTCAACACCAGCTATGCCGGATCAAACAGACACCCCCGGGCCTGATGCGGGTGACAACCCGGGAACCGGGGGGCCCAGGGGATTCATGGTGTACATCGCCATCGCCCTGCTCGTAATCCTTGTTTTCCTCATCTTCTTCGGGAACATCCTGGGACCGGGTGCAACCTCATCAACCGCAATAACCGAAAATACCTGGTCGCTCCGGTCGTTCTCAGGCCCTGACGGCACTATAACCCCGGTGCTGAACGGGACAACTGTCTCCGCGAAGTTTTCCCCCGACGGGACGCTGACCGGGTCAGGGGGCTGCAATTCCTACTCGGCCCGGTACATGGTCAGGGACACCGTCATTGTCGTATCACGGGTAGCGGCAACATCACTCGCCTGCGAGGACAATAATGCCACGTTCCAGGAAATGCGGTACTTTGCGTCAATCGAAGACGCGGCCTTTTTCCGGGTCAGTGACAGGGTGCTGACCCTCTACGGGACCGACGGGAAACCGCTCCTTGTCTTTTCCCCGGCACAACCGGGGCACTGATTTTTTTATATGATCTGCGGATACTATCGGGGCCGTTTACAGGGAACTGTCCGGGGCCAAATGAGGGTAACTTCAGGTGTGGTGCTCCGGTATTTCTGTTCGTTTTGTTGAACTACAGGGACAGAGGAATACGGCGGAATGGAGAACTGGTGAGCATTTACGCCACCTCTATGCAACAGTGTCAAACCGGACGCAGTATCGCCGGAAGCCTGGCTTTTCCGTCTTTTCCGGCCGGATTGCGAAATTATCTTTCATTTTTGTAAATCAAATGGTTATTGACCCTGTTTATCGGGAAAAATCAAACATTTTGGGTTTATATACTACTGTAAATAAATATATGTGGAACAGAGTTGGTGCATATCCTTTTAAATAATCGATTCTTTTTCATCCTCCTGCTGGCACTTGCAATGTGCTACCCCGTGCCGGCAGACCATGTACCTCAACAAACTCCCGAGACCCAGGTATTGAACACGGTGACCTCCATTCAGGTTGCAGGGCTTGCCTCCGAGAGCGAGGATATCGTCTGGCAGTTATCGAGCAGGGAGCTGGACAACAGGTCCCTTTCCATGCCGTTTTTATCGTTTTTGACTCCGAATGGAATTGTGGTGTGGAATATCCCGGGCGTGACAACCAATGCCGGGGCCACCGGAGAGACGCAATACACCGTCAGTTATTCGGAAGACACCTTTTCAGACCAGGGCAGTTTCAGGTATGTCAAACAGAATTCCCTGGATACCAGTAACAAACCTTCGAACCAGGAGAATATTCGTACTGATAAGATTGTCGCCTTCGATGGTGCAACTACCGGGAGAATGACATCTTCAGAGGATCTTCTCGTTGACGGTGCATCCGAATTCGAACGAACGTCAGAGGCGATTATATGCCCGTTCGCATCTGCAATCGGGGGAGTAATCCCTCCGTTTTGCAATATCGTCGAAATGGGATCTGCTGTCGATATCAGGGATGGTGCCCTCCATACATCGTCTGGCGAGAGATCTGTTGCCGTATCTGCGGATGTACCGGTTGAAGCCGGATATTCTATCGTGCTCTCCAGCCTCGAAGAGTCGCCTGCATCCGGAAGCGCGACTGCGTACATGCACTCGCGTCTTCAGGAAGGAAAAATGCAACTTATTAAAACGATATACGGGCCGCCGGGTTTCTCACTTGAGCAATACACTGTTGGAAATGGAGTCGTTTTCACCTATTCCGAGGAGACAACGACATCAGGAGAGATCTCCTGTTTCAGCAAGGATATGCGGTATGAATCAGGGGTAAGGAGGGTATCCTGAGAAATTCCCTCCGTTTACAGGCAGGAAACCCTGCGTGTGAAGGGAGATTCCCATACCTTTTTCAAGAATAATCGGAGGGAAAAATGAGATATAAGGTCATAATTGGAATATTATGCGTAATGCTTGCATCGATTGGCAATGTGTGCGCATATACGTACACATTCACGGACTCTTACGATGGTACGTTTGCTACCGGCCAGGTAACCTTTGATGAGAACGGCGTGATTAACGGCGGCATGATCGCGGGGGTTTCCAACGGGAATATGGATGTCCAGCAGGATTCCTACAACGATGCTGGAACCGTTGCTGTTTGGCAGTACGGGGAAATAGAAGGGCAACATGGGTTTGCCGGGACACTGGTGGATGATGGAAACGGCAATTCCGGCGGGAATTTTGCGTCATTTACCGACGGTTCGATGGGAATCGGGCAGGTGAGTGCAGGTGGTGACACATCATATGGACCCCTCGGATTTGGAGGGAATTCTCTGGTATTCACCGGCAGTCCGTTGTCTGCAGCATATCCGCTTGTTATTTCACTCGGAGGAGTGATCAACGGTCAAATCGGGGAAATTGAAGGTAGCTCCGGGTATGCTTCGACGTGGGCCGGGAATCTGAACGGGGCCACCGCAGGGTCAACTGCTTCGTTCAGGAATGGGGATATGCTATGTGGCCAGGTAAGTGGAGCAGGAGGTGTGTCACTTGCATTCCCGTATAATCTCACGACGTCCCTTTTGGGGATTGATGGTCCGTTGCAGGCAGACCAGGCAGACGTTTCAATAGGCGGCGTTATCACCGGCCAGGGAGTGGATATGGGTGGTAGCTCCGGGTCAGCTTCGACGACCGTTACCGATAGGAACGGCGCTACCGCCCGGAATTCTGCATCATTCACCGAAGGTGGAATGGGTGCAATCCAGGTGAGTGGAGCAGGCGATGTGTCACTTGCATTCCCGTATAATCTCACGTCGTCCCTTTTTGGGATGGACAGTCCGTTGCAGGCAGACCAGGCAGACGTTTCAATAGGTGGAATTATCACCGGCCAGAGTGTGGACATGGGTGGTAGCTCCGGGTCAGCTTCGACGATCGTTACCGATAGGAACGGCGCTACCGCCCGGAATTCTGCATCATTCACCGAAGGTGGAATGGGTGCAATCCAGGTGAGTGGAGCAGGCGATGTGTCACTTGCATTCCTGTATAATCTCACGTCGTCCCTTTTTNNCAGACCAGGCAGACGTTTCAATAGGCGGCGTTATAACCGGCCAGGTTGGCGAAATCGAAGGGAGTTCAGGATCTGCCTCGACGTCTGTTATGAATGTAAACGGAAATTCCGCTGGGAATTTTGCCGCATTCACCGAAGGGTACATGGAAGTTGGCCAGTTGAGTGCAGGTATTTCTGTTTTGAACCTGAGTTTCGTTCCCGTTTCAGAACTTTCAGGGGTCCTTTCTCTGCAGGATGTGTATTCTGATCAGTTCTCTGCCATCTCTGCCTCCTCGTTTTCGCAAATTGCGGGAGAATCGTATGCACAGGTGAATGCACAGGCACAGGGATCAGGTCTGTTTTGTCAGCCAGGTGTGTTGTCCATAGACCATAACGTCCTCGATACAACGCAGTTTGCCGGGGGCGTTACATCAGGGGACCAGGATATCACGATCGCAGGAGCAGATGTATGGATATATGGTGTTGGGGCAGGCTCCGCCGGCGGAATCTCCTTTGATTCCAATGGAAACATGGCGTCGGTACAGATCAATGTAACCGACGGGAATCTCACGGCAGAAGGAGAATCCATCATTCCCGGGATAATTGCTGGTGCGGGAGATCTCGGAGCTGTTTCGCGAGCACTGGCAGGGCACACCAATGTGGAGATATCCGGGAGTGCAGGTGGAATCCTCCTCGATTCACAGAATTCACTCGGTGATTATGCATATGTGTATTCGGAATTCTCTGGTAGTGGTAACCTGTATTCAGATCGCTTCGGAGGAGCCTTATCAGGGCAGTCTTCGGATACCCGTCTTATCGGAGCACTGGATGTCCTCAATATGACCCCAACGGATCCCACAACTACATATCTGCTTGAGACCGGAACATCCGGTGCAACTAATTCGTCATCTTCGACCGGAGTAACCCTGAGTCCTCTTTCATGGGGTGATGGTGTGCCCGGAAGTCCTGTTCATCATAGTATCTTCCTGTAATCTTCTCTTCCTCACATCCTCTTTTTCCCAAACTGAAGTAAAAATGAATTATTTTATCGGGTGCAGGCTATTTTTTTTATAAAAAGTGTAATTTTCATTCGGATTCACCATGTTTGTCTATCATTTTTTACTTCCACTCATCCAACGGCGATACCCCCGCCGTGCCGTGATGGAATTCGACCGGGAATTCATTCTGTCCCGCCTTCAAAACGCCGCACAGGCAGGTATCCCGGCAGTCTGCCACAAATCCATACCGAACACAGCCGCACCGGAGCATCGAGTATCGGATAGTCATTATGAAAATCATGCCATTCAGAATGTATACTCCTGCGAAAATTCATACGCCACAGTTACCCATATGACGTGAATGAAATCCCCTCGCACCGCCGCGGTCCTGATTGTCGTAGTTGCCATCCTCCTCATCGGTGGATATATCCTGTCACAGGAACCCCCATCATCTCCGGAAAATACACCGCTTCCTCTCGATTTTCAGGAAAGTGTCACTATGGAACCGACTCCCCCGCTAACAGTCCCTTTTACCACGGATCCCATTCCGGCAGAAACCATAAAACCTGTTGAATTCAGCCTGGACCCCGGGACTCCCTTAAGTTGCGGGCTTACATGCCGGGAAACCACTGCGACCATCACGAACACTGGAGACGAGGTTGCACACTCGGTCTGTGTTGTCCTTGAAGTGTTCAATGAGAAAGGAGAACGTATCTATATCAATTCCGGGCTTTCGATAGAGCGGTGCCTCGGAGATATCACAGGGGGGTCATCGCGGAGCGAGACGATCAGGATCGATGCAGACTGCGGATTCCTGGCAGGAAAATGCCTTGGGCATACCCTGGTCCTGAAATCCAGGGTAACATCCCTCGAGAAGACCCGGTCGTTCCCGGACAGTCTCATGGTTGTGTGAGGAAATGACAGGATCCTGCCCGGGAATTGAGGGAATATCCGGACGATCCCTTCGTACGTGTGTATTGTTCCGCCCTTCTCTTTCATGGCATTCATTCGGGATCAAGTCATGGAATGATGCTGCGTTCTCCGGATCAAAGCCCTCAAAGAAGGACGCTACGCGACCCGGAATACCAGCCAGTCTTTTTCCCCGGCCGGTTTGAACTTTACAAGGACATACTCCCCGTTCAGGCGGTTGCCGTTGAGCGTCACCTCGATCTTTTCATCGTCCCAGTGCCTGGTTTCATACGTGCCGTGGTCCCAGATGGTGACAGTGCCGGCCCCGTACTCCCCCTTCGGGATCTCGCCCTCGAACGTCGCGTACTCCAGCGGATGATCCTCAACGGCGACGGCAAGGTGTTTTTCTCCCGCGGTTTTAGGGATACCCTTCGGTACCGCCCAGCTCTTCAGCACGCCGTCCCGTTCGAGCCTCAGGTCATAGTGCAGCTTGTGAGACTGGTGCTCCTGAACGACAAAGCGGTTCCCGCTCATACCGGCTGCACCATCAGGTTCTTTCGTGACAGAAAAATTTCGTTTCTCATGACAGGTCACCGCGTTGCATTCACGAAAAAAGAAGGAGGTGATTATGCCGCATCCACGACGATAAGGTCGGTTTTCAGATCGGATGAACGTTGCAGCGTACCGGAGCCCGGATCAACCTTCAGGACCGTCAGGCTCACCGTGTATGTCCCGGGGAACCGGTAGGTATGGACCGGGTTCCGGCCCTTCGCCGTGAACCCGTCCCCGAAGTCGTACGAGTAGAATGTCGGGTCGCCGATTGTCTCGTCCATGAAGCTGACCGTCAGCGGTGCGGTCCCGGTGACGGGTGATGCGGAGAATGCCGCGACCGGAGGCAGGACGATCGTTTTGAAGACGGTGACGACATCCGGTTTCCTTGCCACGCTTTTTATGAATGACCTCGTCGCAGGGTCATATTTCGCGATGGTCTGGGTGATCGTGTACGTCCCGGGCAACCGGTAGGTGTGGGTCACGTCCGATCCCGTCACCTTGAACCCGTCGCCGAAATCGTAGACGATCGTAGTCGGATTCCCGAAGGACTTATCAGTACAATGTACAGTCAGGGGTGCGGAGCCCATCACGGGTGCGACGGTGAAGGCCGCCTTGAACATGGGGGCTCCCCCCACCATGATATAATCCGGTTTCACCAGGGTATTCTCCTGGCAGGCACTGTTGGTCAGCGTGAGGCTGACCGTGTAGACCCCCGGAGCGGTGTAGGTATGGACCGGGTCTTCTTCTTCCGAGTATGTTCCGTCGCCGAAACTCCAGTTCCAGGTATCAGCGATGCCTATCCACTGGCTCGTGAACCCGACGGTCAGCGGCGGAACGGATGCCTCCGTGACATTCGCGGCGAAATCGGCGATCAGGGGTTCCTTCGGGGCGGTAAGGTTTGCGTAGAGGTCAATGACCTCGTCCTTGGCCGGGTACTGGTCGTTCTCCTGCGTCAGGGGGAAGTACCCGCATTTTTTCACGGTGAACTTCCAGACCGGCGTGCAGGTGGTGCAGGTCTCTACAAGAAGAGTGCCGTTCTCGATAGTTCCCTCATACCAGTCGTCGTTGAAATACACCTCTGCATCCTCAACATTCGAATGGACCAGGTAATAGCCCTTGTCGCCACCGACGATGATATCCTCCATCGCAAAAATATACTCTGGTTTAACGAGCGTGCTGGTCCCCGCACTGTTATTCACGGTAAGCGTGACATTATACGTTCCTTGTCCGGTGAAGGTATGGACCGGGTTCTGCACGGTCTCATTCGGCGTTGCGTCCCCGAAGTCCCACTGGTACGAAAGAGGTGGCGCTCCGGTCGAGGAATCGGTGAACTGAACCGTCATCGGGATGATTCCAAACGTCTTATCTGCAGTGAAGTCTGCAACAGGAGAGAGGGGGACCAGGATGGCATTCACCGTGGTCGTCTGTCCCGGGGTGACCGTCACTGTCCCGTTATAATCCTGGTACCCTGCAAGTCTCATTTCCACTGTGTGTTGCCCGGAACTGATTCCTGCAAGTTCATGCGACGTCACAAAGCCAGTATCGCTCCCGTCAAGGTAGATATCAGCACCGAAGGGAGTCGAAGTCGCCCAGATCTTCCCTGTTGTGGGTTCAAGGCCGATGTTGAGGCCTGAGAACTGCGGGGGGGAGTTCACCATGGTGCTCGCTGCCGGCGTATATCCCTCGGCTTCCACGTATACCCGGTAGGATCCCCCTGCGACGTCCCATTGATACTGGCCTGCTGCATCGGTGGTGAGCGGGTTTATATCGGGCTGCATGGGAGGAGCGGCTAGTCCGGTCGGGACATTCACCCACTCTCCCTCTTCATTCAGCCACTGGAGCCAGACGTCTGCACCCTCGATCCGCAGCCCCTGGACGGTGTCGTACACATATCCCGCCGGCTCGATGATGAAGGGGAAGGTGACACCGGTCAGGATGCACCCCGGGGTCTCGTACGTGACCGTGGCAGTACCGTAACGGGGCTGGAACGTGGTCGAATAACTCCAGTACTGTGGTCCCCCGGTCATCGGAGCGGTGATGTCTGGACCCCCGTCATCTATATGGATCCGGATATTCACCGGTGTTTCGGGAGGGCAGGTGGTCTGGTTGTAGGAGAAGATAACCGTGTCGTCCCAGGACACCGTCGGGTTGCCCCATGGGTCGGGTACGGATGGCGAGATCGAACAACCGGATGGGGTCCACGCTCTCTTCAGGGTGGTGAGGGCGGACGCGGTATTATCATCGTACTGGGATTCCGGGGTGCTTGTCACGATATCTGCCGTGTTATTGAGGACCGTGCCGTAGGGAACGGATGAAGGGATACGAACCGTGAGGACCTGTGAGCCGGTGGAATATGGGGGAATGTTCCAGAGATACCAGGTCACGGTACCTGATGCATTATCAAAATCAGCATCCCCGGTTCCGGACACAAACTCGACCGAAGACGGGAGGTAATCTGTGAGCACCACATCTCCGGCAGTACTTAACCCCTGGTTCCGGTAGGAGAGGGTATATTCCATCAGGCTCGCGTTTTCGTAGAATACAGGTCCTGATTTTCCGAGCATAAGATTGGAGGGGCCAGGGGAATATCCGATTGCGTAAATGCAGTCCTCGCTCCCGATGTAGACAACCCCGTTGGCAACCGCCGGACTGGAACGCACAGTTCCCCTGGTCGGGTAGTTCCAGAGGAATAACCCGGTTTCTGCATCAAGCGCGTAGAGATTTTCGTCATAACTCCCGACGTACAAAACCCCGTTTGCGATCGTGGGGCTGGACAGCACGGAGCCCCCCGTGGTGTAGTTCCAGAGAAGCGCCCCGGTTTCCGCGTCGAGTGCATAGACGTTGTCGTCAGAACTTCCAAAATATACGACACCGTCCGCGACCGCGGGGCTGGAATATACCCGGTCACCCGTGGTGTAGTTCCATATGAGTGTCCCGTTATAAGCATCGAATGCATAGAGTTTGTTATCAAGACTCCCGACATAGACGACACCGTCCGCCACTGCGGGGCTGGAACTCACTGCTCCTTGCATCGTGTAGTTCCAGAGCATTCCGCCGGTCTCCGCGTCGAGTGCGTAGAAGTTGCTGTTAAAGTCACCGACATAGACGATGCCATTTGCCACTGCGGGGCTGGACCGTACTGCCTGCAGCGTGGTGTAGTTCCAGAGGAGAACTCCGGTCCCGGCATCGAGAGCGTAGAGATTGCCGTCACTACTCCCGATATAGACTACACCGTCCGCGATCGCAGGGCTTGAATGCACCGGGCCGTTTGTGGTATAGTTCCAGAGCACCGCTCCGGTCTCCGCGTCAAGGGCATAGACATTATTATCGGCATCTCCTGAATACACGACACCGTGTACAATTGCGGGGCTTGAATCCCGGGCGGTTCCTGGTTTTTGCTGGTTCCAGAGGAGAGCCCCGGTCTCCGCGTCAAATGCACTGCCCCCTATATACATGGTACCGTCCGCCACTGCGGGGCTGGATTCCGTGCCGCCTCTGCAGTATCTCCAGAGCAGTATTGCCGACGGTCTCGTCCCGCCGTCGTCGTTGACCCCCGAATGCCAGGGGTCTGCCCTGAACATGACCGGAGCATGATCCGACACATCCGCGGTCACGCCGGGGATACCCCCTGTACATATGCCTGCACATAATATAACGAAAATGAAAGAACCTGCCATTTTTCGCAGGAATAATCTGCCACCTTTCATGTTGTACATCACTGCTCGTATCAATCTCATGAATAATAAGTACTGCTGGTCAACCCGCGACGGGCTCACATGAAAGGATCAGAGATATGGTGTTTACGATTCAAGTCACGATCTGAACATCATGAAAGCACTTCTCTATACAGGTATCCTGCTTGTTATCGTCATACTTGCCTGTGGATGCACGGCCCCCGCATCCGCACCAGCAACCGGGACTGCGGATCAGAACACACCTGATATTACCGGGAACTGGACCGGTACGATGACCGGGTACGCAGAGGGAAAAGGGTTCACCGACTATGCCGGATATGTCATGACCATGCAGGTCACAGAACAGGAAGGCCGGATCTTCCATGGAAATTTCACCTTCTCGAACGGAAACGGGTTGGTGAAAACAGTTGAATTTTCCGGTGCGACCGGTCGTGACAGAACGACGCTGACCATCGCAGAACGCGGCGGCGGATACAGTTTCGGTACGCTCATTGCACCGGACGAGATCGAACTGATACATGCCGACGATGCAGAACCCTCGGATGTCGCGATTGATACCCTGAAAAAGAGTTGAAGAGGGGAAACTCCTTTTTAGGATGTTATTCCCGGGAAAAAGCCTGCTTTTTCGTTGTTCGTGTTCTTAACTTTCAGAGTTTTTCCGTCAGTTGATCTCCCTGCTGCGTTCGGGAGTGTTCCCCACAACTTTGCCCGGGATCCTGCAGGGTCCGCTGCTTGGAACGATGGTGACGGAACTCTTCTGAATCCTGGATTCGAGCGAGGTTTTCATCCGGTCGATCACCTCCTGGACCTCACACATTTTCCTGTCACCGTCGAATTCGAGGAATATCTCGATGTAGACGTTGCTCCCGCTCCTCCTTGAGCGTACGCCGTGGAATGCTTCATACTCGTCAAAGAACTCCGTGAGGTCCTGGATGATCATTATCTGCAGGGATTCATCGAGCGTTTTATCGAGGAGGTCCGGGAGTGATGAGGAGATCACCCGGTAGCCGGTGGTGAAGAGGAACCCGACGATGATCATCGATGCGAATGGGTCGATATACACCGACCACCAGAACTGGTGAAGTACCACGGAGAGAATGAGTGCTGAAAGGACCGAGAGATCAGAGAATGCCTTGGTCCTGAACAAGCGCCACTGCGACTCCATGATCGGGGAATATTCCTTGCAGGCGATGCGGTAATTCTTGAGCCAGAGCCAGGTGTTCACGCTCACCCCGATGGTCATCATCACGAGTGCAAGCGCAACCCCGCTGATATTGAGGACTTCGGGAACCATGATTCGGCTGATCGCGGTATAAAAAACGAGGATCAGGGAGACCAGCATGACTGCCCCGGTGACGATGCTGGTCATCGTCTCGAACTTGCCCATCCCGTAATCGTAGGCCCCCTGGTGCCCCCGTGCAAGCTTCCTGAGCGTGAGCCAGGCAAAGAACGTGGCCAGGATCTCATTTCCGCATTTCACCACGTCGGCAAACATGGTGATGGACCCGGCGAGGATGGCGGCGATGATATCGGGGATCCAGAGAACAAAGTCCACTACGAGACTTAAAAAGACGGTTTTCTCTTTCTTCGCCAGGGTTGCAGCATCAACAATGGATCCTTCATCCATCGCCGGAACGTGGCTCATCCTTTCATTTTGTTGAGGGTGTAAGATGAAAATACATGCATATTTGAGTGTGAGAAAAATGTGCATTAATGGTGGATGGGAGAGTGAAGGCACTCGTCAAAACGATACGTTATACAGATCCCCGCTTACCGGGTGCGTATTCCGCTGTACCGCCGCACCCCGTACCGGTCAGGTGAAAAAGAGATCAGTTCCTTCTTAAAAGAGTAACGTCCAGGGGTACGCCCCGATATACGGTTGTTCCTGAAAGATATCCAAACCGGCTCTCACCAGTATGAGATCGCATCCCCGACCATCGGGTATATCTCGAGAATTTTAGTAAACCCTGCAAGTTCGAATATTCCCCTCACCTCACCAGAGAGTCCGCAGAGTACGCACCGGTCGCCCGGATTTCTAAGGCGCTTCGCGGCGGCGAGGATTGCCAGCAGACCCGCACTGTTGATATACGACACTCCGGAAAGATCAAGGAGCAACTGGCGGTTGCCGTTTTCAATTGTTTTCCCAATCACCTTACCGGGTAAGTCTGCCTTGGTACTATCTATCCTGCCTGTTATATGGACGATCTGAATGTCCCCCTGTTTCTCATAGTGCAGATCCATATCACTCACCCTTCAGATATGCCCATGGCGTATAAAGATCTGTAGCGTCCGTCAAATGATAAACGTTGGTCTGTAAGGCGTTGCAGGGTGTGCCTTCTCGGGAGACCTCCCGTTCAGGTTATGGCGTATGAGCGGCATAACCAGGCCATTCCTGGCAGTATTTATTCACGGAGGAGCTGGGGGTCGTCATCGTGGCGGCGACGACGTAAACCTGAAAAAAAGTATTTGCGCATGGGGGCATGAACATCTCTGGACCACCTTGGATCAACAGCCATTTAATAACGTTCACGATGCGGGCATATTGCCATTCGTTTTCATATCCGGGGAATTTGAAGATGAGTATTTTAGAAGAAGTCGTCCTGTTTCCCTGATCTCACTTTGGATACAGTTATCGTATGTGTAAAAAATGATGTGGATTGTATTTTTTTCTCTCTCTCTTTTTAACCAGCAGGATCAGGATGCCGATCCCGATGGCAGGAACAACGATAATTCCGGGAAAAATAAAAAAGAGAAAGGGTTTCAGACCCGGGTATCAACGCCGATGAGGATCACGGTCAGGTTTGAACCAGTCTCCACCGGGGCGAAACCGGAGATAAACGTCCCCCAGGGATCGGTATACGGGCCCACTCCGATCGGTGCGGTGACCGGCCCTTTCAGT
This sequence comes from Methanoregulaceae archaeon UBA467, assembly GCA_002503825.1. Taxonomy (GTDB): domain Archaea; phylum Halobacteriota; class Methanomicrobia; order Methanomicrobiales; family Methanospirillaceae; genus UBA467. The sequence continues at coordinate 55,173 of DASP01000006.1, forward strand.
TCAGCTGGAGCGTCGGGGTATTCCTCGAGGTATCCCGAACCTTCCGGCTGGCCATAGTCGGCATCCACGATGAACCGGACCGTGCCGTTCACCTGCTCGAGGGTGTACAGGTAGACGATCCGGCTGTCGGAGGCCTTGAATGTCTTGAGCTGCCCGAGCACTGTTTCGAATGCAGTCGAGTTCGGACCTTCCGCGAGTGCCATGGCAAGCGCCTTCCCATCGATATCCCCGGCGAATGTCACAGCAAGTGTGGCCATTTCGGTCTTCAGGGTCTCGTTGGACGGAAGAGTGACAGATGGTGTGGCAGGTGCACTCTGGGTGGGTGTGGGCGTTGCAGTACCGGCCGGGACAGTGACTGGCTGGGTACATCCTGCAACGAAGAGAATTGCGATGACCAGAAGGAGCAATGCTCCAGATTTCATTCCTGAACTGAGATTCATGCCCGAACGATTGGTTATTCTAAAATATAGAGATAGTGGTTTCAGTTTTGAATGTATCCGCGTGGAAAACCCTTGACTGGTTTTGATCAGAGATCGTTTCCGGCATTTTCCCGGCAATCGTCTCACATTCCGCATGTCGAGAATCAAAAATAATATTTTTCATATGGCGGCCCCAGCAAACCAAGTATTTTTTCTAAATCTTCCGATAAATTAGCAATTTTCGTTATCCTTCGTCCTTCCACAATAACGGAATACTCTCGCACTCTCCTGAATAGGAAAAAGACCCATTTCAAAGTCGGGCGTTGAGTCTGCTTCTTCGTCTGGCTGATCACCGTTTTCCCAGTGCATTCCAGAGCTTGTCTTAACCGGAATTCCACCATCGCATAAATGAACAGACAGAGCACCATAACCATGGCTAGGGCCTGTATTCGTGAATTCTTCTTGAGGAACACCTCAGCCACTC
>DASP01000002.1 GCA_002503825.1 Methanoregulaceae archaeon UBA467
ATCAGGCTGAACAGTTACAATTTTTTTTCCCTTTCGCAGAAATCCGCACTTATTATACAGGAACAATATACGATTGAATTATACCCTCATTGTTTGAACCCGGCCGTTATTTATTGGAACTCCACGGTTACATGAATGATATTCCGGGAATAGAAGCTATTTTTATCTTAAACGATGACTGTTAGCTGCTGATGAGGGCATCAGCACGAAATGTAGGAGGAATGGATGAAAAAATTTGGAACGATCACGATCGCGTGTGCAGTGATGCTGGTCCTCATCGGGTTTGGCATGACTGTATCGGCCGATCGGGCCCCAAACCAGACCCCCGAGACCCAGGGGATCACCACCAGTACCGCAATCATCTGTACCGGAACGGTAACTAATACTGCAAACATGGTATGGGTTACCAGTTCTGCATCAGCCAGCGGTACACCCCTCTCGGCACAGGAAGTGCGTTCAACCACTTCATACAGCGAGAACACCATGGCAGTTGACGGGTATGTCAGCTATACCAAGGAATTCGGTGTTGATACCCAGAACAAGGTTGCAAACCAGAACAATGTCCAGTCCAGCAGAATCATTGAATTCATTGCATCGGGTGACGGAAACCCGACGGGACGCATGATCTCTGATGAAAGCCTCCTGATCGACAATGTCGGTCTTGCAGCGTCTACTTCAGATTATCTGCTCTGTCCGTTCGGCTCGTCATCAGGCAGTACAATTCCTGCCTTCTGCAACATTGTGGAAGCCGGAAGTTCGCTTGACATGACAGAAGTCTCTGTCGCATCACAAGCATCTTCACGGACGATTGCAGCCAGTGCAGATGTTCCGGTGGCGCTGTCCTACCATATTAAGGCACAGGGCTTTAACGGATATCCGGCACAGGGTTCAATCAGCGCCTATATCAAGGCCCATATCCAGGAAGGCCGTGGTGAAGAGGTAGAAAAGGCTGAAGACCTTGCATTCTCTGAAACCTCTACTGCAAGCGGAGAGATCACTCTCTTTGACAAGCTGATGGAGTATAATTCGGGAATGAGAAGGAACGCCTGATCCCGGGGTTTCGGGACCAGAAAATCTTTTTTTTAATAAATTTTCCGAATAAGTGCAGATTGCCCTTTATCCTTGACCGCACAGGGTATTTTCCACATTTTTAACCGCAGGGTTGCGTTTTAATTCCCGTAAAGAGAATACCGGAATAATCTGTATTTTCGGCTCTGCCGGAATCCTTATACTATCAAATCAGCAGGAGTAACGAGAGAACCCGAAGGGTTCCGATGGAGTCCCGGGTACAAACCTTTTTAAAAAAATAAGACCTGATACTGCTGAATCAGCCTGAATATTAAGGAATAATTGACCCTTCCGCTACCTATTATAAGGTAACAGACAAAATTAATGTGGAAATTATGAAGGCGGTTTTGGGTCTTGAAGACGGAACATATGTGACAGGAGAAGGATTTGGTGTCGAAGGTGAATGTTCCGGTGAACTGGTGTTCAGCACGCAGATGACCGGATATATGGAGGCACTGACCGATCCAAGTTACAATGGCCAGATACTGATTTTTACGTTTCCTACAATAGGCAATTACGGTGTCGACCGTATAAACTTTCAGCACCCGCGTGTCTGGGCACTCGGGTGTGTTGCACGGGAAATATGTGCCGTACCTGCCTCAAAACCCTCAATAGCCGAATATTTTGAGCAAAACGGGCTTCTGGGCATCAGTGGTGTTGATACCCGGATGCTCACGATAAAAACGCGTGTTCTGGGAACTCTCAGGGCTACACTGGTCACCGGGGATGACAACGGGGACTATGCAGTGGAGTCTGCAAGGAAAATACCGCCAATATCAGATAAAGACCTTATCCCTGCCGTCTCATGCAAGGAGCCCTACCATATAGAGGGTTCTGGTAAAAAAATCGCGGTAATCGACCTCGGCATCAAGAAAAATATTGTAATAAGCCTTCGGAAACGCAATGCCGATGTCTTTGTATTTCCCTATAATGTCCGGTCTGACCAGATTGAAAGCGTCCGGCCGGATGCGCTCTTTATCAGTAACGGTCCGGGCGACCCTGTGCATGCGACGGATGCAATCCGCTGTGTTCAGGAAATGGCAGGGACCCTGCCGATTTATGGCATCTGCATGGGCAACCAGATCGGCGGTCTCGCACTCGGAGGGGAGACATATAAAATGAAATTCGGGCACAGGGGAACAAACCAGCCGGTCAGATATAAAGATGGAAGTATTTACATCACTACCCAGAACCACGGTTTTGCCGTTGCAGCAGACACTCTTCCCGAGGGATGCTCGCTGCTCTATTCCAACGTAAACGACGGCACCCTCGAAGGGTTTGAAGATAAGGATCTCGATATCACGTGCGTCCAGTTTCACCCGGAGGCACATGGTGGTCCGCGCGATACAGAAATACCATTCTTTGATTCAATGTTCCGGAGGCTGGACTAAAAATGCCACGAAAGGAACACATTAAAAAAGTTCTCCTGATCGGATCGGGGCCAATCCAGATCGGCCAGGCCGCAGAATTTGATTTTTCAGGGACACAGGCCTGCAGGGCACTTCGCGAGGAAGGAGTCAAAGTAGTGCTGGTCAACTCGAACCCTGCGACCATTCAGACCGATCCTGAAACTGCGGATGAAGTCTATATTGAACCAATCCGTGCCGATATCATCACAAAAATTATTGAGAAAGAAAAACCTGACGGAATTTTAAGTGGCATGGGTGGTCAGACCGGGCTGAATATGACCGCTGAACTTGCCGAACGGGGCGCGCTCGAAGGTGTTGAAATTCTCGGGACACCGCTTGAGGCGATATACCAGGGAGAAGACCGGGAAAAATTCCGTTCTCTGATGCAGTCGATAGGCGAACCGGTCCCGACCAGCATGATCCTCAACAAAATGACCCAGATCGACGAAGCACTGTCAATCGTCGGTCTTCCGGCAATTATCAGGCCTGCCTACACACTTGGTGGTGCCGGAGGCGGGGTCGCACATACAAAGGATGAAATGATCCGCATCGTCGAGATAGGGCTGAACCGGTCCCGTATTCACCAGGTCCTTATCGAGGAGAGTGTTGCAGGCTGGAAAGAGATCGAGTTTGAGGTAATGCGTGACGCCGCAGATACCTGCATCATCGTCTGTGGCATGGAAAACGTGGATCCTATGGGAATTCACACGGGAGAGAGCGTGGTTGTGGCACCGATCCTGACGCTCCGTGACGATGAATTCCAGTTGCTGCGAAGTGCGGCGATTAAAATTATCCGGGCCCTTAATGTCCAGGGCGGCTGTAATATCCAGTTTGCCTATCTGAACGGGGATTACCGGATTATCGAGGTCAACCCCCGCGTTTCCCGCTCGTCGGCCCTTGCTTCGAAGGCCACCGGGTATCCCATCGCGAGAGTTGCCGCAAAAATTGCAATCGGCCTCAGGCTCGACGAAATAACAAACACCGTTACCGGGTGCACCCCGGCGTCGTTTGAGCCGTCCATCGATTATATCGTTGTTAAGGTCCCACGCTGGCCGTTTGACAAATTCAAGGGTGCTGACAGGACACTCACCACCGCCATGAAGAGTACCGGTGAAGTGATGGCAATCGGGCGGAACGTCGAAGAGGCATTTAAAAAAGCCCTGCGGTCCGTGGATACCGATGTGACCCGGCATACCAGCCAGAGTGAAATCCGGATGATCCTTACCCGGCCGACCGACGAGCGCTTCCAGACCCTGTTCGATGCGTTCAGGGTCGGCTTCTCTCTCGATGAAATTGCAGAAATTACAAAGATTACCCCGTTCTTCCTTGAAAAGGTACAGAATATCGTTAACCTTGAGAAGAAACTTGAATCGGATCCTGCACGGGAAGATATCATACTCGCGAAACATTTCGGGTTCACCGATGCAGAACTGGCAAAAATAACAAAAAAGAACTGGGAAGAGATCGAGGGTGTGGCAGGAGATCCCACCTACAAGATGGTAGATACCTGTGCTGCCGAATTCCCGGCACGTACCCCGTACTTTTATTCGACATGGGACCAGGAATGCGAGATCCAGCGTGATGACCGGCAGAAGATACTAATCCTTGGTTCGGGACCCATACGGATCGGCCAGGGGATCGAGTTCGATTACTGCACGGTGCATGCGGTCAAGGCGGTCAGGGAGGAGGGCGTGGAAGTCCATATCGTCAATAACAACCCTGAAACGGTATCGACCGACTTTGATACGTCAGACCGCCTTTTCTTTGAGCCGATGTCGCTTGAGGACATCGTCAACATCCTCCTCAAAGACAACTATTACGGGGTAATGGTCCAGTTCGGCGGACAGAACGCGGTAAATCTTGCAGTTCCCATTTATGACGAGATCCAGCGGCTGGGACTTTCGACAAAGATCCTTGGCACCACGCCCGATTCAATGGATATTGCCGAGGACCGGGACAGGTTCAGCATCCTGTTAAAGAAACTCGATATTCCGACTCCGCCGAACAGCTCTGCGTATTCGCTTGAAGAAGCGCGTGTAAAGGCTGCAGCCATCGGGTACCCGGTCCTTGTACGTCCGTCCTACGTTCTCGGCGGGAGGGCCATGGAGATAGTCCATGACGAGATCGAACTGGAAAGTTACATGAAAGAGGCGGTCAGGGTGAGCAGGAACCATCCGGTGCTCATCGATTCGTTCCTCCAGAATGCAGTGGAACTTGATGTGGACGCTGCCTGTGACGGGGAAGATGTCCTGATTGGCGGAATAATGGAGCATATCGAGGAGGCCGGGGTCCACAGCGGGGACTCCGCATGCGTCATACCCACCCAGTCGCTCTCCCCCGCTATCATCGAACGGGTAAAGGATTACACGAGAAAGATTGCCATCGGTCTGGGTGTCGTGGGTCTCGTGAATCTCCAGCTTGCGGTAAAAGACGATATTGTGTATGTCCTTGAGGCAAATCCCCGCGCAAGCCGCACGGTTCCCTTCGTAAGCAAGGCGACCGGGATCCCGCTCGCTAAAATTGCCGCAAAAGTCATGCTCGGGATAAAGCTGAAGAAGATCGGCTATAAAGAACTGCCCTTCTGCCATGTTGCAGTAAAGGAAGTCCTCCTTCCATTTAACAAGCTCCCGGGAGTTGATACCGTGCTTGGTCCTGAAATGAAGAGCACCGGTGAAGTGATGGGGATCGATTACGATTTCGGTCGCGCATACTATAAAGCGAGTATTTCTGCCGACAATGAACTCCCGGTCGAGGGAAATGTCTTTATTTCTGTGAGCAATGAGCAGAAAGACATCGTTATCGATATTGCCCGGAAACTCAAGGCACTCGGCCTCACGCTGTACGGTACATCCGGGACAGTTGAATACTTAAACCAGGCAGGAATAGAAGCAAACCTTGTCAGAAAAGTGCAGGAAGGCTCACCAAACGTTATCGACCTCCTCCGGCAGGGTGAGATCCGCCTGATTGTGAATACCCCGGTCGACAAGCAGTCACGGCAGGACCATTACCAGATCATGAGGGCTGCCGTGGATTACAGTGTCCCTTATATTACCACCGTTCAGGCGGCACGTGCTGCAGCAATGGCAATTGAAGCCTTTAAAAAGGAGAAAATAACTATCGAGCCCCTCAGCCATTATCACGGGAACATGGTATAAGAACGGGAAAATTATACTTTTTTTCTTTCACGATTTCAGCGTTCATCGTGTTAAGGGCCCTGTTGAAACGGACATGCCCCAGTAAGGTTCACTCCGGAACCATGAAAATGTCCATTCAAAATTTCCTTATATTGTTGGGAGGTTCCACCATTTTCATTCGAAATCCTTCCTGTCCTCTCACTATTTCTCTTTCGCCGCACCATTTATTCCGACACTCCCGGGGCTGATGGCCCGCCGTATATGTGCATCCCCACGATGCGATAAGGACCGTGTTTGGTTCTTTTAAAAAAATTAAAAGATCGCAATCAACCCTGCCTGCAGACCTTCCTGCAGCGGGGTGGAGTGCAACTCCTCCTGTCATAGAAATGGATTAAACCGGTGTCGTTGAAATGAGGGTTTTTAATAAAACCTTATTAAGTGTCCAACACATTTCCTGCTGATACAATCCGGTCAGAGACATGAAGAATTCCCACGGATCTATTCGCAGAAATTATTCACATTCAATAAATTTTTTTAGATATGGCGATTCCGTTTTTCTCTTAAATGTGCGGATCTCATCTTTCCTACCCGGGGAGTATAATTTAATCATTCCCGGCACCAACAGGTACTGTCAGTTGTGTGTACACACAATACTTCCAAATGGAGCATTCTCATGGGAAAAGGAACAATAGTTCTTGCATATTCAGGAGGTCTTGACACCTCCATCTGTATCCCGCTCCTTAAAGAGCGGTATGGATATGACCGGGTCATCACCGTCGCCGTCAATGTCGGGCAGCGCGATGACGAAATGAAGATGGTAACCGATAAAGGCCATAAACTTGCTGATAAGCATTATACCATCGATGCACGGGAAAAATTTGTCAACGAATATATCTGGCCTGCTATCAGGGCGAACGGATCATACGAAGGCTACCCGATGGGGACATCGCTTGCCCGCCCGCTTATTGCAGAAGAAGTAGTAAAAATCGCTGCAATTGAGGGGGCCCGCGCCATCGGACACGGGTGTACCGGGAAGGGAAACGACCAGCTCCGCTTCGACTTCGTCTTCAGGACGGCAGGGTTCGAGATCGTTGCCCCTATCCGCGAACTGAACCTGACACGGGACTGGGAGATAGAATATGCAAAAGAACACAATATCCCGGTTCCTGTTGCAAAAGACAAGCCATGGAGCGTAGACGAGAACCTCTGGAGCAGGAGTATTGAAGGCGGGAAACTCGAAGACCCCGCGTTCCACCCGCCCGAGGAGATCTATGCGTGGACGGTCTCACCGGTGGCCGCTCCCGACACCCCTGAAATCATCAGCATTGAATTCTTAAAAGGCATCCCCGTGAAGCTGAACGGCATTGATATGTGCGGATTTGACCTGATTGTGAAACTCAATGAGATAGCCGGTAAACATGGTATCGGCCGCAACAATATGATCGAGGACCGGATTCTCGGCCTGAAAGCAAGGGAAATCTACGAACATCCTGCTGCAACAGTCCTTCTTACTGCACACCGTGATATCGAGCAGCTTACCCTGACCCGCCAGGAACTCGCCTTCAAGCATCTTGTTGACGATAAATGGTCGGAGCTTGCCTACATGGGCCTTGTGCACGAACCCCTGTACTATGACCTGAACGCCTTTATCAACGCATCACAGGAAAAGGTCAGCGGAAGCGTTGACGTCATGTTGTTCAAGGGGTCATGCCGGGTTATGGGACGCTCATCACAGGAAGGCATCTACTCGGATGACCTTGTCTCATTCGACAGTACCACGATCGACCAGTGCCACGCGATAGGCTTTTCAGAATACTTCGGCCTGCAGGCACGCCTCGTGGAACAGCGAAAAAGAAAAAAATAAATTAATTTTTCAGAGGAGTTTTTTACCCGCGTTCGGGCCCGGGTTACATTCGAACACGTCGGTAATTTTCATGACGAGAAGTGACTTTGCAGGAAGTTCCGGTTTTTTGTCATGGACCATCTTCTTCATTTTTTCGTATTCCGCGCCCGCCGTCTCAACCTTCACCATCCCCTTAACCTGGTAGCACTTTTTGCTGTCAGGTTCCCAGAGGTATATGGCAATGTGGGGATTTTCTTTCACGTTCGCGAGGGTCTTCTGCATAAAATTATCCGCCAGCCATATGGTATCGTCGCTTACCAGCTGGACAAACGCTATCGGTGCTACATTCGGGATACCGGCCTTTGATGCGGTCGCGACCGGGAATAACTTGATCTTTGAAAAAGCTTCTTTCATTTCGGCATTGAGCTGAACCATTCCATTTCACCATTCCAGTCATTGATCCGGCCTTACCAGGCCGTTATACTCCAATAGGTCTCTTAAACCATATTCCTTTTGGGAGAATGCCGGTTGGATTCAGACTAACCGGGATGAGTTAATGAGACAGGACGCAGAAATGACTGTGATCCCAATGGTCATGCCATCGTATATTGCACTCTTTGAATCCGGGGAACTGCAAAAAAGGACCGATGCGGCATATTCACTCCCTGGACACTGTTCTGTCTGTCCAAGGAACTGCGGAGTGAACCGGCTCACAGGTGAGAGAGGGTATTGCAGGGGCGGGCTGCTGCCAAAAATTTCCAGTTACGGGCCCCACTTTGGTGAAGAGCCGCCTCTTGTCGGGCGGCATGATTCGGGCACCATTTTTTTTACAGGGTGTAACATGCGCTGTGTATTCTGCCAGAATTATGAAATAAGCCAGCTGGACAACGGGAGAGAGATTGCATGTGAAGAACTGGCATCAGTCATGCTTGCCCTGCAGGACCGGAAGTGCCATAACCTCAATCTCGTATCGCCAACACACTTTGTCCCGCAGATCCTGGAAGCGGTCCTGATTGCGGCCGGACGAGGCCTTCACATCCCGCTCGTGTATAATACGGGTACGTATGACTCAGTCGGGACGTTGACACTCCTGGACGGGGTGGTCGATATCTACATGCCGGATGCAAAATACGGCAGGAATGAGGTTGCTGTCGCTCTCTCTGATGCGCCGGGTTATTTCACGGTAATGTCTGCTGCGATGAAGGAGATGTACAGGCAGGTCGGGGACCTGGTCGTCAGCAACGGCATTGCATCACGGGGAATGATAATCCGGCACCTTGTATTACCTGACAACCTCGCAAATAGTGAGATCGTGATGAAATTTATTGCTGAAGAGATCTCCCGGGAGGCCTATGTGAATATTATGGACCAGTACCGGCCCTGCTGGAAAGTAGTATCAGGATCTGGTATTGATTTTACTGATTCTTTGAAGAGAGGGATAATAAGGGAAGAATATCGGTATGCGGTACGGTGTGCAACTGAAAACGGGCTGAAACGCGGGTTCTGAGAGAGTGGTAGTTGTGAAAAATATACGCCACTGCCGGGTCGTATTTTCGAAAAAAGGAATCAAATGAAGGTATTTTTTCGTTCATGGTTTCTTCCTACCTCAATTTTGAGGTACTGAATAATCTCCCTCAAAGTATGCAAATATTCGCGCTGACGGACAGGGTGTTTTTACAACCGAGTAGATCTGGTTGAGACAATATTTGAGGCGGATGAGGGGATCAGGGGATAATGAGGCCGTTTTAAAAAGACCAGGTCGTAAAAATCCCCTAAGGGATATTGTATATGGTAGCCCAAGAGTTTGGACCGTGCCGAGGATGTGTGCGGTAACATGAATTTTGATCAGGCTACCGTTTTACATCCCGATTTACCGATATTTCATGATTAATTTCCAAAAATACACTATTTTATGCGAGGTTCTACGCTTCATTCGCGCTTCATCTGGCGCTTCATCAATAATTGTTAAACGTTGAAGATCGTTTTAAAAAATAAAGCGTCATTTTACGGGGGCAATAATGATGACCCGTCGTTCTCTGTTTTAGGATAGTACATTACGACACGTAAAAGGAACCTACGCTGCATTATCCCTATCCTGTTTTTTCGAGCGGTAGATTACCATAGTTTCGTAAAAAAGTCGATAAAACCTGATATAGTGGTATGTCGGTATCTCATTCGTGACATAGTGAATAAAACGCGTCATGATCCGGAACGAAAATTACCGAAAATTATTGTAAAAAATTGAGATGCTATTGTAGGCGGTATAAAATGGAGAGATATTGCCGCACTCAACGGGTGCGCCGACTGATTGAGTGACATGAAGCAATAATAATAAACATCACCGCAGGGTATGGTGTTGTATGGATTTCTTTGAATCGGCATACACGGGCACACCACCGTGGGACATCGGCCGGCCCCAGAAGGAGTTCGTTGAGCTTGTCCGGGCGGGTGAAATAACCGGGTCTGTCCTGGACATAGGATGCGGGACCGGGGAGCATGCCCTATTCTTTGCGGAGGAAGGGCATGATGTATGGGGGATTGACTCCGTACCCCTGGCGATTCAGAAGGCACAGGAGAAGGCTGCCGCAAGAGGGCTCCATGTGAATTTTCTTGTCATGAATGCTCTCGCCCTCAATACGCTCAACAGGACGTTTGATACCGCTACGGATTCGGGGCTCTTCCATACACTCTCTGACGAGGACCGGCCGGTCTTCGTCAATACCCTTGCAGCCGCCCTGGTCCCGGGCGGGAAGTACTTCATGCTCTGCTTCAGCGACCTGGAACCCGCCGGGTACGGTCCGAGGAGAATAACAACGAGAGAGATCCAGGATAGCTTCCGGGATGGGTGGTCCATCAATTACATCAGGCCGGCGACCTTCGAGAGTCATACGCGGGTTGAAGGACCGCGTGCATGGCTCTCGTCGATAACGAAAGGATGACGATACACTGTCGTTTGGCCGGAAATGACCAATCAAAATTTGAGGGTTACTCACCCACGGAATCCTTCTTTTCAAAAATCATTTTTTAGTAATAGAGCGATGGGCTGGAATTACTGGACAATATGGGGCCTCCATACCCAAAACCATCGTGAAAACAGTGAGAATTATTCAATTTTCTGAGGCCGGGGAGATGAAGGACAGCATGGATCGTACTCTGTTATGATGCGGAGCGGGTTGCTGAAGTGAACGGGTGAAATTCCGATAGATTCATCAAAGAATGTGTTAAAAGAGAATATATTGTAAAATGGAGGATGGTGTGAATGAAAAATATTGAAATGACTCTGAATGGAGAAAAACTGGTAATAACCGTTGATCTCACAAAGGACTATGGTCCGTCAAAATCGGGTAAATCCATTACCATTGCATCAACTGAAGGAAATATCTCTATCCCGGAACATGAAGATATTAAAATCGGTTTGAATATTTACCGGAAAAAAGAATAATTCAATATTTGTTTTGGTAAACGGGTCCAGAATTAGTTTAGAATTTGTGAGTTTAAAAAAATGAATCAGGCTCGATTCACCATCAACGCTCTATTCTTCCTTTTTTTGTTCCCGGAAGTGGATTAAATAAAATAATCGTCAGGCTTCACCCATTCTATTTCATATCCATCCGGAATTTCTTTCAACAATATAAGGACTTAGCCACACCAGGTTATGGCATAGATTCTGCATTGAGTCGTACCACCTTTTATGCTTCTGTATGCCAACCACGTTGTCGATGAAAAAAATTTCATTGGTTATTCTCTTTTGCCTTCTCTCATTATGTCTCTCACTTTCAGGATGTTCACAGTCTCGTCCTCTTCCTGTAATACAGAATGATACTATGACGTTCGATTCTCCTCATTTTGGGATATCGTTACACTATCCAAATGAATGGACCGTCACAACCGAAGAAGGGGTATGTCAAAATCCAATGAATTACACTTATCAAAGATTTCAATTCAAATATACAGATAATACCACAGGATCATTTCTCATATCCGGCTCAAGATCGGATTGTGATCCAACTAAGGTACATGAAAATTTCACCGGAAGTGAAGAATGTGCGTTTTGGATATTCGATGATCGACCAAACCTGACAGTGAGCGAATCTTATCAACCTGTTTCAGTCGGTGGCGTAAAAGCCCGGAGATTTATAGATATATTCCACGAGCCAGGGATGGAAACCGTGGAAACAAGGTATGATATATGTAAAACCTACAAAACCGGCCCGGGTATGATCTACAAGATATTGTGGAGAGTTCCCTCCGAAGAATTTTTCAATGCAAAGCCTGATGTTCAAGAGGTTGTGGACTCTATCCGATTTTATAAACCAGTATGAGTGATTGTATTCTTTTTTGCAGAGGAGCCCTTAAATCACGTATTTTTGTGCTTGCGCAGAAACGGGGTTGCAAATGTGCAGGGTAGTTTTTATAGTGAGATGACCGTGCGGCAGATTCATGATCTCAACGGGATTGTACGCTCAGGGAGGGGGACCTTCCCCTCCGGCCGCGTGGGCCACCACCCCCCGAAGTGAACATTTGAAACGAGGACGCCACGGCATGTTTGCTCCGGTACTCACCACCAGCCGACTAATCGGCATCCCTTTTTACCTCATCATCTGGAACTCCAGTATCGTTGATGCCTGGAACGCAGTAGAAAAGATAATTCGTTATACTTATCCCCATAATCAAAAGCGAATCTATATCGTCACTTTCGGAAATTCAATTATTATAATGCCATCAGAATCTCTTGATGAGTATCGAAAGGTCAATACTATCATAGAACGGGATTCAACCGATGCCACCTATAAATTTACCCTGCTCCGTGGGGCCATCGAGGTAAGAGCCGGGAATATTCACATTTCCGGGAAGAAGCTAAGGATAAGGTCCGGTATCCCCTCGGACTCCTCATAGAGAAATGGATCCTGTATTACTATTCCCTGGTTGCCAGCGACATATTTATTCCACAAAAAAATGGAGAAAATTTTGAAAATTCAAATAACAAGCAGATACAGTTCCGTTCACGGTTAAGCCGGGTCACTACCTACTATGAGAGGAACGGTGGCTTCTCAAAATTCTTCAATGATTACCGCAAAAGCCAGATCCCTGATGAGATCCATGATACAGTGCTCGATCTTTGCCGTAGTCTTCGGACGACAATAACCTCCATGCCGATGAAGTATCTCGGCTATTCATTCGCTAAGTCTCATTATTCGGTGTTTGAATACACCACACCAGAGACACGGTTTCCCAGAAATGAAAAAAATATCACGGGAATCACTGATCCGCTATTTTGGAAGTTACTCTATTAGCAAAGACCTTGATTTCGTCTTCCAGAATTTCGGGGGTTTTATCTCCGGTGAAAATGCCGTCCTTTTCCGTTGGGCACAGTTCTGTAAAAATGCCGATAAGAAATCCCAGGTATCCTTTAACGATGTATTGACAACGCTTACGGTAATTCCGGTTGAAGAACGGGATACCTGGAACCTTAGGGAGTATTACCTTCGAAGAACGGAAGAAGCTCATCCCCTGACCTGTACCTGGTCAGGAAAGCTAATACACAGCAGGAACACACTCCGCATCGATCATCTCCTGCCATTCTCGATAAGGAAAAACAATAATCTATGGAACCTTTTCCCTACGTTATCTTCTGTGAACTCTTCAAAGAGCGACAGGATTCCCACACCGGACCTGCTCGAATCACGCAAAGAGTAGATATTTGAATGCTGGAACCGTATGAATCAATTATATCCCGGACAATTCGCACAGGAGATCCGGATTGGTTTGCTGTGGCAGCCCTGGAGTAATCACTGGCAGCTTAATGCATTCAGGAACCTGAAAGAGAAGTGCAGGCATCTTATCGAAGACCTTGGCTACGAGGAGTGGACATATGAGTAAATGCCCGTTCTGTGACCCGAAAAAAGAGGAGATACTTTTTTCAAATGTATATTGTTATGCCCGATATGACGGGTACCCGGTCAGTCCCGGACATATCCTCGTGATCCCATTCCGGCATTATGAAGATTATTTTGAGAGTTCTTCAACGGAACTGGATGCATTCCGGGAAATGGTCCTGCAGTGCAAGTGCTTCCTCGATGCAACGCACCATCCCGATGGATACAATGTGGGTGTTAATATCGGACCGGCAGCCGGGCAGTCGGTATTTCACGTACACATCCATGTTATTCCGAGGTACGAGGGAGACATGGAGAACCCGAAAGGTGGAGTAAGAGGAGTTATTCCAGCGAAAAGAGTGTATTGAAAGGTGCAAGGTAGTTTTTATAGTAAATGACCGTGCTGCACATTTGAAATTTGCATAATAAATACGTAAGAATTGAGGACAACGAGCCGGCATAAAAAAGCGGGCAATCCTTACACACCACAGTGAGGCGTTCCAGCCGTTTACGGTTCCGGCACGAAAGGTCATAAGGGAATAACTACCCACGTACTATGCATGAAATACACGGCACGGCATATCCAGCGTTTCCTTGAGCAGGGAAAAATCGACCAGACGCTCTGGAAAAATCATTTCCCGACGCTGCTTCCCACACAGGTTCCGGTGTGCGAAGAGTGCAGCGAATTCAAAGAGAGAACATGCCCGGGGGGAAAGGACCCGGTCGAATGTTTCCTTGCAAAGACGCCGGACGCGGAACCAGGCGAAGAGAAGAAAAAGAAGAAGCATGACCCGATGCTCGGCCACAGGGTAAAGGGACCCGCGGTCCGTGGCACAGCACTACCCAGGGATCAGTCAAAGCTGTGATCTCTGGTACATGAAAAAAATATAACCACCACAGAAATACCGCATGCGGCAGGGAGCCCCTCACTCCCGGGACCACCACCTGCGGGAGATGCGGCATGCCGCTCTGACCATATAAAAAAAAAGGCTGTCCTTCAAGGGGAATGCCACACAGGCGGCACTGCCGCGACGCCGGTGCATTCGCCACACCCGGCACATTATTTTGCCCTCATCGCCGGGGCGTGACGCAGGTTCGCTCCGTGCAATACCGTTGACGCTGAACGGGACCTGTTCATTATCCTCACCGTTCAGGTGTGCATAGGTCTCCATCACCCTTGGTCCCCTGGTGTCCCGCATCATCTGCCTGATCACCGCCTCGGTCACCCCCCCCCCTGAAACCCGGGTGCAGCCGGGGCCGGTCATCGCATGCCGTTTGGCTATTGTCCGGAACATGAACGGGCACCGGAACCGGAAGGAATTGCGGAAAAGGTGATATGGATCAATTTTTGAAATCGATTAGATGTGACACGGAACAAATACACTTTCACCCTCTGCGCCCGGGTCTTTATCTCCAAAATAACCGGTAATTGAACCGGGATACGATAGTGACAAAGATCCATGTGATGGATAACGAAATTTCCATTTATACGCTGAATGATGAGGATTATATCTGCATTACTGATATTGCACGATATAAAGATCCAGACAATACCGATGATTTAATCCGGAACTGGATACGAAATCGCAATACGATAGAATTTCTGGGAATCTGGGAGCGTCTCAACAATCCGGATTTTAAACCCGTGGAATTCGACGGGTTTAGAAAACTTGCCGGACTCAACAGTTTTACCCTTACTCCCAAGCAGTGGATTGAGCGTACATCAGCCATTGGCCTCATCTCCAAACCGGGACTGTATGGCGGTACGTACGCTCACAGGGATATTGCGTATGAATTTGCTTCATGGATTTCAGTAGAATTCAAACTCTATCTTATCAAGGAATTCCAACGGCTCAAAGACGAAGAGCTTAAAGAGCTTGGCTGGGATATCCGGCGGAATCTGGCAAAGATCAATTACCGGATCCATACGGATGCGATCAAAGAGAACCTGATACCGGCTGAACTGACCCGGAAACAGATTACCACGATTTACGCATCCGAAGCGGATGTGCTGAACATGGCATTATTCGGGATCACCGCAAAAGAATGGGGGAAGGCACACACCGGGAGGACCGGAAATATCCGGGATTATGCCGACATCTCGCAGCTTGTGTGTCTCTCCACCTGGAAAATCTCAATGCCCTGTTTATCAACGAGAATATTTCCCAACAGGATCGGCTGGGGAAGCTGAACAGCATCGCGATTCACCAGATGAAACTTCTTACGGGCGATGCAGGTATCAGGAAGATTGGTGGAGAGTAGCTGAACTACTCCGGAACCGGAAGGCAGGGCCCCACCCGTCCCCGCTGAAACCCTGGGGCTGGCCGGGTCTCGGCGTATCGGAGGCAGCCGTGAGCCGGTGATTGCAAGCCGTTTTGCCGGGCTGCAATTGGTTTGAGGGGCTAAACTTAGGCAAAGGACCGGACGGGGCTTGATTTGGGCAATCCACTAAGAGGGGGACATCATTTAACCGGATAAGGAGATCTATTTGTGTTTTTGATGCAATTTTAAAAAGGGATGGATTGTATGAAAAATGAAAATTCTATCAAAATAACGAAAGAGAGAAGGGAGGATATGATTTCTGAGATAAAATATTATTTTTTAAAAGAGAGAGAAGAAGAAATTGGCGATTTGGCAGCGGGTCTTATGTTGGATTTCATACTGGAAAAAATAGCACCGGAATTTTACAACCAGGGCATTTATGATTCTCACAAATACATGGGAGATGCGATTGAAGATCTCTTGTCAATCCAAAAATAACAAGGGGATCCATTTTTTTATGAAGGATCGCGGGGTCCTGGAATAATTTTGATGAGGGGAATACCGGTCTGTGCGTTTTTGGGGCACGGGGAAGTGAGCTGAAGGGGGCTTTTGGGATGGGGGCGGTACCGGAAAGGGCTCAGTTACTCCGGAACCGGAAACCGAACTTATAAAAGTGTTAATTCTTTTTTTGAGGTATAT
Source organism: Methanoregulaceae archaeon UBA467 (assembly GCA_002503825.1). Classification (GTDB taxonomy): domain Archaea; phylum Halobacteriota; class Methanomicrobia; order Methanomicrobiales; family Methanospirillaceae; genus UBA467. Next base: position 16,292 of record DASP01000002.1, read on the forward strand.
CCCAATAAAAAAAGGAGGACTCTCTAATTTGTAACCGGAGTCGTTGAGAATCCATACAGGGTATCCGGCCCGTTCTCCATAATCACCCAGTATCCCTTGAATGGTATCATATCATGGACGGGTCCGCCTTGTGCATAGCTCCATCCCGGCTGGTTGAGACCGGGACTGATTACTATTGAATACCCGCGGAGGTCGTGCACGTACTCGATGCTCGATAAAGCCTGTGTAAGCGGCATCTCCTGGAAAGACTGCGTGTCCGGATCATATGCAGGTGCAAACCCAATCAGGTTCACTCCGATAGATACCTGCCTGGCAGGAGGGCCGGAAACGATCGTTGAGGGCACAATAGTCCCGTTTGCGACCTCGCCTTCTGATACCCTGACGTAAAATGCATCGAGAGGTTTCACTTCGGTACCTGACGCAGGGATATACCAGATTGAACCATCCCACCCGAGCACGATGAGAATCTTTTCCTGCTCAGTTCCTGTAAAGATCTGTGGGAATTGTGAGTATCCATGCTCTAAAAGTACCGGTGTCGAAAATAAATTCCATCCGTGGGGTAACAGGACATTGAACGTTGGTCCACCGTGTGACGGAGCCGTCATCGCGGTATGGTTCACCCACGTTGTATTGACAAGGCCGGTGCTACCGACCGTCTGTGTTCCAATCTCATAGCAGGTAACAGGTGCCAGTGACCCGGCACTGAAGGTCTGTACTCCTTTTGTCACATTTGCCCGGAACACTCCGTCAAGGTATACCATCACGTGGTCAAAGCCTGTCGAATCAGGATCGGTCCATGCCCAGGTGATGGAATTCGGCTGATACGTGGTGTTATGGAGACAGGTGACACTCGCCGGGGGAACACACGGTATTACGGTAATGTACCCCGGCCGGATGAGGGTGTCCTGACCGGCACTGTTACTCACCGTCAGGCTGACATCGTACGTCCCGGGTTCGGTATAGGTACGGCAGGGGTTCTGGTCAGTCGAGGTTGTATTATCCCCAAAGTCCCATGACCAGGACGCAATGGTTCCGGTAGATCCATCAGTGAAACATACCGTGAGGGGTGAACACCCGCTGACCGGGTCTCCGGTGAAGTCCGCGACCGGGGGGTTGCGTGTCGTTCCCACCCAGACCTGGCACCCGTTGAAGGGGTTTGCCGTGCCGATCATGATCCCGTCCGGTGTCGTGAGCATGGTCCGGAACCCGTAGTTGTTTGGATCATCAAACCCGTTCAGTTCCACCGGGATCCAGAGCACACCATCCGGGCTTGTCCAGAGATCTGCTCCCCCGAAATTCCAGGCAAGGAATTCAATGAAGGGGACGATATTCTCCCCGTCACCATACGTAGTCTGGTTGATCTCTCCAAGTCCGGTAAGAAACGCTCCGAGGGTACCGTTCTGCTGAAGTGTGCTGCCGGTATCGTTGCCAGACCGCGATGAGAGTGCATCCAGGAGCATATCCCCGCCTCCCGGGACCTCGCTTATGTACCGCGCAAAGCTGAATATGTCGAATGTTCCGAGGTAGAGGTTTCCGTCGTATTTCTCAAGTGACCATGCATAGAGGTTGAAGGGATTTGCATACCCGGACGGCCAGCCACTCAGGGGAGGACCCCGCGGGTCAGTCGGGATCTTCGGATGATAATTGCCGACAATAAGGTCCCACGAATCTTCGGTATCCACCCTGATGATGTCAAACCCTTTCAGCCCCTCAGTCCCGGTCCCGAACGGCAGGTTCATCGAACCGACAAAGAGGTCCCCCCGGTAGTCCTGCATCGAGGCTGCGAGGACATTCCATGCATCACCGGCTCCACCTGATACCACCCTGACCCAGTCATCCGGCCCTTCGGGAGATGCGATACTGCTCCTCCATACTTCAAAACCGTCCGTTTCGGACGGGCCACCAGGATTCCCGGTTCCGGCATACAGGTACCCGTTGAAGCTCTTCAGGGATGCGACCTGGAAGTCGGCTACCTTCTCCCACGTATCAGTACTCGTGGAAGGACAGGAAGATGCATAAATCCCATCGCCGGTCCCCACGTACAGTTTCCCGTTATGGGTGGCCATCGCCCGTGTATCCCGTGACGGGATGCCGGCCGTGTTCACCGGCGCCCACGTAATCCCATCTGTCGACCTGATGACGAGTACACGGCCAAAACCAAATCCTACCCCGGCATAGAGTGCTTCAGTCCCGTTGGTATCGGTAAAGGGGGTCATGATACGATACCCCACCCCTTCGGGATAGGTATACCCGTCCAGCGGATTGACAAACGTGGATGCCTTGTGAACCTGTGTCCATGTACCCTCATGGTATCGCCAGATCTCCGCACGCATATCGTTTGACCACAGGATCACATCTTCCGGGGAAGGCGGGGTCTCGTTGGGGTTGTATATGGCAGGGGGAGGGGACCCGGCAGGATGGGTCAGGAACGAGAGGGTCATGTTTGCCGGGAATACTCCCTGTCGTTTCATGGCAAGTGAGACCATGTACGGGACGTTTCGTCCCGTGCCTATGTATATATCTCCTTTGAATTCAGCCATTGACCACGCATAATTGTTCTGCGGGTCATCAAATCCGCCGTCGCTTATCATGGTAAATTCAGGGCAGCACCGGCTGTCATATGCGGATGCAATGTTTCCCACCAGCAGAAAACAGCAGAATATGAATATTATAAACAGAAACGCATTCAATTTTTTTTGATAGGGGTGACTATGCAACATGAGGATCCTCCCTGTGATTCCGGGGTGACAATCATGTGCTGCTGTATACCCGATTACGAGTTTATTGCGCTGATGCGCGTATTTTTGGGACTACCGCAATAGTTTTCGGTAGTCTTTTCGGCGTGGTATCTCCAATCCGCATTCTTACTATCGAATGAGTGCCGGACAACACGTTCACAACGTGTACACTGGCCGGAATGCCCTGCCACGGCCTCAGTGTATCTCTGTTCCCGTTTTATCAGGGCTTTTTCCTTCCCGATACAGCCTGTTCCTTACACAATTACCTGATGCCACCATTTTCGAAGACAGGTAATGGTTACCTGTTAAGTGATCGCCTATTAAATTATCGGTTCGTGTGACCTGAAAAACTTGAACTGATCCCCGGTCCTCAGCAGAGATCCTCTGCCGGAAGGAACCGACAGATCTGCTCATGAAAACGAAAAATAAGCATCAGTCACTCTTCATTCCGGTGTCCGACGCCAGTCATAATTCCTGGCATGATCGCACCGGCTGAAAAATTAGGAGGGCAAAGTGGTCAGTGCCGATGGGCCATGGGAGATGAAGGACAGAATGGATCGTACTCTGTTATGACGCGGAGCACGGGACTGAGGTATGCAAGTGAAATTACGATAGATTCATCAAAGGCGGTTAAATAAAGAATAATCCAGGGCAACAGGGCGCATCTAATTTTTTAATTCCAAAAATTAGTCACTAGATACCAATAAATCATTGAATATATGATGAAAAATAAAAGATGGCTATAAGATGAGCAAAATTATAGGAATGGAATCTTTACCATTCCTCGGAACGCCCCGGCCGGGACTTGAACCCGGGTCAAAAGCTCCGCAGGCTTCTAGGATGTCCACTACCCTACCGGGACCTGAACAGAACTGATCTGCCTAAATAAATCTCCTTTCATGGCTTAAATAAGTGTGCATATACTCTTGTTCAAATGATTTTTCTTTCATTATCAGTTTTAACAAAACATCGTGCACGCACTAATAATCAGACAATTATATATGCCCGGTTCAGACCTCTTGATACAATATATCTTAATCAATGAGGAAGTCAAATAATGATTAATAATATCACCCTGAGGTCGGAAACAGGAATGAAAAAGGCATTTATTACCGGTATAACCGGGCAGGACGGATCCTACCTGGCCGAACTTCTGCTGTCGAAAGGATATGAAGTACATGGACTGATACGCAGGTCTTCGACACTCAATCTCGGCAGGATCCAGCACCTCGTTGATGAAACAGAGATTACCGGATCAAAAGTATCTGATTCAGGATTGTTTCTCCACTACGGGGATCTCGCAGACGGTGAACAGATATCGAATATCATGCACCGCGTCATCCCCGACGAAATCTATCATCTCGGCGCCCAGAGTCACGTGAGAGTGAGTTTCGACAGCCCTGAATATACCGGAAATGTCACCGGGCTTGGCACAACCCGCCTCCTTGAGGCAGCCCGGAGAGTAAATCCCAAAATCAGGTTTTACCAGGCATCAAGCAGCGAGATGTTCGGGGGTGCAAATCCCCCACAGAACGAAAAGACCTGTTTCCACCCGCGAAGCCCGTACGGCTGTGCGAAAGTGTATTCGTACTGGATGACCCGGAATTACCGTGACGGGTATGACATGTATGCCTGTAACGGCATCCTCTTCAACCATGAATCCCCCCGGCGTGGCGAGACCTTTGTCACCAGGAAGATCACCAGGAGCATTGCACGGATCCTTTCGGGAAAAGAGAAATATTTGTCGCTCGGGAACCTTGAAGCAAAAAGGGACTGGGGTTTTTCACCCGAATACGTGGAATGCATGTGGCGGATGCTCCAGCAGGATACTCCTGATGACTACGTGATCGGTACGGGAGAAACTCACTCAGTTGCAGAGTTTTTAAAAGAAGCGTTCAAATATGCCGGGCTCGACATGGATACACACGTCCGGACCGAACAAAAATATTACCGGCCGACTGAAGTAGATGTACTCATTGCGGACCCGTCCCGGGCACAAAAGAAGCTTGGGTGGAAGGCGTCGGTCACCTTCAGTGACCTGGTAAAAATCATGGTTGATGCCGATATGCGTGAAGCAGGGTTGAAGCCGGTAGGAAAAGGCGATGCTATCATTGCGAAGAAGTTCGGAACCAAATGGTGGAAAGGAGATTAAATTAACTATCTGTGAATTTTCTTGCAAGAGATTTGAATAATGATAAAAGAAGAATATACATCGTATACAGAACAATTTAGATAAAATGACCATTGCTGAAAACCCGGTTTCAGGTGAAGATGCTCCTGCCCCTACAATAATCATCATACCTCCCCGTAAATGGGTACCGGTAGATTTCAGGGAACTTATTCAATATCATGAGCTCCTGTATTTTTTTCCTGGAGGGATGTGAAGGTCAGGTATAAACAGACCGGGCTGGGTTTGCGTGGGCAATCATCCAGCCGCTGTTCATGATGGTCGTATTCTCAATCTTCTTTGGGACTCTGGCAAAGATGCCGTCAGAAGGAATTCCCTATCCGTTGTTTAATTTCGCTGCACTTCTCCCCTGCACATTGTTTGCCGAGGGACTCACCCGATCCACTACGAGCATGATTACGAATGCGAACCTTATGACCCAGGTTTATTTCCCACGCCTTCTTATGCCAATTTCGGGGGTATTATCGCCACTGGTCGACTTTGCTTATTATTATGATATATTACGGATTTGTAACAACCCTCAACGTCTTATTTCTTCCACTCTTCATCGTCTTCGCGGTTATGGCATCCCTTTCAGTAGGGCTCTGGCTTTCCGCCCTTAATGTAAAATACCGGGACTTCCAGTATACGGTTCCGTTCATTATCCAGTTCTGGCTCTTCGCCTCCCCGGGGGTCTATCCAAGTACGTTACTTCCTGAATCAATCCGCTGGCTGTACGGACTTAACCCGATGGCTGGTGTCATTGAAGGGTTCCGCTGGGCATTGCTTGGAACGGCGGCCCCGAGCATTATGATTTTTGTCTCGCTGGTAATTGTAATAATTTTACTTGTATCAGGGTTATTTTATTTCAGGCGTATGGAGCAGTATTTTGCGGATATTGTCTGATATCATTTTAATTATATCGTTTTTTCATAAGAATTGAATCGCTGACCTCCTTCCCCATCCAAAATATTATCAATGTTTGAAGAACAAGTCCCTCTGGGATACTCATTTATAGCTCCTTCTGAGGTCATATGACTGTACGCACCATACTCCCCCTGATTATCCTGATAGGGCTTATTTTACTCTTTGTTACACCGGTTGCGGTCGGAGAAAACAATGCCCCGCCAGCCATTACAACTGATCCAACTCCTGAACAAACCATTTCCCCCCCAGATGCGAATGATGCAGGGTTACCTGAAGATAGAGACACTCCATTATTCATCCAGGAAGAAACAGAAAATGCCTCATTGGGGAGTTTATCACAAGATGCATCAGAAAGCACGTCACTATCTGCAATTTCTGAATACAGGTCAGATAATTCACAGTCAGAATCGGTTAATCTGGTATCCGGATCAGAACAATCACAATTATCGCTTCCAGGAGAAAACGGAGAATTATTAACACCTGTCCAGACGCCATCAAACGGAAATAAAGGTAATAAGGATTTAAATGCTGAGGGTAAAACAAAAAAACCAAAAATCAATGGAAAATTTGTTGAAGATGAAATACTGGTGAAATTCTCAGATGCCACGATATCCGATTCAGATAACAGGGAATCTGAATACAATAAAATACATGCCAAAAAAGGAACAACTGTCGGAAAGACGCTGAATAAGAATTCAGGATCCAATCTTCAACTGGTAAAAATTCCATCCGGGATGACCGTTGATGATGCTATTGCACTATATGAAAACGACCCTGCTGTCGATTTTGCCGAACCAAATTATATTATTCAAGTATCTCCTTCTGAATCTAATATTAATGAGGCCTCTATTCCCTTTTCTTCCGATATCAATGATGAATATTTTCCCCTACAATGGGGACTGCACAACACTGGGCAAGAAATAAATTCCGTGTCAGGAACTGCTGGTGCTGATATTAACGCACCCGCTGCATGGGAAATCATTCAGGAATCCGAAACTGTCATTATCGCCGTCATTGATACCGGGATAGATTATTCGCATCCGGATATTGGTAATAATATCTGGATCAATACACTTGAAATTCCTTCAAATGGTATCGATGATGATGGGAATGGTTATGTCGATGATATATACGGATATAATTTTGTAGACGGCATATCAGACCCGATGGATGATAACGGGCATGGAACATCCTGTGCAGGGGTCATTGGTGCCATTAGCAATAATGACATTGGAATCAGCGGCGTTGCGCGGGATATCAAGTTGATGCCATTAAAGTTTATGAATGCTGAGGGTATCGGAACATATGCAGATGCGATCGAGGCTGTCGAATATGCCCGTCAAAAGGGTGCAGATATTATCAGTATTTCCTGGGGAAGTCAGCAGTATAACCAGGCGATGAAAGATGAAATCGACAGTTCATCAATGCTTTTTATCTGCGCAGCCGGAAATAATGCGCAGAACAATGATCTCAATCCGGTATACCCTGCCAGCTTTACAAGCCAGAATATAATTTCCGTTGCCGCAAGTGATCAGGATGATAACCTGGCACCTTTTTCAAACTGGGGTCCGACGAGTGTGGACCTTGCATCTCCTGGAGTAAATATCCTTAGCTGCGACCTCTCATCCAGAGCGCAACAATATCGTTATCTTTCCGGTACTTCGATTGCAGTGCCGTTTGTTTCCGGTGTATCCGGACTTGTCAAAGCCAATCATCCCGATTATTCCGCTACTCAAATCAGGGAGAATATTATTGGAACTGTTGACATCATTGAACCATTCCAGAATTATGTTGCTTCCGGTGGACGGCTGAATGCCTACAATTCACTTGAAGGTGTTCTTATACCCTCAACTATACTGACAACTGTTCCTACAACCTCTATTCCAACTACAATATCAACGATCATCATACCTGAGGGGGAACCATCGGTCGCTCCTTTAAATCCTGATTTTGTTAATTATACCCTATCTCCGACACCTCTTATGGCCGAAGGAGATGAGGATGTCAATCCCGGTTATCTACCTTCACCCGTTGATAGATCATCAATGCAGGGTCAAACTCTTGAATTTTCAGAATTGAAAGTCCTTTCTTACCCTTCATCCTATGATTTACGAAATGTAAATGGTATCAATAGAGTTACACCGGTAAAAAACCAGGGTTCATGTGGTTCATGCTGGGCTTTCGGAACGTACGGGTCTGAGGAATCAGTCCTAATGTCGTCAGAATACTGGGATTTTTCTGAAAATAACCTGAAAAATACACATGGATTTGATTATGGATCCTGTTCGGGTGGTAACTATGATATGTCAACCGCCTACCTGACCAGATGGAGCGGCCCCATCTCGGAGACAGATGATCCGTATAATCCATATTCAGGGTCTTCTCCTTCAGGTCTCGAGACAAGAAAACATGTTCAGGATGTCCTTTTAATACCACCCCGAAGTAGTTCCCTTGATAATGACAATATAAAATCAGCTTTAATGGAATACGGTGCGGTTTCCACATCTTTTTACTGGAATAGCGGTTATTTAAAAACCGGGAATAATTACTACTACCCAGGCACAGCCTATGACAACCATGCTGTCGCAATCGTTGGATGGGATGATAACCGTGTAGTATCCGGGGCTCCCGGACCCGGTGCATTTCTTATAAAAAACAGTTGGGGAACCGGATGGGGAGACGGGGGATATTTCTGGATTTCATACTATGACAACAAGATGGGAAAAGATGAAAATGCCGTCTTCATTTCGGAACCTGTCGACAATTATGATAACATTTATCAGTATGATCCTCTCGGGTGGACAACTTCATTCGGATATTATTCAACCACAGCATGGGGGGCCAATGTGTTCACATCGACAAGGGGCGAGCAATTAAAGGCGGTCGGATTCTATGCACTTGCACCTAACACACAATATCAGGTCTATATTTATAAAAATCCTACGAGCGGGCCGATTAACTCAGGAGGGTATGTTGCATATAAGTCCGGGACGATTGCCATTCCAGGATTCCGTACAATTCCGCTTGATACGCCAGTGGCGCTTGTTTCTGGAGATAGGTATTCTATTGCTGTCAAGCTAACAACCCCTGGCTACTATTACCCAATTGCTTTGGAAAGGCCTATCAGCGGATATTCAAGCGGGGCCTCGGCAAGCACTGGACAGAGTTATATCAGTTCGTCTGGATCCTCATGGCAAGACCTCGTTACTAGGTATGCGAACACCAATGCTTGCATCAAAGGATATACAGATGAAGGTGGACCACCTGTTGCTGATTTTATTGGGACGCCAAGGTTGGGTGTTATGCCATCGAATGTGGAGTTTACGGATAGATCAACAGGGAGTCCAACATCATGGCAGTGGAACTTTGGAGACAGTTCTGCAAACGCGACCACGCAGAATCCCACGCATCTCTATGAAAATGAAGGTTCCTATACTGTCACCCTCAGTGTCACGAATAGTTTTGGAACGAGCACCATCCAGAAAGTGAATTACATTACTGTCACTCCACCGCCACCATTCCTATCCGGTTGGTCATACCGGAAACTCCATACAATTTCTGGATCATCATCCGGAGATTTAACTGATTATCAGGTCAGATTTAAAGTTTTCAATACCACCGGTACCGACTCGGGTGAGAACGTCTACCTCGGATCCAATGTGAAGCAAGACTTTTCTGACCTCCGCTTCACAACCCCCACCAACGCTCTCCTGCCATACTGGATCCAGGAGACTGGCCCCAACTATGCCATTGTCTGGGTGAAAGTTCCCACTATCCCTGTCACGGGAACTCAGATGTATCTTTATTATGGAAATGGTGGCGCATTAGCAGTCAGCAGTGGTGCTGTTACATTCCCTATCTTTGATGACTTTACTGGATCCTCCCTTGATACCTCTAACTGGACTACTATAGGAACAAGTGCTACTACCACCTCAGGTTATCTCCATGTCTATCCAACTACTCAAAATGGGGGGGTTCGTTCCAAAACAATTATTGATTTAACCGTTCCTGCTGAACTCCAGGCTCGGGCACGTTGGTCCGGAACTTCCCAGTATAATATGATTGGGTTTTCAAAAATCCCTGATTTGGGTTCTTGGTACAATCAGAATGGTGTGTTCTGGAGGAGTTCTTCTGAATCTTTTATGAAGTTTTCCCTGTATTATCCAAATGAAGAGGAGATCAATTCCATTGCGAAAGATACAAATTGGCACTGGTTAATCTTAAATGCTGGAATCGGTAAAATTTCTTCACTCTCGCTTGATGATTCAATTTCTTATTCCACCACCCATCCACTCACTGGAGATACTTATTATATCTGGATGCCAAAGTCACTCTCGGTTACAGGATCAAATCATTGGACGGATATCGATTGGGTATTCCTGCGATATCCCGCAAGCCAGGAACCTTCTCATTCCTCTTGGGGAAGTGAAGAAAATATAATTTAATTCGAATCAGGATATACATTGATATATATATCCTTTAACTCAGAGTAAATATCTAATGCTTCGGTTCCTGGCTCCCGCGATCCGTTGCCAGAGTTTTTAAAACCCCCAAAAGGCATATGAGGTTCACTTCCGTAAGTTCCTCCATTTATAACCACGACACCAGCCTGCACCCTCCTGCTGAAGAGCATTGCCCTGTTAATATTCAGTGTATGAATAGAGGCAGTTAATCCATAATTGGAATTGTTGGCAATGTCAATGGCATCCTGAAAATTTTTTGCCGGATAAAGACAAGTGATGGGACCGAATAATTCGTTTTTCGTAACTTCATCCTCTAAATCGACATTTTCTATTATAGTTGGAGCAAGATAATAACCATTTTTATGATCTTCGTCCATCAATCTGTAACCCCCAGTTAAAATTTTTCCACCTCTTAATCGAACGTTTTCTATCTGATTGATCATATGTAAAAGCTGGTCCAGATTGATTACAGGGCCGTAATCATCTGTATCATTGGGTCCGATTCTTAGGAGTTTTGTTTTTGCGAGCAACATTTCTCGAAATTTTTCATATAGGGATTCGATAATAATTATTCTACTGGCAGATGCACATCTTTGACCAGCGTTGCTGAATGATGACAATATCGACCATTGAACGGCATTTTCGAGATCTGCATCCTCACATACTATTAATGGATTTTTCCCCCCCAATTCAAGAGATAAACGAGCGAGCCTTTCACCAGCTAATACTGCTAGCTTTTTTCCAACTTCGGTTGATCCAGTGAAACTGATAACCCCAACTCGCGTATCCCTAACAAGAGGTTCCCCTGCTTCTTCGCCATATCCCTGAATAATATTCAATACACCAGGAGGTAGTCCTGTTTGATGCGCTATCAAGCCAAAATACCATGCTGTGATGGGTGTATCTTCTGAAGCTTTTAATACTGCTGAATTCCCACATATTAATGCAGGGAAAACTTTCCATGCAATATTTGCTATTGGGGTATTTGCGGCAATTATAAGTCCTGCGATTCCAATGGGTTCTCTTACAATCATTACATGTCTATTTTCAACAGAACTTGTGGTAGTCTTTCCATACATCCGTTGCCCTTCACCAGCCATGAAAAAACCTAATGCTATTGCACCATCGGTTTCGCCCAAAGCATCTTTTAAGGATTTTCCTGTTTCAAGAGCTACAATCCTTGCAATTCTATCTCTATTAGTTTGTAAACCCAAGGCAATATCCCGCAGAATCTCCCCCCGACGTGGGGGAGACAGAATTGCCCAGCTCTTTTGAGAGATTTCCGCAGCAGCAATAGTATTACATACATCTATTGCATTGGATCTGACAACACTGGCGATAACCTTTCCATTGTGAGGATTAATTTTATTAAATAATTTCTTGTCTGTTGTCGTTACTTCTTTTCCATTCACCCAGTTGGGGATAATTTTTGGAACTACGATTTCTTGAGACATTAATACCATTCCTATATCGTTACCATGCAGTCCATCCACCATCTATAATCATGTTTGAACCAGTCATATACGAGGATGCGTCAGATAAAAGAAAAACTATCGCTCCTGTATATTCGTTTTCACTTGCCATCCTTCCTAACGGAACCCTTATGCAATATTCCTGCAAAAATTCTTTATCTTGGTTATTAAAAACTCCCCCAAAGGTGATGGTATTAACCCTTACATTTTGTTCTCCCCAATATGTAGCTAAATATCGCGTCAGATTATAGATTGCAGATTTTGATACCGAGTACGCAACGGGTTTATAGAATTGTTCGCCTTTTTTTCTCCGATATTGATAAATTCGTTGATCTGGTGAGACCATCCCATAAATCGAACTTATGTTGATTATTGAACCTCTATTCTTTTTTGCCATTTCAGAACCAAATATCTGGCAGCACAGAAATGTGCCTTTAACATTGACTTCGAGCATTTTATCCCATGCAGCCTCAGAATACAACTCTAAAGGGCCTGCATTTTCCAATGAGGCATTTGGTGGGGCATCAATGGCTGCAGTATTAATCAAACCTGAAGGGCAATCCCATTTCCTTATTATATTCTTCGAAACTATATCGATTGATTCTTTATTAGTTATGTCGACCTGATAATAGTCTAAGTGTGATGAACCTAGCTCATCAGTTAGATGTAAATAATAATTATTGTTAGAGGGTAAAATATCCAGAATTATTACATTTGCACCGTACAATACAAGTCCGCGGGTAAATTGCCGCCCTAACTGACCAAGCCCGCCAGTAATAATCACAACTTTATTTTCAATATTAAAAAGATCAGGTATCATATCCATGACTCATTTTTTCTTATTTTGTCAATAAAATTTTTTCGAATAAATCACATATCTCTCGGACTGCACCTTCGCCTCCCCGGGCTCTTGTCTGAAAAACTGCATTAACCCTTATATCGGGATGTGCATCATTTACAATAATAGGGAGGGCCACTATTTCCAAACATGGTTTATCATTAATGTCATTCCCTACATAAGCAACTTCTTCTAATGAAATCGAATTACGCCGTATAAAATTAATGAGCTCGTCTGCTTTGTTATTACATCCCTGTATACATAAAATTTCTAATTTTTCCGCTCTACGGGTTACTACAGGATTTTTTTCAGTTGAGAGGATCAATACCTTGATTCCTAAATCCTTGATCTTTTTCAATCCAAGGCCTTCGGCTCGCGAACATCTTACTGCCTCCTTCCCATCTTCAAACACATATACAAAATTATTAGTAAAAACGCCGTCAAAATCGAAAACAATCAGTTTTATTTTTTTTATTTTTTGAATTAATTTTTTTCTTCGAGGAGAATATAATATAAATTTCATTTACATCTCCAAATCTTCGAAATTAATAACTTCATCTTCCTTAAGATTTCTATTTAACATTTTACCGACAATTGCATCAATTTCATAGGGATTTAACCCCTTTCCTCCTGGGGATTTTATTGCTACATCATTTTGGGCTAGAATATGGTTCACCGATAAATCTTTTGCGGCAACAAGTATTTTGCTCATTTTGATAAGCGGTTTAATTTCGCAGGGGAGGGGTTTTTTTATCCCGTCGCCAATTGCCCTCTTTGCTCGCTTCAAATCTCTTATCATTTTGCTCATACCGGTGGGTTCAAGAGAGAATGCATGATCAGATCCTTTCCATGCTCTGTTTAAAGTAAAATGTTTTTCAAAAATTCGTGCACCTAACATATACGCCACCAAGGCCATTGCTATTCCGTTTTGGTGATCAGATAATCCTATTATAAGATCTGGAAATTGTTCCCGATATGTTGAAATCACCTTTAAATTCATATCTTCTGGCTCGACAGGATAAGTCGCGGTACACTGAAGGATTGAAAAATTTTTGTGGTATGGACTAATAGTGTCATACACTCGTTGCACATCTTCCAATGTCCCACCTCCAGTACTAATAATAATTGGTTTCCCGGTTTCAGCAATATAGCGAATTAAAGGTGTATTTTTAAGGTCTCCTGATGCAATTTTATAGCCTTCAATACCAATATCTTCAAGAAAATCTACACTTGGAAAGTCAAAAGCTGTACAAAGGAATGACAAACCTAATTCTTGCGCATAGTTTTTCAATTCGATATATGCTTCAATATCGAATTCCAGTGCTTCCCTGTGTTCCCCGTACGTTTCGCCATAACTGTGGCACGACTCATACTTCGCAAAATACAGGTCTTTTGTAAAAAGAACTTTATTAGTCCTTTTTTGCAGTTTCACTGCATCAACACCACAAAGTTTCGCAGTGTGGAACATTTTTTTGCAAGTATCCAAATTACCTTGGTGATTGTGACCAATTTCAGCAATGACTAATGGATCACCTTCATCTGTAATAATTTTCCCGCCAATATCCAGTTTACGCATTTTAATTCATCCTTTTGAATATACAATTTGAAATTGTTCCTTCGCCATGCGAATATGTTCTTTTCAATTCAAATCCATATGATTCCAACAAATGTATAATTTTTTGAGAATTTTCTGAACTCGAATCTATTTCAACTAATATTGATTTTAAACCCTCCTTTTGCAGAACCTCTTTCGATCCTAGGAGGACTTGCCACTCACAACCATCAACGTCTAATTTAATGAAGTTAGGAGACTCCAAGTTAAAGATATTAAATAGATCATCTAATCGAAAACCTATTACAATTCGATCTTGATTTTCAACTTTTAAATATTCATTCATGATCATTTCATGGGATGCAGCACCAGCCGCCTCATTTGAAAGACGAATTCTTAACAATTTATTACTATCTGATACTGCTATATTTAATGGAATAATTGAAGAACTTGCATTATTCAATGCAATATTTTCCGAAAGCGCGGCAAAAGTCAGATGACTGGGTTCAAAAGCATATATTTTCGCTTTTCCTTTAGTCCATACATTACACACCAAAGAATATGCGCCGACATTTGCACCAATATCGTAAAAAATTGAACCACTTCCCATATATTCCTCAATCCATGCTATAGTTTCAGGTTCTTTTTCGCATGCGTGTAACCGGTACTCCTGCATAGGGTTTCCAATTTTCATCGCAATTTTTCCTTTTTTATAGTCTAAAAACCCTATATATTCTTTATATATTCGAAGGAGTATTATAACTCGATATTTATTCAATTTCGATACAATAATGTGTTTATAGTGTAAGATACTGCTTTTAACGCTCATCTAATCATTCCGTCTGACGAGATTTAAGTCCTGTTTTCCATTTCAGCTTAGGCCTTACTATCCCTTCAATATTTTGAGCGTAATCCCCTCGGGCACTGGCTCCGGTCATTGGATCGTATGCCTGAAACATTGTAAGGTTTGGAATCCGACAGTAATGGTTTTTTGTACCTGCTGATGAAAATACTGATAAATATACCGAATAATTCATTTCAGCGAGAAAATTTTTCGGGATTTCGACTTCTGAGTAATATTCTCCGATATCCTTTCTAATATTTTCCTCTGGTTCGAGAATGGTAAAAGCGCATACACCACCCGCATACAAGGCCAATGCTATTCGAAATTGCATATTTTCTTTTAGGGTCCGATAGGTAATCCTTAATAATATCGCCTCATCCACTCTGACAGTCGTCAATGGCTCTTTGTCTTCAGAAGTAATTTCAAAGGACCTTAATTTAAACCCCTGTTCCCCTGGCGCATTTTCAATATTATCCCAACGGATTTCCCCGTATTTTCCAAAAGATACCTCAAAGTACTTTGAAATTGCTTCAGCTGTGTTGCCATCAAATATTAATTGACCTTTGTCGAGAAGTATAGCCCTAGAACATAGCGAGTTTATGGCTGACATATTATGGCTAACGAATATGATCGTCCTCCCTGATCTGCTGATATTTTTCATTCTTCCAAGACACTTATTCTGGAATTTTAAATCACCCACTGCCAGAACCTCATCAATTAGTAGAATTTCAGGCTCAAGATGCGCAGCAACAGCAAATGCAAGCCGGACATACATCCCGCTCGAATATCGCTTCACCGGGGTTTCAAGAAATTGCTCTAATTCTGAAAATTTTATAATTTCATCGTATTTACTTTCAATTTCCTGCTTTTTCATTCCCAGTATCGAACCTGAAAGATAGATATTCTCCCGACCGGTCAATTCGGGATGAAATCCAGTTCCAACCTCTAAAAGGGATCCAATTCTACCATGGATCTTTGCATATCCAGTAGAGGGGGGAGTAATACGGGATAAAATTTTTAATAAAGTGCTTTTTCCCGCACCATTTCCCCCAATTAACCCAACAACTTCGCCTTCATCGACATGAAAGCTAACATTTTCCAGAGCATAAATACTCTTTTTTGAACTCGAATTTCTCTCGAAGAGACCATAAATTGTCTCTCTGAATGTCATATATCCTGAATTCAACGTACCTAATGCATATTTTTTGGAAATAGCATTAATCTCAATGGAAAATCTATTGTCGGACATTAAACCACATCCGCAAAATATCGTTCCATTCTTTTAAAATATATTATGCCGGATATTATCAACAGTATAATTACACCAATTGATATCAGTAAAGTGAATCCCGGAGGATTGGTCCCAAGTAAAACCCATCGAAATCCATCAATAATCCCACTCATCGGATTAAGTGCATACAGATATTCAAATCTTTCAGGAATTAGCGTAGATGGGTAGACTACGGGAGAGAGGAAAAAACCCAACTGGATGAGGAATGGGAGGGTATATTGGAAGTCGCGATAGAGGACATTCAAAGCCGATAACCACAATCCAACTCCAAGAGCGGTTCCCAATACAAGCAGGACAAGAAGTGGCAGGAGAACCAGATTGATTCCGGGAATATACCCGAAATAGAGCATAAGGATTGTAAAAATGCCGAATGCAATCGCAAAATCAATCATTGGTGAAATTATTCCTGCTAATGGCATAATAATTCGTGGAAAATAGACTTTTGTAAGTATTTGGGCATTGGTTATCATTGTAGTTGTAGAACGGTTCAATCCTTCAGTAAAAAGATTCCAGGGTAAAAGACCTGCGAAAGAAAACAAGGGATATGGAACCCCTTCAGAGGGAACCTTTGCCAATTCGCCAAAAAAATAAGTAAAAACAAGAATCATGAACAAGGGTTGAATTATTACCCACGTGAAACCAAGAAACGTCTGTTTATACCGGATTTTTATATCACGCCAGATAAAAAAGAATAATAGCTCACGATAATACCAGAACTCAAATAATTCAGAAAGAGTGATTATTTTATCAGGCTCAATTAAAATAAAATTTTCATCCAGCGTATTTTGTAAGGGGGCCATTATTATAGGGCTAAGTATTTGAATTTAGAGCATATAATCCAATCGGAACCCGACAAAAAGTCAATCCTGTTATTGGACTTTGATCATATTTTCAGGATAAGTAGGGAAAAACTGTATTTAATTAAAGCTGATTAATAATCATATGGATACACCCCGTTGTGTGGCATTTATACCGGCCCGAGCAGGCTCGATCAGAATTAAAGAAAAGAATATCCAGAAACTCAAGGGGCATCCCCTTATTGCATATACAATTGTCGCAGCGTTACAGGCAAACATTTTTTCAGATATCATTGTATCTACGGATTCACCAAAATATGCGAGGATATCTGAGTATTACGGGGGATCCGTCCCATTTTTACGACCTAAGGAATATGCGACAGAATACTCTCCAGATATCGAATGGCTGAGCTACACGTTGAACAGACTAATGGAAAATGGAAAATATTTTGATGCTTTCTGTATTCTTCGCCCAACTAGCCCATTTCGATTGTCTTCCACAATTCGGCGCGCATGGGAGTTATTTTTATTAAATGATAATATTGATTCTTTAAGGGCAGTGGAGAAATGTCACGAACACCCGGGTAAAATGTGGATAATTCGAAATAATCTTCTATTACCGTTGTTGCCATTTTCTTTAGAAAATCAGCCATGGCATAATAGTCCATATCAGTCTCTTCCAGAAGTATACATTCAAAATGCAAGCCTTGAAATTGCCTGGACAAGAGTGGTCCTCGAAAATAGGTCCATTTCCGGGACCGCGATTATTCCATTTATTGCATCAGGATATGAGGGATTTGATATTAACAATGAAGAGGATTGGATGATCGCAGAAACTTTATTACAGAAAAATAAAGCGGTATTACCTGAAATTATTAATCTACCTTATGAGGTTGTGATCGAATGAATAATTTTTCATTAATCCCATTTTCCGAATTTGAAAGAATTTCCATTGAAGTTCAGGACAAATACACAAAATTATCACTTATTGCTGATATGTGCAGAGCAAACGCACTTACATCAGTGAAAATAGCAGGATCAGGACATCTCGGGTCAAGTTTTAGTTCACTTGACATTGTCACTACACTCTATCATTCCGAGATGAACCTGAAAGATAAGGGTCCAAACAATGAAAATAGAGACATATTTTTTTCTTCAAAAGGACATGATGCTCCAGGACAGTATGCAGTTTTTTACTCATTGGGCTTTCTTAAGGAAGAACAGTTTCTCAACCTTAGAAGAATTAATGGATTATGCGGCCATCCGGACGTTGGCACCTCCTATATCGAGGCAAATTCCGGATCACTGGGTATGGGAATTTCAAAAGCGAAAGGGATAGCCATTGCAAAGAAATTGCTAAACCGGAAAGGCCATATCTTTGTCATGACCGGTGATGGGGAGCTTCAAGAAGGCCAGAATTATGAGGCGCTTCAAACAGCGATCCATCAGAATGTCACAAATATTACTGTCATTGTCGACCATAATAAAGTCCAGACCGACAAACCGGTGCGTGACATTATTGATTTGGGTGATCTCGAATCAAAATTTAAATCTTTTGGCTGGCATGTGGCACGATGTGATGGTCACGACTTTGAACAGATAATAAATTCTTTTTGCACTCTAGGGAAAGTAAAGGATGCCCCTAAAGTTTTAATTGCAGATACCATCAAAGGCAAAGGGATTTCTTTTATGGAGCACCCAACAGATTTGGAAACCAATAAGGGGATATACAGATGGCATTCCGGAGCACCCGACGATTCAAGTTTTAAGAGAGGACATGAAGAACTTGTAACGAGGATTAACTGTACCTTAAATTCGAAGGGAATTAAGAAGTTGAATCTTAAAACAATACTTCCAGAGGAAAAACTCCCAAGTGCGGTAACTGAAGAATATGTTGCGGATGCATTTGGGTCATCTCTTATCCGCATCGCACAAAAAAGGAAAGATATGATCGTGTTAGATGCCGATCTAGCAGGAGACTGTCGTATCCGTAACTTTGAGTTACAATATCCGGATCAGTTCATAGAAAATGGGATTGCTGAACAGGACATGGTTTCTACAGCCGGGGGTCTGGCCCTGCAGGGGTTATTACCAGTTGTCAATACATTCGGAGCTTTCCTTTCCGCAAGAGCCAATGAGCAGATATACAATAATGCCTGTGAGAAAACTAAAATCATTTATGTAAATCATTATTCCGGATTAATACCTGCTGGACCCGGTCAATCCCATCAAAGTATCAGAGATATTTCTCTTTTAGGCAATTTACCGAATATCGAAATTCTGCAGCCTTGTAATGCGGCAGAAACGGAAATGATTGTAGATTATTGTGTCAATGAAACTAATAATAACTGTGTAATCCGATTAGTAATCGGACCTTCACCTCAAAAAATAATTTTACCTCCGGAATATCGAATCAAAAAAGGTTGCGGTGTAACGCTGAAAGATGGAAATGATGCAGTCTTGATATCCTATGGACCTGTGATGCTTAAAGAAGCCATTCACGCGTCTCAATTGCTCGAGATGGAAGAAATCAGCCTTGAGATAATTAATATGCCATGGCTAAATCAAGTTGATAAACAATGGGTAAAAGAAAAAATTGGAACTAATAAACCGGTTTTTATTCTGGAAGATCACAACAGTGAAGGGGGATTGGGAGATCATTTCCTTCATACATTAGCTCTAAATGGATGGGTGAATAACAGGATTTTTCAAATATTTGGCGTTACAGGATTTCCTGCATGGGGGCGCCCTCCAGAGGTATTAAAGTATCATAAACTCGACAGCACATCCATTGCAGCGAGAATTCAAACAATTTTGGGAGGACGAAACTGTGCATGATAATCCTGATTACTTATGGTTTGTGGAACATACCGCAAGAGAACTAGATATCGCCTGTTTGATAAAATATCTAATGCAGAAACAACATGGGAAAGAAATTCAAATCGTTTCGCTTCCTTATTCTGGATATTTTGAAATTTTTAATATTAATCCAGAAATTATAATGGTTCCTTATTGTTACTCATTTAGTTCGTTCTCCCATATTCTCCCACACTATAGAAAAATAAAATTACTCAATTTAGCGTATGAACAGATTTTCCAAAATATTAATCTTGACCTGAAATCACCAAAGGATGATTTTACAAAAAAATATGTGATTCACCATGCCTGGAGTGAGGATTTTAAAAAGTATCAGCAAAATTTTGGAGTTAATCCGAAAAATATATTTGTAAACGGAAATTTGAGTTATGGCTTATATAAAAAACCGTATATGAATTTTTTTATGAAAAAAAATGAGATTTCTAAAAAATTTGGCCTTAATCCAGACCATACTTGGATATTGATCCCGGAAAACTATGGAGCTGCATTTTATACCGAGTCTATTATTCAAGAAAAAATATCTAATGGAATCAATATAAATGATGTGATAGACTACAAAAATTTTGCTCAAGAATCATTAAAAATTTTAATTAAATGGTGCATAAAGGCATGCGATGATAAATCTGTGGAAATTATTTTCCGGCCGCGCCCCGCCACACCTACCTCAAAAATGGTAGAATATTTCAAATCAGAGTCTTCAATTCTTCCAAAAAATCTACATATAACCAAAGATTATTCAGTTCGAGAATGGATTTTGGCTTCCGATGTAGTGATGTCTTCCTACAGTACAACTCTCATCGAAGCCGCAGTTGCCGAAAAACCAATCTATATGCTAGCTCCAATAGTTTTTCCACCGTATCTGCATGCAGATTGGTATAATCTGGTGCCCCAAGTAACTTGTTATCACGAGTTCTTAGAAATTATCCGTGCCTTTTCACCGGATTCGTGCCTAAAATTAAAGCAATGGACAGAATCGAAATATCTAAAAAATGGAGATCCGGTTCAGGGTATTGTTCGTCTTCTGCTAAAAATTCCCGATATTGAGATTTGGGCATCAGATAATCCAGAACTTAAAAAAACAATTCCTGAAAATGAAGGAAATATATTAAGTAACATTGTAAAAACAATAGGAGTTTCATTCCGTAAACCTAAAATGGAAGATTATGAAAATGATTTCTTTACACCACAGGATGTTCTTCGAAAGAAAATGGAATGGGAAAGGATATTGAATAACATCATTTAGAATAATACATATCTCTTAAGGATTTTTGAATTGGAAAAAAAGGGGAAAAATTAATTATTTCCTGTATTTTCCTGATATCTGCAACTTGTGAAGGGATATCATTTCGGGTTGAATAATTTTTCAGATATCTGACGGGGTAATTTTTTGAGGTAATTTCTTCTAATAATTTCAATATTTCTTTAATCGAATAATTCCTCCCTGATCCAATATTGAATATATTACCGGCACATACATGTGCAAAATCAGGGTGGTTGATAATCTTCCATATCGCCCATACTACATCCCTTACATCAATGAAATCTCTGCGTGAATCCAAAGTATTTAATTCAAGACTTGTTCTTTTTCCCTCTTCAAATTCATTTACCTGCCTGAGGATATTTCCAATGACAAAATCTGGGGATTGACCCGGACCTATGATATTAAAAGGCCTGAATATTACGACAGGCAAACCAAATCGCTGATGATAACTTAACGCTAAAAGGATCTCCGCTACCTTTGAAATTCCATAATTCGTTAATGGCTTTAAAGCTGCCTCTTCTGAGATTGGATCCTCTCCTGCATAACCATACTCCGCAGAAGATCCAAAAACGAGAAACAAGGAGTTGATATTTGAGGAAACTACCGCATTAAATAAATTTTTTGTTCCTTTCACATTCACATCAAGCAGGGAATGTAGATCATCCCCTCTGATACCTGCGAGGTGAATTATTATATCCGGGTGTATTTTTCGAATAATTGAAAAAATCTCATGATAATCTGTGAGGTCGCACTCGAAATATTTGATTTTATCAGTATTTTCAAGTAGATGACTGTGAACCAAGCCATAAATCTGGATATTATCATTTTTTTGTAAAGAAATGTGGTCTACTAAATATTTTCCAACGAAACCAGATGATCCAGTAATCAAAATTTTCATGGACAGAATCTCGTTTTTTGATCTTCAAATTCTTCTATTGCTTTTTGATAATCATCAGGACGACCAATATCCAGCCAATATCCAGTGAAAGGATAACTAAAGACAGATTCCCCGTGAGATATCAAATCATACATGAGTTGATCGAACCCATACGCCTTCTCCTTTGGGACATATGTTAAAATTGTCCTGTTAAGAAAATAAATACCCATACTCACTTCATAATACAACCTTGGTTTTTCTTGAAAATTAACCACCCGATCCTGATCATCGGATTGTAATACCCCGAAATCAATATTAACTTCTCTTTTAAAGGTCGATACAGTGATTAATGATTTCTTTGATTGGTGATAACTCAACATTTCGGAATAATTCAAATCTGTTAGAATATCACCATTCATTACAAGAAATGTTTTTTCCAAATCCTTTATCAGGTGTAATGGCCCTATTGTCCCCAATGGCCTATTTTCATGGCTAAACCGGATAAACGGTGAAATATCTCGCCTATTAGACATATATGCTACAATAAGTTCATGAAGATATCCTGTACTGATTATGATATCATCAAAACCATATTTAACCAATTGACGAATGATGACTTCAAGTATGGGAATATCCCCAATCGGCATTAGAGGTTTTGGCAGTACTGTGGTATATGGTAACAAACGTCTCCCTTTTCCTCCTGCAAGAATTACTGCCTGCATTTATTACACCAAGTTAAACAATATAGCTATCCGCCTTATAATGCTCAATATTCTGTTCCATCCAATTTATTGTACTGTTAATTCCAGATGACAGGGATGTTTGGGGTTCCCAGTTAAGTGTCCTTTTAGCCAATGAATTATTACAGATTAACGCTTTTACTTCGCTTTGTTCGGGTCTTACACGAGAATCATCAGATTGGAGTTGTATATCAGGATCAATGATTTCAATTATCATTTCAGCCAGATTTCTGATAGTAATTCCTTTTCCATTTCCAATATTAATGATTTTTCCAATTGCAGCATTGGAATTTCCCATTTTTAAAAATCCCGCAACTGTATCTTTAACAAAGGTAAAATCTCTAATGGGTGAAAGTGAGCCGAGTTTAATCGTCCGGTTAATAATCGCTTGGGATATGATACTCGGTATAATTGCTCTGGCAGATTGACGGGGGCCATATGCATTGAAAGGTCGAATTATCGCTACTGGAAGGTTAAAAGAACAGTAAAAAGCTTCGGCAAGTTTGTCTGCACCAATCTTTGTTGCTGAATATGGGGATTGCCCTTTAATTGGATGTTTTTCATCGATTGGAGTATATTCTGCTGTCCCATATACTTCACTTGTTGAAGTATGAATAACCCGTTCGATATCTGATTCTTGAGCTGCCTGAAGTATATTGTAGGTTCCTATGATATTAGTGCGAATATATGATTCCGGTGCAGAATAGGAATATGGAATCCCGATAAGTGCGGCAAGATGAAAGATAATATCCTTATCAGTTATCGCATTTTTTACAAATAAAAAATCTTCGATATTTCCCGATATAACAGAAAAATTTTCATATTTTCTTAGATGTTCCACGTTTCCCCAATGATTTCTACTATTATAATGGATAAATGCGGTTACATCCGCATTGTTTTCCAGAAGAGCTTCGACAAGATGACTTCCGATAAAACCGGCTGCTCCTGTGACTAATACTTTTTTCCCTCGATAATTCACGATGATCACCAATATATTAAAATTTACTAATCTATGTTATTTTTTTTTAGGAACAAAATAATTTCCTTAAGCTGTTTTCGGCGTTTTTTAAGGGAAAAATCATTAATTATTCTATCTCGAGGATAAAGTGCATTTCCTATATCCAATGCCATTCTAATGGCTAAAGCAGTATCTTTTGGATCACCAAATTTTGCATAATAGCCGCTATCCCCAATAGCAGTTTTTATACCTTGAACCTCAGTTCCAACAGGAATGCAGCCACACAACATCGCTTCACACAGTGCTGTTGGAAGCCCTTCCCGAGCGGATAATTGACAATAAATCTTTGCATTTTGATAGTATTCAAGGACTTTTTCGGTGGGCAAATAACCAAGCAAGGATACATTCGACGGAGAAATATTCTTCAGATATTTTTCACATTCAATAGAAAGCTTTCCAATATGAACAAATTCATAATCCGAAATATATTTTGCAGTTTCCACAAATACATCCAATCCCTTCAGTCTGAGACGGTTGAGATCACTAACAGAGGCCACAGTCAATATAATATTTCTTTTTTCTCCCTTCGGAAAAAATTTTTCAGGATCAAAACCTGTCGGTACAACTTTAATATTATCCCATTTTTTCAATTTTAAGTTATTAATTGCATCCTTTTTCAATCCTTCATCAACTGGTAAAATAATATCACAATGATTAAATAAATATTGCATTTTTTTTATCATTCGTTTATTTAAAAGGTTTCCATACTCGAATTCTGGAATTTTGGCAACTTCATAGCCTCCAATTACAACAATCGTAGGCTTATTTAGCAACTTTGCGATCCTGACTATATAATACGTAAATTCATCAGCGAACCAAGAAAAAGTGATGTCGCACCAAAAAATTCCTTTAATTAAATCAAAAAATAATATTATTGCTTTTTTAATTTCGTTTTTACCGATATCAATATCAATTCTACGTGTGTCAAAACACTCCGAAAGTGACTCCTCGTCCCAATCTATAAACGGACCTTTATCCGCTGATTCGAATAATATTCTTATTTTAGGCATTTCATTATCGAATTGTTCATTTTCTCAAATAATGTTACGGTATAAAGTAATTAATAAAAAATTAACTATAAAATCAAATGTTAATCCTCCTTCCTGAAATAACATTATAACTGCTAAATATTAATCGTTGGATCGAGGGATGTAACATCCAATCATGCGGATAATCATAATAAGTTTTTTTGGGTAAATTCATGATTCTTTCAAATTCATCTTTAGTAATTCCTAATTTTTTAATGACATATTCTTTATCCTGTTCCTGTAGTTCTAACGGATATGGTTCATTATTTAATTCTTCCAATGCTTCTGATCGGGTAATTTCACCTGAACAAATCAAACTTGACAGATGCGTTCTTCTTTTATCATATCCAAATTTTTTTGGCAGAATATACCCCTGATAAAATCGTGTATAAATCGATTCGTAATGTTTCCCTCCATAATATTTCCAGCCCAATTCATTTTCAAGGATTGTTATTGCATCTTTCTTAGAATAATCAAGATAATTTAAAATATTTACAGTTTTACAGGTAATTAAATATTTTTGATATGTAAAATAACTTATATGTGGAAAAGTCTGAAGTGGGATATGTCCATATTGCTTTTGTATGTTTTTGATATATTTCCAATCCAGATGACCCTGCGACCAGGCTTTTGGCAGATGTGATTCTGTTCGAATGTTACATCCAAAAACAATATACTTTATTTTGTTTACCTCTGCTATTTGATATAAAATTGCATTAATTGCATGATCGCTGGGGATTTCAGAATCAGGAGTTGAAGCATATAAAAAAGACAGCTGTAAATCCTTAAATTCCTCCCAATCGATCACATATGTATAAAGATCAATATCAAGTTTTTTTAAGAATAATTCAATATTTTTTACAGCAAGTTCAGAATTCCATCCATTATCGAGATGCACGGCCAAAGGACGCAATCCAAATTCTTTCACCTTGTATGCTACATATGTACTATCTACCCCACCACTAACACCAATTATACAATCATATTCTTTTCCAGTTCCAGTTTTTTTAATTTTATCTATAATATGCTTTAATTTTTCTTTCCCCTGCTCACCATCAAATACATATCTCTTGACCAATTCGTCATACTGCCGGCAGTGATTACATATACCGTTATCATCGAATTGAATATCTGGGTCTGTTATGTCCATCACACAACGATTGCAAATCTGATATTTTTTTTCCATAATCAAAACACCTCTATTATAAGAATTATCATATCAGCACTTTTTTTAATTCATCATCAGTGGGGAAATTTATCAAGACAGCCCGATGTTTTCCATAATAAACAAACATGCTGCCAGCTGCGACTGCTGAAGCTCCACCTTCATATACAGCTGCCCCGAAGTCTTCAATTTTACCGGCTCCACCACATGCTACTACCGGAATTGAAACAGATTCTGAAATGGATTTTATCAAGGGAATGTCGTACCCTGTCTGGCTTCCGTCACGATCAATAGAATTGATAATTATTTCTCCAGCACCCAATTTTTCCATTTCTTGAACTAATTGTACAGGATTATATTTTGTTTTAATTTTTCCACCCGAAATAAATACTTCATAAAAACCAAAAATATTCTTTTTTGCATCAATAGAAACCACAATACTCTGACTTCCAAACATATCTGACGCATTTTTTATAAACTCCGGATTGTGAATTGCATACGAATTAATTACAACTTTTTCAACACCTGTATTTAAAATTCGCTGAATATCGTGGGTTGTTTTTATTCCCCCACCGTATCCAAGAGGCATAAAACATTCGCTT
Organism: Methanoregulaceae archaeon UBA467; assembly: GCA_002503825.1. GTDB lineage: Archaea > Halobacteriota > Methanomicrobia > Methanomicrobiales > Methanospirillaceae > UBA467. Next base: position 42,949 of record DASP01000002.1, read on the forward strand.
GCAATATCAGAAATAATTTCGAAATTAATCCTTTTTTCCTCTATTGATGCGGTTATATCGAGAAAAATTAATTCATGGACTCCTTTTTCGTTAAAAATTCTAATAGCGTTGATTGGATCCCCTACATATTTTGGATCTTTGAACTTTACAGTTTTAACTAATCCTGCATTTTTTAATAATAGACAGGGAATAACGCGAGTTCTGATCATATTTGCTATCTTAATCAGTTATATTCTGGAGAAATTCTCCAGTAATTTCATACCATATTTGTGGCTTTTTTCCGGATGGAACTGAACACCAATAATGTTATCTCTTGATATTGAAGATACAAAATCATATCCATAATTTGTCGTTGAAAGGATATCGGTATGATCATTGCATATTACGTGATAAGAATGAACAAAGTAAAACATTGATTCTTTTGTAATATTATCGAACAATAGATTATTCTTTCTAATATTTATAGGGCCCCAGCCCATATGCGGAATTTTCAAATTTAATTGAGAATCAAATCTAAACTTAATGGTTATCGCATCAAACCAACCCAGGCCACCTAATGATCCTTCCTCACTTTGTTTTGTAAAAAGTTGCATGCCCAGACATATCCCTAGAATGGGAATTTTTTTTGCGATAACCTGTTTATTCAGAATATCAATCAATTTAAATTCCTTCAGATTATAAGCTCCTTGATCAAAGGAGCCTACTCCAGGTAATATTAATTTATCCGCTTCCTCAAAATCAGTGATATCTGATGAAATTTTCGCTTCAACATTTAATTTTTTTAACATATTCAATAAAGAACCAAGATTTCCGAGGCCATAATCAATAATTATTATCATTATTAATCCAACTTACTGTTTATTTATCTGTAATTTATTAGTTTTTATAAAAAAAATATTCGGCCAAATATTTTGGAAATTACCCTGAATTGATCAATTGGATTCAATATCTATATCTATTATTAATGCTATTAAGGTACTGTAAGTAATATTGGCTCACAATTATCCTTTGAAATTCGGAATCTACTATTGCAGCGCTCACAGATATATTCCCCATCATTTGAATCAATTTTTTCTCCACAGGCACATACCCATCCATGTTGCATTGCATTTACGCCGTAGAAAAGCGAAAATGGAGGCACATCGCAGGTGACAACAGCTCCCGCACCTATTAATGCATACTCCCCTATTGTTACTCCGCAGATTATTGTCGCATTGGCTCCGATAGTCGCGCAACGCATAATTTTTGTAGGGAGGAACTCATGCTTCCGTGAAATAAAACTTCGGGGTGTCAATACATTCGTGAATACTGCACTTGGTCCAATAAATACATCATCTCCAATCTCTATACCCGCATATATGCTTACATTATTTTTTATCTTCACACGGTTACCAATCTTTGAATGATTCTCAATATATACATTTTGCGATAGGACACATTTTTCGCCAATTTCTGCTCCGTCAAGAACCGTACAAAACTGCCAGATTTTTGTACCGTTCCCAATTTTTGCTTTTGGGGAGAGATTACTCGTTGGATGAATAAAAAAATCGTTCATTATACGATCAGGTCTCCCTTATCAGTTCATTAATAACGTTATCAACAATTATCTGGACGTCCGTTTCTTTCAGTTCGGGATAGAGCGGTAGCGATAAAATCTGATCTGCTATTTTCTCCGTAATTGGAAGCGAATAATCAAAATGCTTCTGTGAAATATATGCTGGTTGATGATGCAATGGAACAGGATAATGTACTCCGGCATCAATTCCTCTTTTTTGGAGGCCCTTTAATACCCGATTCCTATCAGGTAACTGGATAACATAAACATAATAAACGTGGCTGCAGTGGGGATTCACATGGGGAGTAATGATAGATTTTTCGCCAGAAAATAAGGCAGAATATTGTGCTGCAAGAACATTCCTTTTTTCATTCCATAACCGAAGATATTTAAGTTTAACAGAGAGGACTGCGGCCTGAATCTCGTCAAGCCGTGAGTTCATTCCTTCAAACTGGTGGATATATTTCTCATGTCTCCCATGGTTTGCCCGCATTTTTATTTTTTCAGCGAGGTTAACATCCTTCGTAAAAATTGCGCCTGCATCTCCCCATGCTCCAAGATTTTTTCCTGGATAAAAACTGAAACATGCGGCATCACCCCACTGTCCCGGACCCTTTCCCCGGTACAATGCGCCATGTGCCTGAGCAGCATCCTCAATTACTGGAAGATTATGGTCCTCAGCAATTTCATTAATCCAATCCATTTCCGCCATCTGACCATAGAGATGAACCGGAACAATTGCCCTTGTACGGTCATTAATTGCCTTTTCGATATTTAAGGGATCGATGAGATACGTATCAGGGTTAATATCAACAAAAACTGGGTGATATCCCGCCAGAGTCATTGTTTCTGACGTTGCGATGAATGTATTTGCAACGGTAATAATTTCATCCTTTTTATTTCCCTGGCCTAATAACTCACGGATGGTGAGATATAGGGCATCAGTCCCATTGCCACAGAGTGCAACACTGCCCCCCCCACAAAAAGAGGCAAACTCTGTTTCAAATTTTTTACAATAAGGGCCACCAATAAAATGTGCACTATCTATAACATCTTTAATTGCATTATCTAATTCCTCTTTATACGCCGCATATTGCGCCTTTAAATCAACAAGTGGAATCATAAATCCCTCAAATGAACCTTGGTCGGAGTTCCCCCGTTTTTCATCGAGAATGAGAGGGATTCGAGCACTGCATTTATCTCAGAACCATGTGTCCCATCAGTGACAGGATTTTGCCTTGTTTGCACACAATGAATAAAATGCCGTAGTTCGACACCAAGAGGTTCAGGAAGAGTAATTGGTATAATATTTTTATCCCTATTTCGCATCAATATCTTACCTTCAGGCCCGATTATCGCATTTTTATCATGAATAACAACTGGTGCCGTGGGATTTGTGTCATCATAGACGATCATTTTTTCTGTCCCTAAAATGATCATCTTCCTTACCTTTTGAGGATCCAACCATGAAAAATGTAAATATACAGTTATACCCTGAGGATAAACCAACTTTCCCACAACAATGTCCGCCTTTGGCATTACCGGATTCAACACATTAAATCCCCATGCCGCTACTTCTGTCGGTGTGCTCCCAATAAGATAATTGCATATCGAGATATCATGCGGACCAAGGTTCCATAAAACATCAACATCAGTCCTTATTTGACCTAATGCCAAGCGTTCGCTATAAATATGAAGAATTTTACCAATTTCTCCCTTCGCAATAATTTTTTTCAGAGTCCGGACATATTCACTATATAAAAAAGTGTGACCAACCATTAATACGCGGTTATTATCCTTTGAAATCTGCGTAAGCATCAATGCATCATCATAAGTCGTTGCAAGCGGTTTCTCAACAAGAACATCAATCCCACATTCCAACGCCTGGCGGGCCAGCATTGAATGTGTAGTTGCCGGGGTCACGATCACTACCCCTTCTGGCTTTGTATGCTTGATCATGTCATCGAATGAATTAAAAAGGGGAATGTCAGGATATTGCATCTTTACACGGTTTAGTGCATCTTTAGAGAGATCACAAACTCCTGCTAATTGCACTTCTTCCATATTAGTTAGATTTCGAATTATATTCGGGCCCCAATAACCAACCCCAACAACTCCAATACGAACACTATTATTATTCATTTATGACATCTTCCCCCCCGTTCGGGGAATCTGGATAACACTTGATTAAGGTACGGTATAAGATCTTTCCTAATCTCATCATTATCCATTGCAAAAGCTATTAATGTATGTAAATATCCCACAACGTTACCTGTATCATAGCGAGTCCCTTCAAACCTGTATGCCAAGACATCCTGTTTTTGAATAAGATTATTGATTGCATCTGCCAGCTGGATTTCATTATTAACACTAGGTTTTAAAGATTCGATACACCGAAAGATCTCCGGTGTGAACACATATCTGCCGATTGCCCCTGTTCTGGAGGGGGCGTCTATTAATTTAGGTTTTTCCACTACTTCGTCGATCTTAATTATTCTTTCATCTATCCCTGTCCCACGAATAATTCCATAACTGCTGACCATTTCATTTGGTACATCCTCAACTGCGATGACTGATGCATAATGCTCTTCAAATTGATCTATTAATTGGGATATACATGGAGATTGCGATCGGACAAGATCGTCGCCAAGCAGGACCGCGAAAGGTTCATTATTCACATGACGCTTTGCACGTAGGATCGCATCTCCAAGTCCCAGGGGCTCTTTTTGCCTGATGTAATGGATATCAGCAAGTGAAGATGAATTTTTAACCATTTTGAGAAGGTGCGATTTTCCATTTTGTTCGAGCCGGGCTTCGAGTTCGGGTGCATCATCAAAATAGTCCTCAATTGACCGTTTCCCCCGGGCAGTAATAATAAGAATATCATCAATTCCAGACCGGATTGCTTCGTCTACTACATAGTGAATTACGGGGATATTAATGATAGGAAGCATTTCCTTCGGCATCGATTTTGTCACCGGGAGAAAACGAGTCCCCATTCCTGCAGCGGGGATTACTGCTTTCTTAATAATCATTTACCAACAGACTCCTTCATAAATACATGCTTCTCGCCTTGCTTTATTGATTCCTCGTCCGTCTATTACAATTTTATTGTGATAATCCAGTTGTTCGAATTCTTTCCATTCGGTAACAATAAGAATCACATCAGCTTTCAGAACAGCTCCTGCTGATTCCATATACCCGATTTCAGGAAAAATTTTCCTGAAATTATTCATTGCCATTGGGTCGTACGCAATAATTTGTGCCCCCGAATCAAGTAATGTCCTTATAACTGGAATTGCACGGCTCTCCCGTACGTCATCCGTATCTGGCTTGAACGCAAGTCCGAGAATTCCTATCATGCTATTTTGGACATCAATGTGCTGTTTCAGAAGTTCTATCATTTTTTCTGGTTGGTGGTCGTTAGTTTTTAGTACAGCATTAAGAATATTGGGTTCTATTCCAAGCGACTTCGCGAATGTAACCAGTGCCAGGACATCTTTTGGAAAACAGGATCCCCCAAATCCAATTCCCGTGCGAAAAAAATGTGGGTTGATCCGTTTATCCAATCCTACACCATGAAATACCTCGTTGCTATCTATCTCCAATTTTTTACAGAGGTTCCCGATTTCATTTGCAAAACTGATTTTGGTTGCAAGAAATGCATTACTGGCATATTTAACCATTTCAGCAACCTTAATTGTGGTTGTTACCTTTGGACATTGTATCGGGGAATATAAATTTCGTAAGATTTCTTCCGTCCTTTGATTATTTACCCCCAGAATAATCCTATCTGGATTGAAAAAATCATTGACCGCATCCCCTTCACGTAAGAATTCAGGATTCATTCCAATACCAAAATCAATCCCAGTTTTTTTCCCCGAGGTTTTTTCGATGCATGGACTGATTATCTGATCCGTGGTTCCAGGAAGGACAGTGCTTTTAACAATTACGGTATGGTACTCCTCTTTTTTATTTAATGCAGTGCCAATTGCCTGACTTGCCAATTTAATATATGTTAGATCCATCATTCCATCTTCCTGGGAAGGGGTACCGACACAGATAAATGTGAGATCGGTGTGTTGAATTGCATATTGGTAATCGCGGGTGACAGTAATATGTTCCAGATTCTTCTTCAACAATTCCTCAAGACCGGATTCATAGATAGGTGATTTTCCAGACTTAATTTTATCAAGGACTGTTTGATTGAGATCAATAAAAATTACGTTATGGCCAAGTTCGGCAAAACAGATCCCTGTTACGGCCCCTACATATCCAGTGCCAATGATTGAAATATTCAATGATAGCATTAATACAATCCAATTATTCTATTCTGTAAGATTCAACTTTAATATTATTAAGTAATTTGATTAGAATTGGTAGTGTATTAAAACTGCTGTATATTCAGCTTATAATTTATTTATTTTGAACACGATGATATTAATAAATGCCACAAGTCGTCTTTGTATCTCATCATTATCTTTTAGAAAAGAGACAAGCCGGATTCCAATTTTTAGCCCGGACTTATGCTGATCTGAATTGGGAGGTAATTTTTATTACATCGCCTATCGCTCTATTCTCTCTTTTTACTGAAGATTATAGATTTGAATATCCGATAAAAAAAGAATTGAATAAAAAAATTAATGTAAAAAATAACCTTGTTAGTTATATTTTTTTTACTTTAATTTCTCCGGAAAATATTAATAATTATTCGATTTTTAAACATCAACCAATACTTTCAAAAATTATAAATAATATTTTGACGGTCCCGTATTTCTTTTATGGAAAAAAAATCCCAAAAAATCTGAAAAATTTAATTCGGGACAGTGATTTGGTTATCTTTGAAAGTACGCCGGCCTTAATGTACTTCAAGTCTTTTCAAAAGGTTTGTCCCAATACACGTTTTGTGTACCGAGTATCGGATGATTTAGAATATCTGAATTGCCACCCTTCCGTAATTCGTTATGAGACAAAAATTGCATCAGAATTTAATCTGATAAGTGTTCCCTCCTCTTTTTTCTTAAGAAAGTTCTCAAATCTTTCCAATGTTAGACTACATCATCATGGACTGGCAATGAATCTATTTGAAAAAGATTATGAAATGCCCCATACGTTTCAGCGATTTGAAAAAAATATTATTTTTATCGGCAATTCTTCTCTTGATGGTAACTTTATTAAAATCGGGGCAACATTATTCCCAAACTGGGGATTTCATCTCATAGGGCCCTTCCAAAATAACTGGAATATGGGAAATATAATGACTTACGGAGAACTTCCTTTCGATGAGACCATACCTTATTTGAAATTTTCTGATATCGGGTTACAAACACGAACAGTAAGTAAAGGATTTGAATCCTTATCAGATAGCCTCAAAGTTATCCAATATACTTGGATGAAGTTACCAATTATTGCTCCCATTGAAATGAATTCAACCAGAAGTCATGTTTTTTATTATAAACAGAACGACAGTAGCTCAATCGGAGAGGCGCTCGTAAAGGCTGCAAATTATGACAGATCGAAAATTGATATAAGTGGCATTTTATCTTGGAAAGAGTTGGCTCAAGTGTTAGCAAATGAGTCCCAGTAGTTCACTAATTTTTGCTCATAAATAGAAAGTGGGACTTTTAGAAGCAGATAGAAAGATCTTTATACCCACCTTTCGCACGTACCAATAATAGTTAGAGGAAATACTATACTTAGCCCACAATTCGCAGTAAAAATATGAAACTGTGAATTAACCAACCGCAAGATCTTTGTACCTCAAGTTAGATACCTAAAATATGCCCATAATAGATGGATTTGACGATGTAGGCGAATAGGGAGGACAGGTTACCCTGCCCCCCCCTTCCAAGAACCGTACGTGAACCTTTCGATTCATACGGCTCAAGCACTTCACAACCCAATTTTTGGGCGGCAAACAGCGAAGTAAGTAAGTTTGGTCTGGGTCGTAGTTGTTCGCCGATTTAGCGAGTCAATCCTATTCAAGAAGTACTCTCTGTCAAGATACGGATTCATCTCCAGTTTTACCATAGAGCGTCTCCTGATTTTTGTATCCGCAAAGAGGGCAAGTTTCTTTGTTTCAGATTTAAAGACCCAGTTACGAGTTCCTTCAGTATGCCAGTATCGATTGGAAATCCATTGATGACCTTTCTGGGGGTGTCTTCGTTTCGCCCATCTCCAGAGCATATTCCACATCACAGCATCCATTCGCTGAAATGTCGCCTTGCTGGCGACATGGCAGTGATAATTCGTCCACCCGGTGATAACCGGATTTAGAGCATCAATCAACTGGTCTTGAGTCCAGGCAGCTGTTTTCTGAATGATATGTCTGATCTTTTGCGTCAATCTCTGGATAGAGGATTTAGATGGCTTCATTAGCAGGCTGCCGTTATATTTACGGACACACCAGCCAAGGAAGTCAAATCCATCATCGATATGGGTGATGGTTGTCTTTTCCTCGGACAGCTTAAGTCCACGTTTCAATAGAAACCCACGGATGAGTTCCTTCAGTTCTTCAGCGGTTTCTTTTGTCGGAGCAGTAACGATAAAATCATCAGCATATCGGATGAAATGTACTTTCATCTTCGGGTACTGTTCCATTATCAATGTCTCCATCCCGTCGAGGACCATATTGGCAAGGATTGGTGATATGACCCCGCCTTGTGGTGTACCTCGGTCTGTGGGAAAGAGTTGCTGCTCGTAGATGAAGCCTGCTTTCAAGAACTCGTGAAGGACATGTTTGTCCATCGGGATGTTCTCCTTGAGCCATTCATGGGAGATATTATCAAAGCATCCTTGGATGTCTCCTTCCAGAATCCATTGTGCGGATTTCGGATGCACTAAACATTGGAATGCATACTGCGATGCATCCTGAGTACTCCGGTACAACCGGAATCCGAAAGACCTGAAGTCAGCGACGGTCTCAGCAACAGGCTGGAGAGCCAGCGCATACAGAGCCTGCATTGCCCGGTCATACATGGTTGGAATAGAGAGTGGTCTTTTTGTCGTCTTTCCCGGTTTCGGGATATAGATACGTTTCAATGGGTTCGCGCGGTACTGTCTGTCGGTGAGGTTTATGGCTGCCCGCATTTTCTCCTGCGGTGTATTCCATAGTTCCCCATCAACCCCAGGAGTCCTCTTCCCACGGTTCTGGGTAACGATTCGTATCGACAATAATTTTGCGTGGTACGAGTGGGTGAGTAGATACTGAAGTCTTTTTACCAAGTTCCATCTTTCTTCGATAGTTGCCTTTGCAATCCGGGTCTGCAGTCTATTTACGGTTGCTCTGGTTTTTTTCCAGTCAGTGGAGTTCCACTGTTGGGCAAGAGTTCTGTCTGTACACTTCTCGCACTGTGGCGTCGTTGAATGTTGTACATTCATAGATATGCCTCCCTTCTTTGCTGTAAAGCACATGCAGCAAGTCAGCACCTTTTCAGGTCGGGGAGTCCCCTATCCCGCCCGTTACAGGCAGGCGTTAGCTTTTTGCTGCTTCCTCTCCCGTCTGCGTTATCGGTTCTCCTTGCGAAGTCCCTACCTCTTTCGAGGAACGCATACGGGTTACCAAGTTCCGCACTATGGATAATGTAGATGTTTTAGGAGCCATCTTTGGACCGGGAACCTTCTGTTCGTTCGTTATACCGTGTAGGAAGCCGGTATAACCTGATTCCATACCTTTTAGTTCAAGCGTAACAGTCTGGTTTCGCTTGTCGCGGATTACGACCCTTACGATGATTCAGCGTTTGCTTCTCCATGACATCCTTTCTCTGGCAGATTAACCGGATCAGACTTCCGGTTTTCTCCACGTTGTCCCGTAAGCTTCACACAATTCCGTTACCAGAGATGCATGTTACGGTAGAGATATCCCGAACGAATGGGATAGCGTTGTGCAATCCATAATACAGCTTCTTGTCACACTCCGACCTTCCGCAGATCTCAGATTGAAGCTAAACATTTTTAGCTAACTTCTGCATAACTACTAAGGCAGAATGAAAGTCTCGTCTGCCATCGTGGCCCACCATGGAATAGTCGCCGGAATATATGATGACCTTGAGATAGGCCGTATCATCGATGAAATAATACCAAAACAAGGCCAGCACAAGTTAGCGCATTGTACTCAAAGCCATGATCCTGAATGCCTTGGGATTCAACGAGAGAAGGCTCTACATATTCCCAAAATTCTTCAGCAATATAGCAACGGAACGACTATTAGGGCCCGGTATTCTCTCTGAAGATCTCAATGACGATGTACTTGGCAGGACATTGGATCGGATATACGAGGCAAATTCAACCGATCTCTTCATCAAGATAGTTCTCCAGGTCCTGCAGAAAGTCCAGTTCGGCACTCAGCTCCTCCACGCCGATACCACCAGCGTGAGTGTCCATGGCAACTATGAACATATCGACGGGACCCCAGCGATCCAGATAACGTATGGCCATACCAAGGACAACCGTCCAGACCTCAAACAATTCGTACTCAGCACCATCACCAACCAGCACGGAATACCACTCTTTGCGAAGACCTATTCCGGAAATGCCTCGGATAAACAGAACCTGATCGACTCAATACAACAATTCCGGGCAGCTGTACAGATTCCCGATGATGCGTACTTCGTCGCCGACAGCGCGCTTTATACTGCAGAAAATATCCGGAATTTACGTCAGGATCTCCACTGGATCACCCATGTACCTTCCACCATCACTGAAGTCAAGACGCTTCTCCATGCAGATGTTCCGCTGATTCAGGGCAATGATATCCGGTATTCGTTCTATGAAACTACCTCAGACTACGGAGATATTCCCCAGAAATGGGTACTCGTGCATTCAAGGGAGATGCAGACCAGGAAAGAGAAGACCTTCGAGAAAAGTCTGGAAAAAATGGATGTGCAGACCATAAAATCTTTGAAGAAACTCTGTGGACTCGAATTTGCCTGTGATAAGGATGCCCAGGCAGCGGCAGATCATTGGCTCAAGAACCATCCATCGTATCAATATTCTCAGATTACGATTGTCCCAATATCACGGAAGATTGAGGTAAAACGAGGACGGCCAAGGAACGACGAGGAACGGCTAATCGTCTTCTCAATTCAGGCTGAAATTGAACGAAATAATGAGGTAATTCTCGCAGAAAAAGAAAAATTAGGGAGGTTCATCCTGGCTTCAAATGATCTCTCACTTGACCCGGAAACGATGCTGGATTATTATAAAAATCAGAGTGCTGTCGAGAAGGGATTCCGTTTTCTCAAGGACAGGAGTTTCAGGATCTCCGAGGTGTATTTGAAAAAGCCTGAGAGAATCGAGGCTCTTTCTATGGTTATGGTTCTGACCCTTCTTATATACTCTGTGGCGGAATGGTTGATCCGGACACGTTTGAAGAAACGAAATGAATTTGTGCCGAACCAGGTGAATAAACCTGTTCAAAATCCTACACTTAAATGGATATTCACTGATTTCATTGGGATTACTGAAGTAAAGGTGGATATTCACGGGGAGATGGAAGTGCAATTAACCAATTTAAACGAGAATGCAAGGAAAATAATTACGATCCTTGGAGGAAGGTGTGAAAATTATTATGCATGAAAAAAGATCTGCGGAAAGCAGGCGTGTGACAAGAGGCTGTAATATGGATTGCGCAACGCTATCCCATTCGTTCGGGATATCTCTACCGCAGCATGCATTTCTGGTAACGGAATTGTGTGAAGCCTGCGGGACAACGTGGAGAAAACCGGGAGTCTGATCCGGTCAACCTGCCAGAGAAAGGATGTCATGGAGAAGCAACGCTGAATCATCGTAAGGGTCGTAATCCGCGACAAGCGAAACCAGACTGATGACGCTTGAACCAAAAGGTATGGAATCAGGTTATACCGGCTACCTGCACGATATAACGAACGAACAGAAGGTTCCCGGTCCAAAGATGGCTCCTAAAACATCTACATTATCCATAGTGCGGAACTTGGTAACCCGTATGCGTTCCTCGAAAGAGGTAGGGACTTCGCAAGGAGAACCGATAACGCAGACGGGAGAGGAAGCAGCAAAAAGCTAAAGCCTGCCTGTAATGGGCGGGATAAGGGAGACTCCCTGACCTGAAAAGGTGCTGACTTGCGGCATGTGCTTTACAGCAAAGAAGGGAGGCAAATCTATGAATGTACAACATTCAACGACGCCACAGTGCGAGAAGTGTACAGACAGTGCTCTTGCCCATCAGTGGAACTCCACTGACTGGAACAAAACCAGAGCAACAGTGAATAGACTGCAGACCCGGATTGCAAAGGCAACTATCGAAGAAAGATGGAACTTGGTAAAACGACTTCAGTATCTGCTCACCCACTCGTACCATGCAAAATTATTGTCGGTACGAATTGTTACCCAGAACCGTGGGAAGAGGACTCCTGGGGTTGATGGGGAACTATGGAATACACCGCAGGAAAAAATGCGGGCAGCCATGACCCTCACTGACAAACAGTACCGCGCAAAACCATTGAAACGTATCTATATCCCGAAACCGGGAAAGACGACAAAAAGACCACTTTCTATTCCGACTATGTATGACCGGGCAATGCAGGCACTGCACGCGCTGGCTCTCCAGCCCGTCGCTGAGACCGTTGCTGACTTCCGGTCATTTGGATTCCGGTTGTACCGGAGCGCTCAGGATGCATCACAGTATGCATTCCAATGTTTAGTGCACCCGAAATCCGCACAATGGATTCTGGAAGGAGACATCAAAGGGTGCTTTGATAATATCTCCCATGAATGGCTCAAGGAAAACGTCCCTATGGATAAACAAGTCCTACACGAGTTCTTGAATGCAGGCTTCATATACGAGCAGCAACTCTTCCCCACGGACCGAGGTACACCACAAGGCGGGGTCGTATCACCAATCCTTGCCAATATGGTCCTCGATGGGATGGAGACATTGATAATGAACCAGTACCCGAATATGAAAGTTCATTTCATTCGGTATGCTGATGATTTTATCGTTACTGCTCCGACAAAAGAGACCGCTGAAGAACTGAAGGAACTCATCCGTGGGTTTCTATTGAAACGTGGACTTGAACTTTCGGAGGAAAAGACTACCATCACCCATATCGATGATGGATTCAACTTCCTTGGCTGGTGCGTCCGTAAATATAATGGCAACCTGCTAATGAAGCCATCGAAATCCTCTATCCAGAGATTGACGCAGAAAATCAGATACACCATTCAGAAAGCAGCTGCCTGGACTCAAGACCAGTTGATTGATGCTCTAAATCCGGTTATCACCGGGTGGACGAACTATCACAGCCATGTCGCCAGTAAAGCAACATTTCAGCGAATGGATGCGGTAATGTGGAATATGCTCTGGAAATGGGCGAAACGAAGACACCCCCAGAAAGGTCATCAATGGATTGCCAATCGATATTGGCATACTGAAGAAACTCGCAACTGGGTCTTTAAATCTGAAACCAAGAATCTTGCTCTCTTTGCAGATACAAAAATCAGGAGGCGCTCCATGGTAAAACTGGAGATGAATCCGTATCTTGATAAAGAGTACTTCTTGAACAGGATTGACTCGCTAAATCAGCGAACAACTACGACCCAGACCAAGCTTACTTACTTCGCAGTTTGCCGCCCAAAAATTGGGTTGTGAAGTGCTTGAGCCGTATGAATCGAAAGGTTCACGTACGGTTCTTGGAAGGGGGGAACTGGGTAACCGGTTCTCCCTATTCGACTGAATGTCTTCTTCCGGATCCAAAAATCAGAGCACCGGACCAACAGATGAAAAGCATCGGAATGATGTTAAAGCATTATTTTAATAGGCTCTTGAATTCCTGATTTTTTTATATAATCTGAAGGTTTGAATTGCAGAATCTTCCCAACTGAAACTTTTAACCCGATTTAAACCTCGAACAATCATTTCTTTGCGCAAATTATCATCTATTAACAATAATTCCATTGCTTCACAAAATTTGTCAGCATCATGAGGGTCAATCATGAGGCCCGAATCTCCAATGACTTCAGGAAGTGAAGTGGTGTTCGATGTGATAACTGGGCAACCACATGCCATCGCTTCAAGGGGGGGCAGTCCAAAACCTTCATAAAAAGAGGGGAATGCCAGAATATCGGCAGAATTATATAGGCTGGGTAATTCATCTTCAGAAATATACCCTGTAAATATTACATCCTCTTCAAGCCCATATTTCCTGATCTTTTCTTCAACGACCTCTCTTGATATCCCAAAACCCGGATTGCCTGTTTTTATTAACTTAACTGATTCAAATGATTCTTTAAGCTTGGATATCGAATCAAGTAAAACATGTAAATTTTTACGCGGTTCTTCCGAGCCAACATATAAAATAATTTTATCGTTTTTATTTACCCCATAACGGGAGAGAATATTTCTATTGTGCCTTGGAAAATATTTATTCGTATCTACTCCACAGTAAATCCGAAATATTCTCTCTTCTGGATAATCAAGCGTCTTAATAATTTCATTTTTTGAAAATTCTGATATAGTAATGATATAATCTGATTTTTTAAGACCATTCAAAATCATTTTCCAGGTGGGAGTCCGGATGTTATAGTACGTCCATGGGATCAAATCGAAACATGTTGTAACAACCGGGTTCATTTTAAAAAATGTGAGTAAAAAGGCGAGATCCTGATTGGTTATATGTTTAATATTTCTGCTCCTGATCTTTCCCCTGACAATTAAAGGATAAATGATTCTTTTAAACGCTCCGTCAATAAGGTGATTCGAACTTATATGAGGATACGAAATTGTGTTGAACTTGATGCAGTTTAGTCGTGAAAATATCTCATAAGAATATTTAGATATTCCAAAATATTCGTGGGTTGACCTTCCACAAATATAATCAATTTCCATTAATAAATATTTGATATAATATCATAACAAAATTGTGATTAATTATCTATCATAAGAAAGGCTTACCATGACCATCCTCCTTACCTGTCGGCGATGTAAAGGGAGCGGCGTTGTCCCAAACGAACAGTACCGGATCTGCCAGGAACTGAAATCCCACGACATCAAGAAATACTTCCATATGCCAACGGAAGACATGGTGAGTGATGACGATCTTTCCGAACAGAACGGGTGCAACACGGTAACAGAAACCATCACCTGCCCGGTCTGTGACGGGGCAGGATCCCTCGCGTTCGACGACGACGAATGGGATATCCAGATTATTGCCGATGAAGAAGATATCGTTGAAGTATAAGGATAATACTAAAATCGGTATAATACCGTTTTTTAAAAAAAATTCTCCATTTCACCTGAAACCTAGATACTTCTCAGCTTCTGGCCGAAAACCGGAACAAAATCCTTCTTGCGTGACATGACACCTGGCAGGATAACCGGCTGAGCCTCGTATCCCAGCGATACGAGCAGTGCGACATCTCCTGCAACAAATAACTCACTACTATTTTCAATAACGTTTGTGAAGAGTGCCATATACAGATCTGCTGCGTTCTCCTTTCTCAGGTTTTTTAATTCAATCCTTATCTCATCGCTGTGATCCTTTGCATATACATCAGAGGCCGTCATCACCTGCGCAATGACGATATCCTTCCCAAAAAGTGTGTATTTCTTGATATCCTGCGAAAGAAGCTCCCGCAGCGGGGTATGCTCAAGGTCCATGCCGTTCTGGATAAGGGTCGTCCCGAATACGACCGGGTCAATACCGGTTATCTCTGCAAGATACCTGACCGCTTTTTCGTCCTGTGGAGTTGTGGTGGACATCTTCAGTACGAGCGTATCGGACAAAATCCCTGCAAGAAGAATCCCTGCTGTCGCGGGTGCCGGTTTAATCCCGGCCTCGACAAATTTGTTCGTGATGATAGTGGATGTCGATCCCACCGGTTCGTTCAGGAACTTCACGGGTTTCAGGGTCGTTATGGCCCCGAGACGGTGATGATCGATTACTTCAAGGATCTCTGCCGATTCGATGCCATCCACGGCCTGCGCATACTCGTTGTGGTCAAGGAGTATCACCTGTTTCTGGATCTCGTCGAGGAACGTGTTTCGCGAGATCATACCCATGAGTTTTCCATCGCGGTCGATGACACAGGCGGTCCTGTACTTGGAATCAGTCACTACTTTTTTGGCATAGGAAAGGGGGTCATCGGGCCTGACGGTGGGGATATCGCGCGCCATTACCTGTCCGGCCGGGAGGGAGAGGTGCATCATACGGCCGACACTGAACCCGTCGAGCGGACTGGAAAGGATCGTCACTCCCCGTGCCTTTGCGGCCTCAAGCGCCCTTCCGCCAACAGGTGCGCCTTCTGCAATAACCAGCGCGGCAATGCCTGCTGAAATAAGAGCCAGCTGTGCAGGTTCGTTATCACCGACAACCGCGACATCATCCGGGGATAAACGGGACAGGGAGACGTGAAGAGCATCGATGACTATCGTTACCCTGCCGTTCAGGACATCCCTGCTGGCATTACACACGGTTGCATCAAGTATGCGTGCCAGCGTCTGAACCTGTATCGGTCCGATAGAGAGCTGTTCGACACGCTGCGGGGTAACATATGCCCGCGCAAGACCATGTTCACTCACCAGCCCGAGGAGAAAACCTCCCGAGTCAACGATCGGGATGTTGCGCACTTCGTATTCGTCCATCATTGCAGCAACATCGATGGTGGGCATATCAGAGGGAGCGCTCTGGGTATAAAAGAACGGGATATCTGCCACCGAGGGTTCCACGCTCTCAACCTGTACCGGGGGTTCCAGGCCGAACCGGGCGAGTGCAAACCTGGTTTCAGGGTTCATATCCCCTGACAGCGCAGGGATATATCGCCCGGGCTCTTTCGTGTTCAGGAGCTCGGAATATCCTATCACGCTGCCGATACTGTCGGTGTCAGGCTGGCGGTGCCCTATTACATAGACTTTTTGCATGAATGTTCTGTCTCCTGATGTTAATCTGCAGGACGGGGATATTCAGGGCCCTGCAATTATTCTGCCTCATTTATATTGTAAGGAGCATCTCAAAAACTTTCATGCAAATGTGACCTGATGATTCACCAGGTTATTACCTGGCCTGTGTAACTCAGCCGATATCGCATAATTTCCAATCGCGCGCGGAGGATATTCTTCATTTTTGGATTTTAGCGATATCAGGGATTCGCGGGATCCTGGGTAATACATCCTTCTGATTTTGATACCAAGAGGGTACTGGAAAGTAAAGGTGTTCTTTGCTCTATCGTGTGGATACAATTTTCAAATTGTGCGTAATATCCAGGGGTTGTTGTACTCATATTCTCACTATGATGAACGTCGCCGCCCCCGAAGGGCGCCCCGGCGGCGATTCAGTGACTGATTAATACTCCCTCACAGAACTGAGTTCCAATCAACCCGTACAAAACAGCGAAGAGGCTTCATTTTTGTATTTTACCGATATCCGCAATTCGTGGGATCCAGGGTAATACATCCTTCTGTGGATGGTACCATGAGTGTTCATTAAAAAAAGGAGAATTATTCACTCTGTTGTAACTTTTCCCGTTGTCTGGCTTTATTGAAATTCTCCCCATAATCTCACTGCTCATCTCCCTCCGCACTCCTCATCACGACACTCCCGGGGCTGATGCTCGGCCGTTGTGGCCCCCCATAATGCGATATAGACCGTGCTCTATAATTGTGAAAATAGTAGGTTCCGATTAACCCTGCCCACAGGATATCTTCAGCGGGGTGGGGCAGGGAGGGGTGAGAACCCCTCCTGTCAGAGAAATGGATTGAACATGTTTTTTATCAAAATAAGCGTTTCAAAAAAGCAAAATTTTCTCTGACTATCAGGAATTTCAGTTGAGAATTGTCGCCCCCGTGGCATCTCATCGCGGTTGACTACAATAGAAAAGGTATAGTATAAACAGCTCTTCGCTATTTCGTGTGCATATTATCTTTCTTGTAGAATGATATGTGAAGGCTTTTACATACATACCTCCCAATGCGATAAACTTCGCCACCCCCGAAGGGCGCCCCGGCGGCGATTCAGTAACTAATCAATAATCCCTCAAAGAACTGGGTTCCCTCAACCCATACAAAACAGCGAAGATGCAAAAAAATGGTAAAAAACCGTCTTTGGATGGACCGTGCCCACTTTTCCCCGCAGGATTCGTTTACCGGCCGGACCGTTTGGCATTTAAAATTTTATGAGCATTTCCGGGGACCCTGAATCCTTATCCTTACCCCGAAAGGTGTCTCTATATGGGAAGCGCAGCAGATCTAGATCGCACGAATGAAAAAGATCACCATCCGCGGAGCGCGACAGCATAACCTCAAAAATATCACTGTTGACCTCCCGCGGGACAAATTTATCGTGATTACCGGATTGTCAGGGTCTGGTAAATCAACACTCGCATTTGACACCGTCTATGCCGAAGGCCAGCGACGGTACGTGGAGTCTCTCTCCTCGTATGCGCGGCAGTTCCTTGGCCTCATGAACAAACCTGACGTAGACGCCATTGAGGGGCTTTCACCTGCAATATCCATCGAGCAGAAAACAACCAGCAAAAACCCGCGCAGTACCGTCGGCACTGTAACCGAGATTTATGACTACCTGAGACTTCTCTTTGCCCGTATCGGGGTCCCCTATTGTCCTGTTCACAATATACCTATAGAGTCGCAGTCGCCGGAACGTATCGCAGACCGGATACAGGAGGAGATCGGGGGAATGGTCACCGTACTTTCCCCGGTGGTAAGACAGAAAAAAGGTACCTACCAGCAGCTTGTCAGGGACCTGAATAAGGAAGGATATGTCAGGGTTCGTATCAACGGAGAGATCCAGCGGACTGACGAGGACCTAAGTCTCGAGAGATACAAAAAACACGATATCGATGTGGTTATTGATCGCTTCGATGCCTCTGACCGGTCGAGGCTCGTTGAAGCCTGTGAAAATGCACTTAAAAAATCAGGCGGGCTGATTATCGTCCTTAGCGAGCAGGATGCTGAAACTATCTTTTCCGCAACAATGGCCTGCCCTGAATGCGGTATCACGTTTGAGGAACTCCAGCCGCGCATGTTCTCGTTCAACAGCCCGTTTGGCGCATGCGAGGAATGCAACGGGCTTGGGATCCGGATGGAATTCGATCCCGATCTTATCATTCCCGACACCTCTAAATCCATCGCTGATGGTGCTGTCGCACTTTATCGTAATTTCCTGGACGGGTATCGCGCGCAGTACCTCGGTGCGGTAGCGAAACATTTCGGGTTTTCAATCCTTACCCCAGTCAAAAACCTGAATCCCACGCAGTATAATGCCCTGATGTTCGGATCTGATGAAAAGATCAAGTTTTCAATGAGCATGAAAAACGGTGATGCGCACTGGGCACATACCGGGACGTGGGAGGGGCTCCTGCCGCAGGCCGATCGACTCTATCACCAGACGCAGTCCGAGTACCGGAAGCGGGAACTCGAAAAATTCATGAGGATATCGGATTGTCCGAAATGCAACGGGAAACGCCTGAAAGAAAAAGTACTCGCAGTCAGGATCAATGACCGGTCAATTATTGATGTTACCGATATGTCAGTGTCGTCCTGTATCAGGTTTTTTTCAGGACTCAGTCTCTCAGATAAACAGCAGGAGATCGCGCGCCAGATTTTAAAGGAGATCAATGCCCGCCTTGATTTCCTCGAAAAGGTGGGCCTTGGGTATCTCACCCTCTCCCGCAGTGCAGGAACCCTGTCGGGCGGCGAGGCACAACGAATACGTCTGGCAACCCAGATCGGTTCGAACCTGATGGGAGTGCTCTATGTCCTGGACGAACCCTCCATCGGTCTCCACCAGAAAGATAACCAGAAACTTATCGACACGCTCCGCCGGCTCCGTGACCTGGGAAATACCCTCATCGTTGTCGAACACGATGAAGATACCATACGGAGCGCGGATTACGTCATCGATATGGGGCCGGGGGCAGGCGTACATGGCGGATACGTGGTGGCAAAAGGAACACCGGCACAGATCGAGAAAAATAAAAATTCACTGACAGGGCAGTATCTCTCGGGGGCCATGAAGATCGATACCCCGGGTGAACGGAGAAGAAGCACAAAATACATCCGGATTTCAGGCTGCCGCGAGAACAATCTGAAAAATATCGATGTAAATATTCCCATCGGGGTCCTCACCGTAGTCACCGGGGTCTCGGGGAGCGGCAAGTCCACACTCATCTATGACACGCTGTACCAGGCACTCCAGAAAAAAATCTACAATTCCAGGGTAACCCCTGGAATGTTTGACACCCTGGCATTTGATTCAGATGTTGACAAGGTTATTGTCATCGACCAGAGCCCTATCGGGAAAACCCCGAGGAGTAACCCTGCAACATATACAAAAGTCTTCGACGAGATCCGGAAGGTCTTTGCCGAGGCAAAGGAGGCAAAACTGCGCGGTTACAAGCCCGGACGATTCTCGTTTAATCTCAAAGGCGGACGCTGCGAAGCCTGCGAAGGGGATGGCCTGATAAAAATCGAGATGAACTTCCTTCCCGATGTCTATATCGAATGCGAGGAGTGCAAAGGAAAAAGGTATAACCGTGAGACCCTTGAAGTGAAATACAAGGGGAAGTCCATTTCGGATGTCCTGAACATGAGCGTGGAGGAAGCCCTCCTGCTCTTCTCGAATATCCCGGCTATACGAAACAAACTCGAGACGCTGTCTGCGGTCGGACTGGATTATATCAAGCTCGGGCAGAGTTCCACCACATTATCCGGTGGCGAGGCGCAACGTATCAAACTGACCCGCGAGCTGGCCAAAAAAGGGACGGGAAAAACTATCTACCTCCTCGACGAACCAACGACCGGGCTGCATTTCCATGACGTCAAGAAACTGATCGCAGTCCTCGATGAACTCGTGGAGAAAGGAAACACGGTCGTTGTAATCGAACACAACCTTGACATTATCAAATCGGCAGACCACTTAATCGATCTTGGTCCTGAAGGAGGTGACGCCGGGGGTGAGGTCATCGCCACCGGGACGCCCGAGGAGGTCGCCGGCAATGTAAAGAGTTATACCGGGGAATTCCTTAAAAAAATACTTGCTGAACAATGATCGAGACTAAAAACCTGCCCCCGGAACCCGGGTGTTACCTCTTCCGCGATGAAAAAGACACTATCATCTATGTGGGCAAGGCAAAGAACATTAAAAAGCGCGTCTCGAGTTACTTCCAGAAACGTCATCGCGATGCAAAGACCGGGCAGCTTGTATCACACATCGGAACCGTGGACTACATTGTCACTGCAAATGAAGTTGAAGCCCTTATACTTGAAAACAGTCTCATAAAAACCCACCAGCCGCGGTACAACATCGATCTCAAGGATGCAAAACAATACGCATTCATCCATTTTACTGCAGAACCATTCCCGAGGATTCACATCGCCCGCAGGGCTGAGGGTGATGGCACCTTTTTCGGACCGTTCGTATCCGCAGCAGAGCGGGACTATATCTTTTCACTTGTAAAAAAGTTATTCCGGCTCCGGACCTGCAAAAAAATGACCCGTCGCGGGTGCCTTCGTTACCACATCCATACCTGCAGCGCCCCGTGCAGACAGGAGATACGCAGGGATGAATATGCGGCGTCTGTAAAAAAAGCATCGATGGTCCTTAAGGGAAAATGCGGCGAGTTGATATCGTCATTGAAGGACGAGATGGAAGATTCTTCCCGGTCGCTGAACTTTGAACACGCGATGGTCCTGCGGGACCAGATCAATGCCATCGATCATCTGTCAGAACGGCAGGATATGTCGCGCCGGCGCAGTGATGATGAGGATATCATTAATTACAGGATCTCCGGCAATTCAGTGTTCCTGATGCTATTTCACGTCCATAAAGGAACACTGGCGCACAAACAGGAATTTGTATTCGGGCATGGCGAAGAATTCCTTGAAGAATTTCTCGTTCAGTTCTATTCTGATAACCCGGTGCCATCGGAGGTAATCCTCCCTGATGAGGTAGGGGACGTCCTCAGTGATTTCCTGGCAGTCAGGCTGGGCCGGAAAGTGACGGTCACCGTACCGAAGATCGGAGCCAAAAAAAGGCTGCTTGACCTTGTCATGAAAAATATCGAGATCTCGTATTTTGGAGAGGAGATCAAACTCGAGGAACTGAAAGAAATACTCGGTCTCGGGGACCTGCCGGCTGTCATCGAATGTTTTGATATTTCACATAGTTCAGGAACCGATGTCGTGGGTTCAATGGTCAGGTTTACCAACGGCCGGCCAGATAAAAAACACTACCGCAGGTTCAAAATAAAAACTGTTGACGGTATAGATGATCCCGCGGCAATCGGTGAAATTGTACGGCGACGATACCTCCGTCTTAAAAATGAGGATTCACCCTTTCCGGATCTCGTTATTGTTGACGGGGGCAGGACCCAGCTGGGAGCTGCAGCCGGGAGCCTGAAGGATCTCGACCTTACCATTCCGGTAATCGCGCTTGCGAAGAAGAATGAGGAAGTGTTTATTCCAGGGAGGGCCCATCCCCTTCCCCTCGCACGGAACGAAAAATCATCACACCTTCTGCAGGAGATCCGTGATGAATCACACCGGTTTGCCATCACCTATCACCGGCTCCTCCGGAAAAAGAGGGTCATTCCATGAATGAATTTAAGCTGCATTCACCATTCCCCCCAAAAGGATCCCAGCCGGAAGCAATTGAAAAGCTTGTACACGGGCTCGAGGCCGGGAACAGGTTCCAGACCCTTCTCGGCGTGACCGGGTCAGGCAAGACCTTTACCATGGCCAATGTCATTGCACACGCCGGGCGGCCCGCGCTCGTCATCGCGCATAACAAGACCCTTGCCGCGCAGTTGTACAATGAATTTCGTGAATTTTTTCCCGAGAACCGGGTCGAATACTTTGTATCATACTACGATTACTATCAGCCTGAATCATATATACCGAAAAAAGACCAGTACATTGAAAAAGACGCGCAGATCAACCCAAAAATCGAGCAGATGCGGCTGTCGGCCACGGCTTCCCTCCTCTCGAGAAGAGATGTGATCGTCGTCGCATCGGTCTCCTGTATCTACGGTCTCGGCCGGCCGGAACATTACCGCGACATGGGTTTCGAATTAAAGGCCGGAGACCATCGCCCCCGTAAAACTATCGTGGAGAGCCTTATCGCCTCGCTTTATGAACGAAATGACCTTGAACTGATGCCAGGCAGGTTCAGGGTCAGGGGTGACACCATCGATATCATCCCGGGATATTTCAACAACATCATCAGGATTGAGATGTTCGGAGATGTTATCGAGAGAATTGTCGAGGTCGACAAAATTACCGGAACAATTACCGAAAAGATGAATTATTTCTACGTGTTTCCCGCGCGTCATTATGTCATTCCTGAACACCTGCAGAAAAAAGCGCTCGGCGGGATCAGGGAAGAGCTGGATGAACGTCTTCCCGATCTCGGCATGCTCGAAGCGCACAGGCTTGAGCAGAGAACGCTGTATGACCTCGAGATGATAGAGGAGACCGGCTCGTGCAAAGGTATCGAGAACTATTCACGTCATTTCGATTTCAGAAAACCGGGCGAAAAACCGTATTGTCTGCTCGATTACTTTCCTGATGATTTCCTGATGTTCATCGATGAAAGTCACCAGACACTCCCGCAGCTTCATGGTATGTACCGGGGTGACCGTTCCAGGAAAAAATCTCTTGTTGAGTATGGTTTCCGCCTTCCAAGCGCCTACGACAACCGGCCGCTCATGTTCAGGGAATTCGAACAGTACATGAGGTCGACCATTTTTGTATCGGCAACGCCGGCTGCATACGAGCTTGAGCATTCGGGCCAGGTCGTCGAGCAGATCATCAGGCCCACCGGGCTTGTCGACCCTGTTGTCGAGGTCAGGAAGACCGGGGGACAGACTGCCGATGTCATGAAGGAGATCAGGTCAACGGTTGCAGACGGTGACCGTGTCCTCCTCACAACCCTGACAAAAAAGCTGGCAGAAGAACTCACCGAATACCTCGCGGGACAGGGTATCCGTACCCGTTACCTCCATTCAGAAATTGATACCCTTGAACGGACCGAGATCATCAGGCAGCTCCGGCTCGGGAAATTTGACGTTCTGGTGGGCATCAATCTTCTCAGGGAGGGGCTTGATATCCCTGAGGTCGGGTTTATCGGAATCCTTGACGCCGACAAGGAAGGATTTCTCAGGGATTCACGAAGCCTCATCCAGATTATAGGAAGAGCGGCACGAAACGTGAATTCTCACGTTGTTCTTTACGCAGATAATATGACCGGATCGATAAAAGACGCATTGAACGAGACAGAACGGAGACGGACACTGCAGATGGAATATAACAGGATGAACGATATCACCCCGAGGACCATCATCAAAGCCGTCCGGGAAAAAGAGGTTGATCTTAAGGACACACGACATATCCCGAAGACTGACCTGCCCAATCTCGTTGTCGAACTCGAGAGCGGGATGAGGGCGGCGGCTGAAAACCTGGATTTCGAAGAGGCGATCCGGCTCAGGGATATGATAAATGAGATGAAAAAGAGAATTGAAGAGATCTGAAAAAAATCTCTCTGCTTTCTTTTTTTGCCTAATAATGGCTCCAGAATATTCAGTTACTTTATAAATTACTTCCTTAATGTTGTGAACAGGTCGAAGCTAAACCTCTTTTTTCATTAATCGTGTAATAGTCACTGAACCGCCGCCGGGGCGCCCGTCGGGGGCGGCGGCACTTATCCTATCAGGATATATCGCCGATCGGGGGACTTATTTGTAGAGCCGGAATTATCTAATCAGGAACGCTAATTGCATTCTTCAGAGTTCAGTGGATTTTAATTATCTAAAAAAGTAAACTGAGGTTATTTAAAAAATCAGGGGAATTGTAATACCCTGATATAATTGGATTTTGAGATCACACTTGAGCCAAAGGCGTCAGTCACGGAGAGCTGCACCGTGTAGTTGCCTGCTGCGTTGTAGGTGTGAATCACGTTCTTGCTGGCAGGATTTGTTATTTCCATGAACTGTCCGTCACCGAATGACCAGAACCACCGCTCCGGGGTTCCTATGGAGTTATCGGTAAACTGGACGGTCAGCGGAACCGATCCCTGCGTTGGGATTCCACTGAATTCAGCGACCAGGGGACTTTTTACTACGATTGTCTGCGTTGTCGCATTAGTCCCTCCGAGGTTCAGGACCGTAAGGGTAACAATATACGTCCCCGCGTTCGGGTAGTTGTGAATCGGGTTTCTGTCTGTTGAGATATACCCGTCACCGAACTGCCATGTATACCGAAGTGGTCGTCCTTCGGACGCATCGGTAAACGCTACACTCAGAGGTGCCGTATTATCCGGATTGCTCGTTGTGTAGGTAAATGCTGCCTTCAGTCCCTGCTGAACGGTAATGTATCCTCTCTTGGTCTCGGTGCTGCTTCCTGCACTGTTCGTCGCGGTAAGTTTGACACTGTAAGTGCCCTGCGTGGTGTAGACATGCACCGGGTTCTGGTCGGCAGAGCTGGTTCCGTCACCAAAGGTCCATGCCCAGCTGGTTGGTCCGCCGGTTGAGAGATCAGTAAACCTGACTGCAAGCGGGGCATCTCCGGAGGTAATGTTTGCGGCGAAATTCGCTACCGGCACCGAACGTACCGTTATCATCTCTGTCTTTGTGAGGGTATCCGAACCTGCACTGTTATAGACCGTAAGGGTAACGTTGTAGGTTCCTGCCTTCGTATACAGGTGGTAGGGGTTCTGCTGGAGTGAGAATGCGCCATCGCCGAACTTCCAGGTCCATTTGCCCGGATTGCCGTCCGATGTGTCAGTGAACTGGACCAGGAGCGGTGCATTTCCTTCGGTCGGGCTTGCCGTGAAATTGGCAATCGGCCGTGTAATGACCGTTATGTATGAGGTCTTCGTAATACTGTCGCTTCCTCCGGCATTGAATACGTTAAGGCTGACATTGTAGGTTCCCGGAGCATTATAGGTGTGAACCGGGTTCTGCTCGTATATTCCCGCAAGGGTTCCGTCGCCAAAGTCCCATATCCAGACTGACGGGTTATTGAGGGTTGTGTCGGTAAACTGGACCGTCAGCGGGACAGTGCCGATTGTCGGGTTTCCGATAAAGTCAGCCGCAGGGGGTGGCGGCAGGATGGTGAATGCATTTGCAAGGTTACCGGATTTGCCATCGGTATTGAAGACGACGACACTCCAGGTGCCCAGCGCCTTGCCGGTAAGGTCAAATGTGCAGTTGATATTTGTCGGGGATACTACATTGACACCGGTTGCGATAATATCTGCCTGACCCGATTTCGTCAGTCTGACGGTGGCTCCTGCAAGGAACCCGGTACCGTTAAGGTTGTTGATGAGGACTGCCCCGTTATTAGCTCCTGTTGTCGGGCTTATCGATGTGACCGTCGGGGCAGGGTTTTCGATTGTGAATATCCCTGATTTACTGCCGGACTGTCCGTCCGGGTTGAGTACTATTACATCCCAGAGACCTGTTGCTTTTCCTGTGAGGTCGACATTACAGGTCAGTTTCACTGGCGTGACGACATTGACACCGGTTCCGTTGATATCAGTTTCACCTGTTTTTACCAGTTTTACAGCTGCCCCGGAGAGGAATCCTGTTCCGGAAAGGTTCGTGACTGAGGTTATTCCGTTATTCGTCCCCGATGCCGGGACTATGGCATTCACGGTAGGGGCCGGGTGCATGACGGTGAATCCGCCTGCCAGTGTCCCGAGCTGACCGTCGTTGTTAACTGCAACAACCGTCCAGTCGCCGGCTTCGGCACCGGTAAGATCGAAGTCACAGGTTACCTTGCTGCCACTTACACGAATGACGTTTGTGCCCGGAATGTCAGGATAGCCGGAACGGGTCAGGTTAACTGCAATCCCGCTTTCGAAACCGGTCCCGGCCAGGTCAGTTATCGCCACACTGCCGGTATTGACACCCGTGTCCGGAGTAATTGACGTAATTGCCGGCGCAACCGGGTAATACACGGTAAATGCTGCAGGAAGTGTTGCCGACCCGCCATCGGTATTGTTCACCTGTACGTCCCAGTCCCCGACCGTTGCACCGGTAAGGTCAAAGAAGCACATGATTTTGGTGAGATTTACAACAACACCTGTTGCCGGTATCGGGGTCTCGCCCGTTTTTAACAGGTGAACGGTCGCACCTGCCAGGAATCCTGTTCCGGAAAGATCTGTAATTGGAGCAGTTGTACCTTTCAAACCACTGTCAGGACTGATGCCGCTTATCGTGGGCGGCGGGTTCGTGACCGTGAAAATGCTGAGCTGGTAGCCGCTCTTCCCGTCGGTATTATTGACAATGACATTCCAGAGTCCGGCCTGGGCGCCTGCAAGGTTCACATCACAGGTGATCTTCGTCGGCCCTGTAACAACCACATTGGTTGCACCGATATCGGGCTGACCGGTCTTTGTGAATGTGACCGTTGCACCGTTCAGGAATCCTGTTCCGGCAAGATCTGCGATTGCAACCACCCCGTTATTGACTCCGGTCATGGGGGCGATAGACGTGACTGTGGGTGCAGGGTTTGTTACCTCGAACCCGTCGGTAAGTGTTCCGGACTGGGTGTCAGTATTGGTTACCACAATGCTCCAGTTTCCGGCCACCGCGCTGGTGAGGTTGACATCACAGGTGATCATACCGGATGATACGACATTGATGTTTGTCGCCGGAATATCAGTTTCGCCGCTTTTGGTGAACTTTACCGTTGCACCGGTGACAAAACCGGTCCCGGCAAGATCCGTGATGGATACCGTGCCACTGTTCATTCCTGAAGCTGGAGTGACCGCCGTCACTGTCGGTGCAGGATATGTTACTGTAAATGCATTCCCAAGCGTATCAGACTGTCCGTCATCGTTGGTGACGGTAAGATCCCACATACCTGCAGTTGCACCGGCAAGATTGAAGTCGCAGGTAATAGTCGTGGCGCTGACATTAACATTTGAAGCGGTTATATCAGGTTGTCCGGTCTTTGTAAGGTTTAATACTGCTCCGGTTTCATAGCCGGTACCGCTTACCGTGACCGGGACCGTTCCGGTGTTTGCTCCGGTTGCCGGAGTAATTCCGGTCACATCGGGTGCCTGCGGATAATAGATGGTGAATGAAGCAGGAAGCGTGCCATTCTGACCGTCCGTGTTGGTGACAACGACATCCCATGCTCCGACTGCAGCTCCGTTTAAGTCAAAGAAGCAGAGGATCTTGGATGGCTGAACAATGGCGCCGTTGATCGTCGGTATATCAGCCTTCCCTGTCTTTTTCAGGGTGACATTTGCCCCTGTCATGAAATTTGATCCTGACAGGTCCGTGATTCCCACAACCTGGTTGTTGAGACCTGTTGCCGGGCTCACAGATGTGACAAACGGTGCAGGATACCGGATCGTAAATGCCGACGCGAGAGACGCAGTCTGGCCGTCAACATTGGTCAGGAGTACATTCCAGACGCCGGGTGTCGCCCCGGTAATGTCAAACTCGCAGGTAATCTTTGAAGAACTGTCTTTTACGACATTTGTGGCCGTGATGTTCACACCCGCAAGTGTCAGGTTGACAGTCGGGTTGTCAAGGAAATTTGTTCCTGCAAGGTTTGTTATGATGACGGTCCCGTTATTTACTCCGCCTGAGGGTGTAATTGCCGTCAGGGTCGGAACAGGATTCGTGACCGTAAACCCGTCTGTAAGGGTTGCTTCTTCAAGGCTGGTTGTATTTACTACAGAAACGTTCCATGGACCCCACTGTGCCCCGTTGATATCCAGAACACATGTCAGGCGGCTGGAATCAACCACCGTCACGTACATTGCAGTAATGTTCGTTCCTACGTTTCGCGTCAGTCGTACCGATACATCGCTTGTAAAATCGGTCCCTGACAGGTTCGTGATAAACACACTCCCCGTATTTACACCCGAAACGGGATTGATCCCTGATATCCCGAGGGCTGCCGATACCGGCAGTACCATCAGTATACAGAAAAGGACCGGAAGTGCGATTTTAAGTGTCTTCATCCGTGTCATATGAAACCTCAGTTGTGATTCACCTGTTACATCCTCTAATCAGAAAATGAAAGTGATTTCTGACTTCATTTTCCGATATAAATGTATTCATCATAACGTCTCATGTAATATATATAAAGTTTTCCCACAAAAATGATATCTTATCGTGCTTTTTTTGCTATTTGAGAACTCAATTCAGGTTAAAATCACAAAGTGTTAACATAAAATAGTGCTTGGTGTAAGTGGTGCCCGCATTGTTATGTGATAAAAGATTCAACTGCAATATACTCATTCCGATCGAAATAGTATAACAGCTTAATCAGCTGAACACGAAAAAACTTTAAATTTTGACTTAAATTAAAAAATAATCCACTTTTAAAACTTAAATAATAATTGCTTACCATTATCTGCGGTAACTCTTTCACACCCTGATCCACGAGCTGAACTGTTTTACAGACCTGTCCAGGATTGATCCGTATATAATTCACCATACCCTGCGCGACAATAAAGCTTAACCTGCACCCAGGCACGAACGCCGGGATATAACTCAGGATTATTATAAAGGATTTATTGGTAAAATGGGCATTTTAATAAGATTAAAAAATCCGGATTATTTCATTTAATTAAATAAAACAAGTTACCATTGATAAAATTACGATAAAATGGGGTTGATAATTAAAAATATCACTTCCCCAGTTCCGGCTTGCTCTTCAGGGCCTGAACAAGAAGCCTGACCCCGCCTTCAATATCCCTTATATCGAGGACTTCGACGGGGGAGTGGATATAGCGGGTGGGTATGCTCAGCGTTGTACTGGGTATGCCGCCCCGTTCGAGGTGTATCGAGGTCGCATCGGTCGTCCCGCCGCTCCCGACTTCTGTCTGTACCGGTATATCTTTATCAGCCGCTGCTTTTTTCAGCCATTTCACCATTGGCCTGCTTGCAATAAGGCCCCTGCCGCTTGCATCGATAATGGTGATGATCGGACCTTTTCCCATCTCGACGGGTACATCTTTCTGGTCGAGACCGGGATGATCACCGGGAAATGTTACATCCGTGGCAATTGCACAGTCCGGTGAGAGTGCATATGCACTTGTCCGTGCCCCTTTAAGGCCGACCTCTTCCTGGACGGTAAAAACCCCGTATACCGTATGCCTGCTCTTCACCTGCTGCATTGTCCTGATAAGCATTGCAACTCCGGCCCTGTTGTCAAATGCCTTTCCGGTCACCCTCCCGTTTGCCAGGTCGGTAAGTTCACGGTCAATTGTAACAGGGGTTCCGATCTCAATCCCGAGATTCTCAGCGTCCTCTTTGCCTGTCGCCCCGATATCGATGAACATATCATCGATTTTAATCCCTTTCTTCTTTTCTTCGTCATCCATTTTGTGAACAGGTTTTCCGCCCAGCACCCCGGTCACCTTCCCCTTCGTCCCCTGGAGGATGACCCGCTGACTATAGAGGGTGGGGGGATAGAAACCTCCGAGGGTAACAAACCTGATAAACCCCTTATCATCGATGGATTTCACGGCAA
Source organism: Methanoregulaceae archaeon UBA467 (assembly GCA_002503825.1). Taxonomy (GTDB): domain Archaea; phylum Halobacteriota; class Methanomicrobia; order Methanomicrobiales; family Methanospirillaceae; genus UBA467. The sequence continues at coordinate 72,984 of DASP01000002.1, forward strand.
GACCTATTTCGTCAGCATGCGCTGCAAGCATGACTTTGAATTCTCCCCCTTTCTTCACGGTTACCAGGTTGCCCATGGAGTCGGTATACATCTCATCCACGTGCCCTTTGAGCTCCTTTCTGACTACGTCGATGACGTTTCCTTCGCTTCCTGATACACCATGTGCATCTGACAGTTTTTTAAGTAATTCTCTTACCATTTCAGACACCTTTCACGTTCCGGATTCTCCTGACCGCTTCTTTTAAATTTTCCATGGATGTCGCATAGCTGAACCGGGCATAACCCGGGGCGTTTTCACCGAATGCAGACCCGGGAGTTATAATAACGCCACTGTTAATAATATCCTTTATAAGGTCCTGCTTCATCGGCACAAACAGGTAAAAAGCCCCTTCCGGAATTGGAAAATCAAAACCGAGATCTGACAGCTCCGAATAAAGATAATCCCTGCGGGCAAGGTATTCTCTTCGCATCTCTTCAACGCAGTGCTGGTCACCCGTATACGCCGCAAGGGCTGCATACTGGGAGATAGACGTTGCGCACGCCTGGCAGTACTGGTGGACCTTGATGCACTGATCGATGTACTCTTTCGGCCCTGCAAGATAACCAAGCCTCCACCCGGTCATTGCATAGGTCTTGCTGGTTGCATTTACCGTAATGACATCGTCACCAAAATGTGCCGCACTCCAGTGCTCCGGCCCGTATATAAAATGCTCATATACTTCGTCACTGACGATGGTCACTCCCTTGTCATCTGCATATTCCACGAGTGCACGTATGGATTCCCTGCTTTCAACCGCACCCGTGGGATTGGCAGGGGAGTTCAGGACAAAAAGGCGTGCATTGTCCATCATCTCCTTCGCTGCCTCCACATTCACATGCATGTTGTCATCGAGAGGGACACCGGCCGGGCGACCGCCCGCAAGGAGGGCCAGTGATGCATACGAGACAAAACCGGGGTCCTGGAAGAGGACCCGGTCTCCGTTCTCTACAAGGGCGTGCATGATGATGTGGAGTGCCTCGCTTGCCCCGGCAGTAACAATGATCTGGTCAGGAGCATATGAAAGATTATTCTCTTTCGAGAACTTTTTTGAAATTGCCTCTCTCAGTTCGGGAATTCCCATATTTGGGGTATACCCGGTTTTTCCTTCCTCTATTGCCTTAATTGCCGCCTCCCTGATATGGGCAGGCGTGTTGAAATCGGGCTGGCCAAGTCCCAGGTTGATCGATCCGGGGCCTGCAGCCTCAAAGAGTTTCCGTATCCCTGATATTTCGATGCCGCTGCACCGGCTGGCACATCTGTGTTTCATATCGCATCACAACTGTCTTTTTCACTCGATATTCGCATGCCTGTTCTTAAGCTCTTTCTCGTCGGTCTTCGTGATCTCCATCAGCCTTGAGATGATGGCATCTGCAAAGACCATTGCAGCCGTCTCGAACAGTGTTCCAAGCGGTGCAAAAGACTTATGCTCACCCATCATCTGCCTGATCTCAAATTCCTGCGCATCATCCCTGACAGCGTCCCGCTGGTGTTCGATGATGACTATTGAATCTGATATCCGGCCTATCCTTGAGTCTGCATTCGATGTAATGAGACAAATCCGTCCACCCATCTCCCTGACGGTCTCAGAGATATCTGCTATTGTTTTTGTTCTGCCCGAACCAGAAAATACAATCATTACGTCATCGGGTTTCATTGCCGGTGTTATCGTCTCTCCGACAACATACGCAGTCAGCCCGAGATGCATGAGGCGCATGGCAAATGCCTTGGCAACCAGTCCTGAACGTCCGGCCCCCATTACGTACACACGTTTCGCGTTTAAGATTTCCTTTAAAAATCCCTCAATTTCATCATCAGAAATCGAATCGGCAATTTTCTTCACTTTTGATGCCATCAGGCCCATCATGTCCTGTACCCTGTGCTCAGCCATGATTCTCCTTCATGGTTGTCATCACATACTACAATAGAATTTCGTACGATCCAGAAGGGCCGCTTCCTGTCCCGACATGGTTTAATATTCCTGAAAAGAATTTGATATACTGATATTCCTTGCATTAACCAAAAATTTATTGCGAGGCGGTAATTTTTAACAGAGTATATTAAAATGGCGGACACAGGGATGCGCCCGTACTTCAGTGATGCGGGTTTTCGACTCTATCACGGAAATTGTATCGATATACTCGCAGCGCTGCCTGACAACTCAATCGATCTCATCTTTGCAGATCCGCCTTATAACCTTTCCAACGGAGGATTTACCTGTCATGGCGGCAGGAGGGCGCCGGTTGACAAAGGCGACTGGGACATCAGTAAAGGGATCGAGCAGGATTTCTCATTTCACCTCGCATGGATTGAATCATGCAGACGGGTCTTATCAGACAACGGGACAATCTGGGTCAGCGGCACCTACCATTCCATATATGCATGCGGTTTTGCCCTACAGCGACTTGGATTTCATATTCTCAACGATATATGCTGGTTCAAGCCGAATGCTCCGCCCAACCTGAGCACCCGCTGCTTTACCGCAAGCCATGAGACCCTGATATGGGCCCGTAAAAATCGAAACGGCCGCCATATCTTCAACTATGATGCGATGAAAAGCAGTGACTGGCTCAATGATCCATTGAAAAAAAAGGGACGCCAGATGCGGACAGTCTGGAGCATCCCCTCTCCAGGGCGTTCAGAAAAAAAAATGGGACGGCATCCGACCCAGAAGCCATGCGCACTCCTGAAACGTATCATTATAGCAGGAACAAATGAAGGGGATACCGTTCTTGACCCATTCACCGGAAGCTCGACAACCGGCCTTGCAGCACACCTGCTTAAACGCTCATTCATAGGAATCGACTGCGAATCAGACTACCTCGATCTGTCGATTGAACGGTTCAGGGCGTTGCAGAAATAACCCTGTTGCCGGGCAGGAGGTCTTCCCGGTCCGTCCTGATCTCAATCATTATTGTCCCGGACCACTCACACGTATGGTGGAGCAGAAGATATGAATCCTGATTCCGGAATACAACATCTGTTACCCGAACTTATTTCAGAGGACTATGCATATCTTGAGGACCTCTACCGTTATTTCCATTCACATCCCGAATTGTCCGGCCAGGAGAAGATGACATCAGAAAAACTCGCCACGGAGCTTGAGTCTGCAGGTTTTTCGGTATACAGGGGGATCGGCGGGCATGGCATTGTGGGAATCCTTAAAAACGGCGATGGCCCTGTCGTCATGGTGCGTGCCGACATGGATGCACTCCCGCTCAAAGAGGAGACAGGTCTTCCCTATGCAAGCACCGTACGGATGAAGGATCCGTCAGGTAAAGAGGTCGATGTCATGCATGCATGTGGTCATGACATCCATATGACCGTGCTTGCCGGCACAGCCCGGATATTTACCCGCATGAAAAATGAATGGAGCGGGACACTTATGTGTATCGGACAGCCTTCTGAAGAGACCGTGTCAGGAGCAGAAAAAATGATACATGAGGGCATTTATTCCCGCTTCGGTCGCCCTGACTACGGACTCGCCCTTCATGTCGGACCCGAACAGCCTGCAGGAACCGTAGGCTACCGCGAAGGCATTTTTTCAGCCGGTTCTGAGTCCGTTGACGTAACGGTGCACGGGATCGGCGGGCATGCTGCCCACCCGGACCAGACAAAGGATCCGGTAGTGATCGCTGCACAAATCATTCTTGCGTTACAGACTATCGTTTCCAGGGAAGTCCCGCCTGCCGAATTCGCTGTGATTACCGTGGGATCCGTGCACGGTGGAATTAAACATAACGCCATCCCGGACAGCGTTCAGCTGCAGGTAAATATCCGGTATTTTAAACCAGAGATCAGGGATCTCCTTATGGCTTCAGTTGACCGCGTCTGCATGGGAATTGCAATGGCATCTGGTCTTCCGGAATCACTGATGCCTTCGGCCATAATCCTCAATGAATCTGTCATGCCGATGTGGAATGATCCTGAATTTACGATAAGGGTCGCAGGTGCGCTTGAAGAGGGCCTTGGTAAAGAGAACGTCGTGCGTATCGGGAAACTAACCGGGAGTGAGGACTTCGGCGCTTTCGGGACGGCAGATCCCCCTGTGCCGCTCTGTTATTTCAGGATCGGGACAGGCGTTCCCGGGAAAAACGATACCGCCGGAAAAAAGACGTACCTTCACAGCAGCAGGTTTGCCCCGTCACCTGAAGGAGTAATCCCGCTTGGGATACGGGCAATGACACTCGCAGTCCTTGAATCCCTGAAAAAGTGAGGAGCTCCCCGGGGTTTATCCCTGAGTTTCATCCTTTTTATACATACTGATCTCCCCGTACGGCACGAGTGTGGTGCCTTCAAGGACTGATACCGGTCCGTGTCCTCCACAGACGAGGCATTTTTTGCGGTCCCTGAAAAAATCACCGCCGGTCTCTGCGGCCAGCTGCAGGAGTGCCTTTCGCTCTTTTTTTGCGATGTCGCTGTCTACATTTACGGATGTGACAATTATATGGGCGAGTGAATTGTATCGTGCCCTTTCGGGGGTTATATGATCAAAATTTATGACCGTATCTGCACAGAATATCACTCCAAGCCCTGCGCTGTAGAGGTACAGCTGGCCATGGATATGCCCGCCAAGGCTTTCCAGCACTTCAAATTCGTGATTTCCAAGTTTAAATGAAGAGATGACAGAAAAAATTCCCCGTGTCCGCAGAGCTCTGGTCTGGTACAACTCGATATCACCGGGAGGGTTGAACCTTGAAAAGAGATTAATCAGGGTTGTATACACCTCCTCAAGGATGGAGCCTTCGTTTCGCGAACCATAGCCACGGTTTGATACCCGGATGATATCAAGTGTCCCCGGGTGCATGAACGCCTTCGCCTGGTAAAAACCCCCCGCCCCGCAATGGTCTGCATCGGCATGGGTGATGAATATGCGGGATATTTTTTTCTCGCCGCCCGCGATATGCTGGCATATCAGGGAGTATATATCCGGGAAATAAATGCCATAACCGGTATCGACCATGACACATTCGTCCTTCCCGTCGATGAGAAACACATTCCCTCCGCAGGGGGGCTGAATGCAATACAGTGTGGTTTCCGCGTCGAGGGCGATACTCTGGATATCCGCGTAAAAATCGTGATTTTTCGTGGCATTCAGGGTTTTTCCCGTCACCAGCACACTGTCAAATGCCTTTTGCGGGTCCTGGCCGAGGTTGATATGCTCCTGTACGATGTGGTTGATGTCTCCCAGGAGCTGCATGAGAAACTCATCCTCGGATTCCCCGACCAGTGTCCTGATCTCCTGGGCAAACCGCAGATAAAAGACCGTGTCGTCAAGGTGCTGGCCGGTCGTATCATATTCGATTATTTCAAGCCTGTACCTTGATTTCAACTGGTTCAGCAGCCTGTCAACCGCGGCGCTGTCATCGAGATTGAGACTCACCGTCAGCCTTTCCGGGTGTCTTCCCTTGTCATCAAAATCGATATATGCAATATTTGCCCTGCAGGATGTTGTATACTGGAGAAAATCAAACAGTGCACCCGGCCTGTGCGGGAGATGGACATAGAGTTTGAGAAAGCTCAACGGCTTCAGGGAGGTCTGGAGGTACCCAATCGCAGAGAGCTCGCCGGTGATTTTTTGGTAATGCTCTTCGGTAGTGGTCAGTTCAAAAAAAACAGTATAAGGGTCGATCCTCCGGTCAAACTGTATACGATTGATATTCCCGGAATACCGGCTCACAATTTCAGCTGCTTTATGCAATGCACCTGGCCGGTCCGGGACGCGGGCGATAAATGAGAACTTTTTCATGCGGTTCCACCAGTTATTCTATATTTTTGAATGGGAATGATGCAACAAAACGATGTGGTCTACCCAGGGATCTCTTTTTGTGCATGGATATCCATGTAAAATTAAATTGGAAGATACATAGAGTTTATCAGGTTCCCCTCCCTAAATTGATTGTTAATGCGGGTTTATCGTGTAAAATGATACATCTCACGCATCTCATTTAAATTTGCACGGTCAGGGGGGGACTAATGTCTGGAAATAATGTGCTGATTGTAGAGGATGACAATATTGTTGCAAATCTTATCGAGATGAGGCTGAAAAAACTGGGGTACACGGTTGTTGGAGTGACCAGTTCCGGAAAAGAGGCCCTTGGCCTTGCCGCATCGTCCAGTCCGGATATCATCATCATGGATATCAATATCAAGGGAAGGATCGACGGGATCGAGACCGCGAACCGTATCATCAGGGAATTTGACATTCCCATTGTGTATCTTACGGGCGATCAGGACCTGAAAACGTTTGAACGGGCGAAGGCGACAGATGATTGCGAATACCTCATCAAACCATTCAAGGATACGGATCTTTCCATCGCTATCGAACTTGCAGTTTTCAAGCATACCCTCAACAGGGTTGCCCGGGATAAACTGAATTATTATCAAAAAATTTTCCACTGCTTTTCAGAAGGGATCATCACAACTGACATCAGTGGCTATATCGAGTACATGAACCCTGCTGCACACCAGCTTGTCGGTAAAAGGGTGAGCACATCACGAAAACGCCACCTCGGGGAGATAGTGAAAATTGTCAGTAATTCAAACGGCAAGGTGATTGAAAACCCTGTCGACCGTGTAATGAAGGATAAAGAGACCGCCGGTATCCCTGAAAATGCGGTGCTTGTTACAGGAGACTCAACGAGAGTTCCTGTTGAAGGCTTCGCTGCTCCAATCCGGGAGGAAGACGGTACGGTAAGTGGAATCATGCTTGTCCTCTGCCCGCGATCTCATAAAAATTATCTTAATTTCATTGATAAACAGATTAGTTAAGAGGTATCAGGGCCGCCGATATCATATCATTCAGATATCATTCCTGGCGGAACCCGTTTTAAAATATATATGAAGATTTTAGAGAGAAAATAATCCCTGATGAAGTCGTCCCGATCTCCTCATGAATAAAGGCGGGCTGAATTTCGGATGAGCCGTACACACCCACGCATCTCTGGTTTTTATAACTGCCAGCATACATAAAATCCTGGCATATCCTGTCAGGGAACAGATCGGTTGTTCCGGAAGATTCTGCCATAAACCGTCCGTTACAGTGATTAACAGGCATCTCTTCCAATCCGGCGGGGAGAGAGCAGGGTCAGATCCTGAAATTTTTTTCATACCTGCGGTGGAAGTCTTCCGGATTTGAAGAAGAGGTCTATACAGGAAGAATAATACCTGATGTTTAGCAGGATCCGGTTTTCGCTTCGGACAGGTCCTTTAAACTCTGTAAATAAAGTGGCGGAGCGAAAAAAAGGGTTAATTATTGCTCCTGGATCTCCTCGTGAGTCATCAGGAGAGATCCAAAAATAATTTTTTCCGTCACCTGCGCCACGTACTTCATATTCTGGGCTTTCTCCATGTCTTCATTTCGATGTATATCGGCCCAGATCTGCACACGTATCAGGGAAAAACGGAATTTGTCGAGGTTTGCATCATCGAGGGACTGTGCCTTCTGATAGACCGGTTCAATAATATCAGGGAATACATGAATATCTTCCAGGGCAGGCAGAATATCCTGAAATATCTCCATAGGCTCACCGTTTCCTGAAAGAATCTTCATGTACTGCATTTATTCTTCTACCGCCCTGACAAGTGCCTGCATGACCTCATCGACCCGTTTCCAGGTAGCATTATCGCTGCTCCTGATAATAAAGGGACGACCTTCGTCACCTGCCTTACGCATTTCAGGGTCGATCGGTATGCTGCCGAGGAACGGGACATTGAGTTTTTCAGCAATTTTTTGGCCGCCGCCCTTTCCGAACAGGTCAATTTCTTCATTGCAGTGCGGGCAGACAAGGCCACTCATGTTTTCGACGATGCCGATGACAGGGATCCCGATCTGCTCGACAAATTTGGCAGCTTTCATTGCGTCCATGGTTGCAACGTCCTGAGGCGTCGTTACAATCACTGCTCCACGCAGGTTCGGTGCAAGCTGGACGATTGAGAGTGCTTCGTCACCTGTACCCGGGGGGAGATCCACCACGAGGAAGTCGAGGTCTCCCCAGTTGACTTCTGCAAGGAACTGCTGGATGGCACTCATCTTCATCGGACCCCTCCATATCACGGGGGTGCTGATGTCCGGGAGCAGGAACGCCATGGAGACGACACTTAAGTTTCCGGTAACGTGTACCGGCTCAATCATTTTACCGATCGTCGTCAGCTTGTGTTCCTCAATGCCAAGCATTTTGGGAATATTCGGGCCGTGTATATCCAGATCCAGGAGCCCGGTCTTCATCCCGTGGCTTGAAAGTGCAAACGCAAGGTTTACCGAGACGGTAGATTTCCCGACCCCGCCTTTCCCGCTTAAAACCAGCACGACATGCTTTACATTGATTTTAGCCTTTGGAGGGAGCCCTTTTGCCTGTGCGGAAGGATTCCCTGCAGTCGGGCAGCTTCCTGAACTGTTACAGCTCTCGCATTCACCCGGGCAATCCTGCGGTGTTTCATTTGTTTTTTTGGACATGATCATTCCTCATTAAAAATTATTTTTTCCTCTTATATATTACTCAAAAATGCCATAAAGATGTATACTTGATGACATCGGTGAGGGGTTTTCTGCCTGCCGGATCATCTGTCGTTTTTATTGCCGGATATGCTGTCAAGGGCAAGGTTGCAGAGGCCATCGACCTTCCGTATGTATACGTTCCCGCGTGGAACTGAATAGAAATGGACTTTTTCGAAATTACGAACCAGATCAATCACTTTCTGGTGCAAGCCGGTGAGATGTTCTTTTCTGACACGGTATTGCCCGTTAATCTGCTTGATTACCAGTTCGCTGTCCGAATAGAGAACAACAGTCCTGCCGGTATGTTTTGCCGCAGTGGTGAGGGCTGCGATTACTCCCTGGTATTCTGCAACGTTATTGGTGGTCACTCCGATATATTCGGAGGTTTCTTCAATGATTTTGTCTCCCGACAGTATCAGGTATGCGTACGCCGCAGGGCCCGGATTTCCCCTTGATGCCCCGTCGGTATAACAGGTCAGTATATCCTGGTGTGTCATCTTCCCTCATTTTCTTCGCATTCCCTGCGTATAAAACCAGGTACAAACATTCATCCGCTCATATCCTGTGTCATCTTAGTCTTTGGAGGGGAAAACACCTATTTATAGCATTGAACGAATTGTACCTTTCATGGAGCCCCTTACGGTCAAGATAGATTTTCTGCAGTTCCCACCGTCCTATACATGCGATGGCGGAGATCTGTCTCCTGAAATCCGGCTCGTCGGCCTGAATGCCACTTCGGTCGCCGTGATGGCAGTCAACCCGTTTCAGCCTTCCTGCTGCACATTTTCCCCCTGGATAATATGGAATATCGATCCGGCCCCGGTTATCCCTGCCGGAATTCCCAAAGAAGAGGTGGTGACAACTCCACTCCATGCAGTCCAGGGTATGAACGATTTTGGCAGGATTGGATATACAGGGCCGTGCCCGCCGCCAGGGGCAACTCACAGGTACACCTTTAAGGTGTGGGGTCTTGACACCTACCTCGATATTCCTCCCGGTTCGGTGAAAGGAGACCTTATAGGGGCAATGCAGGGACACGTGGTCCAGTACGGGGACACCGTCGCCATGTATTCCAGGTAAATTGTATGTTTCACAGTGAAATTTCAGTTTGAAAAAATATTCCCTATCTTCTGCCTTTTTGAGAGGGGCGAATAATAAAACATATCTATCTGTCTAAAGATCAATCAGAGTAGAGGTACCGGTATGGAAAACCTGTCTGTTAAAATTTCAGTTGTGAATCTCCCTTCCGATTATACCTGCGATGGCGACGATATTTCGCCTGAAATTGAAATCGGCAGGGTAAATTCAGAGTTGACAAAGTCACTTGCAGTCGTTATGAACGACCCTGATGCCCCGGGCGGGGGTGGATTCACTCACTGGATCATCTGGAATGTCGGACTTGTTGCGCGATTGCCAGACGGTATACCGCACGACCCGGTGGTTACCTCTCCATTAAAGGGAGTGCAGGGGAAGAACTCTTTCGGGCTTATCGGATACAACGGCCCTTGCCCGCCACCGGGTCAGACACATCGTTACGACTTTAAGGTATACGGGCTTGATACGCTCCTTGACCTGCCACCCGGTGCGACAAAAGCTGAACTGCTCAAGGCGATGCAGGGACATGTGGTTCAGTATGGCGAAACCTATGTTCTTTACGGGCGGTAAGTGCGACCCGGGTATGAACGCGGATACCCGGAATAATAAATCCGGTCCTTTTTCATATTATCTGCCTTTAATAACCGCGTAACACCGGGTATGATTTCTTTAACGGTATTTTTATTTCAGCCCGGTCCGTTGGAGGAATGAAGAGTGATCATACTGAACCGGAACAGGGAATGAAAGCATATTTAATAGCAAAGGGTTTTCAAACATAGTATTATGGAAAAGCGGGATATCCTGATTGTCGTTGCAGGGGTTGCAATCGTGATCGCCATGGCATTTTTTGTCAAACCAGCCATGACGGGAAAAGACCCTGATCTCAGTATCCCGTTCTTCGAACCCGAACCTGTCGCAACCCCGGCCGCCCTTCCACCGGCGCTCCCGTCAAAGACACCACTTCCTACGACAATCCCTGCTCCATCCCCGGTTCCTTCATGGAGCGGGCAGTCAAAGGACCTCGGCTTTGTGGCACCACCTGTCACGTCATCCAGTCCAACGGTCACTCCCACCCATAATGTCCCTCCTGAGGTCACTCCCGAACAAAATGTCATGGTGACGTATGCAACGATCGAAGGCAGGTCCGGTGGCATCACAGAGACCTTACGCATGCCGTTTCCTTACTGGGAGCTCCAGTACACGGTCAGCCCATGGGAGGATCGTTACGTGGGGTCGACCTCATCGAAGGCTGCCGGAGTAGCTGAGTCATTCGGGGCAGAGGTCTTCCCGTCATTTTCAATAGATGTCGTGAATGCCGATAATCCATCAGAAATTATCAGGACAATAGAACCACGGGGGGGCCTCAATCCAGAACTATGGGATAAGGGCAAGGAATATGATCCACGTCCGTGGACAGAAAAGTTTTATGAAGGAAGTACTGTCAGGAATTATTACTTTGTCGTAAAGACCCATATGATCCAGTCTTATCACATCGAAATAAAAGTCCCGGAACGATATCTCGGGAAGTACTGAATATTTTTTAAGTTCTGCACCCGCATCCTGAAAACCGGATTAAACAGTTGATTCGGATCTGACTGCTGATGAAAAAATATGTGTGTATGAGCAGGGCCCACACGTTAATCAAGGTCGAGTTTTCTCTTTCCCATTGACTCGATATAAGGTAGCTCCTTGCCGACTTCAAAAACTCCGGCCTTGCCTTCAGGGATTTCCACATCGAAATTTGTATACTCCTTCATATCCATAAGCGATGCAGTCGTTCCACTGATGGAAATGACCTGCCCGCTCTTGCGTTCCACGATTGGCACATAGGTCTTGGCCGAGACCGGCTGGACAATAGAGCGCTTTACACCATCAAAAATTCCTACCACATCGATACGGGCCTTTGCTGCACCGTGCTTTCCGGGTTTTGATATTGATATTCCCTGAATTTTACAGGGTTCATCGTCTACGACCACGTAGCGGCCCTCTTTAAGTTTACCTACTTCGGTTTGTTCTTTCATTTGTGTTCACTCTCTCGTATAAAACGCGGTAGTAATTTATCTTTATTGCATTACATAAATACAACGTAACAAACCCCTCTGGAACTGCCATGGAATTTATTACCTCCTGTAAAGAGATGGCCCGGGCCGTGCATGATGCAATCGCCGGACTGGTCGGTACACCCGAAGGAGGGGTGACGGTCAAAATGGGAGCCGACCGTACACCCACAAAAAAGATAGACCAGGTCGCAGAGGACGTTATTTTAGAATACCTGCAGATTAACCCGCTCTGTAAAACACTGATCAGCGAGGAGGCCGGGCGGGTAGACATCGGGGGAGATGAGGGGACGATATTTCTCGACCCTCTCGACGGAACGTACAATGCCGTGGTCGGAATCCCGATTTATGCGCTTTCCATTGCCTATGCAGAGGAGGGAATTGTCAGGAAGGCATTTGTTCAAAACCTGGCGAATGGCGAAACATTTTCGGCAATTCAGGGAAAAGGGGCCTTCATGAACGGATCTTCTGTACGGGTATCGACGATCGCGAACCTTGACGAAAGCGCGATGAGCGTATATGGCAGGAAATTCGATCCCGGCAGAGTGATTCACCTGGGTCAGAAAATTCGTCGCTGGCGTCTCCTTGGGGCATCCGCACTTGAATTATCCTATATCGGGTGCGGCAGGATCGACGGCTTTGTCGATATCCGTGGAACGCTCAGGGTTACAGATGCTGCTGCAGGGATGCTCGTCTGCACCGAAGCAGGAGGGACCGTGAGCGATCTCAACGGAAATGATATCCATTTCCCTGACGAGGTGACCATTGGCAAATGCATGGTTGCGACGAACGGGGTTATGCATCAGAAAGTGATCGAGTACCTGAGGTGAAAATGAAAATTCTGCTCGTATCACGGATCGATGACCCTGATGCATTGTCCTTCACTGCGTCGCTCGGGGAGGACCTTCGTGCAGACGGAAAGGAAGTCATTTATGAAAAAGCCACTGCACGGGCGCTAAACCTTGAGGGCTTTTCCATACCTGATACACACCCGGACCTTGCCACGATCGTTGGTGGTGACGGCACTATACTGCTCACAGTTCAGAACATGCGTAAACAGGTGCCCGTTCTCGGGATAAACTGGGGAGAGGTCGGATTTTTGGCAGACCTTGAACCGGAAGAGGCACGAAAATTTCTGCTCTCTCTTCCCCGGGAATTTCCCGTCGAAAAAAGGATGAGGATATCGCTCTCAATGGACGGTCAGGTTCTTGGCGAGGCCCTTAACGAGGCGCTCATCGTCACCAGCCGCCCGGCAAAAATGCTGAGGTTCATGGTAATAATTGACGGAGTCCGCGCGGAAACATTCCGTGCCGACGGGCTCCTGATGAGTACCCCGACTGGGTCAACCGCGTATGCCATGAGTGCAGGCGGCCCCATTGTCGACCCGCGTATAGAAGGAGTGCTTCTTGTGCCTCTCGCGCCGTTCCTTCTCTCATCAAGGCCGCACCTCATAAGCAGCGACCGTTCCCTGACAATCAGGCTTGAGAGCACCAAGCCTGCAAAACTGGTCATCGACGGCCAGCATTCGATGGATATCGGAAATGTCTGCGAGATCACGGTCAGGAGATCAGATTCTCCTGCCCTGTTCGTGGATGCAGGAAGAAACTTTTTTGAAAAGGTCGACCGGAAGCTCAGGCGGTTATAACCGGTTGCCTCTTTCAGCATGTTTATTTTCAGCCAGACAAAGCGTATCCATTATAAAGAGCTGATGAAAATGGAAGATACGATTCGTACACGACTTGATTATGCAGAAGCATCCCGGATCCTGATGACATCTCTTGGACTGAAGGGATCTCCGGTTGCAGTCAAACTCGCTACCGGAAAGGAAGATATCCCGGAAGGCATGGAGAAAATCGACAAAAAATTACGGCACTGCCAGATGGTAACGATGGCACGGAAGGAAGGCAGGGCGTTCTATGCGACGGTGGACAATCATGAATGCATGGGCGGCGCATGGGCGCTGGGCCTGAGAGAATTATCAGAAAGTCTTAAAACCGGTCATTTTTACTTCAAACTCGGTAAATACGAGAGCACCGCCGCATGTAAAAGGACTATTGATAATATACCGCATGTGGAATCGGGAATGACCTATGCCACACTGTATGCACCCCTTGAAAAGGCAGAGTTTTCACCGCATGTCATCCTTATCATCGCATCGCCACGATGCATGCTGAAGCTTGCGCAGACCTCCCTCTTCAGGCTGGGCGGGCGCATTCACTCTGAATTTTCAGGCATCCAGTCGGTCTGTTCAGACGCCACCGCACAGACATACCTCACCGGCAGAGCAAACTATTCCCTCGGATGTGACGGGTCAAGAAAATTTTCCGGTATCGATGACGACGAGATGGTGATGGGGTTCCCGGCAGAACTTCTTCCGGAAATGCTGGAAGCGATCGGGATTGTGACCGCAGCACCGGGATCCAAAAAGTAAGGCGTTATGAACCATTCATATCAAAAATGGTATTCCGGACCCTTTGTAATAATCCGATACTAAATTCCTTTTTTTGCCATATACCTGCAATATCTGCCAGTGATTTCCAATGCCTGCCATCCGGGAATAATTCCCGGGCAGCCGGCAATAATTTTAAAAATATATACGGCAGGTTATATCGTCTGATTTTTTCACGCACATTTCCTCTGGCGGAAAACCGGGTTTTACTTTATAAGGACAAGGATCCGGCGTGTCAGGCTTTTATGAACTCTCTGTGAATAAAACGCTTCAATGTTCATAATATCTCCTGCAACCGGCCTGATATCCCGGTGAGTTACGACTACCGCCCTTTTTCCCGGTTTTAAAACCCGTCGTATTTCATTGAGCGCATCGGTGTAGAGGTGCTCAAGAGTATCGGCCTTAATAATCACTGACTGCCCGTATGGCAAATCCGTGACCACTGCATCAAATGAGTCGTCCCTGTACGGCAGAATGGTCGAATCTGCCCGGATAATATTTGAACCCGGGACATTTTTACGCGTTCCGGCTACCATGAAGCGGTCAACATCATTTCCAACAGCGTTCACTCCAATCATCTCAGATTCCAGAATAATCCCGCCAGTACCACAGAACGGATCCAGGAGCCATTCGCCAGGCTGAATACGGGAAATATTGACGAGGGCCCTCGCCATCCTTGGCATCATCACACCGGGATGAAAAAAGGGGCGCTCGCCCGGCTTCCTTAATTCGTAAGAACTCCGGTCAATGCGAATAAGTACCCTGCCAAAAAAACACCGGTCGCCGGATACAATAACCCGGTACTCCTCTTCAGGGTTCCCGAGAGAGATTTTGCCATTGATAAAGGTGCCGATTGCTCTCTCCAGCTCTGCCTGGCTCATATCGATCCCGGCACCGGCAATTTTTTTTGCACGCCCTGCAAAAGTCAGTCCGGTGGTAATTGCAAGTCTTTCGAGCAGTTTCGAAAACTCAACCCCTGATGCATCACACTCTCCAAGGTACTCCATCACCGTATGCGACAATGCCAGGCGGGCCGTATCTTCATGCCTTTCACATTCAACGACGGCGACCTGCGGGCAGCTCTCAAGGACGGTCCCGATTGCTCCTGTCTCGGCCACAGGAAGGTCGGGATGCTCGCCGGAGAGTTCGATGATCAGCTTCATTTCATACATGTTTGGGCGGTTTTCACATATAGGTTGAGTACAGGGGCAGATCGCGCTGTGCCGGCACTTCTGCAGAGGTTAAGCCATTTTTTCCGTCGCCTGCGGAGAACATCCCGGATACGGCCCGGCATCATCGGGTACACAAAAAAGGAGTGTCTATTTCTTTCCCATGATATTTTCAAAAAAGCCTTTTTTAGAGGATCCCGCCCGGTTACCTTCGATTTCAAGGATCTTCCCGTACAGTTCCCTTTGTTCGGGGGTCGTCTGTTTCGGGACGACGATCTTGACCCTTACAAGGAGATCTCCCGGCTTTCCTCGTTTACGCACACCTTCACCCGGAATTTTCAGTGCCGTATTATACTGGATACCCGACGGGACAGTCAGTTCCACATGGCGTGAATCTATCGTCTCAATTTCAACGGTTGTTCCGAGGACGGCCTGTGCTGGAGAGATACTGACAGAGGTCTCAAGGGTGTCGCCGGTGCGTATGAAGCGATCGTGGGGTTTCACGTACACTTCGATAAAGAGGTCCCCGTTCGGTGCACCATAATCCCCTGCTTCACCATATCCCTCCATTCGAAGGCGCATCCCGTTGTCTATTCCGGCAGGGATATGGACCGAAACTTTTCTTTTAACCTGTTTATGGCCTGTTCCCCGGCAATCAGGGCATTTTTTCTCAGGCATCCGTCCCCGCCCGCGGCATTCTGTGCAGGTGCTCATGCGTACGAACTGCCCGAACGGGGTCTGGCTCATCTGGCGCATCTGGCCCGAACCACCGCACCTTGGACAGGTTACCAGCTTTTTTGTTTCGCTTCCGGTCCCGTTGCAGGAGGGGCAGGCCTCGGTGTGGGTAAGCTCGATCTCCCTTTCAATACCGAACACCGCCTCCTGAAGAGTCACCTGTATCTTCATGAGGAGGTCGTTGCCGGCCTGCGGGCCGGTAGATCGCTGTCCCCCGAATCCTCCTCCGAAAAAATCGAATATATCTCCGAACCCGCTGAAATCGGCGCTGAAACCTCCGCCTCCGAACCCGCCGCCACCCGTGTATGAGCCCTTCGATGCGTTCGTGAAGGTTTCATGGCCCATATGATCGTACTGGGATTTTTTCTGCTGGTCCGAAAGGACACTGTATGCCTCATTTATTTTTTTGAAGCGGTCCTCTGCACCGGGTTCTTTGCAGACATCAGGGTGATATTTTCTCGCAAGGTTGCGGTAGGCCTTCTTGATCTCCTTCTCGTCGGCATTCCTGGGTATTCCGAGGATATCGTAGTAGTCTTCCGCAGCCATTGACTTCACTCATCTTTTACCTTGTAATCTGCATCCATGACATTATCGTCCTGTTTTCCGGGGGGTTCGCTTTCTGCACCGGCTGATGCGGCCTGCGCCTGCTGCTCGGCCTGAACTTTCTGGTATATCTTTGTGGTCACAGAATATACCGCTTCCGTGAGGGCTTCCATCTGTTTTTTAATCTCTTCTGAGTTGTCAGATTCGAGTGCCGTCCGTACCCCGGAAACACCGGCTTCTATCTTCTCCCGGTCCGCGGGTTCAATCTTGTCAGCACTCTCTTTCAGCATTTTCTCGGCGGCGAAAATGGCGCTGTCTGCCATATTCCTGACCTCGATCTCATCGCGCTTCTTCTTGTCATCATCTTCGAAGCTCTTTGCATCGTTCACCATTTTCCTGATATCGTCCTCGGTGAGCTTCTTATCACCCTTGATGGTAATTGCCTGCTCGTTGCCGGTTCCAAGGTCTTTTGCAGAGACATGGATGATCCCGTTGGCATCGATATCGAAGGTTACCTCGATCTGGGGTATCCCGCGCGGTGCCGGCGGGATCCCGGTAAGCTGGAACCGTCCGAGCGTAAAATTGTCCTTTGCAAGGGCACGTTCGCCCTGCACGACATGGATCTCCACGCTCGTCTGGCTGTCCGCCGCTGTACTGAAGATCTGGCTTTTCCGTGTCGGAATTGTCGTGTTTCTCTCAATCAGTTTTGTCGCGATGCCACCGAGGGTTTCAATACCGAGGGTTAACGGAGTGACATCAAGGAGCACAATATCCTTTGCCTCACCGGTCAGGACTGCACCCTGTATTGCTGCACCGAGTGCGACACACTCGTCAGGGTTGATCCCTTTGTCAGGCTCCTTTCCGAGAATTTTCTTAACGGTTTCCTGGACCAGCGGAACCCTGGTTGAGCCTCCGACAAGGAGCACATGATCGATCTGTTCAGGTTTGAGCTTGGAATCGCTGAGCGCCTGCTTGACCGGCCCCACCGTCGATTCTACGAGGTCGCCGATGAGCTGCTCAAGCTTGGAGCGTGTCAGGTCGATATCAAGGAATTTAGGGCCGCTTGGTCCTGAAGTGATGTACGGCAGGTTGATGTTGGTCTTCTGTTTCTGTGAAAGTTCGATTTTTGAGTTTTCTGCCGCATCCCGGAGCCTCTGCATCGCGATCGGGTCGGACCTGAGGTCGACTCCTTCTTTTTTGCGGAATTCCTCGACAAGGTAGTCAGTGACACGCTTGTCAAAGTCGTCTCCGCCAAGGTGGTTATTGCCTGCAGTCGCCTTGACCTCAAAGACTCCGTCCCCGAGGGTCAGGATTGACACATCAAAGGTGCCTCCGCCAAGGTCATAGACAAGCACGGTTACGTCCCCTTCCTTGTCGATTCCATACGCAAGGGCGCTGGCCGTAGGTTCATTGATGATACGGAGGACTTCAAGACCGGCAATCTGCCCGGCGTCTTTTGTAGCCTGCCGCTGCGCATCATTGAAATATGCCGGGACCGTGACGACCGCTTTTAATATTTTTTCACCAAGGTATGATTCTGCATCCACCTTCAGCTTCTGAAGGATCATTGCGGATATCTCCTGCGGGGTATACTTCTTCTCATCGATGTTGATCTTTTCAGTGGTCCCCATCCTGCGTTTGATCGATTGTATCGTCCTGGTAGGATTCGTTATCGATTGTCGTTTGGCCAGACTTCCCACGAGACGTTCGCCCTCCCTGGTAAACGCCACGACCGAGGGGGTCGTCCTCCCGCCCTCGGCATTGGGGATAACAACCGGTGTCCCGGCCTCCATAATTGCCATACAGGAGAACGTTGTCCCCAGATCAATTCCCAGAATTTTCTCTTTTGCCATATTACTCACTTTGCCTGCCTTTTGAAACTGCAACTTTCGCGCACCTGATTACTTTATCGTTCATACAATATCCCATGCATACCTGATCGATTACGATGCCCTCATCCGCATCGGAGGGCATATACGCAATCGCCTCGTGTTCTGCAGGGTTGAATTTCTTTCCCATGGCCTCAATCGGTCTGATTCCGTACCGCTCCAGTATTGTCCTGAAGAGTTTGCTGATCTGCTCAAGCCCTTCGCGGGCCGCTTCGTCTTCGGACTGCAGTGCCCGATCAAAATTATCGATCACTTCCAGCAGTCCGACGGCAAATTCCTCAATGGCAAATTTGATGCGGAAGTCGGTCTCCCGCGCCATCCGTTTTTTATAATTCTCAAAATCTGCCGCGAGGCGAAGAAACCGTTCGTTGAGGTCATCGTACTTATTCTTCATTTCTTCCGTATCCGGAATGGGTTCAACTGATTTAACCTCTGAAATCTTTTCTTTTTCGTTTTCAGTGGTTTCGCAAACCTCCTCATGAGACTGTTCCATACGATGATCAATATCTATTGCATTGTAGTTCTATATAAACATTCCCTAAGTGGAAATGAAAATCGGTGCAATTAGACAGCACTTTAGAAGAATTATAGGTTAAATTAAGTTTATTTGACGAATGAAGGGATTTTGATATTTTTTTTCTCGAGAAGTTCGCGCATCTTAGGGGGAAGGGTATCCCACCTCCACAGCCCGCACCTGATATATTCTGGTGGGACCTTCTTTTTCCGGTACAATTCCTCAAGATAGTTGAGCCAGTGGGCATGCAGTTCAGGATGCAGTTCCCTAGTATGCTCAAATTCGCTCTCAAGCATCGCCGGACACATCCAGCACCCCACCCGCTCCATCCCGGCATCATAAAGGGGATTATAGGGGAGCTTCCGCCACCATATATACAAAAAGACTTCCAATGCCCGCCAGTTCCTTATCGGAGATATATTCAGCTGGCGGGGGTTGAACGGGTTGACCGTCGCAGCAGGGAGCCCTGCACGGGCAAACGATTCATACCACCTGTTCCCCTGGACCGTCACACATTCGCCCCGTGAGGAAAGCCAGTCCTTGACAGGCTGGAGTTTTAGATGTTCGCAGCACCAGCGGTTGTCCTTTTTAGGCGGGCCTTCCTTTTCCAGCCGCTTCCAGAAATTCCCCCCCTTCAGGCGGGTCTGCACACCTGAACCCGCGACAAAGGCAAGCGTCTCGGGAAATTCCATACCGGTGTCGACAAAGTATGCATCTTTTACTCCGGCTCTTACCGCCAGCTCGAGTACCGCAGTACTGTCTTTACCACCTGAGAAGGATACATTGATACCGGGCTTGTCATGCATATGCTGTCTTATGAACCGTATCGCATTTCGCTCCAGGTTTTTAAGATGATACCTGTTCCCGTCGATGACATCATCCCAGTCCGGGTCCGGCACACTGACGGGGGTTATCCTGCCTATCTGCCTGATCCTTACCTCTCCGCCTGCGAGCTGCCCGATTCCCAGCTTCGATCCCATCCGGACGATAACGCACCCGTCAGACAATCCCGTTTTAACCGGGACTTTTTTCCCTCCTATTCTGCCGGTCCCCGGGTTTTCACCGGTTGTTGCCGGCCTGTCACCGATATCGACAATTCCATCCGACACCCCTGCAAGGATAAACGGTAATGCATCATAGATGAGATCAACCTGGTATTCCTTTGAGCACGGGTCAAATGAAAGCCAGCCGAATTTAACCCCGTTGATAATGATAAGGTCTTTCCGGTCGATACCCCCGGTCTTATTCAGGAGCACGACCCGGGGGATATCGCCGATACCGAAACGATCCCGTAAGAGATCCCTGATCAGATCATGGTCGTACCTGAGTGCGGGTCGCACATCATACGGCTGTAAAAGTTCAATTCTGCTACTTTCGGAGCCACATCTGCAGCTCTTCCCGATCAGTGGAATATTGCATTTCGGGCACCAGTAAAGGACTTTTTTTACCGGGGGTTCGATAAGCATTCTCCTTTTAATTTTCTCTGCTGACGGGATAATGGTTCACTCCCGGGAAGGCTGATACCGGCAATCAGGTTGTCAACACAGATTTTGTCTTTTAGATCACACTCATATCCGATCATCACGTATAGGTCTTCATGAAGTGGGCATTACTTTCGGTGTGGGATAAACGCGGAATTATTGATCTTGCAAGAGAACTCACGTCACACAATGTAAAACTTCTCAGTTCCGGCGGGACCGGGACTGCCCTGAAAGAAGCCGGCATTCCCTTTACTGAGGTCGCAGCATACACGGGATCGACTGAGATGATGGACGGCCGGGTTAAAACACTTCATCCGAGGATCCACGGGGGACTGCTTGGCAGGCGGGGTCTTGATGACCGGACGATGTCTGAGCACGGCATTCACCCTATTGACCTCCTGGTGGTGAACCTCTACCCGTTTGAAGATATGGCCCAAAAAATAACCGATCTCGATAAGCTTGTTGAATACATCGATATCGGCGGACCTGCCATGATCAGGGCGGCCGCGAAAAACCACAGGGACGTGGCCGTTGTCGTCGACCCCGGCGACTATTCCCTTGTCGTCTCGGCGCTCCGCCTTGGTGACTTTTCAGGGGAAGAGCGACTGATGCTTGCAAAAAAGGCCTTTGCCCGTACTGCAGCATATGACGCTGCAATCAGCAACCATCTCCATTCTCTTGAAAGCCCGTTCCCTGACGTATACACCGTCCAGTTCAGAAACGGCAGGGCACTCCGGTACGGTGAAAATCCACACCAGCAGGCCGCAATTTATGGAGACGCGGGAATTGCAGGTTGTAAGCCGTTGCAGGGGAAACAGATGTCCTACAATAATTATCTCGACCTCCATGCGGCAGCTGGCCTCTTACGTGAATTTGATGAGCCCGCTGCAGTTATCGTCAAGCATAACAATCCCTGTGGCGTAGCGGTATCCGGCGATCCCTTTACGGCATACGAACGTGCACGCGACGTCGACCCGGTCTCGGCCTATGGTTCGGTTGTCACGGTCAACAGGGAAGTAACCGCAGCCATGGCAGAATCGATCTGTTCAACATTTGTCGAAGTCATCGCCGCACCCTCATTTTCAGATGATGCGACGGAAATCATGAAAAAGAAAGAGAATATGCGGGTCATCAACCTGCCTGAGCCGGTTGCCGGAGATGAACTGCGTACTATAGACGGCGGCGTATTACTCCAGAAAACACCTCCTTACCAGGAACACTGGGAAGTAATCACCGACAGGGACGCATCCGCTGATGAACTGAAAGCCCTGAGGCTTGCATGGAAAGTCTGCAAACATACCCGCAGCAATACGATCATCTTTGCAGACACCGAACGGACACTCGGGATTGGTGCGGGGCAGATGAGCAGGGTGGATGCAGCAAAGATCGCAATTGACAAATCACACTTTTCCCTGCAGGGATCAGTCGCTGCATCTGATGCGTTTTTACCATTCGCTGACACTCTCGAGGTTGCCGCAGCAGCCGGTGCGACCGCCCTCGTCCAGCCTGGCGGATCAATCCGTGATGATGAGGTCATTGCAGCCGCAAACCGCCTCAATATGGCGATGATATTTACGGGCATACGGTATTTCAGGCATTAACCTCTTTTCATCCCCGATTTCTTTTATCCTGATGATGTGACGGGATTCACCCGGAATGTATACATTTTTACGTACCGGGAAACGCGAAATATTCCTGGCGATTTAAGATTTTTATCTTCGCCCCCGTTCCGGCGGGAGATTCGACTGAATACAGGACCGGATCTATGTAAAGGCCGGTTCCGGACCCGGACCTGATGTTCCGTTCTGATCAGTCAGGTCCACCTTATTGTATCCTCACAATAAAAACAATAATTCATGGAAAATATTATGGAAATTTAATTTAAGAACAGTAAAAAATCAATCTTACTATCAGCACCTGATTCAAAATCTAAAAAAAAAATGTTGCCTTTATCGTTTTTCTGGCAATATATTTTTAAATTCCCGTGTCAACCCTATCTCATATATCTGGTGATTAAAAATGGAATATGGAAAGATGTTAGGCGACTCCGTTGAGTATGCCAAAGATGCAGTATGGGGGAAATGGGTACGCTGGATTCTCCTTGTTATCAGTATGATTATTTTCCCTCTTATTCTCGGTTACATGATGGAAATATACAGGGGTAAAAAACCAGCCCCTGAAATGGAACACTGGGGAAAACTCTTCATTGACGGCCTTAAATTATTAGTTGCCGGATTGATTTACGCAATACCGGTTATCATCATCCTGATCGTGTTCATCGGCGGATCAATAATGAGTGTGATGCCGCTCCTGCAGGGAAATCCCGATTACATGGTGACAAATCCCGATGCCTTCATGGGAGCGCTGGCAGGTATACTGGTTGGCATATTAATCGCGGTTATCGTAGGGTTTATTATAGGGCTCATTTCAACGATGGGCATGGTGCGCCTTGCACGCACCGACAAGTTTGGCGAAGCGTTCAACTTCAGTGCAATTCTCACGACAATCAGGACAATCGGCTGGGGGACTTACATTATAGCCCTGATTGTTCTCTTCATCGTTGCACTCATCTTTGCCCTGATTCTCAATATTATAATGGCGATTCCCTTCATCGGCTGGCTTATCTACCTGTTCATGATGCCACTGGTGATACTCTTCGAGGCCCGCTATATTACACAGGTCTACGAGAGTGGGGAGGTCCCTGCAAAGCAGATTTAATACTCTTTTTTATTCGCACCCGGACAGGTTTACTTCTGTTTTATACCCGTTTCCTTTACAGTGCGTCTGTCCACAACGTCTATACCCGGAAAAAACCTTCGCATAAAAAAATTCTCAAAGACAGGTCCCTGCGTTATTTACCGGTCGCGATAAAAATCAGGCCGGCCTTGCTGCAAAGGAATATCCCTGACACTCAAAAGCAGGCACTTTCGCTCTCACATGCAGACTAAAATATTCTCTTTTAAGCATGACAGGCGGGGATGCCCGGCTTTCATTACACCCGGGAACGATGAACTTCGCCGCCCCCGAAGGGCGTCCCGGTGGCGATTAAGTGACCACCCGGTACTTTCAGAAAGATCCGGCAATTTATAAACCCGCATAAAACAGCGAGGAGACTAAAAGTAAGTAGTTATTACCGGTATCCCGCACGTAAAACACGAGATTTTAAATAATCTTCCACACAACTGATATATCGTGGTGGAACTTCCATGACAGATCGTTTTATTCTCTGAAAAGATACGCTTTTTTGATACGACCTTACGTGACGGTGAACAAACCCCGGGCGTATCGTTAAATCCTGCTGAAAAGCTTGAAATTGCATCGAAATTGTCTGATATCGGCGTCCATGTGGTAGAAGTCGGATCTGCCGCTGCATCCGAAGGTGAAAGGGACGCGATAAGGCTGATATCTGACGCAGGGCTCTCATGTGAAATCTGTACGTATGTCCGTGCGATGCAGCAGGACATTGATTATGCAGCAGATTACGGTGCAGACTCGGTGCACCTTGTGATTCCTGTCAGCGACCTTCACATCCAGAAAAAACTCAGGAAGACCCGCGAAGCGGTATGTGAAATGGCGTTTGGGGCGGTAGAGTACGCCAAAGGACGTGGTCTTATCGTGGAACTGAGCGGCGAAGACGCCTCAAGGGCGGATCCGGTATTTTTAAGGGAACTCTACAGGGGAGGTATTGAAAGAGGTGCCGATCGCCTCTGTTTCTGCGATACGGTAGGCCTGATGACCCCTGAAAGGGCCTCAGAGGTGATACCTGGACTCTGCCTGGCACCGCTAAGTATCCATTGCCATGATGATCTCGGCTTTGCACTGGCCACGACAATTGCAGCCCTGAAAGCCGGTGCAGGATGTGCCCATGTCACCGTGAACGGGCTTGGAGAACGGGCTGGAAACACGCCCCTGGAAGAGCTGGTCATGGCGCTTGAAGTGCTTTATGATTACCGGACAGGGATCCTTACCAAGGAGATCTATCATCTCTCATCCATCGTGTCACGCCTGACCGGTATCCCTCTTCCGACCAACAAGGCGGTTATCGGCGAGATGGCATTTACGCACGAGAGTGGCATTCATGCCCACGGGGTCCTTCGTGAACCAAGTACCTATGAGTCGATCAAACCCGAAATGGTCGGAAGAAAACGTCGTATTTTACTCGGCAAGCACTCCGGAACCGCATCGGTCGAGGCTGCCCTTCATGAATTCAAGTATTACCCGGAAGAGGTACAGTTAAAAGAGATCGTCAAACGGGTAAAGGAACTTGGTGATTCCGGAAAGAGGGTTACGGATGCCGACCTGATGGCCATCGCCGAGGCGGTGATGATCATCGAGTGCAAACCGGTCCTCCAGATGAGACAATTCACGGTAGTAAGCGGGAGCAATGTAATACCAACCGCTTCGGTCACACTCGTAGTGAAGGGTGAAGAGATAACAGGTGCAGCGACAGGGACCGGGCCGGTTGATGCCGCCATGGAGGCGTTACGAAAATCAGTTGCGTTTGTGGCAGACATCAGACTTGAAGAATACCATGTAGATGCGATACGGGGCGGAACTGACGCCCTTGTCGAAGTAACGGTAAGATTAAGTAAAGACGGAAAGATAATTACGTCTCGCGGCGCCCGCACTGATATAATTATGGCAAGTGTGGAAGCGGTGATTGCCGGTATGAACAGATTACTGAGGGAAGAGGATGAAAACCGGGGCTAAAATACTGATTGAAGGGCTGCAACGCGAAGGGGTCGAAACCATTTTCGGGTACCCCGGGGGCGTGGTGCTGCCGATCTATGATGAACTTTATGATTCACCATTGCAGCACATCCTGGTACGACACGAACAGGCAGCGGCACATGCTGCTGATGGTTATGCCAGGGCCAGCGGCCGGGTAGGTGTATGCCTTGCTACTTCAGGTCCGGGTGCATGTAACCTTGTCACCGGGATAGCGACGGCGTACATGGACTCCATCCCGGTTGTAGCACTTACCGGCCAGGTCCCGACAAGTCTCCTCGGGAATGATGCCTTCCAGGAGTCTGACATTACCGGCATCACGATGCCGGTTACAAAACATAATTACCTTGTCAAAAAGACAGAGGATCTCGGTCATATCGTGCGTGAAGCATTTTATATAGCCGGGACCGGGCGGCAGGGGCCGGTGCTGGTCGACCTCCCGAAGGATGTAACAACCCGTGAAATCGAGTACGAATTTCCTGAAAACGAGCCTGTTGTATTAAGAGGATATCAGCCGACATACAGGGGCCATGCACGGCAGGTCGATAAGGCTGTCGAGATGATTGCAGAGGCAGAACGTCCGCTGATATATGCAGGAGGGGGTGTCATATCATCGAATGCATCATCAGATCTGGTATCCCTTGCCGAAACACTGATGATTCCAATCACCACCACCCTCATGGGCCTCGGGGCAATTCCCTGCACCCATCCACTCAACCTTGGAATGCTCGGGATGCACGGGACCCGGTATGCAAATTATGCCGTCACTGAAAGTGACCTCCTGATCGCCATAGGGGTCAGGTTCGACGACAGGGTGACAGGAAATGTCCAGACATTCGCCCCGAATGCCAGGATTATCCATATCGACATCGATCCCGCCGAGATTGGGAAAAACAAAAAAGTAGACGTTCCCATTGTGGGCGATGTCGGCGCAGTCTTATCTGATCTCCTTGCAAAAGTAAGGAAAAAACAGAATGATAACTGGATGGAAAGAATCAGGGTATGGAAAGAAAGACACCCGATGAAATTCAGGGACGATGACGTACTCCGCCCGCAGTTTATTATCAGGGAACTTTCGAATCTCCTTTTACCTGACGACGTTATCGTCAGTGAAGTCGGGCAGAACCAGATGTGGACCGCCCAGTATTACTGTTTCAGAAAGCCCCGCACATGGATAACATCAGGGGGACTCGGGACAATGGGATACGGGTTCCCTGCCGCAATGGGGGTGCACTTTGCCTGCCCTGACAGGACCGTCTTTGATATCGCAGGTGACGGAAGTTTCCAGATGAATATCCAGGAACTTGGAACCGTCGCCCAGTACAACATACCTGTGAAGGTTGCCATACTGAACAACAGGTTCCTCGGCATGGTGCGGCAGTGGCAGGAGCTCTTCTATGACAGGAGATATTCGTTTACCGAGCTCCCACCGGTTGATTTTGTCAGGATTGCACAGGCATACGGAGTCGATGGAATCAAGGTTGAATCGTGCGAAGAAGTCAGGCCTGCCCTTCAGGCTGCGATTGACTGCGACGGACCGTTCGTCCTGGATTTCAGGATCGAACGCGAAGAAAATGTCTTTCCCATGGTTCCCGCAGGTGCAGCAATCAACGAGATGATCGGAGGTGATACTGAATGAAACCTCATACCCTGAGTGTCCTTGTCGAAAACAAGGCCGGCGTCCTCTCGAGAGTGACCGGGCTTTTCAGCAGGAGAGGGTTTAATATCGAAAGTCTCGCCGTGGGTCCCTGCGAGGAGCCGGGCATGAGCAGGATAACCATCGTCTGTATCGGGGATGATGCCCAGATAGAGCAGGTCATGAAGCAGCTGAACAAGCTGATCGACGTGATAAAGGTCTCTGATATTTCTGAGAATGAAAGAGTGGAACGGGAACTTGCCCTGATAAAGGTGAATGCAGAGCCGGGTTCAACACGGGCAGAAGTCATGCAGATCGCAAATATTTTCAGGGCACAGATTATTGATGTCGGGACTAAGACCATTATCCTGTCTGTTGCGGGGGATACCGAAAAGATCGATGCACTTGAAAAGCTTCTCAGGCAGTACGGAGTCAGGGAACTGGTAAGGACAGGACGGATCGCGGTCCTGCGTGGTGCGAAAATTGTGAAAAGCGCCAAGTAATGAATTCATATCCTTTTTTATCAGATTTCCATGTTTTCCGGAAAAACATCCGTTTTTAAAAATAGTCATGTAACCAGGGTTCTCAGGATGACCTTAACCGGTACATGCCTGCGTTCTGCAGACCACCTGAACAGATGAACATGGTTGATTTTTCCATTGAAGAAGGGGTCTTTTAAATCCTTATTGCAATACATCCTCATGAATGAGTAAGAGATGGGGAATGGTGTCAGCAGACCCTTCGTTTTCGTAAAAGTAATGAGCACGTTCCCTGTCGCATTACGTGGACGCGCACCTGCGATCATGGGCATCAGCCAAGGAAATATCAGCACATGGAGTGTGGCCCGGTAAGAATTAACCACGTTGTAATCTGACAGGACACAGCTATTTCCTCGTTTTATCTACAGTATCGCAGGAAAATTCCCGGACGGGGTATACCAGAATTTTCAGTTTTTTTACCATACCGGCACGCCCTGATTGTGAACCACATTTTATGCGGTTCTGCAAAAAAATCAAGGTTAAAAAAAATTATCGGATACCCCGGGGAATCGCATTACTCTGTCTTTTTTTTATTGATTTGGATCACACCTGAAGTGTCCCTGTGCTCTAAACCTCTCGCAAAGGCTTCTGTCAGGTCCGTTATAACATTAAACCGAATATGATATATGTTAGCATGCTACACGTTATCATGTATACTATGTTTGGTTTACCTGATATTACAGTGATAACCGTTGGAGGCACATTTATTCTCATTGTCGCGCTCCTTCTCGTCTGGGCCTTTACTTTTAAGGAGGCCTCCTGATGGCAGCTCAACTGACCGACATTGTCATCGTGGGAATATACCTGCTTATCCTCATTGGAATAGGAATCATTGCATCCAGAAAGATCAAAAATTGTGACGACTTCATATGTGCCGGGCATTCGCTTGGATTCTGGCTCTTTACTATCCTCATGATCGGGACGGTCTGCAGCGGAATGTCGCTGCTCGGGGTCAGCGGTTTCGGATATCTTTCCGGGTGGCCCGGTATCTGGGAGCAGTTTTTTGTACCCCTGGCAATCTCGTTCTGTGTTATCTTCTTCGGGGTAAAGTTACAGCATATCGGGCGTGAAAAGGGATACATGACGGTGCAGGACTATTTTGCCCACCGTTTCCAGAGCCCGAAGACGCTCCGGAGCCTGAGTGCAGCGTCAGGGATCCTTGTTTCCCTGATCTATCTTGCAGGCCAGTATACGGCGATCAGCATTGTACTGATGTGGCTCTTTGACATCCCCCACTGGATGGCACTTGTCATTGCCGTAGTTATTGTTACCATTTATACCACCCTTGGCGGACTCTATGCGGTTGCATGGACTTCAATGGTACAGGGGATAACCCTGATTATAGGGGTCCTGATCATGGCACCTCTTGTCATAATGTCTGCCGGCGGAATCACTCATATCAATGAGGTCATGGCGTCCATCGATCCGAACCTGGTCATGCCCTATTTCCCGTCACCACCCTATGCCGCGTATGCATTCTGTACACCTGAATTCCTGTTTTCGTTCTCAATACTCCTGATGGTAGGTCTTGCCTGCGCACCGCACGTCATCAATAATGTCCTCGCGGTAAAAGAGTCACGCTATTTCAAATGGGTCCCGCTTATCGGATTCCTCGTATATGCGGTCATCATGCTGCTCATAAAATTCGCGGGCTTCGCCGGGAGAACCCTGGTGAGTGAGGGGCTCCTTGTACTTCCCGATGTTAAAAATGCCCAGGATTTTGTATTTGTCTATGCCGTGCAGCATGCCACGCAATCGGTATTTCTCTGGGGAATTTTCGCAGTCATTATCCTCGCTGCAGTGATGTCAACCACCGACCGGCTGATGCTCACCGTCGGCTCCATGTTTGGATGGGATATCTATCGCAACGTCCTTAAACCCGGCGCAAAAGACCGGCAGGTGCTCAGGGTGAGCCAGATAACGACGGTTATCGCCGCAGTTGTAACACTCCTGTTCGCGCTCAATCCACCGGCAATTCTTGCCTTCCTCATCTGGATGGGAATCGGTGTGATGCTTTCAACATTTGCAATCCCGCTCCTTGCCGGGCTCTACTGGAGGGGCGCAACCAGAGAAGGGGCGATAGCAAGCATGGCGTCAGGCCTGGTCGCATCAGGGGTGTTCGGCTACTATTACCAGTACATCGCAAAACTTCCGATGCATTTCAGCATGTATGCCCTCATCGTATCCCTGCTTGCAATGATTGTCGTCAGCCTGATGACAAAGAAGACGGATGACACGATACTGAACGAGACTATGACCGGCTGGTATATCCAGCCTAAATAATTCTTTCATGGCGGGAGGGTGCCCGTTCCGGATTCCGCAATGGCACAGGATCCTTCTGTAAACGGAACGGACCCATCGCGTTTCATCCGGGTCCTGGTTTTACCGGAGAATACGGATTAACAGGTATAGTCCGGTAAGAGTCATCAGGCTTCGATAACCGGCGCTGTGACATTTCATTTACCCGGGCAGCCCTGTTCACATCCGTACTCCATCCGTGGTAAAGACGGGAAAAAGCCCGTATAATGACATGTTAATTCATTCAGGGGATCGATGTTCTCACCTGAAGGCACTCCGCCTGTTCCTTCCTTTCATGCAGACATGCGGTAGTGCTCATCTGCATAATCGCGAGACCCGGGTCCACGCAGGGTATGGGCAACCATATAAATTTCAATGTCGAATAATTCAGAAGTGAAGACGGTCATTCTGGGTGGTGGACTTACAGGAATAACGCTTGCCCGCCTGTTGAAGGAGAACGGCGAGGACGTTGTTGTACTGGAAGCGGAAGAGGGTATCGGGGGGCTTTGTCGTTCAAGGACTGAAAAAGGTTTTACTTTTGACACGGGCGGCTCTCATATTTTATTTTCACGCGACTGTGATGTCCTTTCATTTATGGAAAATGTGCTCGGAAAAAACATCGATCACCGCCACAGGAATACAAAGATCTATTACAAAGGGCAGTATGTAAAATATCCTTTCGAAAACGGTCTGCACCAGCTCCCACAGGAAGACCTTTTCTTCTGTATCAGTGAATTCATCAAAACTCTGGTAAAAGTTGAAAGAGGTGAGATCGCGCCTCCTGAAAATTTCAGGGAATGGATCTACTATACCTTTGGAAAGGGTATTGCCGAGTCGTACATGGTTCCGTACAATGAAAAAATCTGGAACTACCCCACCGATAAAATGTCCCATCACTGGGTCGACGGCAGGGTTCCCCGCCCACCCGTCGATGATGTGATCAGGTCTGCCATCGGAATAGACACTGAAGGATATACGCACCAGTCAGTCTTTGGCTATCCTGTACATGGGGGAATTGAAGCACTGGTACGGGCAGTTGCCGCTCCGGTTGCAGATGAAATCCTCTGCAGGTTTAAGGTTACATCACTTCGCCGTAAGGGTGACCTCTGGGTTGTGTCGGACGGGGACCGGACTGTCGAAGGAGAGAGGATTATCAGCACGATACCTCTCCAGAACCTTGTTACCGCCCTTGAGAACGTGCCGGGTACGGTCAGTACTGCGGTCAGGAACCTGAAGTATAACTCGGTCGCTTGCGTCTATATCGGCATTAAGGGTGAAGTTCCCGATATATCCTGGCTTTATATCCCCGACCCTGATACCGGCCTTGAAAACAGGGTTTCCTTCCCTTCAAACTACAGTACGGAAGTGGCACCTCCCGGACACAGTTCGATTCTTGCAGAGATTACCTATAACGAGGGAGATACTGTCTCCGGAATGTCTGACAATGAACTTATTGACCATATTACCGGTTCGCTTGAACGGATGGGCATCATCTCACCCGGGCAGGTCGTTTATACCGGAACAGACCGGCAAAAATATGCATATGTCGTGTATGACCTCCATTATCTGAACAATATCAGGGTAATACGTGATTACTTTGAACAGGAACGGATCTCCCTTGTCGGGAGATTCTCCCAGTTTGAGTACCTCAATATGGACGGGTGCATCAGGAGCGCCATAGACTTTGCCGGGAGAGATGTATGCAGGTAAACTTTTACGTGGAAGACCTGCTCTTTTTCAAATATATCGGGTGTGCAACGGTCGCGAAAACGCTCTACCGGCAGCTTGCACTGATGCCCGATACAAAGGTTACCTGGAAGAGTTATTCGAATCATTCTGAGATTGATCATTACCATACATTCGGTCCGTTTGCACTTTTTCACAGGAGAATTACCGAGGGTAAGAAAGTGATCACCGCCCACTCGACGCCAAGAATAAATGAGGGAAATATCGCCTTTGCACGGACCATCAATAAGTTCTATCCCAAAATCTACAAAAAATTCGATCATATCATCACTATATCGCCTCCCTGCCACCAGGAGATCACCCGGATGCTGCCCGGGAAAGAGGTGACGATGATACCAAACGGTGTGAACAGGGAATATTTCAGGAAGGACCCGGCGAAACGAAAGCAGTTCCGTGATACCTTCGACATCCCAAAAGACCGCCGGGTCGTCCTTTCGGTGGCACAGCAGACTCCCAGGAAGGGGCTTTATGATTTTCTTGCCCTTTCACGCAGGTATCCCGACATGACATTTGTCTGGGTGGGCGGCTTTCCATACGGGGCCCTTTCCAAAAATTATGCTAAAATCAAGGCAACAAAAAGAAAATGCGGGAATAACGTAATTTTCACCGGGTATGTTGACGAAATTATTAAACCCTACAGCGCTGCAGATGTTTTCTTTATGCCGTCCTATGCCGAGACCTTCGGGCTGGTAATCCTTGAAGCCCTGTCATGCGGCCTCCCGGTAATTGCACGGGATATCCCCGAGTTCCGGGAAATTTTTGACGACCACATCCTGTTTTTCCGGGAGAGAGACGAAGCGGCCGGACAACTGGAGGATGAGGACCTCCTGAAAGAATACGCACGCAATTCAAGGGAATACTCGGCCGGATTTGATATAAGGGACGTAGCCCTGAGACATCTTGACCTGTATAAGGAGCTGATTGAATCATGATTTCAGTAATAATTCCCTCGTACAACGAGGAGGCGAATATCGGGGCATGCCTCGAATCATTGTGCCGCCAGACGGTAAACCGGGACGAATATGAAATCATTGTCGTCGATGGAAATTCAAAGGATGCAACCCGTGAGATCGCATCGCGATATGCCGATCTCGTATTCATCCAGACAAGCAAAAAAGTCGGCGGGGCACGAAATGACGGTGTAATGAGGTCAAAAGGAGACATCGTTGCAACGACCGATGCCGACTGCATAATTCCACCCGACTGGGTTGAGAGAATCGGGCGTGATTTTTCTTCGGACACGGACATGGTCCAGCTGTACGGCCCGGTCTACCCGATCGAGGGGGGCGTAAAAAACCACGTGTACCTTGCCCTTGCAAATACATTCTCCCGCCTCGGGTATTATTCCCGGACGCTCTACTATACGCTGGGGTGCAACACGGCATTTCGCAGGGATGCCTTCCTGGCTGCCGGGATGTACCACTGTATCGATGCCGGTGACGACCTGGAAATCGCCAGGAGGATGCGAAAAATTGGCAGGGTCAAATTCGACAACCATCTCAGGGTCGGATTTTCAATGCGGCGGTACCAGCAGTTCGGAACGCTGAAGTCGCTGTATGAATGGATATATATCGTGCTCCATGGCGGGGAATCGGATAAATGCAACTATACAAAACGTGAGTATAAATAATTCGTTTTCAAAGTATCCACTGATCAGGCATGCCCGCTCGCCAGGATGAAAAATATTCATATGTGGACGACTTTGACCGGAGTGAATTCGCCCGTCTCCTCCGGATGGTGGTGATCGAGACATGGGATGGCGGCGCACGGGTTGCAATGGACGTTTCAGGAAAGCGAAACCCGCTCGGGAATGCACATGGCGGTGCAATATTTGCCCTTGCAGACCATGCATTCGGTATTGCGGCAAACCAGGAGATATTCAATGAAGTGGCAGTATCGGCCAGCATCCAGTATATCGCACCTGCGGTAGAGAGACTCGAGGCGGTGGCCGAAAAGGTCTCGGAGAATAATTTAAACTCCCTGTACCGTGTTGTCGTGTATGAAGGATCCCGCATCGTTGCCATTTTTGAAGGTGTGGGAATGAAAATGGCACAAAAGGAACCGGTGCCTTAAGAACCGGCGCAATTTTTTGGCTTATCCGGCTGTTTTGTATACGTAAACCTGATACGGATACTATAGCGATAAACGAGCTGATTTCACAATAATTGGGCTCTGTTGAAAGCCTTCCCGCTCTCTCAGTATTCCTCTTTCGCCGCACGCCTCATCGAAACCCTCCGGGGGCCTGATGACCCGCCGTATGCGTGCGTCCCCGCAATGCGATAGAGACCCTGCTTCGTTCTTTTAAAATTTAACAGAATCCCAATCAACCCTGCTCACAGACAATCCCACAGCGGGGTGGGACAGGGAGGGTGGAACCCCACCTGTCAAGAGAAATGGAACGAACAGGTTCTGTAAAAATGAAAATTTCAGCAGAGCGAATGGCAAAAAATGTGTTGAATTTAATTGAACGACCTGAACGCAAGTTCCTGGTCGTAAATCCTGTAGCGTTCTCCGTTTACAAGTCTCACAAAGACCTCGACCCGGTCTGTACCGCGGGTTCCGGTGATGACGACATTATCGTTGACGGAAGGCTTGGTCATGGTTTCGGTGGTAACAACACCATCCGACCGTGTGACAACTGTCTCGACCTGTGAAACGAAGTTAATGCCTTTACCGCCCCTGAAGGTAACAGTAATGGTAGGCTCGGTTGATACCGTGTTCCTTACCACGTCCACGGTGACCGTGTAGGATGTGGGGAGCGGCCCGTCAATATAGTCAAGGGTAGGCATCACGACAGGGGTCGTGGGAAGCGGTGTAATGGGGGCCTGGGTGGTAGGAGGGACAGGGGTGGGGGTCGGTGTTGCCGGTGTTGCCGGGGTCTGTGTACATCCTGCAGCGAGCAGGCATGCACACACCACACCGAAGATTAAAATCAGACTTGTAACCTTCATGATGCACAGATATACGCATCCCCTCTATAATATTCTTCTTGATACGCCCGGATTCGCGGTCTGGAGGCTATTTGAGTTTAATTAAAGGCAGCAGTAATGTTAACGTATCCTGATAACTTTTAAGAACCGCTCCGAAAAAAGCGGGTAAAAAATGTGACGCCGAGGGGGAGATACACACCGGGATTTCTGAATCACCAACACGGTCCCAGGTCCGGCCCCGTCTGGACCTCCGTTCGTATCCTAACCCGCGCAAAACTCGGGAAATGCAGTGAAAGAGCCTATTTGCCCCGAACTTGGCGACCTGACGACCCTGGATATCATCATAGAGTTGTGTGTCAGAGATCACAAAAGGGTATCGACCCTCGTCCTGGTGGGCCTCGAGATACTCGATCACCAGGGGCTGAACTACCTGGAAGTCCCAGGACGCTGAAGCATAGAACTCCCGACCCATGGGAGTATATCCCCCCAGGTGAAAAAAAGGTTTATCGTCGGCCTGTAGATGGCCGTCGGCCCTTGGGGAGCCTGGTGTTTGTTGTCGATCCGCCTATCCCCGAGCACGGCAGGGTGACGACCTTCCCCCCTTGGGTGAAGAGGCATCCCTTCATAATTCTGCTTCCCATGATGAGAAGAGGGGTCCCGAGATAATATACTGGATTTAGCAGGGCTTTACGACGATCAGGCAGGGCATACCATTGATCGGAGAGGCGGCAAAGTCGTAATACCTGGCCCGGGTCGCAGTGTTTCTCTGGTTATAATTGATCCCTGTTGATAGGTTGTAATAGTTATAGATCAGTTCTCCATTGATCATATTTAGGATTTGGACCCTCGCAGACGCATTCTGGAATCCCTTCGCAGCCCCCCGAGGGATATCGTTCCACTCTTGGGGATTATATCCATGTGGGAAATTCAGAGGGTCACCGAGTGAGAACGATAGAACAGGATAAGCTAAGACCTCGTCGTAATACTCCCACCATCCCCCAGTGTCATCCCCCAAAAGCAAGAGGGATTTCTCAACAGGGATGTAATCGGGAACGTTCGTCTGGTCCCAGATAGGATGTCGAATGCTGACCTCTATCATATGGTTATACCCCGATGGATATCCGATCAGAGACCTCCGCATATCATCAGACCATTCCACCCACATCAGGCCCGATGGGGGGGGATTGAGATATGTCCAGGTGTTCGGGACGGCCCCGAGCCAGTTCTGATAGTATCGGATCTCGTTGAAATTGTAGTGGTTCTGGGACCGTAAGACAGTTCCCGTCACAATACTCCTCATAGAACTCGGCTCAAACATAATATGAGGATACCGGAGGTTATCACCGACGTTATCCACCATCCACCCATACGAGGACTTGAATGCCCGGACCGTTCCCGGGCCTGCGCCAGTATACGGGAGATCATAATCACCGGGGGCTCCCCGGTCCGTGAAGATGATATGAGGACGGTTGAACGGGTCCAGGGCAAGAGACATAGGATCACACCAGAAGAACGGTGTAGGAGTATAGGCGACCTCCGGACTTGACCAGGCCCCTGTTGCGGGGTCCCTCCACCGATACCAGATCTTGATATCAGGCCAGTCCGGGGGATAGACATACTCCGTTTCGTATAACCCATATATCAGGTGAATTTTGTTGGTCGAGTCTATTTTCAGATCCCAGTCGAACCAGGGAGCAAACAAATACCCCTCTGGGGGGACGATATCCTCGGAGTACCAGACCCCCAGGGAGTACCACATATGGACAATCTTCTCGGTCCCGTTGATCTTCCAGAAGATATGCGGGGCCTGGGTGCTGTCCAGGAGGAGGCGGGGGCGCTCCCCCACCGTTGTCCCAGGGTAATCGTCCAGGACCTTCACCTTGTTCCAGACCGGGACGTGAGTACCGTAGGGCACCCAGGTCTCGGGGTTTGTCCCATCAGAAAACCAATACCAGAGGCAATATCTCTCACCCCCTACAGCTCCGATAAAACCGCCCTTCCCGTCCGATGAATAGGTGACCGGCAGATCCGGGGAGGCTTGCCCCCCCACAACCCCCAGGCCGCCCAGATTATGGGTCAGGGTCTCCCCTGCCGCAGGGGAGGAGCTCCCCTTCGTGCCGATGAAGCCGCCCTTCCCGTCTGGGTAGTAGTGGACGGAGTCCGTCATGGCTGGACCCGGATCCAGATCAGGCCGTCAGGAGACTGGACCTGGACCATCTTGCCGTCGTCGGAGGACTGGATGATCGGGGCCTGGGCGGCCGGAGCGGTTGCCTGGGTCGCGAGCTGCATCGCCTTCGCCGCGTCCTGGAAGTTTGCGAGGATCCACTCCTCGGGGTGACCATACTCGACGGTGACCAGGCCGGAGGTATCCCAGACAAGGCCTGATATACGGTAGTTCGTCGACCCGGAGACCCCATACTCTACCAGGGAGAAGGTATCCCCGAGACCCATCGCGACCGGGAAGGACGAGAGGGGGACCTGGAAGTTACCCCCTGGGAGGAGGTCCTTCAGGGCCATCATGACGGCCCCGGCATACTTGTCCAGGCCGTCCAGGTCCGCGATGCCAATGACAGATTGCCGCATCCCCCGGACCCCGTAGTTCTTGATCGAGCTCCCGTCCTCGGGGAGTTCGTTCGTATCATCTGCAGACATCACCAGGGTCCCGGCCCGGTGTGCGTAGGGAGTTGTTCCGTCGACTCCCCGGGTGAGGGTCAGGATCTTCCCGCCATAGGCACCGGTGATCTGGATCTTCTCGGAGCCGATCCAGACCTTCGCCGGGATCCCGAGGTCGTTGTCCAGGTCGTTGACACTCTCGATCGCCAGGGAGGTGATCATGAGGACCGCATCCCCGACGTAGTGAGCTGCTGCAGTTGTCCCGGAGACTGCCCTGGTGACAGTCAGCTCTCCCAGGGCACCCTTCGCGGTGATCGTCATCTTCTCGGTCCCGACCTGGATGGTATCCCCGACGACGTAGTCCGTGATGTTGACCCCGTAAATTTTGGTAGCTGCTGCCGTGCAGTTCGCAGAGAGGTTCGTCTCCGTGCCTGTTAATTCAGTTATCCTCTCTGTATTTGCGTTGAGAGTCGTCGCAGATCCCTTCATTTCCTGCGATGACCCGATCGCGGTGATCGAGTTGAATATGTCCTCCTTCGAGGTGGACCTCTTCAGGTTGAGGGCGGTGAGCCTGGCCGTCCAGATGGCCCCTGGGGTGAGGGATCCCCGGTGGGTCCTGCAGTGGATCGTGTGGAGGGTGGCATCGGTTGTGATCCACCAGTCCAGGTTTGCCAGGAGACAGAGGTTCGCGATGTGCATCAGGTAGTTCCCGAGTTCCAGGCGGTAGTTCATCTTGACCCCCACCTCGAAGTCCGTGTCCCAGTAGTGGTCCGGTGGGTTGTTCGGGGGGATCAGGGCCAGGAGGATCTCCCCCGTGGTCTTCTCCTGGTAGAGGGTCTTCGTGGTCACCTGCAGGTCCCGGACCCGGGTGCCGATCTCGATACACTCGATCCGGATGGCGTTCGACGACTCATCCCTCTCGACGTGTGAGACCACCCCCGTGAGGAGTTCCCGGGTCCCCAGGACGATCGTGATATCATCACCCTCTGCAGGTTCGGGGTAGATGTAGACCTGCCGCCCGGGGGCGTGGAGATAATAGGGGGTCTCCTCGAGGCCCCGGGTCAGGCCGGTGAGCTGGAAGAGCGTCCCGGGGGGCGGGGTGTATCCGTCAGGGTCCTCGAGCCAGGCGGCGATCTCTGCGTCCAGGTTTGCTAGGAGATCTATCCCGGTCCTGGAGGTATAGCTGAGGACCTCGTCCTCTACCCTGACCTTCCCCGTCAGGGGTAGGTTGTTACATCGGTCAAGGGTGATAGCCGCCCCGGAGTCCTCGACGATCGAGGAGGAGGTGAGGTTGAGGGTGACGGTCGCAAAGGAGAGCTGATTGAGACGTGTCGTGACCTTCGCGTCCTGGACGTTGGCCCCCGTATATACCGCCTCGTTGATCGTGACTACATACCGCTCGGCAGGACCTGGGAGGGAGGGGGCTGGCATTCAGACCGACTCCGTGATTCTCCTGAAAACAAAGTTATAGGGCATATCCCCTTTCCACCCTGGGGCACGGTCACCGTCGATCGAGATGAGTTTGACATAGAGGTCCGGCTCCTCGAAGGTCCCGGAGGACCAGTGGAACTGGTAGATCTGGTCCGTCAGCTCGTTCTCGGTGACGAACCGGACCATCCGGTGGAATGCAGGGAGGCCGTCATAGTGGTTCCCCCCATAGTCGTCCCGCCAGAGGCCCACTACCCGCATCGTCCGGGCCGAGAAGAGCATATCAAGGGCGATCATGCCCTTCGGTATGGGAAGCTCGTTCAGGTGTTTGTCCAGGTGCAGATAAACGTGACAGGCGGGGAAGTAGTAGGTGTTCCCGCCCGGAGTGATCGGTGTGATATAGACATTCTGATCAACCAAAGAAATTCGACCCCCTTAATGCCGTTGAGTTCGTCCGATTGACTATCTGGGTCATCTGGTCTACGAAGGACTGGTTCAGGGGGTCCTCCGGGTCCAGGTGGATCTCCGCGTGCTCGATCGTGACCTGGGGCGTCTCGTTCTTCGCGGGACTACCTGCCTGGGGCGATCCGGGAGACGGAGCTCTTACCTCCTGGGGGTAGAGGTCCTCGAAGATGCTCCGGTCGATGTCTCCCAGGTCGGAGCTCTTCAGTTTACCTGACCCCGACGATGACGCCTTCTCGTTCCTGAGCCACTCCCCCAGGGAGAGCCACATATGTTTAGCCCCCAGGACGTTGTCCTCGTCGTCTGCAGTTGCCTCGACCTGGTCGTGGGTGAGGGGGGAATACTTCCAGCGCTCCTCCCGCCCGGGGTTCGCCTTCCTCATCGCCTCGGTCCATTCCTTCCAGGAGAGATCTCCAAAACTGGAGGTCATTGCCTGGTCATGAGTCATGCCCTTTGACATAGCGTCCTGGTATGCCTCTGCGGCCTTGATGTCCCAGGCATCCTGCCACCTCGCCGTTTCTGGGGTATTCTGGAGGAAGGAGTTATCTATCTTCATCCCAGGGAGGTTCCCGAGGGTGTTGTTCCAAAGGCCGACGGTGAACTCGATCGCCCCGACCCAGAAGTTATGCCAGTATATCGACATCCCATCAACCCAGTTCCTGAATGAGGTCGTGGCCGCTCCGACCGCGTCCTCGAGGGCCTTGAAGAAGCCAGCCTCCCGGAGGAGGAGGACCACCGAGATACCGATCGCCAGGCCTGCCAGTGCCCCCAGGAGGAGGGCTGTCACTCCTGCAGAGACTCCCACCAGGGCGAGGGCCTTCGCGACTAACTCGAGACCGATCACGGTGAGGATCCCCCAGGCGATCAGGTCCTTCAACCACTTCGGCAGGTCCTGGAAGGCCTTCGCGACCGCGAGGATCCACCCTGCCAGGATGACCACGACCGGCAGGAGTGCGATCAGGATCACATCTGCCAGGAATCCGAAGGACCGCCCCAGGAGGTCCGTCATGGTGTGGGCGACACTCGAGTATTTCACCAGGGCGTAGATACCGGCGATAGCACCCCCGACCAGCATCAGCTCATACTTCCATCGCTTCAGGAACTCCTCGATCTTCGGCGAGGCTTCCTCGGCGTCCTTCTTGGACTGCCCCATCCCGTCGTGGTGAGTCTTATAGAACTTTTCAGACTGTTCCTTTGACTCCTCGACGCCTGCCATCTTCACGAGGATCTGAATGAACTTTTTAATCTGGTCGTTTTCTGCCATTTGCACCTCATTTCTTCGTGGACCTGTTATTCCTCGCCTCCAGGGCGGAGACCAAAAACATCCGGTCGATCGGGTTCAGGGTCCCGATCTCACTCGGGAGCTTCCCGGTCGTCTCGAATAGGTAGAGGAGGAACTGCCCCTCATCGCTTGCCGCGAAAGGCCTTGACCCCGTCCTGGGTCTCGTTGATTGCTGCGAGGATCTTGCCGAGCATGACCGGCCCCATCCCGGACCCCTTGACCTGACCCCTCACCCCCCTGTCGATCACGGCCCAGGTCCTCCAGTCGTTCCAGGGGTCCTCCATGCAGAGGTTCGCGAGGATCTCATACATCGGCCTCTGGACTTTCAGGTCGTTGAGCTGGACCTTATCAGGGTCGAGGCCGAGCTCCTCTGCCTTTGCCTTTGCGGCCGCCCACTGGTTTTGTAGTTCTTCGTAGATGTGGTTCTGGCGCTCCCTGGTCTCGTAGGGTATCGCGGCCCGGATCTTGATCTTGAGCTGGTCCTTGCCGTCGCCGAACGTGACATACTTGAACTGACGATCCGCGATCGTGACGAAACTGCGGATCGTCTGGAGTGTTTTCTCCTTGGACTGGACGTATTCCTCGAGTTCCTGGTCCTCGAGGTCATCCCAGTCATCTTCTCCCGGGACGGGGGAGTGTGCAGCTCGGGGGTCTTCACCCCCAGGAGAAATCATTGCCATCTATACTGCCTCGTATGGGAACACATCATAGTTCTCATATCTCAAAATGCGGCCGTGGCCCTTCAGCGGGACGTGGATGAACTTGTTTTCCTGGACCGGCAGGTTGAAGTTCTCGAAGTAGACCTCGTCGACGACTACCCGGAGGGGGACCGAGAGGCTGTTCCCGTTGAACTTGGTCGCCAGACCGGCGAACTGGAAGAAGTAGACCTCGCTCGTGTCCTCGACGATGCCCGTGAGGGGGCTTCCGGTCGGTGACATGATCCGAGAGGCGAGCCAGTCATCTACCCCGACATACATCCGGGCATAGGTCGCGTTGACGTCGACCTTGAAGTGGTGCCTGGCGACGCCTTCCCGGAATGTTGAGTCCTGGGCATATTCTTCTTCATACTGCCATCCTGCCATGACCTCCCACCCATGCAGGGAGAGGAGGGTATGCTGGGCCGACGGGACGAACTCCCGGTATCCGGTCTCATCCGGGTCTCCGTATTCACCTTCATAGACCCTGACCTTGGCGGACTGCCCCCCGAAATAGAGGGCCGCCCCCCCGGCAAAACTGTTCTTTTCTGTTACCATTTTAAGCTCCTATCTGGTTGAGGGTCACCTGCCAGGCGTGAAGGATATAATCCCCACTCCTCCGGTATCCGACCCGTAACTGTGTGTTTTCAAGCGTCGCTACTCCGAAGACGGTCCCGTTCTCGAGGGTCGCCTGGACATACTGGTTGTCGCCCGTGAAGAGC
The DNA here is from genome assembly GCA_002503825.1 of Methanoregulaceae archaeon UBA467. GTDB lineage: Archaea > Halobacteriota > Methanomicrobia > Methanomicrobiales > Methanospirillaceae > UBA467. The sequence continues at coordinate 114,529 of DASP01000002.1, forward strand.
TGCAGGGCATTATACCCGAACTTCCGGACCTCCCGGAGACCAGACGGGATATCCCGGTACTGGTAAAACCCGATGAGGGTAGTCGAGAAGTTGTGCTCCTGGAAATCCCCCTGGGGGAAGGTGATACGGTCCCCCTCGCCGACCAGGGGGATCACCCTGACCTGCGGGAACTTATCGATCCGGTTCGGCTCTTCATCCCCCTCGAGGACCGTGAGGGGGGCCAGACCCTTCGGGACCAGGAGGTCCTCGTTGTCCTGGATCCTGGCGATCACCGCGTCGACGTAGGCATCCATGAGCATCCAGGCGGGGACGGTTGCCATCAGGACGCCTCCTGGGGGGATTCATTGAAGATCCCCTGCAGGGCGGCGACGGCATTGTCGACTCCCTCGGTGATCCCGTCAGTGACGAACGTCATGGGTTTGACCCCCTTGACGCATCGCCTGAAGACATCCTTCCCGGACTTGTCCTTCCAGTGTAGGGCCTTGGGCTTCCCGATCGCCATGATCGTCCCGGCGAACTGGACCCCTGTCGCACATATCGGGGTATGGTGCGGGCCGTAGAGGCCGGTCCCCCTGGTAAGCCAGAGGGCATAGATGGTGTTGTTGTAGATCTCAACAGAGTTCGAGTTCCGGTCGCCCTCATACCAGTGCTCCCTCAAATACCCCTTATCGACCGGTGAATGGTCCTTCAGGGATGTGAGGATCTCGCCTCTGAAGACGTCCAGGACCAGGGTCCGGAGGTCATCGAGGTTCGCCTCTGGGAGGTCGATCTGGACCTCGACTCTGTCGTTCATGGGATTAACCACCCAAAGTCGATACCGCGCCCCATGATCACACCGAAGAGGGTGCATCCGACCCCGATCGCGATCACCAGGAGGGTGATCATGATCGTCTTCTGGAGAGACCGGACCTCCTGGACTGCCTCCAGGACCCCGTCGACTCTCTGGTTACAGGCTGCTACTTTCGTATCGATCACCTCACGGTGGAGTTTACACATCTCATTTGATACAGCACATTCCTCACTCAAAATTCACCTCCATGGTCGTCCCATTGTAGCTCTCCTCTGGTATGGGGCCAGGCGGGCCTTCAGGTCCTCTGTGAGGACATCACCCCCCAGCTCCCGGAGGAGGTCTGCCGCCTGGTCGGTGGACTGCCACCTGGCGACGTCTGCCTCCTGGGACTTCTTCTTCTTCTCAAGGTATCTCGTGACGATCTCCCTGGTAATGTTCTTGATCTCCTGGTGGATCGGATGAGCCTCGTTATAGCCGGCCATGTAGGTTATCTCGAGGTTGTCATAGCCCGCCCGGGGGATATTCCGGATGAACCTGATCTCAGTGATATCCCCGGTCCGGAGGACCTGGTAGTCGCCTGGTGCAGAGGTCGTCCTGGGAGTCCGGTCCGCCCAGGAGATTACCCCTGACTCGGACCCGAGGTCCTCCCGGACCGAGATGATCCCGATCACGGGTTGCTCCCGGAGGAGGAAGACCCGGTCCTGTTCACGGTATGACCCTAGCTCCCCGGTCCTGCCCCGTCCCTGCCGATATTCTCGGATCTGAGTCGGATAGAATGAGGTCCTCCTGCAGTATCGGTCGATCCAGGCCGATACCCCCAGGGCGAGAGACTCGAGGAGTTCGACCCAGTCCGAGATGGTCGTCTCGTCGTTTCCGATCTTGAAAGAGGTCTGACAGTATCCCGCCCAGGCCTCGATCTCGGTCCGGGAGAGGTATGACCTTGATGCATTCGCCAGGGTGACCTCGGAGGTCTCCCCCAGGGTGACAAGGATCTGGTCTTCGCTTTCCGGCATGGCCTTTAACCCCCCAAAAAAGGGTTACTTGAAGAGATCCACACCAGGGTCGTTCGGCAGGGGTTTGATGATCAGCTCGATCGGGCCGGTCTGGTTATCTCCCAGGAGGAAGTTATTCAGGACATACAGGATGTTGTTGTCTGCCAGGCCGGTCGCGGAGGCCGTGGTCCCGAAACATCCGCGCTTGATGACCGTGAGGGTGTCCCCGGACGATTCAGAGTCTCCATCGTAGACTTCGATGATCTCGCCGCTTGCCGTTTGGACATAGAAGTTCTGACCGGACCGGTTGATCCCGGTGTTGGACGTGATGCCCACCAGGTCGTATACGATCGCGGCAGTTGTCGCGGTGTATGCGGTCCCGGAGTTGTTCACTGCGAGCTGGCCCCGGACGACGGTCGCGGATCCCCCTGCGATCAGCCTCGCGGAGAGGAGTGAGACCCCCTTATACTCCTCGAGGATCACCCAGTCGTACTGTTCCGCCTGCTTGACCTTCGCGATCACGTCGATCCCAGGCATTCTCTGGAATTTCTTTTCCGTTAGTTCTGCTGCTGTCATTTTCTTTCACCTCACACGAGTGTCGGGATTGCCCAGACTCCGCCCTGCATTGAGAGACAGGTCGTGGTATCTGGTGCGGCGTCGGTCCTCTCGATCAGGCACTCTGCAGCACTGACGATGTACTGCTTGGATGTGTTTATGGGCCCGAGTTCCTCAAAGGTTTCCGGCCAGAGGGTCCGCTTTTCGATGGTCTCGGTATTCAGCATGAAGATGTTGCCGTTTCCGACGACGTTCGGCATGAATGGGATCGGGATCATCGGGATAATGCCGTTCGGCATTGCGATGTTGAGCTTTGAGATACCGAAGGTCGTGTTTACCATGTTGTCGTTGCCCCGGAAGGTGTCGTTGAGGGCGGTCCGGATGAACGAGAAGGTCCGGTAGTCAGTGAGCATGACGTCAGGGGCCTGGCCGTAGTAGACCATCTTCCGGTAAACCTCATTCAGGTCCTGCTCGAGGTATTTCCTCCAGCATGTTGCCGGATCGGTGTCGGAGCTCCAGGAGGTAGCTGCCTGCCAGTTCGGGTTTGCGTGGGTCCTGGTCCCGGTTGCCTGGGTGTGGCCGGTGATCAGTTCGTAGAGTCCGGCATACTGCAGGGACCCTGCCGGGATGAATGCGTTGGTCGTGCTTTCAAGGTCGCGGTTGACTCCCAGGAAGGACCTCTCACGGAGCTGCTTGATCATCTCATTCGAGGCCATCGTCCTGATCGCCATCAGGTCTCTTGCAGGGGTCTGGGCCTCACCAGCGAGCATCGCGAGCTTGGTCAGCTTACCCTTGGAGTACATGATCTTTACGGGCGTCAGCTTGGTGTTGTCAGAGATATCAGACTCGACGAGTTCCGGATCTTCCCCATCGAAGTAAGCCGTCCCTCCCTTGGTGACTGCATCCCACTGGGCGTATTTGCCCTTGCAGGCAACAGTCGAGAAGAGCGTCTGGGTCGGCAGGATCTTCTTGAAAAGGACCGTGACCTGCTGATCGGTGATCGTATGCATCAGGTTTGTCGACGTTGAGGTCGTGGCCTTCCTGATATCGTTCTCCGGAGCGCAGATGTTGTCGATCTCGTCAAGGAGGTCCATCTTCGCTTTCTGGACGAGTTTCTCCGTCTGGGAGAAGTCGGCGTCATACAGGATCCCGGCTTTGATGATGTCGGGATTGATGTAGTCCATGATCGGGACAATTACCCGGGCGTTCGGATTGCCTTCGAGAGCTGCCAGGAAGCGATCGGTCGCGTCGGCAGTTGCCTTCGTGATGTTGACCTTCTGACCGTCCTGGATATCCCCCCAGAATGACCGCCCTCTGTGGTTATACTCTTCCCCGGACATCGCAAAGGGACTGCCGAAGCCGGACCTGGTTGCTGTGAGTGTTATTCCCATTTTTACCTCTGAAGAATTTTGTTCAGGCGATTGAATCTCGCCATCTGACCGGGGGAGTCAGGGGTGTTCGGTGTTCCGTTCTTTGAAGGTTTGCCGCCCTTCACGATCGTCGGGTCGACGACGATGGTCTTCCCCTGGGGTGTCTTCCGTTTCAGGGCATCGACCTCCGCCTGGAGTTCAGCGATCCGGTCCGCCTGGGCCTTCACGATCGTCGGGTCGACGGGTTCCGGATCTCCGGCCTTCTTGACCTGGTCCGTACACTTTTTAACCTCGTCCTGGGGGAGGTCCTCTCCTTCCAGGGGTTCGTCCCCCTTCTGGATCTCGTCCTCCTTCTCCTCGTTCGATGTCGGTACGGGAATCGGCGGGAGTTCCTCTTCCCCTTCCCCTTCAGTGGGTTCGTCCTCCCCTCCGACCCCGAGATGTTCTTTGATCTCGTTGAGGGAAGCGAGGATCTCATTGAGGAGTTCCTCCGGACCCTTCGGGGCGTCGACCTGGTCGTCTCCTGAGGCGGGTGCCCCGGGATCAATAGGTGGTTTTGGTGCCATTTTCTTGATACTCCTTACCTCATCCATCGTAGGATGAATGAGCGCAGATCCGCCGGATGACATCGCCTTGACGATCTCGACGAATGTGGTCCTGTTCTGGCCGGCCCCCCTGGGGCAGAGTGAAATACTCCAGAGATACATCGCCTTGGTGATGCAGGGCGAGGTCCTCATATGGGGAGGAATATTGCATTCCAGACTCCCACTCCGCCGGGTGCCAAAAATAGACCACTCGTCGATCTGACCTTTTAGGATGCCGTTCCAGACGTCGTCTGTGTCTGGGGTGTTCTTGATCTCGCCTTCGACTTCCAGGCCCCGGGTCTTCCGGCCGTCCTGCAGGACCACGTCCCCATACCTCGCTTTCGTGATCCATCCGATCGGCCGCTCTGAATGATACCAGTGGATGATCGGCAGGGCCATGAAATTCTCGAGGGCTTTTTGAATCGCGGTCTCTGCGATGACTTCCTTCTCCCGGTCCTGGGCCTCGGTGGATGCGACTCCCCAGATTTTACGGGACTTGCCGTCGGCGGAATGTTGCAGTTTGAACGTGAACAGAGGGCTTTCCTTTGTTGATCCGATCGGCATTGATACTCTGGTATCTGGCGCGACTACATAAACGGGAATTAAAAGGAGGGTATTCAGGAGGCGAAAGGTGGCGAATGTAGACCTCCTGGATAAGGGACTATCGGTCGAAAAGAGAGGAGGCGTCCCCCGACCGCCCTCCTCAACCTATCGTCTGCCGGGTGGCCTTATAAACTGGATTTGGGGCAGGGTCATTTCACAACCTCGAAACGTTCCCCTGGCAGGACCTTGGTATTATAGGGGAATTTAGCATGAACAATTCCGTCCTGGGATACGGCCTTCACTTCCCCGACCCCGATGTTATTACCGATCAGGAGGACCTTCGACCCGACTGATATCAGACTGCCCATCGCATCTTTCGTCCCCTGCAGGTGCTTCTCATCGGACTGTGCAGAGTCTTCCCTGGGGGCCTTCTTCTTTTTTATATCAGGACCGGGTTTATCTATTCGATCCTCCTCCTCTTTCTTTTTCACCGACAGCTCGGGGCCCTCATCCTCGTATGGTGCCAAGGACGTCCCCGCCGCATTCTTCAGGAGGGTCCACCGCTGGCTGATCGCACTGTCACTCCTGGGAGACCCCGGGAACTTCTCACAGAATACCGTTACGGCCGCGTGCTTGTCAGGAGCGGACCTGATGACGTCCTTCTCCTCGTCGGTCCAGTTCGGGACCTTGAAATTATCTACTCGCCGGACTACCTTCTCTTTGAGGGGCTCGCTCAGGGGAACGGCATTATTCTCTTTTATGTCCCTCGTGGGATGGACTCTGGAGGCGTGACCCCCCTGGGCCTGTGCCTTCGCTTTCTTTTCCGGTTCTCCCCTGGGGGCCTTCTCCACGAAATACATACAGGTCTGGCATTTCATCCCTGTAGGCCTATGTTTCCAGGGGTCCGGGCCGGCCGGGGTCACCTGCGATCTAGACTCATCCAGTTTGTGGTCTCCGCACCAGTCAGTATCGAATACGACTGGGAATCCCGTCATGGTCGGGGCATGTCTTCTGCATCTTCCTATCATTTCTTCTGCCTCCCGGTCATCTTCCCTCCGGTCCGGGTGAATTTCGGCCCCAGCGTGCATCTGCAGTTGATGATCTGAGCCAGGTCCGGATCGTAGGTGACATCCCCGGGGTATTGCATCTTGCAGGCGGGGACCATCTTCTTCGAGGTCGGGGTCGGCTTGAAGGCCGGCACGTCAAACGGTTCCTCCGCAGGGATGATGACGTGGTGCATCTTCAGGTGACCCGGGCGCTCCCGGTCATCCCCGGTATCGATCCAGATCTTGAAGGGGGCATACTTCACGATCCGCTCCCAGGCTGCCCTGTTGTATGCCTGGTTGATCGAGGTCCTGACGATCGTCTCCGCCCTGGGGAGGCCGATGGTGTTGAACTGTTCGGTGATCTCCTGGGCGATCCTGGTGACTCCGAGGCCTTTCTTGTCGCCCTCGACGATCGTCCGGAGGACTTTCCGCCCCAGGTCGGCATTGATACCCTTCAGGTCTGCCAGTGAGAGCCTCGAGAGCTCGTCGATCGCCTTCATGTCCGGCCTGGTGAAGTCGACGCCCGCAATGATCTTGAAGTCACTGACCGGGGCCAGGGCCTGGACCCTGCCGACTGTATAGTCAACCCCTCGATCGTATCCCAGACGGATAAACATCTCAACGATCGCCTGGCCTCGCCGGTCCAGATGATACGTGAGGGACCGCTCGATCATCCTCTCGAGCTCGTCCAGGTCCAGGGGGTAGGGGGAGATGATCAGGGGCCTGACGTTTCGGAGGATACTCTGCCGGGACTGCCGGATGATACCGAGGAGCTGCTGCAGATACGCTGTCCGCAGGGGTCGGACTGGGTCTATCGCCATGAGAAAAGATGGGGGTGGGGGCTATTATACAGGAATCTGGAATTTATAGAAGGTCCCCCAAGACCGACGCCTTCCTGAACTCCTCCTCGGTCTCCCAGGTGGCGATGACCTGGTATGCCCACCCATCCCCGAACCAGACCGGGAAGTTCGTGTTGGTGGCGTAGTAGATACCCCCGACCTCGATCCAGTAGAGCCGGGGCGGGAGAGCTCCGGTGAGGACGATCGACTGACTGGTCCGCCTGACGATCACCTCATGAGGGACCTTCGCCCCCTGGGCGGACCTCTTCCCCTCGTCGTTGGTCCAGGTGGAGGGGTCCTTATGTGCGGGCGGGATGAAAAACTCGTTCTGCAGTTGGAGCAGTCTCCAGAACATGAAATTAAATACCTCCCTGAAGTCACTATCGAAGGCATAGGTGAAGAGACCTATCAACAGGGGCTTTGTGAGAACGTTCTTCCGGTGGGTCCTGGTATCGTTCTCCTGCCATTCCTTGATGATCTTGTAGATGATGAGTGAGTTCCCCACCAGGCGGGCGGCATACTTCTCCTCGTCGATCTGACTGAACGGGAGATATTTGATCAACATCCTGGCGATCGCTTTGAAGGTTGAATGGAACTTCAGGGTCTCGGGGTCTGCAGCTTCGAGCTGCTCATAGTTGTTGATACATTTCATGAACTGGTCGCCTCCCGGTCCCCCTGCAGGCGGGACATCGGACCGGCCGGGAGGGTATCGGGATCAGTGTGAAGAGGAAACTAGTCTCCCAGACGACCCCGGCCCCTCCGCAGTATTGGCAGGTCTGGTCCTGGAGCGGGGGATCCGAGTGCATACCCCATGGTTATCGGGAGGGGTAATAAACAGGAATTTAAAAAGAGAATTAGATGGCCGTTATGGCATCGGCCAGGAACTGACTGGGTTACGCAATGACGGTACTGTGGGCTTACTACTGGTACGAAGCACTTGCATGGAACATTTGGGGGCAGGGTTGACGGAACCCCCATCTCCTATTCACCGGGCATAGATTATGGTTTGTGGTTGTTCAGGTCCTTGAAGTTGTTTGATAGGTCCCCGTAAAATGTGAGCTCCTCGTCACCGATGTTGATGATATACTCGAGGGGTGCGTCGAGATCTGCCCTGGAGTATATCCCCAGGTTACCGGTCCGGGCCATCGACTGGGCATTGACCAGGTAGTCCTCGGGGACCTGGGCCAGGAGTTCCATCAATCCCTTCACGGTGATGAACTTGAAGAACACCGGACCGTTCCGATAATCGGGGTTATTGATCTTCATCTGTATCCTCCGGATTGAGCGGTCTGTGCTTTTCAGAGCCGACAGTACAGTCCTTGCATGGTGCCCCGCAGCCCTGGCAGTTCCGGTCCGATCTCCACCAGGTATAGTCGCAGGAGGGTTCCGGGCAACAGGTCCCGAGTCTCCTCTTCAATTCAATGTGGTCAGAAGTCTCACTTTCTTCACTCATGGGTATCACGTTCAGAAAATATGACCTCCTCCTTATGAGGCGGGAGAGGGCCTCATCTTTTTGTTGATCCACTCGCTTATAACCCCCTTTATTTCAGCGGGGGGCGTTATCATCCTGATTTGTTTATTCAGGACCTCTGTGAGTTCGTCGAGGAGGGTGAATATTCCCGCCTCCCGGGCGTTCACTTTGGCAGGGTTCATGCTCAGCACTCCACCCATTTTGCACCAGGGGCGGCCGGATCATCGGGTCCTGGAGGATATACGCATCCGGTAGGAAGTGGATCCCCACGTTTCCACCCCTTGATGAGGATGCAGGGGTCCTCTGTTGAGCAGACGAAGCATTTGTAGATGATAGGGCCGGTCATGGTGAGGCCTCCTCCCTCTCCTTTCGTTCCTTTATACTCTGATCGATCTTGTCCATGGCGGCTTTCTGCCATTCCAAATCCGCTGTCCCACCAGGCAGAAACTCAAAACCTATTTTGGCGTTGACCTGATCGATCGCTTTTGCCTGTATGAGGTTGATCTCGTCCCTGGTGATCTCTGGGGTCGGGAAGGGGTCTACAGACTCGTCTAATTTAAGGGCCGCCCTTACCCATTTGGCGACATCACTGCCCGCCTGGTATTCTTTGATATCCTGTGCGGTCCTGCAGACAGTTATGGCATTCGTGGCCCACATCTGAAGGATGTGACGGGCGGCCGCTTTCTTCGAGTTGCCCTTAAACTTGTACCCGAATCGTGTGACCTCTTTTCCCTGGTAAGCTAATACCGCCCAGTTACCCTCGATCCAGTATCCCCAGGGGCCGAGCCCGAACTTCCTACAGGAGTCTCCCTCGTTCTTCAGCTCGCATCTCCGGCCCTGCCGGCACCGGAGGAACTCGTCACTTTGACCCCGGATATCGACGAACATACATCGTCTGCAGGTCTTATAGGTCATGGTCAGGCCCCTCCTGGGGTGCGAGGTCGTCGAGACTGATGTGCGGGCGGAGTTTCCACCATGCGAGTTGATACCTGCATACCGGACACTCGAACCAGACCCACTGCGGAACGGCATACCCTGCAAGGGGGAGGCCTCCGGACACGTGGTCGCATGTCATCAGGTCGCACTCTACCAGGGGTGTTCCGCAGTGACAAGTTTTCACATACGAGTATCCCAGGAGACGCCGGAGAAGTTCTGCACGTGAGTCCCGGGCGAGCTTGTGATCTGATATTGTTACAGGATCGGGATCTCGGCCCTCCTCGAGATGGAGCGTCCTCTTGATCCGGGTCCAGCACTTCGGACCATATCCATGATTGATACTGGCCGGATCGCTCAGGGGCCGGTTACATTTCAGACAGTAATGAGACGACATCAGTCGATCACCACCAGGATCAAAGCAGGGCCTTCACAGAACGGGCACTCTATCTCCTCCGCGTCGATCGTGATCTCGAACGGTTCACCGGGCCCGATATCGAACCCACAGCAGAGGTCCGTTCGCTTCCGCAGTTCTGCGACGAGGTCTGACGTTGCGACCGTTGAGAGCGGGGAGACCACCTCGAGGTTCTCATCTCCGCCGAAGGGACCATACTTATCATGCATGACTCCGCACCTCCCGGAGTTGCCGTATGACCAGGCCCTCAAATTTCTGACTGGCAATATACCCCTCGATCCGGGAATCTATAACCAGGAATGTCTCCTCCGAGGTCATGACTCCTCACCCTCCTGGACCCGTCGCTCGATCTTGTCAAGCCAGAGGGCCGCCCCGTCCCGGAAGATGAGATCGACAGCCTCCTGTTCGTCGTCCGCATCGCCGTAGGTGACCATCTGCCTGATCGTCGCGAGTTCATACCTACCTGCGTTTACCTTGAATCCTCCGTTGTCCTGGTTTGGGGAAGAGGGCTGCCTGTGCATCACTGCAGTCTTCACAGCCTTGTCAGCCGGCGTGAAGGCAGACCCCTGCACCCTCGAGGAGGTATAGGGTTTCGGCTCCGGGACGTTCGGCCTGATCGGGCAGTCATACCGGCACCAGGGATTTCCGTCCTCTTTCATCTTCTCCATCACCCTGCAGGCGGTCCTGTCCTCGTCGTCGATCAGTTCAGAGCACTGCCTCTTACGGCAGCGGTCGATCTGTTTGAGGAGATACTCGCTCGGGTACTCGATCGGGACAAACGGTTCATTTTCCTCGTTCTCCGTTGTGACTTCTTCGGGGGCATCGGGGATCTCCTCCTGAACCTGTGGGCAGCCGTCAGGATATCTCCCGCACATGTTCTCGGGTCGCATTCCCTTAATGCTGCATACGTGCAGGCCGGGGCTGATGAACCGCAGGTCCTTGCACTTCAGCGCCTTGCATTTTGCAGTGACTGGAAATTTAGCGTCTTCTTCTGTTTCAACCTCGATCCGTTTGAGTTCAATCTTCTCCAGGACCAGGGGGCATTCCGCCATATTTCCAGGGAGTTTTCCCTCGATCTCGCACTCGACGTTGTCGTTCATCTCCCGCTTCTTCAGGTACGGACATTCGATGTTCCGGCAGTATTGGACCGAGAAGCCGACGTGGATCGGGTCACAGTGCTCGCACTCATCCTCGCTGAACCGTTTACAACGGAAACAGACGTCGGTGTGTGGGATCGTGGTCACGTTCTTGACGGCGGGTTTGGTCTCCGGACCCGGTTTGAGGGGGACCTTCATCTCGTACTCGGTGTTCCCCCGGACCACTTTCCGGGTAATGTTAACAGTGTTATCTGTCGATTCCGACAGATAGACTTCCTTCCTAACTGCACCCACCAAATCAGCAGATACCGCACAATGCCGTGCTATTTCGCGATCTGACCATTTTACCCACTCCGAATCAGCGAGCACGATCTCGACGACACGGCGTTTATCTGCGTTGGACCGCCTGAGTCCGTGGGACGTATTCGCCCCTACAGAGTAGAGGAGTGCGTCCCGCCTCGGTCCGTTCAGGACGTTCGCACTGATCTTCCCGATCAGCGCCAGTTTCGCGGCGGCGATCCGGTGGAACCCGTCCGCAGGCCACAGGTCGGTGCCGTCGAAGAACACCGTGATCGAGGGGAACTCCACCCCGGCCTTCATCGCCTCTGCATACTCGAGGACGGTCTTCTGGTCGATCTCGCATCGTGACTGGGTCTCGCCATCCATCCGGAGACGTGAGAGTGAGATCATCTGTGGCGGCGCCATGGCTGTCATGGGACCTCATCTCCGAATCGGGAGAGGGGTGCATATGTGATCTCGCCGTTCACCAGCTGGACGAATCGCTTCCACGGGGTCATGACCTCACCCCTGGAGTCGGCGGTCCGGACCATGAGTGCCCGGCCCGTCCTGGACCTCCACGCTTTGCCGGCGATCTCGGTTACGATAGTGCCATCGGGATGTTCACTGACCCGGTAGAGGTCCACCGACGGAGCTCCCGGGATCTGGACTTTATATGCGTCCGCAGAGCCGAGGAAAACGGAGTGTGTCTCACCGTGAGTCTGGTAGGTGACCTTGAACGCTTTTTTGACCGGCTCGATCTTCCCGACCCGCCGGAACGCACCAGAAGAGGATATGTTTTTGTTGTTCGACTGCGATACATTGTTGGCGTCCCGCTTCCACTGATTGAACCTTGGGGGAGTGGCCGCCATCCTGTTTTGTCGTGTTTCTGTTTCAGACATGGTTGATCACCATTCTCATTAAATTTATCATAACAATGTTATGACATTGTATCATAAGCAATGTGAGTATATATACATTGTCATCACAACAGTATCACAATGGCAAACAAAATGGACGTCTCAATTACTTGTTACAGTGTGGTTGATCGTGTTGTAGGCCCTGGGGGTAATAGCGGGAGACTTCATGTCCCAAAATCATGGATCGGAAAAAAGGTGAGGGTCCTCCTTTTAGAACCTACAGAGGAGGGAAAAGAGGGTTAATCCTTTGGTAAATTATCATATGCTAATTTCAAATTCTCATCAGCCCCCCGTCCTTTGAGCTCTAAAAGATCAAGGTTAAACTCCTCATATTCAGTATCTCCTGTTTCCCGGCTTTCGATTAATGTTACTAACATATTGTGGCAATCCACCTTTGCGGAGAGATACCTGGCAAAATAATATTGTGAAGTTTCCATCTCAGGTGAGACCTGATAATTTAGGACGGTGTAATATTCATCCCTTGCTGCACGACTTAATTCCCGTGCGGTTGATTTAACCAGAGGGATATCTCTGTTTTCAGCGGCTTTGTTTAATTGTTCAATCAATTCATTATCATTTTTGATGTGATTATCCCACGAATCAATGAATTTCTGGTCATCATACAGCAACGAAGTACATCCGGTTATCCCAACGAGAACCAATACCATGAGCACCAGACAGGCCCATTTCATATTATCCATACCTTGAAATGATGCGACTTATGAGTAATAAATTATGACAACACCCCCGGACGTCCAGGTGGGCGTATCCTTTAACAAACCAGATACATTGGCAATAGATATCCTATCGAAAGTTACGCTGTCTGATTTCATGGATCTCACCGAGGACCTGGAGAAAAGGATCCTTAAAATCATTGTTGAGGATGATAGGCGAGGCCTCGGGATCGCCCGAATGGTGAAAGATATCACAGACCAGATCAATTCAGTCGATAGTGACCAGGCAGAGATCTTATCGCGGACTGCCGTCCACCAGGCATACAACCGGGCCGCCTGGGAGAGGATCGAGAAGTATGCCCCGTTCAAGATCTGGATCGATACCGGGGATGACCGGGAACGCCCGGGTCACCTGAAGATGCACCACGTCATCATCCCTGCGGAGGAACCGTTTGACGTGCCGGCCTTCACATCGGGAGACCGCGTCATCCCCGCCTGCAGGATGCAGTATCCTGGCGATATGACCTACAAGCCGGACCTGGGACAGGTCATCTGCTGCAGGTGCACGCTGGGGCCGAAATTCACACGATCCGGGGGGAAGATGACCGGGGGTAAAAAAGGTAAAAATCAGGTTTTCCGGGATTTATAAAACTTGTTCGCCACGAATTTGAAACCCCGGTCCCCTTCATAAGGCGACGTGTGATCGTTCTTCCCTTCCCAGATCTCCTCCGGGATGCCGGAGGGAAACGCCTTGCACGTGTGAGCTGGCCCCTCGTTACGGTTTCTGCACCACGTGCATACCGGGCTGTATCGGTGACGGAACAGTTCACTATCGTCGAGTCCCTCCCCGGGCGAGTTATTCTCCATTTTTACCTGCCTCCCTGAATGTGTATTGGATCCCGGTACGTTTTGAAACTAACTCCCAGACCATATGATTGTGGTCCCGTTCTGCCTGGTCAATAGAAATCTCGCCCCGGTTAACCTTCGGAGAGAGAATCTTGTATACCTCTTGATCTGCCGCTTTAAATTCTTCAATCACTATTTCTGACTCAAACTCACTGAAATAGGTGAACCCTTTACGCGGTCGCATGACATATTCCCCGAGCGGAGACACCGCCCAGATCTGGGCAAAATTGCATTTACATGCCGTCACAATATCGGCAAGGCTGAACGATGCCCCGGTCGGATGGTTATGGATGAGTACCGCTCCGTTCATCATCGAGAGATCTCCATCAGAGAAGGGGACGCCCCTGGCAGCCCCCTCCCTGTATCCGGACCCGTCTCCCGGGAAAAACCAGAATGCGACCTCGTGATTTGAATAGATTGTCCGCAGGTATTCCCTCATCCGATCTTCTTCGGTTGGCTCTCCTCCAAGGGTGAGGGATAATTCAGCGGCCTTTTTGCAGCGGGTTACATCTTCGGGGGGGAGTCCTCCCTCCGAATTTATGTGTTTATTGATGAGTTCGTATTCCTGGGCTTTGTCCCGGATCTGCGAGCCGGACCACTTTTTGAGTTCTGCCTTTACGGCAGGATCAGATTTCGGATCGTTGTTTTCGGAGGGAGTGGTATCATTATCGCCTTTTTTACCCCCTGCCCCACCGGTCCACTTCCCATCATCCTCCCGGGGTTCGTCAGGGTTAAAGCCGGCCTTCTGGATATCTTTGTTCTTCTTTTTCTGAATTTGTAGATTTGAATCCTGAATTGAAATTGCTCCACGATTAAGGACGGTGTAATACATACAGCCCTGGTGCTGGTCCCTGATGACATCATACCCTTTGATAGCTGCATAGACCCCCGGGTCTCGTATCAGCTCTTTCAGCATTTCGTCCGATTCTGATGCATACCAGTCGCGGAAGTCCTCTTTGACATCATCATAATCAATAATCTTTGCTGTTTTAGGTATCACGATACGGACAACCGTTCCTTTGTCCTTACCATACTCCCCTTTTGAATATGCGACTGCCCGGTTGAGTGACTCCTTCGAAGTATCTCCCTCTGCAGGACCTACGGCATAGATACCTGATCCGGTTATCCCCGAACCAGCATACATCTCCCCGCTGCGCAGTTTTTCAGCGTGGTCCGGATGAGTTACCCCTCTGAAAACTTCCAGGCCGCCCTCTTCTATTTTTGAATTAAGTTCCTGTTCGGTAACTACAGATGGTTTTGCGGTATATCCCTTCTCGGTATAGATCTCGTGTGCGATGGTATTGCCGTTTGGACCTTCGTAGTGTTTCTCCATTGCAGCAGTGATCCAGTCACTTTTAGGTTTTCCCTGGTGGGCCTGAATAAAATCCGTAACTGTTTTTGAGGACCGGATGGTTTTTGTGGTAGGATCATCGACCTTATCCGGGGCTTCTCCCCCCTTTTTGCTATATCCTATGACTTTTCCCCCGGGGCCGGTCCTCATCTCCCCCCCTTCAGTGATAAAAATGTGATTGCCCTCGTCAGTGGTGACCCATCGCCCATCCTCCGTAGCAGCTGCCTTCTGGATATCCTCCTGGTCCTCGTCACTCCCCTCGTGGTCCTGCGAGGCTGCAGTTCCGAACGTCCCTGCCTGTTCGTCCGGGGACTCCTGCTGCTGCTGCGGGATCAGACCCCCCTCCGGACCTGGGGGGCCCATCGGCCCTCCGCCGCCCTGCATCCCCTGGTCCCATCCGGGTTCTGCCGCCTGGGCCTCTTCCATCGCCTTCTTGACTCTCTCGATCTTCTCTTCGCTGACGCCGGCGATGGTCATCGCGGCCTCGATCGGGACCCCCATCTGCATATAGGTCTGGGTGACCTGGGCGCGGCCCTGTTCGATCTGGGTCTGCTTCACCTCGTCGTCGAGGTCGATGACGTCTTTGAACCTGAACTTCCAACCGGGCTCATATCCTGGGAGGTCCGGCAGGACGTTCTCGTTGATCATCTCCTCGAATTTACGGAGAAGGGGTGAGAGCATCCTGGACTTCGTGATGTTCCTGGCGACGTATGCAGTCGCCCTGTTCACGTCATCACCGACGAACTCGGATGAGGAGAATCCGAACATAGCCCAGACGATCTTCGCGATCCACATCTGGCCCTCGAGCCACTGGAGATCTACCATCGTCGGGGTGAGGGGTTCGATATCCTCCTCCCCGATCAGGTTGACAACCCCGTTGAAGTTGTCCGGCCCCATATTGGCCGCCTCGAGTTCCTTGTTCGCCTCGATGAGCTGTTCGATGCTCGTGTATTGCGGATGCCTGTATTTCATCCCGGGCATTATGCCGTTCGCAAAGGTCATCCCTGCGGCCTTGGTCGAATCGATCAGGCACTCGAGATAGTCCTTCAGCTCCACCATGAAGTCGGTCCCATAACAGGAATCCGCCCTGGGATAACAACAGAAATAGACTAGCTCGGAGGGATCGAACGGGATGTATATGCCGGCCCTGGTATGTTGCCAGTATCGTTTCACATATCCCAGGGAGTAGGGTCCGGAGTAGATGATGCCGTCGTCCCCTGCAACTCCTCGCCAGTCCCGGTCGATCTCGATCCAAAATTCAGGCCCTGAGTACGCTTTTAACTCGAGGACGAACTGTCGGTCGGAGGAGTCCGGGACGCTCATCGTTTTTACCCAGACGCCTGCATCATACCTGATGACATCCCGGGCAGTCTGCTTCAGGATGGTCGGGAAGGTGTCCTGGGGGTTCGGCCGTTTCAGAAAATCGGTCGCCTTCTTGACCTGGTCCTCCTTATGATCGATCACCTCCCATTCCACGATCCCGAGGTAGTCCATGATACCTTTCTCGCAGATGGCAAATATCGGACTCCTGGCGAGGCGGTCATTATCTGCCTGGAAGAAATTCTCACGATAGATGCCGTAGATCCCCCAGTAGGCGTTAAGGGTCGCGATGGCCTTCCTCTGGGCGGACCCGGAGGTAGGATGGTCGGTGTGGGTCTGGGTTCCGAAGTATTTCTCAAAGCCTTTCATCGGCTTATTGGTCCCGCCTTCCGCACCCAGGAAGGTATTCTTCCGGGCCTTCCAGTCAAAGTCGATCGTGCTGTCCTGGGCCTGATCGCCCCGGATCTTATTCAGAACACTACTGAAGAAGCTCATTGCCAGTGCCCCCGGAGAGTTACTGGTTCTTTCCTCGTGTATTTCTTCATCCCGGGTGTCTCTGTGATCATGAATCCTCCCTGGGATACGTCCCCTGCAAATAGTGCAAAGTCAAAGCCATCGAATTGGTCATCATGTTCTCCTCCTGGCATCAGGCATAATTCCTCGACGAAAAGGCTCATCCCGCGACGGACCCAGACATGGCCGTTCTCGACCAGGCCGGATCGGTTATACGCTCGGGAGACCTTGTCTCTGGTTGTTTTTATCTCCTTGATTCTTATGAACGGGTATGTGTGCCGGATGCGATCGCAGAAGTCCTTCTGAAATGCGACGTTCTCGATCCCACAGACTAACGGCTTCCACTGGTTCCATTTGGCCGCGATCACCTGGGACCTCTGCTCGTAGGAGTATCGCCCCCTGACGACATCCAGGACATAATAGTCGGGGGTAGGTCCTTTCGTTATCCCAATAATACAGATGGCGAAGTAGTCTGCAGTGTCCTTCTCCGAGACGGCAGGGTCGACTCCCATGTAGACCCGCAGGTCCGAGAGTTTGACCATCTGGCCGTCCTCCCTCTCGAGGACCGTCTCCCCGTTGACGGTTGTGAAGTCGTAATACCTGAACCAGTCGAAATGGAAGATATCGCCCTTCTTCATCAGCTCGACGTCGTTCTGATACTGCAGGTTGAAGACGAGGGTCCCGACCCGCTCCCGGATCGTCCGGAGACCTGTAGTTACTACCTGGCCCTCGACCCGGTCATCCAGGGGCATGAAGTCTTCCCAGATGGATCGCTCGGTACTGTCCGGCCCAGTGATGATCGCCTCCTGGATCTGGAGGTCGTAGTCAAGTTCTTCGATGAGTGTCTTGTATAGGTCGAGGAAATGGTATCTGGTCCCCAGGACATGGATCTCCCCGCCTGGGATGAGGGTCGGAATGAGGGTGAGTTTGAACCAGTCGATCATCCTCTCCCTCTCGCCCTCGGTCCTGGCGTTGGAGAAGTTGACCAGGTCGTCTGCCAGGATCAGGTCGTAGTGTCCGGAGGTGACGGCCCCTGACATCGCACCGTGGGCGGTCATCGTCGCCTCGGTGAGGATCCGGGTCCTGCCCTGGAGGATCGCCTCGTGGTCGGACCAGCGATTTCCCTTCAGTTTACCATAGTGCTCCAGGATGAGGGGGTGATACTCGATCGCGTTCTTGATGGTATTCAGAAAACGAGTTGCGTGCTGGTCGGTGTCAGAGACGATCAGGATCCTGATGTCTGGGTTGTTCACCGCCTTCCAGGCACCATACCCGATCGTCCCGACCCTGGTCTTCCCTGACCCCCTGGGGGCCAGGTCGAGAGTCTCCTGGTGGTGTGAGTAGTGGGTCAGGATCTTATCGTGGTGGTCCCAGATGACATACCCGAAGACCCGATTAGTGAAGTATTTTACAGATGTCCGGAGAAGCTCTGCCTGGAGTGCTGGCTCAATCTCGTGATAGAGTTCGAGCGCTTTCTGCAAGAGCGTCCCCCAGGGCCTTGAGCTGGGTGTCGGTGAGCTTATGTTTCACGGTCTCCTTGACCTCTCCATCTACTGTGAGGGTGTCCCCGTATCGCTTCGGGAAGAGATGTTTCAGTCGCCAGGCGGTTGCCTGCCAGGACTCGGAGGCATCGAGCTTGTCAGTGAGGGTCTTCTCCGCCTGGGCCTGGGCGACCATGACCCGGTCGGCAAAGGTGATCATTTGGACCTCAAGGGGTGATATTTTCTCTTTATTCTCCAGTTTAGCCCGTGCGATCTTCGCGGTCTTTAACCAGGAATAGAAAGTCGTTTTGCCTATTCCGGCAAGGGCGGCAGAGGTTTCAACAAATAATCCTGACTCGATATTCTTGATTATTTGGTCGATCACTTTCTGGTTCTGAAGAATCGGGGGACGGCCTCGTTTTGCCATATAGACGTATAGAAAAGGTCAGATAATAAACTGGATTGTGAATTTTTCAAAATAATTAAATGGGATTTATGTCCCATTTGCCCCAGGGGCAGGGACGATCGGGGGTTCGGTATGGGCCATCTGCAGGTTAGTCCCGTAGACTTCCCCGAACTCGACCAGGTAGATCCCATTTGACCAGGTGACATAGTAGTGCTTCAGGCCGGCCGCCTCTGCCGCCATGACCTGCGCTTTGAGGAGTAAGACATCCTCGTTCTTGTGGCCGTATGCCATCCAATTGAAGTTTGCCTCTGGCATGATGACCGATCTCTTCGGACTGGATACCTCCTGGGGAGTGACCTCGGCCTTCTCCTCTGCGATCGCTTCCTTCACTGCCTGACCTGCGGCAGGGCTGATCAGGGCACTCACGATCGCAGGGCTCTGGGTGCCGGCACGAGTCGCCAGCTTGATCACAGTTTCGGTCAGGACGATCAGACCGGTATATGCCTCGAGCTGCGTGACGAGATCCACCTGGGCCACCAGGACCCCGTTCGTGAAGTAGTTCACGAGACCGATCCCGCTCGCGACTGCGAGGGTGCCATAGAATTTTGCATCCGAGAACTCTTCCCCGGATCCAAGTTTCTTTTCCTTATACTTCAGGGCGGCGAAGGCCGCACCCATCAGGATCGGAGTAACTACTCCAACAATAAGCGGTATAATTTCCATAGTTATGTCTCCTGAATTTCGGTTTCGTTCCCCTGGGGGACTGAAAAAGTGTTCTTGAAGGAGGACCACTGGATCCGCCCTCCGATCGTGGCAGGCTTCCCGATCGCCTGGATACGTGAGGTGTACTGGTTCTCGTATCCAAGGATCCCGGGGCCGCCTCCGTTCGCGGTCATCGCATAGGACCCGATCGTGACGGTTCCGACGCCATTAACAGACCCTGCGAAGTCCATCATGAAGTCATCCGGGACGTCCGTCGCCCAGGCGTTGATCTGGCCTGCAGATCCGTACTGGAGCTGAGACCCCATGAGCGAGGCCTGGACCGAGACCAGGGAACAATAGGGATCCTCTGACGGGATGGTCTCATTCTCGGTCGTGGGCGGGGCGAACTCATCTCCTCCGCATCCGCCCTCCGGGGCACCGGAAGCTACTCCGCCCAGGGCGAGTGAATTGGAGTAGATACTCGTCCCTGTCGCAGTGATCGCCTTTGCGATATCCATATGGATGATATCAGAATTGTTCAGAGCGAAGGCCCCCTCGTAGGAGGACTGGCCTGTGGTGAGGAATCGTTCGGTGGATATCCCAGTGACGATCTCCTGACCACATCCGAGAGGGGGGGCCTCTGTCATCGACCCGTCGGAGATAGTCCAGATCGCGGTCGTATCTCCGGAGAGAGTTGATCCAGTCGCGTCCACCTGGACGGTCATCCCGGACCCGGCACATACCCCGACCAGGAGGAGAGCCAGGATGAGGCCCAGGGTCGGGAGATATCGTTTAGCCTGCATACAGGACAGAGGAGGGGCCTGGGGATATTATACGGGAATTAAAAGAGGGGGTTTCAGTCAAAGAGGCCGATCGCCCGGATGCGGGCGGTCTCCCCCAGGACCTCGTCGACGGAGGGGGTGATATAGTAGTTCCCCCTCTGGTCCAGGTCGCCCTCTGCGAGGGTATAGGTGATGTTCGTCGTTCCTGCGGTAGGGGCAGATCTCCAGGTCGTGGTCGTCAGGTCCGGCCGCAGGACCTGGATCTCCGTGATCTCATCCCCGGCGAGGATGATGCCGACATCAAGGACGAGGATCTCTCCGATCGTCCCGATCTTCAGTGTGGTTATGTCCATTATGGTTCCTCTTTCTCTTCTTTCTCAATTGGTGCATACAGCGGGTCATCCTGGGGGACCTCGTCGGCGATCTCGGTGTCATACCGGGGTGTATCCAGGCGGACCATCCGCCGGACCGTGGTCCGGAGCCTCGAGACCCGGGTCTGCTTGGTCGGGAAGCTGGTCGACTCCTGCAGGGTGACGAGGACCTGATCAGTGCTCTCGATCCGCCTGGTGAAGTCATTCGATGTGTCGGTCACCTCGAGGAGGACCTCGTCCTCTGCCCTGAAGGTCCGCCGGGTCAGTTCGGTGACCTTGACCAGGGCCGTGTCGACCGCCTGGAAGGCACGGGTGGTTCTCTCTCCCAGGGCGAGGAGGACTGTGTCGGCCCGGGATAGGTAGGCGGTCACTGCAGGATCTCCCTCATCGACCTTGACGAGGACCCCGTCCTCGCAGGTGAATCTCCTGGTCGTGACCTCCCCCAGGGTGAGGAGGACCTCATCCTCTGCGGTAGGGTTATGACCTAATGACTTGACCTCGGTGACCCTGACCTGGGCTGTGTCGACTGCCTGGAATGCCCGGGTCGTGAGCTCCTGCAGGGTGAGGAGGACCTCGTCAGTGCTAAAGAATTTCTTCTGGATCGGGTCCTCGGTCACCTTGAGGAGGACTTCGTCCTCCGCCTGGAAGGTCCGCCTGGTCAGCTCGTCTGCTTTGACCAGGGCCGTGTCGATCCTGAAGAGGATCCCGGTCACCTGCCGGGAGGTCTCGACGTTCTTCGCGATGAGGGCGACGTCATAACTGGTGAGGTATCTCATCGAGACTTCAGTCGCCTTGACCAGGGCCGTGTCGACCGAGTTGATCCGGACTGTGACCTGGGAGGCTTCCTGGACCGTGAGGAGGGCCTGGTCAGTACACTGGTCCTTGAATGGGATCTGGTAGATGCCGGTGAGGTCCTTTGACAGCTCGATCCGGTAGACCCCCGTCAGGAACTTCTCCGGGAAGGCGATATCGTAGACCCCTATGAAGGACTTCTCCTGTTCTATGAGGTAGACCCCCGTCAGGGACTTCTCCGGGTGTTCGATGGCATAGACCCCCTCGAGGTCCTTCGACAGCTCGATCCGGTAGACTCCCGTCAGGGACTTCTCCGGGAAGGCGATATCGTAGACCCCTGTGAAGGACTTCTCCTGGGGGTCAGCGAGGTCATAGATGCCGGTGAGGGACTTCTCGACTTCGATCGTCGCCAGGCCGGTGAGGTCCTTCGACAGCTCGATCCGGTAGACCCCCGTCAGGGACCTCTCGACAGACTCGAGGATGCAGATCCGGACCAGCCCCTGAGCGCCAGCCCCCCCGGCCCCGCCATCTGTGATATCAAAAGCAAAACCGGATGACTGTCCGCCACCGCCGCCGCCGCCGCCAGACCCGTATCCCGTCCCTGCGGATCCCCCGAAGGTCTGTTCGGACATCGGGTTCGTGTTTGCCTGGCCTCGTGATCCTGCAGTTGCCGAGACCCCTGGGTAGGGTGTTGACCCACCAGTAGTTCCGTTCGCTGCCGCAGGGGCAGGGTAGGGGGGTGATGCCGGGAGAAGCCATTGTTCGGGGGTGGTCCCGGTCGTATCACATGCCGGGTGTGTTCCCCCTGCCCCGCCGGATATCCAGACCTCAAAGTCGTTACCTAATACAGAGGACTCCCCCCCCTGTGACCCGTTCGTGCAGCATGGGGTATCGGTTGTCCCGCCGCCGCCGCCGGTCCCGCCGCCGCCGCCCTGGCCGACGATGATCGTGAGGGACTCCCCAGGGGTGACGGGTTTAATCTCGATCAGGGCGTCAGAGGCGTATCCTTTCCCCCCACCCTTCCCGTAGTTTCCGGACCCGCCAGCGTAGACATTCTTCGCAGATCCGCGACCGCCGGACCCCCCGCCGCCGCCGCCGAGGAGGGTGATCTGGACGGAGTGGACTCCCGCCGGGACCTGCCAGATAGTGTCCTCGGTGAACTCATAGCAGATGTTGTATACGGTGTAGATACCAGTGAGGGACTTCTCGACCGGGGGGACCGCCTCGAGGGGTGTAGGGGTGTTGAAGGACCCGAGATTATATCCGGAGAGGTTCGCGTCTGCCATGGTGGTATTTTACCCGGCAGGAGGAGGGGCCGGGTGAGGCCCTCTGGTCGTCCGGCGTTACGTCTCGAAGGTGAGGTGTATTTCCCAGGTGATCACCAGGTTTTTTGAGTTGTCGATCGCGAAGGCCTCGAAGTGCTCGTCTGCGACACTCCGCCTCGCCATGAAGTAAGGACCTGTTGGTGTGAACAACCCCCCCATCCCGGCGATCGAGGCGCACCCATACAGGTAGAGGCCGATCTCTCCGACAGTCCCGGATATGATCCCGGGCCGCCAGACCGATGTCAGTGATATCTTGTAATCACTATCCCCGATCTTGGTTGTGGATCTCTGTTGTGAGGTAGGTTTCGTTCCAACCCCGGACCCGATCGGGGTTGTCAGGGCCGTCATCCCGGGGGTGTTCACCGTCGAGACATCGGATCCCAGGACCATATAGGAGCACATCGTGGTTGGCGTGACTGCCTCCCACCCATAGGTCCAGGGGGTATGAGCAGAGTCATCCCCGCACATGAGTATGTTCGCCCAGGTATAAGCAAAATAATTGTTAAAAGTGTCCGTCGCCGCGATCTTGTGGATCCAGGTGACCACCACGGGTTTTGTCGTATCGATCGTGAACGAGTCGAACTCACTGTCCGCGACAGCATACCGTGAACAGAGGTAGGCCCCCTGATTACTGTAGGTCTGGGCCACGGGATACATATCTGCCCCCATACAGTAGAGGTAGAGGCCCATCTCTCCGACCGTCCCGGAGACTGACCCTGGGTCAAACGTCGCCATATACTGGAAGTAGATATTAGTCCCATTCGCCCAGTAAGTAGTCTTAATCGATGAGCATTTTGTAGGTGATCCGATCGGGGCGGTCAGGCCCGTCGTTGAGCCGTTCGTCGGGGTGGTGGTGTCGGTCCCGAGATATACCCACATATAATCCCGGTTATCCCTGCGTAAACCCTGGGTGGTGTTATCGTTTTGATTACTCCCTGCCGAGAGGTAATTCATTAAGGTATTGAGATACGCCTTGGTGAGTTTGTTCTTCCCCTCGATGACCTGATCACCGTTCTCGATCCTGACGTGACCACTTACGAGACTGCGGACATCGCATCGGATGTTTATGGCATTCTCGTTCTGGGTTTTAGTAAGTGTTATACTCATTTTTTCCTCCTTTAAGCGAACGTGAAGGTGATCTCCCAGGTGATGACCAGGTTGTTCGACGTGTTAATCGAGAAACTGGTGAAATGACTATCTGCATGGGATAATCTCGCTGCGAAGTAGAGTCCGGCCGTCATGTTCCCGACCCCCGAGAATGTATAACAATACAGATAGAGGCCGATCTCCCCCAGGGTGCCGCTCACCGCCCCGGCGTTCCAGGTGGCGGTGAGGGTGACTTTGTAGGACCCCTCGGCGATCGTCGAGTTCGCGATTGTCTGGGTGTTCGCTTTTGTCCCTGGGGCGGTCCCGATCGGGGTTGTCAGGGCCGTCATCGTCGGGGTGTTCTGGGTCGTGGTGTCGGATCCGATGACCATGTACGTCGTCTTCGAGGCCCAGTTGTAAAGAGGGCACCCATAATTCGCTGATTCTTCGCCTGCTCCGCATACATTGGCGAACTGGGCTGCCATGTTGTTCATGAAGACCCCGTCGGTGACGAACTTGAACATCCAGGAGACTACCACGGGTTTTGTCGTGTCGATCGTGAATGAGTCGAACTCCTCGTCCGCGACAGCGAAGCGGGCCTGGAGGGGCCTCTGGTCCAGGGCGAAGTTCGCAGAGTTTGCAGTATAGAGTGAATTGCATCTGCCCCCCAGGTAGAGGCCGATCTCCCCGACCGTCCCGGTGACGGTCCCTGGGTTCCAGACTGCAGTCCAACAGAGACAATACTCATTTGTGTTGAGGGTCCAGTGTGTGCAGGTAATTGATGATGGCTTCGTCCCCGGGGAGGTCCCGATCGGAGCTGTCAGGGCGGAGGTCGTGTTGTTGGTCGGGGTTGTAGTGTCGGTCCCGAGATACATCCAGATATAATCCAGGGACGTATACGATCGGTTGAGCGTTGCCTGGTTATCGGTACCCAACTGGCTTGTGAACCAGTTGATGAGGGTGAGCATCATCTGCCTGGTGAGTTTGTTCTTCCCCTCAATGACCTGGTCTCCGTTCTGGATCTTGACGTGGCCGGTGATGAGGTTTCGGACCTCGCATTTAATATGCGTTTTACCGTCTTTTTCAGATTTAATCTGTGGTTTCTGCATGGTTTACCTCATGTATTCACGATTGTTATGGTGTGACCGATCCTGGAGATGACCGGATCGGGAGTCGGGAGATCTGGGAAGTTGTCGATATTGACATTCAGGACATGAGAAGACCTTCCAACGACCTCCTCGGAGAGGGGGAGATCTGGGAAGTTGTCGATATTGACATTCAGGACATGAGAAGACCTTGAGATAACTGTTTCACCTGGGGAGACCCCCTGGATATTCGTCGATGAGAGGGCGTGGACGTTGAGGGAATACCTGGCCTTCTTCTGGTTGCCCTGGGTGTCTGTGAGCGTCAGGACCGCCTCGTAGTCGTCTGCCGTGGTATAGGTGTGGACCGGAGACCTCTCGGAACTGTGGGCGGACCCGTCCCCGAAGTCCCAGTCATAGGAGGCGATCGCATACTCTGACAGGTAGACTGCAGTAAAGGCGATCGGAGTCTTGACAGTCAGGTGATTGATATTATCGGAGAATATCGTGATACCTGCCTGGATGAGGTCACTCTCAAATTTCGGGGTCAGGAGGAACGAGGTTGCCGAGACCGCGTTCCCGATCCGCCTCTTATTTGCGCCTGGAGATGAACTGGGGGCCCCTGCAGTGTCGCTGATATAGACTGGCTTCGAGACGGTCAGGGTCCAGGCGGGGTTTGTCACCTTACCGGCGATCTGGATCGTGCCGGACCTGATCCGGACCCCGATCTGACCTGCAGTCGTGGAGTAGGCGGTCGCATCAGTCAGATACCAGGACCCGTCAGAGGCCAGGCGGACGAGGTCATAGTCTGCCAGGGTCTCACCCTCCGTCTGGTCCTCGAGGACCGTCGCGTCGTTAATGTTCTGCCGGAGGCCGTCGAAGTCGTAGGCCGTGATGGTCCTGGAGATACTGGTCTGGGCGGCCCAGGCGATCGCAGTCCCCTGGAAGCCCCGGGTCACTCCAGTAATACTCCCAGGGCCAGACTCTGCGGACTTGTCCTCATACCGGACCGTCTCTGCAGTTGCAGGGTCCAGGCCGAGGGTCGCCTCGTTCGGGCCTGGGGGGAGGATGGACAGTTCTGCGACCTGGATCTCGTCGTCATCCTCGTCGATCGGGGCCGTCAGGGTCGTCCTGGGGCTGTTCGGTATTACAGGGTAGAGTTCTTCCATGGTCACCTCATGTATTTACGATCGTTATGGCGTGGGCTATCCTGGTGATCGGTTGCTGCGATCCATATTTCCCCTGGTGGGATACCGAGGGCCTTGAGTAGACGTGGAGGGTGTAGTGTTCCGTCCAGGTCTTCGCCTGGCTATCGGTGAGGGTCAGGACGACGTCATAGTCCCCTGGGGCGGAGTAGGTATGCCTCGGGGCCTTCTCGGTGCTGTGGGTCGATTCATCGCCGAAATCCCAGTCATAGGAGGCGATCGCATACTCTGTCTGTATGACTGCAGAGAAGGCAATCTCGACGTCGATGACTGCCCGGCTCGAGTTTCCGGAAAATATCTGGATGCCGATCATGGTGTGGTCTCCTTCATAGGGTGCGAGGATGATCGACGTGGCCGTCAGGACCTGCCCTATCTTCCTGCGGTAGGTCCCGGGCGAAGTCGATATCTGACCTGGTGTGTTGCTGATGTAGGTCGTATCTGCAGGGGTGAGGGTCCAGGAGGGGTTTGTCACCTTGCCGGCGATCTGGATCCTGCCAGATCCGATCCGGATCCCGACCAGGCCCGGGACCTTCGTGCTATTGGTCCCGTCGGTCAGATACCAGGACCCGTCAGAGGCCAGGCGGACCAGGTCATAGTCTGCCAGGGTCTCACCCTCCGTCTGGTCCTCCAGGACGGTGATGTCGTTCAGGTTCTCCCTGGTTGACATCGCATCGTAGGCGGTGATCCTCCTTGCGATGGCGGTCGAAGTTGGCCATGCCCGGGCGGTCCCCTGGAAGCCCCGGGTCACCCCGGTCAGGTTCCCAGGGCCGGTCTCTGCGGACTTGTCCTCGTATCGGATCGGTTCTGCGGTCTGCCAGTCCTCCCCCAGTGTCGCCTCGTTCGGTCCTTCTGGGAGTTTCGCCAGGTCGAGGACGGGGATGACGTTGTCATCCTCATCGATCGGGGCGGTGGTTGAGGTTAGGGGGCTGTTGACCATTGCAGGATAGATCCGGTGCATCAGGCCCCCTCAGCTTGATTTCACCGACGTGATCCAGTTGTCTGCGTCGTATCCGTTCCCGGCTGCAGAGACGGTTCGCTTATGCCATACTGCAATGTATTCGTCCTCTGCCAGGGTCCCCAGGACCAGGGCGTCTGCATGTTCGTATGAGTCAGGGGTGACAAAACTGGAGGCTGTGATCGGGGCGAGTTTTGCCGCCTTCCCGGACCCTCCCGTCCCAGAGTAGTTGCCGACCAGGGTGATCGTCAGGCCGTCTGAAGAGATACTCGCGATCGCGACTGCGCTGGTGTTGATATCATCATCCGAGTTGAAGATCTTCTCCCCAGGGCGACACTCCTGCGAGACGTCGGTCGACGCGGTGACAGAGGACCCCCCGTTCGTGAAGGTGAAGGTCCCGGACAGGGCGTCAGAATCGACGCTCTGTTTCGACTTGGACCCCCCCGCCAGGATCGAGATCCCTGTGTTCGTCGCAGGGGTGTTCTGGGTGAGTATCCCCAGGAGGTTCGCCCAGTTATCTGCGTTCTCGTTCCGGAAGAATACCTTCCGGTACTCGGTGTCACCATCGATCCGTTCCTGGTCGGTCACGTTGTCGAAGACGTTCTGGGCGGTCGCATCCGGGATCTCGTTCTCGGTGTCGATATCCCCCCCATGGGTTGTGCCCTCGGTCCAGGTTGCACACCTGTAGATCTTGATATTGTCCGGGTCGACTACCATGACCCATCAGCTCCCGATGCCGATGGTAAGCTGGGTGGAAAATATCCAGATCTGGCCGCTGGTCTTGGTCCCGTTCGACTCCACTTTCCGGGTGAACATGACCCCTGCAGAGGCCGCGTTGAAGAGTGCCCACTCCGCCCAGGTGAAGTTTCCGATGCTGGTCCCGAAGGTCGCCTGGAAGACGAGGACGTTCGTGGCGATCGTCGGGAATCCGGAGTCCATCCCGACCCGGACCTTATTCGATGATGCCTGGAGGTCCGTCTGCGTTACTGCGAAGGCGTCAGACGAGTCTCCGACTCCGATGTATGCGTTTGCGTTGCTGAAAAACGTCGGGGGGCCGTTGTTGATTATAGAGGCCGCGACGAAGTTCCGGCCTGCATTGGTAAGAGGCATTTTTACTCCTTTTTCTCCAGGGGAATCCATTCCGCCTTCCCCTCTGGCGTGATCCGAAGTCTGCCCTGATATATGAGTTCCTGGATCTCGTCCTGGGATAGTTTTCTGGAGCACTCCAGGACCTCGTAGGGTTCATCGACACCGGGGACTGCCCCCTCGGCATATTTCACGAGTTGAGATTTCTCAATGACTTCCAGGTCTATCGGGAGTTTGACCATATAAGAAAGAAAAAGGGCGGGGTGATATTATACGGGAATTAAGAGGAGGGGTCCGGCCGGTAGTAATACCCGCACCGGGGGCAGTGTGTCCGGACCCTGGCAGAGGAGGATTTCTCTGCCCCACACCGGGGGCAGGTGACAACCCGGAGGACCTCCCCCTGGGGGATCCTGTCATGATTGATCATACGAATGCCTCCCAGGTGAGGGGCTCCTGGTCCATCCTCCCCAGGGCGATCGCGTGTGTCCCGGGGTCGATCTCGAAGCCCAGGTAGGAGAGGCCGAGGGCCTTCGCCGCCAGGGGGACTGTCCCGGACCCGGTGAAGGGGTCGAGGACCAGGTCCCCGGTCTTTGAGAAGGTCCGGAGGAGGTGGATTGCCTCGTGGATGTCCTGCTGCCAACAGTGATACGCCTTTGACCTCTGGCCGGTGATCATGTCCAGGGTGATCCTGTTCAGGGGTTTGACAGGGGGCTTCTGGTAGATGATGATCGGCTTAAACCCTGCAATGATATGACGGGCGTGGACCAGGCATTTTGCCCCGTGGTTGGCCTGGGAGAAGAGCCAGTAGTAGGCCAGGCCTGCGTCGTCCATGATCCTCATGATGTGGTTCAGGTTGATGTGCCCGCAGTAGGAGATCAGATACCCGGAGGGCTTCAGGACCCTGGCCCCCTGGGTCGCGAGGGTCTGGTATGCCCCCTCCCAGACCTCCTTGAGGTAGGGGGGGTCCGTGAGGATGAGGTCGACAGACTCGTCCTCGAGACCTGCAAAGCCATCCTTACAGTCGCAGTTTATGAGCGATCTTGAAGTCATCCGTCCCTCCTATCTTCCCAGTCCCGCCGCATTTCTCGCAGGGGATCCGTCGTTTTGCCTTGTAGATCCCGGTCCCCCTGCAGGCAGGGCAGTCGAACTGGGTCCCCTCCCAGGTGTCCTTCATTTCGGGACCTCAATGTAGACCATCGTCCTGCCATCAGGGAGGCGATCGATGTGGACCGGGGTGTCCGGGTCGTCCTCCCTCTGCAGCTCGCAGGCGTGGACCACGTCCGGCCAGTGTGCATAGATCCCGATAACCTTCCGCTTCTTGGGCGGTTCGACCTCCAGGCCGAAGGCGGTCAGGGTCAGGGTCATTTTACCCTCTTGATCGGGGTCGCGAACTCTGTCGGGAGACGGAGGTCCTCGTCAGGTCCGAGGACCGTGAGGGTCTCCTGGCCCAGGACGGCCCGGATCAGGCGGGTCCCCTCCTCCGCGTTGTAGGACTTAATCCACTTGTTCAGCCGGTCGATCTCCTTCTGGTTGTGGATCTCCATGGCCTGGACGAGAGTCCTCCCAGGGTGGAAGAGGTAGAGCTTAAACACGTTGATCCTCCCAGAATTTTTGGATTGCCTTCTCGAGGCAGGGGAGGCAGAGATCCCGGATGCGGGGGTGGGATCTCTCATAGTTCTGGATGGTGTAAGGGCTCCCGCACTCCTTACAGGTCCGGATCTCCGGGGTGGTCGAGAGGTCGACGCCGATATCGACCATTCACCTCACCCTCGCCCATCGGGGGTTACAGAGCGACCCCTGGACCTCCCAGACCCCCTCCAG
Organism: Methanoregulaceae archaeon UBA467; assembly: GCA_002503825.1. Lineage (GTDB taxonomy): Archaea > Halobacteriota > Methanomicrobia > Methanomicrobiales > Methanospirillaceae > UBA467. The sequence goes on from DASP01000002.1 coordinate 144,218, forward strand.
GCAGATCTTCTTCATGATGTTCGTGATCATCTGCCTGAGCCGGATATACTCCGGCCGTTTGCCGTCTCCGTGAACCTTCCTGGGGAGGGTAACCCCGAGTCTCTCCAGGATGTTGTCCCTCGAGATGATAGTCCCCTGAAAGGCATGGAGGACCTCCCGGATCCTGGTCTCGACCTCCTCGATCGTGGTGTAACCGAAGGTGACGATCATTTCTTCACCACCTGAAATCGGATACGCCAGCAGGGGGTCATTTCCCACCCGCCGATCCTAACAGAATCAAGGCGTTTTTTATTCTTCTCATAGAAGAAATCGAGGAATGCCTGTCTGCTGGAGAATCCCTCGAGGCGAGCACCTAACTCTGTGATGGCCCCGACGGGTTCGTGTTCGACCTCGAGGATGAGGAGGTTCGCGATGGTTGCGTTCTTCTTGAACCGGTTTGTTGTCGCCTGGTGGGTGCTGCCCACGTTCCAGCGTTTCTCTCCGAGGCGTCTGGTCTCGATCTTGTTACCCTGGAGGATCGGGTCGACAAAAATCCTGTCGAATAGGATCATTCTGTCCCTCCCTTCGAGGTGACTCTGAACTCGATGTCCCGGTACCGGTAGAGGAGTAGTTTCCGGGTCCTGGCGAACTCCTTGGTCTTGTATCCTTTCACGTCCTCGTAGATCACACGGCCATCTGGATACGTGATCTTGAAGTCCGCCTTATATTTGATCGGCTTCTCCGTTTTTCCCTTGTAGACAAAGGCCTCCTGGAGGAGAAATTCCGGCTGGAGCTCGATCTCCTTGACATGGCCCGCCCTCTGCAGGAGGAGGAGCTGCTGATACCTGGTCGCCTCGATCTTCGATGCGAACCTGATCCCGTTCACGGTCGTCGGGATTGCCCGGTATTTGTGTTCCCGGCTCATTGAAACACTCCAGTCTCGATGATGGAGATCTCAGACTCCATGATGTATACTCGGTCCCAGAGCTCGTCGATCTGTTGCCTGGTGTTTGCACATCTCTCCTCGAGTTTCCGCTTTCGTATCCGGGGGTCCTTGGTATCGGCCAGAGTGGGACCTTGGTAAGCCGCCTCGTTTTTGATCATGCTGACCCCCTCTGCCGGACCTTGGTGTGGACCCTGGAATCAAAGATCTCCATCCCTGGGAGACTGGGGGACCCTGCAGGGAGGACCATCTTGTGGACCTCGTCCCCTGCATCCCATACCTTGAATGCAGAGGCGAGGAGGTCCTTCCGTTCCTGGGCGACCTGGACTCTCTTCTGATCGAGGTCCTTTGCCTTCTCGTCGAGGATAGTTCTCCGGTGAAGGACCAGTTCCAGTTCCTGCAGGTGGTGATTTTTCACCTTTCGATAGGCCGCGACCATCTCGGGAGTGACTCTGTAATCCGCGATGTTCGTGAGACGGTCCTCGATCAGGACTTCCAGGCCTGCGTTCGCGGCTTCGGTATACTGGATCCCGAGGGCATCTGCCAGGTCCTTATATGCCTGTTCTATCCTGACAGGGGTCGTGACAGGGGAGATCCACTTCTTCACGTTAACCATGAACACCATCCCCTTTATTTCCCATGGAACGTCTTTTTTCAAAATTTAAGTCCAGGGCGTGGCGAACTATGCATGTATATATATATATATATACATAGTTGGTCAGTACGTACTCTCTCTCTCTTATCCACTCTCCAGTAGAAATAATGGGGGCTAGGTTGGAACCATGTATATAGTTCCGTAACTGTCTGAAAAAGGAAATCATAGTATCGTTAATCTGCTTAAAGGAGGCAGAAATAACGACTCGGAATGAACTATATACATAGTTCAAAACAGTCCCCTCCTACAGCGGTATTGGTTGATCGGCCTGCCATACACACCTGGGACCTGCCCACATTTCTCAATAATTCCCTTCAGGGCGAGGTTCGTAAGGGCCCTTCTGATCGATGTTATAGGGACATTCTTCTCAAAATGTGCCATCAACTCCTCGGCTGTGGTGACTGCCAGGGGGGTCTGTCTCAAAATAGAGAGGACGACCTCCTCCTGGTTTGCCGCAGCTCGCTCGTAGTCGCTGAGCTGGGCCTGGGTGAGGTCCTGGGTCTGGTGATAGGACACAGGGTTCAAGACGGGGCCTCCGAGGAGATCTTTGTCTGGCCCGGGTCCGACTTCGCCTTTTTCGCCCTCTCTTCCTTCTCTACCGGGTCCATCCCTGCCAGGAGGAACGCCCCCGGAGAGTTACCAGGGTAATTGTAGGGTTTAAGAGTGAGGACCCGACCCCCAGCAGGCCCCTCTGTAGTCCCTATCTCATATTCGTCCGGGGCGTAACTTTTAATGAGGGTGGTGAGTTCCTTCAGAAGGTCCCGGGAGACGATCATGATTGGGACAAATTGATCACCGGGTTCGATCATCCCGAGGCCGATAGTGCCTCCAGGGTTCTGGATGATGACCTTCATAGTTTCAGGCCTCCATCGCCGGGGACTTCCCCTCGTCCTTCAGGAGGTCCTTCCCGTTCGTCGGTGCGACCGTCTGGGGGGCTTCCCCGCTTGCCATGAGTTCACGGCCCAGGACGAGCATCCGATACGCGGCCCGGACCAGGCGACCTGCCTCCTCCTCGTCTCCGGCATTGAACCGGACCTTCAGGACCCCACCCTTCCCAGGGGTGCCGATCTCGATTGAGTCCTGGTATTCAGGGTCCTTGATGTGGTAGTGCCGGACCTCAACGACTGCAGGGGTCCCGAGGATCGGAGCGTCACCTGGCAGGACTGATGGAGCTGCTGCCGGGGACCCGGCCGGAGGTGCGATCGGTTCTGACTTTGGCTTCTCCTTCTTTGGGAGCTCGACCTTCTTCCCGGTCGGGGTCATTTTGGTGATCATCCCGTCCGTGATATCGAAGGTGTATTCAGTCCCGAGGCCTGCCGACTTGGCGTCCCTCTCGTGGTCACCGGTGATCTTATACACTTGATTACCTACCTTCGCATACCCGGCCGCGATGGAGGAGATGTATCCGATGACCCCGGTCACTGGTTCCACCCCAGGGGGACAAAAATATTCATACTCAACGTCGATACTTCTGTGACGGTCCCGCTTCCACTGATTGAACCCTGGGGGAGTGGTCCGTCGAATAGACTCTTTTTAACCATTTATTTCACCTGTTTTTGCGTTGTTCTTCTGCCAATACCCTTTTTCGATCATTACAGATCCGACATAGTCACATCGGAAATGTGCATTCACTATACGGAGGTCCTCCTCCGATACCTGGCGAGGGGTCTCGTTTGTCATCCAATCGGGACCCCCTCTGCCTGGGCAAGCCTGACGACTGCCGCGATAACCACGTCAGTATTTGTATGATACTGCGGGTTTGCCTTACGAATCCGGGCGATAATGTCGAACTGTTTGTCAGACATCATGACCGGGACCCGGTGGGTCTTCTGTGTGCCTGTTATGGGCATAATGTATCACTATGAGGATACCAGATAATAAATGTATGGCTATCGTGATTGGTAGGTGCGAGTGATGGCGAGGTTTAAATACTAATAAAAAGATGGTATTGGCTACTATGACCCCAGCCCCCCGATCAGGGTCAACTGAAAAAGTTCAATTCAGGTTGCCAGCGCATCTGATTGAGAGAATGGACGCTATAATCTCCCAACCTGGAACCGAATATAATACCAGATCTGAATATCTCCGGCATCTGGTTGAAGCCGACCTTGCAGGGAGAGATCTCCTGGAGAATCTTGATGCGACTGTCGCGAGCCGGATCGAGGAGGGGCGATACGACGATGCACTATCAACCAGGATCTCAAAAATTTTGGCGAATCAGTTGCTGAAAAAATAATTCCTGGTTTATTTTCACGGCTCTATTGTATTAATTTAAATACAGGCTTGAGCCACCACTCTGTTCTAAAATGGAGGGGCAATGACTTTTATTGACCATAAAATAATTAGCCATATTGAAAACTCTGAAAAAATTGGGGGAATAATTACGACTTGTTTTGCATCCTGTGATACGCCTCTGGGACCACATCCCAGTGCTGGATCACATCCTGGATCAATTGTTCCCGGTGATCCCGGGCATCATCAGTAAGGGGTTGCATACACTTTCCGCACCATTCCGACCCGGGTGCGCTTACGAAACCGCATTCCGGGCAGACCCTGGGGCGGAGAGGTGACTCTTTTTTCTTTGCAGGCGGCATTACCCCTGCTTTTTGGTCCAGCTCCTCGTCGATATCCTGTTCCGAGAGCATACAGTAGGACCGGAAGACCTTCGTGTCCAGGTTACCCCAGACCATCTTTTTTATGACACTTTCTGAATACCCCTGGTTCCGCATATGAGTTACCCGCGATTTTCTGAAGAGGTGGGCGTGGACCCGCTTCGTGATACCTGCCTTCAACGCTGTTTTCTTGATGATCTTGATCATCGCCGCATACTCGATCCCCTCATTACGATACCGGTCGGTGAATATCGGCCGGTCTGATGACGTATCTTTACATTCCCTTGACCAGAGCGCAATAATCTCACGGTAGGCAACGATCCTGGAGTGCCGGAGTTTCCTGGTCTTCTCGTCGTAGATAGTCACTCCGATTCCGGTCGCATCAGGCGTCAGGTCCCCCCACCTGGCACGGCCGACCTCTCCGACCCTTGCCCCCGTCTCGTAGATGAATGCAATGAGGGCCTTATCCCGGGCGGTGGGGGCGACGTCGACCATCCTGGTGATCTCATCCTCCGTGAGGATCTCCTCTGGTGACGTCGTCTCATAGTCGCGGGCAGGAACCTTGATCTTCAGGACCTTGGTCACATCGAGGGAGGACTTTCCAGCCTCGATCTGCCAGACCAGATATGCCCGGAGTGCCTTGACATAGTCGTGCTTGGTGTTCGCCTTGAAAGGAGTCCCCTTCAGAGACGTCCCGTTCTTCATTGCCGATATCGCGGCATGGATATCCTTGATCGTCGCCTCGTGGTAGGGGACCTTCAGGAACCTCCGCCAGTGGATCAGGTCCGAGGTCGTCTTGATGACCCGGTGGATCTTGACGTGCCTGGTCGCCTGATACTCATCGACATACTCCCGGAGGTCTGCCTCCTCCTGGGGAGATATCAGGCCTTTCTCGAGGCCCCGAGAATAGAGACGAGAAACCCTCTCGTCGGTGAGATACGGGTAAAATGTGGGGGAGGTTCTCATACCCAGTCTTTTTATCCGCCTGGGGGATAAAGGTTCTCGGCGTTGAACTCTCCGGCCGGACGCCGAGGGGGAGATTTGAACTCCCGAGGCGCAGGGCGCCAGTAGCTTTCGAGGCTACCGCCTTCCCGGACTAGACTACCTCGGCACAGGGATCAGATATTTTTCTTTTCGGTTCGTATAATGCTATCGGATGATATGCCGATGCCGTTTACGTATGGTCCCTGACGGGGATGAATACGAATACACAGGAGAGACCGGTGACACGTACGAAGATGCACTCCTCTCATTTCACATAAACCCTGACACCGTCCTGATACTGTTTCAGGGAACGAGTCTCCCGCAGGATAAATGTATAGAAGAAGATGTGGTGGAGATTGTCACCACCTGTTCACGCGGCTGATCGTTCAGGACACGTGAACTCTTTTTTCACCCGGGCTTATGCACCCTGCGTGACCGGGTGGTCACGGGTGATCATCATATCATCGACGCGGAGGAGGAGGGTTGCCGCTTCCGTCGCACTCTGTATTGACTGCCTCTTGGAACGCTTTGGTTCAAGGACGCCCTCTTTTAACATGTCGACGACCTTTCCGGTGTATACGTTCAGGCCTGCATGTTTTTTGCCCTTCGCATGAGCGTTCTTCAGGTCAACGAGCTTGTCGATCGTGTTGTACCCCGAGTTCTCAGCGAGGGTAACCGGGATTATTTCAAATGCATCTGCATATGCCTCAATTGCAAGCTGGACCCTGCCCCCGACACTCTCGGCATATTCCCTGATCTTCATCAGGAGTTCGGTCTCGACCGATGCCCCGCCGACGACCAGTTTCCCGTCTTCCATGACGTCCATGACCACTCGTGTACCGTCAACAACGGCCCGCTCCAGCTCTTCGAGCAGGTAGTCGCTTGAACCCCTGAGAAGGATGGTAACCGCCTTCGGGTTCTCACAGCCTGATATCTTGATGATATCTGCATTTTCTTCCTGTTCGACGAGTTCCGCATTTCCAAGGATCTCCGGGGTGAGGTCTTCGGTCTTTGTGACGATCTCTGCATTCAGGGCCCGTGCTGCGTACTTCATGTCCTTTTCAGGCACGTCCTCAACCGCAAAGATACCTGCATGTGCCAGGTAATACTGGACTGCATCTGCAACACCTTTCTGGCAGAGGAGAACGTTCGCACCGCTTTTGATGACCGCGTCTGCATACTTCTTCAGGGCTTCGCGTTCCTGAACGCTGAATGCATTGATCTGGTCGCTCGAGCTGATCTTGATCTTGGCCTTGACCTGTGTCTTTTTAATCTCAAGCGGGGTGGCGACGAGTGCTATCTTTGCATTCTTTACCTTTCTTGGCATGTCCTCGCTGATCCGTGCCTTATCAAGGGCGATACCCCTGACAAGCTCTGCATCGTCCATGGTCTCACCCTTCTGCTTCTTGATCATGACGTTTTCGGGATCAACGGTGACTTTTTTGTCATCTTTTTCAGCGACTGCCAGTACCGAATCGACAACAATCGCGTTGAGTTTTCCCTTGACCGACTCGATGGACTTCCCGGTCATTGCAGTGTCTGCAATCCGGATGAGTTTTTCCCGGTCGTAGGGGTCCATATCGATCGAAAGGTCGTCAAGAATTTCAAGGGCTTTTTTCATCCCCATGCGGTATCCCTGTGCGATCACGGTCGGGTGGATCTTCTTGGCAATCAGGTGCTCTGCCTGTTCCATCATTGAACCGACAAGAACCACGGCAGTCGTCGTTCCATCGCCGACTTCGTCATCCTGTGCCATGGCGACCTCAATCACCATCTTGGCACCCGGGTGCTGGACCGAAAGTTCCTGCAGGATAGTCGCACCGTCGTTCGTGATAGTCACGTCACCCGTGCCGGCGACCAGCATCTTGTCCATGCCACGCGGACCCAGTGTAGTCCTTACCGCGCTTGATATTGCCTTTGCTGCGGCTATGTTCGAGCGCTGGGCCTCACGGCCCCGGTTACGCTCAACATTATCTTTAAGAATGATGATCGGTTGTCCTCCAAGCATTGTATTTTCCTCCGATGTTGTAAAAGATGGAATTGAACTTCTATATAAACTAATCTATATGTGAGGGGAATGAATCCCCGCCTCAGTCGATTCGCGATATTTTGAACAGGGAATATACAGGAACACCATCTATGTCCTTAATACCGCGCTTATCAAAGATGACCCATATGGAGAGCGGCACGGCACCGTGACGCCGTAAATATTTGACAACTTCCTGCATGGTTTTTCCCGAGGTGATGACATCATCCACGATGATGCATTTTTCGCCCGATACCGTTGCAAAATTGCCGCTTATAGAGCCGATCGGCGGATCGGCCGTACTGTGTTTTGCCGGGTGGTATATGGCAAGTTTTGCCCCTTCCCCGACTGATATCAGGGTTGCCAGCGGAATGCCCGATATGGCGATCCCGACAAATGCCGTGGGAAGGTCCACTTCATCCTGTCTGGTTCCGGCACCCTCGTTGACGGCTGCGTAATACCTCTTCAGCATCAACATGGCCATCTCGTCGAGAAGCGGGCCCTGGCCGCTGATCGTAGTCCAGTCAATGTGCACGTCTTTCGGTATTACCGCACCCTTCTGCTGGGTCAGGAGCCAGGTGACCGTCTCCATGGAGAGCGAAAGTTCATCGGCTATCTGGCCGGGACTGTGCCCTTCCGACAGGAGCATCTTTGCCTTTTGGATCAGCTCATCGAGCGATGACATGGAAAAAAATTCACACCCAGCTATTTAAGTTTTCTTTTAATATCCGCACCGCATACCGGGCATTCTCCCGGGAGGGAATAATACCTGCCGCACCCCGAACACCGGTATTTCCATCTTCTTTTAACTGCACTTCTCTGGTGCACGGGACGGGATTCGATTCCAAGCTCAAATGCCACATTCTGGATGGCAAAGTCATCGGTGTAGACGGACGCACCAAGCTCTGCGGCAAGGGCAAGGACTTCAATGTCTGCCGGTGACAACACCCCGGCATCACCGCTCCGTACCGATGCCTGCACGACGCGGCCAACCGACTCCCGGGCAGGCTCACGCACGTTTAATCCCTGCGTCTGCATCAGTTCGAACCTGCACCGCGACCTGAAGTCACTGAGCTCCTGAACAACGAGGGGGGTCGTATACAGGTCTGCCGTTATGCATATCTCTGAAAAAAATACCGTTGCGTCGAGAACAGCTTTCATGCCGATATCCTCACCGGATCTCCCTCCTTGATAATAGTACGGAACCCGAATTCATCAAGAAGCCAGCGTACCGTCATTGCATGGAGGGTAAAAATATGCGTACTGAACTGCCCGCCATACTGTGCAAGATAGATGAGAAGTTGATCGGCGAGAAATGGATCGACGTTTCCTGCCCGCTCAAGTTCCTTGACCAGCACCTTTGCCGCATCCTCACCCACCTTTTCAGCAGGGTATCCTCTCCTGCCAAGTGCCGAGCCTCCTTTGCAGCCTCTCCAGGCAGTGACCGATGTCCCGGTGCTCACTTCGGTCCTCCTGTCAAAAAAAACGGGAAATTCATACCCTTCGTAACGTTTAAGAACCTCAGACGCTCCGCTGGCCTGCCTGAAGGCAACATGGTCAGGAAGGTTTGAGCTGCACGAAACGATACCCGCATCGCAGGTATCAGATATACTCCCCGACTCGATCGCGGTTATGGAAGAAGGTTCCGCAAAGACCCTGATTTCGCCATTTCCCTGTGGGTAATAACCCCTGTGCAGGATTTCAACATTAACCGCTGCGCCGCTTCTTTTCAGTACCGGAAGAAAAACGTGGATCAGGTAATCGATGGTCGGACTCATCGGGACTTCAGTCCCGCCTCTCACGGTAAGACTTCCCCCTTCAACCAGTGCCGCAGGAAGCCATGCCTGCAGTATAAGCGGAATACTTCCGGCAGTACCGCAATCAACCGTCGAATGACACGCCTTTATCCTGCCCGGCCTGAAGGTAAGCTCCATGCTGCGGGGCATACACCCTTCAACCCGGGCGCTGCAGAGATCTCTCACCGCCATGACGGCCGCACAATGCTGTGGTGAAAGTCCGGGGTTCTGCCTTTTTTTCCGGATATTTATAATTTTTATATCCTTTCCCGTAATAGCCGAAAGTGCGGCTGCCGAACGTACGATCTGCCCGCCGCCCTCGAGTTCTGCCCCGTCAATTACAAGCATTCCCCAATCCCGGCAGATATCCTGCGGGCGGCAGTATACCTGCTGCAGGCCCGCTCGATTGTATCGCTGCACACAATATCCCTGACTCCTGCAGAGATGAGATGGGTGTATGCCCCTCCTGTCATGACCCCGTGGACGCACATGGCATGGATTGCCCGTGCTCCCTGTGCATAGAGCATCGATGTTGCCGTGGCAAGAGTGCCGCCGGTCGAGATGATATCGTCGACGGTAACAACATCGCGACCATTGACATCGAGATTTTTTGGAGCGATGCCCACATTTTCGCCGCTGAACCGTGTCTTTTCGAGATGATCGGCATCCCAGTCGCCGACAGCGGCGACATCGCCTGCAAATTTCCACGCACCCTCATCGGGGGCGAGAATGAGGGGGTCGGTCAAACCGAGTTTCCCGATGTATTGCCCGATATCTTCTGCAAGAGAGAGGTTTGTAGCAGGTGCCGCAAAATGTCTCAGCACGTCCTCTTCATGTATATTTACCGTGATAACCCTCTCGACGTTCTGTGAGAGCGCCCGTGCCACCGCCCGTGCGCTGAGCGGCTCTCCCGGATTGAACTGTTTATCCTGACGTGCATAGGCCATATACGGGATTACCAGCGATATGGACGACCCTTCGCATGCATCAATAATGAGAAGGAGCTGCACAAGTGCATCGTTGCTGGTGACGCTTCCGATCACGAGCATTTCAGGATCCGGGCATGCCGTTTTTAAATAGAGCTCCCCGTCAGGGAAACGGGAGAACTTCACATCGACTATGTCTGATTTTAGCATGCCTGCAATTCGTGCGGCAAGTATCTGGGAGGACTCGGTGCTGATTACCTTCATCTCATGCTACCTCATGCTGAAAGTACTTAAACTACCATGAATAAATTATATTAGTACCTGAGCGTGCAAAGAGGTAAATCCGAGAATGGAAACCACTAATAACCTGAAAGTCACGCATGACGACCCGGATGCCGGAGAAATCTCCCTTGATACTTCATCGCAGATAGAAGTGCCCAAAAAACTGATCGACCAGGTAATCGGGCAGGAAAATGCCGTGGAGGTCATTAAAAAAGCGGCCATCCAGCGGCGACATGTCATGATGATCGGGAGTCCCGGGACCGGCAAATCGATGCTGGCCAAAGCAATGGCAGAACTGCTTCCCAAGGAAGAGATGCAGGATATCCTGGTATATCCCAATTCGGATGATAACAACAACCCTGTGGTCCGTACCGTCCCGGCGGGAAGGGGAAAAGAGATAGTTACGGCTCATAAGGCAGAAGCACGCAAGAAAATCCAGTTCAGAAATACACTCCTCATGCTCCTGATGATCGGAATTATCGGGTATGCATTTATCACATTCCAGTGGCTGATGGGAATTATTGCTGCAGCATTTATTTTTATGGCACTCCGCTACACCACTCCGCGGGAGGAATCAATGGTGCCGAAACTCCTTGTATCAAACGATACAACGACCACTGCACCGTTCATCGACGGTACAGGGTCGCATGCCGGGGCCCTTCTCGGCGATGTAAGGCATGACCCGTTCCAGAGCGGCGGGCTTGAGACCCCGAGTCATGACAGGGTAGAGGCAGGTGCGATTCACAGGGCGCATAAGGGCGTGCTCTTTATCGATGAGATCAATACCCTGACCCCGCACTCCCAGCAGAACCTGCTCACTGCGCTCCAGGAAGGAGAGTTCCCGATCACCGGGCAGAGTGAGCGTTCAAGCGGTGCGATGGTCCGCACCGAACCGGTGCCGTGCAAGTTCGTTATGATCGCCGCAGGGAATCTTGATGCGATACAGGGAATGCACCCGGCACTTCGGTCACGTATCAGGGGATACGGCTACGAAGTCTATATGAGCGAGAGTATGCTTGACACCCCTGATAACCGCGAGAAGTTCATACGCTTCATTGCGCAGGAAATAAAAAACGACGGCAAGATCCCGCATTTCGATAAGGGTGCAATGGAGGAGATCATACGTGAAGCGCGCCGGCGTTCCAACAGGAAAGGTCATCTCACACTCAAATTACGAGACATGGGCGGCCTTATCCGAGTCGCAGGTGACCTTGCCCGCCAGGAAGGTGCGGAGATAACCACGGCCGATCACGTTATTGCCGCAAAAAAGACTGCCCGGTCCATTGAAGACCAGGTCTCTGATGAATATATCAAGCGAAGCCGGGAATACGAGCTCACGGTTATTGAAGGCACCCGTGTGGGCAGGGTAAACGGTCTTGCCGTGATGGGAAGTGATTCCGGTTCGGTTCTTCCAATTATGGCAGAGGTCACCCCGGCACAGGGTGCCAGCGGTTCCGTCATCGCAACGGGGATGCTCAAGGAAATCGCACAGGAATCCATTAAAAACGTCAGTGCGATCCTGAAAAAATTCACGGGCAAGGATATCAAGAACATGGATATCCACATCCAGTTCATCGGGACATACGGCGGTGTGGAGGGTGATTCCGCATCAATCAGTGTTGCAACAGCGGTGATTAGTGCAATTGAAGGGATCCCGGTCAGGCAGGACGTCGGGATGACAGGTTCGCTCTCGGTCAGGGGAGATGTGCTGCCGGTTGGCGGTGTCACCTATAAGATCGAAGCCGCTGCAAAGGCGGGCATAAAGACCGTTCTCATTCCGCGATCAAATATCGACGATGTCATGATCGAAGAGCGCTTCAAGGATAAAATCACCATTATTCCTGTCGATCACATAGAAGACGTCTTAAAAGAGGCGCTCGTGCCTGAGAATAGTGAGGGGTTCCTGACAAAATTAAGGAAGATGGCGATAACCACATCAGGGAAAGTCCTTGACGGAACGGGAATAACCCCGACTATCTTCTGATCCAAATGCAGGACATCAGGTATTACGATATCAGGCATGTGCAGGGCCAGGTCACCCATATCGACATCGACAACACCGTGGTTGAATCCGCGGGCACATCCTTTTTTGATCATGCCGTCATCCGCGTTCTCGGCCCCCGGGGATTTGGTATTATCACGCTCGATAATTACAGGGATACCAGTAAAAAGCAGCTCGGAGAACTCCTTGATGCTGCACTGGCGCTTGCAATAATTACAGAAGAGAATGCAAACCTTGCCGATACCCCGGGTAAAATTCTCCCGGTGCCTCCGATGAAAGAAGACCCGAGAGAGACAGGCATTGAAGAAAAAACAGCTATTCTTCTTGATATTGAAAAATCTGCCAGAATTAATGAGATTGTAAATACCCGGGCAAATTATATCGAGAAGATCGATACGGTCCACTTCGAAAACAGCAACGGACAGGAATATAATTACGAAACCTGCCGGTCAGGTTTCAGTATCCTCGCTGTTGCATCCCGAAGCGGTATTGTCCAGATGGGATATGAGCGGGAGCACAGCATTCACGGGCTCAATATCAGGCACCGGCAGGAGCTCGGCAGGGTGGCTGCTGAACGGGCGGTCCAGCTCCTCGGAGCTGAAAGTGCTAAAGGTGGCAGGATGCCGGCAATTTTAGACCCCGAGCTGGCAGGGGTTTTTGCCCATGAAGCGGTCGGGCATGCAAGCGAGGGCGATCTTGTGCAGGAAGGAAATTCAGTTTTAAACGGCAGGATCGGCGAGAAAATCGGGAATTCAATCCTTACCATCGTTGACGACCCGTCTCTCCCGGAATTCGGTTTTGAGCCGGTCGACGCAGAGGGTTCCGAAGTAATACGGACCGAGATCATCAGGAAGGGAGTCCTCAATTCATATCTTCACAGCAGGGAGACACTCGCGGCAGTCGGCAACGGTTGTGCCGGTCACGCACGGGCTGTTGCAGGAGAACCGCCGCTCGTCAGGATGAGCAATACCTATATCGAAAACGGGGAGAGTTCACTTGAAGAGATGCTCGGGGAGTGCCGGTCCGGGATCCTCCTGAAGGGTTCGCGTGGAGGACAGGTAGATCCGGGACGCGGGGTGTTCCAGTTCAATGCCGAGTACGGGTACCTGATAGAATCCGGCGAACTTACCCGGATGGTACGGGATGTCTCACTCTCGGGCGAAATCCTTCAGACACTTCACTCTATATCACTCTGCGGCAACGACAGGATAATGTCACAGGGATATTGCGGGAAAGGAGGACAGAGCGTTCCTGTAAGCGACGGGGCTCCACACGTGCTCCTCAATGATGCGGTGGTGGGCGGCAGTGGAAACGATTGAAAAGATCATCAGGGACGGTCAGAAGCGTGTGGATGAAGTTGAGGTCTGTTACTTTGAGGGAAGAAGTATCTCTGCAGATCTCAAGCGTGAAAAGATCGGTTATGCAACCGGGTCGCAGTCATCAGGGTTATCGATACGGGTTATCGATCATGGCATGATTGGTGCATCATCCACAAATAACCCTGAAAAATGGTCCGAATGCCTGAATGCCGCCATAAAAAGTGCAAATTTTGCAACGCCACAACCCTGGGGGGGACTGCCGGCGCCGGTTGTCATGGAGGGAAAACCGCTTTGTTACGATTCAACGCTGGAACTCGCTGCATCTACGGTTTCATCGCTCCTGAAGGCACTGATCGAAGGTGCAAGTCATCACCCCTCATCGGTCACGTCAGGATCTGCCGGATTATCTGAATCGAAATCAATCCTTGCGAACAGCAATGACCTGTGGTACAGTCGTCCGACAACCATGACCTCGGTCTCCCTGGAAACAATAAGCGGTCAGTCAACAGGATACGAATTCAACAATTCCTGCAGCCTTGATTATGATGCCTCGGCAGTTGGTGAAAAAGCCTCATTTCTTGCATCTCATTCAGTAAATGGCAGGGATATCTCCACCGGCCGATATGATGTGGTCCTCTCGCCGGTCGCTTTTGCGCAGCTTCTTGGGAATGTGCTTATTCCTGCCCTGAACGGGAGGAATGTGCAGGCAGGACGGTCCCGTCTCGGAAATATGCTCGGAGAGGGAATGTTTGATCCGTCACTCTGCTTTTACGATGACCCGGTGAATGAACGCGGCCTTGCAGGTGCCAGGTGGGACGCAGAAGGAACACCGGCACAAAGGGTTGATTTTGTAAAAAATGGGGTAGTGGGGGCTTTTGCATATGACCTGAAGACTGCGTACAGGTATGGGAAAAAAAGCACAGGAAATGCAACCAGGTCAGGACCCGGCGGGGCACCGGGAATAGGCCATCATAATTTCATGGCAGACGGGAAAAGGATATCCGTATGCGAGGAACGTGCCATCTATGTCCATGATGTTGTCGGGGCACATACCGCGAACCCCATGAGCGGTGATTTTTCTGTCGAACTTTCCAACCCGTTCATGGTGGACGGGGGTTCATTTGAATATCCCGTGCGGAAGGCCATGCTCTCGGGAAATGTTTTTGATATGCTCAAAGAGATCGGGGGTCTCGGGAAGGACGACCGGTGCCTTGGAACGTCGATTCTTCCTTCAATAAGGTTAAATAAACAGCAAATCATTGTTTAAGTGATATGAACCTCGATCTGGGACTGCTCGTACTCGGACTCCTGATAGCAGTAGTACTTTTTCTTTTACTGAAAAATGTTGTAAAACTAGTAATAAATTCAATTCTAGGCCTGTTTCTGCTGTTCGTTATTAATTATTTCCACCTGATGGGGTACCTCGGCCACCCAGACATTCCCTATGACTGGATAACGGTCCTCTTATGCATCCTCGGCGGTATTCCCGGAGCGCTTATCGTGGTTATACTGAACCTGCTCGGGCTTATCTAGAATACATTCGCTTCCGTATACACCAGCACCTGATCCTGCTGGATCTCATACGGTTTAATCTCTCTCGAATGTGATGACATCCTCATTTTTACCACCTCGAGAGCAAGGTGGACATCGGTCAGGTCCGACGGCCTGACATACCTGAGAAGAATCACCGTATCAGCGAGATATTCAATCAGGTTATACCTGCTTGAAAACGGGTTGTCCTTGTCGGTCTCACTGGTCATGAGAATGGTACATTTCTGGTCCCTAATTCCCTCAACAAACCGGAACATCTCGCGTCTCCGCTCAGAGTCCTTGTCAAAAATGTTCTCAAACAGGGATACCGGGTCAATAACCACACGTTTGGCACCGGTCTGACGTACCAGTTCAGGCAGTTCATTTTTAATGCTGTTGATGGCAAGGCTGAAATCCGACGGATCAAGTTTGACGATGGTGAGGGCTTTTCCTTTATAGGGAGTGATGTCCCAGCCCTTCTGCGTCATGTACATCAGGATACGCTCTTCCCGCTCCTCGAGACTGATATATATGACATTTTCCCCGCCTTTTAATCCCTCCCAGATGAACTGGAGTGCAAAGGTTGTTTTACCAGTACCATAGGTACCGATAATCGCGCCTATGCTCCCTGGAATGAGTCCCCCGCCCATCATCTGGTCAAGGCCCTCAATTCCAATTTTCACGCGTTCCCCGTTCATATGACAACCCTGATATTACTCACTTCAAATCCGCCCGTTGAAGAAATCCTTACTGAAAACTTCACCAGGTCACGGTCTTCGAGATGTGGCATAATACCCCTGAATTTTTCCACGTACATAACCCTCTGCCGGCGTGCTCCCGAGGTCTCTTCCCAGCGGAAGAGAAGTACCGCATCAGAGGTATCCGATATTTCAAGTTCCTGCTGGATATCAAGGATCCCGCGCGCAAGCATAATGTATACGGTGATATTCCGCTGTTTGCATATTCTTTGCA
Organism: Methanoregulaceae archaeon UBA467; assembly: GCA_002503825.1. Classification (GTDB taxonomy): domain Archaea; phylum Halobacteriota; class Methanomicrobia; order Methanomicrobiales; family Methanospirillaceae; genus UBA467. The sequence goes on from DASP01000002.1 coordinate 160,244, forward strand.
AACCGCGGAGAAACGCAACAAGGTCGTTCCACCGGCTTGATGCCGCCACCTGCGTCCCGAGATCGGTAAGAGAGTCTATCACAACAAGACTGTCTTCTTCAATGGAATTGAACGTCGACGCCAGCTGTGACAGTGCATTATCCCTTCCGGAACGCTTCTGCATGCGCTCGAGAACATCCGATTTTGCATACCATTCGACCGGGACGACGCTCGAATCAAAATATAGCCCGGAAAGATCCTCGAAGCGGATCTTCTCAAGGCCTGCCGCCAGGTCCGGATTAAAAGAACGCCAGATTTCACTCCGGATATCATCCTTCATCTTGGTGAATGTCACATAAGTAATCTCTTTTGGCATTACAAGCCCGGGCCCCTCCTCTTTATTCATCAGGGCGAGGTTAAGGATTGAGCTGTACGCAAATTCGTTACTTCCTGCTCCGACATCGCTCAATAAAAGAATAACCGAACCAGGAGGAATCCCGCCTTCAAATACCGGGTCAAGCGACGATATCCCGGTGGGCATCTTTGCACCAGCTTGTTCCTTCATAGAGAACTTCCCGTATGATGAGATAAAATTGAAAACCATTTCTATGTTTCTGTTCCCCCGGGGATCCGGAAGACGGGATGTACCGGTCATCACACGCATAAACCCTGTTTTGTACAGGAATTTCGTATATTGCTGATTTTCACTTCATACTATTACCGGATTGGTGAATAGTCCGGTGATCCGGCAGGAATATCTTTTATAGGATATCCTCCCTTATCTAATTCAGCCAAGGCTTTTACGCGTTACGAGCGAGGGAGTACCCAGGTATGCAGTTGCCGGATTTAAAGCATATCACTGATAAATTGAAGCCCGTAAAGGGCAAAGACGTGGCAGAAGCACCGGAAAAATCTTTTAAAATGCCTGCGGTGCCTGAACTGTTCAGAAAAAAAAAGGAGGAACCTGCTGTACATGAATATGATCCAGTTGTTGACGGCCCCCTTGTTGAAGCAGAAATACCTCATGGATTTACCGAAATCGACCGTTACTGGGTAGAAAAAGGGCGCTCGCTCGTCATAATCGCATTGAATACGCGCACAAACCAGAACGAGTATCTCCTGTTTGAGCCGGCCCTCTCTGAGTTTGAATATGAACTGCTTGAGCGTATCCACGAGGATATGCGTTCCACACTGATTCTCTCGGACGAGGAACTCGAAAAAGACAAGAAAATTCTCCTGATAGAGAATATGACCGGCCTTCTCCGGGAATACGGAATAGTGCTTGAAGAGCAGAGCCTCTTTAAACTTCATTACTTCCTTATCCGGAACTTCCTCGGGTGGGGCCGTATCGAGCCCCTGATGCGGGACCACTACCTTGAAGATATCTCCTGTGACGGAACGAATATTCCTATCTTTCTTTATCACCGCAAGTACCGGAACATCAAGACAAATATCATGTTCCAGGCCGAGGTCCTGAACTCGCTTGCCATCACGCTTGCGCAGAGGTCGGGCAAGCATATCTCCACCGGATCACCTATGCTCGATGCAACCCTTCCTGACGGTTCACGTCTCCAGCTCACGCTCGGAACCGAGGTGACCACCCGCGGTACATCATTTACTATCAGAAAATTCAGGGAAGATCCGTTCTCGCCTGTCGAACTGATAGAAACCGGGACTTTCAATGCCGACGAACTGGTCTATTTCTGGCTTGCTATTGAAAATAATAAAAGCCTGCTCTTTATCGGAGGTACCGCATCCGGAAAGACCACCTCACTCAATGCCGTTTCGCTCTTTATCCCCCCGATGGCAAAGGTTGTAAGCATTGAAGATACCCGTGAAATTACACTGTTCCACGAAAACTGGATTGCGAGTGTGACACGGGAGGCTGTTGCTGAAGGTTCAAGCGCAATCAACATGTTTGACCTTTTACGTGCGGCAATGCGCCAGAGGCCGGAATACATCCTGGTCGGTGAAGTGAGAGGTGTGGAAGCCCAGACGCTCTTTCAGGCCATGAACACCGGACATACAACTTTTTCGACAATGCATGCCGGTAGTGTTGATGCTGCCATCCACCGTCTCGAAAGCGAGCCCCTCAAAGTGCCAAGAAATATGATCACGGCATTAAATATCGTCAGTGTCCAGGCCCAGGTCTATGTGGGTACTGATCGAGTCAGGCGGTCCATCGAAATCGTGGAGATTGCGGGTATCGACCCGTCAACCGGCAACCTGCGTGTAAATACCGTCTTTGAGTATGACCCGATCAGGGACCTGTTCAATTACAAGGGGAGGTCGCAGGTCTACGCAGAGATTGCAGAGCGACGCGGGTGGACCCGCGAATATCTTGAAACTGAGATCGCCATGCGGAAAAAAATTCTCATCGAGATGGAAAAACAGGGGATCATCGATTATGTCAGTGTTTCCAGGCTCTTCCAGTCGTATAGTATCGACCCGAAGAGGATTACCGATTCAATTGACGATCTGAAACGGGTAATCGAATGATCCTGAATTCGCTGATGAGGAAATGGATCAGACGTGACCCTCTGAAATACCAGAAGCTCAGAGGCAATATAATCTCCACCCGCATGGGGATGACGCTCGAACATTACCTTACTCTTTCGCTTATTGCAGCTCTGCTCGCAGGGATTGGATTTGCAATCTTCGGGTTCTGGTCAGCAGGTATCATATTATACGGCCCCCAGACACCCGGATACACCACAGGCGTATACAATATTTTCAATATTCCGCTTCCTGATGTCCCGGGGGGTTCACCTCTTTTTATCGGGGGACAGATCACGGGAGCGCTTATTGCGTTTCTCATAGGGGCGCTCTTTGTCCATATGATCGCCATACGGTATCCCGGTCTCCAGAAAGGGAGCCGGGCTACCAAGATCAACCTGACCATCCATAACGCAGTGGCATATATGTATGCCATGCGCAAGGGTGGGGCCCAGCTGATGGTCATGTTTCGCTCTATTTCTGAAAATGCGCGAATATATGGAGAGGTTGCCCTCGAATTCCGTCAGATTGTGCGTGACTCCGACGTGTTCGGCTATGATGTCGTCACATCGGTCCGGAACCTGATGGAAACCACCCCATCTGAAAAAATGAAGGAATTCCTGGAAGATATGATCTCAGTCGTTGAAAGCGGCGGGGATCTTACTGCATTCCTTGCCGGCAGGGTGCGGCTCTACCAGGAAGAGGCCCGTTTTGAACAAAAGGAGTTCTTAAATTTTCTTTCAATAGTAGCCGAGTCATATGTGACCCTTTTTGTCGCCGGTCCCCTCTTTTTAATTATTATCATGGTCGTTATGGGGCTCATGGGAGGCATGGCGGTCGTTCAGCTGACAATGGTCACCTATGCCCTGCTCCCTATCGGATCAACCATATTCATCATTCTTATTGACATCATCTCCATCAAAACAGAAGTTGTGGAGCGGTTCATCCGGGTAAAATGGCTGCATGAATACTCAGATGTGAGGATTTATAAAAAAGAGGGTGAAGAAGCCTTTTTTGCCAGGCTTCTCCATTACGACCGTGTCAGGAATATAAGGCAGTTTTTCAGACAGCCACTCAAGGCATTCACATCAAACTACAACCGCACGCTCTATATCACCCTGCCGATAGCCATCATCTATCTTCTGGCGACGTTGATCTCTGTACCCCGGTATTCAGATATGGAGATCCTGATTGATGTAATAGATGACCATATCATAATTGCCATCCTCCTCGTGCTTATCCCGTACGCTATCTTCTACGAGCTCTGGCGTAAAAACGTACAGGGAATGGAGGCCCTGATACCGGATTTCCTTGAACGGATGGCCGGGATAAACCAGGTCGGACTTACCATTGCACAGGCGATCTCCATAATGGTGAATACAAACCTCGGCCTCCTTTCGTATGAAATAAAGCGAATCAAGCGTGATATAGACTGGGGGGCGAGTTTTTCTGATGCGCTGATGAGGTTTGAAGACAGGATACGAACCCCGCTCATTGCCCGCACCGTCACCCTGATCACGAAGGCAAGCCAGATGAGCGGATCCATCCATGATGTCCTGACCATTGCAGCAAGCGATGCAAAGATGTCCTATATTCTGAAACGGGAGAGGATGTCAGAGATGTTTATCTATACCGCCATTATTTACCTCGCATTTATCGTCTTTATATTCGTGGTCGGTGTGATAACAAGCCAGTTCATTCCGGTTCTCGGTACCATAGACACACAGGGCATTCCTTCCGGTTCAGCTCTTGCAGGTATCTCCTCGGTTTCTCTCCGGGCGATGGAACGCCTTATGTATCACGCAGTGCTGGTGCAGGCATTATTTTCAGGGCTTATTGCCGGACAGATGGGCGAAGGATCCCTGAAAGCCGGAATCAAGCATGCATGTATCATGCTGATCCTGACCCTGATCGCATTCAACTACGTCATCTGATAAATGTGATTTCCATTCCTGCACATGAAAAAATCCGCAGCCATTACGGGGGTGTATCCTGTCAAAAATAACCGTTCACATTGATAGCCCGGAAAAATTACTCTGCATCAGGGGGAAAAATTCCTTTTTAATTGCAGGCAAGGTCCTTTCTCCATTTCCACTCTGCATTGAAACCCGCGATGATGAGTATTGCCAGTTCCTGGACGAATCCGATATCGTCGTGGTGTCAGCCCCGGAGGGTGGGTCCATGGCAGCTGCTTTTATGCTTCTTGATCTGGTGCGGATACATCATGTTCCGCTGATCGTCCTCCCGCCTGACCATCCTGGTTCGAAAAGGTTACGGTATGTTGTATCTGCCGGACCTTCGGTTGAACTGAATTGTGGAATCCGGCGCGGAACACACCCTGAACAACACCTGATATGTTCATCACCAGAACTTTCCGGAATTCATCTTACCGGATTATGCTCAGATATCATTATTGAGAACCTTCCTGCTGACGGTACCGCTGAAGTAATGAGTACGCCCGGGTGGTGTTTAGAGTAAGGATGACGGAAATCTTTCATATTTACTAAAAAAACGGATATATCTTCGGACTTATCTAAAAAATACAGGATATTTTTCGCACATTTTTTAATCCGTTCATGGTGCATTCATACGCGCCACTTTAATTTTAAAATTCATTCCACGCACATCAGGCATCAGCAATTTAGTAAAATCGCCAGGCATTCTTTTTTACTTCCCCGGGTGTGAACAGGACCGGACGACGGGCGGGGTGAATGAAAATTCTCTCCCTGACCGGATAAATAACCACAATTTACGTCTATATATGAAACAGGGGATCGAGTGATGAACCCGGCACCTGATCCACGATACACTCGTCCGGAAAATAGTGTACCAGGAGTTTAAGCCGTCTCGTAGCACGTAAAATCAATGGTCTTTTATTGATTTACTCTGCTGACAATCCTCTGTTTGAGAGTTGAAGTCTCCCCAAATAACTCCCTCAAACAAATAACAACAGCTATAAGAATAATTCCTATCAAATATTTTGTTGCCGTGAGAGGAGGGTTGGATGAAGACTGAGGTTTTAAAAAACATCAGAACTATTGAAGACGAGTATCGATCGACGATCAGTTCCGTTCAGGCTGAGAGAAAGCGCAGTATTTCAAATGCTGAACTGGAAGCTGACAATTTGATCATGAAGGCCACCAGTGATGCCGAAGAATATAAGAAAAAGAGGCTTGCAGATGCACGGCAGCAGGCTGAAGCAAAACATGCTGAGATCACCAGGGATGGCGATCGCAGGGCAGCTGAACTGAGAGAAAAAGGCAGTAAAAACCTTAATAAAGCCGTGGAACTCCTCGTTTCACGATTTAAGGAGAGGCTGCATGTTAAAGCCTAGGCCGATGTGCCGCGTACTCATTGCGGCACCGAAAGAGCAGATGGAACCTGTTATCCAGGAACTTTACCGCAGGCACCTGTTTCACATCGAAGATTTTGTCGAACAGGGCAGGGAAGGGTATGAAGGATTCAAGATTGGAATGCCCCTCCCCAGAGCGAATGATGCCTCGAAAGAACTCCTGGAACTCCGCTCGGTAACAAATTCATTCATGCTGAAAAGCGAGGATATTGACCCCACGCAAAAGAGGTCATCTCCTGAACTGGAAAAAATTATTGAGCGGGACCTTCCTTTGATAGAGAAGGAAGCAACAGAACTCCTCGGCAATCGTTCAAAACTGGAAACCCAGATCAAAGAGTACGAACAGAAGATTGAAGGATTAATACCGTTTACCGCGGTGTCAGTACCTCTTGAACTTTTACGCGGGTATTCAACGCTGACAGTATTTGCAGGATATGTATCCAGAAATGTTACTCCTGCCTGCCCGTTTGATTCGGAATATATCCCTTCCAAGGGAAGGAATTTTATTGTCCTTATTGTTCCGGCAACGGCGGGTGCTGAAGCAGAAAAAGCCCTGAATGATGCAGAATTTCAGCCCGTTGAAATTCCTGAAGAAGACGGTTATGCAAAAAGCCGGACAGGCTACTATGCAGGTAATATCGCTACACTTCAGGACCAGATCAAAGAGATAAACGCAAAACTCGATGATCAAAAGAAGCAACACGCTGAATTGCTGCTTGCGTGCGATGAACTCCTGACGGCTGAAGTCGAACGTGCAGAGGCACCGCTCCGGTTTGCCACCACAGACCTGGCATTTGTTGCTGAAGGCTGGGTGCCGGAAACAGAGGTCGAGGAACTGTCGCGCAGCATCATGCAGGTGACGGCCGGGAAGGCCTACGTGACCGAGCTCGAGATCGATCTCGAGCATGACAAGGTTCCTGTAGAGTACAACAACCCGTCGTTTGCAAAACCCGGCGAGGTCCTTATGGACGTATATTCCCGTCCGAAGTACACCGAAATTGACCCCACGCTTATGGTCTCTATCGTATTCCCGATATTTTTCGGTATTATCCTTGGAGATCTGGGATATGGTATTATTCTTCTGGCGATGGTACTGGGACTTCGAAAGTTCCTGAAAGGTGAGGAAGGCAGACTTCTTCTTATTACGCTTCGAAATGCGAGTATAGCGACTATTATTTTTGGTATTCTTTACAGCGAATTCCTTGGATTTCCACTCTGGTGGTCCTCGATTATGCCGAACAGGCATCTGAGTATCGGGGGTCACGGTGGGGGCCACGGACCGGCCATTCCCGAATTGATGATCATGGCCATATGGATTGGGATACTGCACATTACACTTGGCAGGATCCTTGGAATGGTTAATCATTCCCGGCAGGATCATGGAGCTCACAGGATGAAGGCCGTTCTGGCAAACCTTGGCTGGATCCTCGTGATGTGGGGCATACTGACCCTGATCTGGTCAGGGTTCGCAATTCCCTACATGATTGACCTGACAGGAATGCCGGCAGTGATGGGTGTAAGCATCGGCGCTATTGCCGGAGCGGTAATGCTTGTCATTGGGGTTGTCTTTATTGCAAGGGATTCGTTCCTTGAAATCGTTGAATTACCCACGATTATAAGTCACGTGCTTTCCTATGCACGTCTGGTTGCAGTGGGGCTCTCATCGGTTGCAATTGCGATGGTTACAAATTATATCGCCATCGGAATTATTATCGAACCACAGCTGGAGCATCTCACCGTAATCGGTGTAGTAATAATTATTGCAGGAGTTGTTGTATTCCTTCTCGGGCATGCCATGAACACAGCCCTTGGAATACTCGGAGGAGGTCTTCACTCCATCAGGTTGCATTATGTTGAGTTCTTCACCAAGTTCTACAAAGGTGGAGGAGACAAGTACGAACCATTTGGAATGAAAAAGAAATTTACGGAGGATTAAAGAATGGCAGACGCAGTTATGACAGTAGAAATGATTCAGGCATCGCAGGCAGGAATGAAGGCACTTGGCGCTGGTATCGCAGTAGGTCTTACCGGCATCGGAACAGGTATTGCAGAAATGGGTATCGGTTCTGCTGCTGTGGGAGCCACCGCTGAAAACAAGGATATTTTTGGTCTTGTACTCCTGCTTACGGTAATTCCGGAAACGATCGTTATCTTTGGTCTTGTCGTCGGCCTGCTGCTTTTATTCTAAAGGAGCAGACCATGGGACTGGACGCGGTCGTCGAAGAAATCAGGGGAAAAGGGCAGAAAGAGGCCGACACAATCCGGGCTGAAACTCAGGGAGTAGTAAACCGAATCCTGACAGAGGCACAGGCAAAGGCAGAGAAGATTAAGATGACTGCTAACGAGGACGTGGAGAAACAGATCTCCCATATCCTCAGCCAGGAAATCTCTGCCGCAAATCTGGTTGTGAAGCGTGAGTCGCTGAACGCCCAGAAAGATCTGCTTGACAAGGTCTATCAGTCGGCTCTTGAAACCATCGTCAACCTGCCGGAAAGCTTCCATCAGGAGGCCATCAGGAACCTTCTCAAAGAGGCAGGCAGCCAAATCCCCGATGGCATTGTGCACTGCAATGAACGGGATATGCCGGCACTCACCAGGATATTGTCCGGAGATTCAGGATTCCGTGGTTTCAAACCCGGAAAAATGATCAAAATCGAGGGCGGCATCATTGTGGAAAGCAGCGATGGGGAGTTGCAGATCGATAACAGTTATCGTACATTCCTGGATTCTGTCTGGGAATCAGGACTCAAGGATGCATCTGATCTATTATTCGGATAAGGAGGTATAACAAATGACAGCGATGTTGGTAGGTCCGGCACCGTACATTTATGTATGTACAAGAATGCGTGTACGGAAGTCGAAACTGATTCCCCGCGATGAATACCTCCGGATGCTGAATATGGGCCTGCCCGAGATTACCCGCTTCATTGAAGAGACTGAATATAAGACCGAAATAGACGAGCTTGGAACCTCCTTCAAGGGTATGGACCTTATTGAAATCGGGCTCTCCTGGAACCTCGCAAAAGAGTACCAGAGAATTCTGGATATTACTCCCGGGTTCCTGAAGGAGTTTACCACCGCGTATCTTCGAAGGTGGGATATTCAGAACGTCCTCACAATAATCAGGGGAAAAATGCAGGGGATGTCTCAGGGTAAAATCAAGGAAGTCCTTATCCCTGCAGGTGAACTTGACAGGGTATTCCTTGACCGTCTTCTCACCGAAGATACCCCCGAACGAATTGCAGAAGCATTAAAAGGGCAGAAAATTTATCCGATCCTGGCCCGCGACCTGCCATCTGCACTCGCAGACGGTTCCCTTGCCCGGCTTGAAAATGAACTGTATAAACAGTTCTATTCAGATCTTCTTGTTGATGCAAGGAGCGGAGTAAAAGGAGGCCCGCAGTTTGAAGAGTTCATCAAGCTCGATATCGACATAACAAATATCAAGAGCCTCTTTCGGCTTCGTGGGGATAATCTCCAGGAAGAAGCAGGAGATATGATGATTCCGGGTGCGACATTCTCTGTAGATGAGTTACAGCGCCTGAACAGCATGGAAAATCAGAACGAATTCATCGATTCAATTAAAAACAAAATTAAATTACGACCACTTCTGGAAATAATCGATGAATTCAGGGAGAAGCAGTCTGTTCGTCAGATTGAGGTTGCACTCATCCGGGTGCAGCTCAGGCAGATGGAAAGGATGGCAAAGATCTATCCCTTCTCTATTCATCCCATCCTGTCGTACCTGGAGATGAAAAAATATGAGGTCTTCAATCTCCGTGCACTGGCACGGGGAAAAGAGTCCAACCTTGAATCCGAATCGATTAAAGGCTACCTGGTGATGTAAATGGAAATAGCAGTCATTGGAAATTCCGAATTTATTCTCGGGTTCAGGCTCGCAGGCATCAGAAAGACGTATGCGGCTGAGAACGATGAGAAACTCATCCAATTCATCACCGGCGCACTGGATGACGCAGAGGTTGGAATACTCGTACTTAACAGCAAGGACATGGAACGTGTTCCCCGGCGCCTTCAGGTGACACTCGAAAACTCGGTGAAACCGACGGTCATCGCAATAGGCGGGGAAGAAGGGGGAGCGTCCATGCGAGAGAAAATTAAGAGATCAGTGGGTGTGGATCTGTGGAAGTGAATGAAAAAACAGCAAAAAGTGGTGAAAAGGGAGTTCTCAAGAGAATTGCCGGACCGGTCGTCACCGCAGTCAATATTAACGCACACATGTATGATGTGGTGAAGGTCGGCCATGAAGAGCTGATGGGTGAGGTAATCAAAATACAGGGTAATAACACCATCATCCAGGTATACGAGGACACGTCGGGTATCAGGCCCGGTGAGCCGGTCAGCAATACCGGCCTTTCCCTCGCCGTTGAACTCGGCCCCGGCCTCCTGACCAGTATTTATGATGGTATCCAGAGACCTCTTTCTGTCCTTGTCGATAAGATGGGTGATTTCATTGAGAGAGGTGTCTCGGCACCCGGCCTTGACCACGCGAAGAAATGGGAATTTAAACCTCTGGTAAAAGAAGGTGACCGTCTTGGACCGGGATCCATCTTTGGAGAGGTCCAGGAGACCAATATCGTACATAAAATCATGGTCCCGCCGAACATGAAGGGCGGGATCGTGAAGAGCATTAAGAGCGGTTCTTTCACCATCGAAGATATTGTGTGTGTACTTGACAACGGCGACCAGCTGACCATGATGCAGAAGTGGCCGGTACGTGTCCCTAGACCTTCCAAGGAGAAGGTTAATCCTACAATTCCCCTGATTACAGGTCAGCGTATCCTTGATGGTCTTTTCCCTATCGCAAAGGGCGGTACCGCGGCAATCCCGGGACCATTCGGCAGCGGAAAGACGGTCACGCAGCAGCAGCTTGCGAAGTGGAGTGACGCGGAGATCGTGGTCTATATCGGATGCGGTGAACGCGGAAATGAAATGACCGAGGTTCTTACAGAGTTCCCTGAACTTGAAGACCCGAAAACAGGAAAGCCACTGATGGAGAGGACGGTCCTCATCGCAAACACCAGCAATATGCCGGTGGCGGCCAGGGAAGCGTCAGTGTATACAGGTATTACCATTGCCGAGTACTTCCGTGACATGGGATACGATGTCTCGCTGATGGCAGACTCGACGTCCCGCTGGGCAGAAGCAATGCGTGAAATCTCCTCCCGTCTTGAAGAGATGCCCGGAGAAGAAGGATATCCTGCATATCTTGCGGCCCGACTTTCCGAGTTCTACGAGCGTGCCGGACTCATCAAGACGCTGAACGGTGACAGCGGCTCCGTATCCGTTATCGGCGCCGTCTCTCCCCCGGGTGGAGACTTCAGTGAACCGGTCACACAGAATACGCTTCGTATCGTCAAGGTGTTCTGGGCGCTTGATGCAAAACTGTCGCAGCGCCGCCATTTCCCTGCAATCAACTGGCTCAATTCGTATTCCCTGTACCTGGACACTCTGCATGACTGGTACGATAAGGAAGTTTCACCCGAATGGAATCTGATCCGATCGTGGGCAATGGAAATCCTGCAGAAAGAAGCTGAACTTCAGGAGATCGTGCAGCTCGTCGGGTCAGACGCACTACCCGAAGCAGAACAGATCACCATCGAAGTTGCCCGTATGATCCGTGAAATTTTCCTTCAGCAGAATGCATACGACCCGGTGGACACGTTCTGTGATATGACCAAGCAGTACGACATGATGAAGGCGATCCGGGCATATTCAGACCTTGCCTACGCCGCACAGGCAGTAGGTGTGACCCCGACACAGATCATAGCTGTCAAGGCAAAGGGAGAAATGCCGCAGATTAAGTTCATCAAGGACTACAAGCCCGCACTGGAGAAGATCCAGAAAGATATGGAAGCGGAATTTAATGCACTGAGGTCATCAGCATGAAGGAATACAGAACGATCACTCAAATAGCCGGTCCCCTCGTCTTTGTTGAGAAGACGGAACCGGTGGGGTACGGAGAACTTGTCAATATTATCCTCTTTGACGGAAGTGTCAAACGCGGGCAGGTTCTCGATACAAGTGATGATCTGGTGGTTGTCCAGGTATTCGAGACCACTGCAGGTATCGGACGGGACAGCGGTGTCCGGTTTACCGGCGAAACTATAAAAATGCCGGTCGGCAGGGAAATGCTAGGGCGGATCCTGTCAGGTGGAGGAAAACCAATCGACGGCGGCCCTGAGATCGTCCCTGAAAAGAGACTCGATATCACCGGCGCTGCGATCAATCCCTATGCACGCGCTTCACCGAACGAGTTTATCCAGACTGGTATTTCAACCATAGACGGAACAAATACCCTTGTCCGTGGACAGAAACTTCCCATCTTCTCAGGTGCAGGACTTCCACACAACAATGTGGCTCTCCAGATTGCCCGCCAGGCAAAAGTGCCTGGATCCACCGAAGAATTTGCGGTGGTTTTCGCAGCCATGGGTATCACCAAGGAAGAAGCCAATTACTTTATGCAGGACTTCGAGCGGACCGGTGCACTCGAAAGGGCGGTTGTGTTCTTAAACCTCGCAGACGACCCTGCGGTCGAGCGTATCATCACACCGCGGCTTGCCCTGACCACCGCTGAATACCTTGCATTTGAGCTTGGTATGCATGTGCTTGTCATCCTTACCGATATGACAAACTATTGTGAAGCGCTTCGTCAGATTGGTGCAGCCAGGGAAGAAGTGCCAGGACGACGCGGATATCCAGGCTACATGTATACGGACCTCGCAAGTATTTACGAGCGGGCAGGTATCATCAAGGGCAAGAAAGGCTCTGTTACCCAGATCCCGATCCTGACCATGCCGGGTGACGATATTACCCATCCGATCCCTGATCTTACAGGGTATATTACCGAAGGACAGATTGTGGTCAACCGTGACCTCCACAGGAAAGGCATCTACCCGCCTATCAACGTGCTTCCGTCACTGTCCCGTCTGATGAACCTCGGGATTGGAAAAGAGCACACCAGGGAAGATCACAAGAAGGTATCAGACCAGATGTATGCCGGGTATGCAGAAGGAAACGACCTGAGAGGCCTTGTTGCGATCGTCGGAAAGGACGCACTCTCCGAACGTGACAGGACCTTCCTTGAGTTCGCAGATCTCTTCGAAAACCGCTTTGTAAGGCAGGGATACGACGAGGACCGATCGATCGTTGACACCCTCGATCTGGGCTGGGACCTTCTGGCAACGCTGCCGGTGGAACAGCTCGTACGTATTGACCGTGACCTGATCAACAAGTACCACCCGAAATTCAGACAGGCCGGAAAGGCCCAGGGGTAGGGTTTCATGGCGCTTAGAGATATAAAGCCGACACGTTCCGAACTGATTGCTCTCAAGAGACGGATTGCACTCTCGGAGCGGGGCTATAAAATCCTCAAGATGAAGCGCGATGGACTGATCCTTGAGTTTTTCAAGATCCTGGAACAGGCGAAGGACAGCAGGGGCGAGCTCCTCGCAAAATACCGGCGTGCGGTTGAAACAATGGCATTCGCAAATACGATCGAAGGTGCAATCGGGGTGAAATCTGCAGCATTTTCTGTAAAAGAAGTGCCGCAGATCGATCTTAAAAGCAAAAACATCATGGGTGTTGTTGTTCCTGAAATCGAGTCATCCAAGGTAAAAAAGAGCCTGGTAGACCGCGGATATGGGGTGCTTGGGACCACCTCTGCCATCGATGAAACCGCACTGGCCTTCGAAGAACTTGTTGAGGCCATCATTGAAAGTGCTGAAATTGAAACAACAATGAAACGCCTTCTCGAAGAGATCGAATCAACAAAACGCAGGGTGAATGCCCTGGAGTTCAAGGTAATCCCTGAACTCACAGAGGCCCGTGATTTCATCAAGATGCGGCTTGACGAGATGGAACGGGAAGAGCTTTTCAGGTTAAAGAAGATCAAGGCAAGAAGTGTCTAGGCAGGAGAGAAGGGGATTATTGTGCCGATTGGTACACTCAGCGATATCGGATGCGAGGGGAAGACAGTCCTGCTTCGGCTGGACTTAAACTCTCCTCTTGATCCGACTTCGAATAGTATCCTCGACGATAAACGTTTCAGGGAACATCTCCCGACAATCCAGGCGCTTCAGAAGAGCCGTGTTGTTATTATCACGCATCAGAGCCGCCCGGGAAAGAAGGATTTCAGCACTCTTGAAGCTCATGCCGAGAAACTGGAGCACCTTGTAAAACGTCCGGTTCATTATATCGACGACATCATCGGAAGTCACGCGAAAGAGTCAGTCCGTGCTCTCAGGGACGGGGAGATCCTTATGCTTGAGAATGTAAGGTTCAATGCAGAGGAGAACCTGACATTAAAAGCAGAAGACGCGAAAAAAACACACCTGGTCCAGCGGCTGGCAACATTCGGAGACGTGTTTGTCAATGACGCCTTCGGGACGGCGCACAGGTCGCAGCCGACCATAGTCGGACTCCCCCTTGTCATGCGTTCAGTTGCAGGCCTTTTAATGGAGAAAGAGGTGATTACCCTTTCAAAGGTGTTCCAGAGTGCGCCGAGGCCGGTATGTATGGTTCTCGGGGGTACGAAGGTTGACGACTCAATTGCCGTCGCAGATCACATGCTTCGTCACCAGATTGCCGACCAGATCATGGTGATAGGTGTCGTTGCAAATATCTTCCTTTCAGCCCTCGGGTACGACATCGGGAAGCCCTCACTTCAGCTTATTCATCAGCTCAAGTATGAGAAGGAGATTGGAAAAGCCAAAGCTCTTCTTTCAGAATTCCGGGATAAAATCCTTATCCCTGACTGGATTGCGGTCCGCGAAGACGGCGGGCGGGTTGAATATCCGGTTGATGCCATACCTGCGGATATGCCGGTGATGGATATCGGCACGGATTCAATGCTCAGGTTTTCACGGATATTAAAAGATGCAGGGACTGTCGTATTCAACGGGCCTGCCGGGGTCTTTGAAGAGAGAGACTTTGCAACAGGAACCTATGAACTGTTGAAAAGTGCATCCGAAGCTGAATTTTCAGTGGTTGGGGGCGGGCATACTGCCGCGGTCATTGAGAAAATCGGTATTGAAGACAAGTTTACCCATATCTCAACCGGGGGCGGAGCCTGTATAGAATTCCTGACCGGAAAAGTGCTTCCGGCGGTAGATGCACTTGAAAAATCAAAAATTTTATTCGGATAAATAAGGGTTCCGGCCTTTAATTATTTCTTTATTTTATCATTCCAGTTTTCCGGGTTATTTATAAAAAAAGAGCTTGGTTGAAATGCTTAATTTCGATACCATGTTTGATCTATTTTCCTGACAGGAGGGGTTTCACCCCTCCATGCCCCACCCCCGGGGATGTCCTGTGGGCAGGGTTAACTGGAGTCTTAGGATTTTTTATAAGAACATAAGCCACGGCCCCTGTCGCAGTATGGGGGCACACACATACGATCATGGGCATCTGCCCCGGGAGTGTCCTGAAGTGGAGTGCGGCGAAAGACGAATAGTGAGAGAACGAGAAGGGTTCCGAATGAAAATGCTGGAACTACCCATAATATAAGGAGATTTTTAATGGACATTTTCATGGTTCCGGAGTGAACCTTACTGGTTCATGTCCGTTTCAACAAAGCTAAAAAAAGCGATCTTTTATCCTGAATAATTCAGGTGACCTGTATTTTAAAAAATACAGCCTGGCTGCTGTGAAATATTCATAATTCTCATGTAACTGTTCAGCCTGATCTGTGA
>DASP01000010.1 GCA_002503825.1 Methanoregulaceae archaeon UBA467
CAGACGTTTTCAGATACCGGAAACGCTCCGGCTGTAACCGGGTTCACAGGGAATTCCAAACTGGTATCGTTCCCGATCGCCCAGGATAATGCTGCGGTACCAGGAGATATTGCCCCAGGGAACCGGTCCCCGGGAGATATGAATGGCGGGGGCGGCATGGGCAGGACCCTCTCGCTCAGCCTTGACGATGCGGGTGACAACTGGCCACTGATCCGGTACCTGGCCGACGACCCGGTGTATTATGCAAAATACCAGGGCTACCTGGAGATGGTCGCAACGACGTCGTTTGAGCCGGTCGCGATGGAAGAGACCTACCGGTACTATCATTCCCTGATAGCGCCGTACGTGACCGGGCCTGATGGTGAACAGGCAGGATATACGCACCTGAATAACCCGGAAGACTTTGATGTCTCCCTGACGGATCTGATCAGCCATGCATATGATCGCTATGATGCGGTAATGGAGTTTCTCTCCCCCGCCCTCACTCCGGCACCGGTTCCGACAACAATACCCACCGCGACTCCGACAGCAACTCCGACTCACACCCCCTCTGCTGCACCTGCACAGAGCATGATTACATCCCGGAATACAGCGACCCCGGTAGTGAGCATAATCACCCCGGCCAGGTCCGGTGTTGCGACTCCCGGAAAGGCGCTTGATATCGCGTGGTCAGCGACAGGTACCGGGGATATTACCGGTGTGACCCTCGAATATTCCGCAAACGGCCGGACCTGGACGGTGATTACGGAAGGTCTTCCTGCCGAAGGGGTTTATTCATGGACGGTGCCGGGGCTTTCCGGCTCCCTGCTGATGGTGAAGGTCACCGCGACAGATGCTGCCGGCAATACGGGATCGGCAAGCCGGGTCTGCCTGGTCTCCTCGCAGGCCTCCGGTTCATCGTCATTGTCAGATGCATCCACAGGGCAGAACACGTCGGCGGTGTCTTTGAAGGAAGGACTCCTCAATACACACAGGATTTCACAACCGTCCTCCCTGCAGGATTCCCGGGCGACTGCACTACCGGCCGCACAGGAAGGGGAGCGCATCTCCCAGGGGTCATCCAGGGCAGACCTTATCAACACATTCAGTGTTTCGCAACCGGTTGCAATGCAGGACTTCAGGGCAGCAGCACTATCGTCCGCACAGGCAAGGAATGCGGACGTTTTTTCTGAGTGAGACCTGAACCGCATGGAAACCTGTATGCACACAAGGTTCACGGACCGTGAACCGGATGACCGATGTTCACCGGCAGCAGAACTGCAGGCCCTCGTCGGGGATATTGATGGCATCTCGCTCTCCGAGCTCGACGGGTTAAATGCCCTGCTGATGACCCGCGTGGAGCGCAAACACCTGATGACAACCGGGCAGTGCAGGGAACTGATCACGGGAATTTCTGACTCGTACAGGGTGCTCGAAGTTCAGAATATAAAAACAGGCAGATATGAGACCATGTACTACGACAATAACTCGTTTATAAACTATATCCAGCACCATAACGGGAAAGGCAACCGCTACAAACTAAGATACCGTCATTACGAATCATCAGGAGATACCTTCCTTGAAGTCAAGAAGAAGAGCAACAGAGGCGCCACTGAAAAGACCCGGATAAAGACCTGCCGGCCGTCATCAGGGTTTGCGCCCGAAGAGGAGGACTTTCTCAGATCGGCGTTTCCTTACGACTTCCGGGGATTCCACCCGGTCCTGACGACGATGTACGACCGGTTCACCCTTGTCTCAAAAGAATCCCCCGAGAGGATCACATTTGATACAGGTGTTTCGTTCAGGAACAGTCAGAGGGCTGTCTCGTATCCGGGACTGGTTATCGGCGAGATCAAATACGAGAAGGGAGCGAGGGGTTCCCCGGCACTTCATGCGCTCCGTGCCATGGGCATCAGAACGCGGGGTTTCTCAAAATACTGTACCGGTGTCGCGCTTCTCTATGATCAGGTAAAGCATAACCGGTTCAGGGAGAACCTCCTCTTCCTTTCCAGGCACTCTCCGGGAGGCGGGGTCCCGTGCTGACCGATTCGCTCTGGTTCTTCACCGCGGGATTCATTCTCAACCTCCTGTCCGCGTTCATCATAGTGCGATTCGTGTACTACCCGCGGGGACGGTGCAATAATTTTGTCTTCACATACCTTGCGTTCAACACGGTCATTTACTTCATCATGGGGCTGTTCACCAGCATAGAATTGTCCATCGGGACCGGGTTCGGCCTGTTTGCGCTCTTCTCGATCCTCCGGTACCGGACAGAGACCGTCCCCATACGCGAGATGACCTACCTCTTTGTAATGGCCGCACTGCCTATCCTGAACTCGGTTCTCTGGGGATTAGGCCAGTACGACCGGTTGCTGATCATCAATGTACTTATCATCCTGACCATCTGGTTCCTTGACCGGGCATGGGGATTCAACCGGGAACAGTTCCAGATGAACGTAAAATACGAGAAGATCGAACTGATCACGCGGGAGAAGAGGGAGGAGATGCTGAAAGATCTCAGCGAGAGGACCGGGCTTGTCGTGCATGATTTTGAGATCCTGAAGATTAACTTCCTGCGCGACGTGGCAGAGATTAAAATCACCTATTCAAATCCCACCTGCGAAGTCCCTGGTTCAAGCGCACATCCGGACCTCTGATCTTCATCTTTTTCTGATGCCTGCAATCTCCTGATTTCAGGTATGATTTCAGGGAAATATCCTGGATACTTTATATCCGGAGGCAATTCCGGGTCCCTGCTGAGTCTTTGAAGCCGTATAGAATTATTGGGAAAGGAGCATTTCCATGCAGCACACTGCATTTACCCCGTGACCCTCTGGTCCCGGATATAGACATAAATACCCGTCTACGCGACCGGCCCTTTCCCGGCGACCAGGTACGGGAGCATCCACGTATGACTTTGCAGAAACGTACCATGTCCCTTCCTGCAGGGAGGGACTTGCGTTGAAAAAGCGGTATAATTTGCTTATGCCTGATGTGCAGGCCTGGTAATTATGGAAAATATTCCGGATGAACGTGGTCATGCCCGGAGAGAGAGCAGGTACACTCCGGGAGTTAAAATGATGAAAAACATAATGCGAGGGATGGGATTTGAACCCAAGAACTCCTACGAGACAAGGCCCTCAACCTTGCGCCTTTGACCTGGCTCGGCAACCCTCGCACGGGCCTATATAGAAAGGACGTCTATCTAAAATAATCTATCCATATGATTTTCGCTGCTGCGATACCCTGGCAGGTAACAGGAGCTGGATCCGCACTGTCCTTCATTGTGCATTGCTGCAATACGACCGGCACGAATGTATATGTGGGTTCATTGTAAATACTCTCATCATGTGGTCGGAGATCGTGGACGAGTTTGCCGATTCGCCGTCTCAGGGCCGGGTTGTAAAGTTTTTACTTGAAAACGGCTTTGGGGTCAGCGCTGAAGGCCGGATTGTCTGCAACGGGATCGAGATACCTGCCACGCAGATTGCCAAGGCTATCGGAACTGACAGGCGGGTCGTCGACGCGACTGCCCAGCACCTGCTCCGCGTTGACCTGCTGCGCGACATCTTCACGAATATGCGTGCCACGCCGGATTTAAGCCGCCTTGCGGACCCGCTCGGGCTTTCCGTCATCACGGTCATTCCAAAAGATGCCGGAGAGAAAGGAATTGTCGGCGCGGCCATGAGGGTCCTCTCTTTGCATGACCTGAGCATACGCCAGATCTTCGTGACCGACCCGTACCTCGCCCTTGAACCCAAGCTGGTCATCATTACCGATGAGAAATACCCGCCCGAGGTTATCGAACAGATCAGGGCTCTTCCCCAGGTAAAATCGGTCATTATCTAGTTATTTCTGACTAAAAATCAGCACCACTGTTCCATTTCGAGCCAGAGATGCCAGATACGCCGTCGTATCTTCTTCGGGAGGGCATACGAACGGCTGAGCCGTTCCCAGACAGAAATAATATGCTGCCCCCTGACAAGGTTATCTGCGTTTGCAACGATTTTTTCCTCGATCGATTGCGGCATGCAGTCGACTGGCAGGAGTCCGAGAAGGGTGCATTCATCTGCGGTCAGGCCGGCGCCGGTGTGACATTCAACGATGCGTGCGATATCTTCGGGAAGCCCGAGTCTTCTGCAATAGTCTGCACCCCGCTGTGCGTGGTGAAGGCTGTGGGTCATTCCCCTCCCGATATCGTGAAGGGCCGCACCGGCTTCCACCTTTGTTTTATCGGCAACAACGATTTTTTCTGCATACCGGCCGGAGAGATCCCGTACACGGTTGCAGTGCGCAATTACAGACCTGCCGCACCCGGCTTCAAAAAGAATGGCGTTATAATCCATCTGGCGGTCAGGCATGCCCTAAAGACTCTTTCATGGCCGTTATCCGCTTTTTAAGTGCCCTTAAGAGCATTTCATTATCAAAGTGTTCAAGGCCCTTGTCACATGACGGGCATTGAAAATTGCCATCCATGGCGTGGTTGAAGGTGAAAAGGATCTGGCAGTCTTTACAGATATAGAAGTCATTTTCCTCTTCGTATTTTTCACGCGCTTCCAGCTTTTCAAGAATAACCTCCATATCCTCCATGATCACGTCAAAGATCTGGTCGGTCCGGAGATGCCAGAGATAGGTCAGCCACCCGGTCTCGTTATTCTTGATCCTCCGGTATTCTGCAAGCCTCTTCTCATAGAGCGTATACAGGGTGTGACGGACTGAGTTGAGGTTGATTGCCGTCTGTGAAGCAAGATCTTCATCACTGAATTCGCCTTCCTCAGGGAATTTTTCAAGGAGGTTAATACCTTCCTGTCCAATCAGCCGGAACAGGTATGCACGTATTGCCGGGTTTTCCAGTAGCTCTTCCATAGGGACTTCACTTCATATATTGTCGCACGGTTACAATATGGTTATCCAGCATGGACAGTGCCTCGTCCCTGCTCTTACCATGGCCATACACACTCACGACGGCGTGGCCTTCCCCGAATTCCGTTCCAGGCCACGGAATATCAGTAACTGCAGGTGCAAGGCGGGACATGTCGCCGGTGACCGTCAGGTCGCGCCCGGCAAACAGGATCGTCCGGACGGCATACTGTTGAGGGGACGGCCGCCTTTCCGGCAGTAGCCCGTCACAGGCACGTATGTGGGCCTCAAAAAGGTTGATGCCGGTTGCCATCTCGACCGTGTCGAGGGTTGCCTGGAAACGGGGGTTCACCTCGATAGCCCACACCTCGTCCCCTGCCACGAAATCGATGCCGATACATCCCACGCATCCGCTTGCAGCAGCAATTTTTTCCGCGTATGAAACCATCTCTTCGGATCTGACCGAAACAAACGGGGTGACCGACCCGGAAAAACCATAGGGAGCAGTGTGCTCCCCGCGGAGCATCTGTTCGTTTGTCGAGATCGCGACCGCCTGTTCCCCGGTTGCGAGGCAGCACACCGATGCAGGGATCCCGGCGACCACTTCCTGCGCGATAAAGGGGGGGTTTTCAAATTCGTTCTCCCAGTTTATTTTTTCCTGATCGTTACGGACAATCCGGTTCCGCCATCCGCCCGATCCTTTTCGTGGCTTGATCATCACCGGGTACAGGCCGTCCCCTGCAATACGGGGGGTGGGAATTCCAAGTTCTTCAAAAAATTCCTGGATTTTCTGCTTGTCGAGGAACCGTTCGATTCTGTCCGGCGGTGTTCCCTTCACCGGCACTGTCGAGTGCATGGACTCCGCACCGGAGGTAAAGACAACCATATCGATATGATGACGGCCGATCATCTCTGCAACTGCACAGGGAAGATCTTCCAGGTCTTCGAATTTTATCGCGTCGCGCGTATACCAGGAGAGGTCCCTGTCGCAGAAGTGGTCGACAGAATACACGTCATATCCTGCTTTCCATGCCGAGCATGCCACATGGCGGGTTGCGAATCCTGCAACAAGGACGCTTTTTTTCATAATTCTTCGGTATGTTTGCCTGACCTGCTTGGAATTATCCTGATCTTCCCACCCGGGAATTCGTTATGCAGTTCCTTTCCTTCAAAGAGATGGTCGAGAAAGAGTGCAAGACTTGATATCTCGGAATGCGGCTGGCCGCTCACGGCCACGTTAAAATCTGCCATGCCATATATCTCGCCCGGGACTTTTTCTGCACCGACGATGACAAGGATCTTTTCAGAGGTCCTTATTTCACCAATCACATCCGGGAGGTTCTGGCCGTACATCGTCAGGTGGGCGACAATTCCACCCGATTCCTTCCAGTCGGTGATGCAGCGTTTCCACCTGATATCGTCGTTCGCAAAGAAGTCCCCTCCCCAGCGGTCCACGACATCGCGGATACTCTGCACAACCCCTTTATCCCTGCCGACGAGGTACATGCCTGATGCCCCGAGCGCCCGGGCCGTAAGGCCCACATGGGTGGTCACCCGCTGGTCCCGCTCAGGCCGGTGACCTATCCGCAGCACCACTACTTCGGTCAATGGATCACTCCTTTCCCTTCCTGACTCTGATAATCCCGTTTTCAAACACGACCTGGGAACATATGTCATATCGCGCCTGGCACCGGACAAGCATATCAGGGATGGCGAGAAGAGAATAGCTGCCATCCCTTTGTGATACGAGCAGTGCATTTTCCAGCCTTAAGAGTGATGCACGGACGATATCTTCGGCAAGTCCTGCCAGCCCTGCAAGAACGCCGGGCGTATATTCCTCCTGCTCCTGCATGAGGTGATAGACCAGCCAGTCGATGTCCTCATCTTTCACCTGTATTCATACCACAGGAGCAGGAATATACCTTTTCACCGGCACCGTACTGTGTTGCCGGGTCTGCCAGACAAAGAAGTTTTTTAGTGCCGGGTACAATGGAACTGGGTATGGAAAAAGAAGGTGAGGGGATCAGCTATTCCGATCTCGGCATCATAGCAGAACAAATACTTGAAGAGGCCGAGGAAGACGAGGTGGTGCTCGTAAGGATTCTCGAAGCGCTTCCTCCCCGGGTACGGGCAGACCTGTTTTCTTCTGACTTTTTAAATGCGTACCAGGTTTTTTATTATTATTACCGGGAGGACCCCGGTGAACTGGAAAAGGACCGGCTTATTCTGCAACCGGCCTCTGCACTGAAGAGAGGCGTGCTGCTGACAGAGATTGACCTGCTGGAGATCGTATTCCGTATCGACGATGAAGGAGGAGTGATATCGGTCAGCGACGGGGAAAAGGGGCTGGTCAGCTTCCGGGGACGGGGTTCATACGAAAAAGCGGTCAGGTTTATCGGGGAAAACTTCTGAAAAAATCCTTTCCTGATTTCTGACGCTCCCCCCTTCACGCCCGGGGCACGATTCTTGTGTAAAGCCCTGCTTATTTTTCAAAAGACCAGTTATGAGCCGTTTACAGGTATCCGGAGGTAATCAGGCTTTCATCCACCTGTGCCGCCGTAACCGGCGGGACATTCCCCCATGAAAAAGTCCTGCTCCCCATGATGGCGAACACTCCCTCCACCGACGCGGGGTCAACTTTTTCAAGGCACTTTGTATTTTCCGGGGAGATAACGTTGCAGAGCGATGTCGCCCATGCATCTGCAAGTGCAACGTCCGGTGAAAAAACGGTGACCGCGTCTGCAGTCCCGAACGACAATGACGGCCCGACCGTTGCCGACGAGGTGCATATACCAAAGACATCCTTCTTTGGCGGGATCACGAAGGCGGACCGGTTACTGAGGGGAGACGTCCCGGCATAAATGCCGACACGGACCGGGCGGTCGCTGACAAGCGCAATATCCCCGCCGTTATCGATGACCGCGAATTCCGCTCCCTCGTCTCTCATCGCTATTACGCCTGCCATTGCAAGCGTCCCTGCAACAGCCGCCATTGGCCCGACCCCGGCACGAACCCCTGCGGCAGACATACGGTCCACCGTCGTAATCCCGGTATCGACCAGGTATGGTTCGAGGGTGGAGACAAAGAACGGGTCTCCCGGGATATAATGTTCAAGTTCATGCCGGGCACGGACCAGCGCAGAGCGCGCTGTGTCGATGTAGCGCTGCTCATCCGCGAGAATTGTCGCTATTGTCTCCCTGAACTGGAAATGGTACCTGATCACTCGAACCCTCGTGCTGCATGGCGGGTATGCGGGAATCTCAGGACCCGGTCCCGTCATGGGAATAGAATACAGGTTGTACCAGACGCATATTCACAGTTTCCCCGCGATCTCCGGAACACGCGAACAGATCCAGCATATTTATAAGAGAACGGAGTAAGCCTTCAGGGAGATGGCCCGGAGAGGCGAAAACGGAGCTCACCGCTCAAAGAAACATGCAGGCGTGCATAAAAAACACCGGTTCATGATCCTCGTCAGGGTGGACGATCGCGGGATCCGGGATTTTATCGGGAACATTTCAGATGAATACGGTTTTCGGAAGGAAGACCGGAAAATTCCCCATATAACCCTTGCCGGCCCGTTTACTCTCAAAGGGACCGGACCTGATGTCAGGATCCTTGGCGCCGTGGAAAAATCCGCACCTGACATGACACATCTCTCCTGCGTACCGGGAAGATTTCTTTATTTAAAGGGGCGGAAGGGGTTTGCCATTGCATTCGATCTTTCTCTGCCTGATGAATTCCGGAACTTTTACACCGCCCTTTCAACATTGTTAACACCTTATCTCAATACCCGTACGATATTTGATCAGAACCCGGAGAAACGCAGGCTTCATATCACGGTCGGTTTTAATCTTCCCGGACCGCTTGCCGGAGAGGTCTGGTCCCGGCTGCATTCGGGCCCCCGATCGACCGGGTATACCCGGGACCGGAACGGAGTGCCGGTAAAGGATTTTATCTCCGGCTGCACCCGCCCCCTCAACAGTTACAGGATCAGTGTCCTCAGGAACGGGACCGTATGGCGGGAATACGATCTCCCCGGGCAGAAATGGCTTTACAGGAACGACACCTTTTCCCGGGCTGCATGGAGCGAAACGCTCCGGACGTACAGGGTAAAAGAAGGGCTTGAACTGGAATTCCCGGTGTTTTCAGAAGAGGACGAGAGTTACGTCATCTCTGACACCCACTTTAATCACGCCAACATTATCCGCTACTGCAGGAGACCGTTTACCGGTGCGGAGGAGATGAACAGGGTCCTGCTCCGGAACTGGAATTACCGTGTAAAAGAGACAGATGAGGTGTATTTCCTTGGAGACCTTGCATACGGCCCTGTCATACACCCGGCGGAATACTACCTCTCACGCCTGAACGGAAAGATCGTGCTCGTTGCAGGGAACCATGATGCCGGTCTTGCGGGAACGGTCACATGTTGCGAAAAAGAACTTTTCGGAACCAGGTTTTTATTTATTCACGATCCTGAGCAGGCTCCGGCGTCATACAACGGGTGGATTGTCCATGGCCATGCCCATAACAACGATACCGAAGCATACCCGTTTTTTGACGGCCGGCACCGCCGCATTAATGTGAGCAGCGAACTGGTCGGCTATGTCCCGCTAAGCCTGCGTGAGATTGCGGGATATATCCGGTCCGCAGAACGGGATGCAGTCTACCCTTCCCTTACCATTGCCCGCATCAGCAGAAAAATAAAAGATCAGGGTCCCGATACCCCTTAAGTATCAATCTTTTGTGAAAGGGCCTGGTGGGGACAGGCATCTATGCACCGTCCGCAGAGGACACAACGCCCCGCATCAAGCGTAAGCTTCCAGTTTTCATCAAACGAGAATACCTCCTGCGGGCAAATGCTGATACAGGCGCCGCAGTCCACGCACTCGCTTTCGTCAAGGGTGATGACGTCTTCAAGTATCCGGACCGACGCCCCCATTTCTGCAAGTTTCTCCTTTACAAGCCTGCACTGGTCGTCAGGGATGTCGATGAGGGCTTCT
The DNA here is from genome assembly GCA_002503825.1 of Methanoregulaceae archaeon UBA467. Classification (GTDB taxonomy): domain Archaea; phylum Halobacteriota; class Methanomicrobia; order Methanomicrobiales; family Methanospirillaceae; genus UBA467. The sequence continues at coordinate 9,843 of DASP01000010.1, forward strand.
CCCTCTGACGAATCGATAATCGCACGTTCCACATTGATAAGGACGCCCGTATCCCGTACGACACTGGCGATAATCGGTTTTTTCCCGGCCTTCCGTGAAAATGTGACGATAAGTTTCATTTGAGCCACCTCCCGCCAAAGAGCTTGCCGAGGTCTATCGCCGTGAGCATGGCAATCACCCGGTAGTCTGCATCAACAACAGGCAGGGCGCTGATATTGAACTTTTCAAGTTTCTGCACCGCGATATCGACAGGTTCGTCCGGCGTGGTGGTGATAACTTTCTTTCGCATGATATCCCTGACATGTGAGCCTTTTGCAGGGTTGACGACCGCCTTTGAGATATCGTAGGTCGTCACGATACCGACAAGTTTTCCGTGTGCATCGATGACAGGCAGGTGATTTGTCTCGCCTTTCAGGAGTTTTCCGGCGGCGGTGCTGATCTCTTCCTCCTGGCTGATGCTGATGACCCTCCTGTCCATGATATCGAGTACACGCGGCCCGTGCACGGTCTCTTTCATGGGTTTTGCGGCGCGGGACGGATTGATGCAACGGGTGGGAAGCGTCATTTCAAGGCTGCCGTTCCCGATCCATTTCTTAAGCCCTTCGGCGACTTCGCGCGCTTTCCGGAAGCTGGAGAGGGAGGAAGCCCTGACTTCTTCGCCGTTCACCTCTACAAACCCGCTCTTTAATTCCGCATAGGTCACCTTCCGGAGGGAGGGCCTGTCCCGGGCAGGAATCCCGTAATCGATAATGTCAACCGTGATATCCTCATCCCGCACCGCACAGCTCCGGACGGTTTCAATATCGAGGACCGGGAGCGGAATTCCGAGACCTACATACAGGGTCACTCCATACCCGTTCATGGTCGCCCCGCGGACGAAGTCCGGCGACATGTCCTTCATATCACCGGTCACCATGAGGGTACCAAAACCGGCTGCCGGGGAATGCTGGGTCCCCTCGCCGACGATCATTCCTCTTGCACCGCCGATGAACGCCGGGACACCGCTTCCTATCAACCGGAATTTCGGGTCATTCGAGATGGGGTTTAAGAGTCCGGCGCCTGAATAGGTTACATTCCCGCAATTCGGCAGCAGGAGCCCCATGTACGTGTGAAGGCTCCGGTCAGTCGAGTTCGATGCAGCATTGTACCGCTGGTACCCGTTCCTCGGGTTACACATGGTAGCCTGGTTTAAATTTTCCAGCAACAGCTCGGTCGTGATGGTGCGCCTTGGATAGCAGTCGGTTCCCCTCGATATGGCCCTGAGCTCAACGGATTTTCCTGCAATAAAATCTTCTATTACATGGGCTCCGCCGTAACTGTCATCCCGTGTGTCGGATTTCTGGGTGGCACCGAGGTACGTGTCGACTGCCGCGAGACCCCCGTATGCTTCCACGTCATTTAACCAGATGCGTTCCATCCTGATCGGTGGATCTGCATGGCCGAAGTTAAAAAACGCACCCGAGGAACACATCGCACCAAAAGTTCCGGTGGTAACAACATCCACTTCGCGAAGTGCCCCTTCTTCCCCGAGTTCCGCCACGATGGCGGGCATCTCCTCTGCAGTAACAACCCGGGCATTTCCATCACGGATCCGTTCATTGATCTGGCCGATGGACTTATGCATACCCATTAATGTCTTTCAATGAATATTTATATATGTTGTATATTACCTGCAGTAATAAATTGTATTTAAACCAGGGCGTCGATATCATACCCATGGAGATCGGCGCAATCATTAAGGAACTGGAAGCGGTTGCTCCTCCGGAGATGGCCGAGGAATTTGACAATGGACGAATCGGACTTGTCATCGAGGGAAAAACGGAAATATCCGGGATCGCCTGTGCCCTTGATGCGACTCCGGCCGTAATAGATGCCGCAGTAGCCGCAGGAGTCGATATGCTTGTGGTGCATCACACGCCACTCTGGCACCCGGTCACGACGGTTTCCTCCTCTCTCGGCTCGCTTCTTCGCCCAATCCTTGGTTCCGGGATGAATGTGTATGTCCTGCACACAAATTACGACCATGCACCCGGCGGGATCAACGACACCCTCGCCGGCATGCTCAGGCTGAGCGATATCGACAGGATGTCGCTCGGGCTTACCGGCACCTGCAGTCTCACCTTCCAGGAGATTTCAAGGATATTAAATGTCCCCCTGAGAGTATGGGGGGAGGCCCGCTTCCCAAAACGCCTCGCGGTCGTCGGTGGCAGCGGTTTTGATGCCGTCATTATCGCAGAAGCCATCAGTTGCGGTGCCGATACCTTCCTCTCGTCCGAGCTTAAGCATTCGGTCCTTCGGAACATGCCCGTCACCTTTGTTGAGGCCACACATTATGCACTGGAAGCACCGGGAATGAAAAAACTGGCCGAAGAACACAACTGGCTGTACATCGACGACATCCCGAGAATGTGCATATGGATGTAGATACGCTCTGGAAGGAACTTGAACAACACCGGACGATCACCCCCGGGCTCCGGCAGCATATAATCCGCCTCTATTCCCGTCGTGGAAAACTGGCGCTTGAAGCCATCGATGAAGGAAGAATAAAAAAATACCTGGATTTTTTCGTTGTCACGGGCACGTCAGGGGAATATGTCGTGGATGAAGGCTTCTGCACGTGCAGGGATTTCATCTTCAGGGGAGGGCGCTGCTGGCACCTGCTCGCGGTCGATATCGCCCGGGTAACCGGCAGTTACCAGAGAATCGATCTCTGGTACCAGGACGTATGGGCAGGAGAGAACGCCCACTACAAACAATATTTATCGTTCGAAATCGAATAAAATGGTAACACGTGGTTTTCAATGCTCGAAGAAGAATATCAGCTCGATTATTTTAAAGAAAACGGACTCACCAGAAAAATCTGTAAAAAATGCGGAGCTGCGTTCTGGACCAGAAACCCTGACGTGGACATCTGCGGGGATGCTCCCTGTGAGACATATAATTTTATCGGCAATCCCGTATTCCGCCGCCACTCGGTCGACGAGATGCGTGAGGCCTACCTTTCATTTTTCGAGCGGAACGGACATACACGAATTGAACGGTACCCGGTCGTCGCACGATGGAGAGACGACATTTACCTCACCATTGCATCTATTGCAGATTTCCAGCCATTCGTCACCGCAGGCATCGTTCCCCCGCCTGCAAACCCCCTGACCATCTCGCAGCCCTGCATCAGGCTAAACGACCTTGATTCGGTCGGGAGATCCGGCAGGCACCTGACGCTCTTCGAGATGATGGCCCACCATGCCTTTAATTCCGATATTGAAGAGATCTACTGGAAAAACAGGACCGTCGAACTCTGCGACCAGTTTATCGAATCCGTCGGCGGCGACCTGACGCGTGTCACCTACAAGGAACACCCGTGGATAGGCGGGGGCAATGCCGGACCAAGCCTTGAAATTCTCATCGGGGGGCTTGAAGTCGCCACGCTGGTATTCATGAACCTCGGGAAAAACAAGACTGATAAGCCCGGGATCGAACTGAACGGGGACATGTACTACCCGATGAAGAACTGGATCGTGGATACCGGCTACGGTCTTGAACGATTCGTGTGGGCATCAAAAGGTTCACCGACTATCTATGATGCGGTCTTTCCCGAGATGGTCAGCAGCGTGATGGAGTCGGCCGGCCTTGAACATTTCCTTGACAATCCGGAATATACCAAGATTTTATCACTCAATGCAAAATTCGCAGGCGTAATGGATATATCAGGAACGAACCTTTACCAGCTGCGAAAGAAGGTGGCAAGTGCAATCGACGTGCCGATCGAGAAACTTGACCGCATGATCACCCCGATTGAGAAGGTGTATGCCGTCGTCGACCACACCCGCTGTCTCGCGTATATGCTCGGGGACTGCATCGTCCCGTCAAACGTGCGTGAAGGGTATCTTGTACGGCTCGTCCTGCGGCGCACGCTTCGCATGATGAACGACCTTAAAATAAAGGATAACCTTGCCGACCTCATCGAACAGCAGATGAAGATTGTCGGCACGAACTCGTTCGAACAGGACCTGATGGTGATCAGGGAGATCGTTGAACGGGAAGTCGAAAAATACAACGTCACCCTGGCCCGCGGGACAAAGATCGTGCAGAAAATTGCCCGTAATTACAAGAACAGGAGCGAACGGGTCCCGCTCAAGGAGATCATAACACTGTACGATTCGCATGGACTGCCGCCTGATATTATCAGGGAAGTGGCGGTCGCAGAAGGCGCAGTGGTCGAACTCCCTGACAACTTTTATTCACTCATCGCAGACATGCACTCCGAGAGCGGGAAAGAAGAGGTAAAAGACCCGTTCGCAAAATACCGGGAGAGGATCGGCGGCCTGCCGGCAACGAGGCGGCTTTATTACGAGCAGCCGTGTGACATGGAATTCGATGCCATGGTCATCGACTTTTTTGACGGCTATGTCGTGACCGACCAGACCCTCTTCTACCCCGAAGGCGGCGGTCAGCCTTCAGATACCGGAATGCTTATCGGTGCTGAAAATATGGTGCGGGTAGACGACGTCGTCAAAATCGGGGACGTCATCCTCCACCATATCTCAGGGGGAATCCTCCGAAGGGGCGACCGGGTCAAGGGAATGGTCGATGAAGAGCGGCGCTGGTCGCTGATGCGCCACCACACCGCAACCCACCTCCTCCTCAGGGCATCAAAGGAAGTGCTCGGCGCACATATTCACCAGGCAGGGGCGCAAAAAGGCGTCGAGAGCTCCCGTCTCGATATCAGGCATTTCAAGCATATCACTCCCGATGAACTGAGGCGTATCGAGATCGCGGCAAACAGGATGGTCATGGCCAACCAGATGGTGGATATCAAATACGAGGACCGGACAAAAGCAGAACAGACCTACGGCTTTGTCCTGTACCAGGGCGGTGTCCCGCCTGGCCGCGAGCTCCGGATAGTTCAGGTCGCAGGCGACGTGGAAGCCTGTGCAGGAACTCACTGCAGGAGCACCGGCGAGATAGGGATGATCAAGATCATCAGGGTTGAGCATATCCAGGACGGGATTGAACGGCTTGAGTTTGCATCAGGGATGGCAGGAGTGGAATATACCCACCGCATGGATAACCTCCTCAGCCAGTCATCCGATGTCCTTTCCGTGCAGCAGGAGAACCTCCCTGCAACGGTCAGCCGTTTCTTTAACGAATGGAAGGACCAGAAGAAAGATATCGAGCGGCTGAGCCAGAGGCTGGTCGAACTCGAGGTATCGGCCCTCACCCCAGATATGATAAACGGTCTCCCGGTTGTCATCCGGAGAATCGACCTGTCCCCCCGTGACATGGCAGCAATTGCAGCCCAGGTCTCGGAACAGGGCGGCGTTGCGCTCCTTGCAGGCGTTTCTGACCGGGTCCACGTCGTCGTGATGTCTGGAACTGACAAGGTGAATGCCGGCGAGATTATCGGCCAGATCTGCATGCTTCTCGGTGGAAAAGGCGGGGGTTCAAAAACACTCGCACAGGGCGGAGGTCCGGCCACAGACCAGGTCGACCTCGCGCTGAAGGTCGGAAAAGAACGGATTATTGCGGCGATTCATGAGTGAAGAAGTAATTGTACTCCAGCCCGGTGACGAACGGGCCCAGAAAATTGCAAAGGCCATATCCAGCCAGACTGCAAATGATATTCTTCACCTGCTTGGTGAAGGTTCGAAGAGTGCTACCGACATCACCGAAGTGCTCACTCTTCCCATGGGTACGGTCAAGTACCACATAGAAAACCTCCTTGATGCCGGGCTCATCGAAGTCTCTGACACCCGGTACAGCGTCAAGGGACGGGAGATGAAGATCTACCAGCTCAGGGACCAGCTGCTCATCGTCGCTCCCAGCGTGAAAAATATCAGGTCTCTTTTATTGAAATATGCATCGCTCTTTGTAATAGTCATTTTTGCCAGCCTTATGGTCCCGGTTCTCATGCCCGTCTTCCAGCCGGAAGCTGTTGTCCCGATGGCCGGCGGATCAGGGGGTGCCTCGTACGCTGCCCCGGCTGCGGTTCCTCCTACTATTTCTACCGCAGTTCCTACTGCGGTCTCTACTGCGGCCTCTACTGCTGAAAAATCAATGGGAATCATGGCAGAGCAGGCGACATACGACGCCTCGCAGGTAACGCAGTTCTCATCCCAGGTATCAGGTATTGCACCAGGTTTTACACCGGCAGATGTCGCACTGGCATTTTTCCTGGGCGGCGTCCTCGTGATCCTGATCCTCGTGATATACGAGGCCTGGCTGATGCGTAAGAAATCGTGATTCTTTTTTTGGGAACCTGGAAATTAACGGTTTTTTGGGATTTGTTAAAATCTTTATATCTATTATATCTGCCGCTTTAAGATTGATACCGGGCTGGGTTTACCAGTAACTTGCGATTTATTATGAGAAATTGCGCACGGTCCCTGTCACATTATGGGGGCCCTCAACGGCCAAGGGCATCAGCCCCTGGAGTGTCACGAGATAGAAGTGCGGCCAAAGTGGAGTATTGAGAGAACTGTAAGTATGCCAAAAGAGCGTTTTTTGCAGTAATTCAGGAAAAAGGCATTGTTGAAACTTTCAAATCGACAACCCGTTTAGATTAATTTTTCTGACAGGCAGGGGTGCAACCCCTCCTGTCAAAGAAATATACCACACAGGTTTTATCAAAATGTGGACGTCAACAGAGGCCAAAAAAATAGATTATTTTCGTGTCATGACTGCAACCGCCCCGGCGGCCAGCAGGCCGGCCACAAGGACCATGCCTGACAGGGGAGCCTTTGGCGACGGGGTTTCAGAGACCGGAACGGTAGTTTCCGGCTGGGTTGTCACGAGGGGGGTCGTCTCTGGTTCATACACAGAGAACTTGATCGTCCCGATATATCCCTTCGGGTCAGAGAAGCTTACATAGTAATTGCCGGGATCCGTGACAGTAACTTTTTTGGAGAACATCCCGTCGGTCTTTCCCGGAAGAGTGGTGGTGCGGATATCAAGCGGAGGCACGACAAACCCTTTCGGCCCGGTTATCTTGATATTAATTGTAGAAATCGCGATTCCCGGTATATATCCCTCTAAAAGCAGCGCTTCGTTCATCGCCTGGTCTTTGGATACCGTCAGGTGGATCTCTCCGGAACGGTCGACGATATTCAGGATCTTCACGGTGGTGGAGCCGGAACTGACGGTTGTCCCGGGGTTGGCCGGGAACTGGACCTCGACCTTGTATTGCCCTGCGAGAAGGCCGTTTGTATTAAATGGTACGATGAACGACTTGGTATCATCGACAACAACGATTTTCCTCTCGAGTTCTGCCGGGGTAGTACTCTGGACCTTGTAAAAAACAACATCCATCTGGGTCCCGACCGGAAACGTAGTCTCCCCGGTAATAACCAGCGGAGCCCCGGCCTGGACGTTGGCAGGACCATCTATTGTGACGACATAGCCCTGTACTCCGACGACAAGGAGCGAAATAATCAGTATAAAAAGGCCGATTTTTTTCATATACCACAGATCTGTCAAATATATGATAATATGTTTGTGCTGGATGCACTGAATTCATGTTGTCCGTTGCCCTGTTATGCAAAAAAAGTATGAAAAACGAGACGGCACGGACTTTTACTACAGCATATCGAGGAAATTTTTAAGGATCCGGAGTCCTGCCGCCCCGCTCTTTTCAGGGTGAAACTGGACCCCGTACACATTACCGTTTCCGATTGCCGAACAGAAACTGCATATATAATCGGTCGTTGCCAGGCAGTATTCACGGGGAGTGTCTGCATAGTACGAATGTACAAAATAGACATATTCGCCCGGTTCCACACCTTCAAAGAGCGGGTTCTCTTTTGGTTCCACCTGCAGTGAATTCCAGCCCATGTGGGGAATTTTAAAACCGGCAGTCCTGGGGAAGCGCCTGGCAGTCCCGGGAATAAGTGAAAGTCCCCTGTGGATGCCGTGCTCTTCGCTCACATCAAGAAGCATCTGCATTCCAAGACATATTCCGAGGACGGGCACAGATTCTGCAGCCACGATAACCACATTCTGCATGGCGCCAAGCTGCTCCATCCCGTCCCTGAATGCCCCGACACCCGGGAGGATAATCCCTTCTGCAGATGATATTTCAGCTATCTCCGACGTGATGACAGGGCTGCCCCCCGATTTCTCCACTCCCCGGAAGACGCTCCGTAAATTCCCAAGCCCGTAATCAATAATAACTATCTTCTTCATCGGAACCTTCACTCCTCATTCTCCAGTGGGCTTCAGAAACCCATTCGGCCGGCAGGCCCCTGGAGTCCCTCCAGTCTTCAAGCTTCGCGGTCCAGCTCTCCCAGAGGTCGGGATACCGCTCTTTTATCCCCTCAAGTATTGCAATATCGCTCGACGGGCACATAAAGCACCCGATACGATCGAGGCCGTGCTCGTACAGGACATTGTGCGGAGCTTTTTCCCTGAACATGTAGAGCCATACGTGAAGGGCGGTCCAGTTCTGGATTGGAGCGGCCGAGAGCTGGTTTCTTACATGGCTGTTTCGCCACACCCTCTTGCTTTTAAGCCGCCTGAATGACTCGTATTTTCTCTGGCCGATAAAGGAGAGGCATTCTCCCCATGTCTCATCAATAGTCCGCCTGACCGGGTGAAGCTTGCATACCCTGCAGCACCAGCGGAAATTGACGGCCGGCGGACCCTGGCTGGAAAATGTCTCCCAGAAATCCTTTTCGCCGGATGCCTCAATAATCTCAAGCCCGTAATGGTCGGATACACGTCTCACGTTTTCGTAGGTCTCGGGAAATTCAAGGCCGGTATCTGCAAAAAGAAGCGGGACCTTCCCTATCGCCTTCAGCACGACGAGGAGCGTTGCAAGGCTGTCTTTGCCGCCTGAATATGATACATTGACCGGAAGAGGATTTCGTTCGCACACGCTCCGGATAAATTCAACCGATGCGGCTTCACTCCGGTCGAGGACATCTTTGTTGGCCTGAACTGCCTTGTCCCAGTCTGCGGGACCCGGTACTGCAGCTGAACGGACATTTTTCCGGGTACGCACGATTGAGCCCTTTTTCATCGTTTTTGCGGTTGACGCATCCACCTTTGCCCGCCCGACGCCGACACATTCGCCCTGGCGGGACATGATAAATACCTCGTCGCCCTCCTGTACCGACTCTTCAACAGATACAAGACCCGGGGCGAGCACGCTTGCCCCTTCTTCCTGTATCGAGCGTATCGCACCGTCGTCAACAACGACGTATTTTTTCACCGGTTTTAAAAATACTGCAGCTTCCGGTCGCGGGATAGGTTCCCACACCCCCTTTGCAGAGATGTACCGTATCTGCCCGAGGACCGCCCCGCCGCATACGATCTCTTCCATCCGGTCAACTTCAGGGACTTTGTTCAAAAGTGCAATATGGCCGGGGGGGAGCAGGGGGGCACCAAATGATTCCTCATATATCCGGTTGACCATCTCAATGTCGGCCGCAAATGCCGGACGTGCATCTCCGGGCGGGGTGACAGGGACCTCCCGGGCAGGGGCCCCGCAACTGCAGCGGGGGGCAAGAACAGGTACATGGCACGAATCACACCAGTGAAGAAGAATTTTACCCAGATAGGACGGACGCATTCAGCAGATTATTGTGCAGGATATCAATAAATAACCACGTGTATTACACAGTTCAGTGAGAACAAACGCCCCTGCATTCTCCCTGCAGACTGCAAAACGGCGGTGGTTTTCAGGGTTATGGAGCAGACCGCAGTTGCGGCATCCAGGACCCCTGCCACGTCCATGGCATCATGATTACATCCCCGGTATACAGAGGACGGGTGACTGCAGGGTTCACGGGTTTTTCAGGCCCGGTTAACACATGGCACCCCGGGGCATCGCTGCCGGGCAGGAATTTTTACAATGACTGATACGACAGGCGGATTGTCGTATTCATTAGCGTGACCTTTCAGGTGCCTTCGTCGAAAAATTACTTTTCCGGGAGCTGATACCTCCAGTGAAACCGGATCGCAAATCTGCGATTAAAACTTAAAAATCAATATAAAAGCATATTTTCCCGGACGAGCCACAGCGCATGAACAATCGGATCACATTGTTTATGGCGTTGAATGTTCATAATTAATCATTAGAATAAGGAGCATGTGCTGGGATTCAATTTCACTCTGCCAAATTCTCGTGAATTGAATGGTAATATTATGCATTCGGTGATTATTATGACGATGAAACAAAGGAATCCGAATCAGATGCCTGGTGCCGGAGTGATCCGGTGATACCCTTTGTCCTGACCGCCATCTTTGCCCTGGTTATTTATCTCATACTCACGGCAGGAAGCGGGAACCTTGGTGTCTGGTCGGCATCTGAAATCATAGCCGGTATCGCCCTTGCCCTGGTAACGGCAGGGGTTACACGGCGTTTTCTCTGCAGGTCGGGCAACTATCGGATGGCAAATCCACTGCGGCTTTTGCTCATACCGGTATATATCCTCGGGCCGTTCCTGGTCGAAGTGACCAAGGCAAACCTGGATGTTGCATACAGGGTTATTACCGGTAATATCAGGCCGGGGATCATCAGGGTCAGGTCCGGATTAAAGACCGACCTTGGAATTTTCATGCTGGCGAACTCGATCACGCTTACACCCGGAACAATCACGGTCGATATTGATGAAGAGACGCATGACCTGTTTGTCCACAATATCAACCTTGCACAGGGCGAAGAGTCACATGAATCTATCCAGGACCATGAACTCTTTGCTATTGCAGACCTTCCGGCATGGATCAGGAGGATCGCGGAATGATTGACTACTGGCTGCCGGCCGCGCTCATCCTGGTCATTCTCATCATGCTTGCTGCAGTCCGGCTCTGGATCGGGCCTACGCCGGCTGACCGTGCCCTTGCCGTTGATACGGTCAACACCCTGACGGTCGCGGTGCTGATCCTTCTTGGGGTTGCATACCGGCAGATAATCTTCATCGATGTCGCAATCGTGTACGCACTGCTCTCGTTCGTGAGCACTCTTTTCATTGCGAAATACATCGGGGGTGAACTCTAATCATGATAACAGACACAATTGTTCTGATATGCCTTGTAATAGGCATCCTGTTTAACGCGCTCGGAGTCCTCGGGCTTCTCCGTTTCCCGGATGTATACACGCGGATGCATGCCACGACCAAGGCGACGACATTCGGGTCGGTCTTCACGGCACTTGCGGTTATCATATATGGCGGATCGCTGTACTATGGCACTGCCGATCCGCAGTATATCACGCTTATAATCCATACCATAATCGCAGCGCTCGCACTCGCGTTCACAAACGCCGTAAGTTCGCATGCACTCGCACGTGCAGCCCACAAGAGCGGGATTAAGCCGGCCCAGGCGGTCGTCGACAGGCTCGGGGAGGCCAGGCGATGATAGAGATTATTCTCCAGCTGGTGGTGCTCGCCGGGCTTGTCGCCTCCGCACTGATGGTCTTTTTCTTAAAGGACCTCCTCGCGGCGGCGCTGGCTGCAGGATTCTTCAGTTTCCTGATCTCCGTGGAGTTTTACATACTCCAGGCACCTGACGTTGCTATATCTCAGGCCGCAATCGGAGCGGGACTCACCACGGCCATATTCATTATCGCAATCCGGGCGACGTCCCGGTACGAAGGGGGCGAAGAGCAGTGAAACGGACCATCTCCGCCCTGGTGCTCCTGGTCATCGGCATTGCGCTCCTCGCAATCCCGGTCCTGCTGACATTCGGCTCGCCGCTGATGTCCGACATGGACGATTACTTCATTGCACACGGCCAGGCAGAGACTGCTGCCAATAACATCGTAACGAGCGTTGTCTTTGACTTCCGTGGTTTTGACACGCTTGGTGAATCCGTGGTCCTCTTTACCGCCGTGGTAGGGGTGGGACTGATGTTCAGAACACTGCGGGCAGGTGAAGAATATGAGGATGAGTAAGATCGTCAGGACCTCTGCGGACCTCCTGTACCCGTTCATCCTCATATTCGGGTTGTATGTCGTGCTTCACGGGCACCTCACACCCGGCGGCGGGTTCCAGGGAGGTGCAGTTATTGCAACCTCGGTAGTCCTGGTAATCGTTGCCTGGTCGTACGAAGACATTCTGGCCATGCTCAGGAAGGTCGTCTACAAGGCACAGGAATCTGCAGGGCTGATCCTCTTTATCGGGACCGGTGCAGCGGCACTGCTGATTGGTTTTCCGTTCTTCTACAATTTCCTGGCCAACAGCGGCCTGCTCTTTGGAATGCCGGCCCCGCCCGGTCCAAATCCCGGGGAACTCAACACTGCAGGAGTCATTCCTGTCATGAATATCGCGGTAGGAATCGAGGTATGGGGAGGACTGGCGATCATAGTCCTGTGCATGCTTTCCAGCCTTGCCAGGGAGAGGACCTGAAATGCTGTGGAATATTCCCTTCATCGCGATGGTTGCCATTACCCTCATCGGGCTCGCAATAGTGCTCTTCAAGCGCAACCTTATCAAAATCTTCCTCGGCATCAACATATTCGAAGCGGCGGTCAACCTCTTCTTAATCACGCTCGGGTACCGCGAGGGAGGAATTGCGCCGATCTATACGAATGCACCATCGCAGGAGATGGTCATGGCGACCCCGCAGGCACTGACCCTGACATCCATCGTTATCGGGGTGGCGACAAGTGCCCTGCTCCTTTCCTTTGCGATCATCATCTGGAAAAAATACGGGACCATCGAAACCGATAAAATCCGGAGGCTCAAGGAATGATACCGGGCTTTATTACGCAGAATTCCCCGGCGCTCCTGATCATGGTCCCACTGATCGCAGCCTTCCTCTGCCCGTTCATCGGGAAAATCTCGGCCGCGGCAAGAAACATCTGGGCGGTTGGAGCAATGGCGCTTACTTCTGCCATCGCATTCCTCCTCGCGTTCGATGTCTATAGTGCCGGGACCCGGGTGTATGTATTCGGGGCGAGTGCGATCAATCTCGCTGTACCGCTTGATTCGGGCGGTATCCCGATACGGATCATATTTACCGTGGACGCGATGAGCGCTTTGATGCAGATCATCGCGGCGACTGTCGGGTTCGCGGTAATACTCTATTCAGTCTCCAGCGAACGTTCGCACTCGGGCATTGAGAGTTACTACACGCTCTATCTCCTGATGATTGCGGGCGTAATGGGTATGGTCTCCACCGGTGACCTCTTCAACTTCTTCGTCTTCCTCGAGATCCTCTCAATTTCATCGGCTGCGCTGATTGCATACAGGATTGACAAGGGAACGGCAGTGGAGGCCGCACTGAAGTATTTTGTCCTGAGCACTATCGGCGCGATGGTGATCCTTATCGCAATCGGGATCTACTACGGTGAATATAACGCCTTAAATATCGCCGTTATTGCATCACGGATGCAGTTTACGCTGCTCGACCAGATTGCGCTGGTCCTTGTCATGGCGGCCCTTGCCATGAAATGCGGTTCGGTCCCGATGCACTTCTGGACCCCCGACGCGTATTCGATGGCCCCGGCGTCAATCACGGCGATGCTGGTCGTTGCAAGCCAGGCAAGCCTCTACGGCCTTTTCAGGGTGCTCTTTACCCTGTACAATGTCACAATGAATGCAGCCACCGTCGGCTGGATAATCATTACACTCGGGGTGCTCTCGATGGTCATCGGCGTGACGATGGCCATCCCGCAAAAAGACGTGAAGCGCCTCATGGCGTACCACGCGGTCTCGCAGACCGGGTATATGCTCCTCGGCGTGGGCGTGGGACTTGCAGTGCTCGGAAACCAGTCGCTCATGGATGCGTTCGGGTACATGGCGATGGAGGGCGGGATCTTCCATATCGTCAACCACGCGATGTACAAGGGCCTGCTTTTCCTGACCGCAGGTGCCATATTCTTACGGATCGGCACGCGAAACCTGAATAAAATGGGAGGGCTCGGCCATAACATGAAGTATACGATGATCTTCTTTATCATCGGTGCTCTCGCCATTGCCGGTATCCCACCCTTTAACGGATTTGCATCGAAACTGATGATCTACGAATCGGTATTTGCCTTCAACCCGATCCTGTCCATCATCGCCATGGTAGTCAGCATCCTCACCCTTGCATCGTTTGTCAAGGTCTTTCACTCCATATTCATGGGTCCGAAACTCCCGGAATACGAGAACGTGAAAGAGGCTCCTGCACCCATGCTTATTGGAATGGCAATTCTCGCGTGTATCGTGATTGCGTTCGGGCTCTTCCCGCAGCAGGTGGTGGACACACTGATCGTCCCGGCGGCCCATGCACTGGTCAACCAGGGTGCATATATTTCAGCAGTCCTCGGGGGTGCCTGAAATGGATATATTCACGACCCTGTCGACAGGGTCCGGGTACTGGAACCCGCTCGCATGGCTTGGCGGTTTCCTGGTCATCACCGTCATCGTGTGGCTGATCTGGTCACGCGGAGAGAAGAGTTACAAGAAAGGCACTGCGCAGACGGCCCCCTACCTTTCAGGAAATGCCGAACCGGCAAAAGGAGACGTCCATATCCGGGCAGGGAACCTGTACTGGGGGTATACGGAAGCGCTTAAAGGCTATTACAGCCGCATTGTCCCGATACACACGGGAATACTCAACGATTACGTCATGTGGTACCTCGGCGTGACCGCACTCCTCATCATCGTGGTGGTGATCTTCGCATGAAACCTACCAAGGCATTCAACCGCTCGCTCTGGGCATTCCACATGAATTCCGGGTCCTGCAACGGCTGCGAGATAGAGATAGTCGCAGCGATCACCCCTCGGTACGACCCGGAACGGTTCGGGATAAAGCTCGTGGGGTCACCAAAACACGCAGACCTCCTGCTCGTCACCGGCCCGGTCGTTGGAAAGATGAAGGACCGGCTGGTGAGAGTCTACGAACAGATGCCAGACCCCAAGGTCGTCATGTGTGTCGGCACCTGCGGGATATCGGGAGGAGTATTTTATGACTCCTACAACCTTGCAGGGCCCGTCGACCAGGTCGTGCCGGTGGACGTCTACGTCGTTGGATGTCCCCCGAGACCCGAGGCGATCATCCACGGGGTTGTCACGGCACTTGCAAAACTCGAACGCATTGAAGGAGGTGAACACTGATGGAAGGAAACCTTACTCCTGAACAGGTCGTGGAAAGACTCACCCGCACCTGCGGCAGCAGTATCAAAGAGACACGTATCACAGAGAACAGGGAAGGCGTAAAGAAAAATCCAAACTATAACATCTGGATAGATTTAGACCGCGAATCCCTGAAAGAGGCGATAAAAACGCTGATGGAGATCCATTACCCGCACTTCTCGGTCATCTCGGGTAATGACGAAGGGGATACGATACGGCTCCTCTACCATTTCACCATCTATTACGGGACAAAGCACGGCGAATACACGGTGACCTTCGGGGTGCGGCTCCCGAAAGCGGACCCGTCCGTTCCCACGATATCGGACCTTATCCCGGGGACCGTCTTTTCCGAACGGGAAAAACAGGAGTTCCTCGGGGTCAGGGTCACCGGGATCCCGGATTCGAGGCGGTTGTTCCTGCCCGATGATTTCCCTGAGGGAGTCTACCCGTGGCGGAAAGACGAAACCGGAATCCCTGTCTCAATGATCAAAAATCTCTGGGAGGTCGGGAGGCCGACAGACCGCCCGGCACCTCCTGCTGCCGACAAGGAGATGTGCGACCTGGAAAAGGATGACGGAACGCCGGCACCGCAAAAACCGCAGGAACGCAGGGAGGGTCAGGAATGAGCGAGAAATCTGCCAAAAAAGCACCGTACATAGTGCCAATCGGGCCTACGCACCCCGCTCTCAAGGAACCCGTGATGTTTAACTTTGAGATGGAAGGCGAGGTCATAAAGGATGTCGACTTCGCCCCGGGCCAGACACACCGGGGAATTGAATGGATGGGCATGCGAAGGAATCCCATTCAGATCGTCCACCTTACCGACCGTATCTGCGGAATCTGCGGTGTAAGCCATACGTTTGCATTTGCCCGTGCGGTCGAGCAGATCGCAGGGATAGAGGTCCCCGAGCGGGGCGATTATATCAGGACCATCCTTGCGGAGTTCGAGAGGATACAATCGCATCTCCTCTGGGCGGGTGTTGCGGCACACGAGCTCGGGTTCGATTCGCTGCTCCACCTTACCTGGCGGGTAAGGGAACAGTCGATGGACGTCATTGAAAACCTGACCGGGAACCGTGTGAATTACGGGATTGTGCAGGTCGGGGGAGTCAGGAGGGATATAGTGCCGGAGCAGCACAAGATAATCGAAGACTGTCTTTCGACCTACGAAGGGCTTTTATCGAAACTCGTCACCCTCTTCCTTGAAGACCGGTCCATTCACATGCGGTGCAGGGATACGGGCGTCCTTTCAAAAGAAGACGCCCTCGGCCTGTGCACCGTCGGCCCGACCGCCCGTGCATCGGGCGTCAATGTCGACCTCCGGCAGGACTACCCGTATGCAGCATACGGCGATCTCGATATCACTGCAATCCTTCCGGACCAGCACATGGGTGAGACCCGCGGGGACGTATATGACCGGATCGTGGTGCGGCTCCTCGAAGTGGGGCAGTCCTGCGGGATCATCAGGCAGTGCCTCGACCAGATGCCGTCCGGCCCAGTTACCGCAGAAGCGAAACTGGCAAAACTCCTTGCAATCTGTAAAAAAGCACAGGGCGAGGCCATAGGACGGGTCGAGGCGCCACGCGGCGAGTGTTTCCATTACGTGCGGATGGACGGCAAAGAGGCCCCGGCGAACTGGAAGGTGAAGGCATCATCGTACAGCAATCTCATGTCATGGATCCCGATGCTGCGGGGTGAGCAGATCGCGGACATCCCGATCATTGTTGCCTCGATCGACCCGTGCCTGTCCTGTACCGACAGGGTCGCAGTCATCCGCGGGCGGTCACGGTCTGTTCTGACCAAGGAAGACCTGCACCGTCTGTCGGTCGAAAAGACACGGAGGATCCAGTCATGACCGGCGGGCTGGAACTTGCAATCCTTGCAGGGTGGACGATTGTGGTCACCATATTCGGCCTCGTGGCAGGGCTCGTTCTCCTCGGAATCGACAGGAAACTGGCTGCCCATATGCAGGCACGTGTGGGGCCGCCGCTTCGCCAGCCTTTCATAGATTTTCGAAAACTCATGATCAAGGAGAGCGTCGTCCCTGCGAATGCGATACCGTGGATGTTCAACATCGCACCGGTTATCGCACTCATCTCGAGCCTCGTGATCCTGCTCTATATCCCGCTGGGGAGTATTCCGTCCCCGCTCGGTGCATTCGGCGACTTCGTGCTGGTGATGTACCTGCTGACGGTCCCGGCGCTGGCGATGGTGGCAGGCGGGTTTGCATCAGGTTCACCTTATGCGACCGTCGGGGCACAGCGTGAGATGGTCACCATGATTGCCTACGAATTCCCGCTGGCAATCGTCGTCGTTGCCATTGCATGGCGGCTTGGAGCAGCCGGTATTCCGGATGCGTTCTCTCTGGCGACCATCGCTGCACACCCGGTCTGGTCCGTTGTAGGCCCCCTGGGAATTTTAGGGTTATTGCTGCTCCTGGTTGTCCTTGCAGTGGTCAGTCCGGCAGAGCTCTCCCGCATACCCTTTGATTCGCAGGAAGCCGAAACCGAACTCGCCGGCGGACTCCTGGTAGAATACTCGGGGAGAAATCTTGCGATGTTCTACCTTGCACAGGGTGTCAAGACGCTTGTCATGGGAGCGATTGCGGTCGCGGTCTTTTTCCCGTGGAATATTTCGTCCTTTATTTCCATGCCGGGCGGGGTAGCACAGGTCGTGGATATCGTCTTCTTCCTGCTCAAGGTGATACTGGTCATGTTCTTCTCTGTTTCACTTGCACGGGTGGCAATGGCACGTTTCAGGATTAACCAGATTGTCTCGTTATACTGGATTTATATCGGTGTTATCGGGCTTTCCGGACTGATCCTGCTGATGGCAGATGCAGTGCTCGTTTCTGTTGCAGGAGGGATCATATGAGTTTCCTTCCCATGATCCCGGAACTGGTGAGGCAGCTCTTCAAAAAGCCGGCCACGAACCAGTTCCCGGCAAAATACCTGCCCCCATCGGTCACCGAATTCCTTGCAAAGGTCGGTGCCGGCACGGCCACGTTAACCCCCCCGGTAGCGACTCCCCCGAAATTCAGGGGGAAAATCGCCTACCAGCGGGACGGGTGCATCGGGTGCGGCCTCTGCGTGAAAGTCTGCCCGTCACATGCAATCGAACTCCTGCCCGAAACCAAAAGAATTCGGGTCTGGGTCGACCAGTGCATCTTCTGTTCGCAATGCACCGATATCTGCCCGAAAGGGAGCCTGCACATGACAGACGGGTTCATGCTCGCCGATGAGGACCGTTATTCTGAAAATCTCATCGTCGAATGAGACTATTCTTTTTTTACTCTTTTTATTGTGCGTTCAATCGTCCGGTCCGGGCGCCTGGTAACAATTACCGTCAGGAATGTTTCGACCTGCCTGTAAATTCCGGGATTGTACCGATTGCCCCTTCTTCCAGCAGTTGTATCAGGCGGTCCGCCCCTGATCTGGCTTCGCTGCTCAGGGCCGTTCCGAAGACAAGCGACCGGGGCTGTATGCCGATGAAAATAATTTTACCTGTACAGTCTTTTAAGAATTCGATGAGATGAGTGAGCGGCAGCTGGTGCGTGCCGATACTTACATCTTCAATGTACTCCCCGGGAACGACCCGGAACTCTCCCGGCGGGAGTCCGAGGTCGGCTGCATCGACAATTGCCAGTACGGCGGGCCGGAATTTCCTGACCAGAGACGTAAAATTTTCAGGGACGGTCCCGCAGTCGTACGCGGTCCATCCATGGGCATGGAACCCTGCGACAGTATAATTGCCAATCCCGTCATCCCCCAGAAGCGGATTTCCCACACCGAACAGTATATTCATGTTTCCTGTATCCTGCCCATCATCCGCACCGGAAACAGGGGCTGCTCCCGATACTGGCGGCCGGGGTCGTCTGTCCTGCCTGAAAAGTATGAAAAAAGGTGTTTTAATATCTGATTCATGCAGAAGGCGCTATCTGTGACTTTATCATGAATGCACCGATGATTGCTGCAAAACCACCGACAATCCCAAAGACACCAAGCACGAACGGCAGCAGGGCTTCTGTGACATACGGATTTGCAAGGATCAGGATGCCGAATATTATCAGAAGGACACCAATTATTCCGGCTCCTGCACCGCCTCCTTTCAGTGACGCAAAAAGGCTCACGAATCCCATTATCATTCCCCATACGCCGATCATGATAATGAAGATGAACGGGACGATGATGGCGCTGTAGAGCGGATATGCAAGAATGGCACACCCTGCAATAATTCCGAGTATACCGAAGAGGACTTTCAACCCGGCATTGGTCTTATCGTAGGCCAGGCTGATAAGTCCGAAAAGCCCGCTGATAAACCAGTAGGCTCCAAGAAAAGTCACAAGCACGAACAGGGTTCCGTAGGGATAGGTAAGGAACATGATACCGAGTATCAGGGTAACGATACCCTGGATAAGTACCAGCCACCAGGGAAATACATGGGTCCCCCCGGCAATATTCAATGATGGAGTAGCAACATCAGTCATTTCATCACCTGTACTATTACAATAATGTTACAACACCTGCGTTTATATATTAATATTGGTTTATCGGGGACAAATCCGCGATAAATTCCTGGCACCAGTCCGCTTTTGCAGTATCCGTAAAGATCATAAGATTTTTTTCCCGTCGCAATCCGGTCCGGGATACGGTGTTCTTGCAGGCCCGGGCCGGGCACGGGCATCGGACTATTCGAAAACGTCAGGATATAAAAAAAAGGGAGGGGATATCAGCCGCTTTCGGCACAGGCTGCAGAACGTGCGACAAAGCCGGTGACGATGGTAAAAAGCCCGGTGATAAAGAAGTAAATTGCGACCAGGTAGCCGAAGAGGATCAGTGCCCCGATCAGCGGGTATGCCATGATCAGCACGGAAAATATTATTGATATGATACCTGAAGCCATGAGGAGCCCGCGTGATTTCACCCCTTTTTCCGCCAGGGCAAATGCTACCTGGATTATTCCGATGATAAAGACAACAATGCCGATTATCTCGGTCAGGATTGCCCCGGATATGATGGGATAAATGATAGCTCCGGCTCCCACCAGTACCCCGATGATGCCGACAAGGAGAAGGAGTGTCGATTTTCCCTCGCCTGCAGGTGTAAACAGGGCCATAATAACTGCGATAATGCCAAGAACGATAATTATAATCCCGATAAGCGTGATAACCGCCATCGCGGTGATACCCGGGAAGAACATCATCACCATCCCGAAGATGAGTGAGAGAATCCCAAGCAGGACAAGTGCGCCCCATCCACTACTGCAGGAGGGTGCTGCATTCATTTGAGCCATAATAGAACGCAATGGCGTGCGCAGATAAATATTTATCCTAAAATAACAGGCGATCTGTCCGTAAAAGTCAGATCGATCGCCTGTCGCCTGATTCATTCCAATCTGTCAAAGCCTTAAACACAGGTTACCCCGACCTTTTTTTTCCGTTATACTTATATAAGCAGAATCCGAGTCTCATCAGAACGAGCGTGATACCTGATGAAACGAACAAAACTTCTGATTTTTCTTGCCGGATGCCTCCTTGTCGCATGCATATCGCTTGCAGCGGGGGATAACGGAGTGAGTCTCCCTTCGGAGCCGGGATCTCAAAAGGGATACTTCGCTATCAATTCCATACCCCCGGGGGCCGATGTATATTTTGACAGTACCTATGCAGGTGAAACCCCTGTGACCGTTGCGGTTCCGGCCACCGGGACGCCGAGCCATGCCATAAGCATCAGCCTTCCCGGGTATGAACTCTGGACGACGACAATAAATGAAAATCCGCGACCCGGCCAGACTATTACCGTTACTGCAACACTGTCATCGAGTGCGAGCGTCGGGCAGATACAGGTGACTTCGAACCCCTCGGGGGCGACGGTTATTCTCGACCGGACCCAGTCAAAGATGACCCCTGCATATTTTTCCAATATCCCGGTCGGAAGCCACGAGATATCGGTATCGCTTGCCGGTTACCAGACCCATTATACAAGTGTGAACGTTGAACGGGGGCAGAGTGCAGCGATTAATGTCCTGTTTACACCGCCTGTTTCAACCGGGACCCTCTCGGTCAGCTCGAGCCCGGGCGGAGCCGCGGTCTATGTTGACGGGATTTATCACGGGTTAACGCCGGCAACCATCGGAAACCTCGCACCCGGGCAGCATACCGTACTGCTGAGAAAGGCCGGATACCAGGACTGGCAGGGCCCTGCAAATATCCAGGCCGGTACAATCACGACCCTTTCTCCGGTACTGGCATCAGACCCGAATCCTGTCTTTGGTACTGTCAGCGTCACGTCAACCCCGGCAGGTGCATCAGTCTATGCCGACGGCATATATGTCGGCCTGACCTCCCCGGACAGGGCGCTTGTCTTTACGCAGGTGAAACCGGGATACCATGAACTGCTCCTCTCAAAGACGGGGTACCAGGACTATAAGACGAGCGGCACGGTCTATGCAGGGCAGGACCTATCGCTCACCGTCTCCCTGACCCAAAACCCGCAGACCCCTGATACCGGGAGTATCGCCATCGTGTCGGCCCCTTCGGGTGCAGATGTGTTCCTCGACAATGTCTACCATGGGACGACCCCGCTCACGCTGGATGCGGTCGGCCCCGGTTCGCATGCATTGCTGCTCAGGCTGGGAGGGTACCAGGACTGGCAGTCACAGGTCACGGTCACTGCGGGACAGACCACGCAGATTTCAGCAACACTTGCCGGGACTCCGACATCCACACCTACCGAGGCGGGAGCTGCTCCCCTTGGCATCCTGGCCGCACTTGGACTGATCGTGGCAGGGCTGAGAAAAAGATCATAATAATTTATTTTGTTAAACACCATGAGAAATTAACTGTATATTCTGATCATCCGGGAGGTTCCTGAAGATATGTCCGGGAAATTTGGGAAAAAGACGGGATTCTTACCGTTCATGAGCCTTATGACCGTCCTTTGTTTAACGGTCGCCTTCCCGGGATGCATTATATCGGGAATTTCAACACCTCCGGATGACCTTATAATGCCGGAATGGCATCTCATCCATTACCTTGGTACCGATAAAAAAAGTGTGGACCCTCTCCCCGGGACGTCGATCACGCTTGACTTTGACAAAGGCGGAAAATTTAGCGGGAGTGCAGGATGCAACCGGTTTTCCGGGTTTTACTCGGTCGAAGGAGAACTCATCACGGTGAAGTCGCTTTCATCCACTGAAATGTACTGCAGCGATCCCCCGGGTGTGACGGGACAGGAGCGGCAGTTTTTATCGCTCCTTTCAAACAGTACCCGCTACAATATCAACGATCGCTACCTGGTACTTTCATATTACGATGAGGAACGGCTCCTCGTTTTTGAGAGAGACTAAAAACACACCATCCGGGCAGACATGACGGCCCGGCAACCGGCCCGGAGTTACAACCGGTTTTTCTGCCCTGAAAAAAGATACCCGATGCTTTTTCCGGGCGGTATCTTTTTTGTCTCCCGCCTGATGACAAGGAGGGCGATTATTATCCCGATGACATTTGCGATCAGGTCTCCGATCGTGTCTGCTATCCCGTTGTTATACGAGCTTTTTACGAGAACATCGATGTAATATTCGGCGAATTCCCAGGAGACCATGAATACCGTGGTGATGAGAACGACCCCGAGGAGGACGGAGTTTATTTTAAAATGCCTGCCCCAGTAGTCGAGCGCAACAAAAAAAGAAAATATCACCATCATGAGTGCAACTGATGAAACAACGTGCGCACACTTGTCGTAATACGGCGCAAATTTCCAGTAAAACCTGCTTATCCCACCGGCTATATGGAGGAGCAGGGCGAACGCCACGAGCGACTTGGTCCCGGCAGGGAGAGTGACACGGAGCCTGTTTTCAAAAAGCAGGGGAAGGAGCGAAATTATGAGCGAGGGGACGAGGACCATGTATAAGCGGTTGGTGTCGCCGATAATGACGGCCTGGCCTGCATAAAATATAAAACAAAGGGCTATTATTCCAACGACCAGGTTTTCATTCAGAAATTTCATGGAAAATTCGCCCCCCTGTTTTTTTATCAGTTATCATCTGAAGGTAATAAGATTCACTGAACTGGCGTATCCGGACAGCGCAGCTTTCCGCGATCGTTTCGTTCCATCACGGGACAGGCCACCCTTTCCCCCGCAAAAAGCGAAAATGGTGATTAATCCTTCTTATTCCGACGTGTTTTATCCCGCCCGGGTCTGCAGGGCCGGCAACCGGTATATATCCGGAGTCCCCGGGGCAAAACGATATGAAATTTTTATGCCTGAACATTAAAGTTGAAAGAAAAGAGGTTATCAGCCGTAAAATCCGAAATTTTCCGGTATATTTATTTTAATTTTTAAGACGTGCGATAATTTTTTTTTGGAATAAACGACGTGTCATAAAAATATTTAAACTTCCCCGTATTATGAACACCCATGGATTCTGTTCAATTAAAAATTCAGGAGCGGGCATTCCCCAGCAAGGGAAGAGCCCGGCTTCACGAGTCCCTGCTCGAAAAACTGGGTGTTTCAGAGGGAGACGAACTCGAACTGTACTGGAACGTCGAAGGAAAACCAGTCGTTGTGGCCGTTTTTGCCGATGCTCTCGTTGACGAAGGGCATATCAGGCTCAGCACAGAGGATATCGCAAGCCTCGGCGTCCCGGCAGGCACCATGATCACCGTCAAAAAGAGACCCCCACTGGCAGACCGTGTCAAAAAATCTGCATCAGATACTGCGGAAGGAGTAAAAGCCACCGTTTCGAAGGCCCCGGATTCCATAAAAGAAGGTGCCCAGAAGGCATCTGATAGCATCAAGGGCGGTGCCACCGCTGCAAAGGATACCCTGGAAAAGGGAGCCGAGACGGTTGCGAAAAAGATTGTCCCTGACAAAAGCGATAAAGACCTGTAATAGAGGCTGGGGTAGACAATGGCTGATATTTGGGTTGTAATCGAAAACAGCTGGCCAATCATCCTCCTCTTTATCGGTCTTATCATCATCTATTTCATCGTCCGTGAAATGCGCCTGATGTTCGTAAAGACCAAACTGGCCCAGATCGACCTCGAGAAGGAGAAGATCAACCTCATGAAAGCGGACATGGAGAAGAAAGGGCAACCGTTCTTCCGTGTGACCCCTGAAAAGCTCGAAGAGATCAGGGTCATCGACGATGAGAATGCCGTGCTGCAGACTGATATCTATGCCCGGCACAACGAGGTTGAGAAGCGGATTGAGCGGCTGGAGAGCAGGGTAAAATTAACCAAACTTGACAGAATGGTCGATAAAATCAGGAAAGAAGAGGAGCGATTGGGATGAGCGAACTGTACGCGGATGAAACCGCAACGGGAACCGGTGAAGGTATTTCTTTTAAGGATACCCTGGCCGGGATTCCCCGTTACATCGACGACAGGCTGCCTTCAATGGACAAGAAGCTTGACACCTATTTTGATTCCAATATTCCGGCAGTCATCGATGAATGGGGACTGGTGACGAGTGTTCACCTCTCTGACCTTGAGAGGCGTCTCGAGCGGGTGACCACGCAGATAAATCACCTTGAGAAAGGAAGAAAAGTCCTTGAAACCAGGGCGGAAAGCCTTGACAGGGAGATATCAAAGCTGGAGAAAAAATGAAGGGATTTGACTCGTATATGGGGGGTTATCTTGACCGGCGGATGAAACTCCTCATAGATGAATGGGACCTCGCGACCAGGGGCGACCTGAAGGATTTTTATTCCAGGCTCCGTGTCCTTGAGGACGAGGCCAGGTCATGTGCAGGCTTTGAAGCCACTGCAGGGGCGAAGATGACCGAGCTCGAGAAGAGAATACAGTACCTGAAGGAGAAGAGTAAATGACGGTCACGGAAGCACTCCTTATTATCCTGCTGATCATCATCATCGGGTTTATCATCTACTATTATTTCAGGGGCTCATCCGGAAGGGTGCAGATTACACGACCCATGGAGAGCCGGGTGGACGAATACCTGGACCGGCGGTTTGAATCGATTATCGACGAATGGGCGCTTGTAAACAGGCAGAACGTTAAAAAATTCAAAAATGAGAAAGAGGGAGCCCTCGCAGCCGACGAAACACGCATGTCGTCGTTAAAGACCTTCGAGCAGGAGATGGGCACCACCATTGCACAAATGGAGGAACGGATTGAAATTCTGGAAAAGCAAATCCCCGGGAAGTAACCGTTACCAGAAAGAGGGCGGGGACCTTATCTCCCGTCTGAAGCGTGATATCCCGCGCCTGCGGAAACAGGGCGAGCCCCCGGAGAAGGACACCGGGAGTTTCTCCCGTTTTCTCTGCGACCTGTGCAATGAGCCGTTTGCATACAGTGAACTGCGGCAGTGCGTCCTCTGCGGCCGGTGGGCATGCCCGTCGTGCTGGACAGAGGAGTATTATGTCTGCAATTCCTGCAACGGTATGATCAGGCTCCACAGCCTGCAGGAAAACTGTAAAAAATAAAAAATTCCAACAGATTTCTTTTTTTTTTCATCCTCGCTTTTATTGCGGGCTAAAGATATTCAACCTTTGAATTGGAGATGGATAGTCACGGAATCTCCGGCAGGAAGCCCATCGGGGGCGGCGAATTTTATCGTTTTGAGGGTAAGGGATGGAAGGCAGTTCCTGCATATTTAATCTGGAACAACAAAGCCGATTATTTTTCAATAAAACCGGAAACTTTCGGTAATCCGGCATGGACACACCAGTCAGGGCAGTTACGCCGTTACCATTTCCTGATTATACAAATCTGTACCCGACCGCACACGGATAATAATCCAGACCACAAATGCCGTTCCCGGCAATGCATATATCAGAGAATAACCAGATAATCTCTTTAGAAATCCGGGCGGCCCGACGATGGTGGCAGATATTATTTCCCTTGTATTCCATGCCGACACGGAATTTGCATCCGTGATCCACGAGTACGGGATATGGATCTACCTGCTCATCTTCATCATCCTCTTTATCGAGTTCGGGGTCGTGTTCCTGCCCCTTACAGGGAATTCGCTCCTCTTTGTTGCCGGCATTGCTGCAGCGGACGGCTCGATCGATCTCTTATCCCTGTTTCTTGTCTCGGTCGTTGCTGTCTATGCCGGGTATGCATTCAGTTACTACACGGGGAACTATTTCGGCCTGAAATTCCTGCAGGACCGGTATCCTTCGTTGTTTGACGAGTCTCACATTACCAGAACGACCGCTTTTTTCGACCGGTACGGATCTGAAGCCATCATCTTTTCCCATTTCGTCCCGGTCGTCAGGAAATTTGCTCCTTTTATGGCAGGTATCTGGCAGATGGACCGGAAACAGTTTGTGCTCTACAATGGTGCCGGTTCCTTCGTCTGGGTGACCCCGCTGGTCCTCGTAGGGTACTTCGCAGGAAAGTTGCCGTTCTTCCAGGCCATCCTCCCGTTCCTTATGATAATTGTCGTCGTCACCATCGTGGTGTCGCTGGCGGTGTCGTTCTGGATGATGCGGAGGAAGTAAAGGGGGGTTTGGATTTGCAGGATCTGGTTCAGGTATGGATAACTGGATAAGAATTGAAGAAAACGTCTTTAATAATTATATCTGCGGAAATTAATCACCAGATAGAAGTTATTTGTTGAATCCCGGGATTCGCCGGAAGAACAGACATCACCTCCGGGAGAGGCCCGTGTATAATCTAACCGGGAGTATCAAATATTATTTATAAGGTAACGTTGGTGTTCAACGTAAGAAGGGGATTTTTCCATGAAAATATCTGTAGTCATCGTATGTGCGGCTTTTTTAATCTGTTTCCTTCCGGTATCGGGGCTGGACCTGTCCCGGTTTCCCGACCTGCAGGCAAAATATCCCGCACTGGATAGTAAGATCACCCGGACGACATTCGACGATGTGAAGGACAATTTCGTGAACAGGTCGACGGGAATGGAGGCGCTCATCCAGAAGTTCCACGCGGGGCAGGGTAGCGGGGTCAGCCCGGTCCTGCCGGAGGTGGAACCGGAGAACTATCTGCCGGTACCGTTCCCGACCAGCAGCTACAGTGATTTCATCTCGAAATACCTGCAGAACCCGGCGACCCACAACCCGGGTCCGGCCGGATCGCTCCTGGATAATCACGGAACCAAAAAGACGCTGCCTGATAAGCCGGTGCCAATCAATATCCCGGCGACAGGTGATACCGGGAAGAAGGTGGTGGAGGCCAACAACCAGTTTGCCATGGACCTCTATTCGGCAATGGTTGCCGAAAATCCCGGGAGTAACATCTTCTTTTCACCATGGAGCATCTCGTCGGCCCTTGCCGTCACCTATGAGGGAGCAGAAGGCACAACCGCGGATGAGATCCGGTCCGTGTTCCATTTCCCGGCCGAAGACGCGACGATGAGAAACGGATACAAAGAAATTACCGACGGGTTAAACAGTGGAAATTCCGGGTTTACGTTAAAGACCGCCAATGCACTCTGGGCCGGGAAGAACTACACCTTCCTCCCCTCCTACCTCGGCACGGCGGACCAGTATTACTCGGCCCGCGTGACCAACCTCGATTTTATGAACAGCCCCGATGAGTCGCGACAGACCATCAACCGGTGGGTTGAGGACCAGACCGCAAACAGGATCCGCGATCTGCTTCCGGCCGGGTCGATCGTCCCCGAAACCACGCTGGTAATCACCAATGCCATCTACTTCAAGGGAACATGGGCCACCCAGTTTAAAGAAGAAAACACCGCCAGCGAGAATTTCAGGGTTTCTCCGACGACGACCGTCCCGGTCCCGATGATGAAACAGACCGATGCAGGTGCAAAGTACTGGTACGCGGAGACCGGCTCCTTCCAGGTGCTCGGGATGCCCTATGCCAGCCAGGGTGGAAAAGAACTCTCCATGCTCGTGCTCCTTCCGACGGACGGTGACCTGGGCGGGGCGGAAGAGTCCCTCGATGCAGGGACACTGTCGGAAATACGCCAGGCCCTCGTCTACAAGCAGGTAAAGGTCTGGTTCCCGAAATTCAAACTGGAAACCGGCTACCAGATGGCCGATACGCTCTCGGAGATGGGGATGCCGTCGGCATTCAACCCGGGCCAGGCCGATTTCTCGGGCATGGACGGGACAAAGAGCCTGGCCATCTCGCAGGTGTTCCACAAGGCGTACGTGGACGTGAACGAGGAGGGCACCGAGGCTGCGGCCGCAACGGCGGTCCCGATGTACCGGAGCATGGAAATCCCGGCTGATCCGGTCCCCGTGTTCCGGGCCGATCATCCCTTCATCTTCCTCATACTGGACAACGAGTCAGGGAATATCCTGTTCATGGGAAGGGTGACGAACCCGGGCGAATGAAACAATATGAGAGGCGGGTAACAGGGGCACACATCGATGCAGGGGTCACTGGACATTTCAAGGCCAATGATCTCCTCCTGGTCTGACCGGGTCGCTGGGGAATAACCGGGATAACCTCTCCTCTCCCTCTCTTTTGAAACTCTGATAGGTCGGTAGACTATCCCGAGTCCCTGCATACCTCATACCAGGGGTTTAATACCAGCCCGGTCCCGTTGCAGTTCCTGCAGCGGTACACATGTACCCCGCGACCGGGGAACGGTGCACCTCCGAGAAGAGTTTTACCGGCGTAATAGATGCGCTGGCATACATTGATTAATCTTAAAAACGATTCTTTATTGCCGTTCCCCGCTTCATTCCCTTGCTTGCCGGCGTCGGATTGGGTGGGGGCGGTACTTCCAGGTTTTCTTACGCACTTGCTTTGCTGCATGCGTGTTCCTCCTCGATGATGCGGGCCTCGCCTCGCTTCACCATGTTCTCCAGGACGATACTTTCGATGGGATGTCTCCGCTTGATCACGTCAGCGGTATCCCGGCGCAATACCAGAATGTTCTGTGACATTATGGATTCCTCATTTAACGATTTTAAATTCAATAGTCGATACGCTTCACCCAATAGTGGGCAAGGTTTGGAATTGCTTTCATAGAGAATAATCCCTCGTGATGTGCGGTGTGAAAATGTTCATGCAGGCACCTCGCACCTCTGCAGGTGTTCACGGACGGCCGTCCGGACCATCTCGTTGCGGTCGGGATAGACGCCTTTCTCTACGAGCAGGTCGATCTTTTCAACCTGCTTCTCAGGGAATCCTATCAGGATTCGCTTCAGTTTAGGTTTTATAGTATAACTAAAGATATATCATTAGTATAATAAATGTATCTCTATAGTATATCTTATAGAGTTACCATGTTATTTAAAAGAGGGAATTTACATTATTCTTGTGGCAATCATCAAAGGAAAGCCTAAACGACAATCTGGCTATAAACTCACCCAAGATCTTCTCTCAAAAATTGATGTTACTGTTGAATCTGGGGAATTCCCTAACAAAACAGCTGTAGTTGAGGCCGCGCTCAGAGAATTTTTTACAAAAAAAGAACTTGATATTAGGATCCAAGACCAGGTCAAGACATATTTAGAGAGTGAAGAAGGGAAAAAATTGATAAGAGACGCAATAAGTGGTTAAATTGGAAAAAAGTTTGCATATTGTCGAGAAAATTACGCAAATTATTATTAATTTATTCATCCTAGCGCCTCTTATAACATTTTTCCTTGCAGGGTTGGGTTCATATCTCGCAAATGGCGGCGATTTTTTCCTATGGATAGCTGCAATCCCTGTATATGTTTGGATTATTTTAATTATAATTTCAATTTCAATATTAATCTTTAAAAGAAAACAGGAAGTTGACATTTCAAAACATGATCTTCAGGAACGATATTCCTATTCACCGGATACTGAAATACTCTGTCAAGCTGAATATGGAACCTATACAGCAGCAAACGTGCCATATGATGGGATTCTATGGCATATAAAAGCGCTAAACAATCCCAGTCTTGAAATGTTACGCGGGATAGATAAATATGACAGCCTATTAATTGAAATTCCTCCAAAATGTCCTGTGTGCAAATCGGATTTGTTCGAACGATTAAGTTTCTGGGGAGGGTTCTTGTGGGAATGTAAAAGATGTAGGTTTAAGAAACGAACTTCCCTTCCTTTTTTGATAGCTGCCAGTCATGCTTTAGCTGTAGCAAAATCAAAGATAAGGGACGACCTCGAAAAAAAAGATAAAAAACACCTTAAAGTTGGATGATTATGTCCCAAGGTTACATTTCCGAGATTTTATTTCATTTTGTGGGAAAAAATTTGCAAAAAGAAGAAGAGCAATATTGTTTACTAAAAAAAATTATTCAAGAGGGTTGGATTTCATCTCCTCCTCATGAACAGCGCATTTTTCCTGGGTCAGTTGAGATTGATTCTATGCAGTATCGAAAATTAGAGGAAATGATTAATCCTAAATGTGTGTGTTTTTCTGATATTCCCATCAAAGAAATATCCCTTCATGTAAAAAAATATAGTAAATTCGGATTAGGCTTCACTCGTGATTTTTTACTCACAAAAGGGGCAAATCCGGTATTTTACATTGAAGAGAATTCAAATGCATTTGTTCAAATTAACGACAATGCCTACAATTTTATGAATAGAAAGGAATATTATCAGGAATATACAAGTAAGACAATCTGGTATTTTTTAATGAGATATTTGCAATATACCCAAAAATGTGCCGACGAAAATAATTTCGATACAGAATTTCAAGATACTTTGAACATATTGCAATTTTTAATCACTGTTTTTAGTCATTTTAAACCATGGAATGATCAATTAGATGATAAAGACCCGAGTAATTTTTATTTTGAAAGAGAATGGAGAGCATTGAATAATATAAATTTTTCACTGTCTGATATTGCAATAGTATGTGTTCCAGAGAATTTTATTGATCGATTAAAAAAAGATTTTCCAGATTATTATGGGAAAATTGAACAGATGTAATAAGAAACCTGAAATCAGTATTGATTTATTTAATTAATTAGAATGTATAGATTGAATTTTTGGGAAAAATGACTGCAGAAAATATTCCTATCACTGACTGGATCGTCGCTATAATAGCTGTATTAGGTTTCCTTCTTGGGATATTCAATGTCATTTTTACAATTTTAGATAAAAGAATTAGAATCTCAGTAAAAATCGAAAAGAAGAAAAAATCTTTTTCCCCGAACATTGCACTCATCGCAATTAATCAGGGATCACGGGACGCCATTTTGGAGAGGGCTAATATTTATTTTAAAAAAAATTTGTTTAGTAGAAGTGTAAAATTAAATATCAATATTCGAGACGTGTATTTATCTCAAACCACTGATTCAGCCTTTAGTAATTTTCCATATTTATTGAAATCAAAGGTAAATTGTCAAGTTTTAATTCCCTATGACCATATTGCCTTTGAATTGAAACGAAATGGAGCTAAAGATGTGTCTAAAATATTCGGAAAATTCATTGATGCTAGAGAAAAATCCTATAAAAGTCGTTCTTTTAAATTTATTATCAAAGAAGCTAAAAATCCATCAGATCCAAGCACGATTCCATCCTGGATTTGATCGGTCGGGATTACGATAGGGAAGGATTTGGATGAAGCAGCAAGTATCTTCTTCAACCCACAATTCGCAGTAAAAAATATA